>NZ_JAKNQP010000005.1:0-446605 GCF_022662455.1 Pseudomonas sp. TREG-RG-20F-10-E-6-01 | reverse complement strand
CAGCTTACATCGCAATTTGCAAATACAATAATAACTCTATTGAATCTCTGCTAAAAGACCCCACTGCCCCTTCAGCCGAAGATACCGCTCCTAGTAAGAACCCCGACCAGAAAATACAGAGTGAAAAGAACAGCGCAGACTTAGCAAGGACAAAACGTACTCTTCAAACATTGTTGGGCGAGGACATGAATCAGGGCTGGCCCATTCAAGTCCTTCAGATACACTTCCAAACATCTCCAGATATCGCCATAGCAGAGTTGATAGATCAACCCTTGGCTACTGCCATTGAATCCCAAGACGGAAAAAAACTAGCTTCACTAGCAGGGTATTTTGGATTCACTGATTCGTTCCTGAGAGAGCTCGAAGGAGAAGTATCACCTAACAATCTTTTCCTAACACTTCACGAGGCCGCAACCTCGGAGAATTGCGACATTGCTATATTAATCCCTCATATCAATAAGAAATTCACAGAAAATCAATTACTGACGAGTCACGTTCCAGAAACCGGTTTTTTTGAAGCGATAAAAGAGCTGATTAGCTTAGGGCTTAGTAAAACCATATTCGAAGGAGAGCTTAAAGCTGCGCGAGAAGCATTTTTGCAGATGAACAGGCAAGCATATGAGCCAGACGCCACGGACACCTATCTAAAAACGGTGAACATGTATGACAGCTATCTCCACGCATTGGATGAGCCATTCCCAGAGATCGCGATGGATAGCTCAGAGATTCTCTTTCATACCTTAGTTCCGGATCCTGATCTCTTCGTAGTCGACGTGAACCGCATCACGCTTAGTCAGAAAGGACGCATAGATGCTGTGAGACAGCTTGTCTCGAATGATACGGTTGCATTCGACATGACCCCGCTACCGCAAGAGGAGTGGGTGCACTGCCTATACCAATACTTCGGAAGTATTAGGATGTCCAACGCGAAGCGTGAGTATCATCTGGGCGATGAGCTAGCGACCGAAATCACAACTGCAATAAACACAAATCCTACAGAAGAGAGATCTTGGCTAGGTCTGGCATTTTTTGAAAAATACGCAAGTACCGTGCCCGCGCTTATCAAAAGCCATCTACCCACTACAAAATCGAACCGCATAAAAATCGCGATGGCAGTCGCATATATGCGGCAAGAAATGGGTACAGAGCTTGCTGAAATACCAGAAATCGAATCTGTGTTTAGTCAAGAGTCCGAGTTTCTAAATTCTCTAGTTGGGCCTTTGCTTACTAGTGGTAATCTTTTCTCTCTGGCCCTCCAACCTGAGTCAAAAGCGATCGTAAGTCCGCTCCTTGCCCACGTAATTAAAGAGCGGCATGTAGCCACGATATTTGTACATCACCTATTCCAACAATACACGGAGCTGCGCGAAACTTTAGAGGAAGCAGGCCTAGCGGAAAGCGAATTTCTAATATGGATTCTCTCATTCACTCAAATCGCTGAACATCTACCGACGCTAGACAAGATAGACCCAGACTTCTTAGACATAATCTTTACCGGATCAGATGACAAACTGCTACCGCTCAGAGCTCGAATCCTGGATAGAGACTTTGGCTCCGATGTTGATGCAAGCGGCTGGCTCGATATTTTTAACAGCCCGAACCCTAGGGTAGCAAATGCACTGGATCGCATGGTGGAAGGCAAGCTGGATTTCAAAGGTGAAAAAAATGCTCACCCTGCATTTTCCACTTACATATCTACCTTGACAAAAAAATCACCTTTTATAGCCCCGCCCGCTCCGGTATTGGATAACATCAAGAACGTGCTAGAGCTTTTCGACAAGGATACTCTTTTTGTCATCGGAACTGAGCTCCGGGCCTGCGTTTATGATGCTGCAGCTCCTGTTGAGTCCTGCATTTTCATTTTGTCTGAACTCAACTTTCTCCTTCCAAGTATCACCCCTCGAAACGCAGTTGAAGAAGACCGCTTACTTCAAATACTTTTGTTCATCCATCGCAACCCAGAGTCTACATCCCGAGTCTCAGACTTCTTGGATCGTCGGTGGGAGCAGCTCGCGGATTGGTCGACTTCCCAGGATCACAAGGATACCTACGCCTCCTATGTAACAAAGCTTAAAGACAGGTTACCCAACGTTCATGCAGACCTTTCGAACAAAACAGGCTTCAAGGCGCGGATGAAAAAGTTCGCCAAAGCTTTGCTGGCCCGGCCAACTGATACCGAGGATTGAAGCTAGCCCCAGAAGGTGATCTACGGAGTCGACCGCCATTGATCACTTCAAATCCTTCGGGCGTCCGGGGTATGGCTTAGATTGGGTGAGTCAGCAAGATCGAGCCAGAAGCACTCCCAGTCAAGAGAAATACTTAAGCTTTCCCAGCAGGAGCAGGAGCAGGAGCAGGAGCAGGAGCAGGAGCAGGAGCAGGAGCAGGAGCAGGAGCAGGAGCAGGAGCACCAAAGCCTTGTGGGCTTTGGAATCAAAAGCAACAGCTAAGCAAGGGCAAGGGCAAGGGCAAGGGCAAGGGCAGTCAAAGCCTCATGGGCTTTGACACCAAAAGCCTGTATGTCTAGAAAATCACAGCCGAATAAATCGTGTCGCGCACCAGCGTCGGTGAGGGTTCGTTGCTCATCATGATCGCCAGGATCACCACCTCCACCAACACCGCGGCGAGGGTCAGGATCATGGTGCCGTAAGGGTCACCGACCTTTTCTGCCAGTTGTTCAGCGTGGTGGGCAACGCGCATCGAAGCCACGACGATGAAGACGATCAGCGCCACGCCACTGAGTAACGCCACCATCTGCCCGCTGTGCAGCATCCAGTGCTCCAACGGGTAGGCGACGATGGCGGCAATCAGCGCCAGTAACATGTATTTTTCTTGCTTGAGGGATGTGAGCATTCCGGGCCTTTTCATGCAGCAAATCAGTCATTGATGGGGTACAGACTGCACCACGCCGCTAACGTTTCGTTACACCTTAGTTCACGTGGCCCTTGCGTGAAAAAAACCAATACTCTCCTGCTGGTCAGGTTTTGCCGATTATTTCGGCCATGGCCTGTAGAATGCCGCCATTGCACCTGATGAGAATTTAGAAAATGTACGATTGGCTCAACGCCCTGCCCAAGGCTGAATTGCACCTGCACCTGGAAGGCTCGCTGGAGCCTGAATTGCTGTTCGCACTGGCCGAACGCAACAAGATTGCACTGCCTTGGAACGACGTCGAAACCCTGCGCAAGGCTTACGCCTTCAACAATCTGCAAGAGTTTCTCGACCTGTATTACCAGGGCGCCGATGTGCTGCGCACCTCCCAGGACTTCTACGACCTGACCTGGGCCTACCTGCTGCGCTGCAAAGAACAGAACGTGATCCACACCGAACCCTTCTTCGACCCGCAAACCCACACCGACCGTGGCGTACCGTTCGAAGTCGTGCTCAACGGCATTGCCGCTGCGCTCAAAGATGGCGAGCAGCAACTGGGCATCACCAGCGGTTTGATCCTCAGCTTCCTGCGCCACCTGAGTGAAGCCGAAGCTGAAAAAACCCTCGACCAGGCGCTGCCATTTCGCGACGCATTTGTGGCCGTGGGCCTGGACAGCTCGGAAATGGGCCACCCGCCGAGCAAGTTCCAGCGCGTGTTCGACCGCGCCCGGCACGAAGGCTTCCTCACCGTGGCCCACGCCGGCGAAGAAGGCCCGCCCGAGTACATCTGGGAAGCCATCGACCTGCTGAAAATCCAGCGTATCGACCATGGCGTGCGCGCCATCGAAGACGAACGTTTGATGCAGCGGATCATCGACGAGCAAATCCCATTGACCGTGTGCCCGCTGTCCAACACCAAGCTGTGCGTGTTCGACGACATGGCCCAGCACAACATCCTCGACATGCTCGAGCGTGGCGTGAAAGTCACGGTGAACTCGGATGACCCGGCGTACTTCGGCGGTTATGTCACCGAGAACTTCCACGCGCTGTATACCTCGCTGGGCATGACCCAGGACCAGGCCAAACGCCTGGCGCAGAACAGCCTGGATGCGCGGCTCGTGAAGCCATAATCCGCGCTCACTGAAGGAACACAGACTAACAGTGGGAGCGGGCTTGCCCGCGAAGGCGATGTGTCAGTCACTACCTGTGTCGACTGAAACACCGTCTTCGCGGGCAAGCCCGCTCCCACATTGACCTCACTGGCGTTTAGATTTCGGTCAATTCTTCCAGCGTCTTGCCCTTCGTCTCCATCCCAAAAACCCACACCACCAGCGCCGCCACCGCAAAACACAGCGCGCCCAAGGCAAACACCCCGCCCTGCCCCGTGATCGGAAACACCAGCCCCGTTACCAACGGCCCGAGCAACGAGCCGACCCGACCAATCGCCGAGGCAAACCCGGAACCGGTTGCCCGCGCCGAAGTGGGATACAGCTCTGGCGTGTAGGTGTACAGCACCGCCCACATGCCAAACAGAAAGAACTGCATCAACAGACCCGACGTAATCAGCAGCCCCACGTTGCCGCCAAACACTGCGCTTTGCCCATACACAAACGCCATCACGCCACCGCCCAGCAAGGTCACGACGCAGACCGGCTTGCGCCCCCAGCGCTCCACCAGCCAGGCGGCCATCAGAAACCCGGGAATCCCGCCCAGGGAAATGATCACCGTGTAGTACACCGACTGAGTGACCGCAAACCCCGACTGCTGCAACAACGCGCTCAACCAGGAGGTGAGCCCGTAGAAGCCGAGCAACGCAAAGAACCACACGTTCCAGATCATCATCGTGCGTTGCCGATACTGCGGCGACCACAGCTGCTGAAACGCCGAGAAAAACGTCCCCGGTACGCTCTCAACCCGTGGCAGGGCAATCGGCGCCGGCAAGTCGGCGCGCCCCAGCGAATCGCGCACTTTTTGCTCGATACCCTGCAACACCTTATCCGCCGCCGCGTGCCGACCGGCCTGCTCGAGCCAGCGCGGCGACTCCGGGATAAAAAACCGGATCGCCAACACAAACACCGCCGGCACCGCCAACACCAAAAAGATGTCACGCCAACCAATCACCGGCAGCAAGAAATAAGACAGCACGCCCGCCGCCACAAAACCCAACGGCCAGAAGCCATCCATCAGGGCGATGTAGCGCCCGCGCCCCTTGGCAGGAATCAGCTCAGAAAGCATCGACTGCGCAATCGGGAACTCCATGCCCATGCCGATCCCCAGCAAAATGCGAAACAGCGTCAGCGTCTCCACCGTCTGCGCCGTGGAGCACAGGTAGCTGGCGACGCCCCACAACACGATGCTCCACTGGAATACCGGTTTGCGTCCAAACCGGTCCGCCAACATTCCGGATAAAGATGCACCGACCACCATGCCGAAAAAACTCGAACTGGCCAGCAACCCGGCCTGGGCCGTACTGAGGCCGAACTCGGTTTTGATCGAACCCAACAGGAAAGTCATCATCGCCAGGTCCATGGAGTCGAAGAAAAACGCCAGCGCGATGATGATAAAGATGATTCGGTGGTAGCCGCTGATGGGCAACCGTTCCAGCCGTTCCGCTGCGCTATAGCCTTGCATGCCCATGCCGCACCCCCTGTATGAAAAATCCCCAACGCGAGTGTGCGGTATCGTTTTGCCTGGTTATTGCTGGATGCGACCTGACTGAAACTCTGAGCGACCATTGCCCTCCTGAGGCGCGGCCAGGCGGTTGATTTCCCCAAGCCCGATGTCGGAGAACTGCAGGGCGTGGGACTCGTTGACCACGCTGACCCAGCCCGATTGCAAAAACAGCTGCAACAGCCCCGCCCCCAATGCGCCCCCCAAGTGCGGTTGCTGCTGACTCCAGTCAAAACAATCACACGCCAGGGGCGAGGCCAACGCGTGGGTAAAAATGCCCAGGCCTGCCAGGCACTGCGCGCCCTTGACGGTGACCTCGGTACGCTGTTCATGACGGTCGATCCAACCGGCCTGGAACATGCGCTGGTAAAGCCCCGCGCCCAGTTCTCCGCCCAGGTGGCCATGGCATAACCGGGCTCGCCGCAACGCCGCCGGCGCCACCAGCGTCGGCGGCAGACCCTGCGGCGCACTGCGCACGGCGCTGGCCATGGTGGTACTGGCCAACGCGTCGATGGCAACGCTGACGTCGACGGCGGCGACACGAAACACGCGCTTGCCACGCTGGGCTTCAACCCGCAGCAAACCGCTTCCAGTCAGGCGCGACAAATGCGCGATCGCCGAAGCCGACGACAGCCCGGCAAGCCTCGCCAGCTCCTCTGACGATTTCGCCGACCCGTCCATCAAGGCCCAGAGCATGGCGGTGCGCTTGGGCTCGCAGAGCAAGCTGGCGATGTGACTGATGCAGGGTGCTTCTTCCATGTATTCACTCCTTGTTAAACCATTTGTCTGCTGCGGTTGGAACCAAAGTATAGGGGCGCAAACCGCCCGTTCCGCGGCGTCTGACAGCGCGGATAGGGACAGGATCTGAGTGAAATTTCTTGCTTTGATGGAGGCTATTGCGCGGTGCTCAATCGCTCCGGCCATTGCGCAGTCAATGTCGCACAGCGGGCCACGAGCATTTCCCGCAACAGGTTGATGGGCTTGCTCAATTGCGCACGATGCGCGCACAGCAGGTTGAGCGGCGTGCGCTCACCGCGCAGCTCCGGCAGGATCACGCGCAGACGCCCGGCCAGCACGTCGCTGCTCACATCCAGCCACGACTTGTAGGCGATACCGACACCCGCCACCGCCCAGCGCCGCACCACATCGGCGTCATCACTGAAGCGGTCGCCGCTCACCGTCAGGCTGACTTCACGCTTGCCGTCGTGAAAACCCCAGTGGTCGTGTACGCGGCTGCCGAGCATGTACAGCAGGCAATTGTGTTGCGCCAATTGCTCCAGATGCCGCGGCTCGCCGTGGCGGGCGAGGTAGCTGGGCGCGGCACACAGCACACGCCTGTTGTCCGAGGCGATGGGCAGCGCGATCAGGCTGGAATCTTCGGGCTCGCCGTAACGCAGGGCGATATCCACCGGCTGGCGGAACAGGTCGGCGATCCGGTCGCCCAACAGCAGGCGCACGGTGAGTTGCGGGTAGTCGCGCTGGAACTCATCGAGCCATGGCAACAGTTGGTTGCGCCCGAAATCCGACGGCGCCGACAGCTGCAGCACGCCGCTGACATGGTCCTGGCCGCTGGCCAACAAGCGCCGCCCTTCGTCCAGCGAACTCAAGGCTGCGCGGGCATATTCCAAAAAGCCTTCACCTTCGGCGGTCAGCCGCAGGCTGCGGGTAGAGCGCGCCAGCAACCGCGCGCCCAGTTGCTGTTCGATGCGTTTGAGCGCCGCGCTGGCCACGGCCGGCGACAGATCCATGACCCGCGCGGCAGCCGACAGACTGCCCAAGTCTGCCGCGCGTACAAACAACTGCAAATCATCAAACCGCAGCATGCATTACCGCCAATTATCAAAATTCCATTGAAACAGACTGCTGTTTTAGCGGGTTTTATCTTCACGGGAAATAGCCAATCATCTGCCCATCCCCTTCACCACGTGCCAGGAGTTGAATATGTCCACTGCCTTTAACGTCATCGCCACGCTGATCGCCAAACCCGGCCAACAGGCAACCCTGGAAACCCTGCTGCGCGGCCTGCTGGAACCGACCCGCCTGGAAGCCGGTTGCGAGCAATATGACCTGCACCAGGACCTGCAACATCCCGAGACCTTCTACATGCTCGAACGCTGGAGCGACGACGCAGCACTGGCCGACCACGACCAGAGCGCACACATCCAGAACTTCCGCGCCAAGGCCGCTGATGTGATCGAACACTTCGAACTCAAGCGCCTGAAATTTCTTGCCTGATCACTGCCCTTTTCCGGAGTCCCCATGAAAGCCATTGCCTACTACGCTGCACTGCCAATCACCGATCCAAACTCCCTGCAAGACATCGAGCTGCCGGAGCCGGTCGCCGGCCCGCGCGACCTGCTGGTGGAAGTCAAAGCCATCTCGGTCAACCCGGTGGACACCAAGGTGCGCCAGAACGTCGCCCCGGAAAACGGTGCCGCCAAGGTGCTGGGCTGGGACGTGGCGGGTGTGGTCAAGGCCGTTGGCAGCGAAGTGACCCTGTTCAAAGCCGGAGACAAAGTGTTCTACGCCGGCTCGCTGGTACGCCCGGGCGGCAACAGCGAACTGCATACCGTGGATGAGCGCATCGTCGGTCATATGCCCAAGAGCCTGGGGTTTGCCGACGCCGCCGCGCTGCCGCTGACCGCCATCACGGCCTGGGAGTTGTTGTTCGAACGCCTGCAAGTGCGTGAAGGCAAGGAAGATGAAGGCCAGAGCCTGCTGATCGTCGGCGCCGCCGGGGGTGTGGGTTCGATTCTGACCCAACTGGCCAGCCAGCTCACCGCACTGAAAGTCATCGGCACCGCCTCGCGTCCGCAAACTCAGGAATGGGCCAAGGCGCTCGGCGCCGACCTGGTGATCGATCACAGCCAACCGCTGAGCGAAGCGCTGAAAAACGCCGGCCACCCACAGGTGACCCACGTCGCCAGCCTGACCCAGACCGATCATCACCTCGACCAGTTGGTAGAAGCGCTGGAGCCACAAGGCAAGTTGGCGTTGATCGACGATCCGAAGTCGCTGGATGTGAGCAAGCTCAAGCGCAAGAGCCTGTCGCTGCATTGGGAGTTCATGTACACGCGCTCAATGTTCGAGACGCCAGACATGATCGAACAGCACAACCTGCTCAACCGCGTGGCTGACCTGATCGACGCCGGCACCTTGAAAACCACGGTGGGCGAGCACTTCGGTGTGATCAATGCCCAGAACCTGCGCCGTGCGCACACGCTGCTGGAAAGCGGTAAGGCCAAGGGCAAGATCGTGTTGGAAGGCTTTTAAAACGGTCTGTCAGCGTCGTCCTTTATTCCTGTGAGTAATGGACGACGCCGCTAGTCAGAGAGTTGACCTTTGTCATATTTGTGAGCGCATTCGGGTTTATATTGGCCGCCTTTGCCACGATTCTTTTACGTGAGGAAGTCAGCAATGAAGATCCTGATAAGAGCGTTAGCAAAATCGCCAGGCAACAAATGGCAGGTCAGCCTCGACGGCGACGCGTTCACCTTCCGCAGTGAGGCCGAAGCCCGGGCCTTCGCCGACACCCTGCAAGCGCGCATCCAGGCGCCGCACCGCATTCCCCTCAGCCAGCAACGCTCCGCCGCTGGCTGATCCGCACCTCAGACCTGCGCTTGCACGGCCCTCGCCCGTTGCAGGCGCTGGGTCGACATTGCAATCGTTACGGCCAATACACCGCACAAGGTGATGACCATCGCCATCGGCATCGCCGTGCCGTCGTGCAGCACGCCGACCAGCGACGCCGCGCCCGCCGCCACACCAAACTGAATGCAGCCCAGCAACGCCGACGCGCTGCCGGCCCGTGCGCCCTGCCCGCTCATGGCGCAGGCCGAGGTGTTGGGCAAAATGCAGCCAAGACTGGCAATGCAGATAAACAGCGGCACCAGCAACGGCCACAACGCTTCGGTACGCAAGGCGGCAATGCCCAACAGCGACAACGCCGCTGCCACATACACCCACACCGTGCGCGACAACAAAAACGCCGGGCCGCGCTTGGCCAGCAACCGCGCATTGAGCTGCGCCACCAGGATAAAGCCGGCCGCGTTGGAGCCGAACAGCCAACCGTAATGCTCGGCAGGCACGCCGTAGAGTTTGATGAACACGAAGGGTGAGCCGGCGATGTAGGCAAACATTCCGGCAATCGAGATGCCGCCGGTCAGGGCGTAGCCCAGGTACACGCGGTCCGACAGCAGCGCGCCATAGCGGCGCAGCGAACCGGACAGCGGCTGGCGCGGCTGATGGGCCGGGAAGGTTTCCGGCAAGCCGACTGCCACGGCGATGGCTGCCATCACGCTGAATATCGACAGCGCCAGGAAAATCGACTGCCAGCCCCACAACCCGACCATCAAGCCACCCGCCAACGGCGCGAGGATCGGTGCCAGGCCGGTGACCAGCATCAGTTGCGAATAAACCTTGGCTGAGCCCACGGCATCACATTTGTCGCTGACCACCGCACGGGAAATCACCATGCCCGCACACCCGCCGAGGGCTTGCACGAAGCGTGCGCCGATCAGCCAGTCCAGGGACGGCGCATACGCGCAGGCAAAGGAGGCGATGGTAAACAGCGTTACGCCACTGAGCAGCGGCACGCGCCGGCCAAAGCGGTCGGCCAGCGGGCCGTAGATCAATTGGCCAATGGCCAGACCCGCGAAATACACCGCCAACGTCAGCTGGATATGTTTTTCGTCGGTGGCGAACGCCGTGGCCATCGCCGGAAAGCCCGGCAGGTAGAAGTCGATCGCCAACGGCGCGAAGGCGCTCAAGGCGCCCAGAATCAGGATTATGCGGAGGTTCATCAGACACCCAAGTGAGTCGGCAGCCCGACAGTCTAGCCGCGCTTGGGTGCCATGAACATTACGTTAGCTCGCTAACTATCAGAAAAATTACGCGAGCTTGGCGCTGTAGCCTTCTTCGGTGATCAGCTCGATAACCTGCTCGGCGGACAAGCGACTTTCCACACCGACTTCCTTCGCCGCCAGGTTGACGTTGACGCTCGCCGCAGGGTCCTTGCTCTGCACCGCCTGGGTCACCGCCCGAACGCAATGGCCGCAGGTCATTCCTTCCACGTTGAATACTTGCATGACATGACTCCTTTGATGAGGTTGACGCCAGTCTCGACCTTGCCACGATGGCAAGGTCAAGTTTCAAAAACATCCGCCGGGCTGGTATTCAGCCGCCGCCTCGGCCAAGCTTCATCCATCTTGGATTTGAACCACGGAGCATTCGCCATGCGCTGGTCGTTTTTGGCCCTTATCGGCCTGTTGAGTTTGTCTGCCGCTGCGCCCATGGCCTTCGCCGACGAAGACTATGCGGTGCTGATCATCTCCCGCGAGCGCCTGGAAGTGCCGACCAGCTGCGAGATCGGCCTGTATATCCAGGACCAGTTGGCCGGGCGCCTGTTTCAGGAACAGGCCACGTCGTTCAACTTGCCGGCGGGTAACGTGTCGCTGCGCTTGAAACTGCTGCCGGGCCAAGCCCCTGGCTGCTTGCCGGGCATGCTCGCACCGCCCGCGCAGAACATCACGCTGAAGGCCGGTGATGTGCGCAAGCTGCGTATTGCCCAAGGCCCGGACGGCATGTACCTGAAACCCGCCGCCCTCGAATACTGAACACCTGCCTTGCCGGCCTCAGGTCCTTGCGTACGCGCCTGAATGGCGGCCGTCATCGCCGGCCAGCCACCGCCTGAGGCAAATAGCCCCTTGACCTTCCCCACAGGTCAAGGTTGATCCTAGGGGGCATCGTCTTCTGGAGGACTGCCCCATGAATGGATCCACCACGTTTGACCTGCCCATCAGCGGCATG
Organism: Pseudomonas sp. TREG-RG-20F-10-E-6-01; assembly: GCF_022662455.1. Classification (NCBI taxonomy): domain Bacteria; kingdom Pseudomonadati; phylum Pseudomonadota; class Gammaproteobacteria; order Pseudomonadales; family Pseudomonadaceae; genus Pseudomonas; species Pseudomonas sp. TREG-RG-20F-10-E-6-01. The sequence continues at coordinate 435,259 of NZ_JAKNQP010000005.1, read as the reverse complement.
ACCTGTGCCAGCTGTGCCGGCCGTGTCGAGCGCGCGCTGGGCAAGGTGCCGGGCGTGCAACGTGTCAGCGTCAACCTGGCCAACGAACGCGCCCACGTCGAAGTGCTGGGCCAAATGGACCCCGGCGTACTGATCGCCGCTGTCGACAAGGCCGGCTACACCGCCACCCTGGCGCAAAGCGAAACCGCCACCGACGCCAATCAAGCCCAACGCCTGCATCGCGAGCGTTGGTCGCTGCTGTTGGCGATCGTGCTGGCCCTGCCGCTGGTGCTGCCGATGCTGGTGCAGCCCTTTGGCCTGCACTGGATGCTGCCCGCCTGGGTGCAGTTCGCCCTGGCTACGCCGGTGCAATTCATCTTGGGTGCGCGCTTCTACAGCGCCGCATGGAAGGCCGTGCGTGCTGGCGCCGGCAACATGGACCTGCTGGTGGCCATCGGCACCAGCGCCGGCTATGGCTTGAGCATCTATGAATGGCTCACCACGCCCGCTGGCAACATGCCGCACCTGTATTTCGAAGCCTCGGCCGTGGTGATCGCGCTGGTGCTGCTCGGTAAATACCTGGAAAGCCGCGCCAAGCGCCAGACCGCCAGCGCCATCCGCGCCCTCGAAGCCTTGCGCCCGGAGCGGGCGATTCGCGTGCTGGACGGCCGCGAAGAAGACGTCGCCATCAGCGCGTTGAAGCTCGGCGACCGGGTGCTGGTCAAACCCGGCGAGCGCTTCCCGGTGGACGGTGAAGTGATGGAGGGCCAGAGCCATGCCGACGAGGCCTTGATCAGCGGCGAGAGCCTGCCGGTGCCGAAACAGCCCGGCGATAAGGTCACTGGCGGCGCCATCAACGGTGAAGGTCGGTTGCTGGTGCGTGCCCAGGCGCTGGGTGCCGAAAGCGTGCTTGCACGCATCATTCGTCTGGTGGAAGACGCCCAGGCGGCGAAGGCTCCGATCCAGAAACTGGTGGATAAGGTCAGCCAGGTGTTTGTGCCCGCCGTGCTGGTACTGGCGCTGATCACCCTGGCGGGCTGGTGGCTCTACGGCGCGCCGCTGGAAACCGCGATCATCAATGCCGTGGCGGTGCTGGTGATTGCGTGCCCGTGTGCGCTGGGCCTGGCCACGCCGACCGCGATCATGGCCGGCACCGGCGTCGCCGCGCGCTATGGCATCCTGATCAAAGACGCAGAGGCCCTGGAACGCGCCCATGCAGTCAGCGCCGTGGTGTTTGACAAGACCGGCACCCTCACCTCCGGCGCGCCGAAAATTGCGCATTTGGCGGCGGTGGATGGCAATGAGTCGCTGCTGCTGCAACACGCCGGCGCACTGCAGCGCGGCAGCGAGCACCCGCTGGCCAAAGCCGTGCTGGATGCCTGCAACGCACAAGGCTTGAACGTGCCAGATGTGACGGCCAGCCAGGCGCTGAGCGGGCGCGGTATTGCGGGCACCTTGGGTGGCCGACAACTGGCGTTGGGCAATCGCCGGATGCTGGAAGAAAACGGCTTGAGCGCGGGTGACCTCGCGGCGTCCGCCAGCGCGTGGGAAGCCCAAGGGCGCACGTTGTCCTGGTTGATCGAACAAGGCGCGCAACCGCGCGTACTGGGCCTGTTCGCCTTTGGCGATACGCTCAAGCCCGGCGCACTGGAGGCCGTGGAACACCTCAGGGCCCAGCACATCAGCAGCCACTTGCTCACCGGCGACAACCGCGGCAGCGCCCGTGTGGTGGCCGAGGCACTGGGCATCGACGATGTACACGCCGAAGTACTCCCGGCCGACAAAGCCGCCATTGTCGCGCAGCTGAAAAAAACCGGCGCAGTGGCGATGGTCGGCGACGGCATCAACGACGCCCCGGCCCTGGCGGCTGCCGATATCGGCATCGCCATGGGCGGCGGCACCGACGTGGCGATGCACGCGGCGGGCATCACCTTGATGCGCGGCGACCCGCGCCTGGTGCCCGCCGCGCTGGAGATCAGCCGCAAAACCTACGCAAAAATCCGCCAGAACCTGTTCTGGGCCTTTGTGTATAACTTGATCGGCATCCCACTGGCGGCACTCGGCTTGCTCAACCCGGTGCTGGCGGGCGCGGCCATGGCCCTGTCCAGCGTCAGTGTGGTGAGCAATGCGTTACTGTTGAAAACCTGGAAGCCCAAGGATTTGGAGGATCAACGCCCATGAACATCGGCCAAGCCGCCCGTCAGAGCGGGCTGAGCGCAAAGATGATTCGTTACTACGAATCCATCGGCCTGCTCAAAGCCGCCCACCGCACCGACAGCGGTTACCGCGTGTACGGCAGCGATGACTTGCACACACTGGCGTTCATCAAACGCTCGCGGGATCTGGGGTTTTCGCTGGAGGAAGTCGGCAAGCTGCTGACCTTGTGGCAAGACCGACAGCGCGCCAGCGCCGATGTGAAAGCCTTGGCGCGCGAGCATATCGAGGCGCTGAACCAGAAGATTCTGGAGCTGGGGCAACTGCGCGATACGTTGCAGGACCTGGTGGAACACTGCCAGGGCGATCATCGGCCCGATTGCCCGATTCTCAAGGAGTTGGCGTCTGGCAGCTGTTGCGCCTGAGCAATGTTTATCAGGCACACGCAGAGCAAAATGTGGGAGCGGGCTTGCTCGCGAATGCGGTGGATCAGTCAAATGATGTATGACTGACACTACGCATTCGCGAGCAAGCCCGCTCCCACATTAGATCTTCACCAAGCCGGTGGACCGTCGCTGGATCACTGCATCCAAGGCGGCGGCGGTTCTTCCGCGGTCTTGGTCGGTGGCGCATCATCCGCCGCGCGAATCGCTTGCTTGCGCTCTTCATCCAACCGCGCCGCTTCAATCTCGCGAATTACACCGCCCACGTCCGCCAGTTCTTCCGGTTCGTCGAACTCGCCGGTTAAAGCGCTGGCCGGGTGCAAGGTGCCGGCTTCGTACAACGCCCACATTTCCTTGGCGTACTTGGTCTTCTTCAACTCCGGAGCAAAGCGCCCGAAGTAGGAAGCCATGTTGCCCACATCCCGCTCCAGCATATTGAACGCGTGGTTGTTGCCCGCCGCATCCACCGCCTGAGGCAGGTCGATGATCACCGGGCCGGTCGGCGTGAGCAGCACGTTGAACTCGGACAAGTCACCGTGCACCAGACCGGTACACAGCATCAGCACGATCTGGGAAATCAGGAAGGCGTGGTATTCGCGCGCCTGGTCCGGCTCCAGCGTCACGTCATTCAGACGTGGCGCCGCATCGCCGTACTCGTCGGCCACCAGTTCCATCAACAGCACGCCTTCAAGGAAGTCGTACGGTTTGGGCACCCGAACGCCCGCACCGGCGAGGCGGAACAGCGCCGCAACTTCGGCGTTCTGCCAGGCATCTTCGGTTTCTTTCTTGCCGAACTTGGAGCCTTTGGCCATGGCTCGGGCCTGGCGGCTGTTACGGACCTTACGGCCTTCCTGGTATTCGGACGCCTGACGAAAACTTCGTTTGTTCGCCTCCTTGTAAACCTTGGCGCAACGCAATTCGTTGCCGCAGCGCACCACATAAACAGCTGCTTCTTTACCACTCATGAGTGGGCGCAGCACTTCGTCGACCAGACCGTCTTCGATCAGGGGTTCAATGCGTTTAGGAGTCTTCATCAGCTTTTATTGTGGGTCCTTTATTACCAAACACGCGTATGGCACTCGTTATACGGCAATCGGCTCGCCTCGGGGAGAGGCTAGCGACCTTTGACACTTAAGAATGCATCCAATATGCCAATTTTTCTGCGCAATTCAGCGCTCGATAATCGCGGTCACGCCCTGCCCGCCCGCGGCACAGATCGAAATCAGCCCACGGCCCTTGCCCGCCGCGTCCAGCAGCTTGGCCAGGTTGGCGACAATGCGCCCGCCGGTGGCCGCAAACGGATGCCCGGCAGCCAATGAACTGCCCTTGACGTTGAGCCGGCTGCGGTCGATGGCACCCAGCGGTGCGTCCAGCCCCAGGCGGGTTTTGCAATATTCCGGGTCTTCCCAGGCTTTGAGCGTGCACAACACTTGGGCAGCGAACGCTTCGTGAATCTCGTAATAATCAAAGTCCTGCAGCGTCAGGCCATTTCTCGCCAGCAAACGGGGCACGGCGTACACCGGCGCCATCAGCAGGCCTTCGGCGCCGTTGACGAAATCCACGGCCGCCGCTTCGCCATCGCGCAGGTACGCCAGGATCGGCAAGCCGTGCTCCCTGGCCCAGGCTTCACTGCCCAGCAGCACCAGCGAGGCGCCATCGGTCAGCGGCGTGGAATTGCCGGCCGTGAGCGTGCCCTTCTCGCTGCGCTCGAACGCCGGTTTGAGGCTGGCGAGTTTTTCCAGGGTCAGGTCCGGACGCAGGTTATTGTCGCGGGTCAGGCCGAGAAAGGGCGTGAGCAAATCGTTGTGCCAGCCTTCGGCGTAGGACGCGGCCATTTTCTGATGGCTTTCAAGGGCCAACTGGTCCTGTTCGACGCGGGGAATCTGCCAGGTCTGCGCCATCAACTCGCAGTGTTGGCCCATGGACAGCCCCGTGCGCGGTTCGCCGTTGCGCGGCAGTTCCGGCTTGAGGTGATGGGGACGAAGTTGTAACAAGACTTTTAATTTGTCCGCCATGGATTTGCTGCGGTTGGCCTGCAGCAGGATCTTGCGCAGGCCTTCATTGACACCGATCGGCGCGTCGGACGTGGTGTCGACGCCACCAGCGATCCCGCACTCTATCTGCCCCAGGGCGATCTTGTTGGCTACCAGCAACGCCGCCTCAAGCCCGGTGCCGCAGGCCTGTTGAATATCGTAGGCCGGGGTTTGCGGCGAGAGGCGCGAACCCAGTACGCATTCGCGCGTGAGGTTGAAGTCGCGGGAATGCTTGAGCACCGCACCTGCGGCCACTTCGCCAATGCGCAGGCCGTGCAGGTTGTAGCGTTCGATCAGGCCTTCCAGGGCTGCGGTCAACATCGCCTGGTTACTCGCCGTGGCATACGGGCCGTTGGACCGGGCGAAGGGGATGCGATTACCGCCAATGATCGCTACACGGCGCAATTGAGTCATGGAAAGCTCCCTGAAGGTTGTGGGTGGAATCATCCAGCCTAGCCTAGGCTGATCGAACGACTGCCGCACCGGGGTGGTCAACCCTTTGAACCCCAGTCTTCGGAGAGCGTTCCATGTCTGACCGTTATATCGACTTCGCCAACTCAAGCCTCGGCCATCGCCTGGTCGCCGCCATTGGCCTGCCGTCACCGGTACGCCTGGAACGCTGGCAGGCCGGGCGCCTGCGTCCGGTGGAAGGCGCACTGCTGCTGGGCGGCGGCGCACTGGCGGCCAAGGTGCTGCCGTTTGCCAATAAACTCACGGACGCTATTTACAGTTACGGTGCCGCACCGCTGTCCGCGCCAGCCTGGATTCCCGGACACGGCCCCAAGCTCAAGGCCGTGGTGTTCGACGCCAGCGACCTGCAGCACACCGATCAGCTCAAGCAGCTGCGCGAATTCTTTCAGCCGCTGCTGAAAAATCTCGACCACAGCGCGCACCTGGTGATTCTTGGCCGAGCGCCGGAAAGCCTCAGCGATCCGTTTGCCGCCAGTGCACAGCGTGCCCTGGAGGGTTTCAGCCGTTCGCTGGCCAAGGAGCTGCGCAGCGGCGGCGTGTTGCAATTGTTGTATGTGGGCGAAGGTGCCGAGGACCAGTTGGAAGGCGCGTTGCGGTTTTTCCTGTCGCCTAAAAGCGCCTACATCTCTGGCCAGGTGATCCGCCTGCAAGCCTGCGCCACGCCGGTCGAGGATTGGACTCGCCCGTTGGCCGGGCGCAAGGCGCTGGTCACCGGCGCGGCGCGTGGGATTGGCGCCGCGATCGCCGAAACCCTGGCGCGCGACGGCGCCGAGGTGATCGTGCTTGATGTGCCGCAGGCCAAGGCCGATCTCGACGCCCTCGCTGCACGCCTGGGCGCCCGCACCGTGGTGCTGGATATTTGCGCCGAAGACGCGGCAACGCAATTGATCGAACACCTGCCGGACGGCGTCGACATCGTGGTGCACAACGCCGGCATCACCCGCGACAAAACCCTGGCCAATATGACCCCGGAATACTGGGACGCGGTGCTGGCGGTCAACCTCAACGCACCGCAGGTGCTGACCAAGGCCCTGCTCGACAGCGGCACCCTGCACGACAACGGGCGCGTGGTGCTGCTGGCGTCCATCAGCGGCATCGCCGGCAACCGCGGGCAAACCAACTACGCCGCGAGCAAGGCCGGGCTGATCGGCCTGGCCCAGGCGTGGGCACCCTTGTTGAGCGAACGCGGGCTCAGCATCAATGCCGTGGCGCCTGGCTTCATCGAAACCCAGATGACCGCGCACATTCCCTTCGCCCTGCGCGAAGCCGGGCGGCGCATGAGTTCACTGGGCCAGGGCGGCTTGCCGCAGGACGTGGCCGAGGCAGTGGCCTGGCTCAGCCAACCGGGTTCCGGAGCGGTCAGCGGCCAAGCGCTGCGGGTGTGTGGGCAAAGCCTGCTGGGAGCATAAATATGGATTGGCAGACATTAGGCACGACCCCGTTTCTGCCGCCGCTGTACTGGCGTGCAGCGCTCAAGCGCAAGATCACCGGCAGCACCTTGCCCGAACAGGGGCTGCGCTGCCGGGTAAGCGTCAATCCCAAGGCCGTGGCGGCCTATCGCAAGGTCTGCGGCTTTGCCGACAGCCCCATTCTGCCGGCCACTTACCCGCACATTCTGGCGTTCGGTTTGCAGATGCAATTGCTCACCGCAAACAACTTTCCGTTCCCTTTGCTGGGGTTGATTCACCTGAGCAACCGTATTCGCGTCCATCGCCCATTGGGCGCGGTCAGCGAGCTGACGATGGCCGTGCACGCGCAAAACCTCAAGCCGCACGCCAAGGGTGCCACCTTTGAAGTGGTCACCACCGTCGAGGACGCCCTTGGCCTGCTATGGGAAGCCGAAAGCCAGATGCTCTGCCGGGGCGTGAAGCTCGAAGGCGAGTCGGTGAATGATGCGTTGCCCAGCCCCACGCAGGTCACCGAACTGGCTCGCTGGAAAGCTCCCGCCGATATCGGCCGCCGCTATGCCCGGGTGTCAGGCGATTACAACCCGATCCACTTGAGCGCCCTGACCGCCAAGTTATTCGGCTTTCCCCAGGCTATCGCGCATGGGCTATGGAACACGGCACGCACCCTCGCGGCGCTGGGTGAACACTTGCCTGCGGCCAATATTGAAATCGTGGTCGAGTTCAAGAAACCGGTCCGCCTGCCCAGTGAAGTAACGTTGCTGGCCAGTGCGCCAGGTTCCAGCGGTGAGTTGCTGTTAACCGGCGCGGGTAACATTGAACACATGATAGGAAAGTGGCAACCGATTGCCTGAATAACGCTGATTAATTGTATATATACACCTTAAGTTATAGCGGACCTTTAAAGGTCCGCTTTTTTATTCAATCCCTTGATTTATAAAAGATATACCTCCCTTCTCTATACCTTTGGCATTAGTCGCTAAGCACTGTCGGGCGACCCGTATATAAATCGTTAATACCAAGTTGAGCGTTGCGAGAAAGAGTGCCCGGGTCTGTGATAACCCCACGGACAAACGTATCGCTATCCCTAGAAGTAACGAGCGTTTGAAACAACCACGGTTGTACAGGTGCAAGGGAACTCAATCATGAAAACTCAAACTCAAGTAGTGCTATGGAAAGCAAGTACCGCGCTGGCCCTGATCATGGCAATGAGCCTCGGTGGCTGCAGCAGCGGTGGCGGTGGACATCACAGCAGCGTGGCCGCGTCGTCGCCTGACGCAGGCGCCGGCACAGGTACCGGAGGCGGTACAGGCGGTGGCTCCGGTGGCGGCACTGGCGGCGGTACTGATGGTGGCACTGGTGGAGGCACCGGCGGCGGTACTGGTGGCGGCACCGGCGGTGGCACTGGTGGAGGCACCGGCGGCGGAACTGGCGGTGGCACTGATGGCGGAACCGGCGGTGGCACCGGCGGTGGCACGGGTGGTGGTACTGGCGGCGGCACTGGAGGCGGAACCGGAGGCGGCACTGGAGGCGGCACCGGCGGTGGCACTGGTGGTGGCACCGGCTCGATTACAACCCCACTGGTAACAGGCCAGATTGCTGGCACCTTGGGCACCACGGTGGGCAATGTCGGTTCAGCAGTCGGTGAAATTGGCTCGACCCTGAACGGCGTTCCTATCGTCGGCGTCACCGCTGGCGGCCTGGTGACCTCCGCCGGTACTGCGGTGACCAGCATCGGCAGCGGTGTAACGACCGGTCTGGGCTCACTGGGCACTGACAGCAACTCCCTGGGCAAAACGGTTGCCGGTGTGGCCAACGGCGTTGCCGACCTGGGCACCGGTGTTTCAGGCGCTGGCAAATCCCTGGGCACCACACTGGGTGGCATCCCTGTTGTCGGCGGCCTGACCGGTGGTGTGGGCACTGCGGCGGGGGGGCTGGTGAATAACGTCGGTCAAGCGGTCACGATGCTCGGCGACACCCTCAGCACGTCCAGTACCACGGGCCCATTGGGTTCGCTGACTAACACCGTTGGCGGCAAAGTACTGGTGCCGGTGGTGTCCCTGGTGGAAAACACCACCGGCAACCTCGGCAAGGCAACGGGCCTGGGCAACCCGGTCAATGGTGTGCTGGATAAAGTTGGCGCCACGGTCACCGGCCTGGGCGGCCAGGTTGCCAGCGCCGGCGGCACCGGCAACCCGGTCACCACGATCGTCGGCGGTGCGCTGACCGGCGTCGGTGGCGTGCTCGACAAGTCGGGTGGTTATGTCGCCCCAGCCAGTGGCGCTGCGGCGCCTGGCTTGCCGGAGTTTGTCGGTGGCCTGGTGGCCAACGTGGGTAATGGTCTGAATGCTGGCAACACCAACGGCACAGTGAGTGCAGCGGGTGTAACCGGTGGCGCAGTGGGCAACACGGTCGCCTCGCTCGGCACCGTGTTGGGCGGCACCGGCGTCGCCAACACCGCCGCCACCGCACCGGTGGCCGGCTTGGCCACTAACGTCGGCGCGGCGCTCAATCCTGTGACGACCGGGGTTAGCACCTTGACGCAAAACATCGGCACCACCACAGGTGTCGGCGCTCCCGTCAACGGCCTGGTGACTCAAGTCGGCGGCGCAGTCAGCGGTATCGGCACCAACCTGACCGCCGCCAATGCCAACCCGATCACTAACGCTGTAGGCACCACCGTCACGGCCGTCGGCAACACCGTAGGCGCAGTGGGCGGCCTGGTCACCGGCGGCACCAGTGGCGCAAGTGGCAGTGGTGGTCTGCTCGGTGGGCTGACCGTAGGCGCTGGCGCCAGCACTTCGGCCAATGGCAGTGCAAGCACTGGCACAAGCGGCGGTCTGGGAGGTTTGCTCAACGGCCTGACCGGCAAAAAATAGAATTGCACCTGGCCGATTAGACGGCCTCCCCTACAGCGCCTACGCTTGGTTGAGACGAGAGACCCTTATCAGTCTCTCGTCTTTTTTATGGGCTGGCGTTAACGACTGCCGCGCCCTCCCGCACCGCGTCCAAGAAACCGGCGGGCCCGAAACGCTGCGGCAGTTTGACCATGGAGTGTCCTATGCGCGTGTTGACGCCGTTGTTATTGCTAACCCTCAGTGCCTACGTCCAGGCCGAGACCCTTCCCAGCTTTCTTAACAGCAACGACACCATTCGCACCCTGCCTGTGCCCAACCTTCCCGCCGATGCCTATCGACCGGTCACACCACAAACCCAGGTGCCGCAAGCGCCTGCGACCCAGAACCAGCCGTTGCAGATGGACACCAAAGTCACCATCCGCAAGCTGCAGATCGAGGGCGGTACGATCTACCCGCTGACGGACACGGCCAAGGCCTACGCATCGCTGATTGGCCATGAGACCAACCTTGCGCAACTGATCGAAGCCACCCGCAGCATCACCCGTCGCTATCAGGACGACGGCTACCTGTTGTCCTACGCGTTCCTGCCGCAACAGTCCTTCGAAAACGGCCTGGTGCGCGTGGTATTGGTGGAGGGTTACATCAAGGATTATCAGCAAAGCGGCGACATCGGCTCGGTGTCGGCCTACGTCGATAAACTGGCAGAAAAACTGTTGGCTGAACGGCCGCTCACGCGCAAGACGTTCGAGCGCTATACCACCCTGATGGGCCGTATCCCCGGCGTAACCCTGCAAGCGCAAGTGCCACCGCCGGGCACCACGGATGGCGCCACGCACATGAAAATCGAAGCCACACGCAAGCCGTTTACTACCAGCATGAGCCTGGTCGACGAAAACCGTGGCGGCACTCAAGCCCTGCTCACCGCCACCAGCAATTCCCAGACGTCCATGGGCGAACAGCTCAACGTCAGCGGCCTGTTCCCACCGGGCGACGATAAAGAACACTACTACCGAGTGGGCTACAGCCAGTTCATCAATGCCGAGGGCAGCCAGCTGGTCTTGGGCGCCGAGCGCTACCGCGCCGACCCCAAAAGCAACATACAGCTGGACGGTGGCTTCGAACTCAAGCCGCATCAGGCGATCGATCGCTACACCATCGGCCTCAGCCATCCGCTGATTGCCTCACCCACCGAATCCTTGACCCTGGGTACACGCCTGTATGCCGTTGACCAGACCACGCGCTATCAACTGGTGGGCTACCCCAACCGATTCGACATCGAAACCAATCTGCGCGCGCTGGCGTTCGAGGCCGACTGGCGCAAAGCCGACACTCGCCAATTACGCATCCTCAGCGCCGGCCTGTACCAAGGCATCAATGGTCTGGGGGCCACTACCCGCAGCGACCTGGAGGTCACCAAGCCTGACCTGGACTTCTTCCGCCTGCGCCTGTCCGGCGTGCAAAGCGACAAGTTTTTCGATAACTGGCAAGGCGTGCTGTCGGGGGCGTTCTACTGGAGCGACGACACCTTGCCCGACAGTGAACGCGCCACCTTCGGCGGGCAGAATTTCGGCCGCGGCTATCCCGACGACCAAGCCTCGGGCGACAAGGGTTGGGGCGTGGCCTATGAAGTCAACTACAGCTTCAACCGTGCCGGCGATTGGTTAAAGGTCCTGCAACCCTACGTGGTGCTCGACCGCGCCAAAACCTGGTTCAACGAGCTGCCGGTCAAAGGTAACGACATGTCGTCGGCGGCTGTGGGACTGCGCTTCGGCGACAACAAGTACTACAACATCGCCCTTGAAGCCGCCAAGCCAATGTCGGACATCGCCCTGGACAGCTTCAACCGGCGGCCGCGTTATACGCTGAGTTTCAGCTATCAACTGTGAGTGTTTGCGGTAGCCCGCCTGCGTGGCGAGTGGGCGTGTTCGTGGCCAATAGACTTGTCCTTGGCCAGGGGCTTATCTGTGGCGAGCGGGCTTGCCCCGCGTTGGGTCGCGAAGCGGCCCTGACCCAGACGCCGCATTTTCCCAGTCAAAACCGCGTTGGCAGGTTTTGGCGCCGCTTCGCAGCGCAACGCGGGGCAAGCCCGCTCGCCACAGACAAGCACGCTCGCCACAGGCAGGCCTCTGGCCGCAGCAAGCCCGCGCCTACAGTTTGTGTTTGATCAGCGGAAACAGGCTGTTGAGGGTATCGATCAACCGCACCAGATAGATGGGTTTGCGAAACAGGTCCAGCACCTGCAGGCGCAGCATGTCGCTGACGTCATCCATCTCGGCATGGCCCGACATCACGATGACCGGCAGGTGTTGGCGATCGGTATGTTCGCGCAGGCGCCTGATCAGCGAGATCCCGCTTTCTTCAGGCATGCGCAGGTCGGTGATGACCAGCGCGATGTCAGGGTTGAGGGTCAGCTCCTGCAGCGCGAAGGTCACGGAGGTGGCGGTAAAACAAACGAAGCCCTCGTTCTCCAGCGACTCCGCCAGTTCTACGAGGGCATCTTCTTCGTCATCCACCAACAGGATCTGTTGGCGTAAAGGTGCAGATGCAGCATTCATGGGCACTACCTGGCATAGCCGATCAATAACGAGCGTACTCACAAGATGCTGCCTGCGACTTACGTCGTGGTAATGGCGCTCTGAATTTTACCGAAGAAGGTCGTGATCTGAGGCCCCAGTGTCGTGCCTGCGGCGAGTACCACCAACGCCACAATAGCCACGAGGATGAGGTATTCAATCGCCGTCGCCCCCTCTTTATTGCGCAAGAGCAGCTGAAGCTGAACATGCAGTTTCATCAACAGATCAAGGACCATCGTACTTCTCCTCTGGCGACTTAACGCCTAATCAAGGGTTTGCACAATCATTATTTACGTTGTGGTAATGGCGGTCTGGATTTTGCCAAAGAACGTCGTGATCTTCGGTCCTAGCGTAGTACCGGCTGCCAGTATCACCAACGCCACAATTGCCACGAGAATGAGGTATTCAATCGCCGTGGCGCCTTCCTTGCGATGAAAAAGCAGCTGGAGTTGAACGTGAAGTTTAATCAACAGATCAAGGATCATTTGTACTGCTCCTTTGGCGACCAGGCGCCCTATCACGGTGTCCTGCACAGTAATTGCGATGTGCCACCTGAGCATTGTCAACAAACCACGCGCTCACAACTGTAAGAACTGATTAATTACAAAGTAGAGGTCGCCTTACTGACGCCTTAAATCCGTGATTTAAAAGGCTAGTTATGGCGGGGTGAAGAAATCTTTCTGTCAGTAATGGCATTTCGTCCTAGCTGAACTACCTTCAAATAGCGAAATAGTTAGTCCGCTGTTCATAGCAGCCGGTTGCGTGATTAGCCTGTTGGGATAGACGGGCTGTGGTGCAACAGGAAAGGGAGAGCCGTCGTGAACACACGTCTGAGTATGATACTGGCCGGCGTGCTTTTGGTCGGCGCACTGTTTGCCGGTTATTGGGGATTGGTGCTCAGTCGTGAACCTGCCCCGGCGCCGCCACCGCCTCCACAGACCGCGCCGGTCGAAAAAGCCGTCGCCGTGGTGGAAGACCAGACCCGCCAGCCAGTGGTCGTACTGGCCCACGATGTACCGCCCTTTGTCGCCCTGAATGCCGCCGACCTCAGTGTAGAAAAACTGCGCACCGTGCCGGCTGGCAGCATGACCAGTGTTGACCAGGCCATTGGCCGCACGCCCTGGCGCGCATTGCAGGCCGGCACTTGGCTCAACGAAGAAAGCTTCACGCCCGGCGGGCCGCTGGCGCGCATGATCCGCCCTGACGAACGCGCCCTGGCGGTGGCCGTGGATGAAGTGATCGGCGCAGCCGGCCAATTGAGTCCAGGCGACTACGTGGACGTGTTGCTCTACCTGCGCCAGGACACCGCCAACCTCGAACAATCGGCCCAAGTAGTCGTCCCCGCCATGCGCTTGCTCAGCGTCGGCGACCAAATGGGCCTGACCAACGACGGCACTCCCGCCTCCCCGCCGGCGATGACCGCCGAAGAAAAAGCCCAACGCCGTGCACCCTCGCGCACGGTTGTGCTGGCGGTGCCCGAGCAACTGCTGAGCCGGCTGATGCTTGCCTCCCAGGCCGGCACTTTGCGCCTGGCCGTGCGCAGTGCCGACGAACGCTTGCTGAGCCAGTACTGGGCCGGCGAAAGCGACGCACCGGGCAAGCTGCAAAGCGCTAATCGCGACCTTTACCAGTTCACGCAACTGGCCTTTGCCCAAGCCCCGAAAAAAGTCGCCCAGAGCGCTCCGCACCGCACCGGTGTGGAGGTGATCCGCGGCAACCAAGCCACCCAACAAACGCCTGATTGAACAAGGATGCTGTGCATGAGCCGACGTTTCGCACCGGTGTTCACGCTGAAAATTGCCTGTGCCCTGCTGCTGTCGAACCTGTCGGTGGGCGGGGCCGTGGCCGCCACCGGCAACTGCAGTAGCTTGGGCCAATTACCCGCAGCCCTTTCGGTGGGCGAAGGCCTGCAACAGGAGCTGCAGTCACCGGTGGCGATCACGCGTCTGGCCATCGGCGACCCGAAAATCGCCGACGTGCACCTCAACGGCGATCGCGGCTTCCTGCTGACCGGCATCGCCTCCGGCACCACCAGCCTGATGGTCTGGACCGCCTGCTCCAACACGCCGCGCCAGAGCATGGTGTTTGTCAAAGGCAAGGCCACAGCGGCGCTGACCAGCCTGTCACTGGCGCCAGCGGACGACCCCGCGCTGCCCAGCCAAGTGCAGACCGACATCCGCTTTGTCGAGGTCAGCCGCACCAAACTCAAGGAAGCCAGCACCAAGATCCTGGGCATGGGCAAAAACTTCTTCCTCGGCAGCCCCAACCTGTTATTTCCCACGCCCAGCACCTTCAAGCTGCCGGTGAGCGCTGACCAGTTCAACATCGGCTTTGGCGGCGGGCGTGTCTCGGCGATGATCAACGCCCTGGAAAGCAGCGGTTTTGCCTACACCCTGGCACGCCCAAGCCTGGTGGCCATGAGCGGGCAAAGCGCGACCTTCCTCGCCGGTGGCGAGATCCCGATCCCGGTGCCCAGCAGTGGCAGTGACACCATCTCCATCGAGTACAAAGAGTTCGGCATTCGCCTGACCCTGACCCCCACCGTCATCGACCGCAACCGGATTTCCCTCAAGGTGGCCCCGGAAGTCAGCGAGCTGGACTACACCAACGCCGTGGTCATTCAAAACATCCAGGTACCGGCGCTGACCATCCGCCGCACCGACACCAGCGTGTCCCTGGCCGATGGCGAGAGTTTCGTGATCAGCGGCCTGATCAGCAGCAGCAACACCACCAACATCAGCAAGTTTCCGGGCCTGGGTGACATCCCGATTCTGGGCGCGTTCTTTCGCGATTCCTCGGTCAACCGCCAGGACAAAGAGCTGCTGATGATCGTCACGCCGCACCTGGTTCAGCCGCTGGCCGCCAACGCTCAACTGCCGTCGTTGCCTGGCGAGAACCTGCGCAACTACGACCCGAACTGGTACCGCCTGTACTTCCTGGAAAACGGCAATTTCGACCGCAACAATGGGTTATCACAATGAGCGATAGCCTGAGCCAGACCTTCCTGGCAATCACCCGCAACACCACTGACCTTGAGTGGCTGCAGGGCGCGCTGGCACCGCTTGGCCAAGTGGTCAGTGCCGGCAGCGGCACGCTGGACGAGTTACTGGCGCTGGTCGATGTGACCTTCGCCAACCTGGTGTTTATCGGCCTCGACCGCGAGCATGTGGTGGCCCAGAGCGCGCTGATCGAAGGCGCGCTGGAAGCCAAACCGATGCTGGCCATCGTCGCCCTCGGTGACGGCATGGACAACCAGTTGGTGCTCAATGCGATGCGCGCCGGGGCGCGGGATTTTGTCGCCTACGGTTCACGCTCAAGCGAAGTGGCCGGGCTGGTGCGCCGCCTGAGCAAACGCCTGCCGCCCGTGACCACCAACACCCAACTGGGCGGCCTCACGGTGCTGTACGGCACTCAAAGCAATGCCGACGGCGCCCTGCTCGCAGGTCACTTGGCGCTGGTTGTACAAAAGAGTGGCCAGCAAACGCTGCTGCTGGACCTGGGCCTGCCACGCGGTGACAGCCTGGCGCTGCTGGGGCTGGAAAGCTCGTTCAATTTTGGCGATGCCCTGCGCCACCTGCGGCGGCTGGACGCGACCTTGATCAACAGCGCCTTCACCTCTGCCGAGGACGGCCTGCGCATCCTCGCCTACGCCCCCAACGATGAGCCGCTGGAACAGACCAGCGCCGCCGAGTTGTACATGCTGCTCAGCGCCCTGCGCCAGCACTTCCAGCACATCGTGGTCAACCTTGCCGGCCAGCAGGACAGCGAAGCGCTGCGCACCTTTGTCAGCCACTGCGACAAGCTGTTGTGGTGCACCGATCAAAGCGTGCTCGACTGCCGTCGCAACCTCGCGATACTCAACCAGTGGCGCGAAAAAGGCATGAAACTGGAGCATGCCAAACTGCTGGTCGATCGCTACATCAAAAGCTGCGCCCCCGATTCCGAGGCGCTGGGAAAGAGCTTTGGGCTGGAGGTAATTGCCGTGTTGCCACTGAGCCCGGAGGTACGCCTGAATGCGAAAAACCAGGGGCAAACCTTGTTCGCCCTGGCCCCGCGAGAACCGCTGACCCTTGGCCTGAAAACCCTGGGCGAACGCCTGGCAAAACGCTCGGAAGGCATGAAAAAACCTTCTCACAACTGGCTTGACCGCCTGCTGGGCACCGGCAAATGAACGGCGAAAAACTCTTCGGCGCCCCCGCTCGCGGCATCGGTGCCAACACCGACCACGATGGGCTCAAGCTGGTGCTGCATCGGTACATCATCGATGCCATCGAAGAGTCGGGCAAGAATCTGCTGGAAGGCTCACGCCCGCTGCTGGCGCAATTTGTCATCGACAAAGTGGCCGAATACATCAACCGCATGCACCTGGCGATCTCGCGCTATGAAATGGAGCGCCTGGCCGAAGAAATCGTCGATGAGCTGACCGGCTTTGGCCCACTGGAAGTGCTGCTGCGCGACCCGTCGGTGACGGAAATCCTGGTCAACGGCCCGCACCGGGTGTTTATCGAGCGGGACGGTGTGCTGCATCAAAGTGACCTGCGCTTTATCGACGCGCACCACGTGGAGCGCGTCATGCAGCGCATCCTCGCGCCTCTGGGCCGGCGTCTGGACGAGTCGTCGCCCATGGTGGATGCGCGCCTGCCCGATGGCAGCCGGGTCAATGCGATCATCCCGCCGATTGCCCTGGACGGGCCGTGCCTGTCGATTCGAAAGTTTCGCAAGGACATGCTCAAGAGCAGCGATTTGGTGGCCATGCAGACCATCGACCAGAACATCTTCGACTTCTTCCAGGAGGCGGTGGGCAAGCGCTGCAACATCCTGATCAGCGGCGGCACCGGCACCGGTAAAACCACGCTGCTGAATATTCTCAGTCAGCTGATCAACCCGCATGAGCGGCTCGTCACCATCGAAGACGTGGCCGAACTTCAACTGGGTCACCCTCACGTCGTGCGCCTGGAAACCCGCCCGCCGAACGCCGAGGGCCATGGTGAGGTGAAAGCCAGCGACCTGATCCGCAACGCCCTGCGGATGCGCCCCGACCGCATCATTCTGGGTGAGATTCGCGGCGTGGAAGTGCTTGATGTACTGACCGCCATGAACACCGGCCACGACGGTTCCATGAGTACCGTGCACGCCAACAACGCGGCCGATGCCTTGCTGCGCCTGGAAACCCTGGTGGGTTTGACCGGCCGGGTGGTGGCGGAGAAAACCCTGCGACAAATGATCTGTGCGGCGCTGGATGTGGTGATTCAACTGACCCGCCTGCCGGACGGCCGTCGTTGCGTCAGCGAAGTGGTCGAGGTGGTCGGCATCCGTGAGGACGTGTACGTGACCAACACCCTGTTCCGCCATGACCGGCGCACCGGCTTCGGCTTCCTGCGCGAGGCGGTCAACCCGGCCGGTGAAAAACTGCGCCGCGAACCGTTACTGCCTTGAAGGGGACGCAAGCATGACCGGGGCCATCCTGCTGCTCATCTGCCTGATTCTGATCGGCCTGTCGATTCGCTCCTTCCAGATCGGTTTGCGCCGCGCCCAGACCGAACGCGTGCTCGGCCGCCTTGCCGAAGGCCAGCCGCAGCTCGTTGAAGAGAACGGCCAGTGGAGCGGCGTGGAGCGCATGTTTCTGCGCGCAGGTCTGGGCAAACCCAGTGACAACCTCGGCCTGTGGCTGGCGATTTGGGCGCTGGGCGCAGTCCTGGGCCTGCTGGTTGCCGGCTGGATCGGTCTGTTGGTGATGGTGGTGTTACCGCTGCTGGTACTGCGCCTGTACATCGCCTGGCGCTATCAACGGCGGATCAAGCGCATGATCGAACAACTGCCGCAATTGCTCGACCACACCGTGCGCAGCCTCAAGTCCGGGCGTACCCTGGCCGACGCGGTGCTGGGCGGCATCGAGATTACCGAAGACCCGCTGCAACACGCCATGGGCCGTATCCGGCGCAACGTGCAGTTGGGCGTGAGCCTGCCGGAGTCGGCCCACGACTTTGCCGAATTTTACGAGCGCGATGAGTTTCGCCTGTTCGCGCTGGGTTTGAAGGTCAACCACCGCTATGGCGGCAACGCCAGCGAGCTGTTGGAAAACCTGATCAAGATGATCCGCGAACGTGAGCAAGCCGCCCGCCAGCTGCGCGCCTTGACCGGCGAAACACGCGTCACGGCCTATGTGCTCACCGCCCTGCCGATCTCGATGATCGGCTACTTCCTGGCGGTGAACCCCGCGTACCTGATGACCATGTGGAACGACGGCACCGGGCGCATTCTGTTGTTCGTGGCGCTGGTGATGCAGTTGTTGGGCTGCTTCACCCTGTGGCGCATGTTGCGGAGCGTATGAGATGGCGATTGCACTGCTGATCAGCGCTGTACTGTTTATCGCCGCCCTCGGGTTAGTGCTGGCCAACCTGATAAAACACCGGCGCGGCCAGCGCCTGGTTGCCCAACGTTTGCAGGGCCAGATGGCGCGCGAACACAGGTTCGGCACGCTGATGCGCCAGCTGGGCAGCAGCCCGCTCGCGCAACGCTCGGTGAGCCTGGACAACGAAACCCAGATCCTGCTCAACCGTGTCGGTTGGCGCAAAGCCAACCAGCGCTCGATGTTCGCCGCCTTCCAGGTCGGTACGCCGTTGCTGCTGTTGATCATGACCCTGGTGGTTCAGCAAGTGATGTACCCCGCGACCGGCTCGCCGTGGCTGGCGCCGTTGCTGGCCCTGGGCATCGGTTATCTGTTGCCCAAGCGCATTCTGGCCAGGGCCGCCAAGGCGCGCCAGCAGCGCATCTCCCGCGAGGTATCGACCTTCATTCCGCTGCTGCGCATTCTGTTCGAATCCGGCATGGCGGTTGAGCAAGCGTTGCGCGTGCTGAGCATTGAAGCGCAACGCCTGTTGCCGGCGCTGACCCATGAGTTGCGCTTGATCCTGACACGGGTCGACTCGGGCCTTGAGCTGAGCGAGGAGCTGGGCAAGACCGCTCGGCTGCTGGCCGTGGATGAATTCACCGACACCTGCACCATCCTCCAGCAGCTGGTTCAGCAAGGCGGCGGCGCGATGAAATCGCTGCTGTCGCTCAAGCAACTGCTCGACGACCGACGCCTCACGCGGATCCAGGAATTCGTCTCGAAGATGTCGGCAAAAATGTCCGTGGTGATGATGGTGTTTTTGTTTCCCGCCTTGCTGATCGTGCTCGGGGGACCCGCCTTTATCGGCATCACCCGGGCCTTGAGTAACTTATGAGGAGCGCCCGATGAAAGCCTTGATAGCTGGTTTGAGCCTGTTGCTGCTGAGTGGCTGCGCCACCAATGGCCAAACCCCGTGGGGCGCGTTTACCGGCACCGGCAGTTGCCCCAAGCCCAGTTCCGATCAGGAGCTGTCGCTGAACCTGGCCGATGAAATGGCCGGCGACGGCAAGCTGCACGCCAGCCTCGCCAACCTGCAAAGCTTGCCGGCCAATCTGCCCCAGGTGCGCCTGCGCCAGGCCAAGGCCTATCGCCTGCTCGGGCGCAGCGAAGCCGAGCCGTTGTACCGCAGCCTGATCGGCACCTGCATGGCCGCCGAAGGCGAACACGGCCTGGGGCAGGTTGCCTCGGCCAAGGGTGATAACGGGCAAGCGATGGCCCACTTGCAACGCGCCGCTCGGCTGGCGCCCACCGACGAGAAAATCCGCAACGACCTGGGCGTGGTGTACCTCAACCAACTGCGCCTGGAAGACGCGCGCTTTGAATTCATGACCGCCATGGAACTCAAGCAGAGCGACCCGCTGGCGGCGGTCAACCTGGTGACGCTGTTGATTTATCAGGACAACTGGAAGCAGGCCGCGCAACTGGTCAGCCAGATGGGCCTGAGCCCCGAGCAAGTCACTGAAGCCCAGGCCCGCGCCGAGAAACTCAAAGGCTCAAGCACACCCGTCGCCAAAGCCAAGGATCAAGTCGCCGCTGTCAGTGATGCCGCAAGCACCCCGAGGAATTGATGATGAAAACACCTTATCTCGCCAGCCTGGCCATGCTCGTGTTGCCCTTCAGCGCCATGGCCATCGAGCCCGGCCCGTCGTCGCCCCAGCAAGCCTTGACCGAGCAATGGCTGACGCTGCAAGTCACGGGCAGCGCCGCGTCGCAAACACCTCAGAAGGCCTCGGCGGCCGAACGTGACAAGGCGCACCAGCGCTTGCTGGACAGCTACAAGTATCCGATTCCGGAGTATTTCGAGCAGAAGGTAGGGGGGAAAACCGGAGGCAGCAATTGATCTATCACTGACACACAGCAGATCTAATGTGGGAGCGGGCTTGCTCGCGAATGCGGTGTATCAGCCAACCTATGGGTGACTGGCACACTGCATTCGCGAGCAAGCCCGCTCCCACATTTTTGACTGCATCCAACCAGGCCGATCAGTGCGCCGTCACTCGCTGGCGCAGCGATGAATTATTTGGCGATAACGCCAATGCCAATTGCGTGCGGTTGTGCATGTGCGTCAGGCGCAGCACTTGGGACACGTACAGCTTCACCGTGTTTTCAGTGATGCCCAACTCACAGGCGATCTGATAGTTGGTCTGCCCCTTGCCCACCAGCCGTGCGACATCCAATTGGCGTGGCGACAACTGGTTGAAGATCGCCGGGATTTCCACCGGCCCGGCATCCTCGGCCGAAGCCTCGTCGCTTTCCCGTCCAGGCCCACTGCTGCGCACTTTATCGAGGTCCTGATACAGGTCGTTGATGGACTCGGAAAGAAACTGCAGTTTCTGGTTCAAGTTACCCAGTTGCAGGTCCTTTTTGCGCTCTTGCAGCGCGGCGTCCTGGCGCTGCAAGCCTTCGAGCAACTCGTGCAGGTTGATGGGCTTCTGGTAGTAGTCCGCGATACCGGCACGCAGGGCCTTGATCACGTCCTGCTTGTCCGCGCGACCGGTCAACATGATGGCTTCGAACGCGCGCTGCTTACCGGCGATTTTTTGCAGGGCCTGCACCAACTCGATGCCATCCATTTCCGGCATATGCAGGTCGCACAGCACCAGGCCGATCTCGGCATCTTCGCTGAAACGCTTCACGGCCTGTTGGCTGGATTCACAGGGGACGCAGCGGTAGCCGCTGCTTTCAAGAAATTCACAGAGTTCTTCCACGATCAGCGGCTGATCGTCGACAACGAGCACTTTTACCGCAGAGGTAAGCTTGTTCACGCGCTACTCCATGCATTTCAAGCCAAAAGATTGACCATCCCTTTACGACACATATCCGGTACATCTCCTCATTAAACGTAGACGCACTTTCTGACTATGTACATAGCGTTAATACCCGCTGACGACTAATGGATCCAAAACCACGCAACGGCAAAACCCACCAGTAAAAACGGGGCGAATGGCTGCTTTTTTGACGCACCGGGCGCGAGATAACCCACATGCTTTTTAAGATATTGATTCATATGCGGCCAAAGCGTTGGCGCAATGATCAGCCAGAGCAAATTGGCGACTGCCGCCCCTACAAACGACCACAGCAAGTACTCCGCATCCGACACCAGCGCCAACGCTGCGAGCAGCTTCACGTCGCCCGCCCCCAGACGACCGAAGGCGTAGCCAGGCAAGGTCAGCAGCAGCGCCAGAAAAAACGCCAACAGCCCCTGCCCGGTCGACGCCCCCAACCAGGTGGTGCCCGTCCAGAGCAGGTAGACCAACGCCAACAAGGCAACGCCCAGCGTCAGACGATTGGCGAGCAACCGCTGCCGAGCATCCTGCACTGCACACAGCACCAACCACACCATCACCACTGCGCCATGGATCACGTAAAAAACATCCCTTTTTGCCGATTGATTCTATGCTGATATCAAGTAGTAGCCGTCAGGGTAGACGCGGTGATGAAAACAAGCCTCCCGGATAAGCAAAAAGGCGCGGCAGCAATCGAATTCATTGCTGTGTTCGTGATTTTTTTCGCCGTGTTCTACGGCATGGTCAGCTATAGCCTGCCGCTGCTGCTGTTGCAGTCGTTCAACCAGGCAACGGCAGAAGCCGTGCGTCTGAGCGTGGCGCTGGACCCCAATATGCAGGGCTACGCCGCCGCCGTGCAAAGCACCGCCAAAACCGCAGTCGCCAACCGTTTGCTGTGGATCCCGCCCGCCTACAAATTCGACGCTGCCACGCAAGTCACCACCACCTTCAACAGCGGCTTGTTGTTAGTGAAGATCAACTACCCCACGGCCAATCTGCAGGCGGTAATGCCCTTTATTGTCCTGCCCGGCATCGGCACCGTACCGCAGCTGCCGACGACGCTGCAGGCCACCTCGAGCCTGCAGTTTTGACCTCGGGGGAAAAACTCTTCGGGCGCCTGCTCGGCCGAAGCAGCGCGCTGGCCCTGGACACGCCTGCGTCGCCTGTCGCCGGGCTGCACCTGTGGTTGGACGCGCACGGCCGCGTGCTCGAAATCAGCGGTGCACTGCGCTCACACCTGGCGCAATACGCTGACTCACCGCCCCTCCAGGACCTGCTGTGTGCCCACAGCGCGATGGCGGTTGAAGGCGTTCCTGCCGATTGGCAGCGCCACAGCCTCGACCTGGATTTCCGCGGCGCCGCCGGGCTCGTGCTGCACACGCGAGGCACGATTGAAGCCCAGGATAACGGCTGGCTGCTGCATGCCGTGGACATCGGCGATTTGCTCAACGGCCGGCACCTGGCCGAGCAGCGCGAACAGGATCAGCAATTGGCCAGCCTTGTGAGTGAACACCTGCGGGTGTGCAGCCTCAGCCGGCTGCCCGACGTGTTCAACGAACAGTTGGCCAGCGTCGCGCAGCGCTGGCGCATCCCGTGTGTGGCCCTCGCGCTGCTCGATCAAGAGGACCAGGACTGGGTGATCTACAGCCAGTACGCCAACCATGATGCGCCGCTGTTCTGGCACAACGGGCAGCGCCTCGGCACCTGCCTGGACAGCCTCAACGGCACTGCCCCGCTGAGTTTGCAGGCACCTTATGGACGCGGAGAACACCCGCGTTTGCACAGCGTATTCGGCAATGCCGACGGGTTTCTGGTGCCGTATCGCGATGGCCAGGGCGTGGCCGCGTGGTTGCTGTGCGGGGCCTACAACGGCCAGCCGCACATGCGCGACCGCGACTGGCTGAACCTCGCCGCCGCCATTGCAGCGCCGCTGCTCAGCCGCCTGCGCGAGCAACGCCACCACCAACAATTGGAGCGCCTCGAAGCCCTGCAAGGCCTGTTGGGCACCGGGTGGTTCGAGTTGCTGCCCGCCAGCGCCGAGATCCAACTTGCGCCGCAATTGATGCGCAACATCGACTCAGAGCAAGCCGCGACCCGGCAAGCCCTCGACACCTGGCTGGCGCTCATCCACCCCGCCGACCGAGAGGAACTGCACAGCCGCCTGCGCGACCTGCAAGCCCTGGGCAAGCCTTTGCTCGCCAGCGTACGCCTTAACCGTGGCGACAGCGCCCAACCGCCGACCTGGTATCGGGTGCAGGGCCAAGTGCTGGGCATGGGTGAGCAACGCCGCTGGGTCGGGTTCATGCTCGACATCAGCGACATCAAGAACCAGCAGGTGCACGCCGACGCCGCCCATGCTCGCCTGGATAACCTGATTGCCAGCTCACCGGCGGTGATCTACGTGCAACGCTACGTGAACGGCGCGCTGCTGCCGGTGTTTTTCAGTGACAGCCTGCTGCCGTTGCTGGGCCGCACCCTCGCCGAGTGCAGCCACGACAGCCTGGTGCAGTGGGTGCATCCCGACGACCGCGACCTGTACTTCCAGCGCACGCGCCAACTGCTGCGCGAAGGCAGCGTGCGCAGTCGTTACCGTGTGCAGGACAAACAGGGCAATTACCACTGGCTGCTTGATGAAGCCAAATTGCTGCGCGACGACCTGGGCCTGCCGGTGGAGGCGATTGGCCTGTGGCTGGACGTCACCGACGCGACCGTGGCTGCGCAACAGGTCAAAGCCAGCGAGGAGCGTTACCGAATTCTGGTGGAAGACTCCCCGGCGATGATCTGCCGCTACCGCCCGGACCTGACCCTGACCTTCGGCAACACGCCATTGGCCAACTACCTCGAATGCCGTCCCGCACAGTTGCGCGGGCTGAACCTGGGCGACTGGCTCTCAGCCGAACAGCGCGAGGCGTTTGTGCAGCGCATCCGGCAGTTGACTCCGGAGTTCCCGGTCAGCACCGCCGAAATCAGCCTGCAACTGCCCGGGCGCGAACACGCCTGGTGGGTCTGGTCGGACCGCGGCGTGTTCGATGAGCGCGGCGCCCTGGTCGAGGTGCAGGCCGTGGGCCGCGACAACACCGAAGTGCGACGCTCGCAGCAGCAACTGACGCAAAGCGCAAAAATGGCCACCCTCGGCGAAATGGCCACGGGCCTGGCCCATGAGATCAACCAGCCGCTGAACGTGATGCGCATGGCCATCGTCAATGTGCTCAAGCGCCTGGGCAGTGGCAACGTGCAGGTCGACTACCTCACCGAAAAACTCCAGCGCATCGACGCCCAGGTTCAACGCGCAGCCCGGGTGGTGGACCATATGCGCGTGTTCGGCCGCCGCTCGGAAGTCGAGCAACAACCATTCGACCCGGCGCAGGCAGTTGAGGGCACGCTCTCGTTGCTCAGCGAAGGCCTGCGCGGCAAAGGCGTGGAAGTCCGCCTGACCCAGGCGGACGTTCCCGTGCAGGTCAAAGGTTACGTCGACCAGCTTGAACAGGTGCTGATCAACCTGATGGTCAACGCCCGCGATGCCCTGCTGGGCCAGCGCGAAAAAGACCCTGAGTTGCGCCCGTGGATCGCCGTGCACACCGAACACGATAGCCGTCACGTGCGCATCTGGGTCGAGGACAATGGCGGGGGCATTGACCCACGCTTGCTGGAGCGGATCTTCGAACCGTTCTTCACCACCAAGCCCATTGGCGTGGGCACCGGGCTGGGCCTGTCGGTGAGCTACGGCATCGTCGAGAACATGGGCGGACGCCTGAGCGTCAGCAATGGCGAACAGGGCGCACGGTTTTGTGTGGAACTGCCCAGGGCCACCGACGCTTAGATCACCAGGTAGGCCTCACCAGTCTGGCCGCAGGTGAGGTTGGCGCCCACGTTCACATTCGTCAGGCTGATGCCCAACATGTTCAACAGGTTGTTGAGGATCGGGTTGAGCAGCGGGCCCAGCAGGCTATCCACCACCGGGGTGACGATGGCGCTGACGCCACCGAGCAGCGACACGACGCTTGCCGCCAGTGCGCCCAGCGGGTTACTGCCGACCGGCTGGTACGCCGTGATGCCTACGCCGTTAAGCGTGGTCGACAGGCTGCTGACCACATTGGTCGCCGGCGCGGCCGCCTGATAGGTCGGGGTGAGGCCCACGTTAGGCGGCGTGGCGAATGGCGCAGTACTGGAGAACACCAGGGTTTGATTGCTCGCCGCAATCGGGCCTAGCACCTTGATCGCGACGCCACCGGCGGCGAACGGTACACGCGTCCCGCAGGTGCCGACTCCGAGGATTTCATGGCAGGTCTTGGTGCCGATGTCGATCAGCGCCAAAGGCGCCACGGTCATCGGTAACGTGCTGGAAAACGCATTGGTGATAGCGCCCACATTCAGCGACGCCAGCGAGGTGGTGGTGTAAGCCGTCAGGCTCTTGGTGCCAGCGCTGCCTGTCGGGCAACTGTAGGCGGTGACATAGCTGCTGGCGCCGCCGGCATCCAGCACGATATTGAGCGGCAGGTTGCCCGGCAACGGCAGCAGATCCAGTTGTTGGCAGCCGGCCCCCAGCAAACACAGCGCCGAGTTGATCGTGCTCACCAGGTTCAGGCTCAACAGGCTGTTGACCACCGGCGTCAGCGGCCCCACCAGGTTATTCACGGCCGTGGTGAGCCCCGACAAGCTGCTCAGCACCGGCAGGCTGACCGTCACCTCGGTGCGCACCTGGGCGGTACGCACATAAATCGCATTCGGCCCCTGGGGATTGGCCGCGGCCAGCGCCGGGTCACCCATCGCCGAGAGTTGCGGCGGCTCGATCACTTTGACCTGGGTGGTGATGTTGGCCAGCCCCAGCAGGCTGACGGGCAAGATCGCGGCAGCCGCACTCTGGCTGTTGGACAGCTGCACCACCCCCTGAATCAGCTGGAACACCTGCAGGTTGGCATTCAGCGCGGCGGCGGTGATGCCTGTCTGCAACTGCAGGATCTGCCCGAGGGTCAGCGGGGCCTGGTTGATGGCGGCGATTTTCAAGCTGCCCAGGGCCGTCAATACATCCGCCGTCGCGCCGTTGGCGGTGAGCACCGTGATCGCGGCCTGGATCAATTGCGAGGCGGTGACATTGGTGTTGAGCAGTTGGGTGTAGTTACCCGCGGTCACGCCCAGGTTGATCGCCAGTTGGTCGAGGTAACTGAGCAGGCTGATATTGGTGTTGAGCAAGCCATTCCAGCCGGCGAGTGTCAGGTTGAGGTTGCCGCCGAGCAAGCCGCTGAACAAGGGGTTCAACAGGCTTGCGCTGGCGCTATTGACGCTGGCCAACGTGCTGTTGATGGTCAGTTGGGCCAAGGATGGCGTGGGCTTGGCCGCCACCGCCGTGGCTGACAAGACCGTGTTGAGGCTGACCGGGTTGCCGGAAAACAGTGCCCACACCCCGCCGGCCACGCTGGTCGTGACGGTTTTGCTGGCCACTACCTGGATCGCTGACGCCAACGCGGGGTTTGCGCTGAACGTGCGCTGGCCCGAGGCGCCAGTGGTGACGGAGCCACAGCTGGTCACCAGGGTGTTGCCGTTGCCCACCACGAAATAATTGCGCGCCACGCTTTGCCCGGCGTAGGCCGCCGCACTCAACCCCGCCAGGCAGTTGCCGTTGCGGCTGACGGCTTCCAGCGCTGCGGTGTCCGCCACGCCTTGCAACTTGCGCTTTTCCAGGTACAAACGGCCGCTGTCGATCACCAGCAGGGTAAACGCCAACACCACCGCCAATACGCCGGCGGCCATCAAGCCAATGGCGCCGCGCTGCTTGCCATGAAATCGGGGAGACATCGAGCACTCCTGTGCCGGCGAGTCGCCGAGCGCTTACTCTCCTGGGGTGTCTTTGAGTGTAGACAAGGGCTGAGGGGTGCGCTGACTCAAGGCTGCAGGAGATCCAATGTGGAGCGGGCTTGCCCGCGATAGTGGTGGGTCAGTCACAGCATTATTGGCTGACACTCCGCTATCGCGGGCAAGCCCCCTCCCACAGGGAATTGGGGAAAGGTTTAGTGGGGTGGGTAGTTGGAGAGGATTTTGCTGACGGTGGTGCGGATGGCGTTGTTGCGATCCTGTGGATTTGGACTGCTGGCCATCATCTGCTCGTCACTGCCGCGCCACACCAGCTTGCCGTCCTTGCCGTCCAGCAAGTCGATTTGGATGGTTGCGACTTTGTAGGTGATGCTGCGCGTTTCGTTGTACATCGGCGCGCCCCAATAGCCATTCCATGGGCCACCCCAGGCGCCGCCGTAATTGGTGGTGACTTGCTGCTGGCGGTCTTCGACGATCAGGTAAGCCTGCACGTTCAGGTCGGCCTTGGTGCCGGCTGCGGCGGGACGCAGGCCGCGTTGGTCAAGTTGTTCGCCGACGGCCTGGCGGATGCGCTGCTCGGTGAGGTCGCTCTTGATCCGCGGATCATCCGGGCGATATTGCAGCGCCGGGTCTTTCCAGGCCCAGTTGCGGTAGGCGCCGAAGTCGCGGCTGGCGTCAAAGTCGTGGTTGACCTGGTTGGACTGGCAACCGCCCAGCAACACGACAACAGCAAGTGCAGCAATGCGACGAAACATGGTTTATCTCCAAAAGACGCTTCAGCCTGAAATGAGAATAGCTGCTAACTGGGTGGATAGGCGCTCATTGCCTTCTGCATCGCTTCACGCAAGGCATCGGCCCGTTGGCTCAGGCTGCCCTGGCTGGCGGTTTCGGCGCTGGTGCTCCACACCGGCTGGCGAGTGCGGGCATCGAACAGGCTGATGCGCGCCACGGCGACCGTCACTTCATAAGTGCGCACCACCGGTACGGTGTTGTACATGCCGTAGCCATTGCCATAGCGGTTATAGCCGCCGTAACCGTAGCCATAGTCGTCCTGGACCTGGCGCAGGCGTTTTTCCAGGCGTACATCGGCGCTCACCAACAGGTCGGGCGCACGGTTGTCATGCAAGGGGCGCAGGCCACGCTGGTCGAGGGCGCCGCTGACCGCCTCGGCAATCTGCGCCGAGTCGGCCCAGGCCGTGCCCGCCGGCAGTTGGCCGTTGAGCCAGCCCCAGCTGCGGTAGGCGCCATAGTCGCGCAATGGCGCCGGGTAGGCGCTGGCATCAAAGGTGTTGGCCGCCTGGGCCGGTGCCGGCGGCATCGGCGCCGAAGCGGCCACGTAGGGATTGGGGCTGGAGCAGGCGCTCAAGCCCACCGACAACAGGATCAAACAGAGACGACGCATTTCGACCTCCGCAGACTGGGCCGCTTAAACCGGACGGCAAATCCAGTGCAAATAACGCCCAAGTCCGGCAAAGCTTGGGTGACGACGGTGAGCGAGTTCCATCTCCAACAAATCCTGTAAATCGGCGCGGGCCTGGAATTCCACCGGCATATAGTCGTGGAACACCCGCACGCCACTTTGGCTTTCGACCTGCCAGAGCCCCTCGAGTTGCGCCGCCAACTCACGTGGGTCGAGCGGCTGTTGCGGGGTGAGGCTCTGTTTCTCGCCGGCCATGTCGTTCTTGCGCATTTTGCGAAAGTGACCTTTGAGCAGGTTGCGGTAAATCAGCGCATCGCGGTTATAGAACGCCAGCGACAGCCAGCCGCCCGGCACGGTGAGCTGGTGCAGCACCGGCAGGATCGCATGGGGTTCGGCCAGCCATTCCAGCACGGCGTGGCACAGCACCAGGTCGTAAGGTTGGGTGAGTTGGCCGAGCAGTTCCTGCCAGGGCGCGTGGATAAAGGTTGCGCTCTGGCCAGCGTCGGCAAAGCGTTGGCGTGCGCCTTCGAGCATCGGCTCGGCGGGCTCGGCCAAGGTCACTTGGTGGCCGCGCTCGGCCAGCCACAGCGACATGTGCCCCAGGCCCGCGCCGATATCCAGCACACGCAATGGACGGTCCGGCAGGGCTTCGATCAGGTCGGCCTGGAGCACCGCCAGGCGAATTGCGCCTTTGGCGCCGCCGTAGATTTTCTCGGCAAAGCGCGTGGCCAGTTGGTCGAAATGACGATCACTCATGGACAAACCGCCGTTCGCTGTCGGCCAGTTTGGCGCGCACCACCTCGTTCATGTCCAGGCCCAACTCGCTGCACAGCAACAGCAGGTACAGCACGATATCGCCGATTTCCTGCCCGGCGTGGGCGAGTGTGTCGGCGGGTAGCTGGCGCGATTGGTCTTCGCTCAGCCATTGGAAGATTTCCACCAGCTCGGCCATTTCCACACTGGCGGCCATGGCCAGGTTTTTCGGGCTGTGGAACTGCTTCCAGTCGTTGTTATCGCGGATGCGGTGCAGGCGTTCGGTGAGGTGTTCGAGGTTCATGCGGGGGCTCCTGAAGGTGTATAGCTTCGGGGGGATCAGGGATGAAGGCAAGTGAATCCCGGTGGTGTGCTTGAGGGCGGCATCGCAGGCAAGCCAGCGCCTGCATTTGATAGGTGTTCGCGGGCTTGTTGTGGCGAGCGGCTTGTTGTGGCGAGCGGGCTTGCTGTGGTGAGCGGGCTTGCCCCGCGTTGGGGCGCGAAGCGGCCCTGAAACCTGACAACGCGATACATTTCTGGGGCTGCTGCGCAGCCCAACGCGGGGCAAGCCCGCTCGCCACAATGGGTTGGGTTGGGGTGGGGGGGTTGGGCGGGGATGGCTAATCGACGACGCTGAATTCGAGGCGGGCGGTTTGGCCGGCTTCGTCGAGGACGCTGAGCTGGTAGCGGCCCAGTTGTTCGAAGCTGGCGTTGATGCTGTCCTGGTTGGCGCTGTCGCCCAGTGGCGCGCCGTTGAGGAACCACCAGCGCCGGCCACTGCCGCCCAGGGCAGAGATTTTCAAGTGCAGGGCCTGCTGGCTGGCGGCGGGCAGGCGCAGTTGGTCGCCTTCGCGTACGCCGGCGATGGACAGCGGCGACGACGCGGCCAGCGCTGGCGGCGGGCAATCGGGGTCGGCAGCCGGGATGCGCGCCTCGCGGCGCTCCACCCTAGGCAGCCAAGGCTCCAGCGGTGCCGGCCACAAGGCGATATTTTTTGACACTGCGCCAGGGCAATGCGCGTCCACCCGCAAGCCTTTGGCATTGACCCACACGCTTTCCATCAATCCCATGCTCAACGGCTGGTCCAACGCCTGCAAGGTCGGCGGCGTGGTGTTGTCCAGCGTCCAGGCAAAGCGCTGGCGGCGGCAATTGGGGTCGCTGCGGCTCATGGGCTGGCCCAGCGGCCAACAGATCGCGGCCACGCCCACATTGGCAGGCACCGGCTTGGCGGGCGCGCTGATCCCGCGCTGGCTGTCGCGGTTGGTCAGCACGTCATGCACCTGCAACATCAACGGCGCCGCCGAGGCCAGCCCAAACTGCCCCGGTACGGGCGTGCCGTCAGGTCGGCCTATCCACACGCCGATCAAGTAGCGCGGCCCCACACCCAACGCCCAGGCATCGCGAAAGCCATAGCTGGTGCCGGTTTTCCAGGCCAACACCGGGCGCTGCACAAGCTCGGCGCGCGGGTCACGGTCGGGCCGCGCCTGGCCGCTGAGGATGCGCCGCACAATCCAGGCGGACCCTGGCGACAATAAAGGCCGTTCTTTAAGCGTATCGTCCGGCTGTAATCGGATAGCAGCACTCCTGCCGTCGCGGGCAAAGGCGCTGTAACCGCTGACCAAGTCTTCCAGACGGCTGCCCGCCCCGCCCAGAATCAGCGCCAGGTTCGGTTCGGCCAACGCCGGCAATGCCAGCGGCACGCCGCCGATGCGCATCTGCGCAGCAAACCGTTTCGGCCCATAGGCCTCCAGCAGCTGCACCGCCGGCAAATTCAATGAGCTGGACAGCGCCGTACTCGCCGGCACTGCGCCGCTGAAACCCATGGAAAAGTTGCCTGGCCGGTAATCGCCATAGCGCCGGGGCACGTCCTGCAGCAGCGATTCGGAGTGGATCAACCCCTCGTCCAGTGCCATGCCATACAGAAAGGGTTTCAAGGTGGAGCCGGGCGAGCGCAGCGCGCTGATCATGTCCACATGGCCAAAGCGCTTGGCGTCATTGATATCCACCGAACCGAGGTAGGCGCGAACGGCCATGGTTTCTTCTTCCACCACCAGAATGGCGGCGGAGGTGTGTTCCGGCAGCCGCGCGCGCCAACCCAGCAGCAGGTCTTCGAGGCGGCGTTGCAGCGTCGCGTCCAGGGTGGTGCGGATCAGCGGCGGGCTGTCCGGACGGTTGAGGCGGCGGGCCAGCAACGGCGCGAGGCTGGGTTCGAGCCGAGGGGCGAGCAACAGCGGCTCTTCCAGGGCTTCATCAACGGCCGATTGCGGCCATACCTGGAATTCGGCAAGGCGGCGCAGCACTTTGTCGCGGGCCTGCTGGGCGCGTTGCGGGTGGCGATCCGGGCGCAGACGGCTCGGCGCCTGAGGCAATACGGCGAGCAACGCGGCTTCAGCATGGGTCAGCTGCGCCGGGGACTTGCCCAAATACGCCCAACTGGCCGCCGCCACGCCCTGCAACGTACCGCCGAAGGGCGCGCGGTTCAGGTACAGATTGAGGATCTCGTCCTTGGACAAATGCCATTCCAACTGCGCGGTGCGCCACAGCTGACGCAGCTTGCCGTGCAAAGTGCGCGAGTGCGGGTCGAGCAACCGCGCCACCTGCATCGACAAGGTGCTGCCGCCCGACACCACGCGCGCGCCGGTCAGGTTCTGCCACGTCGCCCGCACCAGCGCCAGCGGGTTCACGCCGGGGTGCTCGTAAAACCAGCGATCTTCGTAGGTGAGCAGCGCGTCCAGGTAATACGGCGACACCTCACGGGTCTGCACCGGATACCGCCACACGCCATTGGCATCGGCAAAGCGCCACAACGGCGTGCCATCCTCGGCCAGCACCACCCGCGCCAAATCATCCTTGGGCAGCGGCAACGGCCAAATACGATCAGCCAGCCACAAGAGGGCAATGACTGCCAACACACATCCAAATGCCCAGCCCAGTAAATGTGGGAGCGGGCTTGCTCGCGAAAGCGATTTGTCAGTCAACTCACTCACAACGGCCCCACCCCACCCACAACAAATCGCAAATTCAACCGCGCAAACCTCTATGCTTCACGGAACTAGCCGCGACCCTTCGCGACCAAAGGCCCAGTGCTGGCAATTTCGTCCACTTATTCATCGAGACACACCTATGCAAGCAGACTTTTTCGGATGGTTGGGTAACACGATTGGCCTGATCATCCACTACATCGTCGAATTCTTCAGTGGGCTGTTCAATATGCTCACCCATGCCGGTGGCGACTTCGTCAATGGCATGTCCCGCGCACTGGGCATGGACACCTCGATCATCAGCATCATCACCCTGATCATCGGCCTGCTCTTCCTGTATTCGGCCGTTCGCGCCTTCATGCGCGCCTCGATCATCCTGGGCGTCATCTGGCTAATGCTCGGCCTCTGGCTACTCAGCTGGGTTGTGCACTAAACCCCAAGCCCCCCCAATCCCCTGTGGGAGCTGGCTTGCCTGCGATAGCGATCTATCAGCCACCAAACGTGCCGGCTGACCCACCGCCATCGCAGGCAAGCCAGCCCCCACATTTGAACCCCATCCTACCGCCAGGTATCAGCGCCCCTTGATCACCAAATCCGCCGGCGTCTCCCCCACCGCCTGCCAGTTCGGCCGATACATCGACTCCACCTGCGGCGGCGGCACGCGATAAGTCCCCGGCGTCACCGCCCGCGCCAGGTACAACAAGTGCGTGGTGGCGCCATAACCCTCAAGATTCATCGCCGCCACATAGCGGTCATCGCGGAACTCCTGGTGCTTGAGCGACGCGTTCTGCATCGACTCGCGCCACTCCTTCACCTGGCTGCTGGCGTTTTCCAGGCTGGCTGCACTTTGTGCCAGGTTCTGGTTTTCCAGCTCCAGCCCAGCCGGCAACAGGTCAACCACCAACGCGTCCGGCACCCGCTGCTTGGCGCTGACCGCTACATGCACCAGCACCAGGTCGCCACTGTTGACGTTATGCAGGTTCAACGGCTGGCCATTCATGCCCAGGTATTCGCGACGGATACTCAGGTTGTCGCCGCCCGGTGCCGGTGGCACTTGGGGGTAACCGGAGATCGTCAGTTGCTGGTAAACCGGCGCCTCGCCCTGATTGCTCAGGGTCAGGTCGCTGGACAGCTGCTTGCCATCCAGCGCCAGCGTCGACTGTTGGTTGTTCAACGTTTGCACACCGCCACTGCCGGTCAGCGACACCTGCCAGTTCGATTCCAGCTGTGAGAACCCGAGGCGCCCGGCCAGGAACAGTGAATTACGTTCCTGGGTCGAGAGATAAGGGCTGGCGGCCAACTGGTCCGAGAGCGTAAACAAACGCTCCTCGCGCTTGCCCTTGGCCAAGTCGTTTTCTTCAAGCAAAGCCAGGATCATCGCCTGGTCACGCAGCGGGCTGCCGTAGTCGGCCAGCCACTCGTTGGCATCGCGTTGCGCCGCCAGGCCGGCAAGCAAGGCTTGATCGGCACGTGGCTGGTCGCCCATTTTTTGCAGGGCAATGGACAACTGCACCAACGGCAACCCGGAGCGCGCCTCGCTGCGGCGCTCGAAGATACTGCGCAACGCGCCCAACGGCGCTTGCTGACTGCGTGCCAGCACCATGCCGGCGTAGGCCTGCACGGCAAAGCGGGTGTGGTCGGCGTTGTCGCTGTAATCCACTTCGATCAGGTTGCGTTCCTGCACATAACGCAGCAGGCGCTCGCTGGCTTTCTTCAGCGCTTCAGGCGGCACGGCAAAGCCCTGGTCGCGGGCGCGCAGCAGGAAGTCGGTGACGTAAGCAGTCAGCCAATATTCCTCTTCGCCGTCGGCGCCCCACAAACCAAAGCTGCCGTTGTAGCGCTGCATGCCCAGCAGGCGCTCGATGCCGAGCTCGATCTTGCGTTTGCGTTCACTGTCCGACTCGCCCTTGACGCCCAGGCGCTTGAGCAGGGCAGCGTCGGCATACAGCGACGGATACAGGCCGCTGGCGGTCTGCTCCAGGCAGCCATAGGGGTACGCCTTGAGAGCACTGATCTGCGCGCCGAGGTTCAGCGGCGGCCGGCTCGACAGGCTCAGCAGCGCTTCGCGCCCCGAGGTATCGAACTGATCCAGACTGCCGACCGGCAAGCTCCACGGCTGATCCTTAAGCACTGCGCGGTAATGCTTGAGCAGCGCCGGGTAGGCCGGGCGCACGCCCAGGGTCCACTCGCGGCTGAACGGCGGCAGGTTTTCCCCCGGCAGGTCCAGGCCGTTTACCGTGACCTTGACCTTGCCCTGCCCTAGCCCGCCCCAGGCTTTGACCGGGATGCGCAAGGTGGTGCGCTGGCCTTGCTTGAGTTCAACAGACTGCGCGCCGCTGTTGACCAACTCCAGCTGGCCTTCGGTGCTCAATTGCACATCGAGTTTCTGCGCGTTGCCCGACAGGTTGGACAGGTCCAGCGCTAACGTGGTCTGGTCACCACCGGCGAGAAAGCGCGGCGCCGACAGCTCGGCAATCAGCGGCGCGGCAATCACCGTCTTGCCTTCGGCCATGCCATACCGATCATCGCTCCAGGCTTGGGCCATCAGGCGCAATTCGCCATTGAAGTCGGGGATATTGACGCTGACTTCGCCCTCGCCCTGTTCATTCAAGGTCACCGGCGCGCTCTGCAACGCCACAATGGTCACGCTGGTGTCCGGGCGTTTGCCGCCCTTGGCCAGCGCAGCATCACCACCGAACGCCAGGCTGGCCAAACGACCCTGGCCGGCCTCGATCAACTGGCCGTAGATGTCGAACTGGTCCACGCCATAAGCCTTGCGACCAAACAGGCTGGAGTACGGGTCCGGCGTCGGGTATTCGGTGATATTGAGGATGCCCACGTCCACGGCCGCCAGCAGCACATGCACCTGTTTGGGCACGCTGCCGTCGGCGTTCTTGGCGGCGATTTTCACCGTCAGCGGTTGTTTGGGGCGCATTTTTTCCGGCGCGGTGAGGGTCAGGCCGAGTTTGCGCTGGGTGCGATCCAATGGCAGGTGCAGCAAACCCACGGCCCTTTTAGGCGTGATATTGGCTTTGCGCTCACCCGGACGAATCACCAGCGCGCTGACGTACAGGTCATGGCGCGACCATTTCGGGTCAAGCTTCACGGCGAAGCTTTTGCCTTCGGCCGGCACATCGATTTCCTGCCACCACAGCGGCCCTTCACTGGATTCCACCAGCAGGTAGCCTTTACCGGCCGCCGGTGGCGTAACGGTGACATTGGCGGTATCGCCATCGCCATACGCCGGTTTATCCAGCGCCAATTTGACTTGGTCCGGGCGCACGGCGCCGCCTTCGGTGTTGTCCTGGGCCTGGTAGCCGGCCCAGAAACGCAGGCTGCTGACCAGCCCGGTTTGCGGGTCTTCGACCTCGACACGGTACGGGCCCCACTCGACCTGGAAGCTGACCTTGGCGGTGTCGCCAGCCTTGATGTTCAGGGTCTGTTCGTCGAGGTTGAGGAATTTCTCGTTGAAGTGGTAACTCCAGCCGTCGCTTTCCGAGTAGTTCCAGTAGTAGTCGCGGCGCTCACGCACCAGGCGCACCTTGAGGTTTTGCGCGGCGAGTTTCTGCCCGTCCTGGTTGGCAAGCAGCACTTCGAATTCTGCTGGGCCATCGCCGTTGGTTTCCTTGCCGTCGAACAAGCCACGCAGACCCGGCAGTTGCTCGGCCGGCCAGATCGGCTGCACCAGGCGCCGAGTGATCGGGCGCCCACCTGACTCTTGCAGGCTGGCCTGCACGATCAATTGCAGGGGTGATTTGGCTTCGGCCCATTTGCTTTCCAGGGTCAGGTCTTCCTGACCCTTGGCGTCGAGCACGCTTTCGTCCAGCTCGAAATCCTGACTCAGTTCCTCTTCGGTGACCGAGCCGAACTGGTAGCCCGGCAGCGATTTGACTGCCTCGCGCAACGGGCGCACATACACTTGCCCGCTGACGCGGTTGCCCGATGCCGGTGCGCCGTAGAGGTAGCGACCATTGACGTGAATCACCGGGTTATCCGCCGGGCTCAAGGCTGTGTCACTGCCCTTGAGCTCCAGCGCTAGGCGCTCGGGCAAGAAGTCTTCGACGAGAAATTCATACAGCTGCGGCTTGCCGTCGCCGAGGTTGAACACCAGTTGCCAACGCCCGGTCGGCGCTTCACCGGCCAACTGCAGTTGGTATTGATAGAGGCCAGACGCATCGGCATCCCACACGAACTTGCGGCTGACCTGCTCATCCGGCCGGCGCACCTCCACGCTCACCGGTTGCGGCTTGACGGCATTGCCATCCTTGTCGCGCAACAGGGCGTTGAGCAGCACGGTTTCACCCGGGCGATACAGGTCACGTGGGCCGAACACAAAAAACTGCAGCGGGTGCGCCGGCTGGCCGCCGATATCAAACTCGGCCAGGTCCAGCGCGGCGCTGTCCAGACGCAGCAGGCTGGTTTGTTCGCCAAGCTTGGCCAGCAACACCTGGGCTTTTTTCGGCAACGGCAACTCGGCATCGCCCCCTTTTTCGGTCTTGCCCTGGCCCAGCACACGGCCTTCGGCATCCAGCACTTCGAGGTCCACGCCCTCCAGCGCCTTGCCGCCTTCGAGCGCCTGGGTGAACACATCCAGGCGATTGGCATAGCGGTGCACCGACAGGCCGATATCACTCAACGTGAACAGCGTGGCCGGTTGCGAATAGTTGTAGGTGCCCGAGGCGCGCATCACCGCCAGGTACACACCCGGCTGCTGCAATTGCTTGAGGCCGGCGATCGGCAGCAACAGGGTTTCGCGCGTATTGCGCGCCGGGTTCAGGTCGAAGCGGCCGCCGTAGACCAGGTCGGCCATCGGTAACAGTTCGCGCGACTCATAACTCTGCAGGCTGGTGTTACGCCCCCACTGCGCGAGGAACGAGGGCAGCAATTCGGGCTTGATACGGAAAAATTCGACGTCGATCTTGTCAACGTTCAGCGCAATCACCGGCAGGCCTTCGGCCAGGCGCGTCGGCAATAACGTGCCGCGGCTGGCAAAGCCGACCGTGGCTTGCAGGTCACGGGTTTCCAGGCGCGCGGTGTACTCGGCGGCGAGCTTGTTGTCGTTGACCGCCTTGACTCCGGCGTCGACGGTCAGCACCAGTTTGCGCTGCGGCTCGAGGTGGCGCAGGCGCAGCTCCATCAGGTTATCGGACAGTTCCCAGGCGCCATCGACCTTGCCGGACTTGCTGTCCACCAAGTGGACTTTGTCGGCGAATTTCTGCTCGGGGTCCAACGGGATGGAAAAGCTCACCGACAGCGTGCTGGCCCCGTCCAACTGGACTTCGGACACGTCCACCACGCTCAACTCACGGCCGGCATAACGCTGTTTCAGCGCTGCCACATCCACCGCCGCTTTCGCCGGTTTGGGTGCAACCGTCGCCGCCGCAGGCGCGGTCGGGGCAGCCGGTTTATCGGAGGAATCGCAGGCGCTCAGCAGGGCCAGCGCGCAGGCCAGGAACAGTCCTTTGTTAAGCATGGGGCACTCGTCGTGAGAGGGGTCCGAGGGGTGAACTATATATCAGCCTGAGTGGGGCCGATGAGGGGCTGGTCACATTGACCGACGGAGGGTGCTTTGGTTCTGGCCCCTGATCACTCCAAGCCAAATCCCACAAGCAACGCAGCTCAAAATGTGGGAGCGGGCTTGCTCGCGAATGCAGTGGGTCAGTGAACATACCCCTCACTGATACACCGCTTTCGCGAGCAAGCCCGCTCCCACATTGGTTCTGCGGTGCAGCGGGGGGCCAGTTACAATACCGCCCCCCAAAGGAGCCCAAATGACTTCCCTGCTCACCGACTGGCGCCACCGCCCCACCCACCGTCGCGTCTGGGCGCTGGCCGCGCCGATGATCCTGTCAAATATTTCGGTGCCGCTGGTGGCCCTGGTCGACAGCATGGTCGTCGGCCACCTGCCCCACGCCCACCAGTTGGGCGCCGTGGCCGTCGGTGCCAGCCTGTACACCTTCCTCGCCTGGGCCATGGGTTTTTTGCGCATGGGCTCCACCGGGTTCGCCGCCCAAGCCGCCGGGCGCAATGACGGCGCGGCGCTGCGGCAAATCCTGCTGCAAGGCCTGCTGCTGGCATTGGGGTTGGCGATGTTGCTGGGCACCGTCGGCATTCCGCTGAGCCACTTGGCGTTGGAGTGGATGCAACCCTCTCCCGAACTCAATCAGCTGACCCGCGAGTTTTTCCACACGCGCCTGTTCGGCCTGCCTGCCGCCCTGGCCAGCTACGCCTTGGTCGGCTGGTTCCTGGGCACGCAAAACGCCCGCGCGCCGCTGGCGATTCTGTTGACCACCAACCTGGTCAACATCGCCTTGAACCTGTGGTTCGTCCTGGGCCTGGAGTGGGGCGTGGTCGGCTCCGCACGTGCCTCGGTCATCGCCGAATGGACCGGCGCCCTGCTCGGCCTGGCCCTGACGCAAAACGCCCTGCGCGCCTACCCCGGGCATATCGCCTGGGCCGCGCTCAAGGTTTGGCAAAGCTGGCGCCCGTTGCTGGCGGTGAACCGCGACATTTTCATCCGCAGCCTCGCCCTGCAATCGGTGTTTTTCATGATCACGGTGCAAGGCGCACGATTGGGCGACGCCACCGTGGCAGCCAACGCGCTGCTGCTCAATGGCCTGCTGCTGACCGCCCATGCCCTGGACGGTCTGGCCCACGCGGTCGAAGCCCTGTGCGGGCATGCCATCGGCGCCCATGATCGGCAGGCGCTGCGCCGTTCGCTGGTGGTTGCCTGCGGCTGGTCACTGATCGCCAGTGTCGGATTCGCGCTGCTGTTCACCTTTGCCGGCCATCTGTTTATCGCCATGCAAACCGACATCCCCAGCGTGCGCGAAACCGCCGACATCTACTTGCCGTATCTGGCGGTGCTGCCGTTGATTGCGGTGTGGAGCTACTTACTCGACGGCCTGTTTATCGGCGCCACCCGCGCGCGGGAAATGCGCAACGGCATGCTGCTCACCGTGGCGATGCTGCTGCCCTTCGCCTGGGCACTGCAGCCGTACGGCAACCACGGCCTGTGGCTTACTTTCCTGCTGTTCATGGCCCTGCGCAGCCTTACTTTGTGGGCGATTGCCTGGCACTTGAATCGGCAGAATCAGTGGCTTGGATAAAGGCCGTGACGCGGTCCAGTACCGGCGCCAGCCAGCGTAAGGGCCGAGCGATAGACGCCACCAGTGTCGCGTGGCTGGTCTTGGTGAAGTAAAACGCTTCAACCGGCACATCCGCTGCGCGCAGTTTTTTCGCCAACCCACCGGTATTGCGCGTGGGGTTGACCAGCGTGTCGCTCACCGACGCGATCAACAGACTCGGCGGCGCAGCGTGGCTGACGTGGTTGATCGGCTGGGAATCCGGCGGCGAGTCAGGAAAGAAAAACACCGGCTTCACGTCAGGGTTTTCAATCGGCAGGAAGTCGTACGGCCCGGCCAGGCCGATCCAGCCTTTGAGCATTGCGGGCGACAGGTTCACCTCTTTAAGCCAGCGCGGATCCAGCGCCAGCATCGACGCGTTGTAGGCGCCGGAGCTGTGCCCCATCAGGTACAGCTGCCTGGGGTCGGCGCCGTAGTTGGCAATGTGTTGATAGGTCCAGGCGACGGCCTGGGCGTTGTCCTGCAGAAACGAGGGGTAGCGCACTTGCGGGTAGAGCCGGTAGTCGGCGATCACCACCACGATGCCGCGGGAAGCCAGGGCTTCGCCGACAAAACCGTAGTCATCCTTGGCGCCGCTGTTCCAGCTGCCGCCGTAGAAAAACACCACGACCGGGGTATTGGGCAATGCCTTGATCGGACGGTAGACATCGAGTGTTTGGCGCGGGTCATCGCCGTAGGCAATGGAGGAGGTTTTGGTGAAGGTGTCGGAAGGCGTGAGTGCGTTGAGCACTTTGATGGGCGAGCAGGCCGCCAGGAATGCGGCGAATGCCAGGGTGAAGGCTTGCAGCCATTTGCTCGACATCGTTCAGACCCCACACGGAAGGTGCTGCCAAATGAAGATCCAAATGTGGGAGCAGCTTGCTCGCGAAAGCGGTGGGTCAGTTAACACATGTGTGACTGATGTACCGCCTTCGCGAGCAAGCCCGCTCCCACATTAGATTGCTATCAGCTTAGATCACGACGACAGGTACGAAGAACGCGTCAAACCAAGACGCAACGCGTCGAGGAATTGCGTACGCTCCGACGCACTGATCTTCGCGCTCGCGCACTTGTCACGGTAGTGCGTCATCAACTCTTCCGGCGACAAGTGCACATAGCGCAGCATGTCTTCGATGGTGTCGTGGGTCTCGATCCCGGCGCTGTACACCGAACCGTCTTCGCGCTGGTAGATGTTCACCGAGTCGGTGTCGCCGAACAGGTTGTGCATGTCGCCCAGGATTTCCTGGTAAGCGCCCACCAGGAAAATGCCCAGCAAGTAGTCTTCACCTTCGTTCAAGGCGTGCACCGGCAGGCTGGTTTCGATGCTCTGCTCGTCGACGTATTGCTTGATCTTGCCGTCGGAGTCGCAGGTCAGGTCTTGCAGCACGGCGCGGCGCAGAGGCTCTTCGTCGAGACGGTGCAGCGGCAGAATCGGCAGGACCTGGCCAATCGCCCAGGTGTCCGGCAGGCTCTGGAACACCGAGAAGTTGCAGATGTACTTGTCGGCCAGCTTGTCGTTGAGTTCGTCGAGCACTTGGCGGTGCGAACGCTGGCGGGCTTTCAAGGAGTTGTGCAGGCGACGGCACACGGCGAAGTAGCACTGTTCGGCCAGGGCTTTTTCGGCCAGGGTCAGTTTGCCGTCGGCGTACTGGGTGGC
Organism: Pseudomonas sp. TREG-RG-20F-10-E-6-01; assembly: GCF_022662455.1. Taxonomy (NCBI): domain Bacteria; kingdom Pseudomonadati; phylum Pseudomonadota; class Gammaproteobacteria; order Pseudomonadales; family Pseudomonadaceae; genus Pseudomonas; species Pseudomonas sp. TREG-RG-20F-10-E-6-01. The sequence goes on along the minus strand of NZ_JAKNQP010000005.1, from coordinate 394,422 downwards.
CACGTCGCTCATGTAGTGCGTAGCGCGCCAGTAAGTTTCGGTGACCATCTCAATGTCGGTCGGGCCCAGCAGGTCCACCAGCCACTGCACGGTTTCCGGCAGGTTTTCCTTGTTCTCGATCAGGGGGATTTCGTCGTTGTGTTTCTCGACGTCGGTGACTTGCACCACCAGCATGGCGTGGTGCGCGGTCAGGGAACGGCCGCTTTCGGAGAAGATATGCGGGTGCGGCAGGCTCTGCGCGTCGCAGAATTCCTTGAGCATGCCCACGACCACGCCGGCGTAGTCGTCCATGTCGTAGTTGATCGAGCTGGCGTTACGCGAGTGGGTACCGTCGTAGTCCACGCCCAGGCCGCCGCCGACGTCGATGTGGTCCACCGGCAAACCGAGGTTGCGCAGTTCGCCGTAGTAACGAATGGCTTCCTTGAACCCGTGCTGGTAGTCGGCCAGGTTGGCGATCTGCGAACCCATGTGAAAGTGCAGCAGGCGGATGCCCTGATCCAGGCCGGCAGCGCGGAAGCGCTCGACCACCGACAGCAATTGCGCCGCCGACAAACCGAACTTGGACTTTTCGCCACCGGTGTCTGCCCATTTGCTCGACGCCAGGGACGACAACCGCACGCGCAGGCCAACCTGTGGCTTGACCTTGAGGTTGGCCGCCTCTTCGATCACCAGCGCCACTTCGGATTCTTTCTCGATCACGATGAACACGTTGTGGCCCAGCTTCTGGCCCATCAGCGCGAGGCGGATGAACTCACGGTCTTTGTAACCGTTGCAGACGATGGTGCCGCCTTTCGGTGCCAGGGCCAGCACGGCCAGCAGCTCAGGCTTGGAGCCGGCTTCCAGGCCGATGGAAACGTTCTGGGTGGCGATGATGTTCTCGATCACCGCTTCCTGCTGGTTCACCTTGATCGGGTACAGCGCGGTGTACTTGCTCTGGTATTCCAGGCGCTCGATGTTCGCGTCGAACGCACCGGTCAGCTGGCGCACGCGGTCTTGCAGGATGTCGGGGAAGCGCACCAGCAGCGGCAAGGACAGGCCGCTTTTGCGCAGCTCGTCAACTTGTTCGTACAGATCGACAGGCGTGCTGTTCGGGCCGTTCGGACGGACTTCAACGCGACCGGCTTCATTGATCGCGAAATACCCGGCCCCCCAATGGCGAATCCCGTAAACACTGCGGCTGTCCGCAACTGTCCATTGGCTGCCATCGTCTTTGCGTGTGCGTCGTACGGACATCGAAGTCCCCTATATAAAGTCGAAGATCACCACACCCTTCTTGTAAGGCTGGCGAAGTCTAAAGAATGAAAATGACGATTTGCCTGTAAGGAAGGTAGACCCCACTCGCAGGACAGAGTTTAGACACCGGTCAGGAACAGGCTCTGTGAAAACCATGGAGACGACAGTTCGCGTTCAGCAAACCGGCGATCGGGGTGGGTTTCACAGAGGCTGCTAGCCGCCGGACTTCTTCGCCTTGTAACCCAGCTTGATCAGCTCGGCCAACAGCAACTCGACGTGATCGCCCTGGATCTCGATAACGCCGTCTTTCAACGCGCCACCGGTGCCACAGCGCTTTTTCAGCGTGGTAGCCAGTTCCTTCAGGGCATCTTCGGCCAGCGGCACGCCGGTGATGGTGGTCACCGTCTTGCCGCCACGGCCTTTGCTCTCGCGTCGCACGCGCGCAATACCGTCGCCTTCAGGAATCAGGGTCTGTTTGCAGGTGCACGAATCCACGGGCTGACGACAGTCCGGGCAGTGTCGACCTGCGTCGGTGGAAAATACCAGGCCACCAAGGGCGGCGAAGGATGCGGCTTTTTTGGCCACCGGCAATCCTCTTGGGAGGACAAAGACTGATCGGCGCTCCCCAGGAGCATTACCGACCGCGAAGCCCCACTCAGGCAGGGGCAGCGCTACCGAACCGCAAAGGTGGTTCGGGTGAAAAGTCGCGCAGTGTAACGGCAAAAAGCCGACTTGCTAAGAGCCAAATAGCGCCAATTTATGCAACTTTAGCGACGCAAGGCCAGATAGCGCCGCAAGCCCTCTTGAGCGTCCGGGCAGTAAGGCTTTTGTTCGGCTTCCTGCAGGACAATTTCAATGGGCAAAAACCGCGCTTCCATCACCTCTTCCGGCTGCAGGCGCAACGGGCCATCCCAGACAGCGGAGTAGGATTTGCACCACAGCCGGCTGTCGCCATCCTCAAAGTAGAAATGGTCATGCTCGACCAGCTCCACGCCCGCAACGCCAAGCTCTTCTTCCAGCTCACGGGCCGCCGAATCGGCGTAGCTCTCGCCGGCCGCCACCATGCCGCCCGCCGCGGTGTCCCAAAAACCCGGGTACATGGCTTTGCTCAGGGTGCGCCGATGCACACACAACTCACCGGCAGCGTTGAACAGGAAGATAAAGGTGCAACGGCCGATCAGGCCACGTTGGCGCAGGTCGGATCGCACCAGGGTACCGAGCAGGTTGTCCTGCTCGTCGACCCAGTCGATCAGTTCAGCGTCGGAGGCCGCGCGATGCGCGGCCTCCTTTTGAGAAGCGTCCATCATCACCCCTGGTTGAGGAGCTGACGCAAATCTATAACTGCAGCGTTTGCCCGGGAAATATAGTTGGCCATGACCAGCGAGTGGTTGGCGAGGACGCCAAAGCCACTGCCGTTCAGAATCATAGGGCTCCACACCGGCTCCTGCGAGGCCTCCAGCTCACGAATGATCTGGCGCACGCTGACGGTGGCGTTTTTCTTGGCCAGCACGTCGGCAAAGTCGACTTCAATGGCACGCAACAAGTGGGACAAGGCCCAGGCCTGGCCGCGGGCCTCGTAGAACACGTTGTCGATCTGCATCCATGGGGTTTCCACCACTTCTTCGTCGACCTGCGGCACTTCACCCGGCGCCAGGGCTTCGGTTTTCAGTGCGGTGTTCAGTTTCACCCGGCCAACACTGGCCGACAGGCGTTGCGACAGCGAACCCAAGCGGGTCGCGACGTCACCCAGCCAGTTGTTCAGGTTGTCGGCACGCGCATAGAACAGCGCGCCGCGTTGGTTCGGGTCCGACAGGCGCGCTTCATAGCGGCTCAGGGAGTTGATGCCTTCCTGGTACTCCGACTCGCTGGAGGGCAGCACCCAGCTTTTGTTATCGAAGTTGAAACGCGGCTCGGCCTTGGCCAAGTCAGCGTCTTCGGCCGACTGCGACTGGGAGCGGGCGAAGTCTTTACGCAGGGCACGGGTCAGGTCACGCACTTGCACCAGCACGCCATATTCCCAGCTCGGCATGTTGTCCATCCACAGGCCCGGCGGGAAACGGTCGTTGGAAATGTAGCCACCGGGCTTGTTCAGCAAGGTGCCGACCACGGTCTTGAGGGTTTCGACGGTGGTGTAGCCCACCACCATCTGCTTGCCTTCCTTCTCGGCGGCAAGCTGGGCATTTTGCTGGACCGGAAACAGCGCCGGCTCTTCGCTCCAGTACCAACCCAGGGCGCCGGTCACCAACAGGTACAAACCCAGCATGCTGAGCAAGGCTTTGCTCATCAGCAGGTTGCGAAAGTAACTACGGTTGGCCGACTTGGGCTCAGGGGCGGGGCCTTTGGCACTGCCTGCGCGGTTTTTCCAGTCCAGCATGGCGATATCCTTTCAATCACTTGAGTTCATGCACGTCATTTGTCCGGGTGCGTTCAAACACTCCGACCACAACCCTACCCCATCGTGCCCATCGGCGCGGGGCTTTTAACCGAAAGTGGCGCGCAGGGGATGTTCGACTATAAATGAAGCACGCTTTTTACGCAGCGCGACCATCAGGTCAAAAACTGAATGGCCCAGACCGCTACTTAATTGACGCAAGACACTCATGTGAGAGAAAAGAGGTGCTAGCATAGAGCCATCAGTCGACCTCTGCATGCACCCTAACTAGTAGTCAGGATATGACCGAGCCAGAAGACCCCAGCCGTGAGCGTCTCAAGCACCATTTTGCCCAGCGGGTAATTCATCAGGCACGTCAAATTCTTGAGATCTGGCAACGCCTGCAACGCAGCGAATGGTCGAACACCGATTTATCCGAACTCAGCGAAGCCAACCTGCGCCTGCTGCGCTTTGCCGAGCGTTTCGAGCAGCCGGAACACGGCCAGCTGGCGCGGCAAATTGGCGAGTCCCTCAAGGCGGTGGATGAAAATCGCGGCCGCCTGAGCAGCCAGGTGATCACCGAACTCAACCGCCTGATGCAGCGCCTGTCCCGCACCGGCCTGCGCCAGGGCGACCAGCTGGAACAAACCTTCCTGCCCCCCATGCGCAAGCCGATCTACGTGATGCTGGCCGATCACGACCGCGCCGAGCGCCTGGCCAAGCAGCTTGAATTTTTTGGCATGAGCGCCCAGTCGCTGGACAGCGTGGCAGCCTTTCGCGCGTCCCTGGCCGAGCGCCTGCCGTCGGCCATCGTGATGGATGTGGATTTCTGCGGTGCCGGCCTGGGCCTCAAGCTCGCCGCCGAAGCCCAGGAAGGCCTGGAGCAAAAGCTGCCGCTGCTGTTTTTCAGCCTGCACGAAACCGACACCCCGACGCGCCTGGCCGCCGTGCGCGCCGGCGGCCAGGAATTTCTCACTGGCACGCTTGAGGCCTCAAGCCTTTTGGAAAAGATCGAGGTGCTGACCTGCGTCGCGCAGTACGAGCCCTATAAGGTGCTGATCATCGACGACTCACGCGCTCAGGCGCTGCACACCGAGCGCCTGCTCAACAGCGCCGGCATGGTCACGCGCACCTTGATCGAGCCGATCCAGGCGATGGCCGAACTGGCGGACTTCCAGCCGGATTTGATCATCCTCGACATGTACATGCCCGCCTGTACCGGTACCGAACTGGCCAAGGTGATCCGCCACAATGACCGTTACGTCAGCGTGCCGATCATCTACCTGTCGGCCGAAGACGACCTGGACAAGCAACTGGACGCCATGAGCGAAGGCGGCGACGACTTCCTCACCAAGCCGATCAAGCCGCGCCACCTGATCACCACCGTGCGCAACCGCGCTGCCCGCGCGCGCAACCTCAAGGCACGAATGGTGCGTGACAGCCTGACCGGGCTGTACAACCACACCCATATTCTGCAACTGCTCGAAGACTGCAGCTTCCGCGCGCGCCGCGAGAACAAGCCGCTGAGCTTTGCCATGCTCGACATTGACCACTTCAAGCGGGTCAACGACAGCCACGGCCACCCGATGGGCGACCGCGTGATCAAGAGCCTGGCGCTGTTTCTCAAGCAGCGCTTGCGCAAGACCGACTACATCGGCCGCTACGGCGGTGAAGAATTTGCCATCGTGATGCCCGACACCGACCTGGAATCGGCCCGCAAAGTGCTGGATGAAATCCGTGGGCGGTTTGCCGAAATTCACTACCCGGCCCAGCCGCAGGATTTGTGGTGCACCTTCAGCGCCGGGCTGGTGGAGCTGTGCGACGGTTCCGACAGCTTGATGATGGCCGCTCAGGCAGACGAGGCGCTGTACCGCGCCAAGGACACCGGACGCAACCGCGTACACGCTGCGCGCACATCAAAGCAAAGTGCCATCTTTTCACCGGAATCCACCGATTCCGTCATAACTCTGTAATGGAAACGCAATAACTTCAGGCACTTATCTTTTGCTGTCGGTTGAAACCACGCATGCGCCTGAAGCTGCTGACCAATTTGAATACCCTTCTGCTGGTGGCCGTGTGCCTGGCCCTTGGCGCGACGCTATGGTGGTCGCAACGGGCACTGGAACAGCCTTATTTGCTGATGGAGCGCTACCTTGGCCTGTCGCAGACATTTCAGAATCAGGCCGCGCGCAATATCGACGACTACCTGGCCAGCGGCGACGCGTTGCGTTTGAGCAGTGCCGGCCAGAGCCTGGAAAACCTCCTGCAGCACCTCGACGAACTGCCAGCGGACCTCGCGCAGAACCTGCGCCCCAGCCTGGTCGAGCTGGACACGTTCAGCAAAACCGACCTGCTGGCCGCCGGCAAACTGGCCGGCGACCCGCAAGCCCTGCTGCTGCAAGCCGAACGTGAGCTGGGCGCGAACCTGGAGCAATTGAGCCAGTACGCCACGGGCGTCACTTCACCCGACGCTGCACGCTACTTGCCGCCGCTGCTGGCCGCGTCCCAACACTTGGGCAAACTGTCTCTGGCCCGCGACAAGCTGGTGAGCAGCGGGCGCGCAGAGCTGGCCGATGAGGTGGAGCGCGAAGTTGCCAGCATCCGCACGCAGGCCGACCTGTTGGCGCAGTTACCGCTGCTGGGCGTAAAGGCCAGCGCCGCGTCCAGCGCGGATGATTTCTCCGCCATGCTGGGCCTGGAAAGCAGCGAAAAAGCCGAAGCGCAAGACACCGGCGTGGACCTCAAACGTGAACTCAACAGCCTGCTGACCCGCTACCCTGCCGAACTCAAACGCACTCGCGATCAGATCCAGCTGCGCACTGCACTGGCCGACAGCACGCATGTGAAGATTGCTGCCGTGCAGCAAGCCATCGCCGGCCTGGAACCTGTTGTTCGCGCGCAACACGCCAGAATCCAGGGCGAAGTGCGCCTGATGCAAGGTGTGATGATCGGGCTGATTTTGCTCATCGCACTGCTGATCGACACGCTGCAACGACGGCTGGCAAGGGTACTGACCAACCTCGCACCAGCCTTGTCCACCTGGGCCGAAGGCGACTTCAGCCAGTCGATCGCCTTGGGCAAGACCAACCGCGAACTGCACGACATCGAGGCCTCGCTTAACCGCTTGCGCGCTTACCTGGTGGACTTGGTGGGCACCATTCGCGGCAATGCCGAAGAAGTCGCCGGCAGCAGCCGCGCCCTCGCCGAACTGAGCAGCGGGCTGCACGACGGCGCCGAGCGCCAGGCCGGCGATACGGCGCAGATCCGTGATTCGCTGGGTGAACTGGAGGCGACCATCCAGCAAGTCGCCGGCGATGCCAGTCAGGCGGCCGGCGCCAGCCGCAGTGCGGGCCAGGCGGTGGAACAGGGCCAGCGGGTGATCGGCCTGAGCCTGACCGGGCTGCATGCCCTGGTGGGCGAGGTGCAGCAAAACGCGCAGATGATCGAAAAACTCGCCGAAGAGTCTGCCACCATCGGTGGCGTGCTGACGGTGATTCGCGCGATTGCCGACCAGACCAACCTGCTCGCGCTCAATGCCGCCATCGAGGCTGCACGGGCCGGTGAGGCCGGACGCGGGTTTGCCGTGGTTGCCGATGAGGTGCGCTCGCTGGCGCAACGCACCGCCGGCGCCACGGCCGAAATCCAGAGCCTGATCGCCGGCCTGCAAACCGCCGCCCACCAGTCGGTGCAAGGCATGCGCACTCAGGTCGAGCACGCCGAGGCCACCGCCCAGCAAGCCCAGGCAGCGGATGGCGCGCTGGATGAAATCGTCGGGGCAATCCAGACCATTTCCGACACGTCGGTGCGCATCGCCGATGTGACCGCGCAGCAGAGTGGCGCCGTCAGTGAGATTCGCGACAACAGCGAGCGGATTCACCAGCTGGGGGAGGATAATCTGCTGCGCATCGGCCAGGGCCGCCGCCAGGGCGAACACCTGCTGGTGCTGGGTGGGCAGCTCAATACGGCGGTTCAGGCGTTCCGGGTTTGAGCCCATCTCCTGCCATATGGAGAGCAAAAAGTGGGAGGGGGCTTGCCCCCGATGACAGTGTGTCACTCACTGCATGTGTTGCCTGATGCAGCGCATCGGGGGTAAGCCCCCTCCCACATTTGACATCCACAGTCTTCAAGACAGTGTTGCCAATGACTGAATACTGCACCCCAGTCACAAATTTTGCGCAATCATCGCTAATCGTGCTGCCTACTGCATAGAACTGGACAGTCACAAAGGCTTTGCGGCATAGTCGCCGGGTTCTGACGTACCCACATCAATAACAAGGAACAGCCGATGGCGACCTTACTGGTTCTTCACGGACCCAACCTGAACCTGCTCGGCACCCGCGAACCGGGCGTCTACGGGGCAGTCACCCTCGATCAGATCAACCTCGATCTTGAACGACGGGCGCGTGAGGCCGGCCACCATTTGCTCTACCTGCAAAGCAATGCCGAGTACGAATTGATTGATCGCATCCATGCCGCGCGCGGCGAAGGCGTGGACTTTATCCTGATCAATCCCGCCGCTTTTACGCACACGAGTGTTGCATTACGTGACGCGCTGCTGGCGGTGAGCATCCCATTCATCGAAGTGCATTTGTCCAATGTGCACAAACGCGAAGCTTTCCGCCATCACTCCTACTTCTCCGACGTAGCAGTAGGCGTGATCTGCGGCCTTGGCGCCAGCGGTTACCGACTGGCCCTGGAGGCCGCCCTGGAACACATTGAACAACCGGCCAAGCGCCCCTGACCGACCCTTGGGAGTTGATGATTCATGGATATCCGTAAAGTTAAGAAACTGATCGAACTGCTGGAAGAATCCGGTATCGACGAGCTGGAAATCAAGGAAGGCGAAGAGTCCGTACGGATCAGCCGTCACAGCAAGACCCCGGCTCAACAGTTCTACGCACCTCAGATGCAAGCACCGGCTCCGGCCGCTGCTGCGCCAGCCGCCGCACCTGCTGCCGCTGCTCCAGCCGCACCTGCCGCGCCTGTACTGAACGGCTTCGTGGTCAAGTCGCCAATGGTCGGTACGTTCTACCGCACCCCGGCACCGACCTCGCCAGCCTTCGTTGAAGTCGGCGCAACCGTGAAAGTGGGCGACACCATCTGCATCGTTGAAGCGATGAAGATGATGAACCACATCACCGCTGAAAAAGCCGGCGTCATCGAATCCATCCTGGTAGAAAACGGTCAGCCGGTTGAGTACGACCAGCCGCTGTTCACCATCGTTTGAACCGCGGAGCGCCTTCGATGTTGAAACCTGCGAAGAAACTGCAAAAAGTCCTGATCGCCAACCGCGGCGAGATCGCGCTGCGTATCCTGCGCGCCTGTAAGGAAGAGGGCATCAAGACCGTCGCTGTTTACTCGACGGCCGATACCGAATTGATGCACGTGAAACTGGCGGACGAGAGCATCTGCATCGGCCCGCCACTGGCGACCAACTCGTACCTGAAGGTCTCCAACATCATCGCGGCCGCTGAAGTGACCGGCGCTGATGGCATCCACCCAGGCTACGGCTTCCTTGCGGAAAACGCCGACTTCGCCGAACAAGTGGAAAAATCCGGGTTTGCCTTCATTGGCCCGAAAGCCGAAACCATTCGCCTGATGGGCGACAAGGTATCGGCCAAGGACGCCATGATCGCTGCCGGCGTGCCAACCGTTCCAGGCTCCGATGGCCCACTGCCTGGAGACGAGGCAACCGCGCTGCGCATTGGTCGCGAAGTCGGTTACCCGGTGATCATCAAGGCCGCCGGTGGCGGTGGTGGTCGCGGCATGCGCGTGGTGCACAAGGAAGAAGACCTGATCGAAGCCGCCAAGCAGACCCGCTCCGAAGCGGCTGCCTGGTTCGGCAACCCGATGGTCTACCTGGAGAAGTACCTGACCAACCCACGTCACGTGGAAGTGCAGGTACTGTCCGACGGCCAGGGCCACGCCATCCACCTGGGCGACCGCGATTGCTCGCTGCAGCGCCGTCACCAAAAGGTACTGGAAGAAGCGCCTGCACCCGGCCTGGATGAAACCGCGCGCCAGGAAGTACTGGCTCGTTGCGTCAAGGCGTGCATCGACATCAACTACCGTGGCGCCGGTACGTTCGAGTTCCTCTACGAGAACGGCCGCTTCTACTTCATCGAGATGAACACTCGTGTGCAGGTAGAGCACCCGGTGTCGGAGATGGTTACCGGTATCGACATCGTCAAGGAGATGCTGAGCATCGCCGCTGGCAACACGCTGTCGTTTACCCAGGACGACGTGAAGATCCACGGCCACTCCCTGGAGTGCCGGATCAATGCCGAAGACCCGAAAACCTTTATCCCGAGTCCAGGCCTGGTCAAGCATTTCCATGCTCCGGGCGGCAACGGCGTTCGCGTCGATTCGCACCTGTACAGCGGCTACAAGGTTCCGTCCAACTACGACTCGCTGATCGGCAAGCTGATCACCTGGGGCGCCACTCGCGACGAGGCCATGGCCCGCATGCGTAACGCCCTGGACGAAATCGTGGTAGACGGCATCAAGACCAACATCCCGCTGCATCGGGATCTGGTGCGTGATGAAGGCTTCTGCGAAGGTGGTGTGAACATTCACTACCTGGAACACAAACTGGCCAACCAGTAAGTGCTCCACCCAACAAAGCCGCCTTCGGGCGGCTTTGTTGTTTCTGAGCCCTCTATTCTGAAGATGCCCATAGTCCAAATGTGGGAGGGGGCTTGCCCCCGATAGCGGTGGATCAGTTACAGATACTGAGACTGACACGCCGCAATCGGGGGCAAGCCCCCTCCCACATTCGGTCCGTGTTCATTCAGCACAGTCGTCTTCTGCTGTTCGCTCGCGTAAACTTGCGCGCTTTCGCGACCCCGCCGTCGCACACTCATTTTTTTCAAAGGTGCCCGCCATGCCTTGGCTGCAAGTCCGTCTCGCCATCAGCCCAGAACAAGCCGAAACCTACGAAGACGCTTTTCTTGAAGTCGGCGCCGTCTCGGTGACGTTCATGGACGCCGAAGACCAACCGATCTTCGAACCCGAACTCAACACCACGCCGCTGTGGTCGCACACCCACTTGCTGGCCCTGTTCGAAGACGGCACCGATGCCGCCGCCGTGCTGGCCCATATGGAGTTGCTCACCGGCGGCCCGCTGCCCGAGCACCACAGCGAAGTGATCGAAGACCAGGACTGGGAACGCAGCTGGATGGACAACTTCCAGCCGATGCGCTTTGGCCAGCGTCTGTGGATCGTACCGAGCTGGCACGCCGCACCTGAGCCGGATGCCGTCAACCTGCTGCTCGACCCGGGCCTGGCGTTCGGCACCGGCACCCACCCGACCACCGCCCTGTGCCTGGAATGGCTGGACGGCCAGGACCTGACCGACTGCAACGTGCTGGACTTCGGCTGCGGCTCGGGGATCCTGGCAATTGCCGCCCTGCTGCTGGGCGCCAAGGAAGCCGTCGGCACCGACATCGACGTACAAGCCCTGGAAGCCTCCCGCGATAACGCCGGGCGCAACAACATCCCTGAAGGCAAATTCCCCCTCTACCTGCCGGAGCAATTGCCCCAGGTGCAGGCCGATGTGCTGGTGGCGAATATCCTCGCCGGCCCTTTGGTTTCCCTGGCTCCGCAACTGTCGAGCCTGGTCAAGCCAGGGGGTCGCCTGGCGCTGTCGGGCATTCTTGCCGAACAAGGTGAAGACGTGGCTGCGGCCTATGCCGCGGATTTCGATCTGGATCCGATCGCCAACCGTGATGGCTGGGTACGCATCAGCGGTCGTCGGCGCTAGAATGAGCGCTTGCCTGAATCGGATGGCCGCATGACCGACAGTTTCGTCACCCAGTGCCCGCATTGCCAAGCGCGCTTTCGCGTCAGCCACGCTCAATTGAGTGTGGCCCGTGGCGTGGTTCGCTGCGGCTCGTGCCTGCAAGTGTTCAATGCCGCGCGCCAATTGCTGGAGCAGCGCGCCAGCACCTCGGCGCCGGAACCCGAGCAGCCAGGCGTCGCCGAACACGCCGTTGAGCCAGTGCCCCAGGCACCGCGGGCCATCAGCCAGAAACAGTGGACCGCCGAAGAGCTGGACCTGGACAACCTGGACCTGGACGAAGAACTGGCCAAGCTTGAACGCCGCGAGATTCAACACACGCAACCGCCCGGCGCGGAGCGTCGCCAGGCGAGCAGCGAGCGCCGGCAAAAGGAAGATGCCCTCAGCGCCAGCCGCGACACCGTCAAGGCCGAAGAAGAAAAATGGGCCGCCAGCCTGTTCAGCGAGCCGCCCGAAGAGCGCACCCAACCAAGCGAAGACGCGCCTGAACCGGCCAGGATGCCTGCGACCAAGCAGCGCACCGAGCCATCGATGTCGTTCAACATCGACGATATCGACGATGAGCCACCGCTGCGTTCTCCACCTGACGACGACGATGACGACCTCGACCCGCCGTTCACGCCGCTGACGGCGGCGGCGGATGCGCCGGAACCCGAAGACCGCCCGCAACCGCGGCGCAAGCGTGCGCGCACGGAAACCAGCGTTCACGACGATGTACTCCAGGACCTGGAAGACGACCCGCTGCACCTGTATGCGCAGAAACGTCCGACGAGCTGGGGCCGTCGCCTCCTCTGGATACTCCTCGTGCTGCTGGCCGCCGCGGGCCTGGCGGGCCAGTACATCGCCTATCAATTCGACGACCTGGCTCGCCAGGACGCCTATCGCCCGTGGTTCCAGCAACTGTGCCCAACCCTCGGTTGCACCGTGCCATCACGGGTCGATATTGCCCACATCAAGAGCAGCAACCTGGTGGTGCGCAGCAATCCCGAGTTCGCCGGGGCGCTGGTGGTGGACGCAATCATCTATAACCGCGCGACGTTCTCGCAGCCCTTCCCGCTGCTGGAACTGCGCTTTGCCGATTTGAACGGCGGCCTGATTGCCAGTCGTCGCTTCAAACCGGCCGAATACCTCAGTGGTGAGCTGGCCGGGGTGAGCGAAATGCCTTCGCAGACACCCATCCATATTTCCCTGGATATCCTCGATCCAGGCAATAAAGCCGTGAATTACAGCCTGAGTTTCCACTCGCCCGAGTGAGGCGCCGCGCACGCCGAGGTTTGACGGCAGATAATTGACTGGGCGCTGCGCAACCAAACCGACCGCGATAAAGAAATAACTGTTCAGATTTTATCCAATTCAGCCTTTATCCAGTCATCGAGAGCGGGTATCATGCCAACCCTTTTTCGAACTCTAATGATCCGGCCCCACAACAGGGAAGTCCTATGTCGGCGGTACGCATCGGCCCATATACATTGCAAAACGGCTTGATCCTCGCCCCAATGGCGGGCGTCACCGACCAGCCCTTTCGTCAGCTGTGCAAGCGTTTGGGCGCGGGTCTAGTAGTCTCTGAAATGGTCACCAGCGACATGAGCTTGTGGAACACCCGCAAATCGCGGATGCGCATGATCCACGAAGGTGATCCCGAGCCGCGCTCGGTACAGATCGCCGGTGGCGATGCACAGATGCTCGCGGACGCGGCCCGGGCCAACGTGGAGTTGGGCGCACAAATCATCGACATCAACATGGGCTGCCCGGCCAAGAAGGTCTGCAACAAGGCCGCCGGTTCCGCCCTGTTGAAAGATGAGCAATTGGTAGCCGAGATCCTGCAGGCCGTTGTCGCCGCAGTGGATGTGCCGGTCACCCTGAAGATTCGTACCGGCTGGGACCGGGACAACAAGAACGGCCTGACGGTGGCGAAGATCGCCGAACAGGCAGGCATTACAGCGCTGGCGGTGCATGGCCGCACCCGCGCCGACCTTTACACCGGTGAAGCCGAGTACGACACCATTGCCGCGATCAAGCAGGCGGTGTCGATCCCGGTCTTTGCCAATGGCGACATCGACTCAGCCGAGAAAGCCCGGCGCGTGCTGCACGCAACCGGCGCCGATGGCTTGTTGATTGGCCGGGCCGCCCAGGGGCGGCCATGGATTTTTCGTGAGATCGAGCACTTTCTGCGTACTGGCGAAGTCATGCCGGCACCGGAGCTGATCGAGGTGGAACGTATTCTGCTAGAGCATCTGGCCGCCCTGCACGCCTTCTATGGAGACGTGATGGGAGTACGCATTGCTCGCAAGCATGTCGGCTGGTATCTCGCAACCTTGCCGGGCGCCAGGGAGTTTCGCGCCCACTTCAATCGTTTGGATGATACGGAAGCACAGTGCGCCAACGTTCGTGAGTTCTTCAGCGAGCGTTACAAGAGCCTGGGGACAGGGGACGGAGAGGGGGTGGCCGCATGACGATGATGACCGAGACTTTAGTGAGTGGAACAACACCCGTGAGCGACAACGTCAATTTGAAACAGCACCTCAACACGCCGAGCGAAGAAGGCCAGACCCTTCGCGGGAGTGTCGAGAAGGCGCTGCACAATTATTTCGCCCACCTAGAGGGCGCTTCCGTCACGGACGTGTACAACCTGGTGCTCTCCGAAGTCGAGGCGCCCTTGCTCGAAAGCGTGATGAACTACGTCAAGGGCAACCAGACCAAAGCCAGTGAGCTGCTGGGCCTCAACCGTGGCACCTTGCGCAAAAAGCTCAAGCAGTACGATTTGCTGTAAGCATTCAATCAAACCAGAAAGGCGCCCGCGTAAAACCGGTCGCCTTTTTTGCTGACTCCTTTGCTTTTGATGGAAATTGAAATGACCGACCAGACTACCCGCCTGCCGATCCGCCGCGCCTTGATCAGTGTTTCCGACAAGACCGGGATCCTCGAATTTGCCCGGGAGCTGGAAGCCCTGGGTGTGGAAATCCTCTCCACGGGCGGGACCTTCAAACTGCTGCAGGACAACGGTGTGGCCGCAGTAGAAGTCGCGGACTACACCGGTTTCGCAGAAATGATGGACGGTCGGGTCAAGACCCTGCACCCGAAAATCCACGGCGGGATCCTCGGTCGTCGCGGTATCGACGACGCCATCATGACCGAGCACGGCATCAAGCCGATCGACCTGGTGGCCGTTAACCTTTATCCGTTCGAAGCCACCATCAACAAGCCAGGTTGCGACCTGCCGACCGCCATCGAAAACATCGATATCGGCGGCCCGACCATGGTTCGCTCGGCAGCCAAGAACCACAAAGACGTGGCCATCGTGGTTAACGCCAGCGACTACGCCAACGTGTTGGAAAGCCTCAAAGCCGGCGGCCTGACGTACGCCCAGCGTTTCGACCTGATGCTCAAGGCGTTCGAACACACCGCCGCCTACGACGGCATGATCGCCAACTACATGGGCACCGTGAACCAGGCCGCCGAAACCCTGAGCACAGAGGGCCGCAGCCAGTTCCCGCGCACCTTCAACAGCCAGTTCATCAAGGCCCAGGAAATGCGCTACGGCGAGAACCCGCACCAGAGCGCGGCGTTCTACGTTGAGGCCAAACCTGCTGAAGTCGGCATCGCCACCGCGACCCAACTGCAAGGCAAAGAGCTGTCCTACAACAACGTGGCCGACACCGACGCCGCGCTGGAATGTGTGAAGAGCTTCGTCAAGCCGGCCTGCGTGATCGTCAAGCACGCCAACCCGTGCGGCGTGGCCGTAAGCCCGGACGCTGAAGGCGGTATCCGCCAGGCGTACGAACTGGCCTACGCCACCGACACCGAATCTGCCTTCGGCGGCATCATCGCCTTCAACCGCGAGCTGGATGCTGAAACCGCAAAAGCCATCGTCGAGCGTCAGTTCGTTGAAGTGATCATCGCCCCGTCCGTGAGCGAAGAAGCCCGCGCCATCGTCGCTGCCAAAGCCAACGTGCGCCTGCTGGCCTGTGGCGAGTGGTCGGCTGACCGTGCTGCTGCCTGGGACTACAAACGCGTCAACGGCGGCTTGCTGGTACAGAGCCGCGACATCGGCATGATCGGCAGCGCCGACCTCAAAGTGGTGACCAAGCGCGCCCCGACCGAGCAGGAAATCAACGACCTGATCTTTGCCTGGAAAGTCGCCAAGTACGTTAAATCCAACGCCATTGTCTACGCCAAGAACCGCCAGACCATCGGTGTCGGCGCCGGCCAGATGAGCCGCGTGAACTCGGCGCGTATCGCTGCGATCAAGGCTGAGCACGCCGGCTTGCAGGTAGCCGGTTCGGTGATGGCTTCCGACGCGTTCTTCCCGTTCCGTGACGGCCTGGACAATGCGGCCAAGGCTGGCGTTACCGCGGTGATCCAACCGGGCGGCTCGATGCGTGACGCCGAAGTGATCGCCGCCGCTGATGAGGCTGGCATCGCCATGGTCTTCACCGGCATGCGCCACTTCCGCCACTGACAGATTTGATCCCAAGCGGGCACTGGCCCTCTGTGGGAGCTGGCTTGCCTGCGATGCGGGCGCCTCGGTGTATCAAGTACACCGAGGTGATGCTATCGCAGGCAAGCCAGCTCCCACAGAAAAGCGGCCCACAGTGCTCCCAGAATTTGCGTCATCCGAGGTTTTTGAAATGAATGTTTTGATCATTGGCAGCGGTGGCCGTGAACACGCCCTGGCCTGGAAAGTTGCCCAAGACCCGCGCGTCCAGAAAGTATTCGTCGCACCCGGCAACGCCGGCACCGCCATTGAAGCCAAGTGCGAAAACGTCGCCATCGACGTGTTGGCCCTTGAGCAGCTGGCTGATTTCGCCGAGAAGAACGTGTCCCTGACCATCGTCGGTCCGGAAGTGCCATTGGTGGCCGGCGTCGTGGACCTGTTCCGCAGCCGCGGCTTGGACTGCTTCGGCCCGACCGCCGGCGCAGCCCAACTGGAAGGCTCGAAAGCCTTCACCAAGGACTTTTTGGCACGCCACAAGATTCCGACTGCCGACTACCAGAACTTCACCGAGATCGAGCCGGCCCTGGCTTACCTGCGTGAAAAAGGTGCACCGATCGTCATCAAGGCCGACGGCCTGGCCGCCGGTAAAGGCGTGATCGTGGCGATGACCCTGCAAGAAGCCGAAGAGGCGGTGCGCGACATGCTCGCCGGCAACGCATTTGGTGACGCCGGTTCGCGCGTGGTCATCGAGGAGTTCCTCGACGGCGAAGAAGCCAGCTTTATCGTGATGGTCGACGGCAAGAACGTACTGCCGATGGCCACCAGCCAGGACCACAAACGCGTCGGCGACGGCGATAGCGGCCCGAACACCGGCGGCATGGGTGCTTACTCCCCTGCCCCAGTGGTCACCGCCGAGGTACACAAGCGCGTGATGGACCTGGTGATCTGGCCGACCGTGCGCGGCATGGCCGACGAAGGCAATGTATACACCGGCTTCCTGTACGCCGGCCTGATGATCGACAAAGCCGGTAACCCGAAAGTCATCGAGTTCAACTGCCGCTTTGGTGATCCGGAAACCCAACCGGTGATGCTGCGTCTGCAATCGAGCCTGGTGCTGCTGGTGGAAGCGGCCCTGGCCCAGGCGCTGGACAAGGTTGAAGCGCAATGGGACCCGCGTCCGAGCGTTGGCATTGTGCTGGCGGCCGGTGGTTACCCTGGCGACTACACCAAGGGCGACGTGATTGAAGGCCTCGACGCAGCTGCTACGCTGGAAGGCAAGGTGTTCCATGCGGGCACCGCGCTCAAGGACGGCAAGGTTGTAACCGCAGGTGGCCGTGTATTGTGCGCCACCGCAATGGGTGCCAGTGTCGACGCCGCGCAGCAACAGGCGTACAAGCTGGCCGCGAAAATCGACTGGAAAGGTTGCTTCTACCGCACGGACATCGGCTACCGCGCCATTGCCCGTGAACGTGGCGAGAACCAATAAGCAGCTGCCCTCCAGTCGCTATCCGTTCGGTTAGGCAAGGGCCTTTGGCCCTTGCCGTACCCACGTCGCCCCGCGCATAGTTAACCCGTGCAATCAACCTACGAAGGGATTTCGCCGTGCGCTGGCTCAGGATCGCCATAGGTTTCACAGTCAGTCTGCTGACCCTGCTCTGCTTGTTCCCGGCCCAGGCCGCCGCGCAAGGCAGTGGATGGGCAGTATTGCTTGATGAACAGGCCGACCTGCAACTGAGCGATATCCGCTCCGCCCGTTACACCAATCAATTTAGCCCCATCGAACTGGACCGGATTACCGCGGCCGAGCCGGACGGTGCGTTGTGGGTACGTTTCAAGCTGCAACCTGGCAAGCACGAGCAAGTGCTGCGGGTATTTGCCCCCGACCTGTCCCACCTGAGCCTCTATGTACTGGACGGCGACACCCTGGTGGAGCAACAAAGTACCGGCACCCACCAGCCGCAGGCGGAACGCCCGCTGCCCAGCAGTGATTTCATGCTGCCGATGCCCCAGAGCCAGAAACCCCTCGAGGTGTACCTGCGTCTGGTGTCGGAACACGAACTGCGCCCCTACATCACCCTGGAACCGGCCGTACTGGCTGCCGCCGACCAGAACCAGACGCTGATCTACGGCCTGTTGTTCGGCTGCCTGCTGATGCTGATCCTGCACAACCTCACGCGCTTCGCCTACCACCGCTCGCGCAGCAGCCTGTGGCTGGCGGCCTGCGAGTTGCTCTTGATGTTGAGCCTGGCACTGTTGCTCAACCTGGTGGGGCCGTGGCTGCCGAACTGGCATGCTGTCCAGACCCCGGGCGCCTACCTCGCCCTGCTGCTGACCGCGCCGTGCGGGCTGATGTTCGCCTATCGGTTCTTCATGCCGCTGGGCCCGCACCTGCTGAACAAACTGTTGATGGCCGACATCCTGCTGATCGTGCTGTGCGGCCTGCTGCTGCTGTTCGTCAACACCTTGCCGCTGAACATCATCACTTACGCCCTGGTGGCCCTGGCCGGTCTGAGCATGCTGTTTGTCTCGGCCTACCACTGGCAGAAAGGCTACCGGCCAGCACGTTTGTTCGTGGCGGGCATGGTGGTGTTCAACATCGGCACACTGATCATCCTGCCTGCCCTGCTCGGCCTGACGCTGGTGGCACCGCAAGGCTTGATCGTCACGCTGCTCGGTTTTATCTGCCTCAGCGGCCTGCTGATGAGCCTGGCCCTGGGCGAACGCCAGCGCGCAATTGTCGAAGCGCGCTTCAGCCTCAGCCGCGACCTGGCGGCCAGCAATGCCGAGATCGCCGCCAAAGCCGAGTTCCTGGCGAAGATCAGCCACGAAATCCGCACCCCCATGAACGGCGTGCTGGGCATGACCGAGCTGCTGCTGGGCACGCCGCTGTCGGTCAAGCAGCGTGACTACGTGCAGACCATCCACAGCGCCGGGAACGAACTGCTGACGTTGATCAACGAGATCCTCGACATCTCCAAGCTGGAGTCCGGGCAGATCGAGCTGGACGACGTGCAGTTCGACCTCAACGCATTGATCGAAGACTGCCTGAGTATCTTCCGCGCCAAGGCCGAGCAACAGAACGTCGAACTGATCAGCTTTATCCAGCCTCAGGTGCCACGCGTGATCAGCGGTGACCCGACGCGTCTGCGCCAGGCGTTGTTGAGCCTGCTGGAAAATGCCCTGCAAAAGACCGACGAAGGTGAAGTGCTGATCGTCGTTGCACTCGACGAACGCAGCACCAAGCCGCGCCTGCGCATCGCCGTGCAAGACAGCGGCCTGCCGATGGAAGCCGCCGAGCGCGACGCGTTGCTGCACAGCGAACTGCACAGCAAGAACTTCCTCTCGGCCACGCGCTTGAGCGGCCACCTGGGCCTGGTGATCGCGCGACAACTGATCCTGTTGATGAATGGCGAGTTCGGCATCAAAAGCGGCAGCCATCAGGGCAGCACCTTGTGGTTGACCCTGCCGCTGGACCCGGAACGCCTGGAGCACCCGACCTCCGACCTCGACGGCCCGCTCAAAGGCGCACGGGTGCTGGTGGTCGACGACAACGACACCTGCCGCAAAGTGCTGGTACAGCAATGCACGGCCTGGGGCTTGAACGTCAGCGCCGTGCCGTCCGGCAAAGAAGCCCTGGCGTTGCTGCGCACCAAGGCGCACCTGCGCGACTACTTCGACGTGGTCCTGCTGGACCAGAACATGCCCGGCATGACCGGTATGCAACTGGCCGCCAAGATCAAGGAAGACCCGAGCCTGAACCACGACATCCTGCTGATCATGCTCACCGGTATCAGCAACGCGCCGAGCAAGATCATCGCGCGCAACTGCGGGATCAAGCGCATCCTCGCCAAGCCGGTCGCCGGCTACACGCTCAAGACCACGCTGGCCGATGAACTGACTCAGCGCAGCAAGGGCGTGGTGCAGCCGCGCGCGGCCATCAGCGCGCCGGCAGCGGTGACCGTGCCGGCCGACTTCCGCATCCTGGTGGCCGAAGACAACAGCATCTCCACCAAAGTGATCCGCGGCATGCTCGGCAAGCTCAACCTCAACCCGGACACCGCCAGCAATGGCGAAGAAGCCCTTGAGGCGATGAAGGCTCAGCGTTACGACCTGGTGCTGATGGACTGTGAAATGCCGATCCTCGATGGTTTTTCCGCCACCCAGCAATTGCGCGCGTGGGAAGTCAGCCACCAACGCATTCGAACGCCGGTGGTCGCACTGACCGCGCATATCCTTTCGGAACATAAAGAGCGCGCGCGCCAGGCCGGGATGGATGGGCATATGGCCAAACCGGTGGAGTTGTCGCAATTGCGCGAGCTGGTGGAGTTCTGGGTGGCGCAGCGCCAGCAACGACCTGAACACGCGCCTTCCTGACCGTGAAATGCAGTCTCCTGTGGGAGCTGGCTTGCCGGCGATGGCGGTGTGTCAATCACACACTTTTTGTCTGATCCACCGCTATCGCCGGCAAGCCAGCTCCCACATTTGACCTGTGTCGCCTGATAGACTCTGCCCACTTTCCCCGCCCGCGAGCCGCCCTCATGCTCCACGTGTTATTCAGCGTTTACCTGAAGATGCTGGTGCTCTACAGCCCGTTCTTCGTGCTGTCCTGTTTTATCAGCCTGACCCGTGGTTATTCCAGCAAGGAGCGGCGGCGATTGGCCTGGAAAGTAGCACTGGCAACGCTGGTGTCGAGCGTGTTGCTGTACCTGTTCGGGCGGGTGATTTTCAGCGTGTTCGGCATCACCGTGGACGCTTTTCGCATCGGCGCCGGCAGCGTGCTGTTCATCTCGGCGCTGGGCATGGCCCAGGGCAAGTCGGCGGTACAGACCGACAACGTGCAGCAGGACGTGACCATCGTGCCGCTGACCATCCCGCTCACCGTCGGCCCGGGCACCATCGGTGCGCTGCTGGTGATGGGCGTGAGCCAGCCGCACTGGGATGACAAGATCATGGCCATCCTCAGCATTGCCCTGGCCAGCCTCACGGTGGGCGTGGTGCTGTACCTGTCCAACCGCATCGAACGCATTCTGGGCGACCAGGGCTTGCAGATTGTCAGCCGGTTGATGGGGTTGTTCGTGTGCGCCCTCGCCGCGCAGATCATCTTTACCGGCGTACGCGGTTATCTGGTGCCCTAGATACGGTACTTGGCGATGGCCAGCTGGACCTTGTCACCGGCGCTCTCACGCATCAGCTGGAGCGTCGTTTCGTTGACCACCGCGGTATTGAGCACCAGGCAGGTTTGCCCGCTGAAGGCCTCGAACGAGGCGCTGTCCCATTCCAGAAAGGGCAAGCCGACCTGCTTGCTCACACCGTGGCTGCTGTAGGTCACCAGCACCATCATCACTTCTCCCTCGGTTTCGGCGCAGGAGGCCAGGCCGAAATCACCGCCCTGATGCACCGTGCTATTGCGTTTGAACAGGTCGAACGTCGCGGGTTGCTGCTTCAACGCCTCTAACGCATCCGCCGCCAGCTTGGGCAGTGCGGTGAGCAAAGGTCCTGCCAGCGACGTCGAGGCCAGCATCGCCGCAATGATGTTCAGTGCCGCCAGTTGCACGGTCAGGCCTTTGCCCGAGCGCGTGACCCGCTCGAAGCGGCTGCGCACCGGCAGCCAGCCCAGACTGACCATCACCTTGATAAATTCGTCGTACCAGGCTTCGGTGCCGCGTTGAACCTTCAACACATCGCTGACGTAGCTGCTCGCAAGCAAATAGCTCTTGCGAACGTATTCGCGATTCGGGGCGGACATCCCCTCGATAAACGAGATCACGCCGTTGTTCACCACCGCCGCGTTGCTGTCATCGTCCGTGCCCATCGGCGCAGAGGTCTGTACACCCGGCGCTCCCGGCAACTTGTAGGCGGCAATCAACTTGCGTCTCTTTACGCTGTTGATCCTTCGGTGCTGTCGCTCCATTTTCAGTTCTCCACAGGCACCCCACATGGGGCGTGTGTTCACACTAGTCCAGCCGCGAGCGCGCTTTCCAGACCACAAACATCACTTGCCGGCATGCGGCGAGCTACGCCACCCAACGATTGCTGGGCGGCCCTTGGGCCCTTCCGGATTTCGTCGATAAAAAAAGAAAAAGCCCCGAATAACGGCGGGCGTTAACCCAGCGTTACTCGGAGCTTTCCGGCGTGCGACAGGCCGTTTTCAGGAGGCGGGTTTTTCGCCATACCAGCGCGGCGTGTACACCCAGGCGCCGCCACCGGCGCGCGGGAATACGCACGTGGTGGACGAGCCGATCAGCACCATGGTGCGCATATCCACCTGTTCGGGCGTCAGTTGCCCAAGCGTGGTGACACGCAGTGTCTGGCCTGGGCGACCGATATCGCGCCCCAGCACCACCGGCGTTTCAGGCGTGCGGTGCAGCGCAACGATTTCCAGCGCGCGCCCCAATTGCCACGGCCGCGAACGCGAGATCGGGTTGTAGAACGCCAGCGCCAAGTCGGCCTGGGACGCAAGGTCCAGGCGCTTTTCGATGATCGACCAGGGCTTGAGGTTGTCCGACAGCGACATCACACAAAAGTCATGCCCCAGCGGCGCACCCGCCTGCGCAGCGGTGGCAAGCGACGCCGAGACGCCTGGCAGAATCTGCAGGTCAACCTGATGCCAGGCCGGGTCACTCGACTCATGCAAGGCCTCGATCACCGCAGCCGCCATGGCGAATACGCCGGGGTCACCGGACGATACCACCACAACTGAACGCCCTTGCGCGGCCAACTCGAAGGCATGGCGCGCACGCTGCATTTCTTCGCGGTTATCGGTGCAGTGCTGCACTTGGTCGTCACGAAATGGCCCGGCCATGCGCACATAGGTTTCGTAACCGAGCACATCGGTGCAGCGCGCCAGTTCAGCCTTGACCGCCGGCACCATCAACTCGGCGGCGCCAGGGCCCAGGCCAATCACCGCCAGACGGCCGCGCGGGCGCCCGACTTGCGCCAGGTCCAGGGGCTGCTCGGCGACGCTGATGACAATCTCCGCCTCTTGCGTGACGCCGGAAAACAACAGCGGCACATTCAACGCCAGCGCAGCCTCGTGCAGCGAAGGTTCGGCCATCTGTGTATCGCTGGCCAACACGCAGGCCAGGGATTGAACGGCAATACCTGCGTCGTGCAATACCGCCCGCACACGCTCAGCCAAGTGCGCGCCGGGCTTGCAGGTGACGCACACGTTCTGCGAGTAAATCAGCAATTCGTTGGCGGCAGGCACGCGCTCGGCGCTGCCCACATGAATCGCCAGACGCGCCTGCTGATCCTGCGGCAGATTGGCCTGAGCCAGCCACGGCGCCGCGCCTTCGATGCGCACGCTTTCGCCGGCCAGCAGGTCCGAGACAAAACGCTTGCCCAGCTCCAGATCCGCCAGCTGATAACCGGCCGGCGGGTTGAGCAGGCAGGTGCCGAACCGCAACTCGCCACTGGTGGTGATCGCGGCAGGCACGCCCAACGCGGCGGCAATGTCGCGCGCCATCACGTTCACGCCACCGAGGCCGCCGAGCAACGGCACCACGGCGCTGCCGTCTTCCGCCACGGCCAGCACGGCGGGTTCCTCGCCCTTTTCCAGCAGCAGCGGCGCCAGGGTGCGGATCACGATGCCGGCAGCGCACAGCGCAATCAGCGGCGTGCCCTGTTGATACAGCTGGCGCAGGGTAGCGCCGAACTCGCTGTAGGTCTGGTCGGCGCCTTCAACGCGCCCGGCCAAGCCGTGGATCAGCGCGCCGGGGTAAACCTGCGCAATCGTGCGCGCCGTGACCAGGCTGCCCTGGCCCAGAATGACAATCGCCGGGCGCATCAACCTTGCCACCTTTCGCCGGGCACGATGATCAGCGAGAAGTACGGCGAAGACGCCGGGTCGACCTGATCCAGCGGCACGATTTTCTGGTTGGCCATGGTCGCGCGCTCTACGTACAGCGCGCGCTCGGCCAGGCCGAGTTCTTCCAGCACCTGGCGCACCTTGGGGAAGTTACGCCCCAGCTTCATGATTACCGCCGCATCGGCATCCGCCAGGCGACGCTTGAGGTCGTCATGGGGCAGCACGCCCGAGAGCACCGACAGGCTCTGATTGCGATACACCAGCGGCGCGCCGAGTACCGAGGCGCCGCCGAGCATCGAACACACGCCGGGAATCACCTGGGCGTCATAGCGCTCGGCCAGGCGATCGTGCAGGTACATGTAGGACCCATAGAAGAACGGGTCACCTTCGCAGATCACCGCCACGTCGCGGCCGGCGTCCAGGTGCGCGGCCACGTCCAGGCTGGCCGTGTCGTAGAAGTCGCTGATGACTTGCTCGTAGGACAGCGGCGCCGGCAACACTTCGGTGGTCACCGGGTACACCAGCGGCATCAGGGTCTGCTGCGCGACCAGGTGGTCTTCGATGATGCCGAACGCATTGCCCTTCTTGCCCTTGGCCACGAAGTAGGCCACCACCGGCGATTCGCGCAGCAGGCGCAGGGCCTTGAGGGTGATCAGTTCCGGGTCGCCGGGGCCCACGCCCAGGCCGATCAAACGTCCACGTGCCTGCATTACTCGACCTCCGTGGCCAAGGCGTTGACCGCAGCGGCCGCCATCGCACTGCCGCCCAGACGCCCTTGCATGATCACGAACGGCACGCCACGGCTGTCGGCCGCCAGCATGGCCTTGGACTCGGCAGCGCCGACAAACCCGACCGGGAAGCCCAGGATCAATGCAGGTTTTGGCGCGCCGGCATCGAGCATCTCCAGCAGGTAGAACAGCGCGGTCGGCGCGTTGCCGATCACCACCACGCTGCCTTCCAGGTGCGGGCGCCACAGCTCCAGCGCGGCAGCGGAACGGGTGTTGCCCAACGCACGCGCCAGGTCCGGCACGCTGTCATCGCGCAGGGTGCAGATCACCTCATTGTTGGCCGGCAGGCGCACACGGGTTACGCCTTCGGAGACCATCCGCGCATCGCACAGAATCGGCGCACCGGCGGCCAGCGCATCGCGCCCGGCCTTGCCTGCGCCTTCGGAGAACTGCAGGCCATCGATGGCCTCGACCATGCCGCAGGCATGGATCACCCGCACCGCGAGTTTTTCCAAATCAGCCGGGATGCGGTCCAACTTGGCTTCCGCGCGAATAATGGCGAAGGAGTTGCGATAGATCTCCTGACCGTCGCGGATGTAATCAATCATCGGTGTTGCTCCGTGAGCGTGCGCGTAACAGGGCGCCCGCCGCTTCAATGGAAAGAGTGCGCGCGTGCAGCCGGCCGAAACCTGGCTGGGCTGCATCGCGAAAATAGACGTCGTAGTGGCCGGGGCTCACTGCCAGCAACGTGACCGGCGCGGTGTGCGCAGCCGCGCAGGAGCGTGGGCAACCGGACAGGTGCACCTCAACGCCAGGTTGCAGCGCGGCCAATTGCAGGGCGTCGGCCTTGGTGTCGGCCAGGCCTTTGCCACAGCCGCTTGAGCCGGTGCAGGCAATCAGGCGCGCCAGGGGTTGGTCGACTGAGCAGAGAAAACCCAGGTGCGCCAGACGTTCAGTCACTGCGCCGTGGCTGTTAATGTTGGGCAGCAGCACGCCCTGCCATGGCGTGAAACGTAAAGTGCCGTCGCCGAACTCCAAGGCCAACTGCGCGGCGCCTTTGAGCATGGTTGAATCCAGGCGACCCAGCGGTGCAACGGCGGCGACGTAGAATTGATCTTTTTGCCGCTGTGGATAACTGCCCAAGTGCAGTAAAGCCCCACTGGCCGGGCGCTTGAAGCCCTCCACCGGCAGCAGCGGCAGGCTCAGACGGGCCAGTAAGTTATCCACAGCCAGATGACGCATACGGGTTTGCGTGGGCGTCGCCACGTCGAGAAACAGCTCCAGCACTGCAACGACCAGAGCATGACCTTGCTCCAGGGGCACGGCCGCCAATGGCGCATCCAACCCAGGGCAACCGGCCAGGCCGAAGGCCAATAATGTTTCGCCATCGCGCTCAAACGCCGACAACCACAGGTCGTGGTGATGCTCGAGCATCGCCAGGGCTTCACCGCCATCGAGCTGCACGGCGAACTTGGCCGACAACTCATGGAAACGTGGATGGTTTTGCAAGGTGGCGAGGATCTGCCCGGCCAACGGTCGGGTGTCGATCAACATCTGCGTGTCGATACCGGCGCTGGGGCTGAGCATCAGGTTGCGCACATCATCGCCAGCCGCGTTGTTCGGGCCAAGGCCTGCGGCCAGCAGCGCGGCGATCAAGGCCTGCTGCTCGGCACCAATCCCGCGAATCTGCAGATTGGCGCGGTTGGTGGCCTCGATCACTCCACCGGCGTAGGCCTGGGCCGCATCCGCCACGGCCATCGCCTGGGCGGCAGTGATGGCGCCACCGGCCAGTTTGATCCGACAAATGCCGCCATCCAACGCCTGGACAATACGCAGCAACCCCGGACAAGCCGAGGGGCGCAAGGTGTTCAGAGCAGGTGTTGGGTTCACGGGGCTACCGGTTGACGGGTAAAGGCGCGGTATTATGCCTGCTTTGTCCGGCGGCATGAAAAGCCTGCCCGTCGGATGTCGTTCAAGGAATTGATATGTCGCCCTGGCTGACGGTAGTAGGCATCGGTGAAGACGGCTTCAAGGGGCTGGGCAGAAACGCCCGGCACGCCCTGTTGCGCGCCTCCCGGATTATAGGCGGCCAGCGTCAGTTGGACCTGTTGCCGGTGTGTATTCGTGGTGAGCGGCAGTTGTGGCCGAGCCCGTTTTCCCTGGCGCCCGTGTTGGCGCAACGCGGCGAGCCTGTGTGCGTGCTGGCCAGCGGCGACCCGATGTTCTATGGCGTGGGCGCCAGTCTGGCGCGGCAGGTGGCGGCTGAAGAGTTGCTGATTTTACCGGCGCCGTCGTCGGTGTCGCTGGCGGCGGCGCGATTGGGCTGGCCATTGCAGGACGTGGTGACGTTGTCAGTGGTTGCGCGGCCGTTGGCGGCGCTGCATGCGCAGCTGGCCAGCGGCGTGCGGTTGCTGGTGTTGAGCAACGATGGCCGCAGCCCTGCGGCGATTGCTTCGCTGTTGGTTGAGTCCGGGTTTGGGGCCAGCCGTGTCAGTGTGTTTGAACACGTGGGCGGCGCGGATGAACAGCGCATTGACGGGCTGGCGGTTGATTGGCCACACGCCTCGGTTGCGGATTTGAATCTCGTCGCCATTGACTGCGTGGCCGACGCCAACACGCCGCGCCTGTCGCGCCTCGCCGGCCTGCCGGACTCAGCCTTCAAACACGACGGCCAACTGACCAAGCGTGACGTGCGCGCCATGACGCTTGCCCGCCTCGCACCGATGCCCGGCGAGTTGCTCTGGGACGTAGGCGCGGGCAGTGGCTCCATCGGCATCGAATGGATGCGTGCCCATCCCAGCTGCCGCGCGCTGGCGATTGAAGCCGACGCAGGCCGCCAAGGCCTGATCGAACATAACCGCGACGCCCTTGGCGTGCCCGGTTTGCAATTGATTCGTGGAAAGGCGCCGGACGTGCTGCACGGACTGGAAGCACCGGACGCAATCTTCATCGGTGGCGGCGTCACCCGTGATGGCGTGCTCGACACGTGCTGGCAGCACCTGCGCCCGGGCGGCCGCTTGGTGGCGAATGCCGTGACTCTGCAAAGCGAAATGACCCTGATGGCCTGGCGCGCAGAGCACGGCGGCGAGCTGACCCGCATTCACGTGGCCCAGGCCCAGCCGCTGGGCGAATTCGACACCTGGCGCCAGGCCTTGCCAATAACCCTGTTGGAAGTGGTCAAGCCGCTATGAAACGCATCCTGCTGTTGGGTGGCGTGACGGAAGCGTTGGCCATCGCCCGCACGCTGGGGCCGCAGCATATCTACAGTTTGGCCGGTGTGGGCCGCGTGCCTACCGATCTCCCCTGTCACGTGCGCGTCGGTGGTTATGGCGGGGCTGAAGGCCTGGCGCAGTTTGTTCGCGATGAAAATATCAGCTTGATCCTCGACGCCACCCATCCGTATGCCGCTCAGATCAGCCGGAACGCCGCGCAGGCGGCGCGGCTGTGCGACATCCCTTGCTGGGCGTTACGCCGCCCGGCGTGGCAACCGCAGGCAGGCGATGACTGGCGTGAAGTCAGTGATTGGGCCGAGCTGGTGGCAGCGTTGAAACCCTTCAAGCGCCCTTTGTTCACGCTGGGGCGCGAGCCATTGCAGCACCTCGATGAAATCCCCGCGGATCAGTTCTGGACGCTACGCGCCCTGGATGTGTATCCCGGCAATGCACGCTGCGAAGTCATCGGTGCCCGTGGGCCGTTTCTGCTTGAGGATGAGCGCGCCTTGTTTGAGCGGCGTGGGATTGATGTGCTGATCAGCAAAAACAGCGGCAGTGCGGCCACTGAGCCGAAGCTGGAAGTGGCGCGGGAGCTGGGAATGCCGGTGCTTGTCTTGAAGCGTCCAGTGTTGGCGGCGGTAGATCGAGAGTTCACCGACGTGGCTGCGGTGCTACAGGCAGTCAACACGCTCTAAACACCCCCTTTCCAATGTGGGAGCTGGCTTGCCTGCGATGGCGGTGGGTCAGTGAGCCTGGCCGTTACTGATACACCGCCTTCGCGAGCAAGCCCGCTCCCACAGGGTTAAGATTGGCAATCTGTGGTTCCCGACTATCATGAAGGCAACCACTGCGACACCAAACCACACCAGCCTTTTTTACTTATCCCCACCGATCAGGCTAAATACGCACCTGATCGCTTAACCCTACGGATTGTCCGCCATGGCCCGTCAACGCTTTGCAATTGTGTGGATCGCCTGCTTTGCAGTGCTGTTCAACGCCTTTGCCATGCCGATGGCGAGTGCGATGCAACAGTCCAGCGACCCTGTTCAGCAATTGCTGTGGGGCAGTTTTTGCTCCTCCAATGGCGCCAGCCTGAAGACCATTGCCCTGGGCAAGCTGGACATTCCGGCGCCGCAGCAGGACGACCACTCCACCATGCAGCACTGCTGGTGTTGCTCGGGCTCACCGCCTTTGGTGGCCTTGCCGGGGCATGTGCCGCAGTTGTATCTCACCCGTTTTGCAGCGGCGCAGAGCCTGCCGCCGCCTTCATTGCAAGCCCCTACCCCGCGCCAGCAATGGCCGAGCCTCAACCCGCGCGCGTCTCCAACGGTCTGATTTCTTCGCAAGTGAACTGCGTTTAGAACCGTTCTGGAGAACTGCCATGCTCAAATCTTCCCTGCTTCTGGCTGCGTTGTTGCTGCCGGTGTGTGTTGCTGCGAATGCCGATGACTACAAGGCCGGCGACCTGCTGGTCAGCGATCCCTGGTCACAGGAGCTGCCACCGAATGCGCCGACCGTCGCTGCGTATTTCGTGATTCATAACGCCGGCGAAACGCCGGACCGCTTACTTGGCGTCGAGACGCCGGTAGCGGATAAGGCCGAGCTGCACGAGCATGTGATGCAGGGCGACTTGATGAAGATGCAACAAGTGCCCAGCGTTGCCGTGCCGGCCAAAGGGGATTTGACCTTCGCGCCAATGGCCTATCACGTGATGCTGCTGGGCCTCAAAGACCGCAGCCGGCTGGCCGACGGCAAGCAATTCCCACTGACCCTGACGTTCGAAAAAGCCGGCAAGGTTGAAGTGGAAGTTTCGGTTCAGAAAACGCCGCCAGCGGCTGGCCACGAGTCTATGCACGCGCAATAGGCCAACCTCGATGGGCGCCCCTCGCGCCAGGTTATCCGTGCAACGCCGCAAGCCCCCGGGTTTGATGCGCGCCAGCTGGATCAGCCTGTTCGCCATGCTGATGATCTTTATCGGTCCGCTGATTTCCCAAGCGATGCCGATGGATCATCACGCCGGTATGTCGATGGACATGTCCATGGACATGCCCAGCTGCCATGGCGATGCACCGCAACACAGCAAAGCGCCTGACGAGCACCATGTGCTTTGGGAAAAGTGCGGCTATTGCAGCCTGCTTTTCAGTTGCCCGGCCCTGCCCGGCAGCGTGTCTCACGTCACCCTCGGCACCGCGCCGCCGGCCAACGCCCTCACCCCCGCCCCACGCCTGGGTCATGCCCGGCAGAGCATTTTCCCCGGCGCGCGCAGCCGCGCGCCCCCCATCACCGCGTAAGCATTTCACTGCGTTACTTCACACCGGCCGACTTTAGACAGACAGCCGCAGGCTGCTGGCCGTGTTGTTTACGAATGATTGATGGAATTTTTCATGTCCAGGTTTTCTGCTGACACCCGTATGGGATGTACCCCCGTTTTCGCTGTTCTGTGTGGCGCGCTGTTGGTGCCACAGGTACACGCCGATGATCATGAGTTAAGCCCCACGGTGATCACCGCGATTGCTCCCAGCTCGCCGCTGACCGTGATCACCAACCCCAAAGACCCACGCCAACCGGTGCCGGCCAGCGATGGCGGCGACT
Source organism: Pseudomonas sp. TREG-RG-20F-10-E-6-01 (assembly GCF_022662455.1). Lineage (NCBI taxonomy): Bacteria > Pseudomonadati > Pseudomonadota > Gammaproteobacteria > Pseudomonadales > Pseudomonadaceae > Pseudomonas > Pseudomonas sp. TREG-RG-20F-10-E-6-01. The sequence continues at coordinate 364,246 of NZ_JAKNQP010000005.1, read as the reverse complement.
ACCTCAAGACCATCCCAGGCTTCGCGCTGGTGCGCAACGGCGGCACCAACGGCGACCCGGTGCTGCGCGGCATGTTCGGTTCGCGCCTGAATATCCTCACCAACGGCGGCATGATGCTCGGCGCCTGCCCAGGCCGGATGGACGCACCGACCTCCTACATTTCGCCGGAAACCTACGACAAGCTCACCGTGATCAAAGGCCCGCAAACCGTGCTCTGGGGCCCGGGCGCGTCGGCCAGCACCATTCTGTTCGAGCGTGAGCCGGAGCAGTTCGGCGAGCTGGGCACGCGGGTCAACGCCAGCGTGCTGGCCGGCTCCAACGGGCGCTTCGACAAAGTCATCGATGCCGCCGCCGGCGGGCCGCTGGGCTACGTGCGCGTGATCGGCAACCAGGCACACGCCGATGACTACAAGGACGGCAACAACGACACGGTTGCCTCGCGCTACGACAAGTGGAACGGCGACGTCGCCGTCGGTTTTACCCCCGACGCCGACACCCTGCTGGAACTCACCGCCGGCCGTGGCGATGGCGAAGCGCGTTACGCCGGGCGCGGCATGGACGGTTCGCAGTTCCTGCGCGAAAGCCTGGGCCTGCGCTTCGAAAAATCCAACATCGGCGAGGTGCTGGATAAGGTCGAAGCCCAGGTCTACTACAACTACGCCGACCATGTGATGGACAACTACAGCCTGCGCACGCCGTCCGGCACCGGCATGATGGCAGGTCCCATGGCCTCCAACGTCGACCGCCGCACCCTCGGCGCGCGGATCAAGGCCACCTGGCGTTGGGCCGACGTGCAACTGATCAGCGGCCTGGACGCGCAGACCAACGAACACCGCCAGCGCAGCAGCATGGGCATCGACACCTACAAGGACCTGCCGCGCAACAAGGACGCCAACTTCCACAACTATGGCGTGTTCGGCGAACTGACCTGGTACGCCGCCGACCGTGATCGCCTGATCACCGGCGCGCGCCTGGACCGCGCCTCGGCCAAGGATTTTCGCCAGAGGACCGGTTCAGGAATGATGTCCCGCCCCAACCCGACCGCCGACGACACCCGCGCCGATACGCTGCCGTCGGGCTTTGTGCGCTATGAGCACGACTTGGCCGACAGCCCCACCACCGTCTACGCCGGGCTGGGCCATTCGGAACGTTTCCCGGATTACTGGGAGCTGTTTTCCCCTAAGACCGGCGCGGTCGGTTCAGTGAATGCCTTCGAGGGTGTGAAGCCGGAAAAGACCACCCAACTCGACTTCGGCGCGCAGTACAAAACCGCTGACGTAGAAGCCTGGGCCTCGGCTTATGTCGGCCAGGTGCGCGACTTCATCCTGTTCGACTACAAGCCCGGCATGATGGGCACCACCTCCCAGGCGCGTAACGTCGATGCACGGATCATGGGCGGCGAACTCGGCGCGGCCTACAAGTTGACCCGCCACTGGAAAGCCGATGCCAGCCTCGCCTATGCCTGGGGCAAGAACACCAGCGACGGCAAGGCCCTGCCGCAAATGCCGCCGCTGGACGCGCGTTTCGGCCTGACCTACAGCGAAGACGACTGGAGCGCCGGTGCCTTGTGGCGCGTGGTTGCAGCGCAAAACCGCATCGACCAAAACAAGGGCAACGTGGTCGGCAAGGACTTCGACAAAAGCGGCGGCTTTGGCGTGTTCTCGCTGAACGCGGCGTACCGCATCAATAAGCACTTCAAGGTCAGCACCGGCGTCGACAACCTGTTCGGCAAGGCCTACGCCGAGCACTTGAACCTGGCCGGCAACGCCGGGTTCGGCTACCCGGCCAGCGACCCGCAAGCCATCAAGGAACCGGGGCGCACGCTCTGGACCAAGGTGGACATGAGCTTCTAAGAGCTTCGCGAGCAAGCCCGCTCCCACACTTGGAATGCATTTCAAATGTGGGAGCGGGCTTGCTCGCGAAGGCGGCATAACCGACAAAAATTTTTAAATCCTTTGCGGAGCACCCGATGACCACTCAAAAGATTTCCTTCTACAACCTGGCCTGGCGCTGGCACTTTTACGCCGGGCTTTTCGTCGCGCCATTCATGGTGCTGCTGGCCCTCACCGGCATCATCTACCTGTTCAAACCCCAGCTCGACCCGCTGATGTACGGCGAGCTGCTCACCGTGCAAAGCGCCGAACACGCCCTGAGTGCCGACGAGCAATTACAGCGAGCGCAGGCAGCCTTTCCCCAAGGCAAAATCAGTAAATACCTGCCACCGGCCGACGCCACCAGCAGCGCGCAGTTCGTGATACATGACAACGGCCGCGAAATGACCGTATTCGTGGACCCGTACCGCGGCACTGTGCTTGGCGAACAGGATGCCAACTACAACCTGCAAGCCATCGCCCGCGCACTCCACGGTGAGCTGATGATCGGCACCGTCGGCGACCGCCTGGTGGAACTCGCCGCCGGTTGGGGCGTGATGCTGGTGGTGTCCGGCCTGTACCTGTGGTGGCCGCGCGGCAAGTCGTCGGCCGGGGTGTTGTGGCCACGGTTCAACGCGCGTGGGCGCGTGTTCTGGCGCGACATGCACGCCGTCGCCGGTTTCTGGGGGGCGGCGTTTTTACTGGTGATGCTGCTCAGCGGCATGACCTGGACCGGCTTCTGGGGCAAGCAATACGCCGCGTTGTGGAATCGCTTTCCGGCGGCAATGTGGAACAACGTGCCGCAGTCGGATCAGCAGGCGCGCAGCCTCAATACCGCCAGCCAGCAAACCGTGCCGTGGGCGATGGAAAACACGCCGATGCCGATGTCCGGCGACCACGCCGAACACATGAACCACGGTGCCATGCAGTCGGGCCCGGCCGCGCCGACCGTGCGCTTGCAGCAGGTGGTCGATCTGGCCAATTCACGCAAGGTTGAGCCCGGTTACAGCATCACCTTTCCGAGCACCGCCGACGGCGTGTTCACCGTCGCGGTGTTCGCCAACGACCCACGCAACGACGCCACCCTGCACGTGGACCAATACACCGGCAAGGTGCTCGCCGATGTGCGCTGGGAACACTACAACACGCTGGCGCGCGCCACCGAAACGGGTGTGATGCTGCACGAAGGCAAGATGTTCGGTTGGGTCAACCAACTCATCGTGCTACTGATCTGCCTGATGATTTTACTCAGCGCGGTGAGTGGCGTGGTGATCTGGTGGAAACGCCGGCCTGCCGGTGGCCTGGGTGTGCCGCCGCTGCGCCATGACGTGCCGAAGTGGAAAACCGCGATGGTGATCATGCTCGCGCTGGCGATCATTTTCCCCTTGGTCGGCGCTTCATTGATCGCGGTGTGGACCTTGGATCGGCTGGTGTTGGCGCGCGTTTTCAACCAACGTGAATCCACCTCAGGTTCTGCATGAGGCAGGCGAGATGCGCCACCCTGGACGACACCTACAACGACCTGCGCAACCTGGGCAGGATCTTCGACGTGCAGGACGCACCAACGCGTTGATCGCGCAGATGCAAGCGCAAGTTGCCTAGGTGCAAAGGGCTGTTGTTGCTGCTGAGCATGGCGCGCCCGCTCAATGCCTTGATGGCCGGCGAACAGACCGCCATGAACCTCGGCCTCAACGCACGCACTGTGCGGTTGAAGGTGTTCCTGGTCGCCTCGTTGATGACCGCAGTGCTGGTGTCGATCAGCGGCTCCATCGGCTTTGTCGGGCTGATGGTGCCGTACATTGCCCGGCGTTTGGTCGGCGCCGAGCATCGGCGTCTATTGCCGGTGTGCGTGCTGCTGGGCAGTGTGCTCCTGGTGTGGGTCGACGTGGCCACGGCGGCGATTGGCGGGCTGTTTTTTATCGGGCTGATGCGCAAGCGCTGATAACACCTCAGAGTTCGTCCTTGTCCCGGCCGTACTCGACGTCCAGCGGATCAGGTTCAGCCTGCAGGTTGGCTTGCCACGCCTTGCCCAGCACCCCTGCGCGGGTCCAGAAGGCGTCGGTTTCCAGCACCGCCAGCTGGCCGGCCGCCCACAAACCGCTGACCAGCGCGCTGGGCAGAACCGACGCACCGGCACTCAGCAATTGCGTCTCGGCCGCCGTGAAACCGGGCACATACTTGAGCAGCGCGCCGCCCCGGCACGTCAAGTACACACTCTCGGCGACCGGGCGGTTGATCTTGACGATATCCAGGTACGACCTCAGCTCGTTGCCGGAGACAAAATTGTTCAGCAGCTTCACTTCCTGAGCTTGCAGGTCCGGCACAGCAGCCATGCCTTTGTAGAAGGCCTGCACGGCGTTAACGGCGTAGCCGAACAGAGGGTGCGCGACCGTGACCTCAAGCCCGGCGCGCTCGAACCGGAACAGTTTCACAATCGTGTCCTGCAGCCAGGCGTGGCGGTCCTCTACGGGTTCAAGTGGCACAAACCCCGTAATCCCGGGACAGGTCAGCACCGCGCCCAGGTATTCGACGCCCTTGAATGGGCCCACCTGTTTGCGAGCCCAGCGCGCCGCGTCATCGGCATGGCTGAACAGCGGCCCGCAAAACGACAGCAAGTGCGGGTTGTGTTCGAACGGCCAGGGTTCGGCATTGGGCTCCCACTGCGCCGTCACGGTCTGCTCCTTGCCCCACACGGTGCTGCGCACTCGCACCTCCAGCGCGCCCTTGGCAGCCAGCTCTTTGACAAAACTTGCGACGGTCGAGCCGCCCTCAAGCAGACGCCGGCCGATGGCGCCCGCCTGGCTGAGCATTGCGTAGGCCAATTGCCGGCCGTTTTTATCGACCACATAGCTGAGCAGCGCACCGTCGGCACACAGCAGGTAAAGCGGCAAGCCTCGGCTTCTGGACAGACTGCCGACGAAGCCGACGCCACCGGCCAACGCCTGGGGAGTGAAGAAACTGGTGGCCATGGCATCGCTGGACGGCGCAATCGCAACGGTAGAGGCGCACAAATACAGGCCATCCAAGCCATAGCCCTGGGGCAGCAAGCCGTCGGCAAAAACCTGTTCTAGCCGCGTGTAATTCCCGCGTACCAGCGGCAGAGTAGTCATGTAGGCATTTTTATTGACGGACTTGAGCACGTAACCGAACTGTACCTCTGGCCGGGGCGATGCCAATCGTTGTGCATAACGTACGGCGTCGTCGGCGCGGGCAAAGATCGGGCTGCACGGCGCATCGGCGAATACCTGCTTGATCTCCAGGGCCGGCAGTGTCTCCAGATTCGCCACGAAGGGCGCGCTCAAGCGCCGGGCAAACCCCCACAACGCATTGCCCTTGACGACGCGCAGGTCGCCGGCCTTGGCGACCTGGCCGACGAAGTCACCCGGCAGCAGGGTACCGGCGCGCAGTTGGCGTTCGACCTCGGTGTCTACTTGGTTGCCGTTCAGTGGGTTCAGTGGCACCAGACGCGCTTTGAGCGCCGCTTCCTCCACCGAGCCGGTCAACTGGTAACGCAGGATCGTGCCTTGGGGCCCGAACAGGTATTCGCGCTGTATTCGAGGATCACGGTGCAACAGGTTCGACAGCACTGCGGTGGGCAGCATGCTCTGGTAGATAGCCTTTTGGTCGGCGGCCACCAGCATTTGCGTCTCCTCGCCAAGCACCGAGCGGTAGCGCGCAACGATGGTGCTGCCATGGGGATAAAGCCCGCCAGTGACGGCGACATCGGGGTACACCCAGTTCAGCGCAAAACCCTGGGGCGGCACGGCCAATGGGTCGGTCGCCACGTACATGCCATCCGCCTGCCGCAGCAGCACCCCGCCATAGGTGCGGCGGCGTCCCTCGCCGATAATGTCGGCGGCATAACGCGCCGCATCATCCGCGTCGGCGAAGGCCGGGCTCAATCGGCGTCGAGCCAGGTGCTCGTAGCCGGCCCAGGTACGCGATACCACTCCCGGAGTGTCCCAGCACTGGCTGGTGTGAATCACCTTGAGTTCACCTCGGTCGGCCCAGTCCCGGACAAAGGCTTGCGCCGTTTTCTGGCCCGAGGCCAACAGGCGTTCATCATCCTCAAGGAGCCTGTCCACCGGGCCGCCACTTCCCACGTTGAACGGCAGCGACACGTACCGCAGCAAGGCGCCCTCCTGGGTCGAGAAGTACACCGGCAGGGTGGTGCCATTGTTGTATTTCTCGCCTGCACGCTTGGTGTCATAGAGGGCGACGTACAGCACCTTGGGCATCACGAAGTAGCGGGTCAGCCAGGCTGTCGAGGCCGGCACGCCCGCCGGTTGCCACTGCTGCGAACGAAACAATGCGCACAGAACGAACCCGTCCGGAAACTGGAAATCGCCGCCCGCGATCGGGGTAAACACACGGTTGAGCTTGAACAGGGCACTCTGGTCGCCGACGCCTGCAACCTCGCTCGCCAGGTACTGCTCGGTGTCCTTGTGCTTGAGAATAAAACCGAAGTAGGCCTGCTCGGCGAGGTTGCGCCCATGAACCCGTGCGTGAAGGTTGCGAGCGGCCGCATCAGCGCTGTCAAACAGCGCGCCGTAGGTCGCGTAGTCAGGCGCGCCGACTCTTGGCGCATAGTCAAAATACGCCGTCCAGTCGTCATAGACCGGTGAGCGCGGGCCCCACAACGCGTTGCCCAGGATCACCCGCAAATCACCGGCTTCGGCCAGCACGATGACCCATTGCGCAGGCTTGACCTGCCCGCTGTCCAGCCGTTGCTGAGCGGAACTGCCACCCGGTTGCGGCGCAGTATGGGTCAGCAGCCGTTGCTCGGCGCTGGAAAAACTGGGCGTGTACGCCAGTAAACAATCCTCGGCGGCCGACAGATAGGCCGGCTGCCCGTGACTGATCACATCGTGGATCTCATCGGCGGAAAAAACCTGCAGGTTGATCAGCGCGTCTTCACGGCTCCAGCGCCGTTGCGCCACCCAACCGGGGTCGACCATCGACAGCGCGGGGTGCGAGCCGTAACGCCCAAAAACCTGGTAGGGCTCAGGCGCAATCAACGGGCCTTGCCCATCCGCAGGAAAAAACAGCAGCTGGGCAAACGGGTTGGCATCACTTGCCTCAGGCTCGGTGATAAAGAAACGTCCCTTATCGTCTTTGAGCACGTAGCCGCCATAGGCACGCTCGCGTCGCCGCCCTATCTGCTCGTGCGCATACACCGCTGCATCGTGAGCCGAAATAAAGGCGCGGCTCAACACGGCCCGATATGAACCGTCCAGCACCGCCGAACGGTTGTCCACCGGGCCGAGGGTTCGCCAGAGCAAACCCGCCGCCACTACCGACACCGTCGTTGAGGCAATCACCCGGCGCACATAGCCACGCGGGCTCAGCGTGCCGGCCAGCAGCGCGGCCTGGGCGCCGTTGTCGTCACCATCGGCGCCCGCCAGGTCGGTCGCAGAACCGGGCACTTGCAGCTTGAGCAGCGCGCCATCCGACGCCTGCTGATACAGATGCAGCCCACGCGTCTTGTCCTGCAGCGCCAGGGTCGCGCGTGACTGGGTGATGGCGGCAGCCACTTCGGCCGGGGTAAAGAAAGTGGAATACAGCCAGGGTTCACGTGCGGGAATGTCAACGGCCAAAGGCGTGGCGCGGTAGTAGATAGCCTCCAGTCGAAAGTTGGAGGGCAGGCGTAACTGGCCATCGGCGCGCAACGGGAACCGTGCAGCAGGAGAGAACAACGGCGTGCCAAGGGCCTCGGGGTAAGTGGCCACATACGCTTCGCCGCGCGTGTGCTTCAGCACAAAGCCCTGGGCTGAGCCTTCAGGGAACAACGCGCGCGCGGCCATCAGCGCCAGCTCTGCGCGCTCGAAGACCGGCGTGCAGAACGGCTGTTCCTCTGTCACCTGGGTGACGGCCGTGTTGATCCGCCAGCCGTGCTTGACCCGTCCGCGCACGCCTCCCCAGTGAGCATTGGCCACCACCACGCGCAGATCGCCGGCTTGCGCGGCCTGCCAGATCAACGACTCGAAGTCCGCAGAGGGCGCGAATGGCTCCTCACCGACAATGCGCTTTCTCAATAGCACTTCGGCCGCCGAGCCACTGCTCACGTATTTGAGCAATGAGCCTTCGGGGCCGCACAGATAGTGCGCCGCCACTGAACGCCGGTGTTCGATGATAAAACGCAGATCGGCAGGCGAGAAAAAACTGACGAACACCGAGGCCTGCTCATCGCTCATGCCGGGGTTGTGCAGCTTCACCTGCGCCATGTCCGGCGGGTGGGAGTGATAGAGCGCCTCGCAGGTATAGCCCTCGGGGGCGATGAAATTATCGTCGGCGTCGGTGGCCAGCACGATCCGATGATCGAAGGTGACGTGCTGGTCGGCCATGGGCGTTGTGGCAAACCAGTGGTGGCCCTGCTTGAGGATCGCGCCACCGAATTCCTTGTCGGCCGATGCGTAATCGGTCTGTTCGTAGGCCCAACGCGCGGCATCGTCCGCGCTGATAAACGGCGGGCTCAAGACCGGCAGGGTCGGCTGCGGCGCAGCGACTCGGGGGATACGTGGCATACATTCAGTCCTTGGAAAGTGAGGAGCGCTCACTGTTGCACCAACGAGATTCCAGGCGGCGCTAGATAGTTGTCGACCACAGCACCACTTCAGCGCACCCCGTGCACCCACACCCCGCCAGCGCGCCGATCTGGTGCGCACGACCGGCCCGGCAGCGTCCGTCTGCCGCACAAACAAGCGCCCGCATGCACCTCGGCACAGCCTTTGCAAAAGCCTGTGCAATGCCCTCATAACAACTTGAGTTCCTGGAGATCGCACCATGAAGCGTCGCAGCTTGATCAAGGCTTTCACCCTGTCCGCCTCCATTGCCGCCATGGGGCTGACCTGGACCGTGCAGGCCGCCGAGACCATCAAGGTCGGCATCCTGCACTCGCTGTCCGGGACCATGGCCATCTCCGAGACCTCGCTAAAAGACATGGCGTTGATGACCATTGACGAGATCAACGCCAAGGGCGGTGTGAACGGCAAGATGCTCGAGCCGGTGGTGGTCGATCCTGCATCGAACTGGCCGCTGTTCGCTGAAAAAGGCCGTCAGCTGCTGACCCAGGACAAAGTCGCCGTGGTGTTCGGCTGCTGGACCTCGGTGTCGCGCAAATCCGTGCTGCCGGTGTTCGAAGAACTCAACGGTTTACTGTTCTACCCCGTGCAGTACGAAGGCGAAGAGATGTCGCCGAACGTGTTCTATACCGGTGCGGCGCCCAACCAACAGGCGATCCCGGCGGTGGAATACCTGATGAGCGAAGAAGGCGGCGGCGCCAAGCGCTTCTTCCTGCTCGGCACCGACTACGTGTACCCGCGCACCACCAACAAAATCCTGCGCTCGTTCCTGCATTCCAAAGGCGTCGCCGACAAAGATATCGAAGAGGTCTACACCCCGTTCGGCCACGCCGATTACCAGACCATCGTGGCCAACATCAAGAAGTTCTCCGCCGGCGGCAAGACCGCGGTGGTCTCAACCGTGAATGGCGATTCCAACGTGCCGTTCTACAAAGAGCTGGCCAACCAGGGTTTGAAAGCCACCGACGTACCGGTGGTGGCCTTCTCCGTGGGTGAAGAAGAACTGCGCGGCATCGACACCAAGCCACTGGTGGGCAACCTCGCCGCCTGGAACTACTTCCAGTCGGTGGAGAACCCGGTGAACAAGAAATTCGTCGCGGACTGGAAGGCTTACGCCAAGGCCCACAACCTGCCGGGCGCGGATAAAGCGGTGACCAACGACCCGATGGAGGCCACTTACGTCGGTATCCATATGTGGGCGCAGGCGGTTGAGAAAGCCAAGTCCACCGACGTCGACAAGGTGCGCGAAGCCATGGCCGGCCAGACCTTCGCCGCGCCGTCGGGCTTCACCCTGACCATGGATAAAACCAACCACCACCTGCACAAGCCGGTGATGATCGGCGAGATTCAGTCTGACGGGCAGTTCTCGGTGGTGTGGCAGACCGAAGAGCCAATTCGGGCGCAGCCGTGGAGCCCGTACATCCCTGGCAATGACAAGAAGCCGGACTACGCGGTGAAGAGCAACTAAGCCGCACCACAGATTAGCTGTCGGGCGCGGTCAGTGTGGGAGCTGGCTTGCCTGCGATGCCAACAACTCGGTGTACCCGTTACACCGCAGCGACGCCATCGCAGGCAAGCCAGCCTCCACACAAAGCCCGCGCCCACACTGTCCATGCATGATCAGGACATTTGTTTATGCCCACTGCCCTCTACCGCTATTTCCTGGCCTTGCTGCTGTTGCTGCCTTTTGCCGCACACGCCAGCGACGCCGAAGACTTCCTCAACGCCAACCCGATGCAACAAGCCAAGCTGCTGCAGGACTGGGCCGCCCAGCCTGACCCGGCGCGCATCGAGCTGGTGGACGCCCTGCAACACGGTCAACTCACGCTCAACGGCGAAACCAAAACCGTGCGCCTGAACAACCGCCTGCGCGGCCTGCTCGACAACGTGCAGGCCAGTCAGCAGTTGCTCGCCGCCGACCCCAAGGTACGCCTGGGTGCCGCGCAAACCCTGCAAAAAACCGCGCAGCCTGCGCAGCTTAAATTCCTCGACCAGCAAGTGGCCGCCGAAACCAATGAGGACGTGCACACCGCCCTCAGCCTGGCCCTGGCCAACCTGCAATTGGTGGACAGCGACCCCGTGGTGCGCCTTGCTGCCGTGCGTTTGCTCGGCAGCACCGGCGACCCGTTGGCGCGCACGCGCCTCGAAGCCTTGCTGGCGCCTGGGGTCGAAACCGACGCCGGCGTGCACACCGCCGCCGAGACCAGCCTGGCGCAGGTCAAACGCAAATTGATGGTCGGCGAGATCCTCGGCCAGGCCTTCAGCGGCATGTCCCTGGGCTCGATCCTGCTGCTCGCGGCCCTGGGCCTGGCGATCACCTTCGGCCTGCTCGGCGTGATCAACATGGCCCACGGCGAAATGCTGATGCTCGGCGCCTATTCGACTTACGTAGTGCAACTGATGATGCAGCGCTACGTGCCTGCGGCCATCGAGTTCTACCCGCTGATCGCGCTGCCGGTGGCGTTTTTTGTCACCGCCGCCATCGGCATGGCCCTGGAACGCACAGTGATTCGTCACCTCTACGGCCGCCCGCTGGAAACCCTGCTCGCCACCTGGGGCATCAGCCTGATGCTGATCCAGTTGGTGCGCCTGGTGTTCGGTGCGCAGAACGTCGAAGTCTCCAACCCGCAGTGGCTGTCGGGCGGCATTCAAGTGCTGCCCAACCTGGTGCTGCCGTACAACCGCATCGTGATCATCGCCTTCGCGCTGTGCGTGGTGGTGCTGACCTGGCTGCTGCTGAACAAGACGCGCCTGGGCCTCAACGTGCGTGCCGTTACCCAGAACCGCAACATGGCCGCCTGCTGCGGCGTGCCCACCGGGCGTGTGGACATGCTCGCCTTTGGCCTGGGTTCCGGCATCGCCGGCCTGGGTGGCGTGGCCCTGAGCCAGATCGGCAACGTCGGCCCGGACCTGGGCCAGAGCTACATCATCGACTCGTTCCTGGTGGTGGTGCTCGGCGGTGTCGGCCAGTTGGCCGGTAGCGTGATGGCCGCCTTCGGGCTGGGCATCGCCAACAAGATTCTCGAACCGCAGATCGGCGCCGTGCTCGGCAAGATCCTGATCCTCGCGCTGATCATTCTGTTTATCCAGAAACGCCCGCAAGGACTCTTCGCACTGAAAGGACGGGTGATCGACTGATGAACCAGCCATTGATGCTTACGGCCACGCAAAAGGCCGGCCCCACGCTGACGATAGCGGTCGGCGCGGTGATCCTGATCCTGCTGCTGGCGTTGCCTTTGTGTTCGCTGCTGGCGCCGGAAAACCCGCTGCACGTGTCGGCCTACACCCTCACGCTGGTGGGCAAAATCCTCTGCTACGCCATCGTCGCACTGGCCCTGGACCTGGTGTGGGGCTATGCGGGGATGCTGTCCCTCGGCCACGGTTTGTTCTTTGCCCTCGGCGGTTATGCGATGGGCATGTACCTGATGCGCCAGGCGTCCGGCGATGAGCTGCCGGCGTTCATGACCTTTTTGTCGTGGACCGAACTGCCCTGGTATTGGGTCGGCACCGAGCATTTCCTCTGGGCCATGTGCCTGGTGGTGCTGGCGCCGGGGTTGCTGGCGCTGGTGTTCGGCTTTTTCGCCTTCCGCTCGCGGATCAAGGGCGTGTATTTCTCAATCATGACCCAGGCCCTGACCTTCGCCGGGATGCTGCTGTTTTTCCGCAACGAGACCGGGTTTGGTGGCAATAACGGCTTCACCAATTTCCGCAGCATTCTGGGCTTCGGGATTACCGAGCCGGGCACGCGGGCGGTGCTATTTTTTGCCACGGTCGTGTTGCTGGTCGCGAGCCTGTATACCGGCTGGCGCCTGGCGCAGAGCAAGTTCGGCCGCGTGCTGACCGCCCTGCGCGATGCCGAGAACCGCTTGATGTTCTGCGGCTATGACCCGCGTGGCTTCAAGCTGTTTGTGTGGGTGTTGAGCGCGGTGTTGTGCGGCCTGGCAGGCGCGTTGTATGTGCCGCAAGTGGGCATCATCAATCCCAGTGAAATGTCGCCGACCAACTCCATCGAAGCCGCCGTGTGGGTGGCCTTGGGTGGGCGCGGCACGCTGATCGGGCCATTGCTCGGCGCCGGTGTGGTCAACGGCATGAAGAGCTGGTTCACGGTGGCCTTTCCGGAATACTGGCTGTTCTTTCTGGGGGCGCTGTTCATCCTCGTCACCTTGTATTTGCCCAAGGGCGTGATCGGCCTGTTGAAGAAACGGGGTGAACAATGAGAGTCACAGCGACGGCGGAATTTATGCTCGAACCCATTCTTGAGCCAAACAAAGACGCGGGCAGCAGCCGCGATGCAATCGGCCTCGGCCAGGCCGCCGGCAAGGGCCTGAACACCCGCCACGGCACCATCCTGACCCTGGAAGACATCAGCGTCAGCTTCGACGGTTTCAAGGCGCTCAACGACTTGAACCTCTACATCGGCGTCGGCGAATTGCGCTGCATCATCGGCCCCAACGGCGCGGGTAAGACCACGCTGATGGACGTGATCACTGGCAAGACCCGCCCCAGCCACGGCAAGGCCTGGTTCGGCGAAACCCTCGACCTGACAGGCATGAGCGAAGTGCAGATCGCCCAGGCCGGCATCGGCCGCAAGTTCCAGAAACCCACGGTGTTCGAAGCCCTCAGCGTGTTCGAAAACCTGGAGCTGGCGCAGAAAACCGATAAATCCGTGTGGGCCAGCCTGCGCGCCCGCTTGAGTGGCGAGCAAAAAGACCGCATCGATGAAGTGCTCGACACCCTCCGCCTCAGCGCCTCGGCGCAGCGCCCGGCGGGCCTGCTGTCACACGGGCAAAAGCAGTTTCTGGAAATCGGCATGCTGCTCATGCAAGACCCGCAGCTGTTGCTGCTGGATGAACCCGTGGCGGGCATGACTGATGCCGAAACCGAATTCACCGCCGAACTGTTCAAGCGCCTGGCGGGCAAACATTCGCTGATGGTGGTAGAGCACGACATGGGCTTTGTCGGCTCGATTGCCGACCACGTCACTGTGCTGCACCAGGGCAGCGTGCTGGCTGAAGGCTCGCTGGCACAGGTGCAGGAAAACGAGCGGGTGATCGAGGTTTACCTCGGTCGCTGAGCCAGACAGAGCGCTTACTGTGGGAACCGAATCAATGCGGGAGCTGGCTTGCCTGCCATGGCATCACCCGGGGCCATCAGACATACCGAGTTGCCTGCATCGCAGGCAAGCCAGCTCCCACAGTTGATCCGGTACCTACAAGGGAATTGAGGAGAATTTGAACATGCTGCAAGTCGACACGCTGCATCAGTACTACGGCGGTAGCCACATCCTGCGCGGGCTGTCCTTTGACGTGAAGATCAGCGAAGTCACCTGCCTGCTTGGCCGTAACGGTGTGGGCAAGACCACGCTGCTCAAGTGCCTGATGGGCTTGCTGCCGGCCAAAGAGGGCGCGGTGAACTGGGAAGGCAAGGCCATCACCGGGTTCAAGCCACATCAACGCGTGCACGCAGGTATCGCCTATGTGCCTCAGGGCCGCGAGATTTTCGGGCGGCTCACCGTGGAAGAAAACCTGTTGATGGGGCTGTCGCGGTTCCCCGGCTCCGAGGCCAAGGAAGTGCCGGCATTTATCTACGAATTGTTCCCGGTCTTGCTGCAAATGAAACATCGGCGTGGCGGCGATTTGTCCGGTGGCCAGCAGCAACAGCTGGCAATCGGCCGCGCCCTGGCCAGCCGGCCACGCTTGTTGATCCTCGATGAACCCACCGAAGGCATCCAGCCGTCGGTGATCAAGGAAATCGGCATGGTGATCAAGAAGCTCGCCGCCCGCGGCGACATGGCGATCCTGCTGGTGGAGCAGTTCTATGACTTCGCCGCCGAGCTGGCGGATCAGTACCTGGTGATGTCACGCGGCGAAATCGTCCAGCAAGGCCGTGGTGAAAATATGGAAAGTGAAGGTGTACGCGGGCTGGTTACCATCTAATCTGTAGCGTCCTGACGATAAGCACTCAACCATGAACCTGCCCGTTTCCCCTGCCCTGTTCACCCCCAGCTGGCATGCCGAGCTGGACCTCGGCTACGCGCGTTTCGGCGACACCACGCGCCCGGTGATGCGCCGCCACCTCGGCCCGCTGCGCGTGCAAAAGCACCTGCACGCCGAAGGCCCCCAGGTGTGCCAGCACATCATCGTGCACCCGCCCGGCGGGATTGCCGGCGGTGATCGCCTGGACATCCGCGCCCATGTTGGCGCCGGTGCCTGGGCGCAATTGACCAGCCCCGGCGCAGCCAAGTGGTACCGCGCCAGCGGCCCGGCCTTTCAACAGCTTGAATTGACCGTGGAAGCGGGCGCCACGCTGGAATGGCTGCCCCAGGAAACCATCGTGTTCAGCGCCGCCCAGGCCGAACTCACCACCCGCATTGACCTGCAAGGCGATGCCCGGCTGTTCTACTGGGATGTCGTCGCCCTCGGCCGCCCCGCCAGTGGCGAGCGCTTCGACCTCGGGCACTTTCAATCGCACCTGGATATCCGCCGCGACGGTCAGTTGCTCTGGCATGAGCGCCAGCGCATTGTAGGCGCCGATGGGTTGCTCGACTCGCCCATCGGGCTGGACGGGCAACCGGTGTTCGCCACGCTGTTGCTCACTGGCGATATCGAGCCTGAGTTACTGGAAAGCTGCCGCGCCCTGCCCCATGCGGTGCGCGGCGACCTGACCCAACTGCCCGGGCTGCTGGTGGCCCGCTGCCTGGCCAGTGAAGCACTGCTGGCACGGGGCTGGTTGATTGATTTATGGCGGTTGTTGCGCCCGGCGGTGCTGGGGCGAGAAGCTGTTTCACCGAGAATCTGGAGCACATGAAGATCTGAAGTGGAACCAGCTCCCACACAAGCCCTTTCCCACATTGATCTTCAGTGTTTTTAAGAATGTTGTTTATGAAGGACCTTGAACCATGGATTTGACCCCACGGGAAAAAGACAAACTGCTGATCTTCACCGCAGGCCTGGTCGCCGAACGCCGCCTGGCACGTGGCGTGAAGCTTAACTACCCGGAAACCATCGCCTACATTTCCGCCGCCTTGATGGAAGGTGCCCGCGATGGCCGCACCGTCGCCGATTTGATGCACTACGGCACCACCCTGCTCAGCCGTGAGCAAGTGATGGAAGGAATCCCGGAAATGATCCCGGATATCCAGGTGGAAGCCACCTTTCCCGACGGCACCAAGCTGGTCACCGTCCACCAGCCTATCGCGTGAGGCCGATCATGATTCGTGATGCAACCGAGCAAGACCTGCCGGCCATTCGAGCCATCTACAACGACGCGGTGCTCAACACCACCGCGATCTGGAACGAACAACCCGTCGACCTGGCCAACCGTCAGGCCTGGTTCACGGCGCGTCAGGCCCAGGCGTACCCGATTCTGGTGGCGGTGGAAAACGATGAAGTCACCGGCTACGCCTCGTTCGGCGACTGGCGCCCCTTCGAAGGCTTTCGCTACAGCGTCGAGCACTCGGTGTATGTGCGCAATGACCAGCGCGGCAAAGGCCTCGGCCAGCGCCTGATGCAAGCGCTGATCGAGCGTGCCCGCAGCGCCGGCAAACACGTGATGGTCGCGGCCATCGAAAGCGGCAATCAGGCGTCTGTTCACCTGCACGAGCGCCAGGGTTTCATCATCACTGGGCAAATGCCGCAAGTGGGCATCAAGTTCGGCCGCTGGCTGGACCTGACCTTTATGCAACTGACATTGAATCCGGGCGCCGAACCGCCCAAGGAGTGAGATCGATGAACACGGCTCAACTGCGTCGAGTGAATGCTGAAAGTTTTGCCCATTACCGCCTGGGCTTGATCGAGCTGTTGCTGGACGCGGTGAAGCATGGTGCGTCGGTCGGCTTCATGGCGGACTTCGATGAAGCCCAGGCCCGCGACTATCTGAAGGGCGTACAAGCCAGTATCGAAGACGCCAGCCTGCTGCTGTGGGTGGTGGTGCGCGATGAACAGGTGATCGCCAGCGTGCAATTGGCGCTGTGCCAGAAAGCCAATGGCCTCAACCGCGCCGAAGTGCAAAAACTGTTGGTACACAGCAGCGCCCGCCGCCATGGCCTGGGCCAGCAATTGATGAACACTCTGGAACTCGCCGCGCGCCAGCACAAGCGCGGCCTGCTGTACCTGGACACCGAAGCCGGCTCCGGTGCCGAAGCCTTCTACCAGTCGCTGCGCTACACCAAAATCGGTGAATTGCCCGACTACTGCCAAAGCCCGGACGGGCGCTACAGCCCGACCGCCATCTACTTCAAGACCCTGGGGCAACCTGCATGATTCCTGGTGAATATCAGATCCAGCCTGGCGATATCGAACTGAATGTCGGCCGGCGTACCGTCACCCTCAGCGTGGCCAACAGCGGCGACCGGCCGATCCAGGTGGGCTCGCATTACCATTTTTTCGAGACCAATGACGCGCTGACGTTTGACCGCGCGGCGAGCCGTGGCATGCGCCTGAATATTCCGGCCGGGACGGCGGTGCGGTTTGAGCCGGGGCAGAGTCGCGACATCGAGTTGGTGGATTTGAGCGGCGGGCGGCGGGTGTTTGGGTTTGCCGGACGGATCATGGGCGACCTTTAGGGCCTCATCGGGGGCAAGCCCCCTCCCACATTTTGACCGCGTTCACACATCAAAGGTGGGAGGGGGCTTGCCCCCGATAGCAATTTCACATTCAACACAAATATTTCAGGGCACACACATGAAAATCAGCCGCCAAGCCTACGCCGACATGTACGGCCCCACCGTCGGTGACAAGGTCCGCCTGGCGGACACCGAGCTGTTCGTCGAAGTCGAAAAAGACTTCACTGTTTATGGCGAGGAAGTGAAGTTCGGCGGCGGAAAAGTCATCCGCGACGGCCAGGGCCAGAGCCAGTTGCTCGCCCATGAGGTCGTGGACACGCTGATCACCAACGCGCTGATCATCGACCACTGGGGCATCGTCAAGGCCGACGTTGGCCTGAAGAATGGCCGCATCCACGCGATCGGCAAAGCCGGCAACCCGGACATCCAGCCGGGCGTGACCATGGCCATCGGCGCCAGCACCGAAGTGATCGCCGGTGAAGGCATGATCCTCACCGCCGGCGGCATCGACTCCCACGTGCATTTCATCTGCCCGCAGCAGATCGAAGAAGCACTGACCAGCGGCGTCACCACCATGATTGGCGGCGGCACCGGCCCGGCCACCGGCACCAACGCCACCACCTGTACGTCAGGGCCGTGGCACCTGGCGCGCATGCTTCAGGCCAGCGACTCGTTCCCGATGAACATTGGTTTCACCGGCAAGGGCAACGCCAGTTTGCCGCAGCCCTTGATCGAACAGGTCAAGGCCGGCGCCATCGGTTTGAAACTGCACGAAGACTGGGGCACCACGCCTGCGAGCATCGATAACTGCCTGAGCGTGGCCGACGAGTATGACGTGCAGGTCGCCATCCACAGCGACACGCTCAATGAATCCGGCTTCGTCGAAACCACGCTCGCCGCGCTCAAGGGCCGCACCATTCACACCTACCACACCGAAGGCGCCGGAGGCGGCCACGCGCCAGACATCATCAAGGCCTGCGGCTTCCCGAATGTGCTGCCCAGTTCCACCAACCCGACCCGGCCGTTCACCCGCAATACCATCGACGAGCACCTGGACATGCTGATGGTCTGCCATCACCTGGACCCCAGCATTGCCGAAGACGTGGCCTTCGCCGAAAGCCGCATCCGCCGCGAGACCATCGCCGCCGAAGACATCCTGCACGACCTCGGCGCGTTCTCGATGATCAGCTCGGACAGCCAGGCCATGGGCCGCGTCGGTGAAGTCATCACGCGCACCTGGCAGACCGCCGACAAGATGAAAAAACAGCGCGGCCCGTTGCCGGGTGACGGCGAAGGCAACGACAACTTCCGCGCCAAGCGCTACATCGCCAAGTACACCATCAACCCGGCGATCACCCACGGCATCAGCCATATTGTCGGCTCTATCGAAGTCGGCAAGTGGGCCGACCTGGTGCTGTGGCGCCCCGCATTTTTTGGCATCAAACCGACCCTGATTCTCAAAGGCGGCGCGATTGCCTCAAGCCTGATGGGCGACGCCAATGCGTCAATTCCCACGCCGCAGCCGGTGCACTACCGCCCCATGTTCGCCAGCTTCGGCAGTTCGTTGCATGCCACCAGCCTGACCTTTATCAGCCAGGCCGCGCAGGCAGCCGGATTGCCCGAAGCCCTGGGCCTGAAAAAGCAGATTGCGGTGGTCAAGGGGTGTCGCGACGTGCAGAAAACCGACCTGATCCACAACGACTACCTGCCGGATATCGAAGTGGACCCACAGACCTATCAGGTCAAGGCCGACGGCGTTCTGCTGTGGTGCGAACCCGCCGACGTGCTGCCAATGGCGCAGCGTTACTTCCTGTTCTGACGCCTTGGCGACCAGGTCATGGGGTTCTGCGTGGACGTTTGCCAGAGACGGCGGAATGACAGAGGACAGAAACGCGTAATGCTGCACCTTCCCCCCCCGGCAGCGCGAGCGCCGGGGGAGCAGGGTGATGTGAAGGCCCATGGCGGGTTCCCTTGGGCGGTGATAAAGCGCTGGAGCTTTTCACCACCCGCCATTGGCCGAGCCTATCTACGCAGTGCTGCCCTGCAGTGCTCGGCGCCTGAACGCGAGCGGCCCGGCGTCAGCTGTTCCAGTTTTCTCGCGGATCGAACGCGGCCTTTTTTGCCAGCTCCTGCCACAACGCCTTGACCTCATCGTCGCTGGTTTTCGGCATCACGGCCTTGAGCTGCACGAACAGGTAACCGCGCTGCCCGGCCTTGTTCAGCAGGCCATGGCCCTTGGCACGCATGCGTTGGCCGTTCTGGCTGCCGGCCGGCACCTTGAGGTTGATCTTGCCGGTGAGGGTCGGCACGGCCACTTCCGTGCCCAAGGCCAATTCCCACGGCGCCAGGGGCAGGTTGATGATCAGGTTTTCGCCGTCCACTTCAAAGCGTGGGTGCGGCGCAAACTTGATGATCAGGTACAGATCGCCATTGGCACCGCCGCCAATGCCCGGCGCACCCTGGCCCTTGAGGCGGATGCGCTCGCCGTCGGCCACGCCGGCGGGGATCTTCACGTTCAGGCTCTTGGTGGTGTTGCTGACGTGACGACCCGAGGCGTCGTATTGCGGCACCTGGAAGCTGATCTGCTTGGACTCGGTGGACAGCGTCTCTTCAAGGAACACCGACAGCTGCATTTCCACGTCCTGGCCCTTGCGCCCGGTTGGACGGCGCTGACCGCCGCCAAACGCGTCGCCGCGCGAGCCGAAGATCGAACTGAAGAAGTCCGAAAAGTCGCCCGCGTCCTGGCCGCCACCAAAGCCGCCACGGCTCTGCCAGCCCGGTGGCCCCTGGAACGGCTGGCCATGTTGGCCGTATTTGCGCAGCTCGTCGTATTCCGCGCGCTTATCGGCGCTTTTAAGCGCTTCATAGGCTTCGGACGCGTCCTTGAATTTCTCTTCGGCGTCTTTTTCCTTGCTCACGTCCGGGTGATATTTGCGTGCGAGCTTGCGATAGGCGGCCTTGATTTCCTTGTCATCGGCGCTCGGCTCGACACCCAGAATCTTGTAGTAGTCTTTGAAATCCATCGGCGGTTCACCATCCTTAATCGAGATCGCACAGCCCGGGGCACAACGTGCGCTGCATTGCACCTGTTGAGTGATGTGGCCTGGGGGTGCGTCAAAGTGTTATCGGCGCTAGCCGTATGCAACAGATGTGGGGGCAAATCCCGCACTTTCAAGCACGATTTAACGGATGGTCGGCCTACGCATCCGTGCCCGACTGGCATACACTGCGCGGCCGTTTTTCAACCGGAACCCGATAGACATGAAAAACCCATCCCCAGCCCGTGCCTGCGGTATCGACTTCGGCACGTCCAACTCCACCGTCGGCTGGATCCGCCCCGGCATGGAAACGCTTATTGCGCTGGAGGACGACAAGATCACGTTGCCGTCGGTGGTGTTCTTCAACTTCGAGGAGCGTCGCCCGGTGTACGGTCGCCTGGCCCTGCACGAGTACCTGGAAAACTACGAAGGCCGGCTGATGCGCTCGCTCAAGAGCCTGCTGGGTTCCAAGCTGATCAAGCACGACACCAGCGTACTCGGCACGGCGATGCCGTTTACCGACCTGCTGGCGCTGTTTATCGGCCAGCTCAAAAGCCGCGCCGAAACCAACGCCGGCCGTGAATTCGAAGAAGTGGTCCTGGGCCGCCCGGTGTTCTTCGTCGATGACGACCCGATGGCCGACCAGGAAGCGGAAAACACCCTGGTCGATGTCGCCCGCAAAATCGGTTTCAAGGATATCTCCTTCCAGTACGAACCGATTGCAGCAGCGTTTGACTATGAGTCGACCATTGAGAAGGAAGAGTTGGTACTGATCGTCGACATCGGCGGTGGTACGTCCGACTTCTCGCTGGTGCGCCTGTCACCGGATCGCCGTCACAATGACAACCGTCACGACGACATCCTTGCCACCGGCGGCGTGCACATCGGCGGTACCGACTTCGACAAACAGCTCAGCCTGCAAGGCATGATGCCGCTGTTCGGCTACGGCAGCCGCATGAAAAGCGGCGCCTACATGCCCACCAGCCACCACATGAACCTGGCCACCTGGCACACCATCAACTCGGTGTACTCGCAAAAATCCCAGCTGGCCCTGGGCAGCATGCGCTACGACATCGAAGACACCGGCGGCATCGACCGCCTGTTCAAGCTGATCGAACAGCGCGCCGGGCACTGGCTGGCCATGGAAGTGGAAGAAACCAAGATCCAGCTGACCCACGAGGACAGCCGCCACGTGCTGCTCGACCGGGTTGAGCCAGGGCTGAGCGTGGAGCTGAGCCGCGCGCTGTTCGAGTCGGCCATCGATGGCTTGCTCGAGCGCGTGCGCAACAGCGTCACGCAGCTGCTGACCGATGCGTCGGTCAGTGTCGCGCAGGTGGACACGGTGTTCTTTACCGGCGGTTCCAGCGGCATTCCGGCACTGCGCCACAGCATTTCGGCGATGTTGCCGAATGCGCGGCACGTGGAAGGCAACATCTTCGGCAGTATCGGCAGCGGTTTGGCGATTGAGGCCAGCAAGCGTTACGGCAGCTGAGTTTCTGCCCGCACCGCGGCGCGCCCATCGCGGGCAAGCCCGGCTCCCACATTCATGCGTGTTTTACCTTTGGGATACCTTTGAATGTGGCAGCGGGCGGGCTCGCGAAGGGGCAAGTTTAGGCACCCTCAAGCGCTAGACCATGCCCGCCAGCTTCAGCTCACTCTTCAAATACGCATAGTAGATCGGCCCCGCCACCACACCCGGCAGGCCGAATGCGGCTTCGAACACCAGCATCGCCAGCAACAATTCCCACGACTTGGCACTGATCTGCCCGCCAACGATGCGCGCGTTGAGGAAGTACTCGACCTTGTGGATCACGATCAGGTACCCCAGCGCCGCCACCGCGACCCAAATCGACAGCGACAGCGCGACGATGGTGATCAGCGTATTGGAGATCAGGTTGCCGATCACCGGCAGCAGGCCGACCAGGAAGGTCAGCACGATCAGGGTCTTGGTCAGCGGCAGGTGAATCCCGCACAGCGGCAGCACGATCCCGAGGAAGATCGCAGTGAACACGGTGTTGAGCGCGGCGATCTTGATCTGGGCGAAGACGATATTGCGAAACGCCTGGACCAGCAGGTGCAGGCGGTCGAACAGGGCGGCGGCCAGGGGTTTGCGTTTGGTCAGGTCGGGCACGCGCTGCAGGGCGATGATCGCGCCCAGCACCATACCGATGAGCAGGGTGACGAACATGTGGGCGGCGTCTTTGCCGACCAGTTGCAGTTCGCTCAAGTGCTTGCTCAGCCAGTCGCCGATGGCCACGCGAAACTCGGCGGCGCTGGCGGGCAGGTAGGCGTCGAGGAACGGCGGCAGCTGGCCGCGCGCGCGATCGACCACGCCCATGAATTTGTCGAGGGAGGCCCCGGGATTTTCCGCTTCATGGAGCAGGAAACTGATGGCGCCGGCAAAGATCAGGGCCAGCACGCTGACGATCAAGGTGCCGAGCAACGCCACAGCGAGCCAGCGCGCGCGCCGACCTTCGATCAGCCGCTGCAACTGTGGGGTGAGCATGTTGACCAGTTCATAGACCAACAGGCCGGCCAGCAGGCTGGGCAGCAGCTTGAGCGGCAGGACCAGCAGTAATCCACCGAAAATGATGATGCAACTGACCAGCAACAACACGTGACGCTGAGAAAACGTTGGCATACAGCCTCAAAACGAACGGCGTTAAAGGATGGGCAGTCTGCCAGCCTTGAGGGAATCAAGCGAGAGGCCAGGGTGTGAATGCGATCAACTGTGGGAGCCGGGCTTGCCCGCGATGCAGGCGCCTCGGTGCAGCAAACTTACCGAGGTGATGCTATCGCAGGCAAGCCAGCTCCCACATTGAGCTCCAGCGTTGGCGAAATCGTGATCAGCCTTTGAGGCAAGTGCTCATAAAGGTCTTGCGTGCATCGCCGGTCAACGCCTTGGTTTTCGCCGTGGCATTGCAGTCTTTCATCTTCTGCTGCTGGGGCGTCAGGGTCTTGGCGTCGTTGGCTGCGGGAGCAGCCTTGAGGCAAGTGCTCATGAATGTTTTGCGCTCGTCGCCGGTCTTGCCTTTGGCTTCGGCGTTGCAGGTGGTCATTTTTTGTTGCTGGGCGGTCTGTGCGGCGGTGGCGGCAAACCCTTGGGAACACAACAGCAGGCCCATCATCAACAGCGGAATACGCAGCATCTTCATGGAGTTTTCTCCCTGTTGCCGTGCCGGGGGGCACGGCCTACGCAGCAGTGTAGTCAAAGCCCGTTACATCTTCATCGGCCACGGATATTAGTTCGACGATACTGCTCCGGCGTACAGCCGGCGTGGCGCTGGAACATCGCGATGAACGCCGAGGCGGTGCTGTAACCGAGGTCAAACGCCACGTGTTGCACGCTGCGCTGGCTGTCGAGGGCTTCGATGGCGGCGAGGTAGCGCAGGCGCTGGCGCCATTCGCCAAAGCTCATGCCCAACTCCCGCACAAATTGCCGCGCCAGGGTGCGTTCGCTCACATGCACCTGCTCGGCCCAGTGCGCCAACGGGCGATTGTCCCCGGGCTCGGCCTGCATGCCCTCAAGCACACCGAGCAGGCCGGGGTGGCGCGCATAGGGCAGGAAACAATCGTGAATCGGCGCTTGCTTGAGCTGGTCCACCAGCACCTGCGCCAGGCGCACGTCCGCTTCGGTCTGCGCAATATTGACGTCGCGCCGGGCAAAGTCGCTGAGAATCGCCTTGAGAATCTCGCTGATCGCCAGGGTGCACGGCGCCTGCGGCAGTTGCTCGCACAGCTGCGGGGCCAGGCCCACCGAGCGATAGACAATTGCCTGGGCGTTGTAGGAACTGTGCTCGGTATTTGGCGGAATCCATACTGCGTATTGCGGCGGCGACATAAAACGGCTGCCCGCCACCTCCATGCGCATGACACCACTCGCCGAATAGTCCAGCGAACCCCAGCCATGCCGGTGCGGCGTGCACTCGGTATCGGGGGCGAAATCGGAGTAACGGAAGTAGACGGGGCTTGGCAGGCTGGGGAAATCGGGCAGGCGTACGGTGTGTCTGGGCATATTGTCTGGATACAAAGGTCGGTTGTCTGGATCACAGTATAGGCTTCGATCCAGACAGGGGATAATCCCGCCTCATCAACACACCTGGTTTCCTTCAATGCAATACGCGTATCCCCTGCTGGCCATCTTTATCTGGGCCGGTAATACCGTGGTCAACAAACTGGCCGTGGGCACCCTCTTTCCGGCAGAAATCGGCTTTTACCGCTGGTTGCTGGCGGCGCTGCTGTTTACCCCGTTCATGCTCAAGCCGGTGATCGCCAACTGGGCGCTGATCCGCCCGAACCTGGGCAAAATCTTCATCCTCGGCGTGTTGGGCATGGCGGTGTATCAAAGCCTGGCCTACTACGCCGCAGCACTGACCTCGGCGACCAACATGGGCATCATCCTCTCGCTGATGCCGTTGATGGCATTGACCGCCGCCATTATCAGCCTCGGCCAGCGCCTGACCTTTGGCGCGCTGACCGGTGCGGTCCTGTCGTTTGCCGGCGTGGTGGTGGTGGTGTCGGCCGGCAGTCTGGGCGCGTTACTGCAACACGGGCTCAACCTGGGCGACGCGATGATGCTGATCGCCACCCTGGCCTATGCGGTCTACAGCACGCTGCTGAAAAAATGGCAGTTGCGCCTGCCGCCCCTGGTATTGCTGTATTTGCAGGTGCTGGTGGCGGTGGTGGTGCTGTTTCCATTGTTCCTGTTCTCGAACAAGGCTGGCCTGGGCTGGGCGAATATTCCGCTGGTGCTGTATGCCTGCCTGCTCGCCTCGATGCTCGCGCCGTTGGCGTGGATGCATTCGGTGAAGACCTTGGGGCCAAGCCGCACCACGCTGTTTTTCAACCTGTTGCCGTTGATTACCGCGATGATTGCGGCGCTGGTGCTCAAGGAAAAGTTGGCGATGTACCACTTGGTGGGTGGATTGCTGACGTTGGGCGGAGTGATTTTGTCGGAGCGCTGGACTACGCCGGTGCGCCAAGAGGTCAGTGTGGCCTGATTAACCGCTATCGCAGGCAAGCCAGCTCCCACAGTTGACCGTGTTCCACATTTGGAATGGGGGCGAATGTGGGAGCTGGCTTGCCTGCGATGAACGATAACCCGGTCCGCCTGCTAAACCCCCGCCGCCTTCAGCCGCTGCGCATGCTCCACAAACAACCGAATCGGCTCCGCCCCCTTGCCCACCAGCCCCATCGACTGGTTGACGATGTCAAAGTGGTCCAGCGGGTAGTCATCGCCAATCACCAGACCCAGGTGTGAGCTGTAGCGCCCGACCATGCCGTCGCACTGGCCCTTTTCGCGCACAAAACTGCGCGCAAACAACCGACAACTGCGGTTCGTGCCGTCCAGCAGGTTACGCCCGCGATCGGTCTTGCCCGGCTGCAAGGTGCCGGACCACGAGTAATAACGCACGCCGTTGACCACCTCGGCGCCCTGCCCGCCCCATGTCGACGGCAAACCCTGGGGGAACTGACGGTTGAACAGCGCCACGCCTTCGCAGGTCAGGGACTGGTGCGAGGCCTGCACATCCACCCTGAAGCGCGGCCCGCGATAGCCGGTTTCAAGCACGCCCATCACCCAGGCAGCCACATGCAGCACCGCGCTCACGAGCCGGCCCTTCCAATGGTCTGCGGGGTAATGAACCTGAAAGTGGTCTGCCAATTCCGAGCCATGGTTAGGCCCGGCCACCGATGTCACCGACGCCACCCATTCTGGACGCCTGGCCGCCGCATAACGCGCCGTCAGCGAGCCCTGGCTGTGCCCGATCAGGTTGACCTTTTCGGCACCTGTTTCCCGCCGAATGCGCTCGATCTGGGCCAGCAATTGCTCACCGCGCACCTCACTGGCGTTCAGCGGCGCCACCTGCACCGGGAACACCTGCGCGCCGCCCGCCCGCAGCGCCGGAACAATGCCATACCAGTAAGGGAACAGCCCCAGGCGCACAAAGCCCAGCATGCCGGGCACCAACACAAGCGGGTAACGCGTGGCGAGGGATTCGTCCATGCAGCGGATATCCTGATCGGAGAGGCGATACGGTCATCCTAGACCACACGAGATGACCGCCCCATGACCGCTGGCGCTTTAGAAATGCCCCGCCAGGTCGCGCAGCTGGCGCTCGGCTTCCTCACAAGCACGCAGGAACACGCTTTTGTCCGACTCTTCACCTTCGGCGGCGATCACCCGAATGTCATCGATGCCGATGTAACCCAGGGCCGTGCGCAGGTGCGGGTCGGCCTGGTTCATCGCCTCGTTTTCGCCACCGGGGCCAAACCCGTTGCCGCCGCGGCGGGTATCGATCTGGTGATTCGCTACAGCCTCGGCGACTACCCGAACCTTTACGGCCAGTGTCTGCTCGATGAGTGCTTTGCGGTGTATGGCGCGCCTGACGTGGTCGCGCGGGCCAGCGCCGACGTGCCGACGCTGATCAGCGTGCAAGGGGCCGGTTACAGTGCGCTCTGCGTGCCGGGCCGTGAGCGGCATCCGCCAGTGCGCGCGTTTTTCCAGTGGGTGCAGGCGCAGGCGAAGCTGTCCGGCCAGGCACTTTAAAATCCGATAAAACTTTTTGCATCGCGCAGCACTCACAACTTGGAGCGATCACGCCGGCAGAGCGTGGCGTAAAACCGGATTAGCACCAGGAGATTGAGATGACTGAAGCACATTTGACTGACGTTGCGACCCTGCGCTCACGCGCCCGCCAGAACGTCGAAAACGGCGCCGTCACCGAAGGCTACGACGCTGACCGCGAAGAAATCATTCGCCTGCTCAACGCGTCGCTGGCCACCGAGCTGGTGTGCGTGCTGCGCTACAAACGCCACTACTTCATGGCCACCGGCCTGAAAGCCAGCGTCGCGGCCGACGAGTTCCTGGAGCACGCCACCCAGGAAGCCGAGCACGCCGACAAACTGGCCGAGCGCATCGTGCAACTGGGCGGCGAGCCGGAATTCAACCCCGACCTGCTGTCGAAAAACTCCCACGCTCAATACGTGGCCGGCAACAACCTGAAGGAAATGGTCTACGAAGACCTGGTAGCCGAGCGCATTGCGGTGGATAGCTACCGCGAAATCATCCAGTACATCGGCGACAAAGACCCGACCACGCGTCGCATCTTTGAAGAAATCCTGGCCCAGGAAGAAGAACACGCCGACGACATGGCGGATATTCTGCAGGACCTGTAACCCGCCATACCGCTGAACCCTTGTGGGAGCGGGCTTGCTTGCGATAGTGCTGTGTCAGTTGATGAAGATGTCGACTGACTTACCGCTATCGCAGGCAAGCCAGCTCCCACATTTGGTTTCGGGTTTTGGCAGTTACTTTTTCACTGTCTTCAGCGCCTGACGGGGCGGTTTTTTGCCAGCCCTGTAACCCGCCACACCGCCGACCCCCTGTGGGAGCGGGCTTGCCCGCGAAAGCGCTGTGTCAGTTGATGAAGATATCGACTGAGCCACCGCTATCGCAGGCAAGCCAGCTCCCACATTTGGTTTTGGGTTTTAGCAGTTACTTCTTCACAGTCTTCAGCGCCTGACGGGGCGGTTTTTTGTCAGCCCTGTAACCCGCCACACCGCCGCCCCCCTGTGGGAGCGGGCTTGCTCGCGAAAGCGCTGGATCAGTCAATGAAGATGTCGACTGAGCCACCGCTATCGCAGGCAAGCCAGCTCCCATATTTGGCTTTGGGTTTTGGCAGTTACTTTTTCAGTGTCCTCGGCGCCAGGCTGGGCGGTTTTTGCCAGCCCTGTAACCCGCCACACCGCCGAACCCCTGTGGGAGCGGGCTTGCCCGCGAAAGCGGTGGATCAGTCAACAAAGATATCGACTCAACCACCGCCATCGCCGGCAACCCCGCTCCCACATTTAGGTTTTGTCAGCTACTTCACAGTTTTCGGTGCTTTGCCTTCCTTCATCTGCTGCAGCAGCGGTGCGCACTGGTTCGGCTCATCGCCGCTCGGTGCTACCAATGCCAGCAACCCGGCGGCTGGGCCGGCGATGACGCCCAGTGCGACCATGCCGGCGCCGCGCAGGGCCAGAGGAATGGCTTTCACGCCCGCATTGGGCTTGATGAACGGTCCGTTGACGTACAGCGGCGAACGCAGGGAGAACAGGCGAAAGCCCTTCGACTCCGGCGTAATGGTGAGATCCAGCTGTTCGGTCGCCATGTTCGCAGTGCCGTCGATGTAGATGATCGCGTTTTCGGTATCGAACACAAACAAGCGAGTCGTGGCCAGGCCGGTCTTGATGCCGAAGTCTGCGGCCGCACAGTTGATCTTCACTTCCTTGTCGCCAAACAGGCGGCCCACCACGTAGTTGCCCACGTTGAGCCCGGCGATTTCCATCAGACCGCGGCTGATCGCGCCGTCGTTGATGAGCATTTTCAAGTCGCCATTGGATGTGCCCAACAGCGCCGCCACAGAATTGCCGCGCCCGGAAATGTCTGCGTCGCCGTTGAGTTCACCGAAGCTGGTTTTCATCGGTTCGAAGGTTGGGAACAACTGCTTGAGCTTGAAGTTACGCGCGGTGAGTTTGGCGCGACCTTCCATCGGTACGGTGCGGCCGTTCAAGCGAATCTGCGCATCCAGCTTGCCGCCGGCGACGCCGAAACGCAGGGGTTCCAGGCTGAGTTCGCCGTCATTGAGCACCAAGTGGGTGTAGAGATCGGTGAACGGCAATTCGGCGCTGTGCACGATGCGCTTGCCGGTGAACTCCACGTCAGCGTCCATCTCGCGCCAGCGCTCGGTGCGGAACTCTTCCACCGGCAGCACCTTGGTGGCCGGTTGCTTGCTTTCACCACCGCGGGCTTTTTGCTTGGCGTTGGAGTCGGCGCCGATCAAGGGCGCAAGGTCCGCCATCAGCAATTGGTTGGAAACCAACGCGCCACTGAGCTTGGGCCGTGGCTGGCTGGCGACGTAGGCCAGGTTGCCATGGATGTCGCTGTCGCCGATCTTGCCGTTGAAGTTCTCGTAGCGGAATGACGCGCCGCTGGCTTCATGCAGTTTGGCGATCAGGTGGCCGTCAGTGGAATAGGCCGGCGAATCTGGCAGCGTCACGCCGGTCAGTGGGTACAGGTTGCCCAGGCTGCTGCCGGCGAGTTTCAGGCGCAGGTCCAGGGCGCCAAGGTTCAGCGGGTCGGTCAGGGTGCCGGCCAGCGCGATGCTGGTGTCGGCGATTTTCACCTGGGCCTGCAGCGGGAACGGCTTGGCCGCGTCCTGCAAGGCGAGCAGACCACCGATCTTGCCAGTGCCCTCGAGTTTCTGGCCGTGGTACTGGCCTTTGACCTTGAGGCCGAACGCGTAGTCCTGTGGCGCCGAGCCTTTTTCCAGGGCCTTCTTGGCATCGGCGTCGCCGACGATCTCGCCGAAGGGAATCGGTTTGCCCAGCGGGTCAATGATCACGTCCAACTGACTCTTGAGTGTCTGGTCGTCCAGGGTCACGTGGCCCTTGTCGAAGCCGATGGCACCGATGTCCACCACCCAGCTGGACGGCTTGGCGTTGGGGTCTTTGGGATCGAACTTGAAGGTCCAGTTGGCGCGACCGTCGGCCAGGCGCTGCAGGTCTGCACTCGGTTCGGTGAGGTCGATACGTGGGATCACCACACGCTGCGCCAGCAGCGCCAGCGGTGAAATGCGCAGTTCCACGCGTTTGAGCGTGACCATCTGCGGCTTTTTCGACCAGTCCGGGTTGCCCAGCGTCAGGTCTTCAGCGATCACGTGCGGCCATGGCACCCAGGCACGCCAGCCGCCTTCATCGGGTTCACGCGCCCACACCACCGCCAGGTTGCCATTGATGGCAAAGGGGCGATGCAGCTCTTCGGAGACCTTGGCATTGATCGGCGGTTTTAGGCGGTTCCAGTCAAAGAACACCAGCACCAAGACCACCACGGCGATTAACAGAACGAAGCTGGCGCAGCTCCAAGCGACGATTTTACGAGTGCGCGTCATTGCACAGGACTCCTGGTTACGACTGAGGGTGCGCGTTGCCACGCACCTTTTGACTACAGCTTATAAGGCTACGACTGACAAATGGCGTGGGGGTTTAGCCCAAGTACGAATTCCTAGCAAAAAAAGCGACTCCTCCTACAGCTCGAATCGACCAAACCATCAACAATGCACCGGTGTTACCCATGAACGGGTCGAAAATACCCACCATGGTGCAAAACCGCGGGCTTGAGAGGCGCGTTCTAGAGCCTCTGATGGGAACAATCAATTCTGTTGATTATTACCATTGTGTTTATGAACTTTTATATCGACTTATCGAGAGTAGCATTAGCCCTGTACCCACTTTATCGCCCTCCCAAGGAGCAACCCTCATGAAACGTCAAATACTCGCTACCGTTCTGCTGTCTGTCCTGGCTTCCAGCGCCTTTGCCCTGCCAGCCACTGAACAAGCCACCCCACAGAACAAAGCTCAAGCCGTTCAATCCAGCCAAACCCTGGCTCGCAGCGGTTCGCAAGAAGACGAAAACCGTGACTACGCCAAAGGCGCCGTTGCAGAAAATGGTTCGGAACACGCCAACAAACGTGCTTACACCGAAGGCGTTGCTGAAGGTGGCCGTGATCGCCTGGAACAGAAAGGTCTGGTAGAAGGCGGTGCTGAACAAGCCAACAAACGCGCCTACACCGATGGCGTTGCCGAAGGCGGTGCTGATCGTCTGCAAGAACTGCATCAAGCACAGAGCTAAGCCCGTGGTGGCCGAGAAAAAAGCCCGATCAGCCGATCGGGCTTTTGCTTTTTTATAGACTGCCTCACACCTCACTCCCGCCAAGTTCGACGCCGACGAAGCTGTTTTGCTAGAGTGCGTCGCTGTACTTGCCGACAAAGTCCGCCCGACGATGCTGCCCCGCGCTGAACAGAAGCAACAGACCCGCCTCGCCTTGATGGAAGCAGCCCGCCATCTGATGGAGTGTGGCCGCGGGTTCGGCAGCCTGAGCCTGCGCGAAGTGGCCAAGACCGCCGGCATCGTGCCAACCGGCTTCTATCGCCATTTTGACGACATGGATCAGCTGGGCCTGGTGCTGGTAAGTGAAGTCGGCCAAACCTTCCGCGCCACGATTCGCCTGGTACGCCACAACGAGTTCGTGATGGGCGGCATCATTGATGCGTCCGTGCGGATTTTTCTGGATGTGGTGTCGGCCAACCGATCGCAATTCCTGTTCCTGGCCCGCGAGCAATACGGGGGCTGTCTGGCCGTGCGCCAAGCCATCGGCGCCTTGCGCGAAGACATCACCAGTGACCTGGCGGCTGACCTCACGCTGATGCCCAAGCTCCAGCACCTGGATGCCGAAGGCCTGCACGTGATGGCCGACCTGATCGTCAAAAGTGTATTCGCCACCCTGCCCGACATCATCGACCCGCCGGCCCATGCCCTGCCCGCCCACCTCACGCCCCAGGCGAAAATCACTCAGCAATTGCGCTTTATCTTCATCGGCCTCAAGCATTGGCAAGGCCTGGGCAGCACCGAGTAAGCCGATCAGCCCGCCGCGTGAAAGCGTTTGGCGGTGGTGTAGTGCTTTTTCCAATAGCGGCTGCTCAATGAATCGATGCGCACGCGTTTGCCGGTGCTGGGCGAATGGATAAATTTGCCTTTGCCCACATACAGGCCGACATGGCTGACCTGCCCGCTGCCATTGCCCTTGAAAAACACTGCATCGCCCGGCTTGAGCGCGGCTCTCTGAACCGTCGCGGCGCTTGATCGGTGCATCTGCGTTGTCGTGCGCGGCAGGCGGATATTGGCCTGGGTCTTGAATAAATAGACCAGCAAGCCGCTGCAATCGAACCCCTGGCCGACGCTGGTGCCGCTGCCGTTATAGGGTGTGCCGAGCAACGCATGGGCGCGGTCGATAACACGCGTGATCGACGCGTCAGGCAGGGCATTGGCCGCAACCGTGTCTGCGGCGCACCACAGACCGAGAATGACCAGACACGTGAAGCCTTTGAACATGATCGACGCCGCGGTGGATTAAGGACGGCGAATATCCTAATGAAACAGCGCCGAGCTTCTTGAACGCCCTATCCGGCGTTCGTGTAGGTCAATTCCTGGAAAAATCCAGCGCGAATCAGATGAAGGAAATTTCATGCGGCGCGCTGCGGATCTCAACGTAAAACGCCCACATCCGGTGCTATAAATCCAGCCACGCACCAATTGGAGGCACTGTCAGAATCGACTGACGCCCTATTCGGTGGCACGCCGGTGCTTGCCTACAAGGATTTCCCACGCGCGTGCGTGATTGGCAAGCACCTTGCTCTAGCACTCTTATCGCTCATAGCTGGAAGCCTCCTGATGCTGGTGATCCACCGCCGAATCGCACCTCAACCCCTCTGGGCCGCTGAGCTGCTGCTGAATTTCGAAGCACGCAGCAAAAGCCGGCTGCGCTGTTTCAGTGCCGACGGCGAAGACGTCGGCCTGTTTCTGGAGCGCGGTCAGCCGCCGTTGCATGATGGTGAGTGCCTACAGGCCGAAGACGGACGCGTCGTACGCGTGGTCGCGCGCCCTGAACAACTGCTGCACGTCACCTGCAGCAGTGCGTTTGAATTGACCCGCGCCGCTTACCACCTCGGCAACCGCCACGTCGCCCTGCAAGTCGGCGACGGCTGGCTACGCCTGCTGGATGACTACGTGCTCAAGGCCATGCTCGAACAGCTCGGCGCGCAGACCGAAACCCTCGAAGCGCCGTTCCAACCGGAACACGGCGCCTACGGCGGCGGCCATCACCATTCGCGCCATGGCGACGAAGACTTCAACTACCCGCCCAAGCTGCACCAGTTCGGCGTACGTCCATGAACCCAGCCTGGGCGCTGTTGCGTCTGGCCAGTCCGCAATTGCCGATTGGTGGCTACAGCTATTCCCAAGGCCTGGAAATGGCCGTGGAAAATGGCCGCGTCAATGATGCCGCCAGTGCCCGGCGATGGATCAGCGACCAGTTGCTGCTCAACCTGGCGCGCTTCGAAGCGCCCTTGCTGCTGGCCCATTGCCGCGCGGCGGCGGACCAGGACTGGCCGCGCCTGACACAGTTGTGTGAAGAACACCGCGCCAGCCGCGAAACCCGCGAGCTGTACCAGGAGAGCCGGCAAATGGGCTACTCCCTGCAGCAACTGCTCAATGGTTTGCCGGAACTGGACGCCGCCGCACGCGCATTTGTAGAAAGCTGCGCCGAACCGCACCTGGCCCTGGGCTGGGCGCTGGCGGCCCGCGCGTGGCAGATCAGCCCGGATGACGCCCTCGCCGCCTGGCTGTGGAGCTGGCTGGAAAACCAGCTCGCCGTGCTGATGAAAACGTTGCCGTTGGGCCAGCAAGCCGCCCAGCGCCTGACCAGTGAGCTGCTGCCGTTGCTGCAGCAAGCCCAACAGGACGCCGGACGCCTGGACTTCAACTCTTTTGGCAGCGCCGCGTTCGGCCTGTCTCTGGCGTGCATGGCCCACGAGCGCCAGTACAGCCGCCTGTTCCGTTCCTAAGCCCTTTTACTTCTGTGGAGAAGCACATGAACACACAACCCTTGCGTGTCGGCATCGGCGGCCCGGTGGGCTCCGGCAAGACGGCCCTGACCCTTGCGCTGTGCCTGGCGCTGCGTGATCGCTACAACCTGGCCGTGGTGACCAACGACATCTACACCCGCGAAGACGCCGACTTCCTGGTGCGCAACCAGGCCCTGGCGCCGGAGCGCATCATCGGCGTGGAAACCGGCGGCTGCCCGCACACGGCGATTCGTGAAGACGCCTCGATCAACCTCGAAGCGGTGGACCAGCTCAACCGCCGCTTCCCCGGCCTGGACCTGATTCTGGTGGAGTCCGGCGGCGACAACCTGTCGGCCACCTTCAGCCCTGAACTGTCAGACCTGACCATCTACGTGATCGATGTGTCGGCCGGCGACAAGCTGCCACGCAAGGGCGGGCCCGGTATTTGCAAATCCGACTTGCTGGTGATCAACAAGATCGACCTGGCCCCGCTGGTCGGCGCCTCGCTGGAATTGATGAACAGTGACACTCAGCGTATGCGCAACGGTAAGCCCTTTGTGTTCAGCAACCAGAAAACCGGCGTCGGCCTGGATGAAATCGTCGCCTTTATCGAACGTCAGGGCTTGCTGACCGCAGCCTGATACCACCCTGAAAAGGAGCCTGTTCATGGGTCTCAACAAACTTCTCGCCACCGCAGCCTTGCTGCTCACCCCGGCCCTCGCCTTCGCTCACCCCGGGCATGGCGATAATGGGCTGGTCGCCGGCATCAGCCACCCACTGGGCGGCATCGATCACTTACTGGCCATGGTCGCCGTCGGCCTTTGGGCGGCGCAGCAAAAAGGCAACGCACGCTGGGCGCTGCCTTGCGCCTTCGTTGGCACCATGCTGATTGGCGGCCTGTTGGGCTTTGAAGGCCTGGAGCTGCCGGCGCTGGAAAGCGGGATCGCGGCTTCGGTGCTGGCGCTGGGCCTGGCCGTGGCGCTGGCGGTGCGGCCGCCACTGTTCGTCGCGGTGGCTGCAACGGCGTTGTTTGCCCTGTTCCATGGCGTGGCGCATGGCTTGGAGCTGCCGGACATGTCCAGCCCTTGGCCGTATGCCGCCGGTTTTGTCGGCGCGACGGCGGTGTTGCACGCGGCCGGGTATGCGGTGGTGCGTTTTCTGCCGACGGCGGCTGCGCCGTTGGTGCGGGTGGCCGGGGCGGCTTCGGCGGCCACGGGGGTTTGGTTGCTGGCGGGCTGATTTGCGGCGCTGCTGAAGGCCTCTTCGCGAGCAAGCCCGCTCCCACATTCGACCGCATTCCAACGCCAGGACGCGGTTAAATGTGGGAGCGGGCTTGCCCGCGAAAGCGGTCTCAAAACCACCATCCATCCCAAGCCTGCTACCATGCGCGCCTACACCCCTGCCGTGACGACGCCAGCCGATGCCCACCGCTCCAAGTTCCGCCTCCCAGCCTTCGTTGAATGCCGTGCTCACGCACTTCCATGACCTGATCGTGCCGCTGTGGCAGGGCCCGGGCTGGAATGCCGAGCTGGCGTTGCCCTATGAGGCGCTGGACGCCAGTCATCAGCCTTTGCCCCCGCAACGCTACCGGGCCATGGCCTGCGCGCGGCAGCTGTACCTGTTCGCCAGCCTGATCGGCGAGCCGCGGGCGGCGTTTGCCGAAGAGCGCGCGGCGGCGCTGTTTCGCTCCCTGCAACGGCACTTTCACGACGCCGAACACGGCGGCTGGTTCTACAGCATCGACGCGCACGGCAAGCCGCTGGATAAGCGCAAAGACCTCTACACCCACGCCTTCATCATCTTTGCCTGTGCCCACTACTGGGCCAAAGTGCGTGAGCCGTTGGTGGAATCGGTGCTCAATGCGGCGCTGGCCGTGGTCGCCGAACGCTTCGCCACAGGCGACGGCCTGTACGAAGCGGTATTGGAACGCAACTGGTCATCCCTCAAGTCCGGCCCCCTGCAAAACCCGCTGATGCACTTGGCCGAAGGCTTTCTCGCCACCCTGGCCGTGCGTGAAGACGCCGTCACGCAAGATGCACTGCTGGACCTTGCCACGGCCATGCAGAAGCGCTTCATCGACCGCGAGCACGGCGTAATGATGGAGAAACCGCTGGGTGCTGTGGATAACTGGTTTGAGCCCGGCCATCAGTTCGAGTGGTTCTATTTGCTGGCGTCCTCAGACGTGTTGCGCGGCACGCCACTGCACGCCTCGCTGACGCGAGCGTTTGACTACGCCGAGCTCAAGGGTGTGGATAAATCGAGCGGCGCGGTCAGCGGCATGCTCGCCCTGGACGGCACCGTGCGCGATGGCACTCAACGGATCTGGGCTCAGGCTGAATACCTGCGCGCGCTGACCTTGCGGCCCGCCAGCGAGGCAGTGCTGCAACGCCAATTGCTGGCGCTGCAACAGCACTTTTTGCATGACAAAGGCTGGCATGAATGCCTGGATGCCCAGGGCGTTGTGAGCCGACGGGACATGCCGTCGACCACGCCGTATCACTTGGCGACCTGCTATCAGGGTTTGATCCAGTATCTAGGCTGACTTTCAGGGCCTCTTCGCGAGCAAGCCCGCTCCCACATTTGACCGCGGCCAACCCTTGGAATGCGGCCGAATGTGGGAGAGGGCTTGCTCGCGAATGCCTCACCTCGGTCTATCTGCCTGTTAGGCAATCCACTTGCGATCCCCGGTAAAACTGATCGTCAGCCAGCGCGCCGCATCCGGCGTGCCCAGCGCTGTGGATATCTCTTCGCGCAGCGCGTCGAGGGTCGCGACGTTGCCCACCGGGTAATCCGCCGGCAGCACCACATGAATCTCGATAAACCGCGCCCGCCCGTGCTTTTGCACGTAGGACTCATAGTCGTCGAAACCATGCTTGGCTTGCGCCGCCTCCATCACTTCGCGCACTTTGTCGTCCAAGTGATCGGGCGCAATCCCCAGCACTTCGCGCAAGGCCGGGCGTAGGATCTTGAACGCCGGCGCCAGCATGCTCAGGGCCAACAGGATCAAGATCAGCGGGTCGACATACACCGCCCACTCGTCATACCCCTGAGACTTGAGCAACAGCGCGGCGAGAAAGCTGATCAGCAAACCCACCGAGAGCATCGCGTCCACCAGCCAACTGATGTTGTCGAACTGGATCAGCGAAGATTTCAGCGTGCGATTGCGGTAGCGCACGTAGAAGAAGTAAGCGAATTCGACGACGGTAAACACCGCCGCATAAACGATCACCAGCCCCAACTCGATCTCGCGCCCGCCATTGATAATGCCGAACACGCCGTTGAGAAACGCGTAGATGGCGATCAGCAGCAAAAAGCTGCCTTCGATCAGCAATACCATTGGCTCCAGGTGCCAATAGCCGAACTGGAAACGCTCGTTGCTTTTCTTGGCGATCAGCTTGGCCGTGATCAGCATCAACACCTTGATGGCGGTGGCGATCAGCGAGAAAAAGCCGTCGAACAGAATGGATTGGGCGCCAGATATCACACCCGTGACAATCCCGGCGATCGCTACCGCGAACATCAGGATGGTCGATTGTTTGAGCAGTGCCTGCTCACCTCGGTTACTCACATTTCCTCCCGTCAAAACCTTTAAACCGCACAGTGCGGAGGGGTTTTCAGGGGTGGAGTGTACCTTATGTCGTGTTTTGGCCGATTTGACGCCATCGGGGGCAAGCCCCCTCCCACACTCAACCGAGTTTCAACTTTGAAATGCGGTCAAATGTGGGAGGGGGCTTGCCCCCGATGGCAGCGACTCGGTCTTAAGCCTTACTTAGCCCCACGCTCAATCGCAAACCCAGCCCAGGTCTGGCTCACCGGCATCAGCTCCAACCGGTTGATATTCACGTGCGCCGGGGTGTTCAGCACCCAGAAGATGGTGTCGGCAATGTCCCGCGGTTGGATCGGCTCAGCACCGGCGTAGGTCGCGTCGTAACGCGCCTGGTCGCCACCGAAGCGCACCAGCGAGAATTCACTTTCGCACAGGCCTGGTTCGATGTTGGTCACGCGCACGCCGGTGCCTTGCAGGTCGCAACGCAGGTTCAGCGAGAACTGCTTCACGAACGCCTTGGAGCCGCCATACACGTGGCTGCCCGGGTACGGGTAGCTACCGGCGATGGAGCCCAGGTTGATGATCCCGGCGCCTCGGCCGTGAGCGATCAGGCGTGGCAGCAGCAGGCTGGTGGTGGTCAGCAAGCCTTTGATGTTGGTGTCGACCATGGTTTCCCAATCGTCGAGGCTGCACTTGGGCGCAGGGTCAGTGCCCACGGCCAGGCCGGCGTTGTTGATCAGCCCGCGCAGCTTGGCGAACGATGGCGGCAGGTTGGCGATGGCGTCTTCCATGCCCTTGCGGTCACGTACGTCCACGACCAGCCCGTGCACTTCGGTCTGCTTGGAAAGCTCTTCAACCAGTGCATTCAAACGGTCGGCACGACGGCCAGTGAGCACCAGTTTCCAACCGGCGTCGGCAAAGCGGCGGGCGCAGGCTTCGCCGAAACCTGAGGTTGCGCCAGTAATAAACAGCGTGTCGGACATGGTGTTCTCCTTGCGGGCATCTGGGAAAAAAGTTGCCAGCAGAATGCCCTTACGCCGCGATTGCGGCAACCGCTGTGCGAACACCTTCATGTACAGCTGGTCAATTTTTAACCATAGCGAGCGAGGCCTTATAAACCGTGGCCTGCAGCCATATGCGCGCAGGTTATCCACAACTGCGCCCACAGTCTTTGGGGGCAAGTGCAAAAAGCCAAAAGCCGCTGTGTACAAGGCCTGCAGGCAGTTTTAGAAAGTTTTTTGCTTGACCTTGGACGGGCCGTATGTAGGCCCGGTTGACAGATGCAAACTCGAACGATGGCTCCAGGCCAGTCATTCCGGCCTCTGCGGCCGTCTTTCCAGAGTTTAGTCACAGACTTATCCACAGGCCCAGGCGACATAAATCGGTCATATACCTGTGTCTTTAAACAGGTTGACAAAGCGCTCGACAAGGCCCGAAAAAACCGCTGATCAATAAACAACCACCGCGCTGCAAGCCACGGTTTTAAAGGCTTTCAGCCAGCTACTCCCACGTTACCCACAGCCGGTTCCACAGCGAATGGGGACAAGTCAAAACTGTGACAAAACAGGGATTTGCGGCGGCTATATGTCGCGCTTTGGAGGGTGGCTGGATTTGTTTTCCACAATTTGGCGGGAAGCCTGTGGCCCCCCAAAAACAAATGTGGGAACCGCCTTTATGTAGGAGCCGGGCTTGCCCGCGATAACATCACCTCGGTTTGCCTGACAGACCGAGGTGTTCGTATCGCAGGCAAGCCAGCTCCCACATTCAAGCCGCTTCCCACATGGGTGATTGCATCAAGCCTTCAGATCAGTGCCCGCCGAGGTAGGCGTTGCGCACTTCCTCGTTCACCAGCAACTCTTTCCCAGTGCCGGTCAGGCGAATCTCGCCGTTGACCATCACATACGCCCGGTCCGACAAGCGCAGCGCATGGTTGGCGTTCTGCTCCACCAGGAAGATGGTCATCCCGGTCGCCGCCAGTTCACGCAAGGTCGCGAAGATCTGCTTCACCACAATCGGCGCCAGGCCCAGACTCGGTTCGTCGAGCAGCAACAGCTTGGGCCGGCTCATCAGCGCGCGGGCGATGGCGAGCATTTGCTGCTCGCCGCCGGACATGGTCATGGCGCGCTGGGTGCGGCGCTCCTTGAGCCGCGGGAACAACTCGAACATGCGCTGCATGTCTTCCTGCGCGTATTTGTCGCCAATCGGGATGGTGCCCATCAGCAGGTTTTCCTCGACGGTCATGTCGGGGAACACCCGCCGCCCTTCCGGCGA
Organism: Pseudomonas sp. TREG-RG-20F-10-E-6-01; assembly: GCF_022662455.1. NCBI lineage: Bacteria > Pseudomonadati > Pseudomonadota > Gammaproteobacteria > Pseudomonadales > Pseudomonadaceae > Pseudomonas > Pseudomonas sp. TREG-RG-20F-10-E-6-01. The sequence goes on along the minus strand of NZ_JAKNQP010000005.1, from coordinate 324,935 downwards.
CTGCGCAATGCCGTTGGAGGCGATGTAGTGGGACGACTTGTGGGTAATGTCGACGCCGTTGTAGAGGATCTGCCCGGACTCGGCGCGCGGTTGGCCGAAAATCGACATCAGCAGCGTGGATTTACCCGCGCCGTTGGAGCCGATCAGGCTGACGGTTTCGCCTTCGTTGATGTGCAGCGAGACTTTTTTCAGGGCCTGGATCGGGCCGTAAAACACGTCCAGCTCCTTCATTTCGAGGATAGGTGCACTCATACCAGCTCCTCTTCGTCGGCGCCCAGGTAGGCAGCAATCACTTTCGGGTCGTTGCGGATCGCGTCCGGGCCGCCCTCGGCGATCACGTTGCCGTGGTCGAGCACCACAATGTGGTCGGAAATACTCATCACCATGCCCATGTCGTGTTCGATCAGCACCACCGTGAGGTCGTGTTCGTCGCGCAGCAGGCGAATCATCGCGCTGAGTGCTTCGGTTTCCTGCGGGTTAAGGCCGGCTGCCGGTTCGTCCAGGCAGATAATCTGCGGCCGGGTGCACATGGCACGGGCGATTTCCAGGCGGCGCTGCTGGCCGTAGGAAAGCTCGCCGGCCAGGCGGTTGGCGCAGTCCACCAGGTCGACCACTTCCAGCCAGTAGAAGGCGTGGTCGAGCGCATCGCTTTCGGCCTTGCGGTAGCCCTTGGTGTTGAGGATGCCGGCGAGCATGTTGCGGTTGACCCACATGTGCTGGGCCACCAGCAGGTTCTCCAGCACCGACATTTCCTTGAACAGGCGAATGTTCTGGAAGGTGCGCGCCAGCCCGGCACGGTTGACCAGGTGAGTGCCGCCAAACATCTTGTAGTAAACACGGCTGAAAAAGCTTTTCGGCGACACAAAGTCGGTGACCTTGAAGCGCTCGCCCAACAACTGGATCACGTTGGTCTGCTTGCCGCGGATGTTGAGTTGGATCTTGCCGCCGCTGGCCTTGTAGAAACCGGTCAGGCAGTTGAACACCGTGGTCTTGCCGGCGCCGTTGGGGCCGATCAGGGCGAAGATCGAGTTGCGTTCGACCTTGAGGCTCACATCGCTCAAGGCCTTGATGCCACCGAAGTGCATCATCAAATGTTCCACGGACAGGACGACTTCCTTGCTCATGGCGCCACTCCTTTACGTGGGGTCACACCGGTGCGGCTGATGCGAATCAGGCCGCGCGGCCGCCAGATCATCATCACCACCATCAACACGCCAAACAGCAGCACGCGGTACTCCGAGAAGCTGCGCAGCAACTCGGGCGCGACGGTCAATACGAACGCCGCAATCACCACGCCGACCGTCGAGCCCATGCCGCCCAACACCACGATGGCCAGGATCAGTGCCGACTCGAAGAAGGTGAACGACGACGGGTTGACGAAACCCTGGTAGCTGGCGAAAAACACCCCGGCCAGACCGGCCGTGGACGCGCCGATGGTGAACGCCGAGAGCTTGACCAGCACGTGGTTCAGGCCCATGGAGCGGCAGGCGATTTCATCTTCGCGCAAGGCTTCCCAGGCGCGGCCGACCGGCATGCGGGTCAGGCGATGCTTGATGTACAGCACGGCCAGCACCACCAGGAACAGCACGATGTAGATGAACATGAACTTGATGTTGGGGTTGTAATCGATGCCGAAGAACTCGTGGAACGGAATCCCACCGTCCTTCGCTTTGCGCCCGAATTCCAGGCCGAGGAAGGTCGGCGAAGGCACCGGCATGCCGTTCGGGCCACCAGTGAACGACAGCCAGTTATTAAGCACCAGGCGAATGATTTCACCGAAGCCCAAGGTCACGATGGCCAAGTAGTCACCGTGCATTCGCAGCACCGGGAACCCGAGTATGCACCCCGCCAGCGCCGCACAGATGGCCGCCAAGGGCAGCACCGTCCAGAAGCCGAGGCCCAGGTATTGATAACCCAGCGCCAGGCCGTAGGCACCGATGGCGTAGAACGCCACGTAACCCAGGTCGAGCAGACCGGCCAGGCCCACCACGATGTTCAGGCCCAGGCCGAGCAACACATAGATCAACCCGAGGATGACCACCGTGAGCAGGTACTTGTTGGCGAAGATCGGGAACACGATGGCGATCACGATCAGTGCCGGGATGATCCAGCGCAGCCGCGACTTGTAGTCCGGCGGCAGCACGTGCACGCCAGAACCACTGCTCTCGAAACCCTGCAGAATCTTCAGGCCCTTGGGGGTTTGCAGGAACAGGCTGAGGGCAAAACGCCCGGCCATCACAATGGCGACCAATACGGCCACGCGCGCCGGTTGCAGGTTGAAGCTGTAGCCGTCGAGGACCACGCCGACGATCGGACCGAACACGATCAACGAAATCAGCCCGGCGAGGACCGTATCGACCACACTTTTTTTGATATCAATCGATTTGGCAGCAGACATGTTTACACCTTCGCCACGAGCGGACGACCAAGCAGGCCCTGAGGACGGAAAATCAGAATCACCACCAGCAGGGAGAAACTGAACACGTCTTTGTAGTCAGAGTTGATCAACCCCGAGAACAGCGACTCGGAGATACCCAGGATGATCCCGCCGAGCATGGCCCCAGGCAGGGAGCCGATGCCGCCGAGTACCGCTGCGGTAAACGCCTTGATGCCGATGATGAAGCCGGCGTAGAAGTCGAACGTGCCGTAGTTGAGGGTAATCAGCACGCCGGCCAGGGCCGCCATCGCTGCACCAATCACGAACACATAAGAGATCACTCGGTCGGTGTTGATGCCCAGGATCGACGCCATCTTGCGGTCTTGCTGAGTCGCGCGGCACATGCGGCCGAGCTTGGTGTATTTGATGATGTAGGTCAGCAGCCCCATGCCCAGAAACGCGGCCACCAGGATGAACACCTTGGTGTAGGTCAACTGCACGAACCCACTGCCGATATCGACGCGCCAGGCGCCGGCCAGCAGGGTTGGAATGCCTTGTTGTTTCGCGCCCTGAGCGATCTGCGCATAGTTTTGCAGGATCAGGGAGATGCCGATGGCGCTGATCAGCGGTGCCAGTCGGGTGGAGTTGCGCAGCGGTTTGTAGGCGACACGCTCGATGACCCAACCGTAAACGCCGGTGACGACCACGGTGAATATCAGGGTGCCGAGAATGAGCAGCGGGAAGGATTCGATGCCGAAGTAAGCCAGCAGTGCCAGACTGATCGCCGCGAGGTAAGCGGAAATCATATAAACCTCGCCGTGGGCGAAGTTGATCATGCCAATGATGCCGTAGACCATTGTGTAGCCGATGGCGATCAGGCCATAGACCGACCCGAGGGTCAGGCCATTGACCAGTTGCTGCAGGAAAATACCATCCATAACGCAATCTCACGCGGTGAGCACCTGCACACCGGTGGGCGTGCGGCGCTTCTGGAGGAAAAGACAGACTTGTCGCCTGACACGATGGTGCGAGCAACCGCGCCCCCTGTGGGAGCCGGGCTTGCCCGCGATGACGGACTGACAACCAACACCTGTGTTGAAGGTGAAACCGCTATCGCAGGCAAGCCAGCTCCCACAGGGGATCGAGGCGCTTAAACGATCGTGTTTGTTCTTACTTCTGCTTTTCCAGCTGGTGGTATTTGCCGTCTTTATCCCACTGGTAAACCACGTAGTCGGAGATCTTCAGGTCGCCCTTGGCGTCCCAGTTTTTCTCGCCCATCACGGTTTTGACCGGGTGCGATTTCAGCCACTTGGCCGCGTCTTCGCCTTTATTGGACTTGGCGCCGTTGAAACCGGCGGCCAGGGCCTGGATCGAGGCATAGGCGTACAGGGTGTAGCCTTCAGGCTCGGTGCCGTTTTTGCGGAACTCTTCCACGACGGTCTTGCTGTCTGGCAGCAGGCGCGGGTCGGCGCCGAAGGTCATGTAAACGCCGTCTACGTATTGCGCGCCGCCTGCGGTGGCGACCAGTTCGTCGGTCACGATGCCGTCATCGGACATGAACTTGACGTCCTTGAGGCCCGCTTCACGGATCTGGCGCACCAGTGGACCGGCTTCAGGGTGCAGGCCGCCGAAGTACACCACATCAGCACCGGTGGAGCGGATTTTGGTGACCAGGGCGCTGAAGTCTTTCTCGCCACGGGTCAGGCCTTCTTCCAGCACCGGCTTGACGCCACGTTTGGTCAACTGCTGAGCGGTGGCGTCAGCCAGACCTTTGCCGTAGGTGTCTTTGTCGTTGATCACCGCGACTTTCTTGCCTTTTAGCACATCGACAATGTAGTCGCCGGCGACGATGCCTTGCTGGTCGTCACGCCCGCACATACGGAACACCGCGCCCAGGCCACGTTCGGTCACCTGTGGGTTGGTGGAACCCGGGGTGATCATGATGATGCCGGCTTCGTCGTACACCTCGGAGGCCGGGATGGTGTTGGAGGAGCAGAAGTGCCCGACCACGCCGATCACTTTGTCCTGGTCTGCCAGACGGTTGGCGACGGCCACCGCCTGCTTCGGCTCACAGGCGTCATCGCCGGCCACCAGCTTGAGTTGCTCGCCGTTGATCCCGCCGGCCTTGTTGATCACATCGGCTGCCGCTTGGGCACCCTTCATGTACTGCTCACCGAAAGCTGCGTTGGCGCCCGTCATCGGCCCCGCTACGCCAATCTTCACATCAGCTTGAACAAACGCAGAAACACCCAGCGCCGCTGCAACGGCGAGGGCCAGAAAACCTTTCTTGTAAAACGTCTGGGACATGAGTGGTGCTCCGAGGTTTTTGTTTATTGGCACTACGATTTCACTGCGAACCTTCAACTGAAACTTTCAGGGAAAGCCCAGAGCAAGCCGCGTGCCATTACTTTTTTATTCTTCAAAAAGACACGGTGTCATTGTTATTACAGGCGTTTCGACTCCTTTTGCCAGCACGTGCAACCGTCTAGCACCGAGAGGTGCAACCGACGGAGCAAAAAAGTACAACCCTGGCAGGTCGCACCTGCAACCAGACGGATAAACGACAGTTCCTACGCCTGTAACAATGTGCGTAACGGAACTGCACATTTACAGTGCGTGATTGCTACGACTTGCACCAATACAGATTAGTAGCCTGCTAAGAAAATGCAGGCTTCTGACAGGTATTTCGCTGATCAGATCACGATCCGCAGGCATTGGCCCGCGTGATACAGCGAAAATCCGGCTTCGTACAGGCAACTGCGCAAGCCCACCCCGGCCAGCGGTTGCATCGATGCGAAGGGAATCGGCAAGGCCTGGGCATTCTGGTGACACAAATAGTCGGCAAATGCCTTGCCCACCACGCTGCCGGTGGTCACGCCGCGCCCGTTATAGCCGGTCACCGCCACCAGGCCCGGCGCGGGTTCGAACAGACGCATCAGGTGATCAGGGGTAAAAGCGATGCAGCCGGTCCAGGTGTATTCCCACTGCACCGATTTGAGGTACGGGAAGTAATGCTGCTGCACCCGATCGGCCCACGCCTTGAGGAACCAGGCGGGTTTCTGACTACCGTTGCCCAGGCTACCGAGCAACAGGCGGCCGTCCGCATCGCGGCGGATGCTGCTCAACACTTGGCGTGTGTCCCACGAGCCCTGCTCGCCAGGCAGGATCTGTTGGGCAGCGTCGTCCGTCAGCGGCGCCGAGGCGACCTGGTAGTAATAGCCTGGGAAGAAATTGCGCCGCAGCTCAGTCCATTCGCCTTCGGTGTAGGCATTGGAGGCGATCACCACTTGTGCAGCCTGCACCGAGCCCTGCGCGGTTTGCACCGACCAGGTTGCGCCCTGGCGCTCCAGCCGGGTGACCGGGGAATGGTCGAAAAGCTGCCCGCCCAGGCCAACCGCCGCATTCGCCAAACCACTGGTGTAGGCCATCGGGTTCAAGGTGCCCGCACGCCGATCCAGCAGTGCGGCGGCGATCTTTTTAGTGCCGGTGGCGTGTTCGCAGGCTTGCCCGGTCAGCAATTCAACCGGCGCGCCACGGCGCTTCCATTGTGCTTCACGACTGCGTAAATCCGCCTCGCCACGGGCGTTGTGCGCCATGTGCAAGGTGCCCTCGCGGCGCAATTGGCAATCGATGCCGTACTTGTCGATCAGGCTGAACACCAGCGACGGTGCTGCGCCCAACATGCGGTTGAGCTGGCTGCCCACCGCCTCGCCGAAACCGGCTTCGATCTCGTCCGGGGGAATCCACATACCGGCATTCACCAGCCCGACGTTACGCCCCGAACCGCCATGGCCGGTGCGATGGGCCTCCAGCACGGCGACGCTTTTACCTTGCTCCAGCAAATGCACGGCTGCCGACAACCCGGTGATCCCGGCGCCGATCACGCACACATCCACCTTGACCTCGCCCTTGAGCGCGGCCCGGTCCGGGCGGCCAGGGGTAAGGTGTTCCCACAAACATGCTTCGCGTAATGCCATTGCCAGACTCCGATGAGACCTAACAAACCACTTTTCCGAACTGCAAATGAGGTCAAATGTGGGAGCGGGCTTGCTCGCGAAAGCGGTGTGTCAGTCAACAGATATACAGCTGATCCACCGCATTCGCGAGCAAGCCCGCTCCCACATTTTTAACCGCGTTTCGACAGGGATTTAGTCGAAGGTAATGCCCTGCGCCAGCGGCAACTCCAGCGAGTAATTCACGGTATTGGTCTGGCGACGCATGTAGCCGCGCCACGCATCCGAACCGGATTCGCGCCCGCCGCCAGTCTCTTTCTCACCGCCAAACGCGCCACCAATCTCCGCACCGCTTGGGCCGATGTTGACGTTGGCGATGCCGCAGTCGCTGCCCACCGCCGACATGAACTGTTCGGCTTCACGCACATCGGTAGTGAAGATGCACGACGACAGGCCTTGCGGCACGGCGTTGTTCAAACGCAGGGCTTCGGCAAAGTCGCTGTAGCCGATCACATACAGAATCGGTGCGAAGGTTTCGGTGCACACCACGTCGCTTTGCTCAGGCATTTCCACAATCGCGGGCGACACGTAGTAGGCATTCGGGAATTTATCTTCCAGCTGACGCTTGCCGCCGAACACCTTGCCGCCTTCGCTCAAGGCCTGCTCCAGGGCGTCCTGCATGTTTTCGAAGCCGTGTTTGTCGATCAGCGGACCGATCAGGTTGCCTTCCAGCGGGTGGCCGATGCGCACCTTGGAGTAGGCCGCCTTGAGGCGGGTGACGATTTCTTCTTTGACCGATTCATGCGCGATCAGGCGGCGCAGGCTGGTGCAACGCTGGCCGGCGGTGCCGACGGCGCTGAACAGGATGGCGCGTACGGCCATGTCCAGGTCGGCGCTTGGGCCGAGGATCATTGCGTTGTTGCCGCCCAGTTCGAGAATGCTGCGGGCAAAACGCGCGGCGACCTTGGGCGCCACTTCGCGGCCCATGCGGGTGCTGCCGGTGGCGCTGATCAGTGCCACGCGCGGGTCATCGACCAGCGCGGCGCCGGCGTCGCGGCCACCGATGATCACTTGGCTCAGGTACTCGGGCGCATCGGTGAATGTCTTCAGCACACGCTCGAACAGCGCCTGGCACGCCAGCGCGGTGAGCGGGGTCTTTTCCGACGGTTTCCAGATCACGGCGTTGCCGCACACCAGCGCCAGCGTGGTGTTCCACGCCCACACGGCCACCGGGAAGTTGAAAGCGCTGATCACGCCGACCACGCCCAGCGGGTGCCAGGTTTCACGCATGTGGTGGCCCGGGCGCTCAGAGGCGATGGTCAAGCCGTACAGCTGGCGGGACAGGCCGACGGCGAAGTCACAGATGTCGATCATTTCCTGCACTTCACCCAGGCCTTCCTGGGTGATCTTGCCGGCTTCCCAGGACACCAGCTCGCCCAGGTCTGCCTTGTATTCGCGCAATACGTCGCCGAACTGGCGCACCAGCTCGCCACGACGCGGTGCCGGCACCTTGCGCCAAGCCTCGAATGCATGCTCGGCGCGACTGACCTGTTGCTCCACCTCGGCGGCGCCTTCCCAGTGCACACTGCCAATACGGCTGCCGTCGATCGGCGAATGCACGGGTTGTTTACCCGACTGGTACAGCGCCGGGCTCACCCCGAGACGATCAAGCAATGCAGCAACCATGGGTCACTCCTTCAATTTCAAACAGAAAATTCGCGCCGCCACAGACACGGCGATCCAGGCCTTATTTGTAGCTGGCCCAAGACTTGCCAACAAACGACGATTAGGCGAGATATCATTCCGTTTATTCATGCAAAGAATAAAAAGAGGCGTGCCGTGCTGAACAAAAGACATTTGCCCTCGATCACCGCCCTGCAGTGTTTCGAAGCCGCCACCCGCCACCTGAGCTTCACCCGCGCCGCCGAGGAACTGAACCTCACGCAAAGCGCGGTGAGCAAACAGGTCGCGCAGTTGGAAGAGTTACTGCAACACCTGCTGTTTCGCCGGGTGCGCCGCCGCTTGCAGATGACCCCGGCGGGCGATTTGTACCTGGTGGAAGTGCGAAAAATCCTCACTCAGGTGGAGATGTCCACCCATTACCTGCGCTCCTACGGCGGCGAGACCGAAGTGCTGCGGGTGTCCACGCCCTACACCTTCGGCGCGCGCTGGCTGGTGCCGCGCCTCAAGGGCTGGCGTTTGCGCCACCCGCACATCCATTTGGACCTGTGCAACGAGCAGGAGCCGGACGAATTGCTGCAAGGCAAGGCCGACATGGCCTTCTACTTCGGCCAGGGCTCACGGCCCGGCACCGAGAGCCTGAAATTGTTCAGCGAAGAACTGGTGCCGGTGTGCGCGCCGGAAAGCCTCCCTGCGCAGCCGTTCACCGACCCCACGCAACTCAGCGACCTCGTACTGCTGCAGAACGCCTCGCGGCCCCAAGGCTGGCATGACTGGTTCGCCAGCCAGGGTTTCCACACCGAGCACAGCTACCACGGGCCGCGCTTCGACACCTTCTATATGTGCATTCGCGCGGCGCAAGTGGGCTGCGGCGTGGCCTTGCTGCCGCGCTTTCTGGTGGAAGAAGAATTGGCCGAGGGCAAGCTGGTGATTCCCTGGCAGCACGCGTTGCCCAGCCAGGATGCGTATTACCTGGCGTATCCGGAGCATTCGGCGGAGGTGCCCAAGGTGCGCGATTTTGTGAAGTGGATGATGGAACAGGTTTAGAGCTTTTTTGGCTGCACCACCGCCATCGCAGGCAAGCCAGCTCCCACATTTGGAATGCGTTTCAAGTGTGGGAGCTGGCTTGCCTGCGATAGGGCCAGTGGCCATTCCGAAAAAATCACTGGCAAAACCCCACGGGTCTATGCGCCACTAGCGCCATTCCTTAATAGTGCGTAAAGGTCGGCGCCCATCGTCGACCCGTCTGGAGATTCCCGTTATGAGCGAGAGTGTGTTTGCCGATCGCATCGTGCAGAACTTGCTCGACACCGACTTCTACAAGCTGACCATGATGCAGGCGGTGCTGCACAACTACCCGAATGTGGAAGTTGAATGGGAGTTCCGTTGCCGCAACAGCGAAGACCTGCGCCCGTACCTGGCGGAAATCCGCTACCAGATCGAGCGCCTCGCCGAGCTGAGCCTGAGCCCGGATCAATTGGGCTTTCTGGAGCGCATCAGCTTTATGAAGCCGGACTTTTTGCGCTTCCTGGGGCTGTTCCGCTTCAACCTGCGCTATGTACAAACCGGCATCGAAAACGGCGAGCTATTCATTCGCCTGCGCGGGCCGTGGCTGCATGTGATCCTGTTTGAAGTGCCGATGCTAGCCATCGTCAGCGAGGTGCGTAACCGCTACCGCTACCAGACCGTGATCCTCGAACAGGCCCGCGAGCAGCTGTACCGCAAATTCGACTGGTTGACCGCCAACGCCAGCAGCGACGAGCTGTCGGAGCTGCAGGTGGCCGACTTCGGCACGCGCCGGCGCTTCTCGTACCGGGTACAGGAAGAAGTGGTCAGCGTGCTCAAGCATGACTTCCCAGGCCGCTTCGTCGGCACCAGCAACGTGCACCTGGCTCGCGAATTCGACATGAAGCCGCTCGGCACCATGGCCCACGAATGGATCATGGCCCACCAGCAACTCGGCCCGCGCCTGATCGACAGCCAGATCGCCGCGCTCGACTGCTGGGTCCGCGAATACCGGGGCCTGCTGGGCATCGCGCTGACCGACTGCATCACCACCGATGCTTTCCTCGGCGACTTCGACTTGTACTTCGCCAAGCTGTTCGACGGCCTGCGCCACGACTCCGGTGACCCGGTGCAGTGGGCAGAAAAGGCCATCGCCCACTACCACAAGCTCGGCATCGAGCCGATGAGCAAGACGCTGGTGTTCTCTGACAGCCTGTCGCTGCCCAAGGCCCTGGAGATTTTCCGCGCGTTGCGCGGTCGCATTAATGTCAGCTTCGGCATCGGCACCAACCTGACCTGTGACATTCCAGGGGTTGAGCCGATGAGCATCGTGCTTAAAATGACGGCCTGCAATGGCCAGCCCGTCGCGAAAATCTCCGATGAAGCGGGCAAGACCCACTGCACCGATCCGAATTTCGTCGCCTATTTGCGTCACGTTTTCAAAGTACCTGCCCTTTCCAGCAAGGAGTGAATCATGCAAGCCGTACAGCGTGAGATTGCGCAGCAGCTCAAGGTCCAAGCCCCGTTCAAGGACCAGGCCGCCCTGGAGGCCGAAGTTGCCCGCCGCGTGACCTTTATCCAGGATTGCCTGCGCAATTCCGGGCTAAAAACCTTGGTGTTGGGCATCAGCGGTGGCGTCGACTCCCTGACCGCAGGCCTGCTGGCCCAACGTGCGATGCACGAACTGCGTGCCAGCAGCGGCGACGAGGCCTACCGTTTCATCGCCGTGCGCCTGCCTTACGAAACCCAGTTCGACGAAATCGACGCCCAGGCTTCGGTGGACTTCATCGAACCGGACGAGCGCCACACCGTGAACATCGGCCCGGCGGTCAAATCCCTGGCCAATGAAGTGGCGGCCTTTGAAGGCAAGGCGGCGGTGTCGCGTGATTTTGTACTGGGCAACACCAAGGCGCGCATGCGCATGGTGGCGCAGTACACCATCGCTGGCGCGGCCGGTGGCCTGGTGATCGGCACCGACCATGCGGCGGAAGCGGTCATGGGCTTTTTCACCAAGTTTGGTGATGGTGCCTGCGACCTGGCGCCGCTGAGCGGGCTGGTGAAAAACCAGGTACGTGCGATTGCTCGGCACTTTGGCGCGCCGGAATCGCTGGTGGAGAAGGTCCCGACGGCCGACCTCGAAGACTTGTCGCCAGGCAAGCCGGACGAAGCATCCCACGGCGTAACGTACGCCGAGATTGATGCCTTCCTGCACGGCGAGCCAGTGCGTGAAGAAGCGTTCAAGATCATTTGCGACACGTATCGCAAGACCGAGCACAAGCGGGTCATGCCCTTCGCGCCGTGATCAGTGCTTTTTTGGCGAGCAGGCCTGTTGTGGCGAACGGGCTTGTTGTGGCGAGCGGGCTTGCCCCGCGCTGGGCTGCGCAGCAGCCCCAGTAAGGCAATCGCGGTAATTCAGTAACACTGAGTTGCAGGTATTTGGGGCCGCTGCGCAGCCCAACGCGGGGCAAGCCCGCTCGCCACAAGGTATTCAACGCCCACAAAAAAGCGCCCCGCAAGGCGCTTTTTTTTCGACCAGGGTCGGCTTACTTGACGGTCACAGTGCCTTTCATCATCGAGATGTGGCCTGGGAACGAGCAGAAGAACGCGTAATCCGTACCGGCAGCCAGTTTCGACACATCGAAGGTCACGGCATCTTTCTCGCCAGCACCAATGATCTTGGTGTGGGCGATGATGCGCGTGTCGCCGTCTTTGAGGTAATTCTTTTCAATGCCGGCGGCCATGCCGTCGCTGGCGATGCCAGGCATGTCGGCGGCGGAGCTCAGCACCCAGTTATGGCCCATCACGTTCTTCGGCAAGCTGCCGGAGTGTTCCAGGTTTACGGTGAACGTCTTGCAGCTCTTGTCGATGGTGATTTCTTTGGTGTTGAAGGACATCTGGTCGGTGGAATCAACAGTGACCGCGCACTCTGCAGCAAGCAACTGGCCGCTCGCCAGTGTCAGCAGGGAAACAGCAACGATTTTGGCAAACATGTGAATCTCCATGGCAGGGTTTAAAAAACGCGTATTGCGACAAGGGTGCCTCAAGCAGGCCTGAATTCTTATGATCTGAATCAACAGATTGTATACAACTTTAGGCTATCAGACTGATCAACACAATCTACCAGCCAAAGTTCGAACACCTGCCTATGATCGGCTCATCCCCCCTGGAGCCCGCGCCATGCATCTGAATCAACTGTTCAACGGCCTGCTGGCCGCGTATGCCTGCGGTAAGTGAAGGCCAACCGCGCCGCTAAGCTGCTACCATAGCGACCCAAGGCAGCTGCGCGCCGCCACCCTCACCTTCGACCCTAGAGGATCGCCCATGGCCAAACCTAATTACTCCTTCGCCAAACGTCAGAGAGACTTGGCCAAGGAGCAGAAGAAAGAGGAAAAGCTGCAACGCAAGAAAGCCGCTGCAGATGAAGAAGCAAGTGCACTGAACCCGGATGCCGAAGGTGAAGTGGCAACCGACGAAACCGAGACACCGAAAGACCCGGCTGAATAAATTCTGTTGAGGTGAGCAGGCCTTCCCTGCTCGCCTCAATCCACTGCTATTGCAGCGGCATCACCGTCACCCGCACCTCCGGGTCATGGTTCCCTCCTCCCAGAATCACCCCGCGCAACGGCGACACATCCGAGAAATCCCGGCCCCAGGCCAAGGTGATGTGCTCCAGTGCCGGCTGCACATTGTTGGTCGGATCAAAATCTACCCAGCCCGACACCGGGCAAAACACCGAAACCCACGCGTGCGAGGCATCGGCGCCGATCAGCCGTGGCTGGCCGGGCGGTGGCTGCGTCAGCAGATAGCCACTGATGTACCGCGCCGCCAGGCCACGCGAGCGCAGGCATGCGAGCATCAGGTGGGCGAAGTCCTGGCACACGCCGCGTCGGCGCTCCAGCACTTCCACCAGCGGCGTGGCGACCTGGGTGGCTTCGGCATCGAAGGTGAACTCGCTGAAAATCTTCTCCATCAACGCCTGCACGCCGAGCAGCAACGGCTCGCCGGGCGGAAAACAGCTTTCGGAAAACTCGACGAAGGTTTTTTTCAGATGCACATAGGGCGATTCGAAGCGATAGCGGCAGGCTTCGATCAGTTCGGCTGACAACGGCTGGCTGCTGTAAGTCAGGCTGTCGCGGGTTTGATCCCAGGCCGGCGACTGCTGAAAATCCAGCGCAGGCCGCGCCAGCACTTCGACGGTCAGCCCTGCATTCACCAGCAGCTCATCATGGGGCCGTTCGAACGCCAGCCGAGTGATCGGGTTGCCGAACACGTCCAGCTCATCGCGCCGCGCCGTCGGCTCCGGGCTGATTTCCAGTTGCTGCAAACTGCAACGCTGCCACGCACACGGCCGTGGCCACAAGTGCGCCAGCTGCTGCGCCAGCGACACCGGGCTGTCGTAGTGGTAGTGGGTATCGTGAAAAATCTGGTAGCGCGCACTCATCACACCGACACCGTCTGCTGGCTGACATCATCCACATGGGCAAAATGGCGCAACGCCAGGCGATCCGACACTTGCCCACTCTCATCGGCTACCGCTTGCAGCAGGTCAGCCAGGCCGCCCAACGCGGCACGCACGCTGGACTCGCCGAACAGCGGGTTCTCCAGGCAACCGAAGTCAAAACGTGCCAGGCGCTCCACCAGCGGCGCCAGCCCGGTTTCTCGAGGCACACCGAAGTCATCGTTGAGACGACGTAACGTGCGGCTGACCAGCTTCAGCTGGAACAGCACCGCATGCGGGTTCTGCTCATCCAGCAACAACAGGTCAAGTACCGGGATCAACTGCGGCACCGCCAGGTAGCGCGAGCGATAGGTGATGCTGCTGTTACCCAACTCCAGCAGCCACTCAAGCCCGGCCTGATCAAACACCGCCACGCCACGCAGGAACGCCGCCAGGCTGCTGCTCAGGAACTGCAGACGCTCGATGCGCCGGCCCATCATCAAGAAACGCCAGCCTTCATCACGGGTCATGTCATCCAGGGCAAAGCCGGACAGCGCCGCCAGGGACATCACCAGGCGGTTGAGGAAATCCAGCAGTTCGCCGAAGTCCGGGGTCTCGCTTTCCAGCTCCAAGGCTTCGCGCTGCAGCTCGACCAAGGCCTGCCAGTTTTCCCGCGACAGCTTGCCGCGCACCTGAGACGCCGCCCACTGCAGACGCTGCAGGTTGGCGCGCAGGCTTGATGGCCAGTCATCGCCAAGCAAGGCGGCAAGCAGCCGCTCGGGCAATTCCCCTTCTTCGGGCAGCAAGCGCAGGGTCTCGCCCAGCTCGACTGCCGCCTGCAAGGCCAGCGGGTCGTCACCGTCCACATACCGCGCCAGCACAATCCGCAGCCAGCGCGCACTGTCATCACAGCGCTCGCAGTAACGGCCAAACCAAAACAGGTTTTCCACCACGCGTGACGGCAGGTAGGGGTCGCGGCGCACCAGATCGTGGGCGCCAATTGGCCGCTGCGCGCGCCACTGTTCGCCACCCGCGGTACGCTCGCCCAGCACCCACGTGTCTTTGCTCGCGCCGCCGCGTTGCATCGATACCACATCGGCGTCGGCCTCGGCCGCCACACGGGTCAGGCCCCCGGGCAGCACGCGGTAGCCCTCGTCGCTGGCCACCGCGTACACGCGCATGCCGATGGCGCGGTGTTGCAAATGGTCATCCACGGTATGCCACACCGGCGCCTGGGACAGTTGCGCCAACTCCTGGGCGACATACGCATAAGGCCGCGCACGCATGCGTTCGGCCAGCGCCTGGCGTTGTTCGTCGCTCAAGTCGCGGCCAAATACCGGGGAGAAACTTTGCGATGGAAACGCCGGTTTGATCAGCAGCTCGGGCAGTTTCTCCAGGGCCTCAGCGAGCACCGGCGCCTCACCGCACCACCAGGTGGCGATGGACGGCAGGATCAATTCTTCACCAAACAGGAACTGGTTGATCTTCGGCAAAAAGCCGAGCAAGCCCGGCGATTCCAGCACGCCACTGCCCAGGGCATTGGCCACCAACACATTGCCTTGGCGCACGGC
The DNA here is from genome assembly GCF_022662455.1 of Pseudomonas sp. TREG-RG-20F-10-E-6-01. Taxonomy (NCBI): domain Bacteria; kingdom Pseudomonadati; phylum Pseudomonadota; class Gammaproteobacteria; order Pseudomonadales; family Pseudomonadaceae; genus Pseudomonas; species Pseudomonas sp. TREG-RG-20F-10-E-6-01. The sequence goes on along the minus strand of NZ_JAKNQP010000005.1, from coordinate 309,911 downwards.
ATCCAGCAGGCCGGGCACGCCCAGCGCAGAGTCGGTGCGCAGTTCCAGCGGGTCGCAGAAGTCGTCGTCCAGGCGACGCATGATCGCGTGCACCCGGCGCAGGCCGCTGAGGGTTTTCAGGAACACGGTGCTGTCGCGCACGGTGAGGTCGCCGCCTTCCACCAACGGGTAGCCGAGCTGTCGCGCCAGGTACAGGTGTTCGAAATAGCTCTCGTTGAAACGCCCCGGCGTCAGCAACACGATCAGCGGCGACTGGTCGTCGCAGGAAGCCTGGCGGGCCAGGGTTTCCTGCAGCGTGCGGAAGAAACCGGTGAGGTGCTGAACCTGCAGGTCGCGGTACAAATCCGGAAAGGCGCGGGACACGATGGTGCGGTTTTCAAGCGCATAACCGGCGCCCGAAGGCGCCTGGGTACGGTCGGCGGTGACCCACCAGCGGCCATCCGGGGTGCGCGCCAGGTCCACGGCGTACAGGTGCAGAAACGTACCGTCCGGCGGCTGGATGCCCTGGCACGGCCAGAGGAAGTTGTTATGCCCGAACACCAGCTCAGCCGGCAGCAGGCCTTCTTTGATCAGAAGCTGCGGGCCATACAGGTCGGCCAACACGGCATTGAGAAGGCGCGCACGCTGGGCGATACCGGCCGACAAGTGCCGCCACTCATCGGCGGCCAGCACATGCGGGAGTAAATCCAGCTCCCACGGGCGATCGGCGCCCTTGGGGTCGGCGTAGACGTTGTAGGTCACGCCGTTTTCCTGGATCTGCCGGGTCAGCAGCGCCTGGCGCTGGGCCAATTGCGCGGGCGCGCTGCGTTGCAGGTGATCAAGCAAGCGCTGCCAATGGGCACGCACCGCGCCGCTGTCGTCCAGCAGTTCGTGGTAAGTGCCCGCAGTCAGCGGGTAACGGTCGAGCAAGTCGGACATGGAACGCTCGGCAGAGGCAAGGGAAGTCAAAGTCACCACAGTCTAATGTGGGAGCGGGCTTGCTCGCGAATACGGCGGGTCAATCAACTCATATATCGGCTGATTCACCGCTTTCGCGAGCAAGCCCGCTCCCACATTTGAACAGCATTCAGTCATTTTTATTGGGGAAACGCCGCAAATCCAAAGTCATCGGTAGTTCATCATTGATAACCAAAGGAGGCACGGGCAACTTGCCTGGGCTATGCCCCAAGCGGAAAAACCGCGCCATGCGCCGGCTCTCTGCCTCATTGGCATTCACCGGCAAGCTGTCGTAATTGCGCCCTCCCGGGTGGGCGACGTGGTACTGGCAGCCGCCCAGCGAGCGTTGCATCCAGGTGTCGAGCAGGTCGAACACCAGCGGCGCGTGCACCGCGATGGTCGGCTGCAGGCAGTTGGCCGGTTGCCAGGCGCGGTAGCGCACGCCGGCGACAAACTCACCCACACGCCCGGTGGGCTGCAGGGGCACCGGAATGCCATTGCACGTCAGCAAATAGCGTTGTGGTGGCAGCCCGCTCAGCTTCACCTGCAAGCGCTCAAGCGACGAATCCACATAACGCACCGTGCCGCCCACCGCGCCCTCCTCGCCCAGTACGTGCCAAGGCTCCAGAGCCTGGCGCAGCTCCAGTTCGATGCCGCTGACGGCGTAGTCGCCGACCTTGGGGAAACGGAATTCCAGGTGCGCAGCAAACCATTCGGCGCGCAGCGGGTAACCGGCGGCGTTCAGTTCGACGATCACGTCGGCGAAATCCTGCTCGATGAAGTGCGGCAACAGGAAGCGGTCATGCAGCTCGGTGCCCCAGCGCGCCAGTTTCGGCGGCGCGTACGGCTCACGCCAGAAGCGCGCGACCAAGGCGCGCAGCAGCAATTGCTGGGTCAGGCTCATGCGCGCATGCGGTGGCATTTCAAACGCGCGCAGCTCCAGCAAACCCAGGCGGCCAGTGGCGCCGTCCGGTGAGTAGAGCTTGTCGATGCAGAATTCGGCGCGGTGGGTGTTGCCCGTCACGTCGATCAGCAGGTTGCGCAGCAGGCGGTCGACCAACCACGGCGGGCATTCTTCGCCAGGCGAAGGCATTTGTGCGAAGGCGATTTCCAGCTCGTACAGCGCGTCATTACGCGCCTCATCCACCCGTGGTGCCTGGGAGGTCGGGCCGATAAACAGCCCGGAAAACAGGTACGACAGCGACGGGTGGTTATGCCAGTAACTGATCAAACTGCGCAGCAAGTCCGGGCGGCGCAGGAACGGCGAATCCTTGGGCGTCGCGCCGCCGAGCACAAAGTGGTTCCCACCGCCGGTGCCGGTATGGCGGCCGTCGATCATGAATTTTTCGGTGGTGAGGCGGGTTTGCCGTGCCTCTTCGTAGAGAAATTCGGTGCGCTCGACCAACTCGTCCCACGTGGCGGAAGGCTGCACGTTGACCTCGATCACACCCGGGTCCGGCGTGACCCGGAAGTTGCTCAGGCGCGTGTCGAACGGCGGCTCGTAGCCTTCCAGCAACACCGGGCAGTGCAGTTCTTCGGCGGTGGCTTCGATGGCGGCCACCAGCTCCAGGTAATCCTCGACGCGCTCCAGCGGCGGCATGAACAGGTAGAGGCGCCCTTCCCGCGCTTCGGCGCACAAGGCGGTGCGGGTCAGCCAGTCGGCGGATTCGTCGACTTTCGGCACGCGCTCATCGCTCGTCGCGGGTTCACCGTGGCTTTGCAACTGCGCGGTGGTCGGCAGCGCCGGCTGATCTTGGTTCGGGTCGGTCGGATGCACGAACGGGTATTCCGCGGCCGTCACCCAAGGCTGCGAGGCCAACGGCAGGCGATAACCCAGCGGCGAATCGCCCGGCACCAGGCGGCAGTGGTTGTCGCGCAGGTACCAGCGCCCACTCTGCCAGCGGTCATTGGCGGCCGTGCGCGCCAGCGGCAGCACTTGGCCGATGACCTTATCCAGGCCCTGGCTGAACACTTTGCGCAGGCGTTCGCGCTCCAGGTCGTCGCTCAGCCGTGGGTCCTGGGCGGTGACGTTTTGCGGCAATGCACCTTCGCGCCACAGGTAGTAGAAATTGTCTTCGAAGGCCGGAAACACGAAGCGCGCCGGCAACTTCAGGCGCTCGGCGACGCAGGCCAGGAAGCGCCCGGCCATCACGCCGTCGGCGCCGTAATCTTCCTGTTCATCGGCGATCAGCGCGCTGTTGTGCCAGATCGGCACGCCGTCGCGGCGCCAGTAACAATTGAGCGACCAGCGCGGCAGTTGCTCGCCGGGGTACCACTTGCCCTGGCCGAAGTGCACCAGCCCCGTGGGCGCGTAGTGTTTGCGCATGCGCTGGAACAACTCGGCAGACAGGCGGCGCTTATCCGGCCCCAGCGCAGCGGTGTTCCACTCGGCACCATCGGGGTCGTCGATCGAGACGAAGGTCGGCTCGCCGCCCATGGTCAGGCGTACATCGTCCTTGAGCAGGTCGCCGTCGATCTGCCGGCCCAGTGCCTGGATCGCCAGCCACTGCTCTTCGGTGTAGGGCTTGGTAACCCGAGGCGCTTCCCAGATGCGTTCAACCGACATCTCGTGGGTAAATTCGCACTCGCAAGGCTCCACCAGCCCACTGATCGGCGCGGCGGACGATGGATCGGGACTACAGGCCAACGGGATATGGCCTTCACCGGCAAACAGCCCGGAGGTCGCATCCAGGCCGATCCAGCCGGCGCCGGGCAAATACACTTCGCACCAGGCGTGCAGGTCGGTGAAGTCGACGTCGGTGCCGGACGGGCCGTCGAGGGCTTTGACGTCGGCGGTCAGTTGGATCAGGTAGCCCGACACAAAACGCGCCGCCAACCCCAGATTGCGCAGCAACTGCACCAACAGCCAGGCCGAATCGCGGCAGGAGCCTGAAGCGTTTTCCAGGGTGAACTCCGGGGTTTGCACACCCGGTTCCATGCGGATCAGGTAGCCGATATCAGCCGCCAGGCGTTGGTTGAGGCCGACCAGAAAGTCCACGGCCGGCAAAGGCGTGCGGTCGATGCCGGCCAGGTAGGCGGCAAACTTTGGCGTCAGCGGCAGGGTTTCCAGGTACGGCGCCAGCTCGCGCTGCTCATCGGCGGCGTAGCTGAAAAGGATCTTTTCGGCGTAGGGCTCAAGGAAAAAGTCGAACGGATTGAATACCGCCATCTCGGCGACCAGGTCGACCTCAATGCGCAGCTGGTCAGTCTTTTCCGGGAACACCAGGCGCGCCAGGTAGTTGCCCTGCGGGTCCTGCTGCCAGTTGATGAAGTGCTGCTCGGGCAGCACTTTGAGTGCGTAGGACAAAATCCGCGTGCGGCTATGGGCAGCCGGGCGTAAACGCACGATCTGTGGGCCGAGTTCGACAGCGCGGTCGTAGCGGTAATGCGTAACGTGGTGCAACGCGACATGAATCGACACGGCGGCCTCCTGCGAGCCAGGGCATGGACACAACGCGCGCAAGACTTATGCCAGAGCGGCAGTCATTGCGCTTTATCGTAAGACCCGCTGCAGTACAGCACCAAAACGGCGCCGTCGTCAGTGCATTGGTGCATGTGCTGCACATATTTGTGGCGTGTGTGCGCGGTTGGGGGTGGTGAATCTACCCAGTCAAGCAGCCTTGGACGCGTTGCGCAGGCGCCGTACCTCAACCAATTTCCTGACCATCGCCCGATAGCCCTTGCTGTTGATCAGCAACAAACCGAGCAATGGCCAGAACAGGCTTTCGCTGTAGATAAACCAGTGAGGGTGAAACTGCAGCGTCGGAAGCACCACCAGCAAGCACACCACAAAAAAGCCGACCATGCCCCGCACCGCCCAAGCGTGCCCGCGCACGACCAGGAAGTTGCAGTTGACCACGAACAAGGCCGCGAAGATCACCACGAACCACGAGACGGTGGCATTGGTGGCCATGGGCACGTCGGCAAAATAGGTGGCGGCCGCCAGGGAAATTGCGCCGGAACCGCCAAGGCAACCGGCGAGAATCACGCCGATGAACGAGGGAAAATGTTCTAGCAAAAAGGGTTTCAATGACGGGACGCCATTCATTATTCAAGCTCCTCGTACAACCCTATCGCCAAGGTTTTGAGCTGTTTGGGGTTGTCCGAGCGCACCAGCCCCCAGACGCTCAGCCCTGCACTGAAAGCGTCGCCGAGCTGGACGATGGTGGCGTGCTTGAGCTGAGTGTGGGTAAAGCGCTTGGGCAAATCGCCGCGCAATTGCAGCAGCTTGCGCATCTTGGTCGACATCTGTGGGTCGGCGATTTTCAGCAGCTCTTTTGTCAGCTTTTCCCGCTCCTGACCGTTCAGGCCTTTGAGCACTTGGCGCAGGGTTTTGCCGGTGGATGCACGGGCCACATTGACCAATTTGACCGTGGTCAGCGCAGACGCGCCCACGCCCACCAAGGCGGCGCCATCCATGATCTTGGTAGCGGTCTGGTACCACTCCTCGTTATCCAGATAATCATTCATGCCAGGGTTGACGATCTCATTGCGGGTGCGAAAGGCCCCCATCAAACAGGACGCCGTACTGGCGGTTGCGCTGGTGTAGCCAATGACGGTGATGACCGAGCTGGCGCCACCGCTGAACGGCACCGCGATGGTGCCGCTTAACATCACCAGCCAACCCAGCACCGCGCCGCCGCAGGACAAGGTGGTGTTGAAGGCTTCGCTGATCAACCGCGACTCGCGCGCGTTATTCATCACTTGGTCAGCAAACTGCGCTGGCGCGACGTATTTCTGCGCCTCACGCACAATGATGCGCTTGGGCTGAATGCTGCAGATGGGCTTGAACTCACGCAGGGTGACGACATTGAAGTCAGCGTCGATATACACCACGCCTGCGCCAACGATGTTGGGGTCGGCGTCGATGGCAGCAAATATCCGCGGCAGGTTGAGTTCGCTTTCGATGCGCTGGCGCGCCATGAATTGGGAGCGGTTGGAGTCCATGCCGATACCGGCCAGGGGGTTGCCCATGGGGGTGATCTTCCTTGAAATGGGTGATGACTGAACTGGCGCTTTCGCGAGCAAGCCCGCTCCCACATTTTTCCGAGTTCCAGCATGAGAATGCGGTCGAATGTGGGAGCGGGCTTGCTCGCGAAGGCGATTCAATGCGCGCCACCTTAACAAACAGACTACCCACCGACTAGAAAGCAAAACGCCAGCACGAGGCTGGCGTTTTGCATATTCAGGCTGCGATCAACGCGGCACGACCGGGTTGCTGCCGTCGCGGCCACGCGGCGGCGGGCCGGCGTCGAGTCCCAAATGGCGCCGGCGTCAGTCCAATGGTGCACGCGCTGCACATATTGATGGCGAGGCTGGGTGGCGAACCTATCCAGTCAGCGGGCCTTGTGCTTTGCGCTCATGGCTTCGCGCTGGTGGCGGATTTCCAGGAGCTGACGGCGCATTTCCCGATGACGCTTACTGTTGAGCAACAACAGTCCCAGCATTGGAAACAGCAGCCCAATGGCATAGGCAGCCATATGGGGCCGATAGCCATAGGTCGGTAATACGATCAAAAAACACACCACGTAGAAGGCGACGATGGCCCAAACGCCCCAGGTTCTGCCCCTGATCATAACAAAGTGGCTGACTGCCAAGAGCAGCCCCAGGACAACCGCTGCGACAAAGGAGTAACGCGCTCGCTCTGGTTCACCGCGAAAAAAGGTACTGGATGCCAATGAAATGGCAGCGGACAGGGAAAAACAGGCAAGAAAAAATGCACAAATAAACGCAGGGAAGTAGTCAGCCAAAAAAGCTTTTAACGAGACTTGGCGCACCATCACTCAAGCTCCTCGTACAACCCCACTGCAATGGTTCGAATGTTGCCGGACAAGGCACTCCCGGTGAAACCAATGGCGGCACCGAGGGAATCCCTGATCTGCGTAACGGTAGCGTGATTGATCTCGGTCGCCGAATAGCGCTTCACCAACTCACCGGAGCGCTGGCGCAACTTCAGCAGCTTATTGCTCAGGCTTGGGTCTTTCAGGCTTAGCAACTCTTTGGTGAGTGCCTTACGTTGTTGGCGGGTCAAACCCTTGGACAACTCGTACCAGCTTCTACCGGTCGTTGCTTTTCGAGCCTGCAGCAGTCGAACAGTCGTCAGGGTAGAGGCGCCGGCGCCCAACAGCGAGGCCGCGTCCAAGACCGGCATTGCATAGCGATACCATTCCTCGTTGTCCATATCGTCGTTGGCGGTCGGGTCGTTGAGTTCGTTGAACGTTCTCATGCCTCCCACCACGCACTGCGCGGTACTGGCCGCCGCCGCAGTGGCGCCCAGGCCCGCCACCACCAGGCTCGCGCCACCTGTGAACGGTACCGCGACAGTGCCGCTGAACACCACAATCCAACCCAGAATTGCGCCGGCACAAGACAACGTCGTATTGACGGCCTCCCCCACGAGCCGAGACTCACGCGGATTGTTGGTCACCTGATCGGCAAACTGCGCGGGGGCTATGTACTTCTGCGCCTCACGCAAAATGATGCGCTTGGGCTTGATGCTGCAGATGGGCTTGAATTCGCGCAGTGTGACGACATTGAAGTCGGCGTCGATGTACACGACGCCCGCGCCGACAATGCCGGGGTCTGCATCGATGGCCGCAAACAGCCGTGGCAGGTTGATCTGGCTTTCGATGCGCTGGCGCGCCATGAACTGGGAGCGGCTGGAGTCCATGCCGATGTTGAGCAAGGGGTTGCTCATGGGGTGATCTTCCTTGATATAGGTGGTGACTGAACTGGCGCTTTCGCGGGCAAGCCCGGCTCCCACATTTGACCGCATTCCAAATGGAGAACGCGTTCAAATGTGGGAGCAGGCTTGCTCGCGAAGGCGATTCAATGCGCGCCACCTTAACAAACAGACCACCCACCGACTAGAAAGCAAAACGCCAGCACGAGGCTGGCGTTTTGCATATTCAGGCTGTGATCAACGCGGCACGACCGGCTTGCGCGCAGGCTTGCCGCCCTTGCCCTTGGCCGCGTCGGCGCGTTCCTTGGCCGCCTGCTTGTTGCGCGCCATGGCCGCAGCCTTGGCTTGTTCGCGCTTGTCCCACGGGTTGCTGCCGTCGCTGCCACGTGGCGGCAGGCCGGTGTGCTGGGTAAGGATCCTGGTGGTGGTTTCCTTGGCGACCTTGTGGCTGCCGGCCGGCGTCGAGTTCTTGCGACGCGCGCTCTGGTAGCTGTCGGTGGCCGGCTGGTGCAGTGGAATCAACTGGTCCTTGCCCGGCCCGATCAGGTCGGCACGGCCCATGCGGGTCAATGCTTCACGCAGCATCGGCCAGCCTTTCGGGTCGTGGTAACGCAAGAAGGCCTTGTGCAGACGGCGCTGCTCCTCGCTCTTGACGATGGTCACCGCGTCGCTCTTGTAGGTGACCTTGCGCAGCGGGTTCTTGCCCGAGTGGTACATCGCGGTGGCGGTGGCCATTGGCGAGGGGTAGAACGCCTGCACCTGGTCGGCGCGGAAGCCGTTGCCCTTGAGCCACAGCGCCAGGTTCATCATGTCTTCATCGGTGGTGCCCGGGTGGGCGGCGATGAAGTAAGGAATCAGGTACTGCTCCTTGCCCGCTTCCTTGGTGTACTTCTCGAACATGCGCTTGAACTTGTCATAGCTGCCAATGCCCGGCTTCATCATCTGGTTGAGCGGACCTTCCTCGGTGTGTTCCGGGGCGATCTTCAGGTAACCACCGACGTGGTGGGTCACCAGCTCTTTGACGTATTCCGGCGACTCGACCGCGAGGTCGTAGCGCAGGCCGGAAGCAATCAGAATCTTCTTCACACCCGGCAACGCACGGGCGCTGCGGTACAACTGGATCAACGACGAGTGGTCGGTGTTCAGGTTCGGGCAGATGCCTGGGAACACGCACGACGGCTTGCGGCACGCGGATTCGATTTCCGGGCTCTTGCAGGCGATGCGGTACATGTTCGCGGTCGGGCCGCCGAGGTCGGAAATCACCCCGGTGAAGCCTGGCACTTTGTCGCGGATCTCTTCGATCTCGCGAATGATCGACTCTTCGGAACGGTTCTGGATGATGCGGCCTTCGTGCTCGGTGATCGAGCAGAAGGTGCAGCCGCCGAAGCAGCCACGCATGATGTTCACCGAGAAGCGGATCATGTCGTAGGCCGGGATCTTTTCCTTGCCGTACACAGGGTGCGGAACACGTGCGTAAGGCATGCCAAACACGTAGTCCATTTCTTCGGTGGTCATCGGAATGGGCGGCGGGTTGAACCACACGTCCACTTCACCGTGCTTCTGCACCAGGGCGCGGGCGTTGCCTGGGTTGGTTTCCAGGTGCAACACGCGGTTGGCGTGGGCATAGAGCACCGCGTCGCCGCGGACTTTTTCCACCGATGGCAGGCGGATGACGGTCTTGTCGCGGGTCATCTTCGGGCTGGCCAGGATCTGCACGACCTTGGCTTCTTCCGGGTCATCCACCGGGCCTTTCTCTTGCTCGATGGCGCAGGCCTGGGTGTCCTGGGTGTTCACGTACGGGTTGATGATCTTGTCGATCTTGCCCGGACGGTCGATACGCGTGGAGTCCACTTCGTACCAGCCCGCCGGCGTGTCACGGCGAATGAACGCGGTGCCGCGCACGTCGGTGATGTCTTCGATCTTGTGGCCCCACGACAGGCGCTGGGCGACTTCAACGATGGCCCGCTCGGCGTTGCCGTACAGCAGGATATCGGCAGTGGCGTCGATCAGGATCGAGTTGCGCACACGGTCCTGCCAGTAGTCGTAGTGGGCGATGCGGCGCAGGGAAGCCTCGATGCCGCCGAGCACGATCGGCACGTTCTTGTAGGCTTCCTTACAGCGCTGGCTGTACACCAGGCTCGCGCGGTCCGGGCGTTTGCCGGCCATGCCGCCTGGGGTGTAGGCGTCGTCGGAGCGGATTTTTTTGTCGGCGGTGTAGCGGTTGATCATCGAGTCCATGTTGCCGGCCGCGACGCCGAAGAACAGGTTCGGCTCGCCGAGCTTCATGAAGTCGTCTTTGGACTGCCAGTTCGGCTGGGCAATGATCCCGACGCGAAAGCCCTGGGACTCCAGCAGCCGGCCGATGATGGCCATGCCGAACGACGGGTGATCCACGTACGCATCACCGGTGACGATGATGATGTCGCAGGAATCCCAGCCAAGCTGATCCATCTCCTCCCTGCTCATCGGCAGGAATGGCGCAGGACCGAAACATTCGGCCCAGTACTTGGGATAGTCAAATAACGGCTTGGCTGTTTGCATGACGGTGACCGGTGTTGAGATGAAAAATCGCGGGCGCGGAATATAGCACAAAATTTGACCAATTCCGACGGTAATGGTCGGAATTGTGGTGACGCTATCGCGGGCAAGCCCGCTCCCACATTTGAAGGTATTCACCGTTCAAGTGTGGGAGCGGGCTTGCCCGCGATGAGGCCTCTACAGGCGCAGGAGAATTATTCGTCGTCGTCGAAGTTGTAACTGCCCGGCGCGAGGTTCTCGAAGCGCGTGTACTTACCGATGAATGCCAGGCGGATAAAGCCGATCGGCCCGTTCCGCTGCTTGCCGATGATGATCTCGGCAATGCCTTTGTGCTCGGTCTCGGGGTGGTACACCTCGTCGCGGTACACAAACATGATCACGTCAGCATCCTGCTCGATCGCTCCGGATTCGCGCAAGTCGGAGTTCACCGGGCGCTTGTTGGGACGTTGTTCCAGGGAACGGTTGAGCTGCGACAGCGCCACCACCGGGCAGTTGAATTCCTTGGCCAGGGCTTTGAGGGACCGGGAGATTTCGGAAATCTCGTTGGTCCGGTTGTCGCCACTGGAACCCGGGATCTGCATCAGTTGCAGGTAGTCGATCATGATCAGGGCGATGTCACCGTGTTCACGCACCAGGCGGCGAGTACGCGCACGCATCTCCGAGGGGCTGATGCCCGCAGTGTCATCGATGAACAGCTTGCGGTCATTGAGCAGGTTGACCGCCGAGGTCAGGCGCGGCCAATCATCGTCTTCCAGGCGACCGGCACGGACTTTGGTCTGGTCGATCCGGCCGAGCGAGGAAAGCATACGCATGATCAGCGATTCGCCTGGCATCTCGAGGGAGTACACCAGCACGGTCTTGTCGCTGCGCAACACGGCGTTTTCCACGAGGTTCATCGCAAAGGTGGTTTTACCCATGGATGGACGGCCGGCGACGATGATCAAGTCTGACGGCTGCAGGCCGCTGGTCTTCTCGTCGAGGTCGGTGTAACCGGTGGAAATACCGGTGATGGCGTTGTCGGTGTTGAACAGCGTGTCGATCCGGTCGATGGCCTTGGTCAACAGGTCGTTGACGCTGACCGGGCCGCCGGTTTTAGGCCGCGCCTCGGCGATCTGGAAGATCTGGCGTTCGGCTTCGTCGAGGATCTCGGCGGCGGTGCGGCCTTCGGGGTTGAAGGCGCTGTCGGCGATTTCGGTGCTGATGCCGATCAACTGGCGCAGGGTGGCCCGCTCGCGAACGATCTGGGCATACGCCTTGATGTTGGCGACGGACGGCGTGTTTTTCGCCAGTTCGCCCAGATAACCCAGGCCGCCGACTTGGGAGGTCTGGCCTTCCTTGTCCAGCTGCTCGGCCAGGGTCACCACGTCGATCGGTGAGTTCTGGTCGGCCAGCTTGGCGATGGCGCGGAAGATCAGCCGGTGGTCATGGCGATAGAAATCACCGTCCGAGACTTGATCCAGCACGCGTTCCCAGGCGTTGTTGTCCAGCATCAAGCCACCGAGCACGGCCTGTTCGGCCTCGATGGAATGCGGCGGCACCTTCAGGGCAGCGGTTTGCAGATCGTATTGCTCAGGAGCTGAAATATCGTTCATGGCCACTTGGAATTAGGGGATTGTAGAAAAACAAAAGGCACGACCTGTAAACAGGATCGTGCCCGATGTTAACCGCCTGGCACACGGGGTGCCAGTCAGTTAGCTTGCTTTAAGCTGCTACCACGACAACGCGTACGGTGGCTTCAACTTCGGCGTGCAGGTGCACGGCTACGTCGAATTCGCCTACGTTGCGGATGGTGCCGTTCGGCAGACGAACTTCGCTCTTCTGCACTTCAACGCCGGAGGCGGTCAGTGCATCAGCGATGTCGTGGGTGCCGATCGAACCGAACAGCTTGCCTTCGTCACCGGCGGTGGCAGTGATAGTCACTTCCAGCTCAGCCAGTTGGGCAGCGCGAGTTTCGGCCGAAGCTTTTTTGTCTGCTGCTGCTTTTTCCAGCTCAGCACGACGCTCTTCAAACGCAGCCAGGTTGGCAGCGGTTGCAGCGGTGGCTTTGCCGTATGGCAGCAGGTAGTTACGACCGTAGCCGGCCTTAACGTTCACTTTGTCGCCCAGGTTGCCCAGGTTGGCGACTTTTTCCAGAAGGATCAGTTGCATGTGAAAATCCTCTAACTTTTAACCTTCACCGTTCGCGTTATCAGCGTCTTTCGACGCCAGACGACCGCGAAAATCAATCAGGCCGTCGACAATGGCCAAAACCACGAGTAACGGATAGATCAGCTGCATGAACAGCAACAGCGTCACGTACAACCCCACCAGCCAAAACTTGGCCAGGCGCTTTCGCGCAACCAGCCCATGAATCAGGGCCAGTCCGGCAAACACCAGCGGTACGCTGCAAATCGGCGCCAGCAAGGCCATCTGTGGACCGAAGTTCGGTCCGACAACCATGCACGCCAGCAGCAACATCGCCGGCCCCGCGGGAATTCTGATACTGCGAAACTCGCGACCAAAACCACCCGGGTTGTACAACAACGCCTGCCAATAACGCCCAAGAATCAGGCTCAGCACGCTGACGACCTGCAACAATGCCGCAATCAGGCCGGTCAGGACCGGAGCAATCAGTGACGCAAACCGCGCTCGCTCATCTACCGACAAATGCTGGTAGAGATCCCCGAGGGCCAACGGCAGGATCTTGACGATTTCCTGCGACAGCGCCTCGATTTGCGGGCGGAAAGCCGCGCCAAGCATCACTGAGTACACCAACCCCAATGCCACGCTGACCAGCAGCGTGCGGACCCAGGACTCACTTGCGCGTAAAACCAACGCAAGGCTCGATGACCCCAGCAGTACCAGAAGTACCCGTGGATCACCCATTTGCAGCCACCAGATCAAGGCCGGCAACAAACCCAGGGCAAGAACGCCAAGGGCGTCCTTCAAACCGCGCCGCAGCAGCACAAGGCAACCTGCGGCAGCACCCAACCAATAAAGCAACGGCAATGCCGCACATCCAGCCACTACCAGAGTGGCCTGCACGCGACCGCGCATGATGAACTCAGCTAAGGCGCGCATGCATTCAATCCCTTACTACTTGTCGACTGCCCGGTCTCAGCGGCCGTGGCTGTCGGTGTAGGCCAGCAGGGCCAGGAAGCGGGCGCGCTTGATAGCGGTGGCCAGCTGACGCTGATAACGTGCTTTGGTACCGGTGATGCGGCTTGGAACGATTTTGCCGGTCTCGGATACGTAAGCTTTCAGAGTGTTGAGATCTTTGTAATCGATCTCTTTCACGTCTTCAGCGGTGAAGCGGCAGAATTTACGACGACGGAAGAAACGTGCCATTTGATAGGCTCCTTAAAAGGTCCGTGGATTACTCGTCAGCGTTATCGCTGTTGTCGCTGTCATCACTATCAGCGCTTTCGGCGCCTTCGTGCTCAGGACGGTCGCGACGCTCACGGCGCTCACTGCGGTTTTCTTCAGCCTTGAGCATCTCGGATTGGCCGGTAACGGCTTCTTCGCGACGGATGACCAGGTTACGGATCACTGCATCGTTGTAGCGGAAGTTGTCTTCCAGCTCGGCCAGGGCCTTGCCAGTGCACTCAACGTTCAGCATCACGTAGTGAGCCTTGTGAACATTGTTGATTGCGTAGGCCAGTTGACGACGGCCCCAATCTTCCAGACGGTGGATTTTGCCGCCGTCTTCTTCGATCAGCTTGGTGTAACGCTCAACCATGCCGCCGACTTGCTCGCTTTGATCCGGGTGGACCAAAAAGATGATTTCGTAATGACGCATGAATGCTCCTTACGGGTTGTAGCCTGCCGCTCAAAAACGGTCAGACAAGGAGTGAATGACACTTATGGATCTTGCCGCAGGGAGGCACATAAATGCCTGCCAGGAAGGCAAGGGGCGCAATTGTAGAGAAGGGGGAGAAACGGCGCAAGGTGATTGGTGATTATTTGAACAATCTCCAACACACCAAAACAAAAGTGGGCGCTGGCTTGCCTGCGATGACAATGGCACAGTCAACCTCTCTGTTGACTGACACACCGCCATCGCGGGCAAGCCCGGCTCCCACAGGGTCTTGCGTCGCTCTTAAGCCTTATTTCTTGGCTTTGGCCTTCGCGCCACGCTGGCGCTGGGCTTCGAACAGGCAGACGCCCGTTGCGACTGAAACGTTGAGGCTGCTGACGCTACCGGCCATCGGTAGGTGCACCAGGTAGTCGCAATGCTCACGGGTCAGGCGACGCATGCCTTTGCCTTCAGCGCCCATGATCAGGATGGTCGGGCCGGTGAGGTCCTGGTCGTAAATGCTGACCTCAGCCTCGCCTGCCGTGCCCACGACCCACAGGCCACGCTGCTGGAGTTTCTCCAGGGTGCGCGCCAGGTTGGTCACGGCCACCAGCGGAATCACTTCCGCCGCGCCGCAGGCCACTTTACGCACAACTGGTGTCAGGGTGGCCGACTTGTCTTTGGGCACGATCACTGCCAGCGCGCCGGCAGCATCCGCCGAGCGCAGGCAGGCGCCGAGGTTGTGCGGGTCGGTCACGCCGTCCAGTACCAGCAGCAGCGGCGCACCTTCGGTACGGTCGAGCAGCTCGTCGAGCATCGCCTCGCCCCAAACCTGGCTCGGACTGACGTCCGCCACCACGCCCTGGTGAACGCCTTCTACCCACACGTCCATTTCACGACGCTCGGCCTGGCCGATGGCAACTTTATTCTGGGTCGCCAGCTCGACCAACGCTTGCACGCGCGGCTCGCTGCGACCTTCGGCCAACCACACCTGTTTGACGCGCTTAGGGTGATGACGCAGCAGTGCTTCTACGGCGTGCACGCCGTAGATTTTTTCCAGACTCATGACTTGGCCTTAGGTTTGCGCGACCCGCCGCTTTTCGCGGGGGCCGAACCCGCTTTTGGCGGGCCTTTACGATGTTTGCTCGGCTTGCTCGACGGTTTTTCCGCCTCGCGGGACTTTCCCCCAGACGCCGCTTTACCACCGCTTTTGGCTTCGTTGAGCAACTGCTGCTTCAACTCGCGGCTCTTGCGCAGCTCGGCGTTTTTCGCCGCAGCATCGCTTGGGCGGTAGGCTTCGGGGGCCTTGTCCTTGGCAGACGAACGACGAGCAGGTTTGGCTGACGCAGGCTCGGCGACCGCTGCCTTAGCAGGAGCACCTTTGCCTTTGCTTGCCGGCGCAGTCGTCTCAGCGCCACGTTTTTTACGGCCAGTCGGCTCGGCTGGTTTATCTGGCATGCCAAAGTCGATCTTGCGCTCGTCGAGGTCGACGCGCATGACCTGCACTTCCACCGTGTCGCCCAAACGGAAGCTGCGACCGGTGCGCTCGCCCGCCAGGCGGTGATGCACAGGGTCGAAGTGGTAGTAGTCGCCCGGCAACGCGGTAACGTGCACCAGACCTTCGACGTAGATGTCGGTCAGCTCGACGAACAGGCCAAAGCCGGTCACGGCGGTGATCACACCCGGGAACGATTCGCCAACGCGATCCTTCATGAACTCGCACTTGAGCCAGTTCACTACGTCGCGGGTGGCTTCGTCGGCACGGCGTTCGCTCATGGAGCACTGCTCGCCCAACTGCTCCAGGGCCGCTTCGTCGTACGGATAGATCCGCGCCTTCGGAATGGTCATGGCACCGGCGCGCTTGACGTGCGGGGTGTTCTGCTTGGAATGGATCACGCTGCGGATCGCGCGGTGCGTGAGCAGGTCCGGGTAACGGCGAATCGGCGAGGTGAAGTGGGTGTACGCCTCGTAATTCAGGCCGAAGTGGCCCTGGTTATCCGCGCTGTACACCGCCTGGCTCAGAGAGCGCAACATCACGGTCTGGATCACGTGGTAATCCGGACGGTCCTTGATGCTTGCCAGCAGTGCCTGGTAGTCCTTCGGCGTCGGGCCGTCCTTGCCTTTGTGCAGGGACAGGCCGAGCTCACCGAGGAACGCGCGCAGCTTCTCCAGACGCTCCGGCGGCGGGCCGTCGTGCACGCGGTACAGCGCAGGAATCTCGTGCTTTTTCAGGAATTCGGCAGTGGCCACGTTGGCGGCCAGCATGCATTCCTCGATCAGCTTGTGAGCATCGTTGCGCGTGGTCGGCGTGATTGCGGCGATCTTGCGCTCGGAGCCGAAGACAATCCGGGTTTCCTGGGTTTCAAAGTCGATCGCGCCACGCACATGACGAGCGCCCAGCAATACCTTGTACAGCGAATACAGCTGCTTGAGGTGCGGTACGACATGGCCGTACTCACCGCGCAGGGCTTTGGCTTCGCTGGTTTTCGGCTGTTCCAGAATGGTGCTGACCTTGTTGTAGGTCAGCCGCGCCTGGGAGTGAATCACCGCCTCGTAGAACTGGTAGTCAGTCATTTCGCCGGTTTTCGAGATAGTCATCTCGCACACCATGGCCAAACGGTCGACTTTCGGGTTCAGCGAGCACAGGCCGTTGGACAGCTGCTCAGGCAGCATCGGGATCACGCGCTCCGGGAAGTACACGGAGTTGCCGCGCACCTGAGCTTCGTTATCCAGGGCCGAACCGATCTTCACGTAGCTGGACACGTCGGCAATCGCGACGAACAACTTCCAGCCACCGGAGAACAGGCGCAACTTGCCAGGCTTGGCTTCGCAGTAAACCGCATCGTCGAAATCGCGGGCATCTTCGCCGTCAATGGTGACGAACGGCAGATGGCGCAGGTCGATGCGTTTTTCTTTGTCTTTTTCTTCCACTTCCGGCTTGAGCTTGGCGGCTTCTTTGAGCACAGCCTCTGGCCAGACGTGAGGGATATCGTAGGTGCGCAATGCAACGTCGATTTCCATGCCCGGCGCCATGTAGTTGCCGACCACTTCAACGATGTCGCCCTGCGGCTGGAAGCGCGCAGTTGGCCAGTGGGTGATTTTCACCTCGACGAACTGGCCGACCTTGGCAGCGCCATTGCGGCCCGGGGTGATCAGCACTTCCTGCTGGACCTTCGGGTTATCTGGCACGACAAAGCCAATGCCGCCTTCTTCGAAGTAACGGCCGACGATGGACTCGTGGGCACGCGACACCACTTCGACGATCACGCCTTCACGGCGACCACGACGGTCGAGGCCGGAAACGCGCGCCAGGGCACGGTCGCCGTCGAACACCAAGCGCATTTGCGCCGGGCTCATGAACAGGTCGTCACTGCCGTCGTCCGGAATCAGGAAGCCGAAGCCGTCACGGTGGCCGGCGATGCGGCCAAGGATCAGGTCGAGCTTGTCCACAGGCGCGTAAGTGCCTCGGCGGGTGTAGATCAGTTGGGCATCGCGCTCCATGGCACGCAAACGGCGGCGCAGGGCTTCGAGCTGGTCTTCGGTGGTCAGACCGAATTCTTCAACCAACTGCTCGCGGCTAGCAGGCGAACCACGATCGGCGAGATGCGCCAGGATCAGTTCGCGGCTAGGAATAGGGTTTTCATATTTTTCCGCTTCACGAGCGGCCTCGGGATCGAGGGACTGCCAATCGGCCATTAGAGAGTTTTCACCTTGTCTATATGCGGGTTAGTTTGGCATACGCGTATTGAAACGGGAAATTTCAGGCATCAACAAGCGTTTTATAGGCCTTTGTCGCCCTCGGAACGCACCTTGCACGACCATTGACGAAATTTTCCAGGATTTTTTCATAGCAGGGCTTTACAGCGTAAAATCGCCTCCGTATAGTGCGCGCCATCGACGACGGCAACGTTGTTGATGCTGCCCAGGTGGTGAAATTGGTAGACACGCCAGCTTCAGGTGCTGGTGATCGCAAGGTCGTGGAAGTTCGAGTCTTCTCCTGGGCACCAATTTCAAACTCAAGGTTCTGCCTCGAGTCTCCAAAAACCCGCGAAAGCGGGTTTTTGCGTTTCAGACCTTTGATTTTTAACGAGAATCTTGATTTATATTTTTGAATCAGGGGTTTACAGATCAAAAAGCCCTCCGTATAGTTCGCTCCATCAACGGCGCAAGCGTTGTTGATAAGCCCAGGTGGTGAAATTGGTAGACACGCCAGCTTCAGGTGCTGGTGATCGCAAGGTCGTGGAAGTTCGAGTCTTCTCCTGGGCACCAAATTCAGATCAAACCCGCGAAAGCGGGTTTTTTCGTTTCCGGGGTTTGAAAACCTGCCTGGCGATTTCCCCGCTTGTCCGCACTTGAGAAGTTTTATCGTTTATCCTTGTAAGGATTTGTTGCACTCAAGTGAGGAAAACCCCGGATGATGATCCGCGATACCCGTCTCAAGACATCCCTTCTGCGTGGCCTGACCATCACTCTGCTCGGCCTGACCCTGCTCTCGCCCGCTGCCTATTCTGCCGACAAGGTTGCACTGACCTTGTACAACGGCCAACACAAGGAGGTCGGCGATGAACTCGCCAAAGCCTTCGAAGCCAAGACCGGCATCCACGTCAATGTGCGCAAGGGCAGCAGCAACCAGCTGGCCAGCCAGGTCGTGGAAGAAGGCGACCGCTCCCCTGCCGACGTGATCTACACCGAAGAGTCGCCGCCACTGAACAAACTTGGCGAACAAGGCCTGCTGGCCAAGATCGATGCCAGCACCCTCGACGTATTGCCCAAGGATTACGTCGGCAGCAACGGCGACTGGATGGGCGTCACCGCACGCACCCGCGTTGTCGCGTTCAACCCCAAACTGATCGCCGAAAAAGACCTGCCCAAGTCGGTTCTGGATTTCGCCGGCCCCGAGTGGCAAGGCAAAGTCGGCTTCGTCCCTACCAGCGGCGCGTTCCAGGAACAAGCCGTGGCGATCATCAAACTGCACGGCCGCGAAGCCGCTGAAGAATGGCTGACCGGCTTGCGCGCGTTCGGCAAGGTCTACAACAACAACATGGTCGCCCTCAAGGCTGTGGAAAACGGCGAAGTCGCCACCGTGCTGGTGAATAACTACTACTGGTTTGCCCTGAAGAAGGAAAAAACCAACCTGGATTCCCAGCTGCATTACTTCACCGATGGCGACGCGGGCGGCCTGATCACCGTTTCTTCGGCTGCCGCGCTGAAATCCAGCAAGCACCCCAAGGAAGCCCAACAGTTGCTCGCCTTCATGGCCAGCGAAGAAGGCCAGCGCGTAATCACCAACACCTCGGCCGAATACCCGCTGCGCAAGGGCATGGAATCCAACCGTGGCCTCAAGCCGTTCAGCGAGCTGCAACCGCCGAAAGTCACCCCTGCGGACCTTGGCAACGCCGAAGAAGCCCTGGACCTGGAACGTGACGTTGGCTTGAACTGATGAACCCATCGCTATCCGCCCCCTCATTGCGCGGGGGTTTGAGCCCGCGACGCAAGCGCCCGTCGATCTGGTTGCTGATCCCCGTCCTGTTTCTGGTTGGCTTGAGCCTGCTGCCGCTGGTCTATGTCGGGACCAAAGCATGGCAGGCGGGCTGGGCGGAGGCGATACACCTTTTGTGGCGCCCCTATGTATTCGGGCTGCTGCGCAACACCCTGGCGCTGATGATTGGCGTGACGGTCGCCTGCGGCGTGATCGGCCTGTCCCTGGCGTGGCTGCTCGAGCGCAGCAACTTGCCCGGGCGGCGCATATGGGGCGTGATCCTGTGCCTGCCGTTTGCGGTACCGGCGTTTGTCAGCAGCTTTACCTGGGTGTCACTGAGCGCCAACTTCGAAGGCCTGGGCGGGGCGATCCTGGTGATGACCCTGTCCAAATACCCGCTGGTGTTTCTGCCGGTGGCGGCGACGCTACGCAATCTTGATCCCTCCCTGGAAGAGTCGGCCCGCACCTTGGGGCTGAATCGCTGGGGCGTCTTTTTTCGTATCACACTGCCCTTGCTGTGGCCTTCGCTACTGGCCGGGGCGCTGTTGATTGCTTTGCATATGCTGGTGGAGTTCGGCGCACTGTCGATCATCGGCCTGCAAACCTTTACCACCGCGATCTACCAACAATTTGAACTCGAATTCAGCAATGCCAACGCCGCGATGCTGTCGGCGGTGTTGCTGGTGATGTGCCTGACACTGCTGTGGCTGGAGCTGCGCGTGCGCGGCAAGGGCCGGCACGTGCGCATCGGCCAGGGCGCCGCGCGGCATGCCGAACAGGTCAAGCTGGGCAAGTGGGCCGCCTTGGGTCAGGTGTATTGCCTGGCGCTGGCGATCATTGGCAGCGGTATTCCGCTGGGGATGCTCGGGTATTGGCTGGCGGTGGGCTCATCGGCAGCCTTTCCCGTGGCCGAGATCAGTGAGGCACTGCTGTCGTCGCTGGCACTGTCACTGGGCGGCGCGGCGCTTTGCCTGGTGTTGGCCGTACCGGTCGGGCTGCTGGTGGTGCGCTACAAAGGCCAACTGGCGATCTGGGCCGAGCGCCTGCCGTACCTGCTGCATGCCCTGCCCGGCTTGGTGATCGCATTGACGCTGGTGTATTTCGCCCTGCATTACGTGCCGGTGCTGTACCAGACTTCCGCGCTGCTTTTGATTGCCTATGCGCTGCTGTTTTTGCCACTGGCACAGGCGCCGATCCGTACGGCCTTGAACAAGGCGGCGCCGCAACTGGAAGAGGCAGCGCGCACGCTGGGCGCCTCGTCGTTCAGCGCATTTTGCCGGGTGACCTTGCCAATTATTTTCCCGGCATTGGGCGCGGCGTTTGCGCTGGTGTTTCTGGATGCGATGAAGGAATTGACGGCGACGTTGCTGCTCAGTCCGACGGGGTTGAACACGCTGGCGACGGCCGTGTGGGCGCATACCTCGAATGTGGAGTTCGCGGCGGCGGCGCCTAATGCGGCGTTGTTGATCTTGGTGTCAGGGTTGCCGGTGTATCTGCTTACGACTCGGATGTATTTGAGCCGCTGAGACCGCTATCGCAGGCAAGCCAGCTCCCACATTCGAGTGCATTCCAATGTGGGAGCTGGCTTGCCTGCGATAGCGCCGGTACAGGCGGCGCTAAGCCCGAAACTGCCCCAGGCTCGCCTTCAACTGCGCCGCCAATCCATCTAAAACCTTGCCACTGGCGGTGGTTTCCACCACCGCTTGAGCGGCACGCTCGGCCTGGGCATGAATCACCTCGACCCGCCCACGCACCGCATGCGCACCCTGCGCCTGATGCTCAGCCGCGCGCGTCGCCAACCCAATTGCTGCGTGCACCTGCTCCACTGAAGCCTGCACCGTTTGCTGCAAGCGCACGCTGTCGCGCAGCACCAGCAAACCTTCATTGGCCTGACGCCCGGCCTTGCCGATAGTTTCCACCGCCTCGCGCGCGCCTTGCTGCAACGCCACGATGTGCGCCTGGATATCACCGGTCGAGCTTTGGGTTTTACTCGCCAGCGCCCGCACTTCATCGGCCACGACCGCAAAACCACGCCCGGTCTCACCGGCACGCGCCGCTTCGATGGCCGCGTTGAGCGCCAGCAGGTTGGTCTGCTCGGCAATGCCATGAATCACTGTGAGCACCACTTCAATTTGCTCGCTTTGCTGAGCCAGCCGCTCAATGACCTGGGAGCCGGCTTGCACCTGCCCGGCCAACGCCTCGATCAAGCTGCCAACTTCCGCCGACGTCCGCGAGTTTTCATCCGTGGCCTGGCGAATATCCACCACCTGCTGCAACGCCGCCTGCATCGCGTGGCTTTCGGCCTGGGCCTCATCGGCCATTTGCGACAGCGCGCGCAAGCTCTCGGCCACCTCATCACGCTGCAGGCCCGCCGCCGCATCAGCGCCGGCATTGCGTAACGTCATCGCGCCGATTTCCACGCCGGTGCGCTGGGCCACATCGCCGGCCTCGCGCACGATGGGCTGCAACTTATCCACAAAGCGATTGACCGCCGAGGCCATGTCGCCGATCTCGTCCTTGCTGCTGATTTGCACGCGCTTGGTGAGGTCGCCCTCGCCCGCCGCCAGATCATCCATGGCCGCAATCAGCAGCTTCAGACGATTGACCACACGGCGCCCCAGCACGACAGCGATCAGCAGCAATACGCCGAACCCAACCATCGCCAGCCCCATGCCGATGCGCCAGCGCAAGGTGCCTGCGGCCTCCTGCACAGCGCTCGTGGTGTTGGCGGCCATCTGCGTGGCGGTGGCTTGCGCAGACTGCAGCCGCGCGCCCATGGAGGCCGCGCTGTCTGCGGCAGCACCCTTAAGACTGTCGCCCACCAGCTGATCACTGCTGGCGATCAGCGCGGCAAAACGCTTGTCCAGTGCCGCCAGGTCGGTTTCTACCGCCGCGGTCGAAACGCCCATGCGCACCTTGCCAATCTCTACGCCATTGGGGCTGATCGACGCTTCGACGTAGAACACGGCAGGATCATTTTTCGCCGCATCCAGGACTTTATCCAGCGCACGGTCGCCCTGACCTTTGGCCAGTAATGCCTGGTTGATCGGGTTGTCGCGGTTTAGATAACGGGTCAGATGCTCGCCGGCCGCATCGTCGTAAACCACAAACAGCACGTTGGGATTGCGCTGAGCGCGACGGGCGAACTCCGACAGCGTTGGCACGTCGCTGTCCCACATGGCGCGCGGCGCCACCGAGGCCAGCAGTTGTGCCATGTCACTGGCCGAGTCTTGCAGGTCTTTTTCCAGGGTCGCACGCAGTTGCTTCTGCTCATCCTGCAAGCGCGTGGAAAGCCCCGCCGTCAGACGCTGGCGCGTGCTCGAAGACAGACTGTCCAGACTGGAGGTGACTTCCTTGCCGGCTTGCGCCAGCTCGCCGGACAGTTTCTGGCTGTCGATACCCAGGCGGTTGCCCAGATCGGCTTCCAATGCGGTGACCGTGCTCCGCGTCAGAGCGACGGCGACCAGCACTTGCACCAAAAGAGCGATACCAAGGGTAACGAACACCGGCCGCAACAGCCGGCTTTGTAACAATGAGAGAACGGCAGACACTGGAAATCCCTCCACCACGGGTGCCATTAATTTGATAGCACCGCGAAAGAAAGAACCATAGCAAGGGTCGTGCCGTTTGCCAGCCGGATACGAAAAAGGGCTCCCGAAGGAGCCCTTTGCTTTTTACATCAACAGCTTATTAAGCGAACGGGTGACGCAGAACGATGGTTTCGTTGCGGTCCGGGCCCGTCGAAATAATGTCGATTGGCGCACCGATCAGCTCTTCAACGCGCTTGATGTATGCACGGGCGTTGGCTGGCAGCTCTTCCAGGGTTTTGGCACCCACGGTGGACTCGGTCCAGCCCGGCACTTCTTCGTACACAGGCTGCAGGCCCACGTAGCTGTCAGCGTCAGTTGGCGCAACGTCCTTACCGTCTGCATCTTTGTAGCCGACGCAGATGTTGATGGCTTCCAGACCGTCGAGTACGTCCAGTTTGGTCAGGCAGATGCCCGAGATGCTGTTCACATCGATAGCGCGACGCAGGATAACCGCGTCGAACCAGCCGCAACGACGAGCACGGCCGGTGGTGGCGCCGAACTCATGACCTTGCTTGGCCAGGTGCGCGCCGACTTCGTCGAACAGCTCAGTCGGGAACGGGCCCGAACCTACGCGCGTGGTGTAAGCCTTGGTGATGCCCAGGATGTAGTCCAGGAACATCGGGCCGACACCCGAACCGGTAGCAACGCCGCCAGCGGTGGTGTTGGAGCTGGTCACGTACGGGTAGGTGCCGTGGTCGATGTCGAGCAACGAGCCCTGGGCGCCTTCGAACATGATGTCTTTGCCGGCGCGACGCAGGTCGTGCAGCTCAGCCGTCACGTCGAGCATCAGCGGCTTAAGCAGCTCGGCGTACTCTTTGCACTCGGCCAGGGTCTTTTCGAACTCAATGGCCGGCTCTTTGTAGTAACCAACGAGCATGAAGTTGTGGTAGTCCACCAGTTCACGCAGCTTGTCTTCAAAGCGCGGCATGTTGAGCAGGTCGCCCACACGCAGGCCACGACGTGCAACCTTGTCTTCGTAGGCCGGGCCGATGCCGCGACCGGTAGTACCGATCTTCAGCTCGCCACGGGCCTTTTCACGGGCCTGGTCCAGCGCAACGTGGAAGGACAGGATCAGCGGGCAGGACGGGCTGATACGCAGGCGCTCGCGCACCGGCACACCCTTTTCTTCCAGCTTGGTGATCTCGCGCAGCAGGGCGTCAGGTGCAACCACCACGCCGTTGCCGATCAGGCACTGTACGCCTTCGCGCAATACGCCCGACGGGATCAGGTGCAAGACGGTTTTTTCGCCATCGATGACCAGGGTGTGGCCAGCGTTGTGGCCACCTTGGTAGCGCACTACGGCGGCAGCATGTTCGGTCAGCAGATCAACGATCTTGCCTTTGCCCTCATCACCCCATTGGGTGCCCAGGACTACGACATTCTTACCCATAACACTTGTCCTCATTCGCGCAAACTTGGTGCCGGCGATGGCCGGCAGGAAAACTCAAGAAGCCAGTGGCGATACTTGCCAAAGCCCGTTCTGCAGAATCAATTGCCGGTCGCAGTCCGCTTCACGGGCGGCGGCCAATGGCTGCCCAGGCAAAGCCTGGACGACACGCTGACCCTCACTGCGCAACTGGCAAACCTGCTGCCAGAGTGCTGCGTCCGTGCTGTCGGGCATCCAGACGCCACCAGACGGCAGCTCGACCTCAGCACGCCCCAGGGTCACCAGGGTTTTCAAATCGGTGGAAAAGCCGGTCGCCGGACGGGCGCGACCGAAGTCGGCGCCGATATCGTCATAACGACCGCCTTGGGCGATGGCCTGGCCAACACCCGGTACAAACACGGCGAACACCACACCGGTGTGGTAGTGGTAGCCGCGCAATTCGCCCAGGTCAAAATACAGCGGCAGTTGCGGGAAGCGCGCCGACAAACGCTCGGCAATCGCCAGCACGTCATCGAGCGCCGCCAATACGGGCGCCGGCGCATTGGCCAGGCGCTCGCGCGCAGCCACCAGCACTTCACGGCCACCGCACAGGTCAACCAGCGCACGCAGCATGCCGGCGAGGTCAGCAGGTACACCCTCGGTAAGGGCGATCACTTCATCGATAGCCTTGCGTTGCAGGGCATCGAACAACTGCTGCTCCACTTCACCGGACAAACCGGCCGCGCGAGCCAGGCCACGGTAGATACCGACGTGGCCCAGATCCATATGCACATCCGGCACGTCAGCCAGTTGCAGCATGGCCAGCATCAAGCTGATCACTTCAACGTCGCTGCTCGGGCTGGCATCACCGTACAACTCGGCGCCCAATTGAATCGGGCTACGCGAAGACGACAAGGCACGCGGTTGCGCATGCAGCACGCTGCCGGCATAGCAAAGACGGCTGGGACCTTCGCGGCGCAGGGTGTGCGCATCGATACGCGCCACTTGCGGCGTGATGTCGGCGCGAAAGCCCATTTGCCGACCCGATTGCGGGTCGATGACCTTGAAGGTGCGCAGATCCAGGTCCTGGCCCGCGCCGGTCAGCAGGGATTCCAAGTACTCGATATGGGGGGTCACGACAAACTCGTAACCCCAGCTCTGGAACAGATCCAACACCTGGCGACGCGCTACTTCAATGCGCGCAGCTTCTGGTGGCAGTACTTCTTCGATGCCATCTGGCAGCAGCCAGCGGTCTACCGTTGCCATTACGCCATTCCCCTATGATCCGGGCGGCCAGCCCTCGGCCGAGCCCTGAGTGAAGCAGAAAATGCCCGGCCCCTGCATAAACAACGCGCAAGAACGACGTGACGAATGGCCTGCTAGCGGCCTCGTCGGGCACTTTCCTCGAAAAACCTGTGGCGTCTGCAACGCACCACAACAATCAAACATGCAGACGCAAAAAAGCCGGGAATTTCCCGGCTGCCGCATCATACACCCGTTTTCTGAAAGGATCACCCCGCCAGGCATTTTAGCCGCCCGACGGAGTGTGTCCTACAGAATCACCGGCTGGTTACTTGGACTTTTCCAGGTAGCGGAAGAAGTCGCTGCTTGGGTCCAGCACCATGACGTCGGTTTTGTTCGCGAAGCTTTCACGGTAAGCGCGCAGGCTACGGTAGAACGCGTAGAACTCCTGATCCTGACCGTAAGCCTTGGCGTAGATCGCCGCAGCTTGAGCATCGCCATCACCACGGGCCTCTTCAGACTCGCGATAGGCTTCTGCCAGCAGTACACGGCGCTGACGGTCGGCATCCGCACGGATACCTTCGGCCAACTCGTTACCTTTGGCGCGGTGCTCACGGGCTTCACGCTCACGCTCGGTGCTCATACGCTCGAACACGCTGCGGTTCACTTCCTTAGGCAGGTCGATCGCCTTGACCCGGACATCAACAACCTCGATGCCCAGTTCTTTTTCAGCCATGGTGTTCAGCGAACGCGTGATGTCAGCCATCAGCGCATCACGCTCACCGGACACCACCTCGTGCAGGGTGCGTTTACCGAACTGGTCACGCAGGCCCGATTCCAGACGGCGCGACAAACGCTCGTCGGCAATCTGCTTGAGGCCGGATGTCGCGGTGTAGAAACGCTCAGCATCCTTGACGCGCCACTTGGCGTAGGCGTCAACCATCACGGCTTTCTTTTCCAGGGTCAGGAAGCGCTGTGTCGGTGCATCCAGGGTCATCAGGCGGCCGTCGAACTTGCGCACCTGGTTCACGTAGGGGACTTTCACATGCAGGCCCGGCTGGACATCCGCCTGGACCACACGACCGAATTGCAGCAGCACCGCGCGCTCGGTCTGAGACACGATGTAGAAGCAGTTCCAGGCAGCGATGACCACGACGACGCCCACAATCAGGGCGGTCAGCGATTTATTGCTCATCAACGACTCTCCCTGGTACGTGTTTGCTGTTGCAGCAAGTCAGCGGCCGCACGGGCGCTCGCTTCATTGGCAGCAGCGGTCGAACCGGTAGCCGGTGCGCTGGTGCTGCTACGACCACCTTCGATCATCTTGTCCAGCGGCAGGTACAGCAGGTTGTTCTGCCCACCTTTGCTGCCGGTCACGAGAACCTTGCTGGTGTTGCTGAAGACTTCCTGCATGGTGTCCAGGTACAGACGCTCACGCGTGACTTCCGGGGCTTTGCGGTACTCGGCGACCAGCTTGGTGAAGCGATCCGCCTCACCCTTGGCGCGGGAAACCACTTCGTCGCGGTAACCATTGGCATCCTCGAGGATACGCTGGGCCTGACCGCGCGCTTCCGGCACGACGCCGTTGGCATAGGTCTCTGCCTGGTTGCGCGAACGCTGCTCGTCTTCACGGGCGCGGATCACGTCGTCAAAGGCTTCCTGCACTTCGCGCGGTGCAGCTGCGCTCTGTACGTTCACCTGGGTAACGGTGATACCGGTGCGATAAGTGTCGAGGAACCGTTGCAGGCGCTCCTTGATCTCGCTGGCCATCAATTCACGACCTTCGGTCAGCACCTGGTCCATGGCGGTGGAACCGACCACGTGACGCAGTGCACTTTCGGTTGCGTGTTGCAGGCTGATTTCCGGCTGATCAACGTTCAGCACAAAGTCCTGCAGGTTGCTGATCTTGTACTGCACGGTCAGCGGCACTTCGACGATGTTCTCGTCTTCGGTCAGCATCTGGCCCTGCTTGGTATAGGCACGCTCACGCGTGACGTTTTCCATGTACTTCTTGTCGATCGGGGGGAAGTAGATATTCAGGCCCGGGCCGACAGTCTCGTAGTACTTGCCGAAGCGCAGCACCACGGCCTGCTCCTGCTCGTCCACGACGTAAACCGCGCTGTACAGCCACACGGCTGCGAGCACGACAAGACCCAGGCCCAGCAGGCCATAGCCACCGCCCTTGCTTGTGCGACCGCCGTCGTCACCACCACGTTTTTTCCCACCACCGAACAACCCATTCAGGCTTTCCTGCAGCTTTCGGAAGGCCTCGTCGAGATCCGGTGGCCCCTTGCGGTCGCCATTATTGCGGCGCTTACCACCCCAAGGATCCTGATTATTCGAGTTGCCACCCGGCTCATTCCAAGCCATAGCGCTCTCCATCTGATAAAGCAAAGACGCACCCACGGCGCGCCGACCAATGCTACAGAATGCCTGCTACTGCGGCACAACCGCTTTCGGAGGCTTTTATTGCAAAGTGTGTTGTTCGATGAACTCCGTCGGCACCACACCTTCACGGCTGACCAGCCGATTCAGCTCCGAGCGCGGCAATCGAACGGCCAGCAAGCTGACACCTTCTTCGTCGTATTCTTCTTTCTGTACGGCGCCCAGCTCGAAAAACTGTGCACGCAGTCGAGCAAAACGCTGAGGCAAGCGCAAGGTGCCGGCAAACAAATCGCTGCCCAGCAACTCGGCAATGGCTTGTTCAAGCAATTCCAAACCACTACCATCGCGCGCCGACAGCCAGACCCGCTGGGGCTTGCCGTCCTCATCACGCTGAATTTGTGGCTCAACGCCCTCAAGCAAATCGAGTTTGTTATAGACCTCGAGGATCGGCAAGTCCTGTGCACCAATCTCGCCCAGCACCACCATCACCTGCTCGATTTGCAACATGCGATCCGGTTCGGCCGCATCGATCACGTGCAACAGCAGGTCGGAATTGCTCGACTCTTCGAGCGTAGACCGAAACGCCTCGACCAGCTTGTGAGGCAAGTGACGAATGAAACCCACGGTGTCGGCCAGGACAATCGGCCCCAGGTCGTCCAGTTCCAGACGGCGCAAGGTCGGGTCGAGGGTGGCGAACAGTTGGTCGGCCGCGTACACGTCCGATTTCGTCACGTTATTGAACAGGGTGGATTTGCCGGCGTTGGTATAGCCCACCAGGGAAACGGTAGGGATATCCGCCCGCATGCGGCCGCGACGCGATTGCTCACGCTGGCTGCGCACTTTTTCCAGGCGACCCTTGATCTGACGCAGGCGAACCCGCAGCAGACGGCGGTCGGTTTCCAGCTGGGTTTCACCCGGACCGCGCATGCCGATACCGCCACCCTGACGCTCAAGGTGAGTCCAGCCGCGAACCAGCCGGGTGCTCATGTGGTCAAGCTGGGCCAGTTCGACCTGGAGCTTGCCTTCATGGGTACGGGCGCGTTGGGCGAAAATATCGAGAATCAGACCGGTGCGGTCGATCACGCGGCACTCGAAAACACGTTCGAGGTTACGTTCCTGACTAGGCGTGAGGGTGTGATTGAAGATCACCAGATCGGCTTCTTCAGCATGGACCAGGTCGCGCAGTTCCTCGACCTTGCCGCTGCCGATCAGGAATTTGGCGGTTGGCCGATGACGCGGTACGTTAAAAAACGCAACGGTCTCGGCGCCGGCCGAATTTGCCAACTCCTGAAACTCCTGCGGATCTTCGCGCGCCTCAGGGTCCTGTCCATCCAAGTGAACGAGGATTACTCGCTCACCACCACCGTGGCGCTCAAAGAACAAAGGAGACTCCTATCAGGCGTTACCTGGCTCAGCGTCACCCTGTTCGGTATCAGTTGCGCTAGGCAGACGGATAGGACGAACGGGAACGACTGTCGAGATAGCGTGCTTGTAAACCATCTGGCTGACGGTGTTTTTCAGCAGGATCACGAACTGGTCGAACGACTCGATCGTGCCTTGCAGCTTGATCCCGTTGACCAGGTAGATGGAAACCCCCACTTTCTCTTTACGTAAAGTATTCAAGTAAGGGTCTTGTAGCGAATGCCCTTTTGACATGTGCCGCACTCCTTTAAGGATCAATAATAAAATTCGGAAAATAGATAGCTTATGGCCGTCACACCCCCAAGGATAGACGGCAATTGCAAGGACTCAGCTCAATATGGAGACCGTTCCCAAGTATTTCAAGGCGCGTGACAGATTGTCGCTGTCCAGGCTGTCCAGCCAGTGCAAATCGCTCCAGCTGCGCAACCAGGTGAACTGGCGTTTCGCCAATTGGCGCGTGGCAATGATGCCGCGCTCCTGCATTTCGGCTGACGTCAGCTTGCCATCCAGATGATCCCAGACTTGGCGGTAGCCAACAGCACGTATCGACGGCAACCCAGCATGCAGGTCACCTCGGGAACGCAGTGCTACGACCTCATCCACAAACCCCTGTTCCAACATAATTGTGAATCTTTGTGCAATTCGTTCATGCAGCACCTGACGATTTGCCGGAGCAATGGCCAGATTCGCCACAGTATAGGGTAATACTGCCTGTCCAGACGCGCCTGCGTCAGCACTTTGCGCAGTTTGTTTCAGCCGATGTTCAGTCATTGTCTGGCCGCTGACCCGCCAGACTTCCAGGGCGCGAGTGAGTCGCTGCGGGTCATTGGGATGAATGCGCGCCGCCGACACCGGGTCAACCGCCGCCAATTGGTCGTGCAGGGCTTGCCAGCCAAGGCGTGCAGCCTCTTCCTCGAGTTCGGCGCGAACCTGCGCGTCGGCCGGCGGCATATCCGCCAGACCTTCCTGCAACGCCTTGTAGTAGAGCATCGTGCCGCCCACCAGCAGCGGAATATTGCCCCGCGCGGTGATTTCGGCCATGGCGGCCAAGGCATCGGTGCGAAAATCTGCCGCAGAATAGCTCTCGGCCGGGTCGATAATGTCGATCAGCTTATGCGGATACTCGGCCAGCAGCGCTTTTGAAGGCTTGGCCGTGCCGATGTCCATGTCCCGGTAAACCAGGGCAGAGTCGACACTGATCAGCTCGCACGGCAACACCTTGGTCAGCTCGATGGCCAGGTCAGTCTTGCCGGCAGCCGTGGGGCCCATCAGGAAGATTGCGGGGGGTAAGGCGCTCATCAACGGCCGCGCAAGAACAGTTTGTCCAGATCGTCCAGGCCCATTTGGGTCCAGGTCGGTCGGCCGTGGTTGCATTGGCCGCTGCGCTCGGTGTTTTCCATGTCGCGCAGCAAACCGTTCATTTCTGGCAAGGCCAGCCGGCGGTTGGCGCGGATCGCTCCGTGGCAGGCCATGGTGCCGAGCAGTTCGTTGATGTGTGCCTGGATGCGGTCACTGGTGCCGTATTCCATCAGGTCCGCGAGTACGTCGGCGACCAGACGGTTAGCTTCAGCTTGCTTGAGCAGTGCAGGAATCTGGCGGATCGCCAGGGTTTCCGGGCCCAGGCGCTGCAACTCGAACCCCAGTTTCTGGAACACGCTGTGGTGCTCCTCAGCGCAATCGGCTTCACGCTGGCTGACGGCCAGGGATTCGGGCACCAGCAATGGCTGGCCGCTGAGGCCTTCGCTGGCCATGGCGATCTTCAAGCGCTCGTACATGATCCGCTCATGGGCGGCGTGCATGTCCACCAGCACCAGGCCGTGGGCGTTTTCCGCCAGAATGTAGATGCCCTTGAGTTGCGCCAGCGCATAGCCCAGCGGCGGGATATCACCGCCACCTTCTGGCAACGCGACAGCAGTGGGCTCGGCCCCCGGCAGCGGCGCGAAAAACTCGCGATAGGCCGCCTGGGCTTCTGCCACCGGCACTGCCGACTGCGGACGCGGCGTGTATTGATACTGATAACCCGCGCCCGACCCGGAACCCGGCGCCGTGTAAGCAGGCTGAGGCGGTGGCGATTGCAGCAGGTTGGCCGCCAGGCTCATTTCGCCCTGGGGGCCGAACTCACCGGCTTCCGGGCCGCTCGGCCGCACAACGGCCGTCACGATCGGCGCAGACAGCTGATCATCCGGGCGCACATCGCCCAGGGCGCGATGCAAGGTGCCATAAAGGAAGTCATGCACCATGCGCCCGTCACGGAAGCGCACTTCGTGTTTGGTCGGGTGCACGTTGACGTCGACCACCGACGGATCGACTTCAAAAAACAGTACAAACGTAGGATGCCGCCCGTTGAACAGCACGTCGCGGTAGGCCTGGCGCACCGCGTGAGCCACCAGCTTGTCGCGTACCGCGCGGCCATTCACGAAAAAATACTGCAAGTCCGCCTGACTACGGGAAAAGGTTGGCAAACCCACCCAGCCCCACAGCCGCAAGCCATTGCGTTCGATCTCGATCGGCAGCGCCTGCTCCAGGAAACCCGCGCCGCAGATTGCCGACACACGCCGAGCGCGCGCCGCGTCGTCATGGGCTTCGTGCAGGCTGAGGATGGTCTTGCCGTTATGGCGCAAGTGAAACGCCACGTCGAAACGCGCCAAGGCCAGGCGCTTGATGACTTCTTGCAGGTGATCGAATTCGGTTTTTTCGGCCTTGAGGAATTTGCGCCGCGCCGGGGTATTGAAGAACAGGTCGCGCACTTCCACCGAAGTGCCCACCGGGTGCGCCGCCGGCTGGACCCTGGGCGCCATGTCGCGGCCTTCGGTTTCCACTTGCCAGGCCTGCTCGGCGCTGCGGGTGCGCGAAGTCAGGGTCAGGCGCGCCACCGAGCTGATAGACGCCAGCGCCTCACCGCGAAAACCCAGGCTCATCACCCGTTCAAGGTCTTCCAGGTCGCGAATCTTGCTGGTGGCGTGACGCGCCAGGGCCAGCGGCAGGTCGTCGGAAGAGATGCCACTGCCGTCATCGCGCACGCGCAGCAGCTTGACGCCGCCTTGCTCCACGTCGACATCAATGCGCTTGGCGCCGGAGTCGATGCTGTTTTCCAGCAGCTCCTTGATCACCGACGCCGGGCGCTCAACCACCTCGCCCGCGGCAATCTGGTTGGCCAGGCGCGGGCTGAGCAGCTCGATGCGCGAGCCACTGTTCAAGACTGATTCGCTCATTACTGCGCCGCCAATTCGGTGCCAGGGATGGTCAACACCTGGCCGACTTTCAACTCGTCGGTCTTCAGGTTATTGGCGCTGCGCAAGGTAGCGGCCGACACCTGAAAACGCACGGCCAGCATCGCCAGGGTGTCGCCAGGTTGCACGCGATGGTCACGTGGGCCCTGGGCGATTTTCCCGGAGTCACGCAGCCAGGCAATGTAGGTGCCCGGCGGCGGGTTCTGCTGGAAGAACTGGCGAATGCCGGCGCTGATCGAGCGCGCCAACGCCTGCTGGTGGCTGGCGCTGGCCAGCTTCGAGGCTTCGTTGGAGTTGGAGATAAACCCGGTTTCGACCAGGATCGACGGAATGTCCGGCGACTTCAACACCATGAACCCGGCTTGCTCCACGCGCTGTTTGTGCAGCGAGGTCACGCGACCGATGTTGCTCAGGACCTTCTGGCCGACGTTCAAGCTGGAGGTCAGCGAGGCGGTCATCGACAGGTCGAGCAGTACGCCGGCGAGCATTTTGTCTTTGTCGTCGAGGGACACGTTGCCGGCCCCGCCGATCAAGTCGGAACGGTTTTCGCTGTCCGCCAGCCAACGCGCGGTCTCGGACGTGGCGCCGCGATCCGACAGGGCAAACACCGAGGCGCCGAAGGCAGCGGCCGATGGCGCGGCGTCGGCGTGGATCGACACGAACAGGTCGGCGCCCTTCTTGCGAGCGATTTCGGTACGGCCACGCAAAGGAATGAAGTAGTCGCCGGTACGGGTCAGCTCGGCGCGATAGCCTTTCATGCCACTGACCTGACGTTGCAGTTCACGGGCGATGGCCAGCACCACGTCTTTTTCATGCTGGCCGCGCGAGCCGGAGGCGCCCGGGTCTTCACCGCCGTGACCGGCGTCGATCACCACAATAATGTCGCGCTTACCCGCAGGTGCGGGCGGCGGCGGTGGCAGCTTGACCTGAGGCTGCGATGGATTGACCGGCACGGCCGGCACAGTCGCCACGCTTGGCGTCGGCGCAGGCGGCGGCGCGGCATCGGCGGCATTGTCGAACAGATCGACCACCAAGCGGTTGCCATATTGGGCGTTCGGCGCCAGCACAAAGCTTTTCGGGGTCATCGCCTTTTTCAGGTCGATCACCACTCGCAGGTCGGTTGGCGTGCGCTGCGCAGAGCGCATCGAGGTA
Source organism: Pseudomonas sp. TREG-RG-20F-10-E-6-01 (assembly GCF_022662455.1). NCBI lineage: Bacteria > Pseudomonadati > Pseudomonadota > Gammaproteobacteria > Pseudomonadales > Pseudomonadaceae > Pseudomonas > Pseudomonas sp. TREG-RG-20F-10-E-6-01. The sequence continues at coordinate 276,114 of NZ_JAKNQP010000005.1, read as the reverse complement.
ATCGGCGTGTTGGCGGTGGAGACTTTCAACGGCGCGGCCAGGGTCGCACCGTTGATGTCGATCACCAGGCGATCAGGCGCCGTGAGGGTAAAGACGCTGTGCTGGACCGGGCCAGACAGGTCAAACACCAGTCGCGTGTTATCCGGCGCTCGCCACAGGCGAACACTTTTCACCTGTGAAGCAGCCAGAGCATTGAAAGTCATTGCCGCAAGCAACACCCCTACGACAGCAACCATCGCGCGAAAGCGCATACCTAACCCCACCAATTTTATTTGAATTCCAGTGCCAGAGCGGCGCACCACGACTCACCGCGCGCGCTCTGGGGCAACAACTTCAGCTGACGTCCGTGGTCATGCGGCGTAATGGTAATGGTCAGGTCCGGCTTTGGCAAAAAGCCTGTGCCTTTATCTGGCCACTCGATCAGGCACAAAGCGTCTTCGTCGAAGTAATCACGGATGCCCATGTATTCCAGTTCTTCCGGATCGACCAGACGATACAGGTCGAAATGGAAGGCGCGAACCCTACCGATCTCGTAGGGTTCGACCAGAGTGAACGTCGGGCTTTTTACCGCGCCCGTGTGGCCCAACCCGCGAATAATGCCGCGTGACAGCGTGGTCTTGCCCGCCCCCAGGTCGCCTTCGAGAAAGATCAGCCCCGCGCCGCTCGTGACTTGGGCAATGCGATTTCCGAACGCAACCATGGCGTCTTCATCGCCCAGAAAAAGCGTTACTTCAGACACGGTGACTGCTCCTCCAGCAATTGACGAATGGCAGGTATCAGGTCGCTGGCAGCCAGCCCGCGACCGAAAGTGCCTTGGCGATCCCCCGCCGTGGCGTGCAACCACACCGCCAGGCAGCTGGCTTCATAAGCCGGCATGCCCTGGGCCAGCAACGCGCCGACCAGACCACTCAACACATCGCCCAGGCCCGCCGTGGCCATCGCCGGGTGGCCCTGGTCACAGCGCGAAACACGCCCGTCCGGGCTGGCAATCAAACTGCCAGCACCCTTGAGAATAGCCACTGCATTGAATTTCTGGCTCAACGCGCGCGCCACCTTAAGGCGATCGGCCTGAACCTCGGCTGTCTTCATGCCCATCAAGCGCGCTGCTTCGCCAGGATGTGGCGTGATCACCGAGTTGGCCGGCAGGCTGACGCTGCCGGTAGCCAGTTGATTCAAGGCGTCCGCATCCCAGACTTGCGCCTGTTTGGCGTTAGCAGCGACGGATAACAGGCTTTTGCCCCAGGACGCCTCTGCGAGGCCTGGACCGATGACGATCACCGAAATTTTTTCCAGCAGCCCCATCAACTGATTGGCCGAACTCACGCCAACCGTCATGACTTCCGGCAGGCGCGCCAGGGCGGCGGGGACGTGCTCAGGGCGGGTGGCCAGCGAGACCATGCCCGCGCCGCTGCGCAAGGCGCTTTCGGCGCTCAGCAGCGCGGCGCCGCCAAAGCCGTGGTCGCCGCCGATGACCAGCAGGTGACCGAACTGGCCTTTATGGGCATCCGGGGAGCGTGCAGCCAGTTGCGGCAAATGGCCGTGCAACAGCGGCTGTACGTCGGTTATTGCGTGTTTTGTCTGCGGCATGCGTCTTCAAGCTCCGATGTCTGGCAGAATTATACCTATCTCACCTGCGGTTTCCCTCGTCTCATGCCTGCCATCACCACCGATCTGCCCGCCCTCGCCCAATCGATCAAAGACTGGGGCCGCGAGCTGGGCTTTCAACAAGTCGGCATCAGCGGCCTGGACCTGGCCGAGCATGAACAGCACCTGCAACGTTGGCTCGACGCGGGCTACCACGGCGAGATGGACTACATGGGCGCCCATGGCAGCAAGCGCTCGCACCCCGATGAACTGGTGCCGGGCACGCTGCGCGTGGTCTCGCTGCGCATGGATTATCTGCCAGGCGACACCCAAATGGCGCAGTTGCTGGCCAAGCCAGAAAAAGCCTACATATCCCGTTACGCCCTCGGCCGCGATTACCACAAGCTGATCCGCAAGCGCGTGCAGCAACTGGCCGATCGCATTCAGGCCCAGATCGGCCCGTTTGGCTTTCGCGCGTTTGTCGACAGCGCGCCGGTGCTGGAAAAAGCCATCGCCGAGCAGGCCGGTCTCGGCTGGATCGGCAAAAACACCCTGGTGCTCAATCGCAAGGCCGGCAGCTATTTCTTCCTCAGCGAGCTGTTTGTCGATTTGCCACTGCCGGCAGATCCGCCTCACGCCACCGAGCACTGCGGCCGCTGCACTGCTTGCCTGGATATCTGCCCCACCAACGCGTTTGTCGGCCCCTATGTACTGGACGCGCGACGCTGCATTTCCTACCTCACCATCGAGCTCAAAAGCTCGATTCCTGAAGACCTGCGCCCGCTGATCGGCAACCGCGTGTTCGGTTGCGATGACTGTCAGATCGTTTGCCCGTGGAATCGTTTCGCCCGACCTACCACCGAAGGCGATTTCAAGCCTCGGCACAACCTGGATAACGCCGAGCTGGCCGAATTGTTTATGTGGGACGAGGATAAATTCCTCAGCAGCACCGAAGGCTCACCCCTGCGCCGCGCCGGCTACGAGCGCTGGCTGCGCAACCTGGCCGTGGGCCTGGGCAATGCGCCGTCGAGCATTCCAGTGCTTGAAGCCTTGAAGGCGCGCCGGGATTACCCTTCGGACTTGGTGCGCGAACACGTCGAGTGGGCGCTCAACCAGCACGCTACGCGCTAGTGCACGTCGTCGTTGTAGACGAACTTGGGCATTTCCCAGTGAAAACGGATGGCCAGCAGGCGCAACAGAAAGCCGCTGAACAAGGTCAACAGAATCGCTTGCTCGCTGGGCAACTGCAGATAAAGGCAGAGCATGTAGAACCAGGCGGCAAGGAACGACACGCTGGCGTACAGCTCGCGGCGGAAGATCAGCGGGATGTCGTTGCAGAAAATATCCCGCAGGATGCCGCCAAATACGCCAGTGATCACGCCGCTGACTGACGCCACCAACATGCCGTGGCCCATTTCCAGGGCGGTCATGCAGCCGATCAAGGTGAACGCCACCAGGCCCACGGCGTCCAGCGCCAGGAACAGTGAACGCAGGTGGCGCATCAACGGTGCGATAAAAATCGTCACCAACGCGGCGATGGAGGTCAGCACCAGGTATTCCGGGTGTTTGACCCAGGTCAACGGGTAATGCCCAAGCAACACATCGCGCACCGAACCACCGCCCAATGCCGTGACGCAAGCAATCAGCACCACCCCAAACCAGTCCATGCCACGCCGCCCGGCGGACAGCGCGCCGGTCATGGCTTCGGCGGTGATGGCGATGAGGTAGAGCATCAACAGCATGATGGCGATCCTTGCAATGAGGCGCGCAGTCTAATCATTTGGTGATGGCACCAAAAGGGGGCGCCAGGCGAAAGACCGCGTCAACAGCATCGCAGGCAAGCCAGCTCCCACACTTGAATGTATTCACACATCAAAATGTGGGAGCTGGCTTGCCTGCGATGAGGCCAGAGCAGTCTCTGCAGACTCAGGCCTTGATGAAATGCTTACGGTAATGCTGCAGCTCAGCAATCGACTCGCGAATGTCATCCAACGCCAAATGCGTGCTGCCTTTATGGAAGCTGTCTTTGACTTCCGGCGCCCAGCGCGCGGCCAGCTCTTTGAGCGTCGACACATCCAGGTTGCGGTAGTGGAAGTAGCTTTCCAGCGCTTTCATGTGCGTATAAAGGAAGCGGCGGTCCTGGCAGATGCTGTTGCCGCAGATGGGCGACTTGCCCTTGGGCACCCATTTTTCCAGGAAGGCGATGGTTTCAGCTTCGGCGTCGCGCATGCTGATGCGGCTGTCTCGCACGCGCTGGGTCAGGCCGGAGTTGCCGTGGGTGCGCGTGTTCCATTCATCCATGGTGGCGAGTACGGCGTCGCTGTGGTGAATGGCGATCACCGGACCTTCGGCCAAGGTGTTGAGATTGCTGTCGGTGACAATCGTCGCCATCTCGATGATGACGTCGGTGTCGGGGTTCAGACCGGTCATTTCCAGATCGATCCAAATCAGGTTCTGTGGGTTTTGCATGGCTTGATTCTCTTGGCACCTTGGCGTAGCTGCGCAGTTTAGCAGGCAGGGGCGTGCTAGACTCGCGACCGTTTTACCTAACTTTTGCATTATCGACACGGAACACCCATGGCCAAACGCCAGCTCAATCGTCGCCAAAACTGGCGCATCGAAAAGATCCAAGGTGAACGCGCAGCGCGCGCCGCCAAACGTGAATCCTCCGCCGTAGAGGCGCTCGAGGGCGGCGACCTGGGCCCCGAACAGACGGGCCTGGTGATCGCGCACTTTGGTGTGCAGGTCGAAGTCGAGGCGCTGGAAGGCGAACTCGCAGGCTCTGTTTCCCGCTGCCACTTGCGCGCCAACCTGCCTGCGCTGGTGACCGGCGACAAGGTCGTGTGGCGCGCCGGCAACCAGGGGATCGGCGTGATCGTCGCCCAGTTGCCCCGCACTACTGAATTGCGTCGCCCTGACAGCCGCGGCCAGCTCAAGCCGGTGGCCGCCAACGTCGACATGATCGTGATCGTGTTCGCGCCGCTGCCCGAGCCGCATGCCAACCTGATCGACCGTTACCTGGTCGCGGCCGAGCATGCCGGCATTCGCCCGCTGTTGCTGTTGAACAAATTCGACTTGATCGACGAGCAAAACGCCCCGGCGCTCAACGCGCTGCTGGCGGTCTACCGCACGCTGGGTTACCCGGTGCTGGAAGTCTCGGCGCATCACGGCAATGGCATGGAACAGCTGCAACAGCAGTTGGACGGGCGCATCAGTGTGTTCGTCGGCCAGTCGGGCGTGGGCAAGTCGTCGCTGGTCAACAGCCTGCTGCCGGAAGTCGGCACACGCGTGGGCCCACTGTCGGAACTGTCCGGCCAGGGCACCCACACCACCACCACCGCGCGGTTGTTCCACTTCCCCGGCGGCGGCGAACTGATCGACTCCCCAGGCATCCGTGAATTCGGCCTCGGCCACGTCAGCCGTGCCGATGTGGAAGCGGGTTTCATCGAGTTCAACGACCTGATCGGCACCTGCCGCTTCCGCGACTGCAAACACGACCGTGAGCCGGGCTGTGCACTGCTCAAGGCGCTGGAAGATGGTCGCGTTCAGCAACAGCGCATGAACAGCTATCGGTCGATTATTGCGAGCTTGCCCGAGAGCAGTTACTGAACATCCATTTCTTGACACACATAAACCAGGGCACTGCAGGCCCTAGCCCATTGATTTAGTAGGAGCAGGCATCAAGAATCCGGACCAACTGGGTGGCTCATACGCACAAGCCAGCTTGTATTCGGATTTCCCGATGCCCATAATTGCTCCGTCACCAGCGAAAGCTGGCAGGAGTCTGGATCCTTTTCGGGGTTGATCCAGCGGCGCAGAAGGGGCGAAGCAAGCTCCGCTGCGTGTCGAATGAAGCCGCCTTCGGGCGGCTTTGCTTTTTGTGGGGAATTAACACTTGGCTCTCTACTATCACCCCAAACAAGGCGATGTGCTGCTCTGCGACTTCACCCGCGGCTTTGTGGCTCCGGAAATGCTGAAGATCCGCAAAGTCGTAGTGATATCCCCCACCGCAACCCACAGCCGCAAGCTCTGCACAGTGGTGCCGATCTCCTCCACCGCGCCAGATATCCAGCACGACTGGCACCATCTGTTGCGAACCAATCCCCTTCAATCCGATGGCTATAAACAGCTCTGGGTGAAGTGCGACATGATTTATACCGTCAGCTTCGAACGCCTCGACAAACTCCACAGAAAAACACGCGCCAAAGGACGAGAGTATTTCGTGCCGCGCCTGTGCAGCGATGACATGCGAGGCGTAATCAGTGGTATCAAAGCCTACCTGCCACTCTGAGCAGAATTGAAAACGCCCCGATTATCGGGGCGTTTTCATTGATGCTGTGTAAATACCACTAGGAGCCTGGCGCAGGCGCCGTAGGATCTTTCACCCCACCATCATCAAACAGGTTCAGCTTCTGCCGCAGCTCGTGGGCCGGCAGCGGCTCCTGCCCTGGCGGAATCGCGTTCGGGTCGGCCGGCACTTCGCCCGGTGCGCCCTCGCCTTGGGCCGGTGCCGCCGGCGCTGCGCCCTGATCGCCTTCGATCGCACGCTGGGCCTTTTTGGTCAGCACGACAATATCAATCCGACGGTTGATCGGGTTGAACGGGTCTTTAGGATCAAACAGCTGCGACGACGCAAAACCCACTACGCGCGCCACTTGCGGGTCCGGGTAGCTGCCCGCTACCAGCGCACGGCGGGCGGCGTTGGCGCGGTTGGCCGAGAGTTCCCAGTTGCCGAAGTCACCCTGGCCCGCATACGGCTTGGCGTCAGTGTGGCCGCTGATGCTGATCTTGTTCGGCACCGCCTTGATGGTGTCAGCCATGGCCAGCAGGATGTCTTCAAAGTACGGTTTCAGGCGCGCGCTGCCGGAGTCGAACATCGGCCGGTTGGCGGCGTCGGTGATCTGGATGCGCAAGCCTTCCGGCGTGATCTCGAAAGAAATCTGATCCTTGAACTTCAGCAGCTGCGGATTTTCTTCAACCTTGGTCTGCAGTTCCTGCAGCAACAATTCCAGGCGTTCCTGCTCGACCTGCTCAGCCATCGATTCGACGGTGTCGCGCTCGATCGGGATTTTTTCCTGCGGCGCTTCGGTCTTGACCTCCGGGTTGATGGTGCGCTCAGGCGCCAGCTGCGGAGAGCCGCCCAGGTCAATCACAAACGGTGTGCCGCTTTCCGAAAAGCCAATCGGGTCTTTGAAGTAACCGGCGATGGCGATCTTCTGTTCGGGCGTGGCGGTGGACATCAGCCACAGCACCAGGAAGAACGCCATCATCGCCGTGGCAAAGTCGGCGAAGGCGATTTTCCAGGCGCCGCCATGGTGCCCCGCAGCGAAGCGCTTGACGCGCTTGATGATTATCGGCTGGTTGTTTTCCATGACTTAGCGACCGCGAACCGCTTGTTCCAGCTCGGCAAAACTTGGGCGATGTTTCGGGTACAGCACCTTGCGCCCGAACTCCACTGCCAGCGATGGCGGCATGCCGGACGCCGAAGCCACCAGGCAGGCCTTGATCGCTTCGTACAAATTCACTTCTTCCTTGGCATCGTGCGCCAGGGAAGTGGCCAGTGGGCCGAAGAAGCCGTAAGCGGCGAGAATACCGAAGAAGGTACCCACCAGGGCCGCGCCCACGTGCATACCGATGGCCTTCTGGTCGCCTTCGCCCAGGGAAGCCATGGTCACCACGATGCCGAGTACCGCCGCGACGATACCGAAACCGGGCATGCCGTCGGCAACGCCGGTCACGGCGTGGGACGGATGCTCCAGCTCTTCCTTAAGGCTGAACAGCTCCATGTCGAACAGGCCTTCCAACTCGTGCGGCGCCATGTTGCCGGAGGACATGATGCGCAGGTAATCGCAGATGTAGGCAGTCATGCGCTCATCTTTGAGCACCGCCGGGTACTTGGCGAAAATGGGGCTGGCGGCGGCGTCTTCGATGTCGCCCTCGATGGCCATCATGCCTTCGCGACGACTCTTGTTGAGGATCTCGTAAATCAGTCCCAGCACTTCCAAATAAAAGGTGTGGGAGAAGCGTGAGCTGAACATGCCCAGCGACTTCTTGATCACGTGCATGGTCATGTAGCCGGGGTTGGCCTGCAGGAATGCGCCAAACGCGGCACCGCCGATGATCAACACTTCGAAGGGCTGGATCAGCGCGGCAATTTTACCGTGGGACAGGACGTACCCACCGAGCACACTTGCGATGACGACGATGATGCCGATAATTTTAGCCATAGGAGATTGGTACTTGCGCCGTCGGGTTCATGGACATATTGGGTGAAGCTGAAAACTCTTGTTCTACTTATCGGCAAAACTGCGCCAGACTATAGCCCGTTAAGGCGAAAAGCCAATTCGGCCCGTTCCGGGCGTGTAGAACGCAAGTGATGATCGCGCCCCAATCATGGCTAATGAAACGACAGCTCCAACGACAAAACCCACTACCCTCGCGGCTTGGATAAAGCGCCTGGACGATGTGCTGCTGCCTGTTCCTCAGGCTAGTCACGAACGCGTGTGCAAGGCCATCCGCGATAGCCGTAGTTCTTTACGGGATATTGCCGAGCTGATGCAACACAGCCCGGCGCTGGTGCTCAGCGTGATGCGCGAGGCCAACGGCCAGGCCCATGGCAGCCTGTCAGGGCCGGCGGAAAACCTCGAAGTGGCGCTCAACCGCCTCGGCCTCAAACGCGCCGAGGAGTTGCTGGCGCGCCTGCCCTCGGTGCCGGAAAAAGACATTCCGGTGGCCCTGCGCCAACTGCTGCTGGTGAGCCAGCACGCCTCCCAGCAAGCCAACGGTTTGTTCGCCAGCCGCCTCGCGCGGTTGTGGCAAGACATTCATTGGGGCAGCCTGCTGTTTCTGTCGCCGCTGTGGCCGATGGCCGTCGCCTACCCCAAGCTTCTGGAAGAATGGGAACTGCGGGTGATCCACAAAGGCCAGTCGGCACACAAGGTCGAACAGGCATTGTTCGGCGTGCGCCTGCTGGACTTGTGCCGCGGCTTGACCGAAGCCTGGCACCTGCCGATCTGGGTCTCCCAAGGCTACAGCCTGCTGCTGACCGAACAGCGCTTGCTGGTCAAGGCGCTGCACATCGCCCGTGAAGACGACGCGTTGCGCCAACAGCAATTGCTCGACGCCGAACCCAACCTGCGCCGCTGGCTGAACCAGCCGGCCAACACTGTGCTGCTGGCCAACGGTCTGGCGATGTCGGCGCAGGAATCCTGGACCTGCCCGCACACCGAGCGCTGGCAGTACCTCACCGCGTTGTACCTGCAAGAGCCGCTGAGTGACGTGCAGCAACAGGTTCACCAGCAAGCGGTGACCAGCGCACGCACGACCTTGATGCCTGACCTCTGGCACCCGGCGTTGTCGCTGATCTGGCCGTGGCATGTGCAGAAAATCCATCGCGGCCTGTTGCCGGCGCCGCCGCCCACTGCCGAAGCACTCGCCGTGTGGCGCAAGCGTTGCACCGAGCTGCTGGTCGAACCGAGCCGTTTTGCCAATGCCATGCACCTGACCACCTGTGCCCGAGAAGCCTTGGTCGCCAGTGGCATGCAGCGCGTCTTGTTGTTCATGGCGGACCGCGCCTTGAGCACCTTGCGCGTGCACCAGGCCGACGGCTTGCCCAACGACGCGGCGAACCTGAGCCTGGATGTGGTCAACAGCACGCTGCTGCAGCGCCTGCTGGAAAAGTCCGCCCAGGTACGCCTCACGCCAGACAATCACGCACAGTTCTCAGCCTTGCTGCCGCCGATCCTGCGCCGCCTGTTCAATGGCGAACACCTGTTGCTGCGCTCCTTGAGCTGCAACGGCAAGGTCGTGATGCTGATGGTCGCCGATCAGGGCGGCGGACCCTTCTCGGAAACCACCGTGCAGGCCTTCGGCAAAACCGCTCAATGCATCGAGAAAGCGCTGCACAGCTTTACCAACCGCAGCGCTTGATGCTTGCGCTACAATCGCCCTCTTTTATCGCCAACAATTGTGCCCAGGAGACCTCACATGCCTGACTTCTCTGGCTTGCCGCTGGTGATCGAGTCCAGCGACCTGCTCGGTCAACTGGATGCCGAACACCTGATTCTGGTGGACCTCACCAGTGCCGCCCGCTACGCCGAAGGGCATATCCCCGGCGCGCATTTCGTTGACCCCAAGCGCACCCAACTGGGCCAGGCCCCCGCACCCGGTTTGCTGCCGCCCAAGGCCGACCTCGAAAAACTGTTCGGCGAACTGGGCCACACCCCGGATGCCACCTACGTGGTCTACGACGACGAAGGCGGCGGCTGGGCCGGGCGCTTCATCTGGATGCTCGACGTGATCGGCCACCAGAAATACCACTACCTGGACGGCGGCCTGCTGGCCTGGCTGGAAGAGAAATACCCAGTTTCCACCGAAGTGCCCGCCCCCGTCGGCGGCCCTGTCAGCCTCACGCTGCATGACGGCCCCACGGCCACTCGCGAATACCTGCAAAGCCGACTCGGCGCGGCCGACCTGGGTATCTGGGATGCCCGCGGCCCGCTGGAATATTCCGGCGAGAAAGTGCTCGCCGCCAAGGGCGGACACATCCCCGGCGCCGTGAACTTCGAATGGACCGCCGGCATGGACAAGGCGCGCAACCTGCGCATCCGTCGCGACATGCCGCAGATCCTCGAAGACCTCGGGTTGACCAAAGACAAAGAAATCATCACCCACTGCCAGACTCACCACCGCTCTGGCTTCACCTACCTGGTGGCCAAGGCGCTCGGTTATCCGCGAGTCAAAGGTTATGCCGGTTCCTGGGGCGAATGGGGCAACCACCCCGACACCCCCGTTGAGATTTAAGGTTTAAGGACAGTTAATGAAAAAGCAGTTGTTTATCCTCAGCCAGTACTTGCTGCCGCACCACTTGCTCTCGCGACTGGCCGGCTGCATCGCCGAGTGCCGCGTGCGCTGGTTCAAGAACGCCTTCACCGCCTGGTTCGCCAAGCGCTACCAGGTGGACATGTCCCAAGCCCTGGTTGAAGACTTGACCGCCTACGAGCATTTCAACGCCTTCTTCACCCGCGCCTTGAAAGACGGCGCGCGCCCGCTGGATCAAACCCCAGGCGCGGTACTCAGCCCGGCCGACGGCGCCGTCAGCCAGCTTGGCCCAATCGAACACGGCCGCGTGTTCCAGGCCAAGGGCCACAGCTTCAGCGTGCTGGAATTGCTGGGCGGCGATGCAGCATTGGCTGCACCGTTTATGGGCGGTGATTTCGCCACTATTTATCTGTCGCCAAAGGACTACCACCGCGTGCATATGCCGCTGGCCGGTACGCTTCGCGAGATGGTCTACGTGCCGGGGCGGATTTTCTCGGTCAACCAGACCACCGCCGAAAACGTGCCTGAGCTGTTTGCCCGTAACGAACGTGTTGTCTGCCTGTTCGACACCGAACGCGGCCCGATGGCTGTAGTGTTGGTAGGTGCGATGATCGTCGCGTCGATTGAAACCGTATGGGCCGGGCTGGTGACGCCGCCAAAACGCGAGCTGAAAACCTTCCGCTACGACGAGGCTGCACGCGCACCGATTCACTTGGAGAAAGGCGCGGAGCTGGGCCGCTTCAAGCTGGGTTCGACTGCAATTGTGCTGTTCGGGCCGGATCAGGTTAAGTGGGCTGAAGAACTGGTGGCGGGTACGCCGGTGCAGATGGGCCAAGGCATCGCCGCTCCTAAAGCCTGACACCGAACCCAATGTGGGAGGGGGCAAGCCCCCTCCCACATTTTTAACTGCGTTTTGCCAGTTACAACTGAACGTCGCGGTCGCGCAAGCCCAGCAGGTACAACACGCCATCCAGCCCCAACGTCGAGATCGCCTGCTTGGCCGATTGCTTGACCAGCGGCTTGGCGCGGAACGCCACACCCAAGCCGGCAATCGCCAGCATCGGCAAGTCATTGGCGCCGTCACCGACCGCAATGGTCTGTTCCAGACGCAAACCTTCCTTATGGGCCAATTCCCTCAGCAGATCCGCCTTGCGCTGAGCGTCGACAATCGGCTCCACCGCCACGCCCGTCACCTTGCCATCCACCACTTCCAGCTCGTTGGCGAACACATAGTCGATGCCCAGCTTGGCCTGCAGTTGCTTGGCGAAGTAGGTAAAGCCGCCCGATAGAATTGCGGTCTTGTAGCCCAGGCGCTTGAGTTCGGCGAACAAGGTTTCGGCGCCTTCGGTCAGGCGCAGCGAGGCGCCGATCGAGTCCAGCACACCCACATCCAGGCCTTTGAGCAGCGCCAGGCGCTCCTTGAAGCTGGCACGGAAATCCAGCTCACCGGCCATGGCGCGCTCGGTGATTTCAGACACTTGCTCGCCCACACCGGCAGCCTTGGCCAACTCGTCGATGACTTCGGCTTCAATCAGCGTGGAGTCCATGTCGAACACCGCCAGGCGGCGGTTACGGCGGAACAGCGAGTCTTCCTGGAAGGCGATGTCGACATTCAGCTCCTGAGCCACGCTCAAGAACTCGGCGCGCAGGGCTTGCGGGTCCGCCGGTTCGCCGCGCACGGAAAACTCGATGCAGCCCTTGCCCTTGTCGGCTGGCGTATCGAGCGGCATGCGACCCGACAGACGGTCGATATGATCAATATTCAACCCGTACTGGGCAGTAATCGAGCTGACGCGCTGCAACTGCTCGGCGGTGACCTTGCGAGTCAGCAGCGTCACGATGTGGCGTTTTTTGCCCTGGCCGTCGACCCAGTGCTGGTAGTCGGCTTCGGAGACCGGGGTGAAACGCACCTGCTGATCGAGCTTATACGCCGTAAACAGGATGTCCTTGAGCACCGACGAAGCCTGTTCGGTACTCGGGATTTCCACGAGGATGCCGAACGACAGGGTGTCGTGGATCACCGCCTGGCCGATGTCGAGAATGTTCACACCACCCTGGGCCAGCACACCGGTAATGGCTGCGGTGAGACCCGGTCGGTCAACACCTGTGATGTTTATCAGGACAATTTCGCGCAAAGCGCACCCCCAGGCTGGAAAAAAACCGCATTCTACCCACTTTCAGTGACCATCGGGCACAGCCAGCGCTTTGCCGGTCCCAGGCCTGTCGCTATACTGCGCGTCAACTTCACGGACTAAAGAGCCGAGCTCAAGTGAACCGGCCTACGCCAGTAAAAACCGATAACTTCTTCCTGCTGATCTTCCGGGCACTGCGCCACCGCCGTGTACCGATCGCATTACGCATCGCCAGCCATAACGTGATCCTGGTCGCTCTGGCCCTGGTGATCTATGCCTGCGTGATGGGCTTGCAGTTCAAGCAGGCCATGCACGAGCAAGCCGACGCCCTGGGCGAGAGCCTGACCACTCAGACCGCCACGTCGGCGACTGAGCTGCTGGTGTCCAACGACATCCTCAGCCTCAACGTGCTGCTCAACAACCTGACCAAGAACCCGTTGGTGGCCCACGCCGCGATCTACAGCGTGGACAACCGGATCATGGCCGAAGCCGGGCAACGCCCGAAAAACGGCCTGCTGGGTGAAGCCGAAGGTTTGTATTCGAGCAACATCACGTTTCAGGATGTGAAGGCCGGCCAACTGCGCATCAGCCTGGACATGCAGCAATTCCAGCAGCCGATGACCATCAGCCTGCAAAGCATGGGCATCCTCAGTGCGATCCTGCTGGCATTGGCCCTGGCCTTGAGCTTGCGCCTGGGCCGGCATATCTCCACGCCGCTGATGCAACTGCGCATCTGGCTGCGCGATATTGACGAACACACCCCGGCCACCGATCGCCAGGATGAAATCGGCGACCTCGCCCGCCAGCTTCACGCCAGTTTCGCTCCAGAACCGGTAGTGCCCGAGGTCGAACCCGAGCCCGAGTACGACGACACCGAGTACGACGACGAACCCGAGTTTGAAGTGCGCGACCTGCGTGATCCGGGCTTTGACGAAAGTGCCCCGGTGGCAGGCCTCAAGCCCGCGCCTCGTCAGGTCATCAAGGCTGAGGAAGATGAACTGGATGATGAAGACCCGTTCTCCGACCTGCGCGATACCTCGGCCGCCACCCCGGCGGTTGCGCCTAAGCCTGAACCGGCGAAGAACACCGAGCCACAGCACAGCGCCGTATTGGCCGTGCAACTGGGCGCCCAGGACCAACTGCGCCGCCTGCCCCGCGCCCGCCTGACGGAATTGCTGGAACGCTACCGCGACTGCCTGGACCAGGCCGCCTCGCTGTATCAGAGCGAACTGCACACCCTGAACGACGGCAGCACGCTGATGCTGTTCCACAGCGAAGACAGCGGCGAAGATTACCTGACCAACGCTATTTGCTGCGGCGAGTTGTTGCGCGCACTGGGCCATGCCCTGCAGATCGAAGTGGCCGACAGCGGCATCACCTTGCAACTGCAGCTTGGTTTGACCGTGGGCGATGATCTGTTTGGCATGAGCCAGATCGACCTGCTGCTGACTGAAATCGCCCAGGATGCGCTGGCCTTGTCGCAACACAGCCGCAACCTGCTGCTGGTGGAGCGCAAGATCAGCGAAGACACGCTGATTCGCCAACGCGCGCGTATCCGCCCGATTGCCAGCCCTGAAGGCGCCAGCTGTGTGGAACGCTTGATGGAGCCGTATCCGTCAATGCTGGAGCGGCAGTTGGCGCGGATGCATGAGACCCGTACCAAGTCCTGAGGAACACCGCCAAGCCCACTGAGCAGTGGGCTTGTGTGGGTGCGGGTTTGCTCGAAGGCGGTGTGTCAGTCGCCAGACTTATCGACTGATCCAACGCATTCGCGGGCAAGCCCGCTCCCACAGTTGATCTTCAGCATGGCTCGAATCGCAGACAAACAAAAAGGCCCGCTGAATAAGCGGGCCTTTTGTTTGTCTGCGATTCAGATCAGAACCTGAACACTTCCATGTCCGTACGAATCGGCGTAGCCATCGGCATCTTCGGCTTTTCCGGCGCTGCGGGCTTGGCCTGAGCCGGGGCTTGCTTGCGCGGTGCCTCGGCAATCGGCGGCTGGTTGGCCAATGGCTTGAGCGCCACCGACAACTGCTGCGCAAGATGCTGCAACAACACGCCCTGGGCCTGGACCTGGGACGCGGTGGTGCCGCTGTGTTCTTCCTGCAAATGCACGATGCGGTTATCGCGCACCTGGCCACGGCGGTCGATCAGACGCCACTGCGCGTCGAGGATGGCCGGCTGCGAGGCGCCCGAGTCGAGCCGCGTAATGGTCAGCAACACCTGCACATCCGGAGTAAAGCCGGTTGGCGCAGGCGCGAGCACCACACGCTGACTGTCCAGATGACCGGCCACCTGGCGCAACATCAGCTGGTTGATGTCGGACGACAAGCTGCCCGCCCAACGGCCGTCAGTGGAACCTTGCAGGCTGCCATCGTTCTGACGTTGCAGCAGGGTTTCGCGTTGCAGGTAATCGGCTACGACTACCGGGCCAAGCAATACGGCCATGCCAGCGGTTTGCGCCGGCTGAGCTGGACTTCCGCTGTCCAGCTGGTACAGCGACACCGGTTGGTGCGTGCTGCAACCCGCCAGCCCCAAAAGGCCAGCGAGCATCAAAAATAAAGGAAGGCGTGGAGCAGTCATCATCCCATCCAGGTGGCTGCCACAAGGCGAACCACAATGTAATACTAAAAATAACCTAAATACGCTCGGCCACGCCGGCGCTGGAAAGGCCATATCATCCGTGAATATGCTCCATGACTCCAGCGCGAAAGCGCCGATCTACGCGTTAAATCGTAGATCGAGGGCTCTAATACGCCTTAAACCGGCGTTTCGACCAACAAAGCATCCACTCGCTGGAAGCCCCGCGGCAGTTTGTTACCGCGCCGACCACGCTCACCCTTGTAATGTTCCAGGTCATCAGCACGCAGCGACAGCGTGCGTTTGCCAGCCTGAAGCACCAGGGTAGAGCCTTCCGGGATCACGGCAATGTCGGTCACGTACTCTTCGCGACTGGCCACCCGCTCCCCGGGAATCCCAATAATCTTGTTGCCCTTGCCTTTACCCAGCTGCGGCAAGTCACTGATCTTGAACACCAGCAGACGCCCTTCGGTGGTCACCGACGCCAGCCAGTTGCTCTCGCGGTCTTCCACTGTGCGCGGCAGGATCACCTTGGCGTTGTTGGGCAGGCTCAACAACGCCTTGCCCGCCTTGTTCTTGGCCTGCAGGTCTTCACCCTTGACCACAAAACCGTAACCCGCGTCGGAAGCGATCACATACAGCGAATCATCATCGGGCAGCAGCACGCATTCGAAACTCGCCCCCGGTGGCGGTGTGAGTCGCCCGGTCAGCGGCTCGCCCTGGCCACGCGCTGAAGGCAACGTGTGCGCCGGCACCGAGTAACTGCGCCCGGTGGAATCGATGAACACTGCAAATTGGTTGGAACGCCCGGCAGCCGCGGTCTTGAAGCCATCACCGGCCTTGTACGAGAGCCCGGTAGCGTCAATATCATGCCCTTTGGCAGAGCGAACCCAACCCTTTTCCGACAGAACGACGGTAATTTTCTCGTTAGGCAACAGCTCGGTTTCTGTCAGAGCTTTCGCTTCTGCGCGCTCGACGATTGGCGAGCGACGGTCATCACCATAGGTTTCGGCATCTTTGATCAGTTCGCTACGCACCAGCTTCTTGAGCTTGGCTTCGCTGCCCAACAGCGCTTGCAGCTTGGCTTGTTCCTTGAGCAGTGCATCCTGCTCGTCGCGCAACTTCATCTCTTCCAGGCGCGCCAACTGACGCAGGCGGGTGTCGAGGATGTAGTCGGCCTGGATCTCGCTCAGCTCGAAACGCGCGATCAGTTCGGCTTTCGGGTGCTCGGCGGTACGAATGATGTGGATCACTTCGTCCAGGTTGAGATAAGCAATCAGCAAACCGTCCAACAGGTGCAGGCGACGCTCGACCTTGTCGAGGCGAAATTGCAGGCGGCGGCGCACGGTTTGTATGCGGAACTCCAGCCACTCCACCAGCAAGTTGCGCAGGTTCTTCAGCTGCGGCTTGCCGTCCAGGCCGATGATGTTGACGTTGACCCGGTAGCTCGACTCCAGGTCGGTACTGGCAAACAGGTGCTGCATCAGCACTTCGTGGTCGACCCGGCTGTTGGTCGGGATGATCACGATGCGGCATGGGTTTTCGTGGTCGGACTCGTCACGCAGGTCAGCGACTTGCGGCAATTTCGACGGTTTGGC
The DNA here is from genome assembly GCF_022662455.1 of Pseudomonas sp. TREG-RG-20F-10-E-6-01. Lineage (NCBI taxonomy): Bacteria > Pseudomonadati > Pseudomonadota > Gammaproteobacteria > Pseudomonadales > Pseudomonadaceae > Pseudomonas > Pseudomonas sp. TREG-RG-20F-10-E-6-01. The sequence goes on along the minus strand of NZ_JAKNQP010000005.1, from coordinate 259,400 downwards.
CTGCATCAGCGCGGCGATCTGTTCCAGCACCTTGGCGCCGGACACCTGGTGCGGCAGCGCGGTGACAATAATGTCGCCGTCTTCGATGTGGTACACGGCGCGCATGCGTACCGAACCCTTGCCGGTTTCGTACATCTTCAGCAAGTCGGCGCGCGGTGTGATGATTTCCGCTTCGGTCGGGTAGTCCGGGCCCTGGATATGCTCGCAGAGCTGCTCGACCGTGGCCTTGGGTTCATCCAGCAAGCGTACGCAGGCGGTGGCGACTTCACGCAGGTTGTGCGGCGGCACGTCGGTGGCCATGCCGACCGCGATGCCGGTGGTGCCATTGAGCAGGATATTCGGCAAACGTGCCGGCAACACCAAGGGTTCGTCCAGGGTGCCGTCGAAGTTCGGGCCCCAGTTGGCGGTGCCCTGGCCCAACTCGCTGAGCAGCACTTCGGAGTAACGCGACAGGCGCGCTTCGGTGTATCGCATGGCCGCGAAGGACTTGGGATCATCCGGCGCACCCCAGTTACCCTGACCGTCCACCAGCGTGTAGCGGTAGCTGAACGGCTGGGCCATCAGCACCATGGCTTCGTAGCACGCCGAGTCGCCGTGCGGGTGGAACTTGCCGAGCACGTCGCCGACGGTACGCGCCGACTTCTTGTGCTTGGAATCAGCGTCCAGCCCCAACTCACTCATGGCGTAGATGATGCGCCGTTGTACCGGCTTCAGGCCGTCGCCGATATGCGGCAAGGCACGGTCCATGATCACGTACATGGAGTAGTTGAGGTAGGCATTTTCGGTGAAGTCAGCCAGCGACCGGCGTTCTACGCCGTCTAAGCTGTCTGCGAGGATGTCACTCATGCGGGCCTCATCATTGTTTGGTCTGGCGCAGCAGCAATGTGCCGCTGCGCTGGGTAAATTCAAGTTGTTTCAATGCACTCATGCCCAGCAGCACCTGTTCCCCGTCCAAGCCCGGCGCCACGATCGCGCGGACGTCCTGCAGGACGATATCGCCCAGTTTCAGGCGGTCGAGGTGGGTGCGGTAGCCCTGAACACGGCCGTTGGCGGTGCTCAAGGTCACCGGCAGGCCACGTTTAAGCCCGAGGCGGTCGGCCAATTCGGCCGGCACCGCCACATCGGTCGCGCCGGTATCGAGCATAAACTCCACCGGATGACCATTGATCTGGCCGCTGGCAACAAAATGCCCTTGGCCGTTGCCCAGCAATTTCACTTCGATGTACCCCTCGTGTTGCTGAGAGGTCACCACCGCATTGGGATTTTCCTGACGTGCTTCCCACTGCCCAAAAAACCGCGTAGCCAAAAACAGCCCGGCGCCCCATGCCACAAACATCAGCACACGTCCGGCGCGCTTGCCGGGCGGCTGCCCGCTCATGGCTGGGCGCTCCAGCCGCCGGCAGGCGCGGCGAAACGATAGACCACAGGGCGTTTTTCACCATCGGCACGCGGGCCAAAATTGTTGTCGATCCCCAGCCAGGCGCCCTCTGCATCCACCACCAGGGCTTCGGCCAGGCCGTAGGGCTGGGCATAGCGCCGTTTCGGCATCAGGGTTTCGTCGGCAAACGACCAGCACAGCTCGACTTTGGCGGTGACCGCATCGCGCCGGCAAATCTGGAACGCATTGCGCTCCAGGGTAAACAGCTTGCCGTCAAACAGCGCCAGGTCGGCAAAGTCCTTGGACACAGCCTTGGCGTTGGTGAACTGCGCCGGCTGCACTTCCTGGCCAGCCTCGCTCAACAACACACAGGGACCGTCACAATCCCATACGCTCTGCCCGCGCTTGATCGAGATTAAGCCACGCCGCTCACGCTCGGCCGCCAGCCAAATCTGATTACCGGCAGGATTCACCGCCAGGCCTTCGAACAACGCGTTGAAGTGCAGCAACATGCCACTGGCGCGGGCTTCACGCACCATGCCAGGGGCGATTTTCAACCACTCAGGGGCGCCCGCCATCGGCACTTGCAGCACCGCCGCATGGGCTTCGCTGACAATGTAGCGGTTGCCGGCGGCATCGCAGGTAATGCCTTCAAAATCGAGGTCGCCACCGCGAATGAACGACGCAGCCTTGGTGCGCGAGCGCAAACCCCAGGGCAAACCGGACTCGGGCACCGGCGGCACGTCAATCTTCACGGTTTCGGCCTGCCAGGTCGGCGTACTGATGTCGAGTCGGTAAATCTGGTCGTCATCGCGATCGGACACCGTCCACAGCGCCTGGCCACATACCGCCAGGCCCGAGAGGTTACCGCCGCGCATGCCGTCCACCGGATGCTCGGATATCAGCTTTAGCTCAGCCACGGGCTCGGCGGCCACTTGGGCCGCCGCCAACCCGCTCAACATCAGGATCGCCAGGGCGAAACCTGTGCGCATCAGCCCAAAACCTCGGCCAGGTTGCCTTTGGACTCCAGCCAGGCCTTGCGATCCGGCGCACGCTTTTTCGCCAGCAGCATGTCCATCATTTCCGACGTGCCGGCGAAGTCTTCCAGGGTCAACTGCACCAGGCGCCGCGTGTTCGGGTCCATGGTGGTTTCGCGCAGCTGCGGCGGGTTCATCTCACCCAGGCCTTTGAATCGCGTGACCTGTGGCTTGCCGCGTTTCTTCTCGGCGACCAGGCGGTCGAGGATGCCATCGCGCTCGGCTTCGTCCAGCGCGTAGAAAATCTCTTTGCCCAAATCGATACGGTACAGCGGCGGCATGGCAACGTAGACGTGACCGGCATCCACCAATGGGCGGAAGTGCTGGACGAACAGCGCGCACAGCAACGTGGCGATGTGCAAACCGTCGGAGTCGGCGTCAGCGAGGATGCAGATCTTGCCGTAGCGCAGCTGGCTCATGTCGGCCGCGCCTGGGTCGACGCCAATGGCCACGGCGATGTTGTGCACCTCTTGGCTGGCGAGGACTTCGCTGCCATCGACTTCCCAGGTGTTGAGGATCTTGCCGCGCAACGGCAGGATCGCTTGGAATTCCTTGTCCCGCGCCTGCTTGGCAGAACCGCCGGCGGAGTCACCTTCGACCAGAAACAGCTCGGAACGCATCGGGTCCTGCCCGGCGCAATCGGCCAGCTTGCCCGGCAATGCCGGGCCTTGGGTGATGCGCTTGCGCTCGACCTTTTTGCTGGCCTTCAAACGGCGGCCGGCGTTATTGATCGCCAACTCCGCCAGGGCCAGGCCCAGCTCCGGGTGCTCGTTGAGCCACAGGCTGAACGCATCTTTGACCACGCCGGAGACAAACGCCGCCGCTTCACGCGACGACAGGCGTTCTTTGGTCTGACCGGAGAATTGCGGCTCCTGCATTTTCATCGACAGCACGAACGCGATGCGCTCCCACACGTCTTCCGGCGCCAGCTTCACGCCGCGTGGCAACAGGCTGCGGTATTCGCAGAATTCGCGCATGGCGTCCAGCAAACCCTGGCGCAAACCGTTGACGTGGGTGCCGCCCTGGGCGGTGGGGATCAGGTTGACGTAGCTTTCCTGCACGCTGTCGCCGCCTTCAGGCAACCACAGCAGCGCCCAGTCGACGGCTTCTTTATGACCGGCCAGGCTGCCGCAGAACGGCTCGTTGGGCAGGCGTTCGAAGTCGCTTACAGAGTCTTCGAGGTAGGAACGCAGGCCGTCCTCGTAATGCCACTCGACCTTCTCGCCGGTGCCTTTGTCTTCAAAGCTGACCAACAGGCCCGGGCACAGAACGGCCTTGGCCTTGAGCACATGCTTGAGGCGGCTGATGGAGAATTTGGGTGAATCGAAGTATTTCGGGTCCGGCGCGAAGTACACGCTGGTGCCGGTGTTGCGCTTGCCAACGCTGCCGATCACTTCCAGGTCGGTGGCTTTGTAGCCATCAGCGAAGGTCATCTGGTACTCGTTACCGTCGCGCTTGACCTTGACCCTGACCTGCGTGGACAGGGCGTTGACCACGGAAATACCCACACCGTGCAAGCCACCGGAAAACTGGTAGTTCTTGTTGGAGAACTTGCCGCCGGCGTGCAGCTTGGTGAGGATCAGCTCGACGCCCGACACACCCTCTTCGGGGTGGATGTCCACCGGCATGCCGCGACCATCGTCGGACACTTCCAGGGAATGGTCGGCGTGCAAGATGACTTGTACCGACTTGGCATGCCCGGCCAAGGCTTCGTCGACGCTGTTGTCGATGACTTCCTGGGCAAGGTGGTTCGGCCGGCTGGTGTCGGTGTACATGCCTGGGCGTTTACGCACCGGGTCGAGGCCCGAGAGGACTTCGATGGCGTCGGCGTTATAAGAGCTAGCGCTGGGAGTGGCCATGGGGTCTCGTCGTGAGTCGTTCGATTAAAAAGTAACCTGCGGCTTTACAGGGCTGCAAAGTCGAAGGATTGATACTGATCTGCACCAATGCCGGCAAAGCTCAACATCGCAGGCAGTTGCCGGGCGAACCCTTGGTAGCCATGGTCGCCACCGGCCTGGATGCGCAAGGCACAGGCCCGGTAATACTGTTGGGCGAGGCGATAATCCAGGGTTTCATCCCCGGTCTGCAACCACACCTGATAACGCGCGGCGTCCTGCGGGGCTGGCACTTCCAGTTCGGCCAGGGCCGCAACGTGGTCGTGGGTCAGCTCCCAGGTTTCATCGGTATAGAGGTTCTTCTGGGTCCCCAGGTAACCGTCAAACATCCGATGCGGGCTGACCGCCGGGTTGACCAGCAGCGCCTTGAGGCCATGGCGTTCGGCAAGATGGGTTGCATAGTAGCCGCCGAGTGAGCTGCCTACCAGCAGCGGCCGCCCCAGCTGCGCAATCGCGTCTTCCAATTGAGCAATTGCCTTGCGCGGGTGGTGATGCAGGGCCGGCACGCGCAATTGGTCGGCCAGGCCGAGGCTGTCCATCACGGCGATCAACTGACTGGCCTTGTTGGAGGCCGGCGCACTGTTGAAACCGTGGATATACAAGATCGAAGCAGACATGCCGGGCTCTCCGTGCATCAGCCAAAGAGGCGCAGTTTACAGGGATCGGGGTGGTGTGTGAGGCCCCTATCGTCCAGTCAGAGAAGAACCCATGTGGGAGCGGGCTTGCTCGCGAATACGGAGTGTCAGTCAATACATCGGGTGACTGATACACCGCCTTCGCGAGCAAGCCCGCTCCCACATTTTTAATCAGTGTTTGCAGGGTTTAGTAACCGTTGCTGCCGTAATCGATGGTAAACGCGAAGCCTTCGACCCGCTCTACGCCGGTCTCCAACCGCCCGTCGGCGTGCAGGCGCAGCCAGCGGTAACCCGGCGCCTGCTCGCTGACCTTGAAGTCTTCGCTGCCCGGCGCGAACTGAATGCAGGTGGACGGCGACGCCAGCAAGCGCACGCCGTTGCGATCGCGGTCGATTTCCTGATGCACATGGCCCCAGAGCAGCGCCTTGACCTGCGGAAAGCGCTCGAGCACCGCAAACAAAGCCTCCGGGTTGCGCAGGCCAATGGGCTCCATCCACGCACAGCCGATGGGCACCGGATGATGGTGAAAACACACCAGATGATGACGGGCAGGCGCCTCGCTCAAGGCCTGGGCAAGCAATTGCAGTTGCTGATCTTGCAAGTAACCGGGCACCGAGCCTGGAACAGCCGAATCCAGCAAGGTGACGCGCCAGTTGCCAATGTCGACGACCGGTTCCAGCAAATCACTGTGTTCGGCGGCGAGGGCCATGGTCTGCGGCTCGTCGTGATTGCCGGGAATCCAGCGCGCCGGCGCGTCGATCTGTCGGGTCAGGTCGCGAAACTGTTGATAGGACTCAAGCGTGCCGTCCTGGGACAGGTCGCCGGTGGCCAGCAGCAAATCGATCTGCGGCTGTTGCGAGCGCACCAACCCGATCACTCGCTGCAGGCTTTCGCGGGTGTTCATGCCCAGCAGCGTGCCATCGGCCTCGGCATACAGGTGGCTGTCGGACAGCTGCACCAGCAGCGCTGGCGCATCAGGGTTCACGGTGGATACGCTCGGCAAGGCGCTCTCCCAAGGCAATCACAGAAAAGGACAGGTGGGCGATTATGCTAGGGCAGGACGCAAAGAGGAAAGACGCAGTTCACATCTACCGAACGACTTCAAACTCATGGCCCAGGGCCAGGCAGTGGCTCAGCCATTCACCGAGGAACACATTGAGCTGTGCTTTCTCATCGGGTTGGTGCATGAACACGTTCGGGTAAGGATAGATGCTGCGAAAGCGTCGCGCATGTTCGGCGCTGATCACTTCGGCCATGCGCGCATCGTGGTAGACCTGCACCTCCAACTGCGGCACCGGCAGCCACGGCAGGCTGTGCTCCTGACGCACGCGCAGGGTGGTGGTGTACGGGCAGTTGACGATGACTTCAAGGGTCAGCACGCCAAGCATCTGGTCGCCGTGGGTCACGGCAATGCGCCGCGCCTCCGGGGTGTGGCGCATGTCGGGGAGCAAGCGCATCAGCCGCGCATAGTTGGCCTCGCAGGCGGCTTGCAACCCGATCAGGTCAACGCGATATCGTTCCCGTGCCTTTACTGCCATAACCCCCTCACTTCCGCGCGATTAAGCGCAAGCCATTGCAGGGCGATAATGCTGGCTGCGTTGGAAATTTTGCCGTCACGCACCGCTTGCAGGGCATCTTCGAAAGCCCAGGTGGTGACGCGGATATCTTCTGCCTCTTCTTCCAGTCCATGGACGCCACCGGCCCCGGTGCTGTCGCAACGGCCCAGGTACAAGTGGACAAATTCGGTACTGCCGCCGGGCGATGGGAAATATTTAGTAATCGGCCACAGCGCGGAGAATGTCAGCCCAGCTTCCTCCTCGGCTTCGCGGTGTGCAACCTCCTCCGGTTCTTCATCCTTGTCGATCAGGCCGGCAACCATTTCTATCAGCCACGGGTTGTCGGTACGGCCCATGGCGCCCACGCGGAATTGCTCGATCAGCACCACTTCATCGCGCTGCGGGTCATAAGGCAACACGCACACCGCGTCGTGCCGAACAAAGACTTCACGGTTGATCACCCGGCTCATGCCGCCATCGAATTTCTCGTGGCGCAGTTGCACGCGATCAAGCTTGTAGAAGCCCTTGTAGGCATTGTCGCGCTGAACAATCTCGATTTTGTTCGGCGTCGATTTAGCAATGTCCGTCATATTCTTCCTCGTTTACGCGGGTGCAATTCGCGCCATCCTAACGCGCCCTTGCCACTTGATGCAGCCCCTTTCCAGTTGCCGGGATAGACGGCGGAGGTCAAACTCACTCTAATCAGCTTAGTGGCGAACTGACGGCTCTGTTCGCAGTCGAAGCGCTACTCTTTTTCGCTTTCCATCGATTTCCGAAGGACGCACATGTCGCTTTTAAAAATCGCCTCCGTGGCTTGTATTGCCTTGACCCTGGGTGCCTGCCAGAGCCTGTTCCAGCCCAGCTACCTGAAGCCGCTGGACACCAAACCGGACGCCTCCGAACAGATCAAACCCGGCTGCGGCAGCCCTGACTGCCCGCTGGTGAACATTGATACCGTGCACTTCCCCAGCGAGCCGCAGCTCGACACGATTGTGGAGCAACGCCTGCTGCAAATGACCCGCACCACGCCCGGCGCCAGCGTGCCGCCGACGCTGAATGCCTACCGGGACAAGTTCCTGCGCGAATCGCCAGACCGCAACAGCATGTACTTGCAGGCCAAGGTACGTGACCAGCATGACGGACTGGTGATCATTGAAGTGTCCAGCTACCTGGACACCGGAGCCGCCCACGGTGAACCCGGCCGCGGTTTCATCAACTATTCACGCCTGCAGCACAAAGAGCTGAGCCTGACCGACATGCTGCTGCCGGGTCAGGAACAGGCGTTCTGGAACACCGCGAAAGTCGCCCACAATAGCTGGCTGATCAATTCGCAGATGGACCGCGACCCGGAGTTCGTGAAGAACTGGCCGTTCCAGAAAACCCCGAACGTGGCCTTGACCAGCGACGGCGTGGTACTCAAGTACAACGTGGCCACCATTGGCCCGTACGCATTGGGGCTGATCGAAATGACCATCCCCTATGCGCGTCTGACGGGCGTGCTCAAGCCTGAACTGATGCCCGCGCGCCACTAAAGACCCGGCCCAATATCAACTGCAACAGCCCTGCCAGCACCAGTGCCGGCAGGGTCGCGCCGATATCCGGATACAGGTTGGCCAGCACGTGATACGTGGCGATGCCACCCAGCCAGGCCACTAGCGCCGCCCCGTGCAGGTTGCGAACGGGGCCCTGGCCACGGCGGCGCAGAATGAAGTGATCCACCAGCACCACGCCGAACAGCGGCGCGAACACCGAGCCGATCAGCAACAGGAAGTTCTGGTACTGCGCCAACGGCGCGAAGCAGGCGATCAGCGTGCAGATGACGCCGATGGCCAACGCCAGGTGTTCGACCTTCCAACGCAGCAAAATCCCGCTGGAGACTGCCGCCGAGTGAATATCGGCAAAGGCGTTTTCCGACTCGTCCAACAGGATCAGCAACAGCGGAATGCCCAGGCCCGCACCGGCCAGCGCCAGCAACAGCGCATTCACTTCACCGCTTGGCGCGAACGCCAGGGTGTAAGCCACGCCGAGGCTCATCAGCCAGAAATTGCCGATAAAAAAGCCCAGCGCCGTCCCGCCGAATACATTTTTTGCGCGTTTGCCGAAGCGAGAGTAATCGGCAATCAACGGCAGCCACGACAACGGCATGGCGATGGCGATATCAAAACCCACCGCAAACGGCATCGAGCCGTCACCGGATTTTGCCCACAACGCGGCGAGGTCGGCCTTGGCGAACAGGTTCCAGGTCAGCCACAGGCAGGCGGCCAGCAGCAGCCAGATGCCCCACTTGCGCAGGATCTGGCGCACAAAAGTCAGCGGGCCACTGACGGCCAGTAACGTCGCCAAACCACCGAAAAACAGCGTCCACAGCAAAGGACTCGCCAGCAGGCTACCCTCGCTGAACGCTCGGGTGCCCAGCAAACTGGCGGCGTCGCGCATCACGATGATTTCGAACGAGCCCCAGCCGATCAGCTGCAGCAGGTTCAGCAATGCCGGCAGGCTGGCGCCTTTGGCCCCTAGGCTGAGTTTGAGCGCGGCCATGGCCGACAGGCCCGTGTCGCTGCCGATCACGCCGACGGCGGCCAGCAGCAGCACGCCCACCAGCGTGCCGAGAAATATCGCCAGCAGCGAACCGGACAAGCCCAGGCCGGGTGCGAGCAAGGCGCCGGTTTGCAGGACCATCAGGCCGATGCCGAGGGAAAACCACAGGGAGAACAGGTCGCGGGCGCCGAAGACGCGTTTGTCGCTCGGCACCGCTATATCGGGGGAGTAGGTACTCGGTTGAATGCTCAAGGGTGTTATCTCTGAGGGGCATGTGTTGTTTGCTAGATCGCTATCGCGGGCAAGCCCGCTCCCACATTCGACCGCATTCCAAAGGTGGAACTCGATCAAATGTGGGAGTCGGGCTTGCCCGCGATGACGGCAGTGCAGGCACCGTCGCCTATGGATCAGACCTTCTTATAAAGCTGACTACCTTCCTGCTTGAACCGCTGCGCCTGTTCGGCCAAGCCCTTGGCCACGTCCACATCCACCGCTTCAATGCGCTGGTTGGCCGCGTACTCACGCACTTCCTGGGTGATCTTCATCGAGCAGAATTTCGGCCCGCACATCGAGCAGAAGTGCGCGACCTTGGCCGAGTCTTTCGGCAAGGTTTCGTCGTGATACGAACGCGCGGTGTCCGGGTCCAGACCAAGGTTGAACTGGTCTTCCCAGCGGAACTCGAACCGCGCCTTGCTCAAGGCGTTATCGCGGATCTGCGCTCCCGGATGTCCCTTGGCCAAATCCGCAGCGTGCGCCGCGATCTTGTAGGTGATGATCCCGGTCTTCACGTCATCCTTGTTCGGCAGGCCCAAGTGTTCTTTGGGCGTGACGTAGCAAAGCATCGCGCAACCGAACCAGCCGATCATCGCCGCGCCGATGCCCGAGGTGATGTGGTCGTAGCCCGGCGCGATGTCGGTGGTCAGCGGGCCGAGGGTGTAGAACGGCGCCTCGTCGCAGCATTCGAGTTGCTTGTCCATGTTCTCTTTGATCAACTGCATCGGCACGTGGCCGGGGCCTTCGATCATGGTTTGCACGTCGTGCTTCCAGGCGATCTTGGTCAGCTCGCCCAATGTTTCCAGCTCACCGAATTGCGCGGCGTCGTTTGCGTCGGCAATCGAGCCCGGACGCAGTCCGTCGCCAAGGGAGAAGCTGACGTCATAGGCCTTCATGATTTCGCAGATTTCGTCGAAATGCGTGTAGGTGAAGTTCTCTTTGTGGTGCGCCAGGCACCACTTGGCCATGATCGAACCGCCACGCGAGACGATGCCGGTTACGCGCTTGGCGGTCAGCGGCACGTAGCGCAGCAGCACGCCGGCGTGGATGGTGAAGTAATCGACGCCCTGCTCGGCCTGTTCGATCAGGGTGTCGCGGAACAGCTCCCAGGTCAGGTCTTCAGCGGCGCCGCCAACTTTTTCCAGGGCCTGGTAGATCGGCACGGTACCGATCGGCACCGGCGAGTTGCGGATGATCCACTCGCGGGTTTCGTGAATGTGTTTGCCGGTGGACAAGTCCATGACGGTGTCCGAACCCCAGCGAATGCCCCAGGTCAGTTTCGCCACTTCTTCTTCGATGGACGAACCCAAAGCGCTGTTGCCGATATTGCCGTTGATCTTCACCAGGAAGTTACGGCCGATGATCATCGGTTCCAGTTCGGTGTGGTTGATGTTGGCCGGGATGATCGCGCGGCCACGGGCGATTTCTTCGCGCACAAATTCGGGGGTGATGATTTTCGGCACGCTGGCGCCGAAGCTGTGGCCGGCGTGTTGCTGCTCGAGCAGGCCGCTGGCGCGGGCTTCTTCGAGCTTCATGTTTTCGCGGATGGCGACGTATTCCATCTCGGCGGTGATGATGCCTTTGCGCGCGTAGTGCATCTGCGTGACGTTGGCGCCGGCCTTGGCGCGGCGCGGGTTTTTCACGTGGGCAAAACGCAGCGCGGTAAGTTCGGCGTCGCTCAGGCGCTGTTGACCGAAGTGCGAGCTCAAGCCCGACAGGCGCTCGGTGTCGCCACGCGACTCGATCCACGGCGAGCGCACATCGCCCAGGCCTTTGCGCACATCGATGATCACATTCGGGTCGGTGTACGGGCCGGAGGTGTCGTAGACCACCACGGGCGCGTTGATTTCGCCGCCGAAGTCGGTGGGGGTCACGTCCAGGCTGACTTCGCGCATCGGCACACGAATGTCCGGACGAGTGCCTTGCACGTAGATTTTTTGCGAGCGGGTAAACGGCTGCACGGAGCCGGAGTCGACCTTGGCCGACTCACTCAAGTGCACGGTGGTTTTCAGTTTTGTACTTTTTATTTCTGTGCTCATCACGGGCTCTCCAACTATCCAGGCGGTGGATTTTTGTCGGAGCGAACCTGTGACGGATGGACGCACTGAAACCAGTGCTGTGCAAGGCACGAGGGCTGTTCGATTGTCGAACAACATCCCGGACGAAGCACAAGAGGACTCGCCGGGTGACGAGAAATCTTGTTCCCTACGCAGGCGCTAACCTGATCAGGTTCAACGGGATCCGGTATTTACCGATCTCAGCCTTCCAACAAGGCACCCCGACAAGAACGCGGCCAGTCTAGACCATGGCGTGGGCAAATTGCCAATGGCGGTGCATTCAGCGTGATGAATGGCGTGATTGCGGGATTGTTGCGCCGGGTCAGCAACACTACACTCGGTTGCCGCCACAATGGCTTGACGCCAGAAATGGCCAGCCTTAGCCTTGGGCGCTAAATTATCGCCGTAATATTCACACTAGGGATCGCCTCATGCTGCGCAAACTCTCACTGGCTCTTGCCGTGTCTTGTGCGACCAATGGAATGGTCTGGGCAGCTGAAGCGCCCTTGTCCGCCAAAACCGATTTGGTCAGCGTCTACCAGGAAGCGGTGAACAACAACGCCGACCTGGCCGCCGCCCGCGCCCAATACGGCGCGCAGAAAGAAGTGGTGCCCCAGGCCCGTGCCGGCTTGCTGCCAAACCTGTCGGCCGGCGCCGACAGCAATAACGTGCGCACCCAGATCGACCAGCCGGCGGCCACCGCCAACCGTGATGCGCACTCCTGGCGCGCAACCTTGAGTCAGCCGCTGTTCCGTGCCGACCGCTGGTTCCAGCTGCAAGCCGCCGAAGCCGTCAACGAGCAGGCCTCGCTGCAGCTCTCGGCCACCGAACAGAACCTGATCCTGCAAAGCGCCGAGAGCTACTTCGCGGTGCTGCGCGCCCAGGACAACCTGGCCTCGACCAAGGCCGAAGAAAACGCCTTCAAGCGCCAGCTCGATCAGTCCAACGAACGCTTTGACGTGGGCCTGTCGGACAAGACCGACGTGCTGCAATCCCAGGCCAGCTACGACACCGCCCGCGCCAACCGCATCGTCGCCCAGCGCCAGGTGGATGACGCCTTCGAAGCGCTGATCACCCTGACCAACCGCGAGTACAACGCCATCCAGGGCATCGTGCACACGCTGCCGGTGCTGCCACCGGCGCCGAATGATGCCAAGGCCTGGGTCGAGACGGCCGGCCGCCAGAACCTCAACCTGCTGGCCAGCAACTACGCGGTCACGGCCGCCGAAGAAACCCTGCGCCAGCGCAAGGCCGGCCACTTGCCGACCCTCGATGCGGTGGCGCAATACGAAAAGGGTGACAACGACGCGCTGGGTTTCAGCAACCCGAATCAACTGCCTATCCCTTACGGCGGTGATGTGTCGCAACGCACCATCGGCCTGCGCCTGAACATCCCGATCTACAGCGGCGGCCTCACCAGCTCGCAAGTGCGCGAATCCTATTCACGCCTCGACCAAAGTGAGCAACAACGCGAAGGCCTGCGCCGCCAAGTGGTGGAAAACACCCGCAACCTGCACCGCGCGGTGAACACCGACGTGGAACAGGTGCAGGCACGCCGCCAGTCGATCATCTCCAACCAGAGCGCGGTGGAAGCCACGGAAATCGGGTATCAGGTGGGCACGCGCAACATCGTCGACGTGCTGGACGCACAGCGCCAGCTCTACTCGTCCGTGCGCAACTACAACAACAGCCGCTACGACTACATCCTCGACAACCTGCGCTTGAAGCAGGCGGCGGGCACGCTGAGCCCGGGCGATTTGCAGGACCTGACGCGCTACCTCAAGGCTGACTACAACCCGGACAAGGACTTCCTGCCACCGGACCTGGCCAAGGCCGCCGCCGAACAGCTCAAGGCTCGCCCCGGCTACTAAGCTCAGCACAAAACCAATGTGGGAGCTGGCTTGCCTGCGATACCGACACCGCGGTGTATCAGTTACACCCAGGTGATGCTATCGCAGGCAAGCCAGCTCCCACCTTTGGGTCAGCGTTGAATCAGTCTGTCCAGGCCATCCAGCAGGCGCTTGAGCGCGCCCTGGTTGGCCTGCATCACTGCCAGCCCCGCCTGCGCCATCTTGCGCGCATCCTGCGGCAGCTCGAACAGCTGCCGCACCGCCTCGGCCAAGCCCTCGGCGTCATCCACCTCTCGCAACGCCCCGGCCTCGCGCATCATCGCGCTGATTTCGAGGAAGTTGAACAGGTGCGGCCCCATGATCACAGGCTTGGCCAGCGCTGCCGGCTCCAGCGGGTTATGCCCGCCCGTCGGCACCAGGCTGCCGCCGACAAACGCGCTGTCCGCCAGGGCATAGAGAAACAGCAACTCGCCCATTGTGTCGCCGAGCAGCACCGACGTTTGCGCGGTCACAGGCTCGCCACTGGAACGGCGCACCGTGGCAAAGCCTTGTTGCCCGCACAGCTCGAACATCGGGCCGAAGCGCTCCTGATGACGCGGCACCAGAATCAACAATGCATTGGGATAACTTTCGAGCAGCTGGCGATGCGCAGCCAGGACCACGTCGTCTTCGCCTTCGTGCGTGCTGGCGGCGATCCACACCGGGCGCTCGCTGGCGCCCCATTGCTCACGCAAGGCAGCAGCCCGCACCGTCAGCTCGGGGTCGATGGTCAGGTCGAACTTGATCGAGCCGGTGACTTCGACGGTTTCCGGGCGTGCGCCCAGGCTCAGGAAGCGCTGGGCTTCAGTGCGCGTCTGCACCGCGAACAAGTTCATTTGCGCCAGCATCGGCGCCGTCAGCTTGGCAAACCGTGCATAACCCTTGGCCGAACGCGCCGACAACCGCGCATTGGCCAGTGCCACTGGAATACCGCGCTGGGCACAGGCGTGAATGTGGTTGGGCCACAACTCGGTCTCCATGATCACGGCGAGCTTAGGTTGCACGCGATCTAGAAAACGCTTGGCCGCGCACGGCAAGTCATACGGCAAGTAGCAATGCTGTACGCGCGGCTCATTGGCGAACAACGCCTGAATGCGCTCGGACCCGGTGGGCGTCATGCAGGTGACGGTGATCGGCAGCGTCGGATGCCGCGCCATCAGCCCGCGAATCATCGGCGCGGCGGCGATGCTTTCACCTACCGATACCGCATGCACCCAGATCCCGCCCGGCTGCATCACCGGCAGGCCATAGGAAAACCGCTCGCCGACGCGCTTGGCGTAGGCCGGCGCCTTGCGCGCACGCAGCCACAGACGTAAAGCCACCAACGGCAGCGCCAGGTAAAACAGACAGCTATAGAGAGTTCTATTCATGGCGGCGGAGTTTATCGGCTTTTTCAGTCGATCGCCTGCAAGCACTCGGCAAATCGTGCAGCCAGAAAGCGCGCTGCGGGACCGAGGTGCTCGTCACGGCGCCAGACCAGTTCCACCACCAGCGCGGGCGGTGTCCATTCGCTGTCCAGCTCAACCATTTGTTGTTGATAGGTGGGGTACTGCACGATGTGCCGCGGCAGCCAGGCCCAGCCCAGGCCACTCATCAGCCATTCGGCCAGCACGTAGAAACTGTCGGCGCGCCACACCAGCGGGCTGGCGGCTTCACTGCCGGGGTAGACGCTGGTCTGGGTCGACATCAACAGTTGGCGAAACTGCGCCAGATGCTGGCAGGTCACGTACGTTTGCTTGGCCAGCGGATGATTCACACCGCACACGGTGACCATTTCCACACTGCCCACCACCCGCCGCTCAAGCGCTTCAGGGATTTGGTCGTGATAAAACAACAGGCCCAGGTCGGCCTTGCGCTCCACCAACTTGCGCGCCACATCGCCTTGAGCGGCGCTGGAAAGCTGCACTTCCAACTGCGGGTATTGCCCGGCGAGCGCCTCGAGGCTGTCGAGTACCGGCTGGAACAGCATGGCCTCGTCCTGGGCCAGGCGCAGGCAGGCTTCCTCGCCACGCGTCAGTGACAGCGCGCGGCCATTGAGCCGTTCACACTGGCGCAATACTTCACGGGCTTCCTCCAGCAACACACTGCCGGCTTCGGTCAGCCGGGGCTGGCGGCCGCTGCTACGCTCAAACAGGCTCAGCCCCAGGTCTGCTTCCAGCAGCGCGATACCGTTGCTCACCGCCGATTGCGCCTTGCGCTGGTCGCGGGCCACCGCCGAAAACGAACGCTGTTCGGCAACGCTGACAAACAGGCGCATCTGGTCCAGGTTCCACTGCACGCTCATGGCTTAACCCATCTTGAATTCGGATAGGTAATGACTTTATCCCATCTGCCGAAGCGTTAGAATGCTGACCTTATTCAAGCACGTCACACACCGAGGATTACCCCATGAATGCCGCCTACCTCTACCTGGCCATCGCCATTTGCTCGGAAGTGATCGCGACCGTGTCCATGAAAGCCGTCAAAGGCTGGAGCACACCGCTTCCACTGGCGCTGGTCATCGTCGGCTATGGCATTGCGTTCTGGATGCTGACCCTGGTGGTGCGCACCGTGCCGGTGGGCGTGGCGTATGCGGTGTGGGCCGGCATGGGCATCGTGATGGTCAGTGTCGCCGCGCTGTTTATCTATGGGCAAAAGCTCGACCTGCCGGCGATGCTGGGCATGGGCCTGATTGTGCTGGGCGTGGTGGTGATTCAACTGTTCTCGAAAACCGCCGGGCACTGACCGCCACTCAACAGCCTGTATACTGCGCCTCTTGTCTTGAACACTGAGGTCGCCGATGCCATCCGTTATTTCCACCGACGTTCTGATTGTCGGCGCCGGGGTTGCCGGCCTCTGGCTTAACGCGCGCCTGCGCCGCCAGGGGTTTTCCACGGTGTTGGTGGAAAGCGCCACGCTGGGCGGCGGGCAAAGCGTGAAGTCCCAGGGGATCATCCACGGCGGCGCGAAATACGCCTTGCACGGCGCGCTCACCGGCGCGTCCGAAGCGATTGCCGACATGCCGCGCCGCTGGCGCGAGGCGTTGGCGGGTGATGGCGAACTCGATCTGTCCGGCGTGCGCCTGCTGTCCCAAGCCCATTACCTGTGGTCGCCCGGCACACTCGCCGGCAACCTCACCAGCTTCTTCGCCAGCAAGGCCGTGCGTGGCCGGGTCGACCAGGTCAAGGGCGACGAATTGCCGCCGGCCCTGCAGGACCGCCGCTTCAAGGGCAAGGTCTACCGCCTGGCCGAACTGGTGGTCGACGTGCCAAGCCTGATCGAGCGTCTGGCCCAACTGGCGGGTGACGGTTTGCTCGCCGGCCAGCACATCGAACCGCTGCGCGATGGCGACACCCTGGTGGGTTTGAAGGTTGACGGCCGCGAGATTCGCGCCCAGCGCATCGTGCTGAGTGCCGGTGGCGGCACGGCAGATCTGCTCAGCGCCCTGGGCCTGAGCCAGCCCGCCATGCAAAAGCGCCCGCTGCATATGATCATCGCCAAGGGCCCGGGCTTGAAGCCGCTGTATGCGCACTGCCTGGGCGGCGGCACCAAGCCGCGCCTGACCATCACCACCCACCCGGCCGCCGATGGCAACTGGGTGTGGTACATGGGCGGTGATATCGCCGAGGCCGATGGCGTGGCGCGCACACCTGAAGAACAGATCGCCACCGCGCAAAAAGAGCTGGCGCAATTGCTGCCGTGGATCGACATGAGCCAGACGCAATGGGCGACCTTGCGCGTGGACCGTGCCGAGCCGCTGCAGTCGGGCCTGACCCGCCCCGACAATGCGTTCCTTGCCGAAGAGGGCCGCCTGCTGGTGGGCTGGCCGACCAAACTGGCGCTGGCGCCAGACTTCGCTGACCGCGTGCTCAACGCCCTGCAACGCGACGGCATCCAGCCGAGCGCCAACAACGACGCCCTGCCCGAGCTGCCAAAACCAGCCCTCGGCCAACCTGCCTGGGAGCACCTGTTGCCATGAGCCTGCCCACCCTGCACGACCTGCATCGCCCCTTGGGCAGCACCGGCCTGCTGGTGTCGCCACTGGGGCTGGGCACCGTAAAACTGGGCCGCGACCAAGGCGTGAAATATCCCAACGGCTTCCAGATTCCTGATGATGACGAAGCGCGCATGCTGCTGCGCCAGGCGCGCCAGCTGGGTATCAACCTGATCGACACCGCACCGGCTTACGGCCGCAGCGAAGAACGCCTGGGGCCGCTGTTACGCGGCCAACGTAATGACTGGGTGATTGTCAGCAAGGTCGGTGAAGAGTTTGCCGATGGCGTGTCGCAGCATGATTTCAGTGCGGCCCATACGCGGATGTCGATCGAGCGCAGCTTGAAACGACTTGAAACGGATTTTATCGACCTGGTGCTGGTGCACTCCGATGGTAATGACCTGCATATCCTCAATGATTGCGAGGTTTACCAGACCCTGGCAGAGCTGAAAAAAGAGGGCAAGATTCGCGGTTTCGGCTTCTCCGGCAAAACCGTCGAAGGCGGCGTGAAGGCTCTGGAACAGGGTGATTGCGCAATGGTCACCTACAATCTGAACGAACAGAGCGAGAAAGCCGTCATTGATTACGCAGCGGCCCACGGCAAAGGCATCCTGGTGAAAAAAGCCCTGGCCAGCGGCCACGTGTGCCTGGAACCTGGAATGGATCCAATTCACGCCAGTTTCATGTTGTTGTTTGCGCAAACGGGCGTCGCCAGTGCTATTGTCGGGACCATTAATCCGCTGCACCTGGCCCATAACGTGGCGACCGCTGCCAAGGTCATTCGTCAACTCTGATGCCGCCGACGCGGCCGACCCCGTCGCAAGAAGGAGCCGACATGCCGCGCACGCTTATTAGAAAAAACCCCAGCAACTTTAAAACACTGCCGCTGCACGTCGAAGCCACCCCCGAAGGCCTGAGTTACCAGAGCGTGGGCATGCCGCTCAACTTCGCCCAGACCCTGCAACGGCGCAAGCCGGTGGAGGTGGCGGACCCCGAGCGTTTCGCCCTGGAACTGGCGAATCTGGGCGTGTCGGTGCGACTGACCCTGCACTGGCAAAACAAGGATTACTGGGTATTGGTCCGCCAACGCCGCCAGGACCGTGGCGACGTGGTGCTCAAGCTGATCTCGGGCTATGTGCCGGCCCACGAATTGAACCTGCCGCTGCACACTGCCATCCAGGAAATTGCCGAAGAATGCCTGCTGGAGACGCCTGAAGGCTGGCTCGGCGGACGCTTCAACGACACCTGGCTGCCGGCGCCCTATTCCACCGCCCTGCATTACCGTGAAGCACTGCCGTTTCGGCTGAGCCCTTTGTCGGGCGCCGCCCGCCCGGTGCGCTGTGCGACCACGCAATTGATCGAGCGCCCGCGGGCCTACGTGCACCTGCCGACGGCGTCGCTGCAATTGATTTATGACTTGCGCCTTGAGGTGCCGAAGGAAGCCAAATCCCTCAGCCTGTTTCATGTGGATGAGCGACTTGAAGGCGATCAGCTGGTAGCCCGGCTGGACCGCAAGCGCCCGGATTTGTATCTGATGCCGCTCAAAGATGGCCAGCCTGTAGCAGAGCTGTACACCGTCAAGAAAGACCAGCTGTATCCAGCCAGCACACGCGGTTTATACCTGGCCGAAAGCTTTGCTCAGCAAGACGGCTGGCTGGTACGTGATGAGCGGATTCGCTGGAAGGATTGGCTCAGGCAACAAGGCCTGGCCCAGCCTGAAAAAGAGTCGAAACTGAAGCGATTGACCGGCAAGGCGCGGCAGATGCTGCGCAAGATTGTGCCGAAGAAAAAAGCCAAAGGGTAAAACCGCTCTAATCTGGGCGCTGGCTTGCCCGGCACCCAGATAAAGCGGCTCCCCCATTTGACGGTGTTCAGCCCGTGAGCAACCGCTCCAGGCCCACCTTCAACGGCGTAGGCTCAGGCAGCGTGAAACTCGCCAACAGCCGCTGGTTATTGGCCCGCGAATGCCGAATATCCCCCGAGCGTGCCGGGCCGTAAGTGATCGTCGGCAACTGACCCACGACTTCTTCCAGCGCCTGCAACACCTGCTTGAGCGTGGTGGTGCGGTTCCAGCCTACGTTGATCGCACCCAGCGGCGCGTCGGGCGCTTCGATGGCCTGTACCAGCACATCGACCAAATCTTCCACGTACATGAAATCGCGGGTTTGCTCGCCATCACCAAACACGCTGATTGGCACACCCTGCTGCACGCGCTCGCTGAAAATACTGATCACCCCGGAATACGGCGAGGACGGATCCTGGCGTGGCCCGAAGATGTTGAAGAAGCGGAAAATCACCGGCTCCAGGCCATGCTGGCGGCGGTAGAAATCGAAGTAATGCTCACCGGCCAATTTGTCCGACGCATAAGGTGTCAACGGCGCCTTGGTGGTCTCTTCGTCAATCGACGCGCCCTCACCATTGTTGCCGTACACCGCCGCGCTGGAAGCAAACACCACACGCTTGACCCCGGCCTTGCGCATCGCTTCGCAGACATTCAGGGTACCGACGAAGTTGCTCTGGTGAGTGCTCACCGGGTCATCCACCGACGCCTGCACCGAGGCCACTGCAGCCAGGTGCACCACGGCGCTCACGCCGACGGCGGCTTGCGCCACTAGCTCGGCATTGGCGACATCACCTTCAATCAGCTGCACGCGCGGGTTGCCCAACGCCAGGTTGCTGCGCTTGCCGGTGGACAGGTCATCCAGCACCCGCACGGCATAGCCTTTGGCAAGCAACGCATCAACCAGATGCGAACCGATAAAACCGGCACCGCCGGTGATCAGGACCCACTTATCAGCGTTACTCATTGTTGCGGATCTTCTCGACAATGGCGGTGGTCGAGCTGTTCTCGACCAGGCCCAGCACCTTCACCTTGCCGCCGTAAGCGCCGACGATATCGGCACCCACGACCTGATCGACAGAGTAGTCGCCGCCCTTGACCAACACATCGGGCTTGACCTGAGCCAGCAGGTTTTCCGGAGTGCCTTCAGAGAAGCTGATCACCCAGTCCACCGCGCCCAGACCGGCCAATACCGCCATGCGCCGATCAACACTGTTGATCGGACGACCAGGGCCTTTCAAGCGGCTGACCGAAGCGTCGTCATTGACTGCAACGATCAGGCGATCGCCTTGGGCTCGCGCCTGCTCCAGGTAAGTCACGTGACCGGCGTGCAGGATGTCGAAACAGCCATTGGTGAACACAATGCTTTCGTTGTGGGCACGCGCATCGTCAATCGCCAGCAGCAATTGCTCGATGGTCAGCACACCGCGCTCGGAGCCTTCGGAGCGCTGGATAGCCCGGCGCAATTCCGGCGCGCTGATGGCCGCGGTGCCCAGCTTGCCGACCACAATGCCCGCCGCCAGATTGGCCAGGGCCACGGCGTGGGGCAACTCCTCACCGGCTGCAATCGAGGCGGCCAGCGTGGAGATTACGGTGTCGCCAGCGCCGGTAACGTCGAACACTTCACGCGCACGCGCCGGCAAGTGCATCGCCGGGTGGCCCGGACGCAGCAGCGTCATGCCGTGCTCGCCACGGGTCACCAGCAAGGCGCCCAGGTCGAGGTCGGCCATCAACGTGGCGCCCTTGGTCACCAGCTCGTGCTCGTCGGCGCAACCGCCGACGATGGCTTCGAACTCGCTGAGGTTGGGCGTGATCAGGCTGGCGCCCCGATAAATCGAGAAGTCCTTGCCCTTGGGATCGGCCAGTACCGGAATGTTGCGGGCCTTGGCGGCCTGGATCAGCATCTGGTGGTTCTTCAGGGCGCCTTTGCCGTAGTCGGACAAGACCAGCACCTTGATACCTTCAAGCAACGTGTCGACCTGCTCGCTCAGTGCCAGGGCGTCGGTGGCGAAGGGTTCTTCAAAATCAATACGCAGCAATTGCTGGTGACGGCTCATGACCCGCAGCTTGACGGTGGTCGGCTGATGGGCGATGCGCTGGAACAGTGCGCGCACGCCGGCACCGCGCAGGCTGTTGGCCAGGCTGTCGGCGGCTTCGTCGTCGCCGGTCACACCCACCAGGGAGGCCGGGGCGCCGAGAGCGGCAATATTGAGGGCAACGTTGGCAGCGCCACCTGGACGGTCTTCGATTTGCTCGACCTTGACTACCGGTACCGGTGCCTCAGGGGAAATCCGTGAGGTTCCGCCATGCCAGTAACGGTCGAGCATGACATCGCCGACCACCAAGACAGGGGCTTGATCGAATCGCGGCATGGACAACTTCATGGAGCAACCCACATACAAAATGAACAGGGGCGCGATATTAGCACAGGGTTACAGGAGGCTTGTGGAGGGTGTGCACAGAAGATAGCGCGACGGGCCTGCCATTGAATCCACCGAGGAACACATGTGGGAGCGGGCTTGCCCGCGATGGCGGTGAATCAGTCGAAACATTCGGTGACTGATACTCCGCTATCGCGGTCAAGCCCGCTCCCACAAGGTTTTAGGTGATGTCGGCCGCGACCGGCGCGTCCAGGCCCATGGCATGCAGGCGGGCGTAATAGCCGTTCTGGGCCAGCAGCTCGGCGTGGGTGCCGCGCTCGACAATCCGACCGTCGTCCATCACCAGGATCAGGTCGGCCTTCTCAATGGTGGAGAGGCGATGCGCAATCACCAACGTCGTGCGGCCCTGCATGACTTTGTCCAGCGCGGCCTGAATGTGCCGCTCGGATTCGGTGTCGAGGGCCGAGGTGGCCTCGTCGAGAATCAACAGCGGCGCGTTCTTGAGCAACGCCCGCGCGATTGCCAGGCGCTGGCGCTGGCCGCCGGACAACAGCACGCCATTTTCGCCAACCTGGGTGTCGAAACCCTTCGGCAACTGGTCGATGAAGTCTTTTGCGTAGGCATCCGCCGCCGCCGCTTCAACGTCCGCGCGTGGTGCACCCGCCAGGTCGCCATAGGCGATGTTGTTGGTGACGGTGTCGCTGAACAAGGTCACGTGCTGGGTGACCTGGGCGATGTGCCGACGCAGGTTGAGCAGCTTGTAGTCTTCGATCTCTACGCCGTCGAGCAGGATTTCACCGCTCTCGTGGTGGTAGAAACGCGGAATCAGGCTGGCCAGGGTCGACTTGCCGCTGCCGGAACGCCCCACCAGCGCGATCATCTGCCCAGGCTCGGCGGTGAAGCTGATGTCCTTGAGCACGTGGCGTTCGGTGCCTGGGTAGGTGAAGTTCAGGTGACGCACTTCCAGACGGCCGCTGACCTTGTCGCGCTCAACGGTGCCGCGGTCGATTTCCTGCTCTTCGTCCAACTGCTCGAAAATGCTTTCAGCGCCGGCCACACCTTTCTGGATGGTCGAGCTGACTTCCGACAATTGACGGATCGGCTTGGGCAGCAAGCCAGCCAAGGTGATGTAAGCCACCATGTCACCGGCCGATGCGTCACCGCGAAGGTAAAGCACCAGGAACATCAACACCGCCATGGCGGTGTAGATCACCAGTTGCAGCAACGGGGTGTAGATCGCCCCGGTGCGGGTCATGCGCAGTTGCTTGTCGGTGTTGCCCTGGCTGGCCTTGAGGAAACGCTTCTCCTCGTAGACTTCACCGCCGAAGCTGCGCACCACACGGTAGCCCTGGATGGTTTCCGAGGCGACGTGAGTCACGTCGCCCATGGCCACCTGGATCTTCTTGCTCTGCTTGCGGAATTTCTTGCTGGCCGTGCTGACCATCACCGCAATCAACGGCAGGATGGCGATCATCACCAGCGTCAGGCGCCAGTTCATGAACAGCAGCGAGGCGAACAGGAAGATCACCGTCATGCCTTCGCGGATCACCACCTTGATGGCGTCGGTCGCCGCACCCGTGACCATGGTCACGTTAAAGGTGATGCGCGAAATCAGGTGCCCGGAGTTGTGGTTGTCGAAGTATCGGTTGGGCAGCGTCAACAGGTTGTTGAACAACTGCACGCGCAGGTCGTGGACCAGGCCCAGGGAAACCTTGGCCAGCAGGTAGTTGCCCAGGAACGAACCCAGGCCCTGCCAGGCTGCGATCAGAATGATCAACAAGGGCACGGCTTGCAGCAATTGCAGGTCACGCAGGAACGGTACGCTGGGGAACAGCACCGCTTCAGGGTTGGACAAACCGTCGACGAAGTACTTGAGGATGTACCCCAGCATGGGCTGGGTCGACGCGAAAATCAGAAATCCGACAATACTCAACGCGAACAAGCCGGCATAGGGCTTAACGTACATGAGCAGGCGGAAGTATATTTTCAAGCTCGAAGGGCTTGCGCTCGGACTGGAGTCGGTCATATCACGCGGCGTTTTGAAAAAGGAGGCTGACTTTAGCACAGCTTCTCTGTTGTACTTGCACCCGGTATGACCCTCGGCCTGGTTGGATCCAGCCGACGACATTATATAGCCACTACTTTAAGATGGTCGGCTTTCTCTATTCTGGAATGGCTTTTCTGTATGCACTCCAAGCGCCTTATTTATGGCTCAAATCGCGTTTTCGACTTCCTGGTCCTATGGATTTTGCCCATTGGCTTGTTGTTGCTTCTGAGTTCATTGTTCTACGTCACCAACCGCAACGTCATGCACCGTCTCTACTACGGCTTTTTCAGTGTGCCGACCTTGTTCCTGCTGTGCCTGCGCCCGCGGGAAATCAAAGAACTGCTGCGCGAACCTTTGATCATTGCGCTTCTGGCATTTTGCGCTTGGGCACTGATTACCGTGCTGTGGAGCCCGCAACCCACCGGCGATTCCAACCTGTTCAAGGTGCCGCTGCAAACCTTCATGCTGTTTGCCGGCTGTGGGCTGTTGCTGCACTACCGCAGCGAGCTGTTCAAACCGATTTTTTTCAGCGCCGCCGTGATTGCCCTGGTGGTGTGCCTGTTCAACCTGGCGGCATTCGCCAAAGGCTTCGTGCCCGGCGCGAGCATGCGCATGATCGGCGGCCTGGGCGCTCTCGATAATCCGCTGCTCAGCTCCCATCTGTTCGGCTTTTTCTGCATCTATTGGCTGTATGTCTGCATCACCACCCAGCGCTTGCAGGTGTTGTTGTTCAGCGCGCCTGCGTTGGCGGTCATGACGCTCGCGGTGCTGGCCACCGGCTCTCGCACGCCGCTGGTTGCACTGACGCTGGCCGCCGTGTGGATGGCGTTTGTCAGCCGCAATCGCCGCTCGGCCCTGATGATCGCGGTCCTGGTGCTTGGCGCTGCAGCGCTGCTGCTGTTTTATCCTGAAGCGATTACCGAGCGTGGCAGTTCATACCGTTTTGAATTGTGGGGCATGACCCTGCAGCGTATCGCCGACCATCCGCTGATCGGCCACAGCTACGACTCCGAACTGTCCTTGATCGTGGACGGTTACGAACTGATGGAGCCGCACAGCTTTGCCCTCGGCGTGCTCTATTACGTCGGCATCATCGGCTTTATCCCGTGGATCTTCATGCTCGGCTGGGGCCTGTACAAAGGTTTCAAAGAGCGCGCACAACCGCTGTTTCTGCTGACGTCCGCCCTGCAGGCCTACGGCATCGGTGCCGGTCTGACCGAAGGCGGCGGGATCCTGTCGCGCCCCAAGGAGCATTGGTTCCTGCTGTGGATTCCGCTGGCGCTGATCGCCGGCCTGAGTATCGCCAAGCGCCGTCACAGCCTGCTCAGCATGCGTGTGCAAACGCCCGCACCGCTGGCGTTCGACACCCTGCGTAAAGGCGCTGCCGTCATCGAGGAAGATGGTCTTGGGCCCAAGGTCCTGCGTCTTGAGGATGGCAGCTTCCTCAAGCTGTTCAGGGCGCGCCGCTGGTACACCTCCGGGGGTTTCAATCCGTATTCGGAACGCTTTGCCAGCAACAGTGAACACCTGCAGCAACTGGGTATCGCGTCACCGCGGATTCTCGATGTGTATAGCTTGCGCGATGGCAGCAGTGCCGTGCGCTATCAGCCACTCCCCGGCCTGACCCTGCGTCAGGCGCTGCAAAGTCTGGACAGCAGCCTGCGAGAATCGCTGATCGAACGCTTTGGCAGGTTCATGGCCCAGCTGCATGAACGCGGCGTGTACTTCCGCTCGCTGCACTTGGGCAACGTTCTGCTGATGGATGATGGTGAGTTCGGCCTGATCGACGTGGCCGACATGCGCCTTTATCCGTCGCCGCTGCGCAACACGCTGCGCCAGCGCAACGTGAAGCACATGCAACGCTACTCGCAGGACCGCAACTGGTTGTTCGAAGCGCACTTTGAACAGTTGGCCAGTGGCTATGCGTTGGTTGCGTCGCCGCAAGCCACGGTCAAAATCCGTGAGCACGTGCTGACCCTGGCACGCCCCGCCGCTTGAAGCACGCCAAGTGCGCCCCGGCGAGGGGCGCACACAGGGTGTGTCAGTCTTTTTCCAGCGGCGAAAAATACAGCCGCGCCAAACCCCGCCAGGTTTTCTTGTTCCAGGCCCGAAACGGGATCTGCGCCAACAACTCTCGCGCCAACGCGCGATTGCGGTTGGAGGTCTTGAGGAACATGGAGCTGAGAAACTTGTAACGCACCTCGTCATAGAGCGGGTGGTCACTGAACAACGCGTAAGAGCGCAGGATATTGTCGATCATGAATCGGTGGTTCTTGTACGAGTTGGTGGCGTGCTTGCGGTAGCGGGCCATGACCACGTTCAGACCATCGATGAAGTACCCGGCATGGGTGATCTTCAATTCGATCAACAAGTCTTCCAGGCGAATCTCGGGGTCAAATCCACCGACCTTTTCCAGCGCCTCACGCCGAATCATCAGCGTGGGTGCCGGCGGATAGGGTTTGCGCTCCAGGAACATGTCGTCGAAGTCCAGACGCCGAAACGGCACGTCGCGGCGCTGGCGCTTCTCGGGAAGCAGTTCGCCTCGCGAATCGATCAGCTCGATGTTACCCGCACAGATACCCACTTCCGGCTTGCCGTCCATGTAAGCCACCTGAGTCGCAATGCGCTCTGGCTTCATGATGTCATCGGAGCCGAACGGCACGATCAGCGGGCCCTGGGAGCGTGCAATAGCGCCATTGAGCGTATTCGTCAGGCCTTGATTCTGCTGGACGCGAAAGTCGAACGTGTGGCGCTCCTGCAGGCGGCGGATGCGCTCGACACTGTCGTCTGTCGAGCCGTCATCGATCACCAGCAGTTCGATGTTGGGGTAGGTCTGGTTCAACACACTGAGGATGCTTTCCTCGATGTACGGGCCGTGGTTGTACGAGGCGATGATCACCGTGACCAAGGGCTGACTCTGGTTCATACGCTGTTCCTGCGTGCTTGGGCCAACCCGGATTCGATCAGCTCCAGGTATTGCTGGCGGAACACCTCAATATCATGTTGCGCCTGAAGGTACTGGTAAGCCTGCTCGCCCTTTTGCGCGAGCGCCTCATCGGAAAGCGCCAGATAGGTGTCCAGCGCCTGGGTCAATTCGGGCACGTTGGCCGGCTCCACCGCCAGGCCACCGGCGCCTTCAATCAGTGGCAGCATGGCCGGCACACTGGAGGCGATCACCGGCAGGCGGCCGCTCATGCCTTCCAGCAGCGCCAGGCCCAAGCCTTCAGCCAGCGAGGGCATGGCCCAGATATCGAAAGCGCGCACGTACTGCAGGGCGTTTTCCTTGAAGCCCAGCAAGTGCACCCGCCCATCAAGGCCAAGGCTCTGGATCTGCGCGGCCAGGTTGGCCTGCTCACGGCCCGCGCCAATGATGGCGAGTTGCGCCGCAGGGTATTTATCCTTGAGCGCTGCAAACGCCTGCAGCAAATAGGTGTGCCCCTTGACCGGAACCAGACGCCCCAGGGCGCCGATCAACCGCACCGAAGGGTCGATGCCCAGTAACTCACGCGCGCGTTCGCGCGAATGCTGCAAGCCTTCGGCCTGCTCGATGTCGATGGCGTTGGTAATCGCGTAGGTATTGCTGTCGGTAAACCCGCACTGGCAGTCCAGCAAGTACTGTTTGACCGCCGGCGAAACCCCGACAAACCGCCAATGCTCGTCGATCCAGCGCTGCGCCTGTTTACGGCGGTAGAGACGGTCATACTCGCCAAAGCCGTGGGAGATCCCGATACACAGTGGAATCTTCAACCAGCGGTTGAGTTGCAACATCATGTTGACCGGCTTGAAGCGGTTGCACACCACCACGTCAAACTGTTCCTTGCGACAGAACTTATACATCTGCCACATGGCGCGCAGCCTCAAGCCCTTGAGCGCCTTGTCGGAGAAATCGAAGTAGACCGACGTTGCCGCCCGGCTGACCGGGTCCGCAGGCCCGGGTCGGCCACGCAAAAACGCGGCGGTGACTTCATAGCGATCCGCAGGCAATGCCTTGACGATCTGTTCGGCCAGGTCGGCAAAATCATGGGATTTAACATTGTAGTCAGGCTGCAATTGCAGGACCTTGAAACGCCGACTCATAACTCTCCTCGATGGAAACCTGTGGCATCAACGACCCACGACGGTTCAGCCGCCAGCGCCTCGACGTACTCGCTGTCGGGCTCCGGTAACCGTGGCCACTGATTACGCTTCCAGCAGACAAAATGGAAATAGGGAAATTCGCGCTCGCCATCCAGGTCATTGGTGAGGCGACCGTTATTCCAGAACCACTGATGCGGGAAGCGATCACTGCCGTCGTGCCATTTGATCACACCGCCCGGCGTACTGAACGCCTCGGTGAACTCACTGCGGCGGCGCCAGGGATTGAGCTTGCCGACCAACTCGAACAACGGTTTCGGAAAATTCTTGCGCCACAGGAAAATCCTGCTGAACGCGCCTTCATCCAGCGCATGATGCGCCTGATCGGTGAAACGCGCTTCCCAATCCTTGATCTGCATGAACACCTGGCGCTTTCTGGCGGTATTGCGCATCAGGCACAAATGGCCGGCGACCCGTCGTTCGTGGGTCGAGAACAAATCATAGCCAGCCAGTCGATCGGGCGTGAAATAGCGGCGCAGGTCGCCGTAAATAAGGTCCAGGTCGCCGAACGCCCAAAAGTCATACCCCTCGAGGCGATCGGCATGGATATGCCCCAGCGCAGGCTTGATGTCACACAACTTATAAGCCGCTTGCGGGGCAAACGGGATGTTCAACCGTTGTGAAACCAACGCGCAGTAATCGGCAAAGGTAATGCTTTCAATCCTGACGTTGTCCGGAACGTTGCTCGGTATCGGGCAGTCGCTGAACAACAGCCAGTCAATATCTGCATTGTGTCGGCAACTTTCGAGAAAAAACGGCATCCAGAATGGCCAGCGGCCAAAGTACGGAATGAGGAAGAGGATGCGGGGGCACTGATTGATCAAAACGGACTCACTGTCATTTTTTACGGGAGCGCGCTGCGCCCCTCCACGTTACGTAACCTTACTTGTGCTTGATGAACCAAAAAAGTTCATGTCGCCTTACAGCCTTGCGGTAAAACTCATTTTCCCCCCAGGGTGAAATGGCCCTTGCGGCCAGCAACCGTTGGATCGCACGCCGCACGCGCCGCTTGAACGGCATCCTGGGCTGCAAGTCATGCATCATGCCCAGCGACATGGCCTTGTCACGCTGTTGCTCGGCAGACACCGGCACGCAAAAAGGCTGCAAGGTGATGCTCGAATCAAAACAGGGTGGCAACGCGATGCCGTTGCCCGAATCGCCCATCGGCCAGCGGTCATTGTCATGCAGGTGATTGGCGTAGCCGAGCAGCGTGGTCGGCTGCCACTCCAGCCCTTGCAGGGCTTGCAGCACGGCCTGCTGTGCGCAGACATGGTCAGGGTGCGGGTCGAGCACCGGATGCGGCAGCACGATAACGTCAGGACGCGCCATCAGCAGCACCGCCCGCAAATCTGCCAGCAGATTGTTCCAGGTCGGCCGGCCATCGGCATCCGCAGGCAGTGGGAACGGGTTGAATTGGCGAAAGACGCGAATGTCGCTCAACTCGGCCTCTCGGGACGCCACGGCGCGATCAGGCTCGGCCCGCATCGCCGCCAGCTGCAGGCAGAAATACCCCAGCTGCACGCAATGTTCCTGCGGCACACCCGCCCAACGCGGCACGGCGATACTGTCCCAGGCGCGCAATCGGCCCTTGAGGCGCGCAGCCTCGGGCTTGGCCAGGCCCATTTGTTGATAATGCTGGGCTTCGATTTCGCCGGCCGTCAACGTCACGATCCAGGGCTGCGCCGCCTGACTGTACAGGCCAAAGGCGGCAAGCTCGGCATCATCGGCATGGGGCGCAATCACCATCACCCGCTGCTGACGCACGTCGGGCTGGCGAAATACCGACAACACCGGCGTACCTTGCACACGGCAGAACCGGCCACTCAGCCGCAGTTGCCCAGCGAGCAGCGCTTGCGCCTGGCCGGTGAGATTCAAGTAGCGCAAGCCGTTGACGCCGCGCTCGAACACCTGCCGATCACCCTGTGGCAAGGCGATAAACGGATCAATAAAGCGCCCCAGCAAGCCGCTCTTGAGCCGCAGCGCAAGGATCAGCGTCTCGTCGCCCGACAGCTCCAGCGCCTGCTCCAGCAGCAATCGGCCGTTATCCAGAACAACCTTGGGTTGCTCGGTCTCGGCCGCGAAGGCGTACTGATAGTCATCGCCGGGCGAGTAAAACAGATGGTCGGCAAACCAGGCTTCATGGGCCACCCAGGCCAGGATTGCCAGCAGCAACGGCAGCCACCAGGCCACCGCCACGCCGACGCCGATCAACACCAGCAAACCGACCAGCAGCGCCATACGCTTGTTGCGGCGATGGCGTTTGAGCAGGGCTTGCTTGCGGCTGGGAGAATCACTCATACCTTGAACACCGGCACCGGGTTGCACCAACGGTCTTTGTACTCGCGGTCTGCCCGGCCAAACGAAAATCGCAGCGACTTGCCGGCTTCCCGCGCCTGTTCCCAGGCACTTTGCGTATTGAGGAAACTCAGCACGCTACCAGGGCTGAACTCACGCGTCTGAGGGTCTACGCCGCCATTGACGTATTCAACGCTGACCCACTCTGGCGCCTCAACGCGGTAAACCAGTTGAATGGCGATCGGCGCATCGTTGAGGAAAATCACCGAACCGATCAACCATTCACGCAACAGCTCGATCACCTGCGCCATGCGCTCGGCACCGGTGGCGGGAAAGCCCCAGCGGCGCTGGAACAAATCACAGTAAATTGCCGCCAGCTCGGCACTGGTGAATGTCTGGACCGCACGCACCACACCGCCCGCCTCTTCCAGCAGGCGCAACTCGCGGCGCTGGTTATAGCGAAATTTCTTCGACAGTTCTTCCGGGGTACGCGCCATGGCCAACTGCTCGGTCTGCAGCTGGATGCCGGCAAAACGGCCTTCATTCAGCGCCGACAGGTAGCGCGCGCGATGACGCAACGGGGCTTGGGCATCGGCGGCGGCAGGCAGAATCAACTCGGCATTGCCCAGGTCGAACAAGCCCTTCTTGCCTTTGCGCTTGAGCACATCCTTGGATAACGCCAAGTCCTGGCCCCAGGTCGCAATACAGGCCTTGAGCTCGCCGCCTTGCTCCCACGCCAGGTAGCGCACAGGAATCTCGGCCAGCCCGGCAAGACGCTCAACCACCTGCGGATGGGTGGCAACACTGCCACCGTAACGCTGCCAGGCGTCGCTGTAGGTGGACGCTTCAACGACGGACCAGCCACGCTCGCGCCAGCCTTGGAATCGATTGAGCATCACGCCCTCGCGGTCAGTTCAGTAACGTGCGGCAGTTGCCAGAAGGCAGCGCGAACCGCCTGGTCCGAGAACTGCTCGTGCAAGCGCTCGAGCATCATCTGGGCGCATTGCGCGTGCTGCTGACGATCCATTGCCGCCAGGTGCCGAAGCCCCTGGCCCAGGTGTTCGGCATCGCCGAAGGGAAACAGGATCCCCACGCCTTCGACCACTTCCCGGGCGCCACCGCACGCTGTTGCCAACAGCGGCACGCCGGCGGCCATGGCCTCCAGCAGTACCATGCCGAAAGGTTCGTGATCGGAACTCAGGGCAAAGGCGTCGAAGGCTCGGAAGTAACGGCGCGCATCCGGCACCTGGCCGAGGAACAGCACCTGTTCGGCAATCCCAAGCTCCCGGGCCAAGGCCTTGAGGTCTTTCTCCAAGCGGCCGGTGCCGAGGATGGCCAGACGACTTTGTGCCGGCAAATGCGGCAGCGCCAGAGCAAACCCCTTGAGCAAGGTCGCCTGGTCCTTGTCCGGGTGCAGGCGGCCAACGTTGCCGACCACCCACTCATCCGGCGACAGCCCCAGCGCATCGCGCGCCGCTTCGGCCGGAACCTGCAGGGCCTGCATGGCGTCGACATCGATGCGGTTGTACAGCGTTTGAATCCGCGCTGCCGGCCAGGCTGGCAAGCAACGGCGCATGTCATCACGCACCGCATCGGACACACCCAGCAGGCTCAAACGCTTGCGGAATATCGACGCAAACAGCTTGCGGCTGCGGCGCCCATAGTCACCAAACGCATGATGCACACCGATCACCGGCAAGCGCGTGCCGAGCAAGGCGATATAGATCGGCTTGAACCGGTGAGCAATGCAGAAACTGAAATTGCGTGACGCCGCGATCTTGCGCAGCTCACCGATGGCGCCCAGCTTCAGACCACGAATGGCCTTGGAGCTGAATTCCATGAACAACACTTCATCAGAGGCACAACCGGCCGCCACATCGGGGTCGGCGACCCCGGTGAGAAACACCGTGGTCACCTTGTAGCCCGAGCCTGCAAACAGGCTGGCGTACTGCCGCGCGCAATCGAGGAACGGCCCGTCATAGCCGTGGCAGAACTGCAGGACGTGGCGATCAGCCGACCGAGTCATAAGGGTCCACGCCGTCTTTGACGACCAGGATGTCTTCCATGATCAGGTACTGCAGGTCCGAGCCGAAGAACATGTTCAGCGCGTCGGTCGGCGAGCAGATCATTGCTTCGCCACGACGGTTGAGCGAGGTGTTCAGCGACACGCCGTTGCCGGTGAGTACTTCCAGCTCTTTCATCATGTCGTAGTAACGCGGGTTGTATTCGCGCTTGAGCACCTGGGCACGGGAGGTTCCATCTTCATGGACCACTTCCGGCACGCGGGTTTTCCATTCTTCCGACACTTCAAAGGTGAAGGTCATGAACGGCGCCGGGTGATCGACCTTGATCATCTGTGGCGCAACGGTGTCGAGCATCGACGGGCAGAAAGGCCTCCAACGCTCGCGGAACTTGATCTGGTGGTTGATGCGATCCGCCACGCCGGTGGCGCTTGGGCAACCAATGATCGAACGACCGCCCAACGCGCGCGGGCCAAACTCCATGCGGCCCTGGAACCAGGCCACCGGGTTGCCGTCGACCATGATCTTGGCGATGCGCTTGGGCATGTTCTCGATCTTGCGCCACACCGGTTTGCTTGCGTGCTTGGCGCACGCGGCGATCACGTCTTCGTTGCTGTAGGACGGGCCGAGGTAGACGTGTTCCATCTTCTCGACCGGTACACCACGGGCGTGGGACACGTAGGCGGCGGCACCCACCGCGGTGCCGGCATCGCCGGACGCCGGCTGCACGAACAGCTCCTTGACGTCATCGCGGGCAATGATCTTCTGGTTGAGCTTGACGTTCAGCGCGCAGCCGCCAGCGAAGGCCAGCTTGCCGGTGTCTTTGAGGATATCGCCCAAGTAGTGGTCGATCATCTGCAGGGCCAGCTTCTCGAACAGCGCTTGCATGCTGGCCGCGTAGTGGATGTACGGCTCGTCGGCGATATCGCCTTCGCGCTTGGGACCCAGCCACTCGATCAGTTTTGGCGAGAAGTAGAACCCCTTGCCCTTCTCTTTGTAGCGACGCAGGCCGATGACGTTGGCGTAGTCGGTGTTGATCACCAGCTCGCCGTTCTCAAACGAGGCCAGGCGCGAGAAATCGTACTTGCTGGCATCGCCATACGGCGCCATGCCCATGACCTTGAACTCGCCGTCGAGCATCTCGAAACCGAGGAACTCGGTGATCGCGCCATACAGGCCGCCGAGGGAATCCGGGTCGTAGAATTCCTTGATCTTGTGAATCTTGCCGTTTTCGCCGTAGCCGAAAAAGGTGGTGGCGTACTCGCCCTTGCCGTCGATCCCCAGGATCGCGGTTTTCTCCTGGAAACCCGAGCAGTGGTAAGCGCTGGAGGCGTGGGCCAGGTGGTGCTCAACCGGTTCGATCTTGATTTTCTTCGGGTCGAAGCCCAGTTGCTCCAGGCACCAGACGATCTTGTTGCGATAGCGCTTGTAGCGACGGTTGCCCATCAGGATCGCGTCGAGGGCGCGGTCCGGGGCGTACCAGTAACGCTTGGCATAGTGCCAGCGCGCCTCACCGAACAGGCTGATCGGGGCGAACGGAATCGCCACCACATCAACGTCGGAGGGCTTGATACCGGCTTGTTCCAGGCAGAACTTCGCCGACTCGTAGGGCATGCGGTTCTTTGCATGTTTGTCGCGTACGAAGCGCTCTTCTTCGGCGGCCGCGATCAGCTTGCCGTCGATATACAAGGCTGCGGAAGGATCATGGCTAAGGGCGCCGGACAGGCCAAGAATCGTCAATGCCACAGGGGTCTAGCCTCTTTTAGTCTGCATGCAGGCGGGGTGCGCCTGAAAAAAGTGTGCCTCTCGCCTGGACGAGAAACAGCTAAAGGGCGGGATTATAGCGTAAACACGCCACGTGATGATCTAGGGAATGTGGCGACCGGTTGTCACTGCGCCTAGCGGTAGATCGTGTAGGGCAGCACCAGCGTGTCCGCCACACCGGAGGCAATCGCCTCAATGGCGATGATCGGGAACGCATTGCTTTCGCGCGGGGAAAGGTTGGGTCGTTATTGATCGTGCCGCAGCCGGTGAGCATTGCAAGCGCCAGCATCCATAGAAAGGTGAAACCACGATTCATAGACAACTCCATTTGTCATGGCCGGCTCATGCACAGCCTCGCTCAAGAACCACCAGGGCGCCAATAGACGCTGATGTTGCCGTCGTTTGCCTGGCGATAAATCGTGTAGGGCAACACAACGGTATCGGCAACGCCGGACGCTGCAATGTCCAGCAGCACGAAGGGTATCAGTACGCCGGTCGGATCGGGAGCCGCGTGCAGCGCGCAGAAATCAAAGGCCACGCCACTGTAAACGCGAGGTATGGACTGGCAGTACGTTTTGATAAGCCGCAGCTCACGCGCGGTGTCGCCGTCTTTGCGGATGACGCTGTTGACGGTCCCACAACCGCCCACCAGCAGTGCGGCAATGCCCATTGCAGCCGTGATTTTCATTGTGATTGTCCTGTGATCGCCAACGGCCGGCCACGCTATCAGCGAAATGTCGGCTCCCCCACCCAAGCGCATCGCCAAATTGCGTACGAAAAATCCGAAATGGTAAAAACTCAGCATTTCACTAAACTCGCGCCCTTTTGCGCGTTTATGTCTTATGCGCCACGGATTCGGGCTGCCCCATGAAAACCCTCGCTCGCCTCACCCTATTGCTGCCAAGCCTGTTCACCTTGTGCGACACCGCCCAGGCTGAAGACGCAGCCCTGATCCTCGACCCCAGCGTGGTGACCGGTTCACGCAGCGCCAGCCCGACGTTCGACCTTCCGTATTCGGTCGACAGCATCAGCCGTGAGCAGATCAGCGACGGCCAACTCGGCATCAATGCCTCTGAAGCCCTGTCCCGCGTGCCTGGCCTGGTGGTGCAGAACCGTCAGAACTACGCGCAGGACCTGCAGATTTCCTCGCGCGGCTTCGGTGCGCGCTCGGCGTTTGGCGTGCGCGGCATCAAGCTGATCGCCGACGGCATCCCCGCCAGCACTCCGGATGGCCAGGGCCAGGCCGCCACGTTCAACCTCGACACCGCCGAACGCATCGAAGTGCTGCGCGGCCCGGCGGCCACGCTGTATGGCAGCAATGCCGGCGGCGTGATCCAGATGTTCTCGCGCGATGGCGAAGGCCCGCCGCGCATCGGCGCCGAAACACTGGTGGGCAGCGACGGCCTGAGCAAGAACCACCTGACGGCCGAGGGCGCGGCAAATGGCGCCGGTTTTGTACTCGACGCCTCACGCATGGACACCGACGGCTACCGCGACCACAGCAGCGCCCGTCGTGACCAGACCTTTGCCAAGCTGAATGTCCACCCGGATGACGACAGCAAACTGGCGCTGATCTACAGCAGCCTGGAGCAAAACGGCACGCAAGACCCGCTGGGCCAGACCTGGGCCGCGTACAAGGCGGACCCGCGCTCGGTGGCGCCGGCCGCGCTGCAGTACAACACGCGAAAAAGCATCGATCATCAGCAATTGGGCGTGAATTACGAGCGCTATATCGGCGATGCGACGCTGCAGGTGAATGCGTATACCGGGCGGCGCAGTGTGATTCAGTATTTGTCGATTCCCAGCGGTACGCCGTCAGACAAGCGCGGTGGCGTGGTGGACTTCGACCGCAAGTTCTACGGCGGCTCCGTCCACTGGCTGCAACCCATCACCAGCGCCCCTGGCGACCTGACCCTGATCACCGGCCTCGACTACGACCGCAGCCAGGATGATCGCCAAGGCTACTCCAACACCCTCAACGGCGTGCACGGCGTCAAAGGCGCGCTGGGCCGCGATGAAATCGACACCGCCACCAGCCTCGACCCGTTCGTGCAGGCCAACTGGCTGCTGGGCGACTGGACCCTGCAAGCCGGCCTGCGTCACAGCACCATGAAGATGGACGTGGACGACCACTTCCTCAGCGATGGCAACGACAGCGGCAACAAGACCTACCAGAAGAACACGCCCTCAGTGAGCGTGATGTATGCCTTCACGCCGGACCTGCATGGCTATGTGAGCGCGGGCAAAGGCTTCGAAACTCCGACCCAGGCGGAGTCGGCGTATTCCAGCAGCTCGAACGGCTTCAATTTCGCGCTCAAGCCGTCGGTCAGCAAGCAGTATGAAATGGGGCTCAAGGCCCGGGTTGGCCAAGACACACGCGTGAATGCTGCGGTGTTCCAGATCACCACCGATGACGAACTGGTCGTGCAGCAATCCAGCGGCGGTCGCACCACCTACCAGAACGCCGGTCGCACCTTACGCCGTGGCTTCGAACTGAGTTTGGAAAGCCAATTGACCGAACAGTGGAGCACCCACCTCGCCTACACCCGCCTGCACGCCACCTATGACAGCGACTTTGTCAGCGGCGCCAGCACGGCGATCGACAAAGGCAACTACCTGCCCGGCGTCCCCCAGACCACGCTCTTCGCCGAGCTGAACTGGAAGCCCCGCGACTGGGTCAGCACTGCCCTCGAAGGCATGTACCGCAGCAAAGTCTACGTGGAAGACACCAACCAGCAACGCGCCGCGCCGGCCTACAGCGTGTTCAACTGGCGTGCGCGCTTCGAGCAGAAGGTCGAGCACTGGACCTTCCACCAGACCCTGCGCCTGGATAACTTGCTGGATCGCCAGTACGTGGGCTCGGTGATCGTCGGGGACGGCAACTTCCGCTATTACGAAGCGGCGCCGGGAAGGTCGTGGTACGCGGGGGCGGGGGCCGAATATCAGTTTTGATCAGCCAGCGCAGCGTCTGGGCGACCGTCATCGCGGGCCAGCCCACTCCCACATCAACCTGTGGGAGCAGGCTTGCTCGCTCTAACCGGCGGCGCCGATCTCTTTGGGCAAACGCTGATCGATCAGCTGATACAGCGCGCTGCTCTCGGGCCAGTTGCGCATAAACCGCGCGCGGTCCTTGGCAAACGCCGGCGCGAAGCTGGCGAGTGAGCTGTGCTGACACATGGCGTCCAGGTCGATCAAGGCCCAGCGGTCTGCGTGCCAGAACAGGTTATGGCCTTTGAAGTCACCATGACTGATGCGCTCGCCAATCAGCTCGGCAAACAGATGATCCAGCGCCAGCAGCTCGTTTTCTGGCGCGTCACCGCGCTCAACGTACGGCGCGAAACGCTCGATGATGTCCGGCCCGGGCAAGTATTCAGTTACCAGGTACGCTCGGCTGCGCAGCCACAAAAACCGCTTCTCCAACACCGCCAGCGGCTTGGGCGTCGCAATCCCCAGAAACGCCAGCCGGTTGCCTTCGCGCCACGAATGCCAGGCGCGGCTCGGGCGCCAGAAGCGCTTGAGCCAATGGGCAAATCCCTTGATGTTGTAGCGCTTGATCACCAGCGGCCGACCGGCCACCTCGACCTTGCCCACGCTGGCGGCCCCGCCGGTTTTGTACAGGTGGCCCTGATCCAGCAATGCATCGGCCTGCTCCAGCACCGGCAGCATGGCGGCCTCTTCCTCACGGCGAATCGCGCGCAAGGCAAAGGCGCCACGCACGACGCCGAACAGCGTGCAGTCGCGGCCAACCTTGTTCAAAAAGTCCTTCAAGCGCCAGGCGCTGACCTTGCGCACCTGTTTTTCCAGCGCTTCCAGCGGCACGGCATGCTCGCCATTGCTCAGCAGGTAATAGACCAATAATTCTTCGGTAAAGGGTTCGAGGTTTTTCGGCAATTGCGCAAAAAACACCCCGAGGTTTTCCAGTACCCGGTTGCGCGACAGCGGCTTGCCCGCGGCTTCGACACGAATGCCGGCGCCATCAATCAGGTACAGCTTGCCGTCCTGGCGCAGCAGGTTGTCCAGGTGCAGGTCTTCCTGCCACAGCCCTTTGGCATGCATGTGGGCAATCGCCCCCAGCGCCTCGGCAAGCACGGCTGTTTGTTCGTCCGCCAGCGGCGGCAAGCCTTCAACTGCCTGCCAGGCATCGGCGAGGCTCTCGGCGCCCTCAATGAATTCGAACAGCAGCCAGCCGCCTTCGCCTTCCTGCAAGCCATCGGCCAACAGCTGCGGCGTGGTCAGGCCTTGCTCGGCGAGCAGGCGTACGCCGCTGAGCTCGCGCTGAAAATGACGTGCCGCCTTGCTGCCCACCAATAACTTGGCCAGCACCGTGCGCCCGCGCCAGACGCCGGCGCCCACATAACGCTCGCCCGGCAACACACGCAGCAGACTGAGCAATTGCAGCTGCCCTGGGCCGGCGGCATCCGCCAGTTCAATGGTCAGCGGCAGGCTGGGCGTGCGGCCGGCTTTTTTCAGCTCGGACAAACGCATCAGCGGTTCTCCTTGTGGCTGCGACGCGCCGTCAGCCGTTCAAACCAGGCGCCCACCTTTGCGCTGTTTTCAGGCTCTGCCAGGTAGGCCGCCAGCAACTGGCGCACTTGCGCGTCCGTCCACTGCGGCGCGCGGCGCAGCAGCGGCTCCAGGTCTTTGACCCGGTCACGTTGGCCGAACAACAGCGGGCGGGTTTTCTCCAGGTCGATCAGCTGCGCGGCGTAACCGTCGCCCAGGGCCTGCAGAAAAATATGCTTGGGATAAAAACAGCCATGCACCTGGCCTACGCTGTGCAGATGACGGGCCAACTGACCGCAGGCCAGCAGAATCGCGCGGTGCTGGGCATCGGTCAGTTGCGGCCACTGTTCCAGCAACGAATCCAGGTCGCTCCAACCGTCCAGGGCACGGGTCAGCAACATCGCGCGGTGCTCACCGTCGACCTTGCGCTCACCGAAAAACGCGGCCTGCAGCGCCGGAATACCGAGTTTCTGATAACGGCTGATATTGCGGAATTCGCGCGCAAAGGTGGGCTCGCCAAACGGCTTGTGCAGCGTGCGTGTCAGGTAGTTGCTCTGGCGCTTGAGGTAGTAACCCTGCCCTTCAAGCTCCAGGCGAAACACGCTGCTCCAGCCACCCTTGCTGGTATTGGGCTCGTCCACCGCGTCCAGTTGCCTGGCCCACAGGGCGTCGAAGGTTGCCAGACCATGGCGCTCCAGCAGAGCGCGGTCTTCGGCCGCCAGGAAATCACTCATTCGCGTCCCTCGAAAAACTTCACCACGTGGCGAATTCGCTGTTTGTCTGACGCCGTCAGGTGCGTGCGTTGGCGGTATTGCATGTAGAAGCGCAGGCGCTGCGTGGCCGACAAGTGATACTTGGCGACCTTGTCCAGGCAGGCCAGGTCCTTGGTAATTCGGTACTTGAGCCAGAAACCGCGCCAGAAATCACCGTTGGGGCAATCGATGAGGTACAGGGTCTGCTGGTCGTCGACCAGCAGGTTGCGCCACTTCAAATCGTTATGGGTGAAGCGGTGCTCATGCATGGTGCGCGTGTATTCGGCGAGCTGGCGACTGATCACGCTGACCCACTTGGGGTCTTTCAAGCGCGGATCTTTGCGATCAGCCAGCATCGACAGGTCTTCAGTCTTGGGCAGCTCGCGGGTGATCATCGCGCCCCGCGCGTAGGCCAGGCCTTTGCGCTCCAGCCCCCAGGCCACCACGTCGGCGGTGGGAATGCCCCACTTGGCGAAACGCTTGAGGTTCTGCCATTCGGACTTCACCCGAGGTTTGCCCAAGTAGCGGCGCAGGCCCTTGCCGGCGCCGACGTAGCGCTTGACGTAGTAATTGATCCCGCCGCGCGCCACCCGAATCACTTCCGACAATGGGTCGCGGGTCAGGCGCTCGCCTTGCAGGGCGAATACCGCTTCGAGGCTGCCGAAATCATCCGCCAGGGCGGCGTAAGCAGGTTCCAGGTTCCAACCCGCCATCAGAGCGCATCCCCGTAGCGTTGTTTACGTGCATACAGCTTGTCGGCCTTGGTTTGCAGCCACTGCAACAAGGCATTTTCTTCAGCGAGGATCTGGCGCAACGGCTGCTGGAAGTAGCCTTTGAGGAAGCGCAACTTGTCACGACGCGTCAAGCCGATGTCCAGCGCCGAGAAGTACAACGCGGCCAGGTCTTTGTCGCGCCAGCGATGACTGATTTTGTCGCGGGTCTGGGCGCGGTGAAGGTCGATCACCGACAACTTGAAGTTATCAGCCGTCACCGGCGTATCGGTGTGCAACAGGAAGTGGCAGATGTAGCAATCGCGATGGTTGACCCCACCGCGATGCATCATGCCGGTCATGCGCGCCACTTCGGCGATCAGCGCGCGCTTGAGGCGCGGCGCGGGCGGCTGCTTGAGCCAGTCGATGCTGAAGTCTTCCAGGCTGACAGTCGGCGCCAGTTCTTCAGTGATGATGAACGAGTGCTGGTCGGCCGGGTTGCTGCCGCGCTCGCCGTACGCCACGGCGGTCATGGTCGGCACGCCGATCTGCTGCAGGCGCTGGATAGCCTGCCACTCCTGGCCCGCACCGAGCACCGGCAGCTTGGCGGTGACCAGATTCTTGACGATCTCACCCCAGCCGATGCCACGGTGGATCTTCACGAAATAGCCACGCCCATCCACCTCGGTGCGCAAGGTGCGCCGGGCTTCAAGTTCACGGTACACCTCGCCTTCCAGCCGCTCGACTTCGGCGAAGGCATCACGCCCGGCCCAGCGGGTCTTGAACGGTTCGGCAAGCATCAACTTCATCGTTTTGGCTCCGCCAGAATCACATCCGCCGCGTGCTGCGGCATGCTGTAGAGGTCGGCCGTCTCGGCGTACGCCAACCCATTGCGGCCCCAGGCCGCGCGCTGTGCAGTGTCGGTGAGCATGCGTGTCAGGTAGTGGTTGAGCTGCGTTTGATCGAACGGCTCGTCCAGCACCAACCCACTGTCGGCCTCGCTGATGTAATGGGCGTAACCACACACCGCCGAGACCAGCACCGGCAACCCGGCCACCAGGGCTTCGAGCAACACGGTGCCGGTGTTTTCGTTGTACGCCGGGTGGATCAACAGGTCGGCGCCCAGCAGGAAACGCGGAATATCGCTGCGCCCTTTGAGGAACTGCACGTTATCGCCCAGCCCCAACGTAGCACTCTGCAATTGGAATACTTTGGGGTCGTCCTGGCCAATTACAAACAGACGCGTGCGTTTTTTCAGTTCCGCCGGTAAGGCGGCCACGGCCTTGAGGCTGCGGTCGACGCCCTTGGTCTTGAAGCCGGAACCGATTTGCACCAACAGCAAGTCGTCGCCTGCGAGGTTGAATTCCTGGCGGAAACCTTCGCGGATCTCGGCGGCATTCGGCGGCGCACGGCGGTCCTGGGCGATGCCCGGCGGCAGCAGGTGGAAGCGTTCCAGCGGGGTGTCGTAATGCTTGATGAACAGCGGTTGCTGCACTTCAGAGATCATCAGGATTTCAGTCTTGGCGTCCCTGGCGAACACCGCGCGCTCGTACTCGGCAAAGTGGCGGTAACGGCCAAAGCGTTTGTACAGCGAATGACGCAGGTTTTGCGCCTTGTCTTCAAAGCAGCCATCGGCGGCGTAGTACACGTCCAGGCCGGGCATTTTGTTGAAGCCGATCAGACGGTCCACCGGGCGTTTGGCCAGGTCGGCTTCCATCCAGGCGCTGAGCTTTTCATTTCGCCGATGGTTGAAGAACGCCTTGACCGGCGCCACCAGCACTTCGAAGCCGGGCGGAATGTCGCCTTCCCAGATCAGCGTGTAGACACGAATCTGATGGCCGCGCTGCTGGCACTCCAGGGCGATGCGCATGAAGTCGCGCTGCAGGCCACCGAAGGGGAAATATTTGTACAGAACAAAAGCCAGTTGCATCAGTGCAGCTCCTCAGCCAGTAACAACGTGCTCAGTCGGCTTGCCACACGCTCAGGGTTCAGGCGCGTGAAGCACAGGGGCGACTCGCGCTTGATGTCGAACCGACGCAGGTCGTCGGCCGTTGGTTGATAGGTACAGTGTTTTTGCAGGCACGGCGCGCACGGGAAGTCGCTAGCCAGGTGAATCTGGCCCTTGCCATAGGCGCCGGTCAGACCAGGGTTGGTGGGGCCGAACAGGGAAATGGTCGGCACGTCCAACGCTGCGGCCAGATGACCCAGGCCAGTGTCTACCGCCACGCAGGCACGGGCGCCGGCCAGCACGCGGGCCACGCCGGCCAGGTTGAGCTTGGGCAGCACTTCGGCGTGTTGCAGGCCATGGGCCAGGCGCTCGGCACGGGCTTTTTCGTCGGCATTGCCCCACGGCAACTTCACGTCCACACCCAGGCGGCCCAGGCGCTCGGCCAGCTCGCGCCAATAGGCTTCGGGCCAATGCTTGGTGTCCCAAGTGGTGCCGTGCAGCAGCAGCACAAATGGTTTTTTCGGCGGCAGGCCGAGCAGCTTTTCAGTGCTCAGGCCGTAGTCGCCCAACCCTTTGGGCAGGTCGTAGCCCAGCGCAACGGCGAACAGCTGGCGCAAACGCTCCACCGCATGCTGCCCACGGGCCACGGCCAAACGGCGCGAGTAGAAACGTGCAGCGATGGGTTCGCGTGCAGAATGCTTGTCGAAACCCGCGACCGGAGCGCGCACGTAGCGCGTCAGCCAGGCGCTTTTCAGCAGGCCTTGGGCGTCAATCACCAAGTCATACTTGGTCGACTGAACACGCTGCTTGAACCGTCGCCACTCGCCGCTCTTGATGGTTTGCCAGATGTTTTTGCGCCAGCGACGAATTGCCACCGGGATCACTTGGTCCACCGCCGGGTGCCAGGTGGGGATCTCGGCAAAGCCTTCTTCCACCACCCAGTCAAAGCGAATGCCGGGGATCGCCCGCGCCGCGTCGGTCAGTGCCGGCAAGGCGTGGATCACGTCGCCCAGGGATGAGGTCTTGACTACCAGTACTCGCAAACTAACGGACCTCGACCACGGAGCCTTGCAACCGCTGCAACGCGTCGCTGACCGGTTGCGGCAGCAGCTGGCGCAGGCAATTGTAGTGGCCGAAACGGCAGGTACGCTCAAAACACGGACTGCAATCCAGGCCCAGGCGCACCACTTCGACCTTGTCGGCCAACGGCGGTGTGAAGCCAGGCGAGGTCGAGCCGTACACCGCCACCAGTGGGCGGTTCAACGCGGCAGCCACGTGCATCAGGCCGGAGTCGTTGGACACCACCGAGTCGGCGCAGGACAGCAGGTCGATGGCTTCGGCCAGTGACGTGTCGCCGCTGAGGTTCACCGCTTCTTCACGCAGCCCAGGAATCAGCCGCTGGCGGATGTCCTCGCCCACCGAGTGATCGTTTTTCGAGCCGAACAACCACACCTGCCAGCCTTCGCGAATCTTCATCTCGGCGACTTTGGCGTAATGCTCCGACGGCCAGCGCTTGGACTCGCCAAACTCCGCGCCTGGGCACAGCGCCAGCACCGGACGGTCGAGCATCAGGCCGAACTTGGCCAGGGCCGCGCCACGGGTCACCGGGTCGATCTGCAAGCTGGGGCGCGGGTACGGCGTCGGCAGCTCGGCACCTGGCTCGTAGGCCAGGGCCATGAATCGCTCGATCATCAGCGGGTAGCGTGCTTTGTCGAGGGTGCGCACATCGTTGAGCAATACGTAGCGAAACTCGCCGCGCCAGCCGGTGCGTTT
The DNA here is from genome assembly GCF_022662455.1 of Pseudomonas sp. TREG-RG-20F-10-E-6-01. NCBI lineage: Bacteria > Pseudomonadati > Pseudomonadota > Gammaproteobacteria > Pseudomonadales > Pseudomonadaceae > Pseudomonas > Pseudomonas sp. TREG-RG-20F-10-E-6-01. The sequence continues at coordinate 216,001 of NZ_JAKNQP010000005.1, read as the reverse complement.
GGGGATGCCGGCGAAATACGGCACCAGCGCCGACTTGAGCGAGTTGGGCAACAGGATCGCCTGGTCGTACTGGCCGACCATGGATTTGCCGATGCGCCGGCGCGTCGCCAATTCGAGGGCACCGTGGCCGAGCGGGAAGCTCAAGGCCTTGCGCACCTGGGGCATACGCTCGAGGATCGGCCGGCTCCACTCGGGGGCGAGCACGTCGATTTGGCAGTCGGGATGACGCTGTTTCAGGCACTGGAACAGTGTCTGCGCCATCACCATGTCACCGACCCAGCTGGGCCCAACGATCAGAATATTCATGTAGTTTCCACAAACGATGCGGGGAGGCTTATGCCTCCCCGCATCGACAATTATCCTAGGTTGCGGTAGCCACGGAACCGCTTTGTGTGGGAGCGGGCTTGCTCGCGAAAGCATCACCGCGGTCCGCCAGACAGACCGCAGCGCCTGCTTCGCGAGCAAGCCCGCTCCCACACAAGGCTGGTTTCCACATTAGATAGGCATCGCTCAATTAATCGAGTATCAGCTTAACCCCAGCGCCTGCCAGATTCGCATCACCTGGCGCCGTTCGTCGGCGAACTGATCCCCGGCTACCGTGCCAGCCTCATTTTGCAAGGCCTGGCGGTGCGCGGCGGAACGGTAGGCTTTATACACCTCGCGCAGCAGATGGGCATCGGCGGCGGGCATCAGCCCGACCTGCTCCAGGCCCTCCAGAATGCGGATATTGTCGGTGTAGCGCAGCAACGATGGATGTTGCGCAGACCACGCCAAAGCCGCGTATTGCACCATAAATTCAATATCGACGATACCTCCGGCGTCCTGCTTGAGGTCGAACACCACCGTGGGCTCAAAGGCATTGGCGCCGGTGCCGGCCGCCGTAGACCGGGTGCCCAGGTTGTCGCGCATCTTGGCGCGCATCTCGCTGACCTCCTGGCGCAGCTTGACCAGGTCGCGCTCACGCCCGAGTACTTTAGCGCGGACCTGCTCGAACGCCTGGCCCACATCCTGACTGCCCACCAGCACCCGCGCGCGGATCAGCGCCTGATGTTCCCAGGTCCAGGCTTCATTTTGCTGATAGCGCTCGAAGGCTCCGAGTGAACTCACCAGCAAACCCGACGCGCCGGATGGGCGCAGGCGCATGTCGACCTCATACAGCTGGCCGGAGTTGGTCTGGGTGGTCAGCAAGTGGATGATGCGCTGGCCCAGGCGCGTGAAGAACTGCGCGCCGTCGATCGGCTTGGCGCCGTCAGTCTCGGCCTGCGGATCACCGTCGTGGATAAACACCAGGTCCAGGTCGGAACCATGTCCCAGCTCGATGCCGCCAACCTTGCCATAACCAACAATGATGAACCCCGGGTCGCACAGCGTACCGTCAAGCCGCTGCGGCGAGCCGTGGCGGGCCACGGTCTGGCGCCACGCCAGGGCCAGTACTTGTTCGAGAATGGCTTCGGCGAGCCAGGTCAGGTAGTCGCTGACTTTCATCAGCGGCAGGTTGCCGGCGATTTCCGAAGCGGCCACGCGCAGACGGTGAGCCAGCTTGAAGTGGCGCAGCGCCTCCATCTGCTGCTCAAGGTCATCCTCGGGAATGCGCGTGAGGCGCTCGCGCAGCTCGGCGGCCAGTTCCGGCGCCAACGGCGGCTTGAACAGGCGGCCTTCGTTAAGCAATTCGTCGAGCAACAGCGGGAAGCGCGTGATCTGTTCGGCGATCCACGGGCTGGCGGCGCACAGTGTGAGCAGACGGCGCAACGCGTCGGGGTTTTCGGTGAGCAGCACCAGATAAGCGGAACGGCGGGCGACGGCTTCGACCAGCGGCAGTACACGTTCAAGCACCAAATCCGGGTTGGCGTGTTCGACGGCCTGGGCCAGCAGACGCGGAATAAAAGCATCCAGCCGCTCCCGCCCCAGACGCTGCATGGCACGCAATTGCGGGCTGCCGCGCAAGCCGGCCAGGGCTTTGAGGGCTTTGGGCGCGTCGGTGAAGCCACCTTCCTGCAATTGCAGGCGAGCGGCGTCTTCGTCCTGAGACTCTTCCCACAGCGGCAGCCACTCGCCGCCTACGACCAACTCACTCTCTGCGCCTTCTTCTTCGTCAGGGTCGGCGATGACTTGGCGGAAGTGCCAGTCCACCCGACCGCGCCAATACATCAGGCGCTCATGGAACGCGGACCAATCGGCAAAGCCCAGCATAAAGGCGATACGCGCCTGATCTTCCGGGGTGTCCGGGAGCATTTGCGTCTGGCGGTCGGCGATCGCCTGAATCGCATGCTCGGTGTAACGCAAGAATTCGTAGCCGTTGCGCAACTCGGCAATGACTGCCGCAGGCAAATAGCCCTGCCCTTCGAGCGTGCCGAGCACCTTGAGCAATGGCCGTTGTTGCAGGCTCAGGTCGCGGCCGCCGTGGATCAGCTGGAACGCCTGGGCGATAAATTCCACCTCGCGGATACCACCCGAGCCCAGTTTGATGTTGTCGGCCATGCCTTTGCGCCGCACTTCCTGCTGGATCAGCTGCTTCATGGTGCGCAGCGCTTCGATGGCCGAAAAGTCCAGGTAACGCCGATAGACGAACGGGCGCAGCATATCCAGCAGTTGCGCACCGGCCACCTGGTCACCGGCAACCACGCGCGCCTTGATCATGGCGTAGCGTTCCCAGTCGCGGCCCTGGTCCTGATAGTACTGTTCCAGCGCGTTGAAGCTGAGCACCAGGGCGCCAGCAGAACCGTAGGGGCGCAGGCGCATGTCGACGCGGAACACAAAACCGTCGACCGTCATCGGGTCGAGCGCCTTGATCAGTTTTTGACCAAGCCGGATGAAAAATTCCTGGTTGTCCAGCGCGCGCTTCACGCCCACCGTTTCGCCGCCCTCGGGGTAGGCGAAGATCAGGTCGATATCAGACGACAGGTTCAGCTCCACGGCGCCGAGCTTGCCCATGCCGAGGATGACCATGTGCTGGGCTTCGCCGCTGCGTCGGCCGGTGGGGGTGCCGAATTGCACGCAATGGCGCTGGTACAGCCATTGGTAGGCTTGGTCGATGCTGGCGTCGGCCATGTCGGAAAGGTCGCGACAGGTTTGCACCAGGTCGGCCTGGCGCGTCAGGTCGCGCCAGATGATGCGCACTTGCTGGCGCGTGCGCTGGCGACGCAGCACGCGACCCAGCTCATCTTCTGTTTCGGCCTGTTGCACGGCGCCGGCGATCTGGCCGCACAGCTCGCCGGGCGCAAAGCCGCGGTCCAGCTCGCCCCAGGCCACCAGCTCGAGCAACATCAAAGGGTCACGCAGGCTCTGTTCAATGACAAAATCACTGGCGGCGCACACGCGGGCGAAGTCAGCCCACCGTTGCGGCGTCCAGGCAGAAAGTCCATGATCGTCGTCCAGCGCGGCCACTGCGTCACGAAATGACTGCTCGGCCCGCTGGGCAAAAGGCAAGAGAATGGCCGGTAATGGGGCCAGCGTTGGAAGGCTCATGGTCTATCCTTGATCGGCGCGTAAAAGGCTTGTTGCTGTGAACGCAAGAACCACGCTCGGTGAAGGACTGTCGAACAAAGGTTATAAATAGCTGAATTTAAATTAATCTTGGCAGGCAACATCAAACTTTCACCTTTTCTTGTTCGCAAAAGATCAACAATAACGATTATGCTCACCAGCCAGACCGAGCAATCCACTCGGTCTTGTGTAGTTTTACTACTCGTATATACATTCGAAAGGCTGAAATGGCCGACGATTTGTAGTAAAACTACAGGACGCCGAAGCAACCTTCGGCCATCCAAGAATTTATGTCGTCTGCCCACAAGGCCAGTCGCAAACTTCAGGCAACCGATTCTGGTAGCCTTTCCGCCCTGGAGCAAGCCATGCAAGACCTCGATCCCGTCGAAACCCAGGAATGGCTGGACGCCCTGGAATCGGTTCTCGACAAAGAAGGCGAAGACCGTGCTCACTACCTGATGACCCGTATGGGCGAACTCGCGACCCGCAGCGGCTCGCAATTGCCTTACGCCATCACCACGCCATACCGCAACACCATCCCCGTTACCCACGAAGCACGCATGCCTGGCGACCTGTTCATGGAACGCCGCATTCGCTCGTTGGTACGTTGGAACGCCATGGCGATGGTAATGCGCACGAACTTGAAAGATTCTGACCTGGGCGGTCACATCTCCAGCTTCGCTTCCAGCGCAACCCTGTATGACATCGGCTTCAACTACTTCTTCCAGGCCCCGACCGACGAACACGGCGGCGACCTGATCTACTTCCAGGGCCACACTTCTCCAGGCGTTTACGCCCGTGCGTTCATGGAAGGCCGCATCACCGAAGAACACATGAACAACTTCCGCCAGGAAGTGGACGGTAACGGCCTGTCGTCGTACCCGCACCCTTGGCTGATGCCTGATTTCTGGCAGTTCCCGACGGTGTCCATGGGCTTGGGCCCGATCCAGGCGATCTACCAGGCACGCTTCATGAAGTACCTGGAAGCGCGTGGCTTCATCCCTGAAGGCAAGCAGAAAGTCTGGTGCTTCCTGGGCGACGGCGAGTGTGACGAGCCGGAATCCCTGGGCGCCATCTCCCTGGCCGGCCGCGAGAAGCTCGACAACCTGATCTTCGTCATCAACTGCAACCTGCAGCGCCTCGACGGCCCGGTTCGCGGTAACGGCAAGATCATCCAGGAACTCGAAGGCGTGTTCCGCGGTGCTCAGTGGAACGTGACCAAAGTCATCTGGGGCCGTTTCTGGGACCCACTGCTGGCCAAAGACGTCGACGGTATCCTGCAACGTCGCATGGACGAAGTCATCGACGGCGAGTACCAGAACTACAAGGCCAAAGACGGCGCGTTCGTACGTGAACACTTCTTCAACACGCCTGAACTCAAGGCAATGGTTGCAGACCTGTCCGACGACGAGATCTGGAAACTCAACCGTGGCGGCCACGACCCGTACAAGGTCTACGCGGCGTACCACGAAGCGGTCAACCACAAAGAACAACCGACCGTCATCCTGGCCAAGACCATCAAGGGTTATGGCACCGGTGCCGGCGAAGCGAAGAACACTGCGCACAACACCAAGAAGGTTGATGTTGAAAGCCTGAAGCTGTTCCGCGACCGCTTCGACATCCCGGTCAAGGACGAAGAGCTGGAGAACCTGCCGTTCTTCAAGCCAGAGCCAAACAGCGCCGAAGCCCGCTACCTCAGCGAGCGTCGCACTGCACTGGGCGGTTTCGTGCCACAGCGCCGCGCCAAGAGCTTCAACATTCCGACCCCGCCACTCGATACCCTCAAGGCTATCCTGGACGGCTCGGGCGACCGTGAAATCTCCACCACCATGGCCTTCGTGCGGATCCTCGCGCAGCTGGTCAAGGACAACGAAATCGGTTCGCGTATCGTCCCGATCATCCCGGACGAAGCCCGTACCTTCGGTATGGAAGGCATGTTCCGTCAGTTGGGCATCTACTCCTCCGTCGGCCAGCTCTACGAGCCAGTCGATAAAGACCAGGTGATGTTCTACAAGGAAGACAAAAAGGGCCAGATCCTCGAAGAAGGCATCAACGAAGCGGGCGCCATGAGCTCCTTCATCGCTGCCGGTACTTCGTACTCCAGCCACAACCAGCCGATGCTGCCGTTCTACATCTTCTACTCGATGTTCGGCTTCCAGCGTATCGGCGACCTGGCGTGGGCAGCAGGCGACAGCCGTACCCGTGGCTTCCTGATCGGCGGTACCGCCGGCCGGACCACGCTGAACGGCGAAGGCCTGCAACACGAAGACGGTCACAGCCACATCCTGGCTGCCACCATCCCGAACTGCCGCACCTTTGATCCAACCTACGGCTATGAGCTGGCGGTGATCATCCAGGACGGCATGAAGAAGATGACCGAAGAGCAGCAGGACGTTTTCTACTACATCACCGTGATGAACGAGTCCTACCAGCAGCCAGCCATGCCGGCCGGTGTCGAGGAAGGCATCATCAAGGGCATGTACCTGCTCGAAGAAGACACCAAGGAAGCGGCGCATCACGTACAGCTGATGGGCTCCGGCACCATCCTGCGTGAAGTGCGTGAAGCGGCGAAGATCCTGCGTGACGAGTTCAACGTCGGCGCTGACGTGTGGAGCGTTACCAGCTTCAACGAACTGCGTCGCGACGGCCTGGCAGTGGAGCGTAACAACCGCCTGCACCCAGGTCAGAAGCCAGCGAAAAGCTACGTCGAAGAGTGCCTGGCCGGCCGTAAAGGTCCAGTCATTGCCTCTACCGACTACATGAAGCTGTTTGCTGAACAGATTCGCCAGTGGGTCCCGTCCAAGGAATTCAAAGTCTTGGGCACCGACGGTTTCGGCCGCAGTGACAGCCGCAAGAAGCTGCGTCACTTCTTCGAAGTTGACCGTCACTTCGTGGTGTTGGCAGCCCTGGAAGCCTTGGCTGACCGTGGTGAGATCGAACCTAAGGTGGTGGCTGACGCTATCGTCAAGTTCGGGATCAACCCGGAAAAACGCAACCCACTGGACTGCTGAGGAGATTTTTTGTGAGCGAACTCATTCGCGTACCTGACATCGGCAGCGGTGAAGGTGAAGTAATCGAGCTGTTTGTGAAGGTCGGCGACACCGTCGAAGCCGACCAGAGCATCCTGACCCTGGAATCGGACAAGGCGAGCATGGAAATCCCTGCTCCCAAGGCCGGCGTGGTCAAAAGCCTGAAAGTGAAGCTGGGCGACCGCCTGAAAGAAGGCGACGAACTGCTGGAACTGGAAATCGAAGGCGCCGCTGACGCGGCCCCTGCGGCGGCTCCTGCTGCCGCTGCTGCACCTGCACCGGCTGCTGAAAAGCCTGCCGCCGCTGCCGAGGCTCCTGCAGCCCCGGCCGCTGCTCCGGCTGAGGCCTCTGTTCAGGACATTCACGTCCCGGACATCGGTTCGTCGGGCAAGGCCAAGATCATCGAGCTGCTGGTCAAGGTCGGCGACACCGTCGAAGCCGACCAGTCGCTGATCACCCTGGAGTCCGACAAGGCCTCCATGGAAATCCCATCGCCGGCTGCCGGCGTGGTGGAAAGCATCGCGGTCAAGCTCGAAGACGAAGTCGGCACTGGCGACTTCATCCTCAAGCTCAAAGTACAAGGCACTGCGCCGGCTGCTGCTCCAGCACCGGCTGCGGCTGCACCTGCTGCAAAAGCTGAAGCGGCTCCGGCTGCTGCCGCCCCTGCACCGGCTGCGAAAGCCGAGGCTGCACCGGCTCCTGCGGCTGCCGCACCTGCGCCACGCGGTGCCAAGGTTCACGCCGGCCCAGCCGTGCGTCAGCTGGCCCGTGAGTTCGGTGTTGAGCTCAATGCTGTGTCGGCCACTGGCCCGCACGGTCGTGTGCTGAAAGAAGACGTGCAGGTTTACGTCAAGGCCATGATGCAGAAGGCCAAGGAAGCTCCGGCTGCCGGCACTGCTACCGGTGGCGCTGGTATTCCGCCGATTCCGGTCGTGGACTTCAGCCGCTTCGGCGAAACCGAAGAAGTGCCGATGACCCGCCTGATGCAAATCGGCGCGTCGAGCCTGCACCGCAGCTGGCTGAACATTCCGCACGTGACCCAGTTCGACCAGGCCGACATCACCGACCTGGAAGCTTTCCGCGTTGCGCAGAAAGCCGTGGCCGAGAAGGCTGGCGTGAAACTGACCGTGCTGCCACTGCTGCTCAAGGCCTGCGCGCACCTGCTCAAGGAACTGCCGGACTTCAACAGTTCGCTGGCGCCAAGCGGTAAAGCGATCATTCGCAAGAAATACGTGCACATCGGTTTTGCAGTTGATACCCCGGACGGCCTGCTGGTGCCTGTGATCAAGAACGTTGATCAGAAGAGCCTGCTGCAACTGGCTGCTGAAGCGGCTGCACTGGCCGCCAAGGCCCGTGACAAGAAGCTGACTGCAGACGATATGCAAGGCGCGTGCTTCACCATCTCCAGCCTCGGGCACATTGGCGGCACTGGCTTTACGCCGATCGTCAACGCGCCGGAAGTGGCGATCCTGGGTGTGTCCAAGGCCACTATCCAGCCTGTGTGGGACGGTAAAGCGTTCCAACCGAAGCTGATGCTGCCGCTGTCGTTGTCCTACGATCACCGTGTGATCAACGGCGCCGCCGCTGCACGCTTCACGCAGCGTCTGAGCCAACTGCTGAACGACATCCGCACCATCCTGCTGTAAGCCGCAAACGGGCCTCCCTTTCACCGGGGAGGCCTGGCTGCACCGATTTCCGAGCGCCACGCTCGTACCTCAACCCCGCCACTTGGCGGGGCTTTTTTTGGCCTGCTTTTTTGTCGGGGTAAGGGCTGTAGCGCGTGCGTCAACTCGCCACCCATCACCTGGATTGTAGAAACCGCTCCCGCGGCCGATAACAGCCATATAGCACTTAGCCTTCATCCTCTCTTGTCAGTGCGTGCTGCATGATGCAACCTTGCCGCAGGCGACAGTAAAGAGGGCGTGAGCCCGGCGCCGTGCGCATTTTTCCAAGCGAGTTTCCCCATGAAAAGCCAACCCGATGCCGCCCATATGGCGGCCGAGGTAGTGACGCAGTTACCGGTGCCTTCGCGCCTCGGCATGTTGCGTTTCGAACGGCTTAATGAGGCAAGCTGGGCGCTGCTGTACCTCGACCCCAATTGCGAGCGCCAGTTTGGTCTGCCGGCGGTCGAACTGTGCGCCCTGGTCGGCACGCCCTACGCCAGCTTGATGGAACCGCAGGCGCGCTACCAACTGCACGACGCCATCCAGCAACAACTGACCCAGAGCCCGCATTACCTGGTGCGCTACACCTTGCACACCAGCGACGGGCCTTTGAGCCTGCTGGAAATGGGCGAGACCTACAAACAGCACAATCGCCACCTGCTGCGCGGCTACCTGATGGTGGTCGACGGACTGTTTAGCGAAATCCCCACTGCCGTCCCGACCGCAGACCTGGAAAACCAGAACAGCCGCCTGCAGATCGCCCTGGAACTCAACCAGCGTGCCCAGCAAGAACAGTTGCAGCACCTGGAGCGCGTGCGCGCCCAACAGGAGCTGATCCTGCTGCTGGCTCGCCAGCGCTACACCACGCCCAACTCGCTGCAGGAAGCCGCCGAGCTGATCACCCGCAGCGCGTGCGACATCTACCAGATCGATTGCGCGAGCATCTGGAACCTGGAAGGCCAGCGCCTGGTGCCGATCTCGGCGTACCACCGCGACAACCAACAGCACCACTTGCCTGAAGCGATCGACGCCAGCGGCTTCCCGGACTACCTGGAAGCCCTGCACTCGAGCCGCGCCATCGACGCCACCCATGCGTTGCGTGACCCGCGCACCCGGGAAATGGCCGAAAGCCTGCGCGCCAAGGACGTGCACGCGATGCTCGACGCGAGCATCCGTGTGGATGGCCAAGTCATCGGCGTGCTGTGCCTGGAACAAAGCGGCAGCTCGCGTGCCTGGCAGGCTGATGAGATCGCCTTCGCCGGCGAGCTGGCGGACCAGTTCGCGCAAGTGATCAACAACCACAACCGGCGCGCCGCCACCAGCGCGCTGCACTTGTTCCAGCGTGCCGTGGAGCAAAGCGCCAACGCGTTTCTGCTGGTCAATTGCGACGGCGTGGTCGAGTACGTCAACCCAAGCTTTACCGCGATCACCCAGTACAGCGCCGAAGAAGTCCATGGCCATCGACTGGCGCAGTTGCCGGCCCTGGAAAACCTCAGTGAAATGCTCTTCGACGCACCGTCGAGCCTGGCCAAGAGCAACAGCTGGCAAGGTGAGTTCAAGAGCCGACGCAAAAACCTCGAACCCTACTGGGGCCAGCTGTCGATTTCCAAGGTGTATGGCGACAACCGTGAGTTGACCCACTACATCGGCATCTACGAAGACATCACCCAGACCAAGCTGGCCCAGCAGCGCATCGAGCGCCTGGCCTACACCGACAACCTGACTAACCTGGGCAACCGCCCGGCGTTTATCCGCAACCTGGATGAGCGCTTCGCGCGCGACAGCGACAGCCCTATCAGCCTGTTGCTGGTGGACATCGACAATTTCAAGCGGATCAACGACAGCCTCGGCCACCAGACCGGCGACAAGTTGCTGATCAGCCTGGCCCGGCGCCTGCGCAACAGCCTGAGTGCCAGCGGCAGCCTGGCGCGGTTTGCCAGTAACGAGTTCGCGGTGTTGCTCGACGACACCGACCTGGAGAGTGGCCAACAGGTCGCCAGCCAGTTGCTGGCAACCCTCGACAAACCGATGTTCGTCGACAACCAACTGATCAGTGTCACCGGCTCCGTGGGCCTGGCCTGCGCGCCGTTGCACGGCCGCGACCCGCAAACCCTGATGCGTAACGCCGGGCTGGCCCTGCACAAGGCCAAGGCCAATGGTAAACACCAGGTACAGGTGTTTACCGAGGCGCTGAACGCCGAGGCCAGTTACAAACTGTTTGTGGAAAACAACCTGCGCCGCGCCCTGACCCAAAACGAGCTGGACGTGTTCTACCAGCCCAAGCTGTGCCTGCGCAGCGGCCGGCTGCTGGGCATGGAAGCGCTGTTGCGCTGGAACCACCCGGAAAAGGGCATGATCCGTCCCGACCAGTTCATCAGCGTGGCGGAAGAAACCGGGCTGATCATCCCCATCGGCAAATGGATCGCGCGCCAGGCCTGCCGCATGAGCAAGCAATTGAGCGCCGCCGGCATGGGCAACTTGCAGGTGGCGATCAACCTGTCGCCCAAGCAATTCTCCGACCCGGACCTGGTGGCCTCGATTGCCACCATCCTCAAGGAAGAACAGTTGCCCGCGAAACTGCTGGAGCTGGAGCTGACCGAAGGTTTGCTGCTGGAAGCCACCGAAGACACGCGCCTTCAACTGGACCAGCTGAAGAGCTTTGGCCTGACCCTGGCCATGGATGACTTCGGTACCGGCTATTCGTCGCTGAGCTACCTGAAGAAATTCCCCATCGACATCATCAAGATCGATCGCAGCTTTATCCACGAAATCCCGGACAACCAGGACGACATGGAAATTACCTCAGCAGTGATCGCCATGGCCCACAACCTCAAGCTCAAAGTGGTGGCCGAGGGCATCGAAACCTCCGAGCAACTGGCCTTCCTGCGCCGGCATCGTTGTGATGTGGGCCAGGGCTATTTGTTCGACCGGCCGATCCCCGGTGCAGAGCTGCTCGAGAAGCTTAAACGCTACCCGCGCGGGCCAATCGCCTGACAGCGCTGTAACACTCGGGCACACTGGCTGTCTGAATCTTTACCGCTAACTCAACCTGACGAGAGGACTGCTCATGGTCTTGCGCTCGGAAATTCTGGTGAACAAAAACGTGTTGCCCACTCAAGAACAAGCTTTGCCTGGCCGTGAAACCCCGATGGCACTGCCAGAGACGCATTTCGTCAACGGCAACCCGCTGCTCGGCCCCTTTGTCGACAACGTCGAGTTCGCGATCTTCGGCCTCGGTTGTTTCTGGGGTGCCGAACGCCGGTTCTGGCAGCGCGACGGTGTGGTCAGCACCGTGGTCGGCTACGCCGGCGGCTACACGCCGAACCCCACTTACGAAGAAGTCTGCTCGGGCCTGACCGGCCATAGCGAAGTGGTACTGGTGGTGTTCGACCAGGACAAGATCAGCTACGAAGAGCTGCTGAAAATGTTCTGGGAGCTGCACAATCCGACCCAAGGCATGCGCCAGGGCAACGACATCGGCAGCCAATACCGTTCGGTGATCTACGCCGTGAAGCCTGAGCACCTGGAAGCGGCCAAGGCCAGCGCCGAGGCGTATCAGGGCGAGCTGACCAAGGCCGGCCTGGGCACCATCACCACAGAAATCGAAGAAGCACCGACGGTGTACTTCGCCGAGGCGTATCACCAGCAATACCTGGCGAAGAACCCGCAGGGCTACTGCGGGATCGGCGGCACGGGCGTGACCTGCCCGATCTAAGCACAACGCAGATCAAAAAATGTGGGAGCGGGCTTGCTCGCGAATGCGGTATATCAGTCGACATATCTGTTAACTGACACTCCGCTTTCGCGAGCAAGCCCGCTCCCACATTTAGTCTTGTGCTTGGCTTGAGATCTGATTACTCAGCGATAAGCCAATCCATCTGCCACCCACCCTGGGTCTGGCCAAGTTTCTTGGACAACCACGGCAGCAGCTCACGCAACTCCTCCTCCAACCCCCACGGCGGGTTGGCAATCGCCAGGCCCGAGCCGGTCAGGGTGTTGGGCGTGTCCAGGGGATGCACCAGCAACTCCACCCGCAGCAACTTCGGCGCACCGGTGCCGGCCAGGTCCTGGTAGAAGCGGCGCAACATGCGCTGGTCTTTCACCGGGTACCAGATCGCCGCAACGGTCTGGCGCATGCGGCTGACCGCTTCCTTGAGGGACGCCGCGCAGCGCTGCATTTCGTCGAGCTTTTCAAACGGCGGATCGATCAGCATCAACGCGCGCTTTTCCGGCACCGGCAGCAAGGCACGCGGCACATGCCAGCCTTCGCCCAAGTGCACTTTGACGCGGCGATCGCCCTTCATGTTGTCCTTGAGCAGCACGCCGTCTTCCGGGTGTTTTTCATTCAGCAGCACACGGTCCTGAGGCCGCGTGAGGCGGCGCGCCAGTTCTGGCGAGCCCGGGTAGTAGCGCAACTGGCCATCCGGGTTCATCTCATGCAACACGCGCATGTAGTCGGCGGTCAGCGGCGGCAGGTCGCTCTCGCCCCACAAGCGGGCGATGCCTTCCAGGTATTCACCGGTGCGGTTGGCCTGATCACCTTGCAGGTCGTATAGCCCGATCCCGGCGTGGGTGTCGAGGTAGGCGAACGGCTGCTCCTTGCGCGACATCAGGGCGATGAGGCGGGTCAAGGTCAAGTGTTTGAAGACATCGGCGTGGTTGCCGGCGTGAAAGGCGTGACGATAATTCATGGTTGCTCCTGCGCAGGGGGCGAAGTTTACCTTCTACAGGAGCAAAGGGGCAGAGTGTGGCGAGCGGGCTCACCCCGCGTTGGGCTGCGCAGCAGCCCTGAAACGGTCACCGCGTTCTTTTTTTACCAGAACTCATTGGCAGGTTTTGGGGCCGCTACGCAGCCCGACGCAGGGCAAGCCTGCTCGCCACAACAACCCCTCGCACCGATGACTATTTTCAGCAGACGCTGCGTCAACTCAACTCTGTGGCCAGATAGTCGGCCAGCGCCCCCTGGCTGACATCCGCCCCGCGCGCAAAGCAGGCGACCTTGTGGCGCAAGATCGCAGGCTTGAAAGCGGTATGCAGGTCGGGGCGCTGCTCTTCGAGCCATTGCAGCAAGTTGTCGATCAGCACGTGGGGTGATTGCTCTGCCAGATGCTCCAACAACGAGGCAGGCACTTGCCACCATGGGCTGGTTTTGGCGGCAGTGACCGGGCCAGTCGCAACCGTTAGCGGTTGGCCGTTGATCAGGTAACGCTGAAATACCGGCAACACCTTCCCCGCCTCATCGCCGATGTTTTGCACAATCGGCAGAAATTGACCGCCATCCCAGAAGCGCAAAAACACTTCCTGCCTCTCGGGCAACAGCACCTTGGTCAAGCTTTGCAGGTGCGCGACCACTGTTTCCAGTGGGCTGGACGATACGGCCAGCCAACCCCAGTCCGTAGATTCGGTGGTTGCTATCCAGTCGAGGAATGGGCTTTCGGGCTCGATGATGGCGACGTAAGGCATGACCTCAGTCCACTCAGCATAGGCCGTGCTTGCCCAGATGGGCTGGGGCGGCATACCAGCTGCCATTTTTCGCCAGACATCTACCGGCTTTGCGTCGCTGGCGTTACTGAGAATGACGAAGGCATTCTCAGTCGTCTGAAGGGGACAATGGGTTAACCAAGTTTCTGGTAACAACTGATTCGGCATTAGGTACATTCCATTCAAAGGAGAACGCAAGCAATGATTCGTTTTTCATAACATTTGCTGTCACAAACAAAGCGTCAACAATTACATTTTGAAAAGCTCTCGCCTAATCTAGAACCAATCAACATCCTCCCATCCCACAAGCTCTCCTATTACAAGCAAAATAAAAATACCAAGGCCGGAGGCCACTGAACAGACACCTAGACTTTTCAAAATAAATTTGAGCATCTTCGGAAACCCAGCGTAGTCCTCAGCACTAAGACGTCCGTGTTTTATAGAGTGTGCGGGAAAGGCGAAAGCACCGATCACAGCCCTTATCGCCTACGATCTACTTATAGGATCCCAACCGATACTTCCATCCGACCTTATAACATACCAACTACGCCTTAAGTTCTTCCGTATCTTTTCCACCTTAAAATAAGAAAGATACAAAGCCCACACAGGAACAATCAAAATAAATAAAAAACACGCAACCATTAAGCTCCAGTAATAATCCTTGCATCTTCAAAGGACTAAGTTGAGGCAACAAAGCTAAACATGTCACACCCCCCCATGAATCAATGTACAACCTCATAGATATTTTCGCCTAACTTTTCGCCCCTATTGCTAGATAATGCACTTACACTTGCCAACGCCTTTACGCACCAGAGGTCCGAGACAGTTATTCAATTGACTCAGTAAATTTTATCGCTACGCGATAAAATCTTAAGTACTCTAGGTAGGCCACCCTAGAAAATTAATTGCCAAGGCCATCACCACACCACCTAATGTGAGCACAATTGCTGCTGTCGCAGAGGATACAATCCAAAACTTTAAGGGCTTCGGAAACCGCCTATAGTCATCTGGGTCAAGCTCACCTCTTTCAATTGATTTTTGAGGAAAAACCAACACACCCGAGACACCACTTAGAATATAAAACTTACCGACCAGCCCAGCGTTCAAAAGGGACCTCCTATTTTGAACAACTAATGACCGCCCCAAACATCTGACAATTTCTGACATTCTAAAAAAAACCATATAAAACCAAACACCAATAATAAAAATACCGGACAAAAACAAGCCTAAGGAGGACATCAAAAAAATGATTTCCGAGTCACTTATCATCGGACAACCTTATAAACAACTTCCCCAATAGTTTCACCCACTTTAGAAAATGCGTTACCCCCTACAGCAGATCCCAACCCCGCGACTACAACAGCGCAAACCGCTCCACCCACCCCGACGGTAGCAACGCCAATACCGACACATATGGCCCCACTTCCCATAGCACCAACCACCCCACCAGTTACCATTCCAACGAATGCCCCACTTTCGGTGAACTTGACCTGCTGACACTCATCCCTGCTTCCAACTCGACACGTTTCCTTCACCTTCAATGCGGGCGCTGATCCCCCTAGCCCAATACCGACAAACCCGCCGACCTTCATATACTGGATACCGCCAGCCAGCCCCAATCCGTAGATTCGGTGGTTGCTATCCAGTCGAGGAATGGGCTTTCGGGCTCGATGATGGCGACGTAAGGCATGACCTCAGTCCATTCGCTGTAAACCGTACCTGCCCAGATTGGATGGGGCGGTAGACCGGCTGAAAGGGTTCGCCAAGCGTCCAAAGGCCTGGCGGCGCTGGCGCTGCTAAAAATGACGAAGAGTTTTTCGGCTGGTTGAATCGAGGAGTGGAATAGCCATGTGCGGGGTATGGACTGCATTAGCATAAATAATGCTCCTTCACGACAAAATATGGCAAAACAATCGGCGAATAACCGAGCGTCTAAGAATGTTTATTAAGCCAACCCATATACTCACCAATACACAATAAAGCGATGCAAACCCCAACCAAAAAAAACAAAACATACACCAGTGCTTTTAGTTGAAATCTAAGCCGATAAGGAACGCCTTCAAACTCCTCACGAGTAAACCCGCCGTCTTTTATATGCGTTTCAGGAAACACAAGCATCCCCGCAATCGACAGTACAAAAAACGACCTACTGAAAATCCCGTCCCCAAGAACAAATTGACGACCCAATACAATATTTGACTCACCTAGGCATTCCAATATTTCATTAACTTTAGAGTAAGAAAAATAAACCTGAACCAAAAATGTAAAAAAAATGAACACAAATACGCCTATCCAGCACCACATATAAAATGCGTAAAATTCACCCTTCATTACTTCCCCACCTCATAAATAAAATCTCCGATCCTCTCTCCAGCAAGCGCACCAACGGCGCCACCGGCAGCAGTGCCCGCACCTACAACAACCAAAATACATAAAATGCCTCCTAAACCCGCAGTACCTGCACCTATAGCAACACACACTGTTCCTGCACCCGCTGCTGCGGAAGCACCACCTAACCAGCCAACCGCGGCGTTCCCGACAAAATTCCCTCCTTCTGTATATTTCACTCTTTGACAATTATCTTTACTTCCAACTCGACACGTTTCCTTCACCTTCAATGCGGACGCTGCCCCCCTAGCCCAATACCGATAAACCCGCCGACCTTCATATACTGGCTCGCCCGCGCCACACCTTGAATATGCGTCGCGTACCCAGGAATCCCCCCTGACACACCCGCTTTGCTCCAATGATGAACCAAACTACGACTGGAAATCCCCAATGCTTTTTTGAGCTTTGGGTGATCGGCAATGCCAACACCTTTGCGTAACTAGAGGCCCGAGGCTGTTATCCAGTTGAGTTAACAGCTTCTGACGTTTAGAGAAAAATTCTGCACCTTGCAAATTGCCCTGAGCCTGAAAGGTTTTGACGTGCAACTTTTCAAGATCTACGAGGACGGACTTGGTCCGCGTTAAATGATTTTCCACCATGCTGGATCCCACCCCCAACGCCATCGAACTCTGCGCCAAAAAAAGCACCAACCTCTTGCTGGTGCTCAACCATAAACGCCGCCTCGTCATCGCTCATCGGCGTCAGTGCATCGTTCACTTCTTTCGCCGCCTCCATCAGCAATGCCTCTTCACGCGTGCATTGGCTATTAAGCGGGTCGCTGAGGACGAGCATTTGCCCCGGCCTGGCGTACTGCGTGAGTTGTGGATTGAGGCTGCGAAACCGCTCCAGCACGATCGCACTGGGCGATTCGGACAGCGACTTTTCCAAGGCATCCCGAGACATTGCGCGCTGCACGATATGAAACCCCGGCTCGACGCCAGCAGCTTTCCCGGCAGAGGGTCCCGGACCTTTATTCCCATGCTGCGGGAGGTCACACTGGCCGTTCTTGCAGCGCTCGCACTCTTCGCAAAAAGGTGCGCTACGTTTCAGGCTGGCCACTTGCACGCGGCTTAATGGGGCGGGAACAACCGCCAGCAGCTTTTCCTTTATCCCCGGCATTAACGGCGCAGTCGCGGCAGCCGGCGCGCCGCCAAGCTGGATCGGCACGCTGCTGAAAATCCCACCCGCCGACAGCGTGATCGACTGCCCTCCGGCCTGGATTGTCACGCTCGCACCGGCGTCGATGACGATGCTCTGCCCCGCTCCGATCTGGATGGTGCGACCTGCACGCATCTGCTGCGAGCCACCGACCACCAAATGATCGTCCTGCTTGAGTTCAGTCAGGCGGTTGCCATGGGTAATGCGCTGCTCTTCGCCTTGCAGTTCATGGTGCGACTCGCCGCCCACTTTCACCCGGCGCTGGTTATCCACCTGCACTTGCTGGTCATGCAGCACATGCTGAGTCCAATCGCGCTGGGCACGCAGGTAGATTTCCTCGGCGCCTTTGCGGTCTTCGATGCGCAGCTCGTTGTAACCGCCACCCCCCGGGCTGCTCTGGCTGCGAAAGATGCTGCGGGTCTTGTCTGCCGGCAGGTCAAGGGGCAGAGGGTTCGCAGCGTTGGGCAGGCAGCCCATCACCAGCGGCATGTCCAGGTCACCATTGGCGAACCCCACCAGCACTTCCATACCGACCCTGGGTATCAGCACCGAGCCGTAACGATCATGCGCCCAGCCACTGGCGACACGCAGCCAGCAGCTGGAGTGCTCGTTGTGTTCCCCGTCACGGTCCCAGGCCAGTTGCACCTTGACCCGACCGTATTCGTCGCAATGGATTTCACTGTCGGCAGGCCCGGTAACCACCGCGTGTTGATAACCGCCGATGCTCGGGCGCGGCAATTCAGGCAAGGGCGGGCGGAAAATCACATCCCATGGCACGGCGATAAACGTGTTGTGGTAGCCCTGACGAAAATCTCCCCCTGCCACCTCAGTAACAGCCTCTTCCAGCACCTGAGGTTGTTTGCCCTGATGGGAAACCTGGGTGACCAGCCACAAATCATTCCAGCTTTCTCGCGGGTGCCCGCCAAGCCTGAGGAACCGGCCACTGCCCAAGGCGGGATCATCGCCTTCACCCTGGGCGGCTCTCGAGTCTGTGCGCAGGCGCTCCAAGCCTCGCTGCGCAAGGTATTTGCCATGGGGGCGATCGGAAAAGTGGCCGGGATACTGCTGCATTTCAAGGCGCGGAAGCTGCTCGCCAGCCACGGCACTTTCCAGCGTCAGGCGCGGCTTACGAAAATCATAATCGCGCAGGTTTACCCCTGTTGTGCGGGTTTCCAGTTGCATCGCAAAGCGCTTGATCGCCGGTGTTGCCGCCACCATCCCGGAACCGGGGCTGTAGGGAGTGGGGTGTTCGGCCTGGGCGAACACCGTCTGGTCATCACCGAATACCAGCAGGTGCCCATCGGGCGAATGCTGGAAGTGGTAGTGGATGCCCACCTCGGCGCACAGACGTTGAATGAACGCCAGATCAGTCTCGCCGAACTGCACGCAATACTCGCGCAGTGGATAAGTACCGCTCAGGCGAAACTCAAAGCGGTCGCTCAGGATGCCTTGCCCGACCAACACCAGCGCCACAATCTGCGGCACACTCTTGTGCTGAAAAATACGCTGATGACTGCTGTGCGCCAGGTACTTAAGATGCGGCACAAGACGGATCTGATAACGCGTCAGGCGCCGCCCCGACTCGCCCTGCCCGACTCGATAGACCAGGCCATGCACCCCATGCCCCAGCTCATCGAACCCCAGATAGGCCTGGCGATGCAGCAGGCTTTCCAAATCGAGATCGGGCTGTTCGCTGACCAGTTCAAGGTCGATACAGTAAGGCTGACTCAGCGCCTCCTCACCCTGGAAGCTGTAGACCTTGAGGTCGCTGGCAACCCCATCCAGGGTCAGGTTAAACGCACTTTGATTGGCAGGAGCGAACATCCGGTGTTTCTCTGCGAAGGGTAGGCGGCCGATTCTGCACTACGGGTGCGCCCTGCTGAGCACGCCCCAGACAAATCAGTAAATCCCTACGCGCGCGCATCAGAAAGTTCTTCGGACCAACCCAAATCACACGCAAAAAAAGGCCCGCAATCCGTAGGACGCGGGCCTTTTTTCCAATTCAACGGGCGCTTAACACCCGACGAATTACTTGTTGAGGTTGTAGTCTTTTTCCGCCGCGTCAAAACGCTCGACCATACCGGCAGTCGGTGCGCCCAGCTTGCTGACGACGTAGATCGCCAGGCTGGCGAAGATAAAGCCCGGGATGATTTCGTACAGGCCCAGCAGCTCGAAGTGCTTCCACACAATCACAGTGACCGCGCCGACCAGGATGCCGGCCAGTGCGCCGTTGCGGGTCATCTGTTTCCAGATCACCGAGATCAGCACCACAGGCCCGAACGCGGCGCCAAAACCGGCCCAGGCGTAGCTCACCAAGCCCAGCACGCGGTTGTTCGGGTTGGCTGCCATGGCAATCGCGATCAGGGCAACCAGCAGCACCATCGCGCGGCCGACCCACACCAGCTCAACCTGGGAGGCGTTTTTGCGCAGGAAAGTTTTGTAGAAGTCTTCGGTCAGCGCGCTCGAGCACACCAGCAACTGGCAGCTCAGGGTACTCATGACCGCAGCCAGAATGGCCGACAACAGCACGCCGGCGATCCACGGGTTGAACAGCAGCTTGGCCAGTTCGATGAACACACGTTCGTGGTTCTCGTTGACCGGGCCGGCCACTTCCGGGTGCGCCGAGAAGTAAGCGATACCGAAGAAGCCCACCGCCACGGTGCCGCCCAGGCACAGGATCATCCAGGTCATGGAGATGCGACGCGCCTTGGCAATCGACTTCACCGAATCCGCCGCCATGAAACGCGCGAGGATGTGCGGCTGGCCGAAGTAACCCAGGCCCCAGCCCATCAGCGAAATGATGCCGATGAAGGTGGTGTTTTTCAGCATGTTGAAGTTGTCGGGGTTCTTGGCTTCGATCGCCAGGAACGTGGTGTCGATGCCACCGGTGGCCAGCAACACAATGATCGGCGTCAGGATCAGCGCGAAGATCATCAGCGTGGCTTGTACGGTATCTGTCCAACTGACTGCCAGGAAACCACCGACGAAGGTGTAGGCAATTGTCGCGGCAGCACCGGCCCACAGCGCGGTCTCGTAGGACATGCCGAAGGTGCTTTCAAACAGACGGGCGCCGGCCACGATGCCGGAAGCGCAATAAATGGTGAAGAACACCAGAATCACCACCGCAGAGATGATTCGCAGCAAACCGCTTTTGTCTTCGAAACGGCTGGAGAAGTAATCCGGCAGCGTCAGGGCGTCGCCGTTGTGTTCGGTCTGCACCCGCAGGCGGCCGGCCACGAACAACCAATTCAGGTACGCGCCGACGATCAGGCCGATGGCGATCCAGCTTTCCGACAGACCGGACATGTAGATGGCGCCCGGCAGGCCCATCAACAACCAGCCGCTCATATCGGAAGCACCGGCGGACAACGCGGTGACCACGCTGCCGAGGCTGCGACCGCCGAGGATGTAGTCAGAGAGGTTGTTGGTGGAGCGATAGGCCATGAAGCCGATCAACACCATTGCTGCGATGTAGATCACAAATGTGATCAGGGTAGGATTACTTACGCTCATAAGAGTGACGCCCTGGCTTTGTTTTTATGTAGCGACGGTCTGTGTCAGACGGCCACCCGTTGATAACCGGATAGACGAGACTGCGTGCCGTGCATTTATGACTGGCGTTTCCCCAGGAAAGCCGCCAGCCGATGAACCGAACCTTGCAGGCGGTTGCACCTTGGGCGCGAATGCTATTCAACAAAGCAAATAAGGTGCAACCAGTTTCTTGAGAATAAGTTGCACCTAGGCATGTTTAGCCCAAAACCACGGTTTTTTGCTCCTTTTCGGAGCAAGAACAGCCGACCTCAGAAGTAAACGCACCAATGGAAAGCAGATTTTTCTGAAGGCCGGATTTTTTCCCGATCACGATCAAAAATTTCCTGAACAATTTGGGTTGCACCCGGTTGCACCTCTGCATGGGCAAAGCTAATCTTGCCGCCAGCAGATGCCACGCAGTAGTGGCACCCATGAGGATAAAAAGATGGCAACGACCACCCTTGGGGTCAAACTCGACGACCCGACCCGCGAACGCCTCAAGGCCGCCGCGACCTCCATTGATCGCACGCCGCACTGGCTGATCAAGCAGGCGATTTTCAATTACCTGGAGAAACTGGAGGGTGGTGCAACCCTGAACGAGCTCAATGGCTTGGGCAGCAAGGACGCGGAGGACGCTGGCGAGGTTCAGCCTGACCACGCCCACCAGTGCTTCCTGGAGTTCGCTGAAAGCATCCTGCCGCAATCGGTACTGCGCGCCTCGATCACCGCCGCCTACCGCCGCCCGGAACCGGAAGTAGTGCCAATGCTGATCGAGCAGGCCCGCCTGCCGCAGCAGATGGCCGAAGCCACCAACAAGCTGGCCGCCTCGATTGCCGAGAAGTTGCGCAATCAGAAGAGCGCCGGCGGCCGTGCCGGTATTGTTCAAGGCCTGCTGCAAGAATTTTCCCTGTCGTCCCAGGAAGGCGTGGCCCTGATGTGCCTGGCCGAAGCGCTGCTGCGCATCCCGGACAAGGGCACGCGCGACGCACTGATCCGCGACAAAATCAGCACTGGCAACTGGCAGCCGCACCTGGGCAACAGCCCGTCGCTGTTCGTCAACGCCGCCACTTGGGGCCTGCTGCTGACCGGCAAACTGGTCGCCACGCATAACGAAGCGGGTTTGACCTCGTCCCTGAGCCGCATTATCGGCAAGAGCGGCGAGCCGATGATTCGCAAGGGCGTCGACATGGCCATGCGCCTGATGGGCGAGCAGTTCGTCACCGGCGAAACCATCGCCGAAGCCCTGGCCAATGCGAGCAAGTTCGAAGCCAAGGGCTTCCGCTATTCCTACGACATGCTCGGCGAAGCCGCGCTGACCGAACACGACGCCCAGAAGTACCTGGCCTCGTACGAACAAGCCATTCACTCCATCGGCAAAGCCTCTCACGGCCGTGGGATTTATGAAGGCCCGGGCATTTCCATCAAGCTCTCGGCACTGCACCCGCGTTACAGCCGTGCGCAGTACGAGCGTGTGATGGACGAGCTGTACCCGCGCCTGCTGTCGCTGACCTTGCTGGCCAAGCACTACGACATTGGCCTGAACATCGACGCCGAAGAAGCCGACCGCCTGGAGCTGTCGCTCGACCTGCTCGAACGCCTGTGCTTCGAGCCGCAACTGACCGGCTGGAACGGCATCGGTTTCGTGATCCAGGCCTACCAGAAACGCTGCCCGTATGTGATCGACTACGTCATCGACCTGGCACGCCGCAGCCGCCATCGCCTGATGATCCGCCTGGTAAAAGGCGCGTACTGGGACAGCGAGATCAAGCGCGCCCAAGTTGAAGGCCTGGAAGGCTACCCGGTGTACACCCGCAAGGTGTACACCGACGTTTCCTACATTGCCTGCGCACGCAAACTGCTGTCGGTGCCGGAAGCCATCTACCCGCAGTTCGCCACGCACAACGCCCACACCCTGTCGGCCATATACCACATCGCCGGTCAGAACTATTACCCCGGCCAGTACGAGTTCCAATGCCTGCACGGCATGGGTGAACCGCTGTACGAGCAAGTTGTAGGCAAAGTTTCCGAGGGCAAGCTGAACCGTCCGTGCCGCGTGTACGCCCCGGTCGGTACCCACGAAACACTGCTGGCCTACCTGGTGCGTCGCCTGCTGGAAAACGGCGCCAACACCTCGTTCGTCAACCGTATTGCCGACCACACTATTTCGATTCAGGAGCTGGTGGCCGACCCAGTGGCCAGCATCGAGCAGATGGCCACGCTGGAAGGCGGCTTCGGCCTGCCGCACCCGCGTATTCCACTGCCGCGTGACCTGTATGGCAGCGACCGCGCCAACTCGGCCGGTATCGACCTGGCGAACGAACACCGCCTGGCGTCGTTGTCCTGCGCCTTGCTGGCTACCGCGCATAACGACTGGAAAGCCGCGCCGATGCTGGGCTGCGCCTCCAGCAATGAGCCGGCCGCACCTGTGCTGAACCCCTCCGACCTGCGTGACGTGGTGGGCCATGTACAGGAAGCCACCGTCGAAGACGTCGACAACGCCATTCAATGCGCGATCAATGCCGGCCCGATCTGGCAGGCCACCCCGCCCGCGGAGCGCGCCGCGATCCTGGAGCGTGCCGCCGACTTGATGGAAGGTGAGATCCAGCCGTTGATGGGCCTGCTGGCCCGCGAGGCCGGCAAGACTTTCGCCAACGCCATCGCCGAAGTGCGCGAAGCCGTGGATTTCCTGCGCTACTACGCGGTACAGGCCCGTAACGATTTCACCAACGACGCCCACCGCCCATTGGGCCCAGTGGTGTGCATCAGCCCGTGGAACTTCCCGCTGGCGATCTTCAGCGGCCAAGTGGCTGCCGCACTGGCTGCCGGTAACCCGGTATTGGCCAAGCCTGCCGAGCAAACCCCGCTGGTGGCGGCACAAGCTGTGCGCATTTTGCTCGAAGCCGGCATTCCGCAAGGCGTGCTGCAACTGCTGCCGGGCCAGGGCGAAAGCGTCGGTGCCCGCCTGGTGGGGGATGATCGCGTCAAAGGCGTGATGTTCACCGGCTCCACCGAAGTGGCGCGCCTGCTGCAACGCAGCGTTGCGGGCCGCCTGGATGCCCAGGGCCGCCCGATTCCGCTGATCGCGGAAACCGGTGGCCAGAACGCAATGATCGTCGACTCTTCGGCGCTGACCGAGCAAGTGGTCATCGACGTTGTGTCCTCGGCCTTCGACAGCGCCGGCCAGCGCTGCTCGGCCCTGCGCGTTCTGTGCCTGCAGGAAGACTCGGCAGACCGTGTGATCGAAATGCTCAAGGGCGCCATGGCTGAATGCCGCCTGGGCAACCCGGAGCGCCTGTCGGTAGACATCGGCCCGGTGATCGACGCCGAAGCCAAGGCCGGCATCGAGAAACACATCCAGGCCATGCGCGACAAAGGCCGCAATGTGTACCAGGTGGCGATTGCCGACGGCGAAGAGATCAAGCGCGGCACCTTCGTGATGCCCACCCTGATCGAACTGGAAAGCTTCGACGAACTGCAACGCGAGATCTTCGGCCCGGTGCTGCACGTGGTGCGTTACAAGCGCAAAGAGATCGACCAGCTCATCGCGCAGATCAATGCCTCCGGCTACGGCCTGACGCTGGGCGTGCACACCCGCATCGACGAGACCATCGCCAAGGTGATCGACAATGTTCACGCCGGTAACGTCTATGTGAACCGCAACATCGTGGGCGCGGTGGTTGGCGTGCAGCCCTTCGGCGGCGAAGGCCTGTCGGGCACTGGCCCGAAAGCCGGTGGGCCGCTGTACCTGTACCGTCTGCTGTCGACACGTCCTACCGATGCGATCGAACAATCCTTCGTGCGTGGCGACAAGCTGGCCGCGCCGGACGTGCGTCTGCGCGATGCCATGAGCCAACCGCTGACCGCCCTGAAAACCTGGGCCGACAGCCACAAGTTCAGCGAACTGAGCGCCCTGTGCAACCAGTTCGCCGCGCAGTCGCAAAGCGGTATTACCCGCCAGCTGGCCGGCCCGACCGGCGAGCGCAACAGCTACGCGATCCTGCCCCGCGAGCACGTGCTGTGTCTGGCGGACGTGGAAGGTGATCTGCTGACGCAACTGGCGGCGGTATTGGCCGTCGGCGGTTCGGCGGTATGGCCGGAAACTGACCTGACTAAAGCATTGTTCCCACGTCTGCCGAGGGAAGTTCAGGCGAAGATCAAGCGCGTGGCTGACTGGACCAAGGATGAGGTGGTATTCGACGCGGTCCTGCACCACGGTGATTCCGACCAATTGCGTGCGGTGTGCCAGCAAGTGGCGCAGCGTGGTGGGGCGATTGTCGGGGTGCATGGTTTGTCACAGGGCGAGACGGCGATTGCGCTGGAGCGTCTGGTGATTGAGCGGGCGTTGAGTGTTAACACCGCTGCGGCAGGCGGTAACGCCAGCCTGATGACTATCGGCTAACTGACAAAACGCGGAGAAATGTGGGAGCTGGCTTGCCTGCGATAGCGGCGGGTCAGTGACAAAGATGTCGGCTGGCACTGCCTCATCGCAGGCAAGCCAGCTCCCACATTGACCGCGTTCGCAACGCCCTTCTCGCGTTCTGCCTCTGCATCACGCAAATCAATCTTGCTATCCAGCCTCTATTTGCGCACTTAGACTCCGGCCATTCCCTTAAAAGGTAAGCCGCCATGTCCGAGACGCTGCTCAGTTCCCGCAATCTGGCTTTCGAGCTGTACGAAGTCCTCGATGCCGAGGGCCTGACCCAGCGCGAGCGGTTTGCCGAGCACAACCGCGAAACGTTCGATGCCGCCATCAGCACCGCGCGCAGCATTGCCGAAAAGTACTTCGCGCCGCACAACCGCAAAAACGACGAAAACGAACCGCGCTACGAAGACGGCAAGGCGATCCTGATCCCGGACGTCAAACCCGCCGTGGACGCGTTCCTCGAAGCCGGTTTTCTGAACGCCGCGCGCAGCTTCGACGCCGGCGGCATGCAGTTGCCGACCCTGCTGTCGCAAGCCTGCTTTGCGCACTTTCAGTCGGCCAACGCGGCCTCGACCTCCTACCCGTTCCTGACCATGGGCGCCGCCAACCTGATCGAAAGCTTCGGCACCGAGGCGCAGAAGCAGCGCTTCCTGCAGCCAATGATCGAGGGCCGCTTTTTCGGCACCATGGCACTGACCGAGCCGCATGCCGGTTCATCCCTGTCGGATATTCGCACCCGCGCAGAGCCAGCGGCTGACGGCAGTTATCGCCTCAAGGGCAACAAGATCTTCATCTCCGGCGGCGACCATTCGCTGTCGGAAAACATCGTGCACATGGTGCTGGCCAAGCTGCCGGATGCGCCGGCCGGGGTGAAGGGTATTTCGCTGTTTATCGTGCCCAAGTTCCTGGTCAACGAGGATGGCAGCCTGGGCGCGCGCAACGATGTGCTGCTGGCCGGGTTGTTCCACAAGATGGGCTGGCGCGGCACCACGTCAACGGCGCTTAACTTCGGCGATAACGGCAATTGCGTCGGCTATCTGGTCGGCAAGCCGCATCAGGGTCTGAGCTGCATGTTCCAGATGATGAACGAGGCGCGCATCGGCGTGGGCATGGGCGCAGTCATGCTCGGTTACGCCGGCTACCTCTACTCGCTGGAATACGCCCGCGAACGCCCACAAGGTCGCCTGCCCGACAGCAAAGACCCAGGCACCGCGCCGGTTTCGATCATCCAGCACGCCGATATCAAGCGCATGCTGCTGACACAAAAAGCCTACGTCGAAGGCGCCTTCGACCTCGGCCTGTATGCCGCGCGGTTGTTCGATGACACCACCACGCTGGAAACCGAAAGCGAGCGCAAGCAAGCCCACGAACTGCTCGACCTGCTCACGCCCATCGTCAAATCCTGGCCGTCGGAGTTCTGCCTCAAGGCCAACGAGCTGGCGATCCAGATTCTCGGCGGCCACGGCTACACCCGCGAATACCCGGTGGAGCAGTACTACCGCGACAACCGCCTGAACCCGATCCACGAAGGCACCCACGGCATCCAGTCCCTGGATTTGCTCGGGCGCAAGCTCGCGCAGAATGGCGGCGCGGGCCTCAAGCAACTGATCCGCCTGATCGCCGAGACAGGCGCTCGAGCACAGCAATACGCCTCACTGACGGCCCTGCGCGAACCGCTGGAGCAATTGGTCAGCCGCCTGCAAAGCGTGACAATTGGCCTGCTGACCGATCTCGCCCAAGGCAAGGTCAACAGCAGCCTGGCAAATTCGGCACTGTATTTGAAGGTGTTCGGGCACACGGTGATTGGCTGGCGCTGGCTGGAGCAGGCGATTCGCGCCGAGGAAGGCCTGGCCAAAGGCAATGCGGCGGATGCTGCCTTCTATAAAGGCAAGCTCCAGGCTGCTCGGTACTTCCTGACCTGGGAAGTGCCGAGCTGCCATCATGAACTGGCGATTCTGGAGGCACGCGATGACACGTGCCTGGGGATGCAGGATGCGTGGTTCTAAGGCGTTCCGATCGCCTTGGAAATCACTTCAACCGTGGCGCTGACTTGCTCTTGGTAACGGTCGAGTTCCTGCTGGTGGTGCTTTTGCATTTCGATCTGCTCGGCGCACAGGTTCAGCGCAGCCAGTACCAATAATTTGTCACCGATCAGGGTCGGGTACTTTTTCTTAGTGGTGGCCAGGGAGGCCTTGAGCATGGTCACGGCGTGCATCAGGGTTTGATCTTCCCCGTCCGGCGCCTTGATCGAGTAATCCTCTCCGAGAATCGAAACGACCTTTATGCCTTCATTCATGCGCCGACAGGACCTGCGCTCACACGCTCAACCAGGGCCTGGATGCGTGCGGCGGTAGCGCCGTGCTTTTCTTCCTGTTCCATCAGGTTCAGTTGCAGGCTGTCGTTTTCATCCTTGGCGCGGGCCAGTTCGGCCTTGAGGGATTCGTTGCTGCCCAGTAGGTCCTGATTCTGCTGTACCAGGTCGCTGACCAGTTGTTCCAGTTGGCTGAGGGATGCTTCTAACATTTTGATTTCTCGGGCTTTTTCAAAGGGCGGTGACGATAAAGAAAATTCACCTCGGATGCCAGGGTTATCCCAGGCGCGCAGCCCGATATTTAAGGGCCGGGCCGCACTTTCGAGCCTTAGTGACTGCATTTACCCGATCTGGTTCCTGAATCCGCCCAACCCCTCGTCAGATGCGACAAAAACGCACAGCCCCCTTTAGACTTTAGTCCTACGTCCGATAGAGGGGGACTGACCGTCTCATGGCCGCACGGATCGCGCTCTCCCCCAGGATTCCCGCATGTCGCTTCGTAATATGAATATCGCTCCGAGGGCCTTCCTCGGCTTTGCGTTGATTGGCGCGTTGATGTTGTTTCTCGGTGTGTTCGCCCTGAACCAAATGAGCAAGATCCGTGCTGCCACGGAAGACATCACCCTGGCCAGCGTGCCGAGCATTCGCGCCCTCGACGAGTTCACCCAACTGACCCTGCGCCTGCGGGTATTGTCGTACCGCCTGTTGACCAACCGCGAGCCGGAGATCCAGCAAAAAACCCTGGAAGCTTTTGAGCTGCGTAATCAGCAGATCCGCACCGCCCAGGCTGTCTACGAAAAACTCATCGAGGGTGCTGAAGAGCGTTCGGCCTACGACGAGTACGTGCGCTTGCTCGGTCAATACCATCAGATTGAAGAGCGCATGAAGAGCCTCTCCCAGGCCAATCAAGTCGACGATCTGCGCAAATTGCTCAACACCGAATTGCTCAGCAACTCCGAGCAGGTCAATGCCGTGCTCACGCGCCTGCTGGAGCTCAACAACAAAATGGCCCTGACCACCAATAAGGACGCCGAGGACCAATACAACATGGCCTTCAATATGGTGGTGAGCCTGTTGGTGATCGCTACCCTGCTGACCCTGTTGTTCGCCTGGCTGCTGACCCGCAGCATCACCCTGCCCATTTCCCAGGCATTGGAAGCAGCGGAAGAAGTGGCCGAAGGCAACCTGACCCGCCCGATCAAGGTCGACGGCAACGACGAGGCCGGACGCCTGCTGGCGGCGATGGCCAAGATGCAGGAAAAATTGCGCGACACGCTGCAACGCATTGCCGGTTCCGCCACGCAGCTGGCCTCCGCCGCCGAAGAGCTGAACGCCGTTACCGACGAAAGCGCTCGCGGCCTGACCCAGCAAAACAACGAAATCGAACAAGCCGCCACAGCGGTGAACGAGATGACCAGCGCCGTGGAAGAAGTCGCGCGCAATGCGGTCAGCACTTCAGAAGCCTCGCGCAACGCCACCACGTCAGCGGGTGACGGCCGTGATCTGGTGCAGGAAACCGTCAGCGCCATCGAGCGCATGAGCGGTGATGTGCAGGCCACCGCCACGCTGATTGGCGACCTGGCCAATGAATCGCGTGACATCGGCAAGGTGCTGGACGTGATTCGCGGCCTGGCCGACCAGACCAACCTGCTGGCGCTGAACGCCGCAATTGAAGCCGCACGTGCCGGTGAAGCCGGGCGCGGGTTTGCCGTGGTGGCTGATGAAGTGCGCGCCCTGGCCCATCGCACCCAGCAGTCGACCAGCGAGATCGAGCGGATGATTGGCAGCATTCAGGCCGGCACCGAACACGCGGTGGATTCGATGCGTAACAGCACCGAACGCGCGGAATCGACATTGAACATCGCCAAAGGCGCGGGCCTGTCGCTGGACACCATCAATACCGCGATTGTCGAGATCAACGAGCGCAACCTGGTGATCGCCAGCGCGGCAGAAGAACAGGCACAGGTGGCGCGGGAAGTGGACCGCAACCTGGTGAACATTCGTGATCTGTCGGTGCAATCGGCCACCGGCGCCAGCCAAACCAGTGCAGCGAGCAGCGAGTTGTCGCGCCTGGCAGTGGATTTGAATGGGATGGTGGGGCGCTTTCGCCTGTAAGTGACACACCTGGGTAAAAAATGTGGGAGCGGGCTTGCTCGCGAAGGCGGAGTGTCAGTCACTTGATGTGTAGCTGATACACCGTATTCGCGAGCAAGCCCGCTCCCACATCAGATCTGAGCCAACCCGCAAAAGCTTTTTGACAGCACAGCAATTCAACAGGTTAGAATCGCTGGCACGCAGACTGCATGGTCAGTTTGCGCCCTGTCTTCCCAGTTCTGGAGTACTGCCTTTGAATGCGACGACCATCAACAGCCTGTTCTTGATCGGCGCGTTGCTGGTGGGTGCGAGCATTCTGGTGAGTTCTCTTTCGTCCCGCCTGGGGATCCCGATTCTGGTGATCATCCTGGCCGTGGGCATGATCGCCGGCGTCGATGGCGGCGGCATCATCTTCGACAATTACCCGACCGCCTACCTGGTGGGCAACCTTGCCTTGGCAGTGATCCTGCTCGACGGCGGCTTGCGCACACGGGTGGCGAGTTTTCGCGTGGCACTCTGGCCGGCGTTGTCACTGGCCACGGTCGGGGTGTTGATCACCACCGGCCTCACCGGCATGGCCGCGGCCTGGCTATTCAACCTCAATATCATTCAAGGCTTGCTGATCGGCGCGATTGTCGGCTCAACCGATGCCGCCGCGGTGTTCTCGCTATTGGGCGGCAAAGGCCTGAACGAACGGGTGACCGCCAGCCTGGAAATCGAATCCGGCAGCAACGACCCGATGGCGGTGTTTCTCACCGTGACCCTGATCGACATGCTCGCCACCGGCCAGACCGGCCTGCATTGGAGCCTGCTGACCCACCTGATCCGCGAGTTCGGCATCGGCGGCATCGTCGGTTTGGGCGGCGGCTGGCTGATGTTGCAGATGGTCAACCGCATCAACCTGGCCACCGGCCTGTACCCGATCCTGGTGATCGCCGGTGGCCTGGTGGTGTTCGCCCTGACCAACGCCCTGCACGGCAGCGGCTTTCTCGCCGTGTACCTGTGCGGCCTGGTAATCGGCAACCGCCCGGTGCGTAGCCGCCATGGCATTTTGCATATGCTCGACGGCATGGCCTGGCTGGCACAAATCGGCATGTTCCTGGTACTGGGCCTGCTGGTCACGCCGCATGACTTGCTGCCCATCGCCCTGCCCGCCCTGGGCCTGGCGCTGTGGATGATCCTGTTTGCGCGGCCGCTGTCGGTGATGGTCGGCCTGCTGCCGTTCAAGGCGTTCCACGGGCGCGAAAAAGCCTTTATCGCCTGGGTCGGCCTGCGCGGCGCGGTGCCGATCATTCTGGCGGTGTTCCCGCTGATGGCCGGCCTGCCGCACGCGCAGCTGTATTTCAACCTGGCGTTCTTTATCGTGCTGGTCTCGCTGCTGGTGCAGGGCACGAGCCTGCCGTGGGTGGCCAAGCTGCTGAAAGTGACCGTACCGCCCGACCCTGCGCCGATCTCCCGCGCTGCCCTGGAAGTGCACGTTACCAGCGAGTGGGAGCTGTTCGTCTACCGCCTGGGCGCAGAAAAATGGTGTATCGGCGCGGCCCTGCGCGAACTGAAAATGCCCGAAGGCACGCGGATCGCCGCGCTGTTCCGTGGCCAGCAACTGCTCCATCCGTCGGGCAGTACGGTGCTTGAAGTCGACGATTTGCTCTGTGTGATCGGCCACGAACACAACCTGCCGGCCCTGGGCAAACTGTTCAGCCAGGCGCCGCAACGCGGTCTCGACCTGCGCTTCTTCGGCGACTTTGTGCTCGAAGGCGACGCCCAGCTGGGCGCGGTGTCGGCGCTGTACGGCCTCAAGCTCGAGGGTATCGACCCGGATATGCCGCTGAGTCGCTTCATCACCCAGAAGGTCGGCGGCGCGCCAGTGGTGGGCGACCAAGTGGAATGGAACAACACGCTGTGGACCGTCGCGGTCATGGACGGGAACAGAATCGGAAAAGTCGGCGTCAAATTCCCCGAAGGAAGTCGTCCAGGCCCTGGACTCTTCCTCTAAACTGCGGGGCTATGGCGCCACGCCCCCACCTTCTTTACCTTGCTCGACCGGTATCCATGACAACTCTGCGCACCTTTTTAGCCACTGCCCTGCTGGGTCTGACCCTCTGTGTCGGCAGCGTTTACGCCGCCGACCCGCCCAGCGCCGAGTCCATCCAGCAAACCCTGGACAAACTGCCCGACCGCAAGCTGCCCGACGCCGACATGAAGGCGTTGCAAACCATCCTGCAACAGACCCTGACCTACCTGGGCAACAAGCAGGATTACGAGCAGCGCCTTGTCGACCTCAAGCGCCAGCTCGAAGATGCTCCGCGCCAGACCACTGAAAACCAGCGCGAACTGGTGCGGCTCAAGGCCACTAAAATCATCCCGGTGGCGCAGCGCTACGCCACCCTGCCGGTGCCGCAGCTTGAGCAATTGCTGGTGCAACGCACCACTCAGCAAGGCGATCTGCAAAAAACCGTGGCCGACGCCAACAGCATGTCCGTCGCCGCCCAGACCCGCCCCGAACGCGCCCAGACCGAAATCAGCAACAGCCAGACGCGCATCCAGCAGATCAATTCGATCCTCAAGGCGGGCAAAGACAACGGCAAGACCCTCACCGGCGACCAGCGCAACCAACTGAATGCCGAACTGGCCGCCCTCAATGCCCTGATTCCACTGCGCCGCCAGGAACTGGCCGGCAACAGCCAACTGCAAGACCTGGGCAATAGCCAGCGCGACCTGGCAACCGAGAAAACCAGCCGCCTGGAGCAGGAAATCCAGGACCTGCAAACGCTGATCAACCAGAAACGCCTGGCCCAGTCCCAGCAGACCGTGACCCAACAGTCCATCGAAGCGCAGAAAGCCGGGGGCAGCAGCCTGCTGGCCTCGGAAAGCGCGGCCAACCTCAAACTGTCCGACTACCTGCTCAAGAGTACCGACCGCCTTAACGAGCTGACCCAGGCCAACCTCAAGACCAAGCAGCAACTGGACGCAGTGACGCAAAGCGACTCGGCCCTGGACGAGCAAATCAACGTGCTCAAGGGCAGCCTGCTGCTCTCCAAGATCCTCTACAAGCAGAAACAGGCGCTGCCCCGTCTCACGGTCGACCGCGACCTGGCGGACGATATCGCCAACATTCGCCTGTACCAGTTCGAGATCAACCAGCAACGTGAGCAGATCAACTCACCCAGTGCCTATGTGGATAACTTGCTGGCCAACCAGCCACCGGAAGACGTGACGCCGCAACTGCGCCGCACCTTGCTGGAATTGGCGATCACCCGCAGCGACTTGCTCGAGCGCCTGAGCCGTGAGCTGAGCGCACTGCTGAACGAATCGATCACCCTGCAACTGAACCAGAAACAACTGCTCAGCACCGCCACCACCCTGCGCGCGACGCTGGATGAGCAAATGTTCTGGATCCCCAGCAATAAGCCGCTGGACACCGAGTGGCTGGAAACCGTACCGGCGCACCTGAACAAACAGATCACCACTCTGCCGTGGGCCTCCAGCGTCAGCGAACTGTACGACGGCCTGACCCAGCGCCCGCTGTTGTTCCTGCCACTGCTGCTGTTGATCGGTGCATTGTTGTGGCGGCGTAAAGCGCTGTACCAACGGCTGAACAAGGTTCACCTGGACATCGGCCACTTCAAGCGCGACAGCCAGTGGCACACGCCGCAGGCCATCCTGATCAACATTCTGTTGGCGATGCCGGTGTCCCTGGGCCTGGCGCTGTGCGGCTACGCGCTGCAGATCGACGCCCGCGGGCAAAACGCCAACCTGGGCGATGCACTGCTGCAGATCGCCCAAGCGTGGCTGGTGTTCTACACCGCCTACCGCATCCTGGCGCCGGGCGGCGTGGCGGAACTGCACTTTCGCTGGGAGAAACCCCAGGTTGAATTCCTGCAAGGCTGGGTGCGCAAACTCGGCCTGGTAGTGCTGGCATTGGTGGCCGTAGTGGCCATCGCCGAGCACCAACCCGAGGCGTTGGCCGACGACGTGCTGGGCATCGGTGTGGTGCTGACGTGCTACGCGTTGATGGCCTGGTTGCTGGGCCGCCTGCTGCTGAACAGCCCGACCCACGAGAAAGCCTCACTGTTTCGCAAAGCCGTGGGCCTGGTGTTCACCGCCCTGCCCGTCGCCCTGTTTCTGGCGGTGTGCTTTGGCTATTACTACACCGCGCTCAAACTCAGCGACCGCTTGATCAATACCCTGTACCTGCTGATGTTCTGGCTGGTGATCGAAGCCACCTTCGTGCGCGGCCTGGGCGTCGCCGCACGGCGCCTGGCCTACGCGCGTGCACTGGCCAAACGCCAGGCAGCCAAGGAAGCCGGGGATGGCGAAGCGGTGATCGAAGAACCGACCCTGGACATCGAACAGGTCAACGAACAGTCCATGCGCCTGATCCGCCTGGCCCTGCTCGGCGGCTTTATCGCGGCGCTGTACTGGGTGTGGAAAGACCTGATCACCGTGTTCTCCTACCTGGACAACATCACCCTGTACGAATACACCAGCGGCACCGGCGCCAACATCAGCATGGTGCCGATCAGCTTCGGCGACCTGCTGGGTGCGTCGATCATCATCGGCATCACCTTCGCCCTGGCGCGCAACTTGCCGGGTTTGCTGGAAGTGCTGGTGCTGTCCAAGCTGGACCTGGCTCAAGGCAGCGCCTACGCCACAACCACCTTGCTGTCGTATGTGATTGCCGGCGTCGGCTTTGTCTCCACCCTGTCCACGCTCGGCGTGAGCTGGGACAAGTTGCAATGGCTGGTGGCAGCGCTGTCGGTGGGGTTGGGCTTCGGGATGCAGGAGATCTTCGCCAACTTTATCTCCGGCATCATGATCCTGTTCGAACGCCCGGTGCGTATCGGCGACACCATCACCATCGGCAACCTGTCGGGCACGGTCAGCAAAATCCGCATCCGTGCGACGACCATCACCGACTTTGACCGCAAAGACATTATTGTCCCGAACAAGACGTTTATTACCGGGCAACTGATCAACTGGTCGCTGACCGACACCATCACCCGCGTGACCCTGAAACTGGGCGTGGACTACGGCTCCGACCTGGACCTGGTGAAGGAACTCTTACTCAAGGCGGCGCGAGAAAACCCGCGTGTGTTGAAAGAGCCGGAACCCCACGTGTACTTCCTCAACTTCGGCGAAAGCACCCTCGACCACGAACTGCGCATGCACGTGCGCGACCTCGGTGACCGCAACCCGGTGATCGACGAGGTGAACCGCTTTATCAACCGCGAGTTCAAGAACCACCACATCAACATCTCGTTCCGCCAGATGGAGGTTTACCTCAAGAACCTCCACGGCCAGGAATACAAACTGGTGGAAGTCGACACCCCAGCCAAACCCGCCAACGACGGCGGCGTGCAAGAACCACCGCCGAGCAAACTCGACTAACGCGCCTATCCCCAGCAGAATGCTCGGACATTCTGCTGGAGATGGCCGGTGAAAGCCCTCGACGAACTGACCTTCGACAACCGCTTCGCACGCCTGGGCGACGCGTTCTCAACTCACGTACTGCCTGAACCCCTCGATGAGCCGCGCCTTGTGGTGGCGAGCAATGCCGCCATGGCTCTGCTCGACCTCGACCCGGCGGTGGCCGACACGCCGGTGTTTGCCGAGCTGTTCAGCGGGCACAAGTTGTGGGCCGAAGCGGAGCCGCGGGCGATGGTCTATTCCGGCCACCAGTTTGGCGGCTACACCCCGCAACTGGGCGACGGCCGTGGGCTGTTGCTGGGCGAGGTGTACAACGAGGCCGGCGAACACTGGGACTTGCACCTCAAAGGCGCCGGGATGACGCCTTATTCGCGCATGGGCGACGGCCGCGCGGTGCTGCGCTCTTCGATCCGCGAGTTTCTCGCTTCCGAAGCCTTGCATGCGCTGGGCATTCCCAGCAGCCGCGCCCTGTGCGTGATCGGCTCCATCACGCCCGTCTGGCGCGAGAAACAGGAACGCGGCGCCATGGTGCTGCGCCTTGCGCACAGCCATATCCGCTTCGGGCATTTCGAATATTTTTACTACACCAAAAAGCCCGAGCAGCAGGCTGAACTGGCCGAACACGTGTTGAACCTGCACTACCCCGAGTGCCGCGAGCAGCCCGAGCCGTACCTGGCGATGTTCCGCGAAATTGTCGAGCGCAATGCCGAAATGATCGCCAAATGGCAGGCCTATGGCTTCTGCCACGGCGTGATGAACACCGACAACATGTCGATCCTGGGCATCACCTTCGACTTCGGGCCGTTTGCGTTCCTCGATGACTTTGACGCGCATTTCATCTGCAACCACTCCGATCACGAAGGGCGCTATTCCTTCAGCAATCAGGTGCCCATTGGGCAGTGGAACCTCAGCGCGCTGGCCCAGGCGCTCACGCCGTTTATCAGCGTTGACGCCTTGAAAGAGGCGCTTGGCCTTTACCTGCCGCTGTACCAGGCCCATTACCTGGACCTGATGCGCCGCCGGCTTGGGCTGACCACCGCCGAAGACGATGACCAGAAGCTGGTGGAGCAGTTGCTCAAGCTGATGCAGAACAGCGGCGTCGATTACACGCTGTTCTTCCGCCGCTTGGGCGATGAGCCCGCAGCGCAATCTGTGGCGCGGCTGCGCGATGACTTCGTCGACCTCGCAGGGTTTGATGCCTGGGCCGAACAGTACAAAGCCCGCGTTGCGCGAGACGGGGACTACAGCGAAGCACAGCGCCGCGAGCGCATGCACGCGGTAAACCCGCTGTACATCCTGCGCAACTACCTTGCACAAAACGCCATCGCCGCCGCCGAGTCAGGCGACTACAGCGAAGTACGTCGATTGCATGAAGTGCTGAGCAAACCCTTTGAAGAGCAGGCCGGGATGGAACAATACGCCCAGCGGCCGCCGGATTGGGGCAAGCATTTGGAGATTAGTTGCTCATCGTAAGTTCGCAAAAACGATACGTTTACGGTGGCGAGCGGGCTTGCCCCGCGTTGGGCTGCGAAGCAGCCCCAAAATCTGCAATGAAGATCTGCCTGATACAACTCGGTTACTTTACTGGGGCTGCTCCGCAGCCCAACGCGGGGCAAGCCCGCTCGCCACAGTTATGTATTTGCCTTGATAAATATCGGCGCTGGCTCCAAATAGAAACTATTGGCCATCTCCAGGAGCCCTCAATGTCCGAACCTCTCGTCATTCCCTGCCCCCATTGCAACGGCCTTAACCGCATCCCCGGCGAGCGCCTGGGTGATGCGCCTAAATGTGGGCGCTGTAAACAGGCGGTGTTGTTGAACAAGCCCTTTGAGTTGAAACAGGGCGACTACGCCAGCCAGATCAAGGGCGATCTGCCGCTGCTGGTGGATGTGTGGGCGGAATGGTGCGGGCCGTGCAAGTCGTTTGCGCCGGTGTTTGAGCAGGCGGCTGGGCAGTTGGAGGGCAAGTGCCGGTTGGCCAAGCTCGACAGCGAGGCCAATCAGCAGCTGTCAGCGCAGTTGGGGATTCGCTCGATTCCCAGCTTGATTCTGTTCAAAAACGGCCGCGAAGTGGCGCGCCAGAGTGGGGCATTCCCATTGCCGCAGTTGATGAGCTGGTTGCGTAGCCAGGGCGTATAACCCACACCCAACATCAACTCGGTCAAATGTGGGAGCTGGCTTGCCTGCGATGGCATCCCCTCGGTTTGCCTGACAGACCGGGTTGTCTGCATCGCAGGCAAGCCAGCTCCCACACTGACCGCGTTTTAAGCCCGTGCTACGGGGGTTTCGCGGTCCATCATCTGGCCTACGAGTTGTACGCCCAGCTCGCTTAATTGATGGATGGCCAGGGCGACGTCGCGGTGTTCGCCGCTTAGGTCGTTGGACAGCTTGAGTAACAGCGTGCGTACGGAAGAGAAGGTTTCGTAGCTGTTGAGCACGAGGGTTTCGGTGGGGAGGTTGGGTGCAACGGTATAAAGGTTAACCATGGAACGTCTCCGAGCGGGAGCCGCAACCAGCCGCTACTAAACGGAGGGTGGCAGCTGTACGCAGGTTAGTAGACCGGGGAGACGCAACCGGCGCGCTCGAAAGCGCCCTCCGTACAGCCACCATCACGCTCAGGAAGACCCTGACCGAAGAGTTGCTGTACGTCTCACCACGGGCTACTAAACCCGATCGCTGAACATTCAACGACCGAAGAACCTTAGAGACGCCCATCCAGACGCACAAGCCGGCGGATTCTGGCTTATCTGTAGGCAGCGAGACAAGGCGCTACCCCGCTTGCCAGACGTGTCCTACAGCCTCTGCGGGACAAATCCAAATCCCCTGCAGGAATGCAAAAACAAATGTGGGAGCGGGCTTGCCTGCGATGCAGGCAACTCGGTTTGCCAGTTAAACCGAGGTGATGCTATCGCAGGCAAGCCAGCTCCCACAGGGTCAGGCGGTGCCGGCAAGGATCACGCGCTTTCCAGCAAGTTATGCAACTCCACAAACTGCTGCGTCAGCTTGTGCCGTGGGTCCAGGTGGATCAGCGGCTTGCTCTCCTGGTGCGACTCGCGCATGCGCACGGAGCTGGCCAGGTACACCGGCAGCACCGGCAGGCCTTCGGCAATCAGCTCATCGAGCATCTGCTGCGGCAGGCTCGCGCGGGCCTGGAACTGGTTGACCACGATGCCTTCCACTTCCAGGCCTTCGTTGTGGTCTTCCTTCAATTCTTCGATTTCCGCCAGCAGGCCATACAGCGCCTGGCGTGAAAAACTGTCGCAATCGAACGGAATCAATACACGATCAGCAGCAATCAGCGCCGAAACCGCATAAAAATTCAGCGCGGGCGGCGTGTCCAGGTAAATCCGGTCGTAGTCCTCGCTCAGTTCATCGAGCAGCTTTCGCAGCTTGTTGATCTTGTGCTTGGCCTCAAGCTTGGGCTGCAGGTCGGCAAGCTCGGCCGTCGCGGTAATGACGTGCAGGTTGTCGAACGGCGTTTCGTAGATATCCACGCGGTTTTTCTTGGAAAACGGCCCGGATGACAGGGTTTGCTTGAAGAACTCGGCGATGCCCATCGGGATATCGTCGCCGGTCAGCCCGGTGAGGTACTGAGTCGAGTTGGCTTGCGCATCGAGGTCCACCAACAGGGTTCGATAGCCTTCACTGGCGCTGACCGCCGCCAGGTTGCAGGCAATGCTGGACTTGCCAACGCCGCCTTTCTGATTGAACACCACACGCCGCATGGAAAAACCTCCGTGTATCAATGAATGTCCGAGTGTAGAGGGCAAAAGCGCCTGTTAGCTACCTCGTTCATCCATGCACTGGCGCATTGCACGGCCGGATGCGCGATACCCGTAATCCGGCGCCGACAAACTAAAAGGAATACTCCGACGACCCCGTCAGTCCTCACGTAAAGGACAATCTGTAAATCTTTCCCAGTAAATTGTAATCAGCCGTGAACAATTCTTTACCAAAGTTTGCTAGAAGCCCGCAGCACCGGGATAATGCGCGCCATTCGGCCTGCGTTCCCTGTCCCGGTATTCGGGGCCAACGGCCGCACATGGAAGCCCGCAGGGGCGGGATAACTTCTCAGTGATCACTTTCAACATCGCCCAATGGCGCGCCTGGGCTCCCGGCCTGGAGAGTGCGCACGACTGGCACGCCTGGTGCCAGGCCCCAGTGGCGCTGCCTGCCAGCGATGCTTGGCCTGACGTGTCCTTTTTGCCGGCCATGCAGCGCCGACGCCTGAGCCGCCTGGCACGCATGGCGTTCAGTGTCGGCTGGCCGTTGGCCGAAGGCCTGCAAGACCTGCCGCTGGTGTTTATTTCCCGGCACGGCGAAACCCCGCGCACCCTCGACATCCTCAGTGATCTGGCCGACGGCCAGCCACTGTCGCCGACCCAG
Organism: Pseudomonas sp. TREG-RG-20F-10-E-6-01; assembly: GCF_022662455.1. Lineage (NCBI taxonomy): Bacteria > Pseudomonadati > Pseudomonadota > Gammaproteobacteria > Pseudomonadales > Pseudomonadaceae > Pseudomonas > Pseudomonas sp. TREG-RG-20F-10-E-6-01. The sequence goes on along the minus strand of NZ_JAKNQP010000005.1, from coordinate 176,624 downwards.
TTCAGCCTATCGGTGCATAACGCGGTGATCGGCCTGTGGTCGATCCTGCGCAATGAAACCAGCGAAATGACCGCGCTCGCCGCCGCAGGCGACGGCCTGGAGCACGGCATGCTCGAAGCCGCCGCGCTGCTCAACGAAGGTGCCCCGGCGGTGTTGCTGGTGATCACCGAGGAACAGCCCCCCGAAGCCTACGCCAGCTGGATTCATGACGTGCCCTTCCCTTACGCCCTCGGCCTGCTGCTGACACCGGGCGACGAGTGGCGACTGGAACTAAACAGCGGCGCTGTCCAACTCACTCAAACCCAGTGGCCCCACGCCCTGAACCTGCTACGCACCCTGCTCACCGAACAGGTTGCCTGCCAACATGCCTGGAAGAACCGTGTATGGAACTGGCAACGCAAGCCCTGACCGAAAAACCCCGGGACGCCTATTACTGGCGCCTGTTTGCCACCGCCGCGAGCTTTTTCTTCTTCGGCGTCGGCGGGTTGTGCCTGCGTTTGCTGGTGTTTCCGCTGCTCAGTTGCCTGCCAGGCAGCGCTGAAAAACACCAGCGCCGCGCCCGCCACACCATCAGCAAACTGTTCTGGTTCTTCGTCCGCCTGATGCAGCGCGCCGGCGTGTTGACCTACAGCGTCGAAGGCGCGGAAAAGCTCGGTCGCCCGGGCCAGATGATCATCGCCAACCACCCATCGCTGATCGACGTGGTATTCCTGATCGGCCTGATGCGCCAGACCAACTGCGTGGTCAAGCAGAGCCTGTTTCAGAACCCGTTCACCCGCGGGCCGGTGCGCGATGCAGGCTATATCAGCAATGACGGCAGCGCCGACATGCTCGACGCCGCCGCCGAGGCGTTACGCCAGGGCCAGACCCTGATCATTTTTCCCGAGGGCACCCGCACCACACCCGGCGCGGCGCCCGCCTTTCATCGCGGTGGCGCCGCCATCGCGCTGCGCGGTGCGACAATCATCACCCCCGTGGTGATCAAGGTCAGCCCTACGACGTTGACCAAGGCAGAACCCTGGTACCGCATTCCCAAACGTCGATTTCACTTCAGTTTGCGCGTGGGTGCCGATATAGAACCACACACCTTTGCCGCACTCGGGCCCGCGCCCCAGGCTTCACGCAAGCTCAACGATTACCTGCACCACTATTTCATTAAGGAGCTCGCCGAAGATGAGCGACCAACACCGCCTTGAGCACGACATAAAGATGCTGATCATCGAGGCCCTGGGCCTGGAAGACATCAGCGTCGACGACATCGGCAGCGAGCAGACCCTGTTCGGCGAAGGCCTGGGCCTGGATTCGGTAGACGCCCTGGAATTGGGCCTGGCGATCCAGAAAAAGTACGGCATCAAGATCGATGCCGACGCCAAAGACACGCGCAATCACTTCACCAACGTGGCCAGCCTTGCGGCGTTCGTCACGGCCAGACAGGCAGCTTGAGACCGGACCATGCAAACTCGTGACGATATTTTCAACACCCTGCGCGACGCCTTGGTGGAACTGTTTGAACTGGAGCCTTCGCGCGTCACCCTCGACGCCAACCTGTACCAGGACCTGGAAATCGACAGCATCGACGCCGTGGACTTGATCGATCACATCAAGCGCCAGACTGGCAAGAAGATCGCGGCCGAAGAATTCAAGGCCGTGCGCACCGTGAACGATGTGGTTGAGGCGGTGTACCGTCTGGTCGCACCTGCCGCATGAGCCGGCTGATCGGCCTTGGCCTGTTGTTGGCGGGGCTGTTGTACCCTTTTGCGGTGTATTACGGCACCGAGCACTTTGCGCCGTGGCAATTCGGCCTGCTGCTGGGCAGCCTGTGGTTGCTGCGCGCGCTGACCGGCGCACGCCGCCCGGGCAGCCGCTGGATGGCGATGGCGGTGATCGTGTTTTGCCTGCTGCTGGCCTGGTTCGACAACCCGCAGCTGCTGCGCTGGTACCCCAGCCTGGTCAGCGCGTTCATGCTGGCGCTGTTCGGCTTGAGCCTGAAATACGGCCCGCCGATGGTCGAGCGCCTGGCCCGCATCACTGAACCGCAACTGCCGCCCGAGGCCATCCGCTATACGCGTCAGGTCACCGTGGTGTGGAGTGTATTTTTTCTGTGTAATGGCCTGCTCGCCGCCGCCCTCACCCTGTGGGCGCCGCTGAGCTGGTGGACGTTGTACAACGGCCTGATCGCCTACGGGCTGATGGGGTTGTTGTTTGCCGTGGAATGGCTGGTACGACAAAGGGTTCGAGGCCGCGTATGAATGGGTTGAAACTTGAGCACCTGCTGCTTGAGCCGCTGCAACAGCGCTGGGTTACCACCGAGCCTGAAATGAACCATGCCCAACTGTGGGCGCACTCCCTGAGCCTGGCGGCGGGCTTGCAAGCGCGCGGCATCCGGCGTTTGGCCGTGCACCTGGAAGACGCCGGCCTGTTGGCCATTGCCCTGCTGGGCGCCTGGCGGGCCGGGGTCAGCGTGCTGCTGCCGGCCGACCTGCAACCCCAGACGCGCCAGCGCTGGGACAACGCTGTGGACGCCTGGCTGGTTGAGGCCGCCGATCTCGACACGCTGTATCAGCCGCCGTTGAGCGCCGCCGCACTCGACCTGGACGCCTGCCACTTGAGCCTGTGCACCTCCGGCTCCAGTGGCGAGCCCAAGCGCATCGACAAGACCCTGCGCCAACTTGCCAACGAAGTGGAAGCGCTGGAAGCCTTGTGGGGCGCGGACCTTAAAGACGCCTGCATCATCGGCAGCGTCGCCACCCAGCACATCTACGGGTTGCTGTTCCGGGTGTTGTGGCCGCTGTGCGCCGGGCGCACCTTTGTACGCAAACAACTGGCCTTCCCCGAAGACCTGCAGCGCGCCAGCCGTGAACACCCACAATTTGCCTGGGTCGCCAGCCCCGCGCTGCTCAAACGCATGGGCGACAACCTCGACTGGCCCGCCCTGAGCCACGTGTCGCGGGTGTTTTCGTCCGGTGGCGCGCTGCCCATCGAGGCTGCCGGCAGCCTGTACGACCGTTTGCAGCAATGGCCGACGGAAATCCTCGGCAGCTCGGAAACCGGCGGCATTGCCTGGCGCCAAGGCGCGCAGCCGTGGCAGCCGTTTGCCGAGGTCGAACTGAGCCAGGATGCCGACGGCGCCCTGCGCATTGCCTCACCTTATCTACCTGCTGGGCACATTGAACAGACCGCCGATGCCGCCCGCATCCACTGCGACGGGCGCTTCGAGTTGCTCGGCCGCCTGGACCGTATCGTCAAGCTGGAAGAGAAACGCATCTCCCTGCCGATGCTCGAACAGGCGCTGATGGCCCACGCCTGGGTCGCCGAAACCCGCCTGGGCGTGGTGCAGGAAAACCGCGCCTCGCTCGGCGCGCTGGTGGTGTTGAGCGCCGATGGCCTGCATGCCCTGCGCAATCAAGGCCGCCGCGCCGTCACTCAAACCCTGCGCCAGCACCTGAGCCAACATTGCGAAGCCCTGGCGCTGCCGCGGCGCTGGCGGTTGCTGCGCCAGTTGCCGTTGAATGCCCAGGGCAAACTGCCTCAAGCCGACGTCACAGCGCTGTTACTCGCCCCCCGGCCCAAAGCGCCGGACGTGCTGGAGCAAGTGCAAGCCAACGGCGAATGGACCGTGCAACTGAGCATCCCGCCGGACCTTGCCTACTTCAGCGGCCACTTCCCCGTCACGCCGGTGTTGCCGGGCGTGGTGCAGGTGGAATGGGCCTTCAACCTCGGCCAGCAGTTGCTCGACCTGCCCGCGACTTTTGCCGGCATGGAAGTGCTCAAGTTCCAGCAACTGGTGCGCCCCGGCGACCAGGTTGAACTGCACCTGCGCTTCGACCAGGAACGCGGCAAGCTGTACTTTGCCTACCGCAATGGCGTCGCCGCCTGCTCCAGTGGCCGGATAGTGTTGGAGGCGCCAAGTGCATAACCCTTTGTGGCCAGCGGGTTTCCTGTGGCCAGCAGACTTTTTGTGGCGAGCAGGCTTGCCCTGCGCTGGGCTGCGAAGCAGCCCCAGTAAGGTAATCGAGGTGTGTCAGGCATACCGAGTTGGCAGGTTTTGGGGCCGCTTCGCAGCCCAACGCAGGGCAAGCCTGCTCGCCACAATGAGCCCGCTCGCCACAACAAGCGCGCTCACCACAGTAAGCCCGCTACCCGTCGGTTGGACCAGCCATGCATAACCCCTGCGCGCTCATCCCGGTCTACAACCACGAAGCCGCCGTACCGGCCGTGGTGCACAGCCTGTTGAACAGTGGCCTGCCGTGCCTGCTGGTCGACGACGGCAGCAGCCCGGCGTGCGCGGCGGTATTGGCGCAACTGGCGACACTCGACAACGTCACCCTGCTGACCTTGCCCAACAACCAAGGCAAAGGCGGCGCGGTCATGGCCGGTTTCCGCGAAGCCGCACGCCGGGGCTTCACGCACGCGCTGCAAGTGGACGCCGACGGCCAGCACGACCTGCGCGAAGTCGAGAGCTTTCTCGATACTTCACGCAGGCACCCCGACGCGGTGATCTGCGGCTACCCCGAATACGACGACAGCGTGCCCAAGGGCCGCTTGTACGCGCGCTACCTGACCCACGTGTGGGTGTGGATCAACACCCTGTCGCTGCAGATTCGCGACTCGATGTGCGGCTTTCGCGTGTACCCGCTGGCGCCTACGCTAGCCCTGATGGACTCGGCCTACATCGGCACGCACATGGATTTCGATTCCGACATCCTGGTGCGCCTGGCCTGGCGTAACCAGCCGATGCGCTGGCTGCCGACCCAGGTGCATTACCCCGCCGACGGCCTGTCGCACTTTCGCCTGTTTCGCGACAACGTGCGCATCTCGGCCATGCACACGCGGCTGTTTTTCGGCATGTTGGTGCGCGCGCCGATGATTCTGTGGCGACGGTGGCAGGCATGAGCGACCGCACCAAACACTGGGCCGACCGCGAGGAGCGCGGCAGCTTCTGGCTGATGAAGCTCACTGCCGTCGCCGCCAAGGTCCTCGGCCGTCGCCTGCTGAGCCCGTTGCTGTACAGCATCGTGCTGTACTTTTTCCTATTCGGCCGCACCGCGCGCCACAGCGCCTGGGAATACCAGCAACGCCTGGCCGACTGGAGCGGGCGCGATGAGCTGCGGCCCACGCATAAAAGCGTCTTCGGCCAGTTCATGGCGTTTGCCGACTCGCTGCTCGACAAACTCGACGTGTGGAACGGCAAGCTGCGCATCGAACAGATCGAAATCAACGACCCGGCGCAATTGCGCGGGCAACTGCGCGGCAAGCGCGGGCAGATGCTGGTGGGCGCGCACCTGGGCAACCTCGAAGTGTGCCGCGCGCTGGCCGAGATCGGTGAGCAAGTCACCATGAACGTGCTGGTGCACACCAAGCACGCCGAGCGTTTCAACCGCCTGCTGGGCGAAGCCGGGGCCACGCATTTGCGCCTGATCCAGGTCAGCGAACTGGACCCGGCGACCATGCTGCTGCTCAGCCAGCGCCTGGACGACGGCGAGTGGCTGGCGATTGCCGGCGACCGCGTGCCGCTGCACGGCGGGCGCAAGGTGCGCGTGGATTTCCTCGGCTTTGACGCGGCGTTCCCGCAAGGTCCGTGGCTGCTGGCCGGGCTGCTCAAATGCCCGGTGAACCTGCTGATGTGCCTGAAGCACGACGGTCGTTATCGCCTGACCATCGAGCCGTTCGCGCAATTGATCGAATGGAAGCGCAGCACCCGCGAGCAGGTCATCGCCCTGTGGACCGCGCGCTACGCCGCACGCCTGGGCCAGTTCTGCCTGGAAGCGCCCCAACAGTGGTTCAACTTTTACCCTTTCTGGAAGACCGATGACGACGCATCTTGAGCCGGTAACCTTTGGCGAACGCGCTTTGCGCATTGAAGACGTGCTGGCCTTGGCCAACCGTCAGGCGCCCACGCAGTTGCAGGACGACGCCGCGTACCGCCAGCGCATTGCCAAAGGCGCGCAGTTCCTCGACTCGCTGCTGGACAAGGAAGGCGTGATCTACGGCGTGACCACCGGCTACGGCGACTCGTGCGTGGTGGCGGTGCCGTTGCAGCACGTCGAGGCGCTGCCGCGTCATCTGTATACCTTCCACGGTTGCGGCCTGGGCAAATTGCTCGACGCACAAGCCACCCGCGCCGTGCTGGCAGCGCGTTTGCAGTCGCTGTGCCACGGCGTGTCCGGGGTGCGTGTGGAGTTGCTCGAGCGGCTGCATGCGTTTCTGCAACACGATGTGCTGCCGCTGATTCCGGAAGAAGGCTCGGTAGGCGCCAGCGGTGATTTGACGCCGCTGTCCTACGTGGCCGCGACCTTGTCCGGCGAGCGTGAAGTGATGTTCCGTGGCGAGCGTCGCCAGGCGGCTGACGTGCACCGCGAACTCGGTTGGGAGCCGCTGGTGCTGCGCCCCAAAGAAGCCCTGGCCTTGATGAATGGCACTGCCGTCATGACCGGCCTGGCCTGCCTGGCCTTCGCCCGCGCCGACTACCTGCTGCAACTGGCCACGCGCATTACTGCGCTGAACGTGGTGGCGCTGCAAGGCAACCCGGAGCACTTCGACGAGCGCCTGTTCGCCGCCAAACCGCACCCGGGGCAGATGCAAGTCGCCGCGTGGCTGCGCAAAGACCTGGCGATTGATGCACCGACCGCGCCGCTGCATCGCCTGCAGGACCGCTACTCGCTGCGCTGCGCACCGCACGTGCTTGGCGTGCTGGCCGACAGCTTGAACTGGCTGCGTTCGTTTATCGAAATCGAAATGAACAGCGCCAACGACAACCCGATCATCGACGCCGAAGAAGAGCGCGTGCTGCACGGCGGGCACTTCTACGGCGGGCACATTGCCTTTGCCATGGACAGCCTCAAGACCCTGGTGGCCAACGTCGCCGACCTGCTCGACCGCCAGCTCGCGCTGCTGGTGGACGTGCGTTACAACCACGGTTTGCCGAGCAACTTGTCCGGCGCGCCGGCCGATCGCGCGATGATCAACCACGGCTTCAAGGCCGTGCAGATCGGCACCAGCGCCTGGACCGCCGAAGCGTTGAAAAACACCATGCCGGCCAGCGTGTTCTCGCGCTCCACCGAGTGCCACAACCAGGACAAAGTGAGCATGGGCACCATCGCCGCCCGCGATGCGATCCGCGTGCTGGAGCTGACCGAGCAAGTCGCCGCCGCCACGCTGCTCGCGGCCAACCAAGGCGTGTGGCTGCGCGCCCAGGCTGAAGATGCACGCGCCCTGCCGCCGGCCTTGGCCGCCATGCATGCAGAACTGGCCAAGGACTTCCCGCCGGTCATCGAAGACCGTGCGCTGGAAGGCGAACTGCGCCTGTGCCTCAAACGTATTGCCGAGCAACACTGGAGGCTGCATGCGTAGCCAGGGCGTGTTGCATTGCGACACTGAAATCCTCGTGCCGTTTTTCGACATCGACACCATGCACGTGGTGTGGCACGGGCATTACGTGAAGTACCTTGAAGTAGCGCGCTGCGCGCTGCTGGACAAGATCGGCCATAACTACACGGCGATGCTGGAGTCCGGCTACGCATGGCCAGTGATCGACATGCAGCTGCGCTACGTGCGCGGCGCGGTGTTCGGCCAGACGATCAATGTGCGCGCCAGTTTGGTGGAGTGGGAGAACCGTTTGAAGGTCAATTACCTGATCACGGACCTCGCCAGCGGCGAACGCCTGACCCACGCCAGCACCGTGCAAGTGGCGGTAGAAATCGCCAGCCGCGAAATGCAGCTGGCCTCCCCCAACGTCTTCACCGACGCCGTAGAGAGAGCCTTGAAATGAGATTCCCTGTGGGAGCGGGCTTGCCCGCGAAGGACGTTAACGATAACGCGAACCGCCTGACACTGCGCAGCGCCCTCAGGTTCTTCGCGGGCAAGTCGAATCGTCGCACCGCCGCTCCCACATTAATTGGGTTGTTGCTGAGCTTCAGCGCCCATGCCTTCGACCTGCAACAGCTCAGCGATCAGTTGGCAAAACCGTCCGTGATCCACGGCAACTTCATCCAGGAAAAACACCTGCGCGCCCTGCCCCAACCCTTGGTCAGCAAAGGCACCTTCGTGCTCGCCAAAGACCATGGCCTGTTGTGGCTGTTGAAAACCCCACTGCAGCAAGACTACCGCATCAGCGCCCAAGGCATCGCGCGCCGTGACGCCAATGGCTGGCAACTGCTGCCAAACAAGAGCGCCGGGGCCGAGCAGAACCGCCTGTTTCTCGCCGTGCTCCAAGGCGACAGCAGCGGCCTGCAACGCGACTTCGAATTGCAACTGCAAGGCGAAGCCAAGCAGTGGAAGCTGACGCTGATCCCGCGCTCATTGCTGCTCAAGCAGGTCTTCACCCAGATCAATATCGACGGCGGCGAGTTGGTGCAGACCATCCAACTGCTGGAAACCCAAGGCGACAGCACCGTGCTGCGCATGCAGGACAGCACTGCCGCCCAACCATTAAGCGATGCGGAGCAACACGACTTTGCCCAGTGAGCGCCTGCTGCCGCGCCTGTTCCTGATTCTGCTGGTGGCCGTGCTGGCGCTGGCCGGCTGGCAGTGGCGCCATGGCGCGCCGCTGTCGGCCAACCTGATGGAGCTGGTGCCGGGCAGCACGCCGGATGCGCTTGAGCTCAAAGCCGAACAACGCATGCAAGAGCCGCTGAACCGCGAAATGCTGGTATTGGTCGGGCATGCCGATCGGCAAACAGCCGTGGCGGTGGCGCAGCAATTGGGCGAGCGCTGGCAGGCCAGCGGGCTGTTTGAAAAAGTGCAGTGGAACCTGCAAGCCGACTTGCCGGCCCTGCGCGAGCAATTGCTGCGCGGACGTCTGGCGATGCTCTCGGCCAAGGACCGCGAACAACTGATCGAGCATCCCGACGCCTTCATCCAACAGCGCGTGCAAGCACTGTTCGACCCCTTCACCGGGTTCAGCCTGGTGCCGAGCCAGGACGACTGGCTGGGCCTGACCGGGCGTATCCAGAACAGCCAGCCGCAACACGGCTCGGTGCAACTGGATATCGGCAGCGGCACCTTGATCGCCGATGCCGACGGCAAAAGCTGGGTGATGTTGCGGGCGCGCACCACCGGCAATGCCTTCGACATGAAACTGCCGCTGCAAGTGGCGGATCTGCTTCAGGCCAGCCGCGCGCAGGCCGGCGAGCAAGGCGCGCAATTGCTCGCCGCCAGCGGTTTGCTCTATGCGGCCAATGGGCAGCAGCAGGCGACCCGGGAAATCACCTGGGTGGGCGGCGGCGCCACGCTGGGCATCCTGTTATTGCTGTTGCTGGCGTTCCGCCGCTGGCGCGTGCTGCTGGCCTTTGTGCCGGTGCTGGTGGGCATGTTGTTTGGCGCGGTGGCCTGTGTGGCGCTGTTCGGCCATATGCATGTGATGACCTTGGTGCTCGGCTCCAGCCTGATCGGCGTGGCGGTGGATTACCCGCTGCATTACCTGTCCAAAAGCTGGAGCCTGCAGCCGTGGCGCAGTTGGCCGGCGTTGCGCCTGACCCTGCCGGGGTTGAGCCTGAGCCTGGCAACCAGCTGCATCGGTTACCTGGCGCTGGCCTGGACGCCGTTCCCGGCGCTCACCCAGATCGCGGTGTTCTCTGCCGCCGGTCTGGTCGGCGCCTACCTGTCGGCCGTGTGCCTGTTGCCCGCGCTGCTCAACGGCGTGGACCTGCGCCCGGCGCAATGGCCGCTGCGCATCGCTGAAGGCCTGTGGCTGCTGCGGGCCACCTTGATCAAACACTTACCGAGCCCGCTGCTCCTGGCGCTGGTGCTGCTGTTTTGCGCCGGTGGCCTGTGGCACCTGAACAGCAAGAACGATATCCGCCAATGGATCGGCGCTCCGCCGCAATTGCTGCAGGAAGCCCAGGCCGTGGCGCGCATCACCGGGTTCCAGCCCACCAGCCAGTTCTTTCTGGTGCGCGCCGACAATCAGCAGCAGTTGCTCGAACGTCAGGCAGCCCTGGGCCAGCGCCTGGATCAACTGGTGAACATGGACAAGCTGCAGGGCTACCTGGCGCTCAACCAGCTGGTCAACCTGCCCGCCGAGCAGCAACAGCTGCGCGACGCGCTCAACCAATTGCCGCAACACTGGCAGCCGCTGTTGGACCTGGGCGTGCCCGCCAGCGCCCTGCACGCCGAAATCGCGCAACTGCAAGCCTTGCCCACCGAAGACATCGACGCGGCGCTGGTCGGCCCGCTCGCCGAGCCTTGGCGCACGCTGTGGCTGGGCCCGGTGGACGGCGGCGTGGCGGCGATGGTCAGCTTGCAAGGCCTGAACAACCCGGCGCTGCTGCGGGTGCAGGCGCTGGACCTGCCTGGCGTACAGTTGGTCGATCGCCTGGGCGACTTGAACCGGGTATTCGCCGACACGCAGATCAGCGCCGCTGAATTGAAATTGATGTCGTGCGTGCTGATCGTGCTGTTGCTGATCCTGCCGTTCGGTTTTGGCGGCGCCTTGCGCATCGTCGCCCTGCCGCTGCTCGCGGCGCTGTGCAGCCTGGCCAGCCTGGGTTGGCTGGGCCAGCCACTGACCTTGTTCAGCCTGTTCGGCCTGCTGCTGGTCACGGCGATCAGCGTTGACTACGCGATCTTGATGCGCGAACAGATCGGCGGCCCTGCCGTGAGTCTTTTAGGTACGCTGCTGGCGGCGCTGACGACCTGGTTGTCGTTTGGCCTGCTGGCGGTGTCGAGTACACCGGCCGTGAGCAATTTCGGCCTGTCGGTCAGCCTGGGCCTGGCCTTCAGCTTTATGCTGGCGCCCTGGGCCGGCCATCAGAAGCACGCCTTATGAATGTGATTATCGCCATAGCGGCAAGGAGCCCTCGTGCCCACAGTTGAAATGGAACGTCGCCAGGTGGTGGTGATCGGTGCCGGCCCGTCCGGTGCCATCGCCGCCGCGCTGTTAAAGCGCAACGGGCATGATGTATTGATTATCGAGCGCCAGCATTTTCCACGCTTCTCGATTGGCGAAAGCCTGCTGTCGCACTGCATCGATTTTATCGAAGAAGCCGGCATGCTCGAGGCCGTGCAGGCGGCGGGTTTCCAGGTAAAAACCGGCGCTGCGTTTGCCTGGGGCGAGCGCTACAGCGCGTTTGATTTTGGCGACACGTTCAGCCACGGCAAACCCACCACCTTCCAGGTGCAGCGCGGTGAATTCGACAAATTGCTGGCCGACCAGGCCGCCTTGCAAGGCGTCGACATTCGCTACGGCGAAAGCGTCGTCGGTGTGGATTTTTCCGGTGACAGCCGCTACCTGCACGTGCGCCGCGAGAATGGCAGCGAATACCACCTCAAGGCCAAATTTGTGCTCGACGCCAGCGGCTATGGCCGTGTGTTGCCGCGCCTGCTGGACCTTGAGGCGCCATCGAATTTCCCGGTGCGCCAGGCGGTGTTCACTCACGTCGAGGACCGCATCGAACACCCCGGTTTCGACCGCACCAAAATCCTCGTGACCACCCACCCGACCCAGCGTGACATCTGGTTCTGGACCATCCCGTTCAGCAACGGCCGCTGCTCGGTGGGCGTGGTCGCAGCGAAGGCGCATTTCGACGGCCGCGACAGCGACCTCGACGCGTGCCTGCGCGGCTTTATCGCTGAAACGCCGAGCCTGGCCGGCGTGCTGCAAAACGCCGTATGGGACACACCTGCGCGCACCATCGGCGGCTACTCGGCCAACGTCAAAACCCTGCACGGTCCGGGCTTTGCGCTGCTGGGCAACGCGGCGGAATTCCTCGACCCGGTATTTTCGTCCGGCGTGACCATCGCCATGCGCTCGGCGAGCATGGCGGCAGGCTTGCTGCATCGCCAACTCAAAAGCGAAACAGTGGACTGGCAAACCGAGTTTGCCGAACCGTTGAAACGCGGCGTCGACACCTTCCGCTGCTACGTCGAAGGCTGGTACGCCGGCACCTTCCAGGATGTGATTTTCCATCCGGGCAGCTCGCCGGACATTCGCCGGATGATCAGCTCGATCCTCGCCGGCTACGCATGGGATGAGCGCAACCCGTTTGTCAGCGAGCCCAAGCGGCGGTTGCGGATGTTGTCGGAGATTTGCGCGAGTGAGCCGGTATGAGCAGTCCAGCGCTGGAAAAAAACTACCTGAGTAAAAACTACGTCGAAGAAACCCGGTTCGGTTTCTGGTTCCTGCGCAGCCACACTTGGCAGCACCACGTGTTGCGCGTGGCGATCAACGACTTGCGCAGCTTGTTCACCGAGCCATTGCCAGTCGCGCCGGTGCTGCTGGACGCCGGTTGCGGCCAGGGCAAGTCGTTCCGGTATTTGCAGCAGGTGTTCGCGCCGCAGCGCCTGATCGGGGTGGATGCCGACCCGCATAGCCTGGCGCTGAGCAAGGCCGAAGCCGAGCGCCAGGGCCTGGCCGTCGAGCTGATCGGCAGTGACTGCGCCACCCTTGAGGTGCCCGACGCCAGCGTCGATATCCTGTTCTGCCACCAGACCTTCCACCATCTGGTGGAACAGCATCGCGCCTTGAAGGAGTTCTACCGCGTGCTCAAGCCGGGCGGCTACCTGCTGTTTGCCGAGTCCACCGAAGCCTATATCGATACCTGGGTGATTCGCTGGCTGTTCCGCCACCCGATGCACGTGCAGAAAAGCGCCGACGAATACCTGGAGATGCTGCGCGAGCAGGGGTTTGAATTCGCCCCGCAGAACGTCTCGTACCCGTACTTGTGGTGGAGCCGCTCCAGTGATTTTGGCCTGCTCGAGCGCTGGGGCCTGCGCAACCCGCCACCGGTGGGCCAGCGCGAAGAGACGCTGGTCAACTGTGTGGTGCGTAAACCTTTCGCGAGCGCCGCACCATGATCCGCCTGCTGCTGATCGGTTGCCTGTTGCTGCTGAGCGCCTGCGCCAGCCAACCGCCGTTGCCCGCAAAAACCCCGGCGCTGGCCTTGCCGATGCAATTGCATGTGCAGCGCCTTTCGGGTGGCCAGAGCCAGGACTGGCTGTTGGTGATCCAGCGCGAAGGCGCAGCCCTTCGCTGGTCGATGATGGACCCGCTGGGCATTCCCCAGGCGCGGCAAAAACTACTCGATGGCCAGTGGCAGGCCGATGGTCTGCTGCCGCCCAACCCGGCGGCGCGCGAGCTGTTTGCCGCCTTGCTGTTTGCCCTGACTTCATCGGATGACGTGCGCGCACTTTACCCGAGCGCCCAGGCCATGGACCTCACGCGCACGCTGCCGGGCCATTGGCAAATCGTCTATCAGTCTTCAGAGGTGTTCAGCGTGAACATGACGGGCCAACCGCTGAGCTATCGCATCACACCGCTGGGGGTCGCTCGATGACGGCTTATCTGAATGCGCTGGGCGTGATTTGCGCCCTGGGACGCGGCCAGGCCGAGGTCAGTCGCAGCCTGTTTGCCGGCGACTGCTCGGGCATGCGTGCCGAGAGTGGCTGGGTGCCGGAACGCGTGTTGCCGGTCGGCGGCGTGCGCAGCGAGCTGGTGACTATTCCGCTTGAACTGAACCAGCAAAGCAGCCGCAACAACCAGTTGTTGCTGGAAGCGGCGTTGCAGATCGAGGGCGAGATCCGCCAGGCCATTCACACCTATGGCGCCTCGCGAGTCGGTGTGGTGCTGGGCACCAGCACCTCGGGCATCGACGAGGCCAGCCGTGGCATCGCCAATTACCTGCGCGACAAGCAGTTCCCCGGCGACTACGACTACCAGCAACAGGAACTCAGCGCCCCCGCCAACTTCCTCGCCGACTGGCTGCAACTGAGCGGCCCGGCCTATGTGATTTCTACCGCCTGCACCTCCAGCGCCCGCGCGTTGATGAGCGCCCAACGCCTGCTGGACCTGGGCGTGTGCGACGCGGTGATCTGCGGCGGTGTCGACAGCCTGTGCAAGCTGACACTCAACGGTTTTACCGCGCTGGAAGCAGTCTCCAACGAGCGCTGCAATCCGTTTTCAGTGAACCGCAATGGCATCAATATCGGCGAAGCGGCCGTGCTGTTTGTGATGACCCAACAACCGGCACCGATTGCCCTGCTGGGCAGTGGCGCCAGTTGCGACGCGCACCATATCTCCGCGCCCGAGCCTACCGGCAAAGGCGCATTGCAGGCGATGCGCAAGGCCTTGGCCAGCGCGAAGCTGGTGCCCGAGCAGATCGGTTACTTGAACCTGCACGGCACCGCCACCCAGCACAACGACGCCATGGAAAGCCTGGCCGTGGCCAACCTGTTTCCCCACGGCGTGGCCTGTTCGTCGACCAAACCCATGAGCGGCCACACCCTCGGTGCAGCCGGCGCGCTGGAAGCGGCGTTCTGCTGGCTGAGCCTGACCCACGGCTGCGTGCCGCCGCATGTGTGGGACGGCCAGGCCGACCCGGCGCTGCCCGCCCTGCAATGGGCGCAGACCGGCGACACCTTGGAAAAACGCTGCCTGATGAGCAACTCGTTTGCCTTCGGCGGTAACAACGTCAGCCTGATAATCGCAGAGGCCCCATGATTGATTGGCCACTCGCCCAATTGCTGCCCCACGCGGGCGACATGATCCTGATCGACCAGGTGCTGTCGTTCGATGAAGAGCAGATTCACACGCGCCTTACCGTCAAACCCGGCGGCCTGTTCAACCGCCCGGACGGCAGCCTGCCGGCCTGGGTTGGCATCGAGCTGATGGCGCAGAGCGTCGCCGCGTATGCCGGGTGCCGCGCGCGCCAGAACGGCGAAGCAGTGGAGCTGGGCTTCCTGCTCGGCACGCGTAAGTTCGAGTGCAACGTGGAGCACTTTCCGGCAGGCGCCGAACTGCGTATCCACGGCCTGCGCTCGCTGGAAGACGACAACGGCATGGGTGTGTTCGAATGCCACCTCACCGGCGACGGTATCCAGGCCAGCGCGCGCTTGAACGTATTTCGACCGCCCCAGGCGGCCACCTATTTAGATGAATCGAAGGACAAAACGCCATGACTGAATCCGTACTGGTCACCGGCTCCAGCCGTGGCATCGGCCGCGCCATTGCCCTGCGTCTGGCGCAGGCCGGGCATGACATCGTGCTGCATTGCCGCAGCGGCCGCGCGGAAGCAGACGCGGTGCAGGTCGAGATTGAAGCCCTGGGCCGCAAGGCGCGGGTGCTGCAGTTTGACGTGGCCGATCGCGCCAGCTGCAAGCAAATCCTTGAAGCCGACGTAGAGCAACATGGCGCCTACTACGGCGTGGTGCTCAATGCCGGCCTGACCCGTGACGGCGCGTTCCCGGCCTTGTCCGAAGACGATTGGGACGTGGTGATGCGCACCAATCTCGACGGTTTCTACAACGTGCTGCACCCGGTGATGATGCCGATGATTCGTCGTCGCGCCGCCGGCCGCATTGTGTGCATCACCTCGGTGTCGGGGCTGATCGGCAACCGTGGGCAGGTCAATTACAGCGCGTCGAAGGCCGGTCTGATTGGCGCGGCCAAGGCGCTGGCCATCGAGCTGGGCAAGCGCAAGATCACCGTCAATTGTGTAGCGCCCGGCTTGATCGACACCGCGATGCTGGACGAAAACGTGCCGGTCGAAGAACTGATGAAAATGATCCCGGCGCAGCGCATGGGCACCCCGGAAGAAGTGGCCGGTGCAGTGAACTTTCTGATGTCGGCCGAAGCCGGCTACATCACGCGCCAGGTGTTGGCCGTGAACGGAGGCCTGTGCTGATGAAACGCGTCGTCGTCACCGGCATGGCCGGCATGACCTCCCTGGGCAGCGATTGGGACACGATCGCCGCCAACTTTCGCGCCAACCGCAGCGGCATTCGGCGCATGGACGAGTGGGACCGTTTCACCGAACTGAACACGCGCCTGGCCGGGCCGATTGACGATTTCGTGGTGCCGGCCCACTGGACGCGCAAGCAACTGCGCAGCATGGGCCGCGTGTCGCGCCTGGCAGTGTGGGCGGCGGAGCAGGCGTTGCAGGACGCCGGGTTGCTCGGCGACGAGTCGATCAAGGACGGGCGCATGGGCGTGGCCTGTGGCTCGTCCACCGGCAGCACCGACGAGATCAAGGCATTCGGCAACATGCTGCTGAACTCGGTGGCCGAGGGGCTGAATGCCAACTCCTACGTGCGCATGATGCCGCACACCACGGCAGCGAATATCAGCATCTTTTTTGGCCTTACCGGGCGGCTGATCCCGACGTCCAGCGCCTGCACCAGCGGCAGCCAGGGCATCGGCTATGCGTATGAAGCGATCAAGTTCGGACGCCTGCCGTTGATGCTCGCCGGCGGCGCCGAAGAGCTGTGCCCCACCGAAGCCATGGTGTTTGATGCGCTCTACGCCACCAGCCTGAAAAACGACGCGCCGCAGACCAGCCCACGTCCTTACGACAGCGGCCGTGATGGCCTGGTGATCGGTGAAGGCGGCGGCATGCTGGTGCTCGAAGAACTGGAACACGCGTTGGCGCGCGGTGCGCACATCCACGCCGAACTCGTGGGTTTCGGCAGCAACGCCGACGGCCAGCACACCACCCGCCCGGAGCAGAAAACCATGCGCCGCGCGATGGAGCTGGCTTTGGAAGATGCCGGGCTGGAGCCGTCGGCCATTGGCTACGTCAACGGCCATGGCACCGCCACCGATCAAGGTGATATTGCCGAAACCCTGGCCACCAGCAGCCTGTTCGGCCGCCACATGCCGATCAGTTCGCAGAAGAGTTTTCTTGGCCACACCCTGGGCGCATGCGGCGCGCTGGAGTCGTGGTTCAGCATCGAAATGATGAACCGCGACCAGTACGTACACACCTTCAACCTGGACGTGGTCGACCCGCAATGTGGCGAGCTGGATTATCTGCAGGGCGGCTTTCGCGAGATGCACCACGACTACGTGATGAACAACAACTTTGCGTTTGGCGGCGTGAACACCTCGCTGATTTTCCGTCGCTGGGCCTGATTTTTTAATTGATTGGAGAAAATGGAATGTCTTCCTTGCTACGCGCCACCCTGATCACCCTGGCCTTGCTGACCGCCGCCGGTTGCACCAGCAAACCCGTGCTCAACACCCAGCACGAGCTGCCGGCCGGCACTCAGGTGAGCGAAGAAACCATGAAGCAGGTCATCGTCACGGCCCTGCAAAAACGCGAGTGGACCGTGCAGCGTTTCAGCCCACAACTCGTGCAGGCCCAGATCACCGTGCGCAACCAGTTCTACGCGGCCATCGACATCCGTTACAGCCGCAACAGCTACGCCATCACCTACCGCGACAGCCGCGACCTGGGCTACAAGGACGGCAAGATCCATCGCAACTACAACCGCTGGGTGAGCATGCTCGATCGCGACATCATGGCCGCGCTGCGTAGCAATGGCGTGGGTAACGCGCCGGGACCTGCGGCGCAGTCGTTTGAGCAGACAGGGGCGTCGAAGCAGAACTGAGGATCGCGGTCCGTCAGAAACGACAAAGGGCGCCTTTCGGCGCCCTCTTCACAAACAGGTTGGCTTGTCATCGCCGCTTCCTGCCTGGCTCTGCGATGGCTGGTTGCCCAGGATCCTCAGAGTCTCACAAGCCCCTTTCGGGAACTCGGCCAGTATGCCTGAAAACAACTCGCCTGCAATCGGTGGCAAAGCGCCGCTTATTCCTTACCCACTTCATCGCAACCCCAGCGCACTGCGCACCGCTGCTTTTATCGCTGAAAACTGATCATTGGTGAGCTCCGCGATTTTGTAAGTTCGTTTTCCATGACGGTCTTTGCTTTTGATTCGATCCAGTCGCCCCAGGCTTACGGTCGCCACAATGTCGCACTTCGCCCAGCAGATGGGGTTCGCGCCCTGAAGATGACTGTCTAGCTGCAAATGATGCTCCAGCAGCGTTTGCGGGGCGGTGGTGCTCAAAGGCACAACCGTCACTAAGCCAGTCCCGTTACCTGATATGTGACTTCGCCTACACCACGGCCTTGCGCGTCAACAACTCTACAAACGCCCTCGCCCTCGGCGACTGCGCACCCTTGCGCTGCACCAGCCACACCGCCGTGACCGCTTCCTGATCGAGCAACGTGCGATACACCACGCCATCAATGCGTATGCGCTGGTAAGACGCCGGCAGCACCGACACGCCCAAGCCCGCCGCCACCAACCCGATAATCGTCATCGCCTCCCCCGCTTCCTGGGCGAAGTGCGGGCTGAAGCCGGCGTCACGGGCCAGGTTGAGCAGCTGCGCGTAAAGGCCGCTGCCATAGCTGCGCGGGAAGAATACAAACGGCTCCTGTGCCAGTTGCGCCAGGTGCAAACCGCGCTCGCTGCCTTCCGCCAGCGGGTGGCCGGCGTTCAGTACGGCAACCAGCGGTTCGCGCATCAGCTCGATGACACTCAGCGAATCCGGCAACGGCAGCGGGCGCATCAGGCCGACCTGGATCGACTGATCCACCAACGATTCGGCCACTTCGGTGCTGCTCATTTCCTGCAGGCTCAAGTGCACCGCCGGGAAGGCCTGGCGAAACGCAAAGATCGCCTGCGGAATGCTCGAATTGAAGGGTGCGGAAGACGTGAAACCAATCTTCAGTTCCCCCAGCTCTCCCAACTGGGCACGCCGAGCAACATCCGCGGCCTTGTCGACCTGTGCCAGCACCAGTCGCGCCTCTTGCAGGAACAAGCGCCCGGCCTCACTGAGCTCGACCCGACGATTGGTGCGTTCAAACAAGCGCGCGCCCACCTCTTGCTCCAGGGCCTGGATCTGCTGGCTCAGCGGCGGTTGCGAGATGCCCAGCACCTGCGCGGCGCGGCCGAAATGCAGTTCTTCGGCGACGGCGATGAAGTACCGCAGGTGACGCAATTCCATGCAAACCTCTTTAGGTCGTAAAAGCTATCAAACAGGTCGAACAATATATTGGAAAGAATCATTAGCCAGCTATATTCTTTTTTGCATTGCCAGTTCTGGCAGGCTTTCCCTCGCCGAGGTCCCCGTGAAATCTGCTGTCGCTCCATTTGCTCAAGAAGTCCCGCCTACCGCCCTGGATGAGGTGGTGGCCCAGCTCAACGAGCAGTTCATCGAAAAAGGCACGCCAATGTTCATGCGCACCGTGCTGGCGCTGTTCTCCGGTGGGTTTGCCACCTTTGCCCTGCTGTATTGCGTGCAACCTATGATGCCCGCGCTGTCCCACGAGTTTTCCATCAACGCGGCGCAGAGCAGCCTGATCCTGTCAGTCGCCACCGCCATGCTCGCGTTTGGCCTGCTGATCACCGGACCGATTTCCGACACCCTCGGGCGCAAACCGGTGATGGTCGCCGCGCTGTTTTGCGCCGCACTGGCCACTATCGCCAGCGGCCTGATGCCGTCCTGGGAAGGCATCCTGCTGATGCGTGCGCTGGTCGGCCTGTCCCTGAGCGGCCTGGCAGCCGTCGCGATGACTTACCTGAGCGAAGAGATCCACCCGCAACACATCGGCCTGGCCATGGGCTTGTACATCGGCGGCAACGCGATTGGCGGCATGAGCGGGCGCCTGATCATGGGCGTGTTGATCGACTTCGTCAGTTGGCACACCGCCACGCTGATCATCGGCGCCCTGGCGTTGATCGCTGCCACGGTGTTCTGGAAGATCCTCCCCGAGTCGCGCAACTTCCGCGCCAGCAGCCTCAAGCCGCGCAGCCTGGTGGACGGCTTTGTGATGCACTTCAAGGACGCCGGCCTGCCCTGGCTTTTTCTCGAAGCCTTCCTGCTGATGGGCGCGTTCGTGACGATGTTCAACTACATCGGCTATCGCCTGCTGGCGTCGCCTTACGCGTTGAGCCAGGCCGTGGTCGGCCTGCTGTCGCTGGTGTACCTGTCGGGCATCTACAGCTCGGCGAAAATCGGCTCGCTGGCCGACCGCCTCGGCCGGCGGCGCGTGCTGTGGGGCACGATCGTGTTGATGCTTTCGGGCATGTTACTGACCCTGTTCACCCCGCTGTGGCTGGTGGTGCCGGGCATGCTGATCTTTACGTTCGGCTTCTTCGGCGCGCACTCGGTGGCCAGCAGCTGGATCGGCCGGCGCGCGGTCAAGGCCAAGGGGCAGGCGTCGTCGCTGTACCTGTTCTGCTATTACGTGGGCTCAAGCATTGCGGGGACGGCGGGCGGGTTCTTCTGGCACTTTGCCGGGTGGAACGGGATTGGCGGGTTTATCGTGGCGCTGTTGATGGGTGCGCTGTTGGTGGCGTTGAAGTTGGCGAAGTTGCCGCCACTGGGCCATGTGAAAGCCTGAAGATTTCTGGCTTTTAATGTGGGAGGGGGCAAGCCCCCTCCCACATTGGTTTTGCGTTTATTCGTGATACTGGGCGGACAACTCGTGCACCGCACGCAAGAACGCGCCGGCGTGCTCGGGATTCACTTCCGGGGTGATGCCATGGCCGAGGTTGAACACGTGCCCGGTGCCCTTGCCGTAGCTGGCCAGGATGCGGCCGACTTCGGTGCGGATCGCTTCAGGCTTGGCGTAGAGCACGGTCGGGTCCATGTTGCCTTGCAGCGCGACTTGGTTGCCAACGCGACGACGGGCTTCACCGATGTCACAGGTCCAGTCCAGGCCCAGCGCATCGGCGCCCGCGTCGGCGATGCTTTCCAGCCACAGGCCGCCGCCTTTGGTGAACAGGATGACCGGCACTTTGCGGCCTTCGTGTTCACGGATCAGGCCGCTGACGATCTTGCGCATGTAGGCCAGGGAGAATTCCTGATACGCCGCCGCCGACAGGTTGCCACCCCAGGTATCGAAAATCTGTACCGCTTGCGCGCCGGCCATGATCTGGCCGTTGAGGTAGGCGGTAACCGACTGCGCCAGTTTATCCAGCAGCAGGTGCATGGCCTGTGGGTTGTCGTAGAGCATGGCTTTGGTCTTGCGGAAGTCTTTCGACGAGCCGCCTTCGACCATGTAGGTGGCCAGGGTCCACGGGCTGCCAGAGAAGCCGATCAGCGGCACACGGCCATTGAGCTCGCGGCGGATGGTGCTGACCGCGTCCATCACGTAGCCCAGGTCTTTGTGCGGATCGGGGATCGGCAGGGCTTCGATGTCGGCCAGGGTGCTGACGACTTTCTTGAAACGCGGGCCTTCGCCGGTTTCAAAGTACAGGCCTTGGCCCATGGCGTCAGGGATGGTCAGGATGTCGGAGAACAGAATGGCCGCGTCCAGTTGTGGGTAGCGGTCCAGCGGCTGCATCGTGACTTCGCAGGCGAACTCCGGGTTCATGCACAGGCTCATGAAGTCGCCGGCGTGGGCGCGACTGGCGCGGTATTCCGGCAGGTAGCGACCGGCCTGACGCATCATCCACACGGGCGTGACGTCTACGGGTTGCTTGAGCAGGGCACGAAGGAAACGGTCGTTCTTGAGGGCAGTCATGTCGGCATCCGCAAAAAAAGTGCGGGCATTTTCTCAGAGCGCGACGCAAAAGGCACGGAGTGAGCCGTGCCTTTTGTCTATCGGGTCAATTTGTCGCGGTAGCTTGAACACACCGCAAAACAAATGTGGGAGGGGGCTTGCCCCCGATAGCGGTGGTTCAGTCAATAATGTATTGGCTGACACACCGCTATCGGGGCAAGCCCCCTCCCACATTTTGATCCCATTTCAGCTCGGGATCGGGATCAGACCTGCAAGTAATCCAGGATGCCTTCGGCAGCGTTACGGCCTTCGAAGATCGCGGTTACCACCAGGTCAGAACCGCGCACCATATCGCCACCGGCGAAGATTTTCGGGTTGCTGGTCTGGTGCTTGTACTGGCCTTGTTCCGGGGCTACAACGCGGCCCTGGCTGTCGGTCTGGATTTCGAACTGCTCGAACCACGGCGCCGGGCTTGGGCGGAAACCGAAGGCGATGACCACGGCGTCAGCCGGGATGATCTCTTCGGAACCCGGGATCGGCTCGGGGCTGCGACGGCCACGGGCGTCCGGTTCGCCGAGACGGGTCTCGACCACTTTCACGCCTTCAACACGGTCCTCGCCGACAATGGCGATCGGCTGGCGGTTGTAGAGGAATTTCACGCCTTCTTCCTTGGCGTTCTTCACCTCTTTGCGCGAGCCGGGCATGTTGGCTTCGTCACGGCGGTACGCACAGGTCACCGACTTGGCGCCCTGGCGGATCGAGGTACGGTTGCAGTCCATCGCGGTGTCGCCACCGCCCAGTACCACAACCTTCTTGCCTTTCATGTCGACGAAATCTTCCGGCGACTTTTCAAAGCCCAGGTTGCGGTTGACGTTGGCGATCAGGAAGTCGAGCGCGTCATACACGCCCGGCAGGTCCTCACCGGCAAAGCCGCCTTTCATGTAGGTGTAGGTGCCCATGCCCATGAACACCGCATCGTATTCGGCGAGCAGTTGCTCCATGGTGATGTCTTTGCCGATTTCGGTATTGAGGCGGAACTCGATACCCATGCCGGTGAACACTTCACGACGGTTGCTCAGTACGGTTTTTTCCAGCTTGAACTCGGGGATGCCGAAGGTCAGCAGGCCACCGATTTCCGGGTTCTTGTCGAACACCACCGGGGTCACGCCGCCACGCACCAGCACGTCGGCGCAACCCAGGCCCGCCGGGCCCGCGCCGATGATCGCAACACGCTTGCCGGTCGGCTTGACCTTGGACATGTCCGGGCGCCAGCCCATGGCGAACGCGGTGTCGGTGATGTACTTCTCCACCGAACCGATGGTCACCGCACCAAAGCCGTCGTTGAGGGTGCAGGCACCCTCGCACAGACGATCCTGCGGGCACACCCGGCCGCACACTTCCGGCAGGGTGTTGGTCTGGTGCGACAGCTCGGCGGCGGCGAGGATGTTGCCCTCGGCCACAAGCTTCAGCCAATTGGGAATGAAGTTGTGCACCGGGCACTTCCATTCGCAATACGGGTTACCGCAACCCAGGCAGCGGTGGGCCTGGTCGGCCGAGTGCTGGGGTTTGAAGGGTTCGTAGATTTCCACGAACTCTTTCTTGCGTTGACGCAACAGTTTCTTCTTCGGATCTTTGCGCCCGACATCGATGAACTGGAAGTCGTTATTCAGACGTTCAGCCATGTTAAAACCTCATCAAACTCTTCAGGCGCATATCACTGCGGGTTGGCACGGATGCTGGAAAGCAACGATTTCAGGTTGGCAGCCTTGGGCTTGACCAGCCAGAAACGACGCAGGTAGTCATCGAGGTTTTCAGCGAGGTTACGACCCCATTCGCTGTTGGTTTCCTCGACATATTCGTCCAGCACATGCTGCAAGTGGTTGCGATAGGATTCCATCGCTTCGCCGCTGATCCGCTGGATCTCGACCAACTCGTGGTTGACCTTGTCGACGAAGGTGTTGTCCTGGTCGAGCACGTAGGCGAAACCGCCAGTCATGCCCGAGCCGAAGTTGTAGCCAGTCTTGCCCAGCACCGCGACAAAACCACCGGTCATGTACTCGCAGCAGTGATCGCCCGTGCCTTCCACCACGGTGTGGGCACCGGAGTTACGCACCGCGAAACGCTCACCGGCCGTACCGGCTGCAAACAGCTTGCCGCCGGTTGCGCCGTACAGGCAGGTGTTGCCGATGATGGCACTGTCTTGAGTCTTGTAGACGCTGCCGACTGGCGGAACGATCACCAGCTTGCCGCCGGTCATGCCCTTGCCCACGTAGTCGTTGGCGTCACCTTCCAGGTACA
Source organism: Pseudomonas sp. TREG-RG-20F-10-E-6-01 (assembly GCF_022662455.1). Lineage (NCBI taxonomy): Bacteria > Pseudomonadati > Pseudomonadota > Gammaproteobacteria > Pseudomonadales > Pseudomonadaceae > Pseudomonas > Pseudomonas sp. TREG-RG-20F-10-E-6-01. The sequence goes on along the minus strand of NZ_JAKNQP010000005.1, from coordinate 153,102 downwards.
TGTGCAGGCCGCCGGCGTTCCACACGCCGAAGCTCTGGCCCGCAGTGCCCTTGAAACGGAAGGTGATCGGCGCCTTGGCCATGCCCTGGTTGCCGTGCTTTCGCGCGATTTCGCCGGAGATGCGTGCGCCGATGGAACGGTCGCAGTTGCAGATGTCCAGGGCGAATTCGCCACCGCTGGCGTCGTTGATCGAGGCGCTGGCCATGTCGACCATCTTCTCGGCCAGCAGGCCTTTGTCGAACGGCGGGTTGCGGTCCACCTGGCAGAATTGCGGCTTGTCTGCCGGGATGTGATCGCTGCCCAGCAGCGGCGTCAGGTCCAGGTGTTGTTGCTTGGCGGTCTGGCCTTCGAGGATGTCGAGCAGGTCGGTACGCCCGATCAGTTCTTCGAGGGAGCGCACGCCCAGCTTGGCCAGCCACTCACGGGTTTCTTCGGCGACGTAGGTGAAGAAATTCACCACCATGTCGACGGTGCCGATGTAGTGATCCTTGCGCAGCTTCTCGTTCTGAGTCGCCACGCCGGTGGCGCAGTTGTTCAGGTGGCAGATGCGCAGGTATTTGCAGCCCAGGGCGATCATTGGCGCGGTACCGAAGCCGAAGCTTTCGGCGCCGAGGATCGCCGCCTTGATCACGTCGAGGCCGGTTTTCAGGCCGCCGTCGGTCTGCACGCGCACTTTGCCGCGCAGGTCGTTGCCGCGCAGGGTCTGGTGAGTTTCCGCCAGGCCCAGTTCCCACGGCGCACCGGCGTACTTGATGGAGGTCAGCGGGGATGCGCCGGTGCCGCCGTCGTAGCCGGAGATGGTGATCAGGTCGGCATAAGCCTTGGCCACGCCGGCGGCGATGGTGCCCACGCCGGCTTCCGCGACCAGTTTCACCGAGACCAACGCCTGCGGGTTGACTTGTTTCAAGTCGAAAATCAGCTGCGACAAGTCTTCAATCGAGTAGATGTCGTGGTGCGGCGGTGGTGAAATCAGGGTCACGCCCGGCACCGCATAACGCAGCTTGGCGATCAGGCCGTTGACCTTGCCGCCGGGCAGTTGCCCGCCTTCACCCGGCTTGGCGCCCTGGGCGACTTTGATCTGCAGCACTTCGGCGTTGACCAGGTATTCCGGGGTTACACCGAAACGGCCGGTCGCGACCTGCTTGATTTTCGAGCTCTTGATGGTGCCGTAGCGCGCCGGGTCTTCACCGCCTTCGCCGGAGTTGGAACGCGCACCCAGGCGGTTCATGGCTTCGGCCAGGGCTTCGTGAGCCTCAGGCGACAAGGCGCCCAGGGAAATACCGGCGGAGTCGAAACGCTTGAGGATCGATTCCAGCGGCTCGATCTCGCTGATGGACAGCGGCGTGTCCAGGGTTTTCACCTTGAACAGGTCGCGGATCATCGACACCGGACGGTTATCCACCAGCGCGGTGTATTCCTTGAACTTGGCGTAGTCGCCCTGCTGCACGGCGGCTTGCAGGGTGCTGACCACGTCCGGGTTGTAGGCGTGGTATTCGCCACCGTGCACGAACTTGAGCAGGCCGCCTTGCTGGATCGGCTTGCGCGCGCTCCAGGCTTCGGCTGCCAGGGCTTTCTGCTCGGCTTCGATGTCGACGAAGCGCGCACCCTTGATGCGGCTCGGCACGCCACGGAAGCTCAGCTCGCAGACTTCTTCGGACAGGCCGATGGCTTCGAACAACTGCGCACCGCGGTAGGACGTGACGGTGGAGATGCCCATCTTCGACAGGATCTTCAGCAGGCCCTTGGTGATGCCTTTGCGGTAGTTCTTGAACACCTCGTAGAGGTCGCCCAGCACTTCACCGGTACGGATCAGATCGCCGAGCACTTCGTACGCCAGGAACGGATACACCGCCGAGGCGCCGAAACCGATCAACACCGCAAAGTGGTGCGGGTCACGGGCGGTGGCGGTTTCGACGAGGATGTTGGAGTCGCAACGCAGGCCTTTTTCGGTCAGACGGTGGTGCACCGCACCGGTAGCCAGGGAAGCGTGAATCGGCAGCTTGCCAGGGGCGATGTGGCGGTCGGTCAGCACGATCTGGGTACGGCCGGCGCGCACGGCTTCTTCGGCCTGATCGGCGACGTTACGCACCGCGGCTTCAAGGCCGAGGCTCTCGTCGTAGTTCAGGTCGATGATCTGGCGGTCGAAGCCTGGGCGCTCCAGGGTCATCAACGAGCGCCACTTGGCCGGAGACACCACCGGCGAGCTGAGGATCACACGCGAGGCGTGCTCAGGCGATTCCTGGAAGATGTTGCGCTCGGCCCCGAGGCACACTTCCAGCGACATCACGATGGCTTCACGCAGCGGGTCGATTGGCGGGTTGGTCACCTGGGCGAACTGCTGGCGGAAGTAGTCGTACGGCGTGCGCACGCGCTGGGACAGCACAGCCATCGGCGTGTCATCGCCCATGGAGCCGACGGCCTCGTAGCCTTGCTCACCGAGCGGACGCAGCACCTGGTCGCGCTCTTCGAACGTGACCTGGTACATCTTCATGTATTGCTTGAGCTGGTCGACGTCATAGAAAGCCGAGCCGTGGTCGTTGTCTTCCATGGTCGCCTGGATGCGCAGGGCGTTCTTGCGCAGCCATTGCTTGTACGGGTGACGCGACTTCAAGCGGTTGTCGATGGCATCGGTGTCGAGGATCTGCCCGGTTTCGGTGTCCACGGCCAGGATCTGGCCAGGGCCGACGCGACCTTTGGCGATCACGTCTTCAGGCTTGTAGTCCCACACGCCGATTTCCGACGCCAGGGTGATGAAACCGTTGGTGGTGGTGACCCAACGCGCCGGGCGCAGACCGTTACGGTCGAGCAGGCACACCGCGTAGCGGCCGTCGGTCATGACCACGCCGGCCGGGCCGTCCCACGGCTCCATGTGCATCGAGTTGTACTCGTAGAACGCACGCAGGTCCGGGTCCATGGTCTCGACGTTCTGCCACGCAGGCGGAATGATCATGCGCACGCCACGGAACAGGTCGATGCCACCGGTGACCATCAACTCGAGCATGTTGTCCATGCTGGAGGAGTCCGAACCCACACGGTTGACCAGCGGGCCGAGCTCTTCGAGGTCCATCAAATCGTTGGCGAACTTGGTGCGACGGGCGACGGCCCAGTTGCGGTTGCCGGTGATGGTGTTGATCTCGCCGTTGTGGGCGAGGAAGCGGAATGGCTGGGCCAGCGGCCATTTCGGCAGGGTGTTGGTGGAGAAGCGCTGGTGGAACACGCAGATCGCGGTTTGCAGGCGCTCATCGCTCAGGTCTGGATAGAAGGCGGTCAAGTCCGCCGGCATCATCAGGCCTTTATAAATGATGGTTTTGTGCGAAAAACTGCAGATGTAGTGGTCGGTGTCGGCGGCGTTGGACACCGACGAACGACGACGCGAGGTGAACAGCTTGATCGCCATGTCCTGGTCGCTCAGGCCTTCGCCTGCGATGAACACTTGCTCGATCTGCGGCAGGCGCTCCAGGGCCAGACGGCCGAGCACGCTGGTGTCGATTGGCACTTTGCGCCAGCCGACGAGCTGCAGGCCGGCAGCCAGGATTTCGCGGTTCATGTTTTCGCGAGCGGCTTCGGCTTTAACCGGGTCCTGGTTGAAAAACACCATGCCCACGGCGTACTGCTTGGGCAGGTCGACCGCAAATTGCGCTTTTGCGACAGCGCGCAGGAACTGGTCGGGCTTTTGAATCAGCAAGCCGCAACCGTCACCGGTCTTGCCGTCGGCGTTGATCCCACCGCGGTGGGTCATGCAGGTCAGGGCCTCGATGGCCGTTTGCAAAAGGGTATGACTGGGCTCGCCCTGCATGTGGGCTATCAGGCCGAAACCGCAGTTATCCTTGAATTCATCGGGTTGGTACAGACCTGCTTTCATAGACACTTTCTCACCAGGCTGCCTCTTATAACGAGGCAAATTTCTTTTCAATTCAACCGGTTACCTTCCACGCCGAACGTACGCCGGCTTAGCGGGGGCAAAAGGGAGGTCATTGTACACACCGACACGAACGCTCACAAATTTAACGACGAAATGTCGCAAATCTATGTCGCATTTATGAAAGGTTTAAAGCGATATGCTGTGCTAGTCAAAACTTTTTTAATTTTGACCGCTACGACTCAAAAGCAACGGGCGCAGACACCACAAAGCGCGCGGCCTTCAGGGCTGCACGCTTTTGTAGTTTTTTGAGGTGCCGGGAGAGGCGGCCTGGGTAAGGCCGCCGAATCTTCAGCGAGTTGTTGCCAGTTCCTGTTGGACGCTGGCGACAGTGCGAGGCCAAGGTTTACCAGCCTGAACCTTCGCTGGCAAGGCCTTGATAGCGGATTCAGCTGCTGCACGGCTGGAGAAGTTGCCGTAGGTGATCACGTAGAGAGGCTTGCCGTTGAGCACTTTCTTGAAATAACGGTACTCACCGCCCTGCTCTTTCACGAACGCCTGAGCGTTGGCTTCGGAGCTGGTGCCGAGGATCTGCACCACGAAGTTGCCGGTTGGCTGGCTGGTGTACCAGCTGCTGCCGGCGCCGCCTGCTTTGGCGACGGTCGCCGCAGGTTTCTCGGCAGGCTTGGCAGCCGGTGCCGGCGCTGGCTTGGCGGCTAGCGCCGGTGCAACAGGCTTGGTCACCGGCGCTGGCGCTGGCTTGGCGGTGGCGACAGTCGGTGCAGGGGTCGGCTTGGCAACCGGAGCTGCCGGCTGACCGGCCGGCACGCCCGCAGGCGGCGCGGTAGTGGTTACGGTCGGCGGCGTGGCGCTGGAGCCCTCCACCGGCACACCGTCGTCGCCTTCGGAAATGCCACCAGCTTCTTCGGCGAGCGGGCCACGCATTACCGGCTGGCCAACCATCGGCAGGTTGGTCGGTTGGCCGGAGTTGGCGAATTCGACGTTTGGTGTGGGCTTGCCCAGTGGCAACTGCGCCTGTTCGGTTGGCGCGCCGGCGGTGGTGGGCGCCTTGCTACGGCCAGGGATCAACCAGGCGGCGGCGACAGCGACCACGACAACGGCGGAAATAGCCAATACGTGCTTCTTAGGCATAGTAAACCCCATCTTTGGACGCTTAACCGCAGAGCGGCTTGCAATCATGGCTTCGATCAAGGCATCCCGGGCAACCTGGTTGATGGTGCCAGGCCAGCCGTCGGAGCTTTCGTGAATATCAGAGATCTGCGCAGCGGAGAAAAGTTCGATACCGGCCCCGGCGCCCTCAAGGCGCTGAGCCAGGTATTCGCGGGTTTCTTCCTCTTCGTACGGCTGCAATTCGATGACGTGAAACAGCTCCTGATCACCGCTGATCTGTTCCAGATCGGCGATCAACGACGACTCGCCAAACAGGAACACGTGCGGGCGGCCTTCAGGCGTGCCCGCAGCCAGCGCCAACAGCGCTTCCAGGGCGGATTCGTCGAGCTGCTCGGCGTCGTCCACCAGCAGGTAGACTTCCTGGCCGGTCAGGCCCAGCTGCACCACTTGCTTGAGGATCGCGTTCGGCTCGGCATTGGATACGTTCAGCGCCTGGGCCACTTGGCGCAATACGCCCGCCGCGTCACCGGCACCGCGGGCCGACACCACCACGCTCTGTACCGATTGCTTGTTGGTGCTGGCGACCAGTGCCTGGCGCAGCAGGGTCTTGCCGCTGCCCAACGGCCCGGTGACCACCAGCAACAGCTGGCTGTAGCGCGCCAGATGGTGCAACTGGCCAAGCACCGGCTTGCGCTGGGCGGGGAAAAATTTGAAGCCAGGTACCCGCGGAGCAAAAGGGTCGTGGCTTAACTGGTAATGGCCGAGGAACGCCTCGTCGGCATGCAAACTAGTCATCGGGATCTTATTAACCTTTAAGCTGGGCCAGGGCGCGGTAATCCGCTCCCAGCGTGGCCTGTAAAATCTCTTTCGGATAATCGTCGGTCACTACCGCTTCGCCCATGTGGCGCAGCAGCACCAGTCGCAGGCGACCGTCGATCACTTTCTTGTCTATTGCCATATGTTCGAGGAAATCCGCCTCGGTCATCTCCTCAGGAGGAACAACCGGCAAACCGGCGCGCTGGAACAGGCCAATACCCCGATCCCGCTCCTGGGCACTGATCCAGCCCAGGCGTTGCGACATCTCCAACGCCATCACTGTGCCAGCCGCTACGGCTTCCCCATGCAACCACACACCATAGCCCATGTGCGTTTCGATCGCATGGCCGAAGGTGTGACCCAGGTTCAAAGTGGCGCGTACGCCGGACTCCCGCTCGTCGGCATTCACCACCAGCGCCTTGGCGGCGCAGGAGCGGGAAATCGCTTCGGTAAGTGCCACTTGATCCAGAGCGCGCAGGGCGTCCATATGCTCCTCAAGCCAGGTCAGGAACGGCTCGTCGCAGATCAGCCCGTACTTGATGACTTCCGCCAGGCCCGCCGACAGCTCGCGCGGTGGCAACGTGTTCAGCGTCGCGGTGTCGATCAGCACGGCCTGGGGCTGATAGAACGCACCCACCATGTTCTTGCCCAGCGGGTGGTTGATGCCGGTCTTGCCACCTACCGACGAATCGACCTGGGACAGCAAGGTGGTCGGCACCTGGATAAAGTCCACGCCGCGCTGATAACAGGCCGCCGCAAATCCGGCCATGTCGCCGATCACACCGCCGCCCAGGGCGACTACCGTGGTCCGGCGGTCATGACGCGCAGTCAGCAGGCCATCAAAGATCAGTTGCAGGGTTTCCCAGTTCTTGTGGGCCTCGCCGTCAGGCAGGATCACCGAAATCACCGAGTACGCCGCAAGGCTGCGGCTCAGGCGCTCAAGATACAGCGGCGCGACCGTTTCATTGGAGATGATCGCCACTTGCCGACCGGCAATATGCGGGGCGAGCAACTCGGGCAGGTCCAACAAACCCTCACCAATATGGATTGGGTAGCTGCGCTCGCCTAGATCGACCTTAAGTGTCTGCATGTGTCCCCGCGTGAAGATGGATATACGATCGGCAACGCTCGGATCTGACGCTGCCTGATGGCTCTACGCCACACCTCGAAGGCTGTTAGCGCGCCGCCGAGAATAGCGCATTTCGGGTCTGGCTTTAACGGGGTGGCAGCTGCTGTAAACGCTCGAGAATGTCGAGAACGACCATTCGCGGCGGCCGCTCATCGGTTTCCACCACCAGATCGGCAATTTCCCGATACAGCGGATCGCGCAGCGCCAGCAAATCCCGCAGGGTTTTTGCCGGGTCAGCGGTGCGCAACAATGGGCGATTCCGGTCGCGGGCGGTGCGACCCACTTGCTGCTCGACTGAAGCATGCAGGTAGACCACGCGCCCACCGGCATGCAGCGCCCGGCGGTTTTCATCGCGCATGACAGCGCCGCCGCCGGTGGCCAATACCAAGCCGTCGCAACCGCACAGCTCGGCAATCATCGCCTGCTCGCGGTCGCGAAAGCCCAGTTCGCCTTCCTTATCGAAGATCCATGGGATATTGGCGCCCGTGCGCAATTCAATTTCCTTGTCGGAATCTTTGAATGGCAGGCGCAGCTCTTTGGCCAGCAAACGGCCGATGGTGCTTTTTCCAGCCCCCATCGGTCCTACAAGAATCAAATTTCGCACAGAATCAACGACTCACAGCAATCGCCTGGTTATTCATAATACGCGGAGTCAGGAATACCAGCAGCTCGGATTTTCTTTCCGCCATCACATCGCGCCGGAAAAGGCGGCCAAGATACGGCACATCGCCTAAAAATGGCACTTTATCTACCACTTTGCTTTGGGTGTTGGAGAAAACGCCACCGATGACGATGGTCTCGCCATCCTTGACCAGCACCTTGGCGTTGACTTCGTTTTTCTTGATCGGCGGCACGTCGTTGAGCTTGTTCAGGTAGTCGGGCTCATCCTTGGTGACCTTGACCTCCATGATCACCCAGCCATCGGGGGTGATTTGCGGGGTCACCTCCAGCGATAGCGAAGCTTCCTTGAACGACACTGAGGTGGCGCCACTGGAGCTGGATTCCTGATAGGGAATCTCGGTGCCCTTGAGGATCCGTGCCGTTTCCTTGTCGGAAGTGACCACCTTGGGCTGTGAGACGATTTCGCCGTTGCCGGTTTTCTCCATGGCCGTCAGTTCAAGGTCCAGCAACAGGTTGTTGGTGATATAAGCGATGCCCAAGCCCGATGTACCGGTGAGCGCTCCCATGTCGACAAATGGCGAACTGACAGGGTTCTGCGGTGGCTCAGCACCGGCGGCCAAGGGTTTGCTGATGCCCCCAGCGCCCCAATTGGCACGGTTGAGTCGCCCTCCCCAGCGCACGCCGAGGCTTTTGTCGTAATCAACATTGGCCTCGACGATCCGTGCCTCGATCATCACTTGGCGCACCGGGACGTCCAGCTGCGCCACAATCCGGCGCAGCTCTTCGAGGCGCTCGCCAGTCTGGTAGGCAATGATGTTATTGGTGCGGTCATCCACTGCCACGGAACCGCGCTCATCGCCGGCGCCTTCAAGGCCTGTCACCGACTGGAACAGCTTGGCCAGGTCCGCCGCCTTGGCGTAGTTGACCTGCAACAGCTCCCGGCGCAAAGGCGCCAGCTCAGCCATCTGCCTGCGCGATTCCAGCGTGAGCAATTCACGCGCAGCCAGCTCATCGGCAGGTGCCACCAGCAAAACGCCGGCCTTCACCCGCTTATCCAGCCCTTTGGTCTGCAATACCAGGTCCAGCGCCTGGTCCCAGGGCACGTCCTTGAGCCGCAAGGTGATGGAGCCTTGCACTTCATCGCTGGCAACCAGGTTGAGCCCGGCGACATCGGCAATCTGCTGCAATACCGCACGTACATCGATGTTCTGGAAGTTGAGGTTCAGCTTGGCGCCGTGGTAGGTGCCTGGCGCCGCGCTGCCAGGCGGCGGCAGCTGGATCAGGTCCACACGAGTGGGCACAGCGAATGCCGTCGGTGCCGTGAACGCTATCCATAGCGCCACACCGAAGGACGAGAAAGTCCATTTCATTGTTTGATTCCGTTATGAGTTGAGTTTCAACACGAGGGTTCGCGGGCGCTCCAGCCACGCGCCCTGTTTATCGGGGAACAGCTCTGCCAGTTCGATGTAGCCGTCATGAATGGCCGTGACCTTGCCGTGGTTCGGCCCCAGGTAGTCGCCAACGGCCAGCCGGTGCACCGTGGAGGCCACACGCAACAGCGCAAAGCTCTGCTCCCCACGGGACAGCGTACCGACCATCTCGAACTGGTCGATGGCGACCTTTTCCAGGGCGCCGCGGACCCGGGCAAGGTCAGGCGCCAGCACCGGGCGTCCGGGCAGGTGATTAACCTGCAATGCGACCGGCTGGAACGGGTCACGCAGGGAAAATGCGTCGTAGACAAATGCTGGCGCCGACTCGAAAACCGAGTCAGGTTCGCCGCGCAGCGACGTGCTCCGGTAGGTCTTCACCAACATGCCAAGGCGCAGCAACGACCCTTCGGAACGAAGCGTGATGTCATGCACGGTAACAATCCGAGACAAGCCGCCCAACGCACTCACGAAGGTAGCCAGGTCGTGGTAAGCCCCAAACACATCGACCTGCACCGGCTCCTCGATGTAAAACGGCCGAGTTTGCTCGTCCAGCACCGTGACACCTTCAACCACCACGCCGTTGGCAGCCACCAGCCGCGCCATTTCATCCAGCAGGGCTGGCATGTCAGGTGCGCCAGACAACTGCCCTAAGCCCCCATCGGTTTTTTCCTGCATCACCTGAGCCGGGTGGGCGCTGCCCTCAAGGCGGGTGGCCAGATCGACCTTCTGCACGAGCAGCTGTTTTAAGACCTTTTCCTGCGCCTCCCACTCGTGCAAACGCTCGCGTGACGGGCTCAAATAAACGCTATCGCCCACCGCCAGCACCAAGCCTGCCAGCGCACAGCCCAGCAGAAGCTTGCCCGGCAAGGGCCATTTCGAAGCGTTGTGAGAGAACGTGGAAAAGTCGAGCCTGGGCAGGCTCAAGGCTGAGCCTCGGTGGATTCCCCCTGGCGCACCATCAATTGGAATTCGTTACCGCCACGCTCGCCCTCTGCCCGCACATGCTGCAGCCGAGTGGCGTGGGTGCCCTGCGAAGCTTCCAGGCGGCGCATCAGCTGAGCAATGTCCTGGCTGGACTCGGCACTGCCGCTGACACTGATGGTGTCGCCGTTCGCCACCACTTCATGCAGATGGACACCCTCGGGCACCGCGCGGGCCAGTTGATCAAACATCTGCGCGCTGGAAGAGCGGGCATCATGCAGGTCCTGCACGACTTTCATGCGCGCGGCCAGTTGCTGGCTTTGCTCCTGCAAGTCGTCGATGGTCTTGATGCGCGAATCGACGACAGTCACTTCTTTGCTCAGGTGGTTATTGCGTGCGCCCTGCCGGTCGATGGCCTGGTCAATCACCTGGTCCGCCAGCCATAACGCCGCGAAGGCCGCACAGGCGAACGCCAGCAAAAACATCAGAAAGTATTTGCGACGCCGGTCCGCCAGGGCTTGGCGCCAGGGCAAAAGGTTGATTCTTGTCATCAAGCGAAACTCCTCAGGGCCAACCCGCAAGCAATTCCCATCCCGTGGGCATCCACGGCCCATTGTGTGCCATCGACTTGATGACCCGGCGTGAAGCTGGCGAAATCCTGACTGCAAGCGCGCTCCAATGCAAACCCTTCGACATCCACCACCCGTGTCACGAGCCCCGCCAGGGCCAAAACCGCAGTGCGCGCCTCGACCTGCTCCCTCAGGCAGGCAGCCAGTAAAACCTCGACCCGGGCCGGATCCTGGGCCGAGGGGCCGCGCACCTGAAAATCGATGGCTACATCATCCAGCGGGTAAGGAATGTACTGATCGGCCTCCATCTGGATCTTCCAGACCATCTCTTCATCACTGAGCCCGGCCTCCATGTCGATGACCCGCGTGATGACCGAAGGGCCCGCTACAGCGACGGCCGCCTGCCGAGCAGACGTACGCAGCCGGGATAACGCCAGGTGCAAGGCTCGCCCTGCCTCTTCAAGGTCCAACAAGGTGCCGTCGACCATCGCATTCGGCGGCAACACCTGGGTGCTGTAGCCCTGCACCCGGTAACCCGCGGCCGAATGGCCCAGTTCTATCAGCTTGATGCCCGTGTCATTGATGTCGACGCCCAGCAGGGTGTCGGTTTTGCGCCTGAAAAATCCTTTTCTCATAAAACTCCCCAAAACTTTGCCTGTCATACCGCCTGATTGCCGCCGGCCATCGTGCATTCGGTCGACTTGTTTGAGTGGCGTGAATGACGCCCCAAGCCGAAAAATGCTTTAATGCCCAGCGTTTTTTCCCGCTATTTATCTGCTGCTCGGGTCGATCCATCGTTTGCCATGCATGCCCCGACGCCTAACTCATTCTTTTCTCTGGAAATCCAAAAGCCTTGATTCGTCTGCTGAAGTTTTTCGGGTACTCCATTGTCGCGATTGTCTGCGGGCTGCTGCTCGTACTCAGCGGTGCCTACCTCTACCTTAGTCCGGGTTTGCCTTCCGTAGAGGCACTCAGAAGTATCCAGTTGCAGATTCCTTTGCGGGTCTACAGCAGCGACGAAAAACTGATCGCGGAGTTCGGCGAGATGCGCCGCACACCGATCCGTTTCGCCGACATTCCACCCAATTTCATCAATGCCCTGCTGTCGGCAGAAGACGATAATTTCGCCAATCACTACGGCGTTGACCCCAGCAGTCTGGTGCGCGCGGCTACCCAGCTGGTAAAAAGCGGACACATTCAATCCGGTGGCAGCACCATCACCATGCAGGTGGCGAAGAACTTCTTCCTCACCAGCGAGCGCAGTTTTTCGCGCAAGGCCACTGAAATCCTGCTGGCCCTGCAGATCGAACGCCAGTTGACCAAGGACGAGATCCTTGAGCTGTACGTCAACAAGATCTACCTGGGCAACCGCGCCTACGGGATCGAGGCGGCGTCGCAGGTCTACTACGGCAAGTCGATTCGTGACGCCAGCCTGGCGCAAATGGCAATGATTGCCGGCCTGCCCAAGGCCCCATCGCGCTTTAACCCGCTGGCCAACCCGGCGCGCAGCAAAGAGCGCCGCGACTGGATCCTCGGCCGCATGTACAAGCTGGGCAAGATCGACCAGGCCGCCTATGAAAGCGCCGTGGCCGAACCGCTGAATGCCAGCTACCACGTGCCGACGCCGGAGGTGAACGCACCGTACATCGCTGAAATGGCGCGCGCCGAGATGGTCGGCCGTTACGGCAGCGAGGCCTACACCGAAGGCTTCCGCGTGACCACGACCGTTCCCAGCAACTTGCAGGAAATTGCCAACAACGCGGTACGCGATGGCCTCGTCACCTATGACCAGCGCCACGGCTACCGGGGCCCCGAATCCCGCCTGCCAGGCAAGACTTTGAGCGCCTGGACCACTGAACTGGGCAAACAGCGCCCGATCAGCGGCCTGGAACCCGCCATCGTCACCCAAGTGAAGAAAGATGGCGTGCAGGTGCTGACCCGCTCCGGCGAAGCGCATGTGGCGTGGGACAGCATGAAGTGGGCACGTCCCTTCCTGAACACCAACAGCATGGGCCCGATGCCTAAGCAGCCGTCGGACGTGGCACAGGTGGGTGATTTGATCCGCGTGCAACGCCAGAAAGACGACAGCCTGAAATTCAGCCAGGTCCCTGTGGCCCAAGGCGCGCTGGTGTCCCTGGACCCGCAGAACGGTGCGATCCGTGCCCTGGTCGGCGGTTTTGCCTTCGAGCAGAGCAACTACAACCGTGCCATCCAGGCCAAGCGCCAGCCGGGCTCGAGCTTCAAGCCGTTCGTCTACAGCGCCGCACTGGATAACGGCTACACCGCCGCCAGCCTGGTCAACGACGCCCCGATCGTGTTTGTCGACGAGTACCTGGACAAGGTCTGGCGCCCGAAGAACGACACCAACACCTTCCTCGGCCCGATCCGCATCCGCGAGGCGCTGTACAAGTCGCGTAACCTGGTGTCGATCCGCCTGCTGCAGGCGATGGGCGTGGGCAAAACCATCGACTACATGACGCGTTTCGGCTTCAACAAGTCGGATTTGCCGCCCAACCTGTCCCTGGCGCTGGGCACCGCGACTCTCACGCCGATGGAGATCGCCACGGGCTGGAGCACCTTTGCCAACGGCGGCTACAAGATCTCACCGTACCTGATCGACAAGATCGAAAGCCGCAATGGCGACACCCTGTTTACCGCCAACCCTCCGCGCGTGCCGGGTGACGTGGTCAACGGCGTGGCGGCGCCTGATGGCATCGCGGCGCCGAGCAACGGCGGCATCACCATCGAGCCGACACCGGGCGCAGCGCCAGCCACACCGAACACCGCCGCCGCGAACGAGCCACAAACGCCAGCAGTCGCTGAACGTGTAGTGGATGGCCGCACCACGTATATCCTCAACAGCATCCTGGAAGACGTGATCAAGAAAGGCACCGGCCGTCGCGCCCTGGCGCTGGGCCGTGCGGACATCGCCGGCAAGACCGGTACCACCAACGACTCCAAGGACGCCTGGTTCTCCGGCTACAACGCCGACTACGTGACCACCGTGTGGACCGGCTACGACCAGCCGGAAAGCCTGGGTCGCCGCGAGTTTGGTGGCACCGTCGCGCTGCCGATCTGGATGAGCTACATGGGCGCGGCCTTGAAAGACAAGCCGCTGCACACCCAGCCTGAGCCTGAAGGCATTCTCAGCCTGCGGATTGACCCGGTGAGTGGCCGTGCGGCTTCGCCAAGCACGCCGAACGCGTACTTCGAGCTGTTCAAGAGCGAAGACACGCCGCCGTCGGTCAACGAACTGGGCAATGGCGTTGCACCGGGCAGCCCGCTGCCGGCGGATGAAGGGGCGCCGATCGATTTGTTCTGATCGCGACCTCAAGCCGATGAGATGCAACATGTGGGAGGGGGCTTGCCCCCGATAGCGAACTTTCAGCCAATGAATCCGCTGACTGATACACCGCAATCGGGGGCAAGCCCCCTCTCACATTTGGATGTCTAAACAGCGCCAGTTAAATCGCAGGCAATAAAAAAGCCCCGACTCGCAAGAGTCGGGGCTTTTTGTTGGTGCGCTACAACGGCTTAGCCGTTGAACACATCATCCACGCTTTGCAGCGGGTAGTGCTTCGGATACGGCAGGGTCGCCACACCAGTCTCGATCGCGGCTTTGGCCACGGCATCGGAGATCAGGGTGATCAGGCGCTTATCCATTGGTTTAGGGATGATGTACTCACGGCCGAACGCCAGTGGAGCACCACCGTACGCATCGCATACATCCTGAGGCACCGGCAATTTGGCCAGTTCACGCAGGGCATTGGCCGCAGCCACTTTCATCTCTTCGTTGATGCGCTTGGCGCGAACGTCCAGGGCACCGCGGAAGATGAACGGGAAGCCCAGTACGTTGTTGACCTGGTTCGGGTAGTCCGAACGGCCAGTGGCCATGATCACGTCGTTACGGGTGGCGTGGGCCAGTTCCGGGGAGATTTCCGGATCAGGGTTGGAGCAGGCGAACACGATCGGGTTGGCCGCCATCGACTTGAGGCCTTCGGCGCTCAGCAGGTTCGGGCCAGACAGGCCAACGAACACGTCTGCACCGTCAAGGGCGTCAGCCAGGGTGCGCTTGTCGGTCGCGTGGGCAAACATCGCCTTGTACTGGTTCAGGTCGGTACGCTCGGACTGAACAACGCCCTTGCTGTCGACCATGAAGATGTTTTCCAGCTTGGCGCCCATGCTCACCAGCAATTTCATGCAGGAGATGGCTGCAGCGCCGGCGCCCAGGCAGACGATTTGCGCGTCAGCCAGGGTTTTGCCGGCGATTTCCAGGGCGTTGATCATGCCGGCCGCGGTAACGATCGCGGTGCCGTGCTGGTCATCGTGGAATACCGGAATGTCGCACTGCTCGATCAGGGCCTTTTCGATCTCGAAGCACTCAGGTGCCTTGATGTCTTCCAGGTTGATGCCACCGAACGTGATGGAAATGCGCTTTACGGTGTCGATGAAAGCCTGCGGGCTTTCGGAATCGACTTCGATGTCGAAAACGTCGATGCCGGCAAAGCGCTTGAACAGCACGCCTTTACCTTCCATGACTGGCTTGGACGCCAATGGGCCAAGGTTGCCCAGGCCGAGAATCGCGGTGCCATCGGAAATCACTGCAACCAGGTTGCCTTTGCCGGTGTACTTGTACGCCAGTTCAGGGTCGCGGGCGATTTCACGTACGGGCTCGGCAACGCCAGGGCTGTAGGCCAGCGACAGGTCGCGGGCGGTGGCAGTGGCTTTGGTGAGCTCTACACTCAGCTTTCCTGGACGAGGATGGGCATGATATTCGAGAGCGGCAGTTTTCAAATCAGACATATCGGCATTCCGCTTTTACTGTTGGTCGACGGACCGCCGAGGATACGCGTGTCGCAAAGTCCCTACAAGACTGGGCAGTCACAGGTGTCAAGGGCCCTGCGCTACGACTTTTAGCCAAGAGCCACGGGATACAAGGGCTCAACTGTTCACAATCGCATTAAAAAATGTCTACAATTTTTTTATTAAAATTGATTTGAATCACGCGCGACCAAATTGCAGGCACAAAAAAGGCGTCCCAAAGGACGCCTTCTTCAACAGCTGACAAAAACCCGAAGGGCTTTTGAGCCTTACTCTGCTGGAGTAGCAGGCTTCTTGCCGAAAGCACCAAAGCGATCTGCGAAGCGCTGTACACGGCCGCCGGTGTCCAGAGTTTTCTGCTTACCGGTGTAGAACGGGTGGCACTCGTTGCATACGTCAGTACCCAGTGGTTTGCACAGGTTCGAACGTGTTTCGAACTTGTTGCCGCAGCTGCAGGTTACTTCGATGGTTTCGTACGCTGGATGGATATCGGCTTTCATGGTGACTTCCTCGGGCTAGCGTGCCGCCACTCGACACTATTGTCGAATACCGCACGTAATTAGGCCGCGGATTCTACCAGACCTTTTTAAACGCGCAAGCGGCGCTTCCGGCCGATTGCCCACATATAAGCCCCTTTCATCAGAAAAACCCCCGACACACCACGATCAATATGGGAGCCGGGTTGTGTTGTGGCGAGCAGGCTCGCCCTGCGCTGGGACGCGAAGCAGCCCCAATAAGGCTAGTGCGATTTTGCAGTTGGAACTTGCTGCGGGCATCGGGGCCGCTGCGCGCCCCAACGCAGGGCAAGCCTGCTCGCCACAAAAGGCCCAGCGCCCACAGAAGCGCTGACTCGTGCAGTAGAGACAGGACACCTCTACCGCAGGTCTGCTAGGCTCCCGCCCCTGCGCCACCGCCTGCCTATATATGAGACTCCCCGCGTGCCCGACGCCATTTTGCGCCTAGCCCTGCCCTCGCCCCTGCGCCGTCTGTTCGACTACCGAGCCCCCGCCGGCGTGCTGCGGGCGCAGTTGCAGCCAGGCATGCGCGTGCGCGTGCCGTTCGGGCGCCGGGAAATGATCGGCATTCTGGTGGAAGTCGCCGACCACAGCGAAGTACCCGCAGAAAAGCTCAAGCCGGCCATCGCGATCCTCGACGCCACTGCGCCGCTGCCACCGGCCCTGTTCAAGCTGTGCCTGTGGACCGCCCAGTATTATCAGCACAGTTTGGGCGATACCTTGAGCTGGGCGCTGCCGGTGCTGCTGCGTCAGGGCGAGCTGGCCGAGGCACGCCAGGAGCGCTTCTGGTCGATGGTGCCCGGCGCGCGCCTCGATGACCCACGCATCGCCCGCGCGCCGCGCCAGCGTGAAGCCCTGGCCACGTTGGCGCAGCATCCCCACGGCGTGGCGCATCAGCTATTGAGCAAGCTGATGCTGAGCAAGGACAGCCTCGACCTGCTGCTGGCCAAGGGCTTGGTGCAGGTGGAAATCCGCAAGCACGCCCCCGACCCACGCCACGAACACTGGCTGGCCCAGCCCGAACTGCCGCTGAACACCGAGCAACGTGCTGCCTATGAAGCGATTCGCGCAGGCTTCGACAGCTTCCACGCGTTCCTGCTGGCGGGCGTGACGGGCAGCGGCAAGACCGAAGTCTATCTGCAGCTCATCCGCGAAACCCTGCAGGCCGGCAAGCAGGCGCTGGTGCTGATCCCCGAGATCAACCTGGGCCCGCAAACCCTGGCGCGTTTCGAGCAGCGCTTCAACGCGCGCATCGCCCTGGTGCATTCGGCGGTCAACGACCGCGAGCGCCTGGAGTCCTGGCTGGCCGCGCGGGACGGCGAAGCCGACATTATTATCGGCACCCGCTCGGCGCTGTTCACGCCGATGAAGAACCCCGGGCTGATCATCATCGACGAGGAGCACGACGGCTCCTATAAACAGCAGGAAGGCCTGCGCTACCACGCCCGCGACCTGGCGCTGGTGCGCGCACGCCAGGAAGACATCCCGATTGTGCTGGGCTCGGCCACGCCGTCCCTGGAAAGCCTGCACAACGCCTACACCGGCCGGTACGGGCTGCTGCGTCTGAATGAGCGTGCAGGCGGCGCCAAGCAACCGCGCTTCCTGCGTCTGGATGTAAAAAGCCGTCCACTGGACAGCGGCATTTCCGGGCCGATGCAGCAAGCCATCGGCCAGACCCTCGCCGCCGGCCAGCAAGTGCTGGTGTTTCTCAACCGCCGAGGGTTTGCGCCGACGTTGCTGTGCCATGACTGCGGCTGGATGTCCGAGTGCGAGCGCTGCGATGCGCGCATGACCGTGCACCAGCGCCACGGCGAGCTGCGCTGCCATCACTGCGGCCATGTTGAACGAGTGCCGCGCCACTGCCCGCAGTGCGGCAAAGTGGATTTGCGCCCAGTGGGCGCGGGCACCGAGCGCGCCGAAGAGCGCCTGGGCATCCTGTTTCCGGACTACCCGGTGCTGCGGGTCGACCGCGACAGCACCTCGCGCAAAGACGCGATGAACCAGCTGTTCGCGACCATCCAGAAAGGCCAGCCGTGCATCCTGATCGGCACGCAGATGCTTGCCAAGGGGCACCACTTTCCACGGGTGACGCTGGTGTCGATCCTGGATGCCGACGGCGGCCTGTTCTCTGGTGATTTCCGCGCCAGCGAGCGCATGGCGCAGCTGATCGTGCAGGTCGCAGGCCGCGCCGGGCGCGCTGAAGAACCGGGCAAAGTGATTATCCAGACGCACCTGGCCGACCATCCGCTGCTGATCCAGCTGACAGAACAAGGCTACTTCGCCTTCGCCGAACAGGCGCTGAGTGAACGCCGCTCTGCCGGCTTGCCGCCCTTCTCGCACCTTGCACTGCTGCGGGCCGAAGCCCATAAACCGGGGCAGGCGGAAGGTTTTCTGGATGAGGCGTGCAGCGCCGCCGAACGTTTGCTCGGCGAATTGGGTCTGACCGGCATCGAATTGCTCGGCCCGGTGCCTGCACCCATGGAACGCCGCGCCGGGCGTTATCGCGCTCAGCTACTCTTGCAGGCAACGTCCCGCGCGCCCCTGCATCGGCTATTAAGTAGCTGGTTGCTTGCTCTGGAACAAATGCCCAGTGGCCGCCAGGTGCGATGGTCGTTGGATGTGGACCCGGTAGACCTGTATTGATCACAGGCAAGCCAGCGCCCACATTTTGAAATGTGAACACCTTTAAATGTGGGAGCGGGCTTGCCCGCGATGAGGCCCGCAGGTCCGCCTTCTGGTCTGAACGGTTGGCAAGCCCGCCCTCGCCACGGATAATGCCCAGTTTTTCCACCTGCGCATCGCGCGCCGCCGCTTGCGGTCGAAAGAGAACACCATGAAAGACACCATTCGCCAGCTGATCCAACAAGCCCTCACCCAACTCGTCAACGAAGGTGTGTTGCCTGAAGGCCTGACGCCGGCGATCCAGGTGGAAAACACCCGCGACAAGACCCACGGTGACTTCGCCAGCAACATCGCGATGATGCTGTCCAAGCCTGCGGGCATGAAACCGCGCGACCTGGCGGAAAAAATCATTGCCGCGCTGCCGGCTGACGACAGCGTCACCAAGGCCGAAATTGCCGGCCCTGGCTTCATCAACTTCTTCCAGAACACCCAGGCCCTGGCCTCGCGCCTGGACGCCGCCCTGGCCGACGCCAGGATCGGCGTGCGCAAGGCCGGCCCGCTGCAGCGCGTGGCCATCGACCTGTCGGCACCCAACCTGGCCAAAGAGATGCACGTCGGCCACTTGCGTTCGACCATCATCGGCGACGGCGTGGCGCGGGTGTTGGAGTTCCTCGGCGACACCGTGATCCGTCAGAACCACGTGGGCGACTGGGGCACCCAGTTCGGCATGCTGATGGCCTACCTGCAGGAAAACCCCATCACCAGCAACGAGCTGGCCGACCTGGAAAACTTCTACCGCGCCGCCAAAAAGCGTTTCGACGAATCCGAAGAATTCGCCGACCGCGCCCGTGGCCTGGTGGTCAAGCTGCAAGCCGGTGACGAGGAATGCCTGGCGTTGTGGGGCCGCTTCCGCGAGATCTCGCTGTCGCACTGCCAGGAAATCTACGAGCTGCTCAACGTAAAACTGACCATGGCCGACGTAATGGGCGAAAGCGCCTACAACGACGACCTGATCAATGTGGTCAACGACCTCAAGGCCAAAGGCCTGCTGGTCGAGAGCAACGGCGCACAGTGCGTGTTCCTCGAAGAATTCAAGACCGCCGACGGCGAGCCGCTGCCGGTGATCATCGTCAAGGCCGATGGCGGCTACCTCTATGCCACCACCGACCTGGCGGCCGTGCGCTACCGCAGCGGCGTGCTCAAGGCCGACCGCGCGCTGTATTTCGTCGACCAGCGCCAGGCCCTGCACTTCCAGCAGGTGTTTGAAGTGGCACGCCGCGCAGGTTTCGTCACCCACCCGATGCACATGGAACACATGGGCTTCGGCACCATGAACGGCGCCGATGGCCGCCCGTTCAAGACCCGCGACGGCGGCACCGTGAAGCTGATCGACCTGCTGAACGAAGCCCAGGAACGTGCCTACAACCTGGTGAAGGAAAAGAACCCGGAACTGGCCGAAGCCGAGCTGCGCAACATCGCCCGCGTGGTGGGCATTGGCGCGGTGAAATACGCCGACCTGTCCAAGCACCGCACCAGCGACTACAGCTTCAACTTCGAACTGATGCTCAACTTTGAAGGCAACACCGCGCCGTACCTGCTGTACGCCTACACTCGCGTCGCCGGTGTGTTCCGCAAGCTGGGCAAGGACTTCAGCGAAGTTGAAGGCCAGATCGTGCTGGATGCCGCGCATGAACAGGAACTGGCGGCCAAACTGGCGCAATTCGGCGAAGTGCTGAACAGCGTCGGTGAGAAAGGCACGCCACATATCCTGTGCACCTATTTGTACGAAGTCGCCGGTCTGTTCTCCAGCTTCTACGAGAACTGCCCGATCCTCACCGCCGACGACGAAGCCCAAAAGCAAAGTCGCCTGCGCCTCGCCGCACTGGCTGGACGGACCCTCAAGCAAGGCCTGGAACTGTTAGGCCTGGAAACCCTGGAGCGTATGTAAGTTGGCTGCCAAGAAAAAACCTGCACCCAAGCGCGGCGCCAGCCGCTATCAAGCCCCGGCAAAGAAGCCTATTCCGGGCTGGTTGTGGATGGCTATCGGCCTGGCGGTCGGTGCGTTCGTCGTGATCCTGATGAAGCTGGAGCCGGGCAAGGGCGATGACGTCAAGCGCGTCAAGCAAGAGCAGCAGAAGGCCACGAAAATGGCCGAAGCCAACAAGACGGCGCCAAGCCCGACTGCACCGGTGAAGCCGAAATACGACTTCTACACGCTGCTGCCGGAATCGGAAGTGATTGTGCCGCCCGACGCCGTGCCGGAGAAAACCCTGCCGACGCCGCAAGTGCCGACCACGCCGGTGACGCCAGCGGAAGCGGCGAAAATCGACACCGCGCGGGCGCAAGCTGCGCTGGCCGGGATCACCCCGCCGCCGCCGCCGCCCGTGGCCACCACCAAGGCTGCGCCGGTGACCAAGTTCTTCCTGCAAGCGGGCTCGTTCCCGAAACAGGCGGACGCGGATCGCGTGCGTGCGCAGATCATCCTGCTGGGCCAGGCGGTGACGGTGGAGTCCGGCACGGTGAAGGATGCGACCTGGTATCGCGTGCTGGTGGGGCCGTTCAGCAACCGTGAACAGCTGACCGTGGCGCAGAAGCAACTGGCCGGCGCAGGGTTTAGCAACCTGTTGTTACAACAACGCCAGAGCCGTTGATTCAGAGTCAACGCGGATCAAAATGTGGGAGGGGGCTTGCTCCCGATAGCGGTAGATCAGTCACTATTTTTGGCGACTGATGCACCGCCATCGGGAGCAAGCCCCCTCCCACATTTGGTTTTGCGGTGTGCTTGAGAAGGTGTAAGACCTATAAACACCGCCCGTCCGCCATAACCCTCTACGGTTGAAATCCCTCCCGCCACCCCCATATGAGATTCCATCAGGGCATTTTCGCCCCGCTGCGTGGAGACTCTCCCCTTGACCACCATCGTTTCAGTACGTCGCCACGGCAAAGTCGTCATGGGCGGCGACGGCCAGGTTTCCCTTGGCAACACCGTGATGAAAGGCAACGCCAAAAAGGTGCGTCGTCTATACCACGGGCAGGTTCTCGCGGGCTTTGCCGGCGCTACCGCCGACGCCTTCACCCTCTTCGAGCGTTTCGAGGGCCAGCTGGAAAAACACCAGGGCCACCTCGTTCGCGCCGCTGTCGAACTCGCCAAAGAATGGCGTACCGACCGCTCCCTCAGCCGCCTGGAAGCCATGTTGGCCGTCGCCAACAAAGACGCGTCCTTGATCATCACCGGTAACGGCGATGTGGTTGAGCCTGAACATGGCCTGATCGCCATGGGTTCCGGCGGTGGTTATGCCCAAGCGGCCGCCAGCGCCTTGCTGAAGAAAACCGATCTGTCGGCCCGTGAAGTCGTCGAGACTGCCTTGGGCATTGCCGGCGACATCTGCGTGTTCACCAACCACAACTTCACCATTGAGGAGCAGGACCTCGCCGAATAAGCCGTAGGCTTATTCCCGCTTGAGGCCGCCAAACACTATGTCCATGACTCCCCGCGAAATCGTCCATGAACTTAACCGCCATATCATCGGCCAGGACGATGCCAAGCGCGCCGTTGCCATTGCGCTGCGTAACCGCTGGCGCCGGATGCAATTGCCGGAAGAATTGCGCGTTGAAGTAACGCCGAAGAACATCCTGATGATCGGCCCGACCGGCGTCGGTAAAACCGAAATCGCCCGGCGCCTGGCCAAACTGGCCAACGCCCCGTTCATCAAGGTCGAAGCCACCAAGTTCACCGAAGTGGGCTATGTGGGCCGCGACGTCGAGTCGATCATCCGTGACCTGGCCGACGCCGCCTTGAAGTTGCTGCGCGAACAGGAAATGACCAAGGTCAGCCACCGCGCCGAAGACGCCGCCGAAGAACGCATCCTCGACGCCCTGCTGCCACCGGCACGCATGGGCTTTAACGAAGACGCCGCGCCGTCGTCCGATTCCAATACCCGTCAGCTGTTCCGCAAGCGCCTGCGTGAAGGCCAGCTGGACGACAAGGAAATCGAGATCGAAGTCGCCGAAGTGTCTGGCGTGGATATTTCCGCACCGCCTGGCATGGAAGAAATGACCAGCCAGCTGCAGAACCTGTTCGCCAACATGGGCAAGGGCAAGAAGAAAAGCCGCAAGCTCAAGGTGAAAGAAGCGCTGAAACTGGTGCGCGACGAGGAAGCCGGGCGCCTGGTGAATGAGGAAGAACTCAAGGCCAAGGCGCTGGAAGCGGTCGAGCAGCACGGCATCGTGTTTATCGACGAGATCGACAAGGTGGCCAAGCGCGGTAACTCCGGTGGCGTCGACGTGTCCCGCGAGGGCGTACAGCGTGACCTGCTGCCACTGATCGAAGGCTGCACCGTGAACACCAAGCTGGGCATGGTCAAGACCGACCACATCCTGTTTATCGCCTCTGGTGCATTCCACCTAAGCAAGCCAAGCGATCTGGTGCCGGAGCTGCAGGGCCGTCTGCCGATTCGTGTGGAACTCAAGGCGCTGACCCCGGGCGACTTCGAACGCATCCTCAGCGAGCCGCATGCGTCGCTTACCGAGCAATACCGTGAGCTGCTGAAAACCGAAGGTTTGGGCATTGAGTTCCTGCCGGACGGGATCAAGCGCCTGGCAGAGATTGCCTGGCAGGTTAACGAGAAGACCGAGAACATCGGTGCGCGTCGTCTGCACACCTTGCTTGAGCGCCTGCTCGAGGAAGTGTCTTTCAGCGCTGGCGACATGGCCGGTGCGCAGAATGGCGAAGCGATCAAGATCGACGCCGACTACGTCAACAGCCACCTGGGCGAATTGGCGCAGAACGAAGACCTGTCTCGTTATATCCTGTAAGCCTTTTAGAAAAAGGCGTATGTAGGAGCCTGGCTTTTGTGGGAGCTGGCTTGCCTGCGATAGCATCACCTCAGTGTTTCTGAAACACCGAGGTGCCTGCATCGCGGGCAAGCCCGGCTCCCACAGAAGCCCTCCCACATTTTTGAGCCGGTTTCTTCAGGATTATTATCAATGTCGAAATTTCCTACTGCTGTAAACCTGCACAAAACCTCCAACACCCTCGGCCTCACCTACGGGCCCGACGAGGTCTACCAGCTCCCCGCCGAACTATTGCGCACCCACTCGCCTTCCGCCGAGGTCCAGGGCCACGGCAAACCCATCCTGCAATTCGGCAAGATCAACGTCAGGCTGATCAAGGTAGAACCGGCCGGTCAGTACGCACTGAAATTGACCTTCGACGACGGCCATGACAGCGGACTGTTCACCTGGGACTACCTCTACCAGTTGGCCGTACGCCAGGAAGCCCTGTGGGCCGACTATATTGCTGAGCTCAAAGCAGCCGGCAAAACCCGCGACCCGAGCGAGTCGGTCGTGCGGCTGATGCTCTAACTCAGGCGTCTTGCTCTTTAGAGGGCATTTTCTAATTTCATCTGCTTGAATGCCCTGTCGCGTGGTCAACGATTGGCCCGCTTGCGAAAAAAATTAAACTCGGGTAACCAATGGAACTGGCAAGTTCCCTGCATTTGACGATGTGGTATCAACGGTCACCCGAGTCGCAGTACCAGGCTGGTGTCGTGTATCGAAATTGGGTGCGCAGCAATCGCCGGTACTCGTCTTTCGGACAATGGAGCGTCGTAGATGAGTAACAAGAATAACGATGACTTGAAACGCCAGGCCTCTGAAAACACCCTGGGGCTGAACCCGATCATCGCGTTACGAAAAAAGGACTTACTCGCTTCGGCGAAGATGGTGCTGACCCAAGCCATCAAGCAACCGTTACACAGCGTCAAACACGTCGCGCATTTCGGTGTCGAGTTGAAGAACGTGATGTTCGGCAAATCCGCGCTTGTGCCTGAAGGCGATGACCGTCGCTTCAACGACCCGGCGTGGAGCCAGAACCCGCTCTACAAACGTTACCTGCAAACTTACCTGGCGTGGCGCAAGGAACTGCACGACTGGATCGGCGACAGCAACCTGTCGGATCAGGACATCAGCCGCGGCCACTTCGTGATCAACCTGATGACCGAAGCCATGGCCCCCACCAACAGCGCGGCCAACCCGGCGGCGGTCAAACGCTTCTTTGAAACCGGCGGCAAAAGCCTGCTCGATGGTTTGTCCCATCTGGCCAAGGACATGGTGCACAACGGCGGCATGCCGAGCCAGGTCAACATGGGTGCCTTCGAAGTGGGCAAGACCCTGGGCACCACCGAAGGCGCCGTGGTCTTTCGCAACGACGTGCTGGAGCTGATCCAGTACAAGCCGATCACCGAACAGGTGCACGAGCGCCCACTGCTGGTGGTGCCGCCGCAGATCAACAAATTCTATGTATTCGACCTGAGCCCGGAAAAAAGCCTGGCGCGCTTCTGCCTGCGTAATGGCCAGCAGACGTTTATCGTCAGCTGGCGCAACCCGACCAAGGCCCAGCGCGAGTGGGGCCTGTCGACCTATATCGAGGCGCTCAAGGAAGCGGTCGATGTGGTCACGGCGATTACCGGCAGCAAAGACATCAACATGCTCGGCGCCTGCTCCGGCGGCATCACCTGCACCGCGCTGCTGGGCCACTACGCGGCGCTGGGGGAGAAGAAGGTCAACGCCCTGACCTTGCTGGTGAGCGTGCTGGACACCACGCTGGACACCCAGGTAGCGCTGTTCGTCGACGAGCAGACCCTGGAGGCAGCCAAGCGCCACTCCTACCAGGCCGGCGTGCTGGAAGGCCGCGACATGGCCAAGGTGTTTGCCTGGATGCGCCCCAACGACCTGATCTGGAACTACTGGGTCAATAACTACCTGCTGGGCAACGAGCCGCCGGTGTTCGACATCCTCTTCTGGAACAACGACACCACACGTTTGCCGGCCGCCTTTCACGGCGACCTGATCGAACTGTTCAAGAACAACCCGCTGGTGCGTGCCAACGCCCTGGAAGTGTGCGGCACGCCGATCGACCTCAAGCAGGTTACCGCCGACATCTACTCACTGGCCGGCACCAACGACCACATTACGCCGTGGCAATCCTGCTACAAGTCGGCGCAGTTGTTTGGCGGCAAGGTCGAGTTTGTGTTGTCCAGCAGTGGGCATATCCAGAGCATCCTCAACCCGCCGGGCAACCCCAAGGCACGCTACCAGACCAGCGATGGCCTGGCGGGCAAGGCGCTGGAATGGCAGGAAAATGCGACCAAACATACTGACTCGTGGTGGCTGCATTGGCAGGTGTGGCAGGCAGAGCGGGCGGGCAAGTTGAAGAAAGCTCCGACAATTTTGGGTAACAAAACCTATGCCGCAGCTGAGGCGGCGCCGGGTACATACGTTCACGAAAGGTAGGCTGGAATGGGATCAAATGTGGGAGCTGGCTTGCCTGCGATGGCATCCACTCGGTAGGCCTGATACACCGCAGCGTCTGCATCGCAGGCAAGCCAGCTCCCACATTGACCATGTTCCCGCAGGGAAATAGCGCCATTTTGCAGGGTAAGCCCATGCCGCAACCGTTCATCTTCCGTACCATCGACCTGGATGGCCAGGCCATCCGCACGGCGGTACGCCCGGGCAAGCCTCACTTGACGCCGTTGCTGATTTTCAACGGCATCGGCGCCAACCTTGAGCTGGTGTTTCCGTTCGTCCAGGCGCTGGACCCGGACCTGGAAGTGATCGCCTTCGATGTGCCGGGCGTCGGTGGTTCCTCGACGCCGAGTCGGCCCTATCGCTTTCCTGGCCTGGCCAAACTCACCGCGCGTATGCTCGATTACCTCGACTACGGCCAAGTGAATGCCGTGGGTGTGTCCTGGGGCGGCGCGCTCGCGCAGCAGTTCGCCTATGACTACCCGGAGCGCTGCAAAAAACTCATCCTCGCCGCCACCGCCGCCGGTGCATTTATGGTGCCGGGCAAGCCCAAGGTGCTGTGGCTGATGGCAAGCCCACGGCGCTACATCCAACCGTCCCACGTGGTGCGCATCGCGCCGATGATTTATGGCGGCTCGTTCCGGCGTGACGCGAAACTGGCCGCCGAGCACGCCAGCAAAGTGCGCTCGGCCGGCAAGCTCGGCTATTACTGGCAGCTGTTCGCCGGGCTGGGCTGGACCAGCATTCACTGGCTGCACAAGATCCGCCAACCCACGCTGGTGCTGGCGGGCGACGACGACCCGCTGATTCCGCTGATCAATATGCGCATGCTGGCCTGGCGGATTCCCAACGCGCAGTTGCACATCATCGATGACGGTCACCTGTTCCTGATCACCCGGGCCGAAGCCGTGGCGCCGATCATCATGAAGTTTCTCGAAGAGGAGCGCCTGCGGGCCGTGATTCACCCGCGACCGGCCGTGTAAGGACCGCACCGCCGCGCAACTTGCCGAGAACCGACTATGGTTCTGAATTGGCGTGCCCGTTGTTGCCTTGACGAAGGAGTGTTGGCTCATGCGAGAAAGACCCGTGACGAACCCGGCGCCCACCCCTGCCGTGTTCATCAATGCGCAAAATGCAATCACCGGCCTGCGCGGTCGGGATTTGCTGGCGACCCTGCGCAGCGTCGCCGCCCACGGCTTGCGCAACCCGGTGCACACCGCGCGCCACGCCCTGGCGCTGAGTGGTCAGCTGGGCCGCGTGCTGCTGGGCGAAACCGTGCATGAGCCCAACCCCAACGACGCGCGCTTCATTGACCCGACCTGGAAGCTCAACCCGTTGTACCGCCGCAGCCTGCAAGCCTATTTGAGCTGGCAGAAACAAACCCGCCACTGGATCGACGACAGCACCCTCAACCCTGACGATCGCGCCCGCGCGCACTTTGCGTTCTCGCTGCTCAACGATGCGGTGTCGCCCTCCAACACCTTGCTCAACCCACTGGCCGTCAAGGAACTGCTCAACTCCGGCGGCAACAGCGTGGTGCGCGGCGTGAGCAACCTGTTTGATGATTTGCTGCACAACAACGGCCTGCCCCGCCAGGTCAGCAAGCATGCGTTCGAAGTCGGCAAGACCGTGGCGACCACACCCGGCTCGGTGGTGTTTCGCAACGAGCTGCTGGAGCTGATCCAGTACAAACCCATGAGCGAAAAACAGTACGCCAAGCCGCTGCTGATCGTGCCGCCGCAAATCAACAAGTACTACATTTTTGACCTCAGCCCAGCCAACAGCTTTGTGCAGTACGCACTGAAAAACGGCCTGCAGACGTTTATGGTCAGCTGGCGTAACCCGGATGTGCGTCACCGAGAATGGGGCCTGTCCACCTACGTCGCCGCGCTGGAAGAAGCGTTGAACGTGTGCCGCGCGATCACCGGGGCCCGCGAAGTCAACCTGATGGGCGCCTGCGCGGGTGGCCTGACCATCGCCGCACTGCAAGGCCATCTGCAAGCCAAGCGCCAGTTGCGACGCATCTCCAGCGCCAGTTACCTGGTGAGCCTGCTGGACAGCCAGATCGACAGCCCCGCCACTCTGTTCGCCGATGAGCAGACCCTGGAAGCCGCCAAGCGCCGCTCCTACCAGCAAGGCGTGCTCGACGGCCGGGACATGGCCAAGGTGTTTGCCTGGATGCGCCCCAACGACCTGATCTGGAACTACTGGATCAATAATTACCTGCTGGGCAAGGAGCCGCCGGCGTTCGACATCCTGTACTGGAACAACGACAACACGCGCCTGCCTGCCGCGCTGCATGGCGACTTGCTGGACTTCTTCAAGCACAACCCGTTGAGCCATCCCGGTGGCCTGGAGGTGTGCGGCACGCCTATCGACTTGCAGAAGGTCACGGTGGACAGCTTCAGCGTCGCGGGCATCAACGACCACATTACGCCGTGGGATGCGGTGTATCGCTCCACGCAATTGCTGGGCGGTGAGCGGCGCTTCGTGCTGTCCAACAGCGGGCATGTGCAGAGCATCCTCAACCCGCCGGGCAACCCCAAGGCCAATTACGTCGAAAACCTCAAGCTGAGCAGCGACCCGCGTGCCTGGTACTACGACGCCCACCACGTCGAAGGCAGCTGGTGGCCGCAGTGGCTGGAGTGGATTCAACAACGCTCCGGCGTGCAGCGCGAAACCCTCACCGCCCTGGGCAACCAGAATTACCCACCGATGGAAGCGGCGCCGGGCACTTACGTGCATGTGCGCTGAGCTCAACGATCACATTAAGAAGACTGGATGAAGACCCGCGACCGTATCCTTGAATGTGCCTTGCAGTTGTTCAACCACAAGGGCGAACCGAACGTGTCGACCATGGAGGTAGCCAATGAAATGGGGATCAGCCCCGGCAACCTCTACTACCACTTCCATGGCAAGGAGCCGTTGGTGCTTGGGCTGTTCGAGCGCTTTCAGAATGAACTGGCGCCGCTGCTTGACCCGCCGGCGGATGCGCAACTCAGCGCCGAGGATTACTGGCTGTTCCTGCACCTGATCGTCGAGCGCATGGCCCATTACCGGTTCCTGTTTCAGGACCTGTCAAACCTCGCGGGGCGCCTGCCAAAGCTGGCCAAGGGCATTCGCACCTTGCTCACGGCGCTCAAGCGTACGCTGGCGTCGCTGCTTGCGCGTTTGAAGGCGGCGGGGCAGTTGGTCAGTGATACCCAGGCACTGGGCCAATTGGTGGAGCAGATCACCCTGACGCTGCTGTTTTCGCTGGACTACCAGCGCATCCTCGACCGAGAAGGCGAAGTGCGCGTGGTGGTGTACCAGATCATGATGCTGGTGGCGCCGCACTTGCTGTTGCCGGCACGGCAGGCGACCGAGAAGTTTGCCCTGAAATATCTGGATGATCTGGATTGAAAATGTGGGAGCGGGCTTGCCCGCGATAGCGGTGAGTCAGTTAGCACCTATGTCATCGGCAGACCGCAATCGCGGGCAAGCCCGCTCCCACATTGGAACTATGTGGGTCATACGATCGCCAATAAAAAACGCCCGACCTTCACAGGCCGGGCGTTTTTTGTGCCCTGAAAAAATCAGGACTGACTGGATGGCGTCGGGGTTGCCGGCGATGCAGTCGGGGCAGTAGCAGCGTGCGTCGGTGCGGACACCGAGTTGGCTGTCGAAGCGGTCGGCGCCGGCGTTGCAGGCTTGGCCGCAACCGCTGGTTTTGCCGCTGCTGGTTTTTTCGCTACAGCAGGCTTCTTGGCGGCGGCTGGTTTTGCCGCTGGCTTGGCCGCCACAGCTTTGGCAGCCGGTTTTGCCGCGGCTGGCTTGGCTGCAGATTTCGCGGCAGGCTTGGCAGCGGGTTTTGCAGCAGCCGTTTTAGCC
Source organism: Pseudomonas sp. TREG-RG-20F-10-E-6-01 (assembly GCF_022662455.1). Classification (NCBI taxonomy): domain Bacteria; kingdom Pseudomonadati; phylum Pseudomonadota; class Gammaproteobacteria; order Pseudomonadales; family Pseudomonadaceae; genus Pseudomonas; species Pseudomonas sp. TREG-RG-20F-10-E-6-01. The sequence goes on along the minus strand of NZ_JAKNQP010000005.1, from coordinate 123,490 downwards.
GCAGGTTTCGCAGCCGCCTTGGCAGCAGGTTTAGCCGCTGGCTTGGCAGTTGCTTTAGCGGCCACGGGTTTAGCAGCAGACTTGGCGGCAGGTTTAGCGGCGGCTGTTTTAGCGGCAGGCTTGGCAGCCGGTTTAGCCGCGGCTTTGGCTGGAGCCTTGGCCGCAGGTTTGGCAGCGGGTTTAGCCGCCGCTTTAACCAGAGGCTTGGCTGCAGCTTTCGCTGCAGGTTTTGCCGCAGCCGTTTTAGCGGCAGGCTTGGCAGCTGGTTTGGCCGCTGCGGTTTTAGCCGGGGCCACTTTTGCGCCCGTGAGCTTTTCGATTTGACGGGTCAGCGTATCGACCTTGCCGTGCAGCGTCTTCAGCTCAGCTTTGCTCGGCACGCCCAGTCGCGAAATGGCACTGTTAAGGCGCTTGTCGAAAGTTTCTTCCAACTTGCCCCACGTGTCAGAAATGCTCGACTTGGCAGAACCCGCACTCGCCTTTGCCGCTTCTACTTTCTTACCGACTGTAGTCTTGGTCAACTTCTCGGCCTTTTCGCCGTCCTTGACCAAAGTCTCGAAGTACTTACCGCCGTCACTGCTAACCTTCGAGTACACGCCTAAACCAGCAAGCCAGATCTTACGGGAATATTTTTCAACTTCCCCGATCCACGAGCTGCCTTCTTTCTGAGTAGTCTTTTTAACAGCCATCCCGATGTCTCCTTAGTGTTTACGCGCGACACGTTCTAGCAATGCCGTCAGCTCTTCGAGCTTAGCAGAGAGTGTCTCAACGTCATGTTTAGACGCAATGCCGATCCGATTCAAGGCACTGGCAACACGCGTGTCAAAAGCTTTTTCAACTTTATCCAGTTGAACTTCAACCAAACCTTTGACGCTTGAGACATTACTCTTTACTTGATCAATCTGACTGTTGGCAGCATCAAGTTGTTCAACGACAACTTTTTTGCCTTTACTTTCAACATGTTGACCAGTCTTAACCAGCTCTTTGAAATAGTCGCTGCCTTCATTGCCGACCTTGGCGTAGGCACCAAGACCTGCCAGCCAGATCTTGCGGGCGTAGCTTTTAACGTCACTCAGGGCGGTGGTCTGAATGTCGATTTTTTTCTTCAAAATAACTTTGGCCATGGTGCACCTCACGCAAATCAGGGTCGAGGAACGGCCCACAGGAGTTGAGGGCTTGGGCACAAAGTAGGGTGAAAAATTAGAATCGGCACCCTAAGCGCACTCGAATCAGGCCAACGCCTTATCCACGGCTTTCTCGATTTCGGATTTGATAGTGCCACTCATGGCCGACATCAACAGGCCGAGTTCCACATCAATGCGCAGCGATTCATCCGCTACAAGTACCGTGCCTTTCACCCCGGACCGTTTGAGCATCAGGGTGTCGCCGGACCACGTGGGCTCAAGGCCATATTGCTCTTTGAGTTTGTGCGCCAACTTCTCGGCCTTCGCCCGCGCGCCTTCTTTACCCAGGGAATGTGCGCGCTCTACGGTAATACGGGCCATTGCAATGACTCCTCTTTATAACGACTCAGAACACCTGCCATGCGGCAAAAGGTCTCGGTGACCGTCTATCTTACCTTCAGCCTTGCCAAGACAAAGCAAGCCTTGGGGATTATCATGTCCCGCATTCTCTTTTGGTGACAGCGATATGACTGATCAGCGCAAAGGCAGCGATGCCGAACCCACCACTCACTTCGGCTTCAAGAACGTTCCGGAAAGCCAGAAAGCGGAAAAAGTCGCTGAGGTGTTCCACTCCGTAGCCGCCAAGTACGACCTGATGAACGACGTGCTGTCGGGCGGCATGCACCGCCTGTGGAAGCGCTTCACTATCGAGTTGTCGGGTGTACGCACCGGCAACCGCGTGCTGGACATTGCCGGCGGCACGGGCGACCTGGCCGCCAAGTTCTCCAAGCTCGTCGGCCCGACCGGCCAGGTGGTGCTGGCGGATATCAACGGTTCGATGCTCAAGGTTGGCCGTGATCGCCTGCTGGATAAAGGCGTGGCCGGCAACATCGAATTCGTCCAGGCCGACGCTGAAAAGCTGCCGTTCCCGGACAACCATTTCGACTGCGTGACCATTGCCTTCGGCCTGCGCAACGTGACCCACAGAGAGGACGCCATCCGCTCGATGCTGCGTGTGCTCAAGCCAGGTGGCCGCCTGCTGGTGCTGGAGTTCTCCAAGCCGACCAACGCGCTGATGTCCAAGGTCTACGACACCTACTCGTTCGCCTTCATGCCGTTGATGGGCAAGCTGATCACCAATGACGCCGAGAGCTACCGCTACCTGGCCGAATCGATCCGCATGCACCCCGACCAGGAAACGCTGAAGTCGATGATGGTAGACGCCGGTTTCGACCGCGTGACCTACCACAACATGACCTCGGGCATCGTCGCCCTGCACCGCGGCATCAAACCCTGATGCTGTTCGCAGGCCTTCTCGCCAGCGTTGAACACGGCCTCAACCGTGTGCTGCGCCTGGACAGCACCGCCCTGGCGCGGCTCGCGCACTTGAACGGCAAAGTCATTGCCGTCGATTGCACGAGCCCCGCCTTGCAGCTGTTTATCCTGCCCAGCGATGAAGGCGTGCTGCTCGCGACCCAATGGGCCGCCGAAGCCGACTGCACCCTGCGTGCGCCCGCCTCGAGCCTGTTGCACCTGGCGCTGAGCCGCAACAAAACCGCCATCCTCCACGGCCCCGACGTGGAACTGGAAGGCGACAGCGCGGTGCTGATGGACCTGGCCGCCGTGCTGCAAGACCTGGAACTGGATTGGGAATACGAGCTGTCACGCTGGATCGGCCCCGTGGCCACTCAGTTGATCAGCGGGCACCTGCGCAGCCGCTCGCGCTGGTACCAGCAAGGGTTCGCCGCCCTCAACCAGAACCTTGCCGAATACCTGAGCGAAGAATCGCGCACCCTGGTCGGAGAACGGGAAGCGCAAGCGCGCTTTCGCGAACTCGACAAGGCCAAAATCGACCTGGAACGCCTCGAGGCGCGCGTTGAGCGCCTGAGCCGTTCCCTTGATCCAAGCGATAACGCATGAAGCTGCTCGCCGTCCGCCGTCTGTTTCGTATCCAGCGCGTCGTAATCCGCTACCGCCTCGATGACCTGCTGTTCGCCCTGCCCTTGCCGTGGTTTCTGCTGGCGGTGCGCTATGTGCTGCCATGGCGCTGGCTCCCGCGCAGACCGCTGGAGCTGAGCCGTGGCGCGCGCCTGCGCCTGGCGCTGCAGGATTTGGGGCCGATTTTTATCAAGTTCGGGCAGATCCTCTCCACCCGCCGCGACCTGTTGCCCGAAGACATCGCCGACGAGTTGATGCTGCTGCAGGACCGCGTGCCGCCGTTTGATTCCCAACAGTCGATGAAGCTGATCGAAGAGCAGTTGGGCAAAAAGATCAGCGAAGTATTCAGCCGTTTCGACGTCGACCCGCTGGCCTCGGCCTCGGTCGCACAGGTGCACGCCGCGCAGCTCAAGACTGGCGAAGAAGTGGTGGTGAAGGTGATTCGCCCCGGCCTCAAGCCGATCATTGGCCAGGACCTGGCGTGGCTGTTCATTCTTGCGCGCGCCGCCGAGCGCTTCTCCGCCGACGCACGCCTGCTGCACCCGGTGGACGTGGTCGCCGACTACGAAAAAACCATCTACGACGAACTCGACCTGCTGCGCGAGGCCGCCAACGCCAGCCAGCTCAAGCGCAACTTCGAAGGCTCGCAGCTGCTGTACGTGCCGCAAGTGTATTGGGACTGGTGCCGCCCCAAAGTGCTGGTGATGGAGCGCATCTACGGCGTGCAGGTCACCGACCTCGCCACCCTGGCCGACCAGCGTACCGACATGAAAATGCTCGCCGAGCGCGGCGTGGAGATCTTCTTCACCCAGGTGTTCCGCGACAGTTTTTTCCACGCCGACATGCACCCGGGCAACATCTTCGTCAGCACCGTCAACCCGTGGAGCCCGCAGTACATTGCGATCGACTGCGGCATCGTCGGCAGCCTGACCCCGGAAGACCAGGATTACCTGGCGCGCAACCTGTTCGCCTTCTTCAAGCGTGACTACCGCCGCGTGGCGCAGCTGCACATCGATTCGGGCTGGGTGCCGGCAGAAACCAAGCTCAACGAATTCGAAGCGGCCATCCGCACCGTGTGCGAACCGATCTTTGAAAAACCGTTAAAAGATATTTCATTCGGCCAGGTACTGATGCGCCTGTTCCAGACCGCGCGGCGCTTCAATATGGAAGTGCAGCCGCAACTGGTGCTGCTGCAGAAAACCCTGCTCAACATCGAAGGCCTGGGCCGTCAGCTGTACCCGGACCTCGACCTGTGGAACACCGCGCAGCCGTTCCTGGAGCGCTGGATGCGTGAGCGCGTCAGCCCGAAAACCTTGCTGGGCAACCTGCAAAGCCAGGTCGAGCAACTGCCGCACCTGGCCAACATGACGCGCGACCTGCTGGAGCGCATGTCCCAACCCCACGCCAAAGACCCCGCGCCGCCCTGGCAGAAGCGCAAGGACGATTGGTTCCTGCGCCTGCTGGGCGCCGCGCACCTGGTCGGCGGCGTGATGCTGGCCATCGGTGGGCCGCTGAACCAACTGGGCCACTGGCCGGCCGGCATCATGGTCGCCGTGGGTGTTTATCTGATCGTGCGTCGATAGCCGATCCGGTTATACACTGTCGCAAATTGCCGGAGCGGAACATGAAAGACTGGCTGGACGAGATCAAATGGGACAGTGACGGCCTGGTGCCGGCCATTGCCCAGGACTACAAGACCGGGCGCGTGCTGATGATGGCCTGGATGAACCGTGAGGCCCTGAGCCTCACTGCCACTGAGCAGCGCGCCATTTACTGGTCACGTTCGCGTGGCAAACTGTGGCGCAAGGGCGAAGAGTCCGGGCACGTGCAAACCCTGCACGAGATGCGCATCGACTGCGACGCCGACGTGGTAATCCTCAAAGTCGAGCAGATCGGCGACATCGCCTGCCACACCGGCCGTCACAGCTGCTTCTATCGCGTGTTCGAGAATGGCGAATGGAAGGTGGTCGAACCGGTGCTCAAAGACCCGCACGCCATTTACTCGGCAGGACACTAGACATGAGCGATACCCTCAACCGCGTGGCCCAGGTGCTGGAAGACCGCAAAGGCGCGGACGCCGACAGCTCCTATGTCGCCAGCCTGTACCACAAGGGTTTGAACAAGATTCTGGAAAAACTCGGCGAGGAATCCGTCGAAACCATCATTGCTGCCAAAGACGCGCAAATCAGCGGCGACTGCAGCGATGTCATCTACGAAACCGCTGACCTATGGTTCCATAGCATGGTCATGCTCGCCCAACTGGGGCAGCATCCGCAGGCAGTGCTGGATGAACTGGACCGTCGCTTCGGCTTGTCCGGGCATGCCGAAAAGGCCTCGCGCCCGTCCGCCTGAATAACTTTTACAGAGGAATTGCAGCATGGGCATTTTTGACTGGAAACACTGGATCGTCATTCTGGTGGTGGTGGTACTGGTGTTCGGCACCAAGAAACTCAAAAACCTGGGCACTGACGTGGGCGAGTCGATCAAGGGCTTTCGCAAAGCCATGAACGACGATGAAAAGCCCGCCGAACCTGCCGCCAACCCGGTCCCCCCGGCGCAGCCTGTGCACCCGCAGGCCACCCAGCCCATCACCGAACGTCGTACCTTCGACGTGCAGGCTGAAAAAGTCCAAGAGCCGACCCGCAAAGACTCGTGAGCACTGACTAATGTTTGGTATCAGCTTCTCTGAACTGCTCCTCGTCGGCCTCGTCGCCCTGCTGGTATTGGGGCCGGAACGCCTGCCCGGTGCCGCGCGCACGGCCGGCCTATGGATCGGGCGCCTGAAACGCAGTTTCAACGCCATCAAACAGGAAGTTGAACGGGAAATCGGCGCCGACGAGATTCGCCGCCAGCTGCACAACGAACATATCCTTTCGTTGGAGCAGGAAGCGCGCAAGATTCTGTCGCCGGTCAATGAGCCGAGCAAACCGGCAGAGCCCGTGGCCGAGCACAGCATCGCGCCACCGGCCGCGGCTGATGCTGCCCCCGTGGTGGAACACACCCCGGCACCCACCGCACCTGCCCCGACAACGCCAGCGCCGACGCCCGTTGCGTCGCCCGCTCCCCATGACCCTACATTGCCGCCGCGAGCCCCATGAGCGCTGATAAACCGGAAAACGACCAGCACATGCCGCTGGTCTCGCACCTCACCGAGCTGCGTACCCGCCTGCTGCGTTGCGTAGCGGCGATCTTCATCATCTTTGCCGGGCTGTTCGCCTTCACCCAGCAGATCTACACCTTCGTTTCGACACCGCTGCGCCAGTACCTGCCGGCCGGCGCGACGATGATTGCCACCGACGTGTCGTCACCGTTCCTGACGCCGTTGAAGCTGACCATGATGGTTTCGCTGTTCCTGGCGATCCCGGTGATCCTGCACCAGATCTGGGGCTTTATCGCGCCGGGCCTGTACAAGCATGAGAAACGCATCGCGGTGCCATTGCTGGTGTCGAGCATCCTGCTGTTCTACACCGGCATGGCCTTCGCCTATTTCCTGGTGTTCCCGCTGATCTTCAAGTTCTTCGCCGCCGCCACCCCGGCCGGTGTGGAGATGATGACCGACATCACCAGTTACCTCGACTTCGTGATGACGCTGTTCTTCGCCTTTGGCGTGGCCTTTGAAATCCCGGTCGCCGTGGTGCTGCTGGTATGGATCGGCGTGGTTGACGTCAAGTACCTGAAGAAAGTGCGCCCTTACGTGATCATCGGTTGCTTTGTGGTCGGCATGATCCTGACGCCACCGGACATCTTCTCGCAGACCCTGTTGGCTGTGCCGATGTGGATGCTGTTCGAGATCGGCATCCTGTTTGGCAGTTTGATCAGCAAACGTGGCGAGCACCCGGATAACCAACCCGCCGACGACGATCAGCCGCCAGCGACCCAGCCGTGAACCTGCTGCTGCTTGAGGAGGCCGACTTTATCGCGGCCGACCGGGTGATCCTGCGTGATCGGCGCCTGGTGCATATGCAGGACGTCCACCGCGCAGTGGTGGGTGACAACCTGCGTGTGGGCCGCATCGGCGGGCTGATGGGCAACGCCCACCTGCTGCGCCTGGAACCCGGCGAAGCCGAGCTGCGAGTCAGCTTCGACCTGCAGCCGCCGGCCAAACTGCCGCTGACCCTGCTGCTGGCGCTGCCGCGCCCGAAGATGCTGCGCCGGGTGCTGCAAACCGTCGCAGCCATGGGCGTGCCCAAGGTGGTGCTGGTCAACAGCTACCGCGTGGAGAAGAGCTTCTGGCAAACCCCGTTCCTTGAGCCAGAGGCGATTCGTGAGCAGTTGGTTCTGGGTCTGGAGCAGGCGCGCGATACGGTGCTGCCCGAGATCGTTATCGAAAAGCGCTTCAAGCCGTTCGTCGAAGATCGCCTGCCAGCCATGACCGCAGGCACCCTCGGCCTGATCGGCCACCCCGGCGACTACCCAGCCTGCCCGCGTGCGCTGGATGAACCGGTAACGCTGGCCATCGGCCCGGAAGGTGGCTGGATACCCTACGAAGTGGACCTGCTGACCAAAGCCGGCTTGCAACCCGTGCAGCTCGGCGCGCGAATCCTGCGCGTAGAAACCGCCGTGACCGCCCTGCTCGCCCGCCTGTTCTAAACCTCACCGTTTGCTGCCAAGCGGGCTTTTTGTGGCGAGCGGGCTTGCCCCGCGTTGGGGCGCGAAGCGGCCCCAAAACGGTCAACTGGGTATGCCTGACATACGGCGTTGCTCTGACTGGGGCTGCTGCGCAGCCCAACGCGGGGCAAGCCCGCTCGCCACAAAAACCTGCCCACCTCAAAACGCGCAACATGATCCATCGCGCCTACAGAATAGTCCTGCGCAGCCGATAGCCTCTGAATAAGTCCAAGCCTTGTTCAAAGGGAGTTCGCAGTATGTATCGTTGGTTAGCCGAAAAACTGGGGAATGTGAGCGTCAACCGCAAGCTGAGCATTGGCTTTGGCTTGGTGTTAGTCCTGACGTTGTTGACCACCTTCACCGGCTGGACCGGCCTGGGCGATGTGATCAGTCGCGGTGACAAACTGGGCTTTATCTCCAGCCTCAACGGCCTGACCAAAGACCTGCGCCTGGCGCGCCTGGACTTCGAAATGCGTCGCGGCGAACAAGGCACGGATGCGGTCAACAGCCTGCTTACCCAGCTGGACAACGGCCTTAAAACCGCACAAACCCTGATCGAGCAACCCGACGACAAGGCCCTGGTGGAGCAACAACAGGAGGCCTTGAACCAATACAAAAAAGCCTTCGCCACCATGGTCCAGGCCGGCCTGAAGCGCGAAGGCGCGCGCAGCAAGCTCGGCGACACCGCCGACAACGCCGTGGCCAAGACCAATGAGGTCGAGAAGGCGCTGCTGCAAGGTGACAGCGTTACCCAGTTCAACAGCGTGGTCGACTTGAGCAAGCTGATCCAGCAATCACGCTTCCAGGTGCGCGGCTATACCTACAGCGCCAAGACGGAGGCCGAGCAGCCTGCCCTGGATGCCATCGACAACGCCCTGAAGAAAATCACCGAACTGGAAGGCCAATTGCCTGCCCAGTACCAGGCCAACCTGCAAGAAGCCGGCGTGTCGCTGCAAGCCTATCGCACCGCCGTCAGCCAGTACCGCGACTCCCAGGTCGCCAGCGCTGCGGCCCTGAAAATCATGACCGAGCAAGGCGATATCCTGCTGGGCCACAGCGAAAAACTCACCGTCTCGCAAACCGCAGTACGCGATGCCGACGCGGCGCATGCCAAGCAGCTGTTGCTGCTGGCCACCGTACTGGCGCTGATCTTCGGCGTGGTCGCCGCCTGGGCCATCACGCGTCAAATCGTCATTCCGCTGAACCAGACGCTCAAAGTCGCTGAGCACGTCGCCTCCGGCGACCTGAGCCACAACCTCAACTCTGCGCGCCAGGATGAGTTGGGGCAGCTGCAACGCGCCACGCAAAGCATGACCGTCGGCCTGCGCGAGCTGATCGGCGGGATCAGCGATGGCGTCACTCAGATCGCCAGCGCCGCCGAGCAACTGTCGGCCGTCACCGAGCAGACCAGCGCGGGGGTCAATAGCCAAAAGGTCGAGACCGACCAAGTGGCCACTGCCATGAATGAAATGGCGGCCACCGTGCAGGAAGTGGCGCGTAACGCCGAGGAAGCCTCTGAAGCCGCCGTGGCCGCTGACCAGCAGGCCCGCGAAGGCGACAAAGTCGTGGGTGAGGCCATCGCCCAGATCGAGCGCCTGGCCACTGAGGTGGGCAATTCCACCGAAGCCATGGGCCATCTGAAGCGCGAAAGCGACAAGATCGGCAGCGTGCTCGACGTGATCAAGTCGGTCGCCCAGCAAACCAACCTGCTGGCGCTTAACGCCGCGATCGAGGCCGCGCGTGCCGGTGAAGCCGGACGTGGCTTTGCCGTGGTCGCCGATGAGGTGCGCAGCCTGGCCCAGCGTACGCAGAAGTCCACTGAAGAGATCGAAGAGCTGATCGTCGGCCTGCAAAGCGGCACCCAGCAGGTGGCCACCATCCTGGACAACAGCCGTGGCCTCACCGACAGCAGCGTCGAGCTGACCCGTCGGGCCGGCAACGCGCTGGGCAATATTACCCGCACGGTCTCGACCATTCAGGCGATGAACTCGCAGATCGCCACCGCCGCCGAGCAGCAGAGTGCCGTGGCCGAAGAGATCAACCGCAGTGTGCTGAATGTGCGCGATGTGTCTGAACAGACCTCTTCGGCCAGTGAGGAAACCGCCGCCTCCAGTGCCGAACTGGCGCGCCTGGGGATTTACTTGCAAACCCTGGTAGGCCGCTTTCGCATCTGAGCCGCCTTGCACGGCGGCCGACCCGAGCCGCCGAACCCATTGAGCGTTTGAGCCTGTTTCGGCTCACCCGCTTGCAGGCACAGTGCCGGAGGAGATTATTCGCGGTGAGATGATGGGGCGGTGTGTCGCTACACACCGCGGCCGCCGGTGCTCAGTTGACCCAGTCGAGCCCGGCCTTGAGGTTTACAGGACCTGGCGCAGGAAGGCCTGGGCCCGCGGGTCTTTCGGCGCGTCAAAGAACGCGGCAGGGGACGCGTCTTCCAGCAATTTGCCATGGTCGAAAAACAGCACCCGGTCGGCCACTTCGCGGGCAAAACCCATCTCGTGGGTGACGCAGACCATGGTCATGCCTTCCAGGGCGAGGGTCTTCATCACGTCCAGCACTTCACCGACCATTTCCGGGTCCAGCGCCGAAGTGGGCTCGTCAAACAGCATGACCTTGGGTTCCATCGCCAACGCGCGGGCGATGGCCACGCGCTGTTGCTGTCCACCGGACAAACGTGACGGAAACTCGTTGGCCTTTTGCGCAATACCGACCTTTTCGAGCAGCGCCAGGGCCTTGGCCTCGCGCTCTTGTTTGCCGCGCTTGCGCACGACTTTTTGCGCCAGGCACAGGTTTTCCAGCACCGTCATGTGCGGGAACAGGTTGAAATGCTGGAACACCATGCCGACTTCGCGACGGTAGGCGTTCACGTCGGTTTTCGGGTCAGCCAGTTGCAGGCCGTCGATGCTGACGGAGCCCGAGTCGAATACTTCCAAACCATTCAGGCAACGCAGGAAGGTGGATTTGCCGGAACCCGACGGGCCGATCACCACCAGCACTTCGCCCTTGGCGACTTGCGTGGTGACGTGGTCCACCGCGCGCACCACGTGACCACGGGTGTCGAAGACTTTTACCAGATCGCGGACTTCAATCACTTTGCGCGAGCCTCCGCTCAAGCCGGCTGGCCATTTTCGACAGCGGCAGGTTGATCAGCAGGTACAGGCCTGCCACACAGAACAGGATTTCAAACGGCGAGAACGAGGTGGTGATCACCTCGCGGCCACTTTTGAGCAGCTCGGTAATCGCGATTACCGACACCAGCGACGTGTCCTTGACCAGGCTGATAAATTGCCCGGCCAAAGGCGGCAGCACGCGCTTGAACGCTTGCGGCAATACCACATGGCGCATCGACTGGCTGGCACTCAGGCCCAGGGAACGCGCGGCTTCATTCTGGCCGCGGGTGATCGACTGCACACCGGCGCGCACGATTTCCGCCACATAAGCGCCAGTGAACAGCGACAGCGCCGCGATCCCGGCAAACTCCCGCGACAGATTGAGCACCGTGCCGATGAAGAAATAGAAAATGAAGATCTGCACCAACAGCGGCGTACCGCGTACCAGCTCGACGTAGATCGTCGACAGGTCGCGCAGGGTCGGGTTACTGGACAGACGGCACAGGCCGGTTGCCAAACCGATCGCCAGGCCGAGAATGCCGGACACCACCGAGAGCCACAATGTGGTCCACAAGCCCCACATCAACGGCCCCAGCGCCCAATGCCGGGTCACGCCCACCACGTCGCCCTCGGCAACATCGTCGCCACGCGACACTTGCAGGCTGTTGTCGGCCACGGTGAGCTTTTGCTCGGTGCCGGCGTCGTTGCGCAGGGTCACTTCAGCGACGTCGCCTTTGTGCACCAGTTCCACCACGGTGGAGATGTCGGCGGCGCGCTGGGACGTTTCGGCCTGATAGGCGAAGTACTGCGGCACGCGGTTCCAGCGCCACTCGTAAGACATCAGCGAGGTGGCGTAGTACAACGCGCCAGCCAGGCCAACCAGCACGACCACGGTCAGCAGGTGCCAGGGCCATTGGGCTTTTTTCTGTTTCATTTCACTTTCCGAAGATGTATCGCCTGGCATGCCGTCATCGCGGGCAGGCCCGCTCCCACAAGGGAACGCATTTCAACTGTGGGGGCTGGCTTGCCTGCGATGAAGTCGACTGGGTGTCAGCCTTTATTCCATGTCCTTGAGCCACTCGGCGCTCTTGAACCACTTATCATGGATGCGATCGTAGGTGCCGTCGTTGCGGATCTGGTGCAGGAAGTTATTGATGTAGTTGAGGCTGTCGTAATCGCCTTTTTTCAGGCCAAACGCCAACGGCTCGAAGGTGAAGGGTTCTTCCAGGAACACCAGTTTGCCGTTGCCGACCTTTTTCTCGGCAACCACGTTGTACGGCGCGTCATACACAAAGGCATCAGCCTTGCCATTGACCACGTCGAGCACGCCTTCCTGCTCGTTGTCATAGCCGTGGTACTTGGCTTTGGAGATCAGCTTTTTGGCGACCATCTCACCGGTGGTGCCCAGCTTGGAGGTCAGGCGGTATTTCTCATCGTTGAGGTCTTTGTAGGACTTGATGGTGCCTTCCAGGTCCTTGCGAATCAGCAACGTCTGGCCGACCACGATGAAGGGTTCGCTGAAATTGAGTCGCAGGTTGCGTTCCTGAGTCAGGGTCATACCGCTGCCGATCATGTCGAACTTGCCGGTCAGGAAGGCCGGGATGATGCCGTCGTAACCGGTGGACACCAGCTCCAGTTTGACGCCCATCGATTTGGCCATGGCCTTGAGGATGTCGACTTCAAAGCCGATGATGTCACCGCGCTTGTCTGTCATTTCGAACGGCATGTAAGTCGGGTCCATGCCGACTTTCAGCGTGCCGCGCTTGACCGCATCATCGATGGCGCCAGCGTGGGCCGCAGTGGCCGCGACCAGCGCGGTGACGCCGAGCATCAGCATCGAAAGATACTTTTTCATCATCAAGTCCCCTGAACGGTTCTTATAAAGTCGGCGCGCAAAAGGGCTGCACCAATTCGGGGTGCGATCCTACCCCACTCGCTGCCCGTCACAAAGGTTTCACGGGTAAATGTTCCCTGCGTATGTCGGAAAAGCCCCACAACGGTGCAGCAACGCGCAGGGTCAGACAGGTTCAGCGGAAGTGCGCGGCAACATCTTGATAGATAAGTGGTTATGACGATCAATCAATCTCGGCCATCCAGGCGGTGTCCTTGAACCACTTGTCGTGCAGGCGATCGTAGGTCCCGTCCTGGGCCACCTGGCTAAGAAAGTGGTTAATCCAGTTGAGGCTGTCGTAATCACCTTTTTTCAACCCGAACGCCAGAGGCTCAAAGGTGAATGGCTGCTCAAGCGCCAACAGTGTGCGGTTTTCCGGCCGGGCCATTGCGATCAGGTTGTAGGGCGCGTCATGAATGAAGGCATCGGCATTACCCTCCACCACCTGCCGCACGCCCTCTTCCGCGGTGGCGAAACTGCTTAGCCGGGCCGCCCCGAGAAAGCGTCGCGCCGCTGTCTCTGCGGTGGTACCTGCCGTGGCGGCGATCCGATAACCCGCTTCGTCGAGGTCTTCGATACTGGAAATTTTGCCGGCCAGGCTCGGATGCAGCAGCGCGGTTTGGCCAACCACGATGAAGGAGTCGCTGAAATTGAGCTTCAGATTGCGCTCTTGAGTGACCGTCATGCCGCTGCCGATCAGATCGAACTTGTTCGCCATCAGCCCCGGTACCAGGTCGGTATAGGGCATGGTGACCAATTCGAGTTGGACGCCCAGGGCGTGGCTCATGGCCTTGAGCAAATCGATCTCGAAGCCGACGATGCGTCCCTGCTTGTCCGTCATCTCGAAGGGCACATAGGCGGGCGTGGTGCCGACCTTAAGCACGCCACGGCGCACGGCGTCATCCAGGGCGCCGGCACTCAGCAGGCCCGCGTACACCCATGCGACAGCGCCTGTCAGCCACGCCCAACAATAGCTTTTGCTCATGATTCCCCCTGTGACCTCGTCAATTCGAGGGGGCGATGCTAACCCAGCCAAAGGCACGGCAATACGTCGCGAACAAAGGACTTTTGTTTCGAAATAACAAGGCGTTAGTGCGTAGAGGAAGAAGCGCGAAACGCTGTAGGACCAGCGCTTCAAACGCCCCCGAGGTGGGCCCTCGGGGGCGTATGAATCAGGCCGGTTGAGCCTGGGACGACAGCGGTTGCAGCGGCAGCAAAGGCGCGTGCGGGTCCGCCTTGATCGAAGCACGCCAGGCGCCGAGCCACTCGGCGTGACCTTCGCTCCAGACTTGCTGGTGCAGGCGAGCCAGGGCGACCGGATCGCTGAGCAGCGCCACGCGCTCGCCGTTGTTGAGGCCGGCAGGGCCGACTTTCAATGCGTGGCGGACACGCTCCTGACGCAGATGCTCGATCGGCTCCGCTTCACGGTGACGCGAGGTCGCCAGGGCGCAGGCCAGCGCATTCTGCTGCGGGTCGACGACCGAACGCACAAACCCGTCGTTCAGCGCGTGCCAGCGGTTTTCGTGGGTGTACTTCTCGGTCGATAGCAAGGCCTGCGGCGGATTGTATTCCTCAGGGATCAGGAACAGGCTCTCGTCGCGGGACTTGAGGCCCAGCTTCACGCGGCTGGAAATCACCGACACCGGAATCGACAGCATCAGCGAACCGACAATCGGAATCAGCCACCACAGGAAGCTTGGGTTCAGCCACACCACCAACAACGCCCAGAGGAAGCCGAGCAATGTTTGCGGACCGTGACGTTTGACCGCCTCGCTCCACGGCGTGGAGTCGTCGTCACGCTGCGGCGAGTTCCAAGTCGCAGCCCAGCCGAGGAACGCGGCCAGCACGAAACGGGTGTGGAAGATCATCCGCACCGGCGCCAGCAACATGGAGAACAGCATCTCCAGCAGCATCGACAAGGTCACCTTGAACTTGCCGCCGAACTCTTTCGCGCCCTTGGCCCAGATCAGGATGATGCTCAGCAACTTAGGCAGGAACAACAGCACGATGGTAGTGGAGAACAGCGCCACCGCCTTGTCCGGATGCCATTGCGGCCACAGCGGGTACAACTGGCGTGGCGCCATGAAGTACTGCGGCTCCATCAGGGTGTTCACCGCCAGCAACGCCGTCGACAGCACCAGGAAGAAGAACCACAACGGCGCCGACAGGTACGACATCACACCGGTCAGGAACACCGCGCGGTGCACCGGGTGCATGCCTTTTACCAGGAACAGGCGGAAGTTCATCAGGTTACCGTGGCACCAGCGACGGTCACGCTTGAGTTCGTCCAGCAGGTTCGGCGGCAGTTCTTCGTAGCTGCCCGGCAAGTCGTAGGCAATCCACACGCCCCAGCCGGCACGGCGCATCAGCGCTGCTTCAACGAAGTCGTGGGAGAGGATCGCACCGGCAAACGCCCCTTTACCCGGCAACGGCGCCAGGGCGCAGTGCTCGATAAACGGCTTCATGCGGATGATCGCGTTGTGGCCCCAGTAGTGGGATTCACCCAACTGCCAGAAGTGCAGGCCAGCGGTAAACAGCGGGCCGTACACACGGGTGGCGAACTGCTGCATGCGCGCATACAGGGTGTCCATGCCCGACGCACGCGGCGCGGTCTGGATAATCCCGGCATCCGGCGTGGCTTCCATCAGGCGCACCAGGCTGGTCAGGCATTCGCCGCTCATCACGCTGTCGGCGTCGAGGACCACCATGTACTTGTAGTCACCGCCCCAGCGACGGCAGAAGTCGTCGAGGTTGCCGCTTTTGCGTTTGACGCGACGGCGACGGCGGCGATAGAAGATCTTGCCGAACCCCCCGGCTTCGCGGCACACGTCAAGCCAGGCTTGCTGTTCGGCGATGCAGATATCGGCTTCGTTACTGTCACTGAGGACGAAGAAATCGAAACGGTCCAGATCGCCCGTGGCGGCCACCGATTCGAAGGTGGCGCGCAGACCGGCAAACACCCGGGGCACGTCTTCGTTGCAAATCGGCATTACCAAAGCGGTGCGGGCGTCTTTCGGAATCGGCTCGTCGCCGGCACTTTTACCGGAAATCCGGTATTTATCGTGACCGGTCAGCAGTTCCAGAAAGCCCATCAGCGCGGTCCAGAAACCGGCCGAGACCCAGCAGAACAAGATCCCGAACATGATCAGGATGCTGGTTTGCAGGGCGTAAGGCAGCACTTGGGTCGCGGTTTGCAGCAAGGTCTGGTTGCGCACTTCGTCGAAGTCGACCAGTGACCAGCCCTGGTACGGCATGATGCCTTTCATGTACCAGCCGGCAACGATGGTCTGACCGAGCATCAAAATCAGCAGGATGTAGCGGCGGATCGAACCGACGGTACGCCAGCGCGCGGCCGGCAGTACACGATCGTCCTTGGGCGGCTTCGGCGGGTTGGTGCGACCGGTCATCCGGCGCCAACCGCGCACCAGAATGTTGGTGCGCCAAGGCTCAGGCACCACTTTGGTCCGACGGATCGGCGGCGTGGCCTTCAGGCAAACCCGGCCACTGGCGTCGAGCGCAAGCATTTCCGCGTCTTGCAGCTCTTCGGCGGTGTTGAGGGTCAGCCGACGGCCGACCGACGCTTGGGCAGCGTCGGTTGGTGCGTCGAAGGTCGCGGACGAAAGCCGCTCATGCAGCTCGCTGAAGGACGTGCAGCCCGCCAGCTCGGCGCGCTGCTCGGCGGTCATCGGGAGGTGCGCCAGGTACTCGGACAGAGTCTCGGGCGTGGCTTGAGAATTACTCATCGGCAGGCAACTGATAGCTCCAGGTTTCGGTCAGGACGTGTTCTGTCTTGGCCGGCTCCGGATTAGAGAGTGGCGTGGCCGGGGCAGCTTCTGGCTGCTTGGCTTCCTTGTCTTTGGCTTCTTTCGCGTCTTTAGCTTCTTTAGCTTCTTTAGCTTCTTTAGCTTCTTTCTTGGCCTGTTTCTCGTGTTGCTTGGCCAAGAGCTTGTCGGCCTTGATCACTTGGGTCGACGCTTTTTCAGGCTCCGGCTGCGGGATGTCCTGGACCAGGGCCGCACGCATTTCAGTCGGTTTGCCTGCGTCCTTGATCTTCATCCGCAGGGTCAGGCGCCAGCCTTTGGTGTGTTCGTTGTAACGCACGCTGTTTTCAACGATTTCGGCGTTGTCGCCGACACTCACTTGGCTGCGCACCGCGGCGTCTGCCGGCAGGGCTTTGAGGGACGGGCCCTCGAAGTCAACCAGGTAGGCCACGCTGCCGTCCGGCTGACGGATCAGGTTGGATTGCTTCACGTCACCGGTCGAACGCAGGGTCTGCTTGACCCAGGCGCTGTCGGCCGGGTGCAGGGCTTTCTCGTCCATAGTCCAGTGCAGGCGGTAGCTGATGTCCAGCGGCTCGCCGACTTTTGGCAGCTCGGCCGGGCTCCAGAACGCAACGATGTTGTCGTTGGTTTCATCGGCGGTCGGAATCTCTACCAAATCGACCGAACCCTTGCCCCAGTCGCCTTCAGGCTCGATCCAGGCGCTTGGGCGCTTGTCGTAGTTGTCGTCCAGGTCTTCGTAGTGGCTGAAGTCGCGGCCACGTTGCAGCAGGCCGAAACCACGCGGATTTTCGATGGCAAAGTTGCTGACCGACAGGTGTTTAGGGTTGTTCAGAGGGCGCCAGATCCACTCGCCATTGCCGGCATGGATCGACAGACCGCTGGAATCGTGCAGTTCACGACGGTAGTTGAGCACCTTGGACGGCTGGTTCGCACCGAACAGGAACATGCTGGTCAACGGGGCAACGCCCAGTTTGCTGACCTTGTCGCGCAGGAACATCTGCGACTTGACGTCGACAACGGTGTCGGTGCCAGGGCGCAGGGTCAGGCGATAGGCGCCGGTGGCGCGTGGGGAGTCCAGCAAGGCGAAGATCACCAACTGCTTTTCACCCGGTTTTGGGCGCTCGATCCAGAATTCGGTGAAACGCGGGAACTCTTCACCGGACGGCAATGCAGTGTCGATCGCCATGCCACGGGCAGACAGGCCATACGACTGGCCTTTGCCGACGACGCGGAAGTAGCTGGCGCCAAGCATGGTCATGATTTCGTCTTGCTTGTCGGGCGTGTTGATCGGGTACAGCACACGGAAACCGGCATAACCCAGCTGTTCAGTGGACTTGGGATCGTATTTCACGTCGCCGAAATCGAAACGCGTCGGGTCGTATTTGATTTCCTGGACGGTGTCGGCGGTGACTTCGTTGATTTTCACCGGCGTGTCGAAGTGCATGCCCTGGTGATAGAAGGACAGCTTGAACGGCGTGTTCTGATCGGCCCACTCGGCTTTTTCGTTACGGAAACGAATCTTCTGATAGTCGGCGAATTTCATTTCGCGAAATTCGTTCGGCAGATTGCTGCGCGGAGCTTCGTATTTCTGCCCGGCCAGCTCTTTAGCCTTGGCCGACACATCATCCAGACTGAATGCCCACAGTTGACCCGCGCCGAACAGGCAAAACAGGGCGGAGCCCGTTACCAGTGCGTTTCGTAACCGTTTGGCAGACAATTTTGGTGCATTACAGGGACTAACAATCACGAGCAACCCTCGCCGAAAACAGATCAAAAAACCAACGGCCAGCTATCTATATGCCAGGTTGGCGAGCATTGTTCCGACTCCCTTGGGTCAAAATGATTCCCCATTGGTTTGTCGGACAAGTCTCTACCTAAGTCAAAAATGGACCAAACAACGCTGATCCCCGTAGCGCGCGATTATCTAGTAGCCCGCGAAACAACGCATCAGGGACAACGAAGTATTTGTAGCGAAACCCTGCGTTTTTAGGCATTAACGTCGTTTTTAATACATTCATGTCTGTAAGAGGAAGGTCACAGGGCCATCATTGACCAAATGCACCTGCATATCCGCCCCAAAACGCCCTGACGCCACCTTGCCATGCAATTGTTGCGCTTGTAACAGCAAGTGATCAAAAAGCGCTGCTCCCAGCGCCGGAGGGGCCGCCGTGGAGAAGCTTGGCCGCAGGCCACTTTTGGTATCGGCCGCCAGGGTGAACTGCGACACCAGCAGCAAACCGCCGCCAATGTCTTTCAAGGACAGGTTCATCTTGCCCTCGTCATCACTGAATACCCGGTAGTTAAGCAGCTTGTGTAACAGTTTGTCGGCGCTCTCTGGGGTATCTGAAGGCTCAACGGCGACCAGCACCAGCAAACCCTGGTCAATTGCGCCTACGACCTCGCCCGCCACTTCGACGCGGGCGCCACGCACCCGTTGCAACAGGCCCTTCATGCTTCTTCTGGCGGCAGATCAAGCAGGCGCCGTGCCATTTCGCCGGTCGCACGCACCAAGGCATCGGTAATGCCGGGCTCGGACGCGGCATGGCCGGCCTCGCGAATCACCTGCAGCTCACTGTTGGGCCACGCCTGATGCAGCTCCCAGGCATTGTCCAGCGGGCAGATCATATCGTAGCGCCCATGAATGATTACGCCAGGCAAGTGGGCGATCTTGTGCATGTCGCGAATCAGCTGGTTGGGCTCAAGGAAGGAGTTGTTGGTGAAGTAGTGGCATTCGATACGTGCGATCGACAGCGCGCGCTGCGGCTCGGAAAACCGCTCGACATGCTGCGGGCTCGGGCACAGGCCCAGCATGCGGCCTTCCCAGCCGGACCACGCCTTGGCGGCGTGCATCTGGGCGATCTGGTCGTTGCCGGTCAGGCGCTTGTGGTAGGCGGCGACCAGGTCGTGACGCTCATCCGCTGGGATCGGTGCCAGATAGTCCTGCCAGTAATCCGGGAACATGCGGCTCGCGCCTTCCTGGTAAAACCAGTGAATGTCCTGGTCGCGCGCCAGGAAGATCCCGCGCAGGATCAGGCCATGCACGCGCTCGGGATGGGTTTGCGCGTAAGCCAGCGACAGGGTCGAGCCCCAGGAGCCGCCAAACAGCACCCACTTTTCGATGCCCAGGTGTTCGCGAATGCGCTCAAGGTCGGCGACCAGGTCCCAGGTGGTGTTGTTTTCCAGGCTGGCGCGAGGCGTGGAGCGTCCGCAGCCGCGCTGGTCGAAGGTGACAATGCGGTACAGGTTCGGATCAAAGTAGCAGCGGCTCTGGGCGTCACAGCCGGAGCCCGGGCCACCGTGGATAAAGACGACGGGCAAGCCTTCGGGGGAGCCGCTTTCATCGACGTACAGGGTGTGGGTGTCATCGACGGCCAGATCGTGCCGGGCGTAGGGTTTGATCTGCGGGTACCAAGTCTGCATTGCGCGCTCCGTAGGGTGTCGGGTTCATCCCTGAGGGGACGTCTATTATTTTTGCCGTCTGGCATCATAAACCCGAATTGTGCAATGAGCATGTCCTTGAGCACTTAGACCTGTGTCAGCCCTTCGCTCCCCAGGCAGCGCCGCACGTAGCCCAATAGATAGTCGTAGAGCTGATCCACCTGCGCCACTTGGCCGCGCGCGCGCAAACAGCCGTGGACCAGGCCTTTGCCGGGATACAACACCGCCTCCACAGTTGCCGCCCGCAGGCGTTCGGCATACAGCATGCCGTCATCGCGCAGCGGGTCGAACTGGGCCACGGCGATCAACGCCTTGGGTAAACCGCTGAAGTCCTTGGCCAGCAGTGGCATGGCATAGGCCGATGGCGTGTCCGCGCCCGGCAGGTAGAGCGCCAGGTAGCAGTCGGTGTCGGCGGTACTGAGCAAGGGCGCATCCATGCAATCACGGCGCGACGGCAGGTCCGCCGCGCCGCCCAAGCCTGGGTAAATCAGCACCTGGGCGCGGGGCAGCGGCTGGCCGTCATCGCGCAAACCCAGGCACAACGCCGCAGCCAGATTGCCGCCCGCGCTGTCGCCCATCACCACCAGGCGCTGCAGGTTGATGGCGTGCGGCCCCTGCCCGGCCTGGATGGCCTGCCACACTGCGCGGCAATCCTGGTATGCCGCCGGGAACGGGTGTTCCGGCGCCAGGCGGTAGTCGATGGCGATCACCAGTACTTCAAGCGTGCTGGCCAGTTCGAAGCAGATGAAGTCATGGGAGTCCAGCCCGCCGACCACCCAGCCGCCGCCGTGCATATAAAGCAGGCATGGCCAGCCTTCGGTTGGCGTGGGCACCGAAGGGAGATAGCTGCGCACGCCGACTGCACCGAGGGCAAAGTCAGCGACTTGCAGCCCTGCTGGCTTCGGCGGGGTGAATGCCTGGCACATGCGGTCGTAGTTACGGCGTAAACCTGCGAGCGACGAGTCGTCGCTGCTGAAGGATTCGGTTTTAGTGACGAAGGCCGCAAGCTGCGGAGAAATCGGATACATGCGCAAATATCCCTAATCGCTGTAGATCAAGTGTGGGAGCTGGCTTGCCTGCGATAGCGGTGTGTCAGCCACTTATGAGTTAGCTGATACATCGCTATCGCGGGCAAGCCCGCTCCCACATTTGCCCTGTGTTGTTTGAGCTACCGTGCGTTGGCTTAGGGTTTGAGGCTGGACTGGACGGCCGCGACGCCATCGCCGCCATCAAACGCTGTCACCCCAGCCAGCCAGCGCTGCAAATCCTCCGGGTGGTCGCGCAACCATTGCTTGGCCACGTCCTGCGGCGATTGGCGCTCCATGATCGGCACCATCAACTGGCTTTCCTGCGCGGCGGTGAAGGTCAGGTTTGTCAGCAGCCGGTTGGCGTTGGGGCAACGCTCGGCGAAATCCGGCGCGGTCACGGTGGACACCGTGGCCCGGCCTTCGTCAGCGCCAAACACATCTTCGCTGCCGGTGAGGTAAGCCATTTTCATGTTGATGTTCATCGGGTGCGGGGTCCAACCGACAAACACGACAAACTCCTTGCGGTTCACCGCACGCTGTACGGCCGCGAGCATGCCCGCTTCACCGGAGGCAACCAGCTTGAAGCCGCCCAGGCCAAAGTGGTTGGTGTCGATCATTTTCTGGATATCGGTATTCGCGCCACTGCCAGGCTCGATGCCGTAGATCTTGGCGCCCAGCTTGTCCTTGAAACGCGCAATGTCGGCAAAGGTTTTCAGCCCGGCGTCGGCCACGTATTGCGGCACCGCCAGAGTGGCCTGGGCGTCCGACAGGCTGGGCGTGTCGAAGACCTTGACCTGCTTGGCGGCCAGGAATGGCGCGATGTTGTTGTCCATCGCCGGTTTCCAGTAGCCGAGGAAGATATCCAGGCGCTTGTCGCGGATGCCGGCAAAGATGATCTGTTGCACGGCGCTGGTCTGTTTGCTGTCGTAGCCCAGGCCATTGAGCAGCACGTCAGCCATGCCGGAGGTGGCGACCACGTCGGTCCAACTGACCACGCCCATGCGTATGGCTTTGCAGGATGCAGGTTCTGCAGCCATGGCGTTGGCGCTGATCCAAGCGGCGCCGGTGAGGATCAACAACAGTCTTTTCATGGATGAGGTCTCACTCGGCAGCTTTATTGTGGGGAGTGGCGTCTGGCGCGCCCTACCCACAACCTTACCCAGCGGGACCTCTGCTAACACGAACTGTAGCGACCGGCAGTTGCACTGGGGCGACTGTGAGGGCCTCTTCGCGAGCAAGCCCGCTCCCACATTGGGACCGCGTTCTCCTGCTGGAGCTCGGTCAAATGTGGGAGCGGGCTTGCTCGCGAAAGCTATTTCAGCAGTACCAAAAATTACCGGTAGTGCTTCTGCCCCCAGGCCAACACCCCTTCCAGCAACTGCCTCAACACCACCCGTGTCGGCTCGGCCAAATCCGGCCGATAACGAAACGGCTCAAACTCCTCCATATAAGCGCTCTGGCACAACTCCAACTGCACCGCATGAATGTCCTGCGCCGGGTCGCCGTAATGGCGAGTGATATGCCCGCCCTTGAAGCGCCCGTTAAGCACGTGGGTGTAACGCGAATGCTGAGCGCAGATGCTTTCCAACTGGCTGGCCAGTTCCGGGTCACACGCCGCGCCGTTGAAGGTGCCGAGGTTGAAGTCCGGCAGCTTACCTTCAAACAGGTGCGGGATCACCGAACGGATCGAGTGCGCATCAAACAGCAGCGCGTAGCCGAACTCGGCCTTGAGCCGCGCCAGTTCCTCTTGCAGGGCGCGGTGGTACGGCCCCCAAATCTTCTGCAGGTAAGTGGCGCGCTCCTCGGCGGAAGGCTCCAGGCCTTCGCGAAATAACGGCACGCCGTCGAACAATGTCGCCGGGTACAGCCCCGTAGTGGCACCGACATACAGCGGCTTGTCGTCCGATGGCCGGTTCAGGTCGATCACAAACCGCGAGTACTCTGCCGACAAGGTGCTGGCGCCCAGATCTTCGGCAAAGTCATACAGCGTGGGAATGTGCCAGTCGGTGTCCGGCAGGCTGTGTGCCTCGGGGATCAGCCCGGCTTGCACCGCAGGCGTCAGGCGCAGGCCCGCGTGGGGCATGCTGATCAGCAGCGGCACTCGGCCTTGTTTGAAGTTCAGAACCTTATCCACAGCAGTGCTCCTTAAACAGTGACATCGACGCCGTGGCGCACGACGCGTTTATCCAGCTCGCCGCCCAGCCAGTAGGCCAGGTCGGCGGGGCGATCAATCTGCCAGGCGACAAAGTCGGCGACCTTGCCCACTTCCAGCGAGCCGTGGGTGTCGCCCATGCCCAGCGCGGTAGCCGCGTGTTGCGTGGCGCCGGCCAGGGCTTCTTCCGGGGTCATGCGGAACAGCGTGCAGGCCATGTTCAGCATCAGGCGCACCGACAGCGCCGGCGAGGTGCCGGGGTTGAGGTCGCTGGCGATGGCAATCTTCACGCCGTGCTTGCGCAGCGCATCCATCGGCGGCAGCTGGGTTTCACGCAGGAAGTAGAACGCGCCCGGCAGCAACACGGCGACGGTGCCCGACGCGGCCATGGCGATGGCGTCGTCTTCGGTCATGAATTCCAGATGGTCCGCCGACAGCGCGTGGTAACGCGCGGCCAGGCTTGAGCCATGCAACGAAGAGAGTTGCTCGGCGTGCAGCTTCACCGGCAGGCCAAGTTGCTGGGCGACCTTGAACACGCGCTCAACCTGTTCAGGAGAAAACGCCAGGTATTCGCAGAAGGCGTCCACCGCGTCCACCAGCCCTTCGGCTGCCAGGGCCGGCAGCATCTCGTGGCAGATGTGGTCGATGTAATCGTCGGCGCGGTCCTTGTACTCCGGCGGCAATGCGTGCGCTGCCAGGCACGTGGCGCGCACGCTGACCGGCAGCGCTTCGCCGAGGCGACGGATGACCCGCAGCAGTTTGCGCTCGCTGGCCAGGTCCAGGCCGTAGCCGGACTTGATCTCCACCGTGGTCACGCCGTCACGCAGCAAACTGCGCAGGCGCTTGTGCGCGCTGGCAAACAGCTCATCTTCAGTGGCCGCGCGGGTGGCGCGCACGGTGCTGGCAATACCGCCACCCTTGGCCGCGATGTCGGCGTAGCTCACGCCTTCAAGGCGCTGCTCGAATTCGCCGCTGCGATTGCCGCCGAACACCGTGTGGGTGTGGCAGTCGATCAGCCCGGGGGTGACCCACGCGCCTTGCAGGTCATGCACCTGGGCGTAATCCGCCGTCGGCGCCTGGCTGCGGGGGCCAATCCACTCGATGAGCGAATTGGCAGTGACCATGGCGGCATCCTCGATGATCGAGTATTTGCCGTCTGCCATGGTTGCGACGTGGCAGTGTTGCCAAAGCGTTTTCATCAACGCCTCCCTAAGTTAACGATGAGACAAAGCCGGGTCGTAATGAACCTTGGCCGCTTGCCCGGCAGCGGGTTTGACCCACAGCAGGTAAGCGACGACGAGCAGCACAATCCACACGGCGCCGACCAGCAAAGCGGCCTGGGTGTCCGGGAAGTAACCCAGCACGCCAAACACGAACAGCATGAACACGATGGCCGCTGCGGGCGCATAGGGCCAGAACGGCACCGGGAATTTCAGCGCGGCGACCTGCTCCCTGGTCATCGAGCGGCGCATTGCGACCTGAGTGAACAGAATCATCAGCCACACCCACACAGTGGCGAAGGTGGCAATCGAGGCGATCACCAGGAACACGTTCTCCGGGATCAGGTAATTGAGCACCACGCCGCCGAGCAACGCCGCGCCCATCACCACCACGGTCATCCATGGCACGCCCTGTTTGGACAGCTGCGCAAAGCCCTTGGGCGCCTGCCCTTGCTGGGCCAGGCCGTACATCATGCGGCCGGCGCCAAAGATGTCGCTGTTGATGGCCGAGACGGCCGCCGAGATCACCACGATGTTAAGGATGGTCGCCGCCGAGCCGATGCCCAGGTTGCTGAAGATCTGCACGAACGGGCTGCCCTGGCTGCCGATCTGCGGCCACGGGTAGATCGCCATCAACACGAACAGCGTCAGCACGTAGAACAGCAGGATGCGCAGTGGCACTGCGTTGATCGCCTTGGGGATCACACGTTGCGGGTCCTTGGCTTCACCGGCGGTGATGCCGATGATTTCGATGCCGCCGAACGCAAACATCACCACCGCGAACGAAGCAATCAGGCCGCCAACGCCGTTGGGCATTAAGCCGCCATGGGCCCACAGGTTGCTGATGCCGCTGGCCTGGGTGTCGCCGGCCGAATGAATGCCGAACAGCATGATGCCGAAACCGCCGAGGATCATCGCCACAATGGCGCCGACCTTGAGCAGCGACAGCCAGAACTCCATCTCGCCAAACACTTTGACGTTGCACAGGTTCAGGCCGCCGATCAAAAACACAATGCCGAGCACCCACACCCAGCGCGCGACCTCGGGAAACCAGAAGCCCATGTAGATGCCGAACGCGGTGACGTCGGCGAGGCAGACGATGATCATTTCAAACGCATAGGTCCAGCCGAGGATAAACCCGGCCATTGGGCCCAGGTAGGTGCTGGCGTACTGGCCGAAGGAGCCGGAAACCGGATTGTGCACAGCCATCTCGCCGAGGGCGCGCATCACCATGAATACGGCGGCGCCGCCGATCAGGTAGGCGAGCAGCACGGCGGGGCCGGCCATCTGAATGGCGGAGGCAGAGCCATAGAACAGCCCGGTGCCGATCGCGGAACCGAGTGCCATGAAGCGAATATGTCGGGCGTTCAGCCCGCGTTTCAAACCCTTTTCTTGCTGGTGCATTTCTCTTCCCTAGTTATTGTTATCCCGAGAAAATTCAAATCGGCGAATGCTCAACCTGTGGGCGCTGGCTTGCCTGCGATGGCGGTATGTCAGTCACACATGTTTCAACTGACAGATAGCTATCGCAGGCAAGCCAGCTCCCACAGTTGGACAGCGGCGAGCTTAGAGGCTCGGCAGCAACTTGGCCGGCACCAGCTCATTCAGGCAGCGGCTGGCGAGCAGTTCGCTGGCGGCATTGATGTCCGGGGCGAAGAAGCGGTCCTTGTCGTAGAAGCCGACCTTGGCGCGCAGGATGCCACGGGCTTTTTCCAGCTTCGGCGAGGTTTTCAAACCGTCGCGCAGGTCCAGGCCCTGGCACGCGGCCAGCCATTCCACCGCCAGGATGCCACGGGTGTTCTCGGCCATTTCCCACAGGCGTTTGCCCGCAGCCGGGGCCATGGACACGTGGTCTTCCTGGTTCGCCGAAGTCGGCAGGCTATCCACGCTGTGCGGATGGGACAGCGCCTTGTTCTCGCTGGCGAGTGCAGCAGCAGTCACCTGGGCGATCATGAAGCCGGAGTTGACCCCGCCATTGCCCACCAGGAACGGCGGCAATTGCGACATGTGTTTGTCCATCATCAACGAGATACGGCGCTCGCTCAGGGAGCCGATTTCGGCGATGGCCAACGCCATGTTGTCAGCCGCCATGGCCACCGGTTCGGCGTGGAAGTTGCCGCCGGAAATCACGTCACCTTCGGCAGCAAACACCAGCGGGTTATCCGACACGGCGTTAGCTTCTACCACCAGCACGTCGGCGGCCTGGCGGAACTGGGTCAGGCAGGCGCCCATGACTTGTGGCTGGCAGCGCAGGGAGTACGGGTCTTGCACCTTGTCGCAGTTCTGGTGCGACTGGGAGACCTGGCTGCTTTTGCCGAGCAGGTCGCGATAGGCCGCAGCCGAATCGATCTGCCCACGCTGGCCACGTGCGGCGTGAATACGCGCGTCGAACGGCGAGCGCGAGCCGAGCACGGCTTCCACGGTCAGCCCGCCGCACGCCAGTGCAGCGGCGAACAAGTCTTCGCCCTCGAACAGGCCGCGCAGCGCATAGGCGGTGGACACCTGGGTGCCGTTGAGCAGGGCCAAGCCTTCTTTCGCGGCAAGGGTCAGCGGCGTTAAGCCTACGACTTTCAGTGCCTCGGTGGCTTCCAGCCATTCGCCTTTGTAGCGCGCCTTGCCTTCGCCCAGCAGCACCAGCGACATGTGCGCCAACGGCGCCAGGTCGCCCGAAGCGCCAACCGAACCTTTGAGTGGGATGTGCGGGTACACCTCGGCGTTGATCAGTGCGATCAGCGCGTCGATCACCTGGCGGCGAATCCCGGAGAAACCACGGCTCAGGCTGTTGACCTTGAGCACCATGACCAGCCGCACCAGCGCGTCGCTGATCGGCTCACCAACGCCGGCGGCGTGGGACAGCACCAGCGAACGCTGGAGGTTTTCCAGGTCTTCGCTGGCGATGCGGGTCGAGGCCAGCAGGCCGAAACCGGTGTTGATGCCATAGGCGGTGCGATTCTCGGTGAGAATCTGCTCCACGCAGGCAACACTGGCTTCGATCTGCGCCGTGGCGCTGTCATCCAGACTGAGGGTTACCGGCTGCTGGTAGATGGCCCGCAGTTGGGCAAGACTCAGTTGGCCTGGAATCAGATTTAGCGCAGTCACATTCATGCTCCTTTGAATTGTTCTTCTGAAATTTTTGAATAAGTAATCAGTGCAAATGGGGTAATACGTGGTGCAGCAAAGCGGTGTCCTTGAGCAACGCGGCGGCGCTGGCGATGTCCGGCGCCAGCCAGCGGTCTTGCTCGTAAGGTGGGACTTTTTCACGTAGCAGACGCCAGGCGCTGTCGGTGCCCGCGCCGAAACGCTGGTCCTTGAGAAACTCGAAAGCCTGGGCCGCCAGCAGGTACTCGATGGCGAGAATCTGGGTGACGTTGGCCAGCAACTGGTGCAGCTTGAGCGCGGCGTTGGTGCCCATGCTCAGGTGGTCTTCCTGCAGGCCGGAGGTGACGAAGTTGTCGAGCACCGCCGGTTGCGCCAGCTGGCGGTTTTGCCCGCACAGCGAGGCGGCGACGTATTGCACGATCATCATCCCGGAGTTGACGCCTGGGTTGCTGACCAGGAACGCCGGCAAGCCGCTGACGTGCGGGTTGATCAGGCGGTCCAGGCGGCGCTCGGCCACCGAGCCGATTTCGGCCATGGCGATGGCGAGCATGTCGGCCGCCAAGGCCACGGACTGCCCGTGCGGGTTGGCCTGGGACACTACGCGGTAGGCGTCTGGCGTGCCGAGCACCAGCGGGTTGTCGGTGGCGCTGTTGAGTTCGGTCTCGATCTGGCGCGTGGCGTGTTCAACCTGGTCGCGCGCGGCGCCGTGGATTTGCGGGATCGAGCGGATGCTCAAGGCGTCCTGGGTACGAATGCCCTGGCTGCTGGCGATCACTTCACTGCCATCGAGCAAGGCGCGCAGGTTGATGCCGACTTGCTGCATGCCCGGGTGCGGCTTGAGGGCGATGATGGCTTCATCAAAAGCGTCGATCTGGCCGCGCTGGGCCTCGAAACTCATGGCGCCGATCACGTCGGCCCATTGCAGCAAATGATGTGCGTCGGCCAGGGCCAGGCAGCTCAGGCCGGTCATGCACGGCGTGCCGTTGACCAGGCACAGGCCGTCTTTGGCGCCGAGTACCACCGGCTGCAAACCTTCTGCGTGTAATGCTTCTTGCGCTGTCACGATCTGACCGCGATAGCTCACCGTGCCGACACCGAGCAACGCCACGCCGACGTGGGCCATGTGAGTCAAGTAACCCACCGAACCCTGGGACGGCACTTGCGGCGTGATGCCGTGGTTGAGCAGCGCCAGCAGCGAATGCACCACCTGTGGGTGCAGGCCGGATTTGCCGTGGCTGTAGTTGATAATTGCCGCGCAAATAATCGCGCGGGTTTGCTCGTCACTCAGCACCGGGCCGACGCCGCAGGCGTGGCTCAGCAAGGTATTGCGCGACAGCTGGCTGAGTTGCTCGCCCTTGAGCGACACATTGCACAGCGCGCCCAGGCCGGTGTTCACGCCATAGGCGCGCTCGCCGCTGGTGACGATGCGCTGCACGATGGCCTGGGCATTGTCGATGCGCGCCCAGGCGTGGCCCGAGAGTTCGAGCTGCGCACCAAAGCGGGCGACGGCGACCACGTCCTGCCAACGCAGGGGGGCGTCGGCGATGATGATTTTTGCTGCCTGGGACATCTTCATACCTTCTTCAATTCTTGTGCAGCCTTACCGGCCTCTTCGGGGGCAAGCCCCCTTCCACCTTTGAAGGTGTTCACAGTTCAACCTGTGGGAGGCGGCTTGCCCCCGATAGGGCCCGCAGCCTCACCACACAATCGGGCTCAGACCACCGCCGCCCGCCGCTGAACAAACCGGTCCACATACTCATCCGCCGGCGAATGCAGAATCTCGCGCGGCGTGCCAACCTGGATCAGCTTGCCGTCCTTGAGGATCGCGATGCGGTTGCCGATGCGCACGGCTTCGTCGAGGTCGTGGGTGATGAACACGATGGTTTTGTGTAGGGTCTTTTGCAGCTCCAGCAACTGGTCCTGCATCTCGGCGCGGATCAGCGGGTCGAGGGCGCTGAAGGCTTCGTCCATCAGGATGATGTCGGTGTCGGCTGCCAAGGCGCGGGCCAGGCCCACACGCTGGCGCATGCCGCCGGACAGCTGGTGCGGGTATTTGTTTTCGTAGCCTTTGAGGCCCACGGTTTCGATCCAGTGCAGCGCGCGTTCGGCGCACACCTGCTTGGTTTCGCCACGCACTTTCAGGCCGTAGGCGACGTTGTCGAGCACGCTCTTGTGGGGCAGCAGGCCGAAGCTCTGGAACACCATGCTGATCTTGTGCCGACGGAATTGGCGCAGGGCTTCCATGTCCAGTTGCAGGATGTCTTCGCCGTCCACCAAGATCGCGCCGCTGGTAGGGTCGATCAGGCGGTTGAAGTGGCGCACCAGCGTGGACTTGCCCGAGCCCGACAGGCCCATGATCACGAAGATCTCGCCGGTGCCGATGCTCAGGGACAAGTCGTTGACGCCGACCACGCAACCGGTCTCGGCCAGCACCTGATCCTTGGTCTTGCCTTGGCCAACCATGGCCAGGGCGTCCTTGGAACGGTTGCCGAAAATCTTGAAGACGTTTTTAACTTCAATTTTGCTGACAGTAGTCATTTGCTCGCCTCATGCCGTGGACGACCATAGGCCTGGGTAATGCGGTCGATGACCACTGCGAGAATCACAATCGCCAGCCCGGCTTCGAGGCCACGGCCGACGTTGAGGGTCTGGATGCCGACGAGCACGTCTTCACCCAAGCCACGCGCGCCGATCATCGAGGCGATAACCA
Source organism: Pseudomonas sp. TREG-RG-20F-10-E-6-01 (assembly GCF_022662455.1). Classification (NCBI taxonomy): domain Bacteria; kingdom Pseudomonadati; phylum Pseudomonadota; class Gammaproteobacteria; order Pseudomonadales; family Pseudomonadaceae; genus Pseudomonas; species Pseudomonas sp. TREG-RG-20F-10-E-6-01. Next base: position 93,390 of record NZ_JAKNQP010000005.1, on the reverse strand, counting down.
CCATCGATAACGCCATCATGGTGGTCTGGTTGATACCGGCCATGATGCTTGGCAGCGCCAGCGGCAGTTGCACGCCGAACAGTTGCTGCCAGCGGTTGGCACCGAAGGCGTTGATGGCTTCCATGACTTCGCCGTCGACTTGGCGAATGCCCAGGTCGGTCAGGCGAATCAGCGGCGGCGCGGCGTAGATCACCGTGGCGAAAATCGCCGGCACCTTGCCCAGGCCGAACAGCATCAGCACCGGAATCAGGTACACGAAGCTCGGCATGGTTTGCATGATGTCCAGCAGCGGCATCAGCACCGAGCGCAGGCGATTACTGCGCGCCGACAAGATGCCCAGCGGAATGCCGATCAGCACCGAGATCACCGTGGCGACCATCATCAGCGCCAGCGTCTGCATCAGCTTGTCCCACAGGCCAACCGCGCCCACCAGGAACAGCAGGCCGACGATCACCGCCGTGGTCACCACCTTGCGGGTGGCATGCCAGGCGATGCCGCCAACGATGACCAGCATCAGCCACCAGGGCGCCGCGCGCAGCAACCCTTCCAGGTTGACGATGGCCCACAGCAGGGTGTCAGAGATGTGCCGGAACACATCGCCATAGTTGGTGACCAGTGAGTCCACCCAACCGTTGACCCAGTCGGCGATGGAAAACGTAAAACTCTCAGGAAACATAGCGTGCTCTCGATCCAGTGGGTTGTGGCCGGGTGTCCGACGAGCCCCTCAGGGTAGTCGGACACGCTTGACCTACAAGGCCGCGTCGATTTTCTTGGCTGCGTCGTCGCTCACCCATGCGTGCCAGACTTCAGGATGTTCCTTGAGGAAAATTTTCGCCAGTTTTGGCGACTCAATTCGCTCTTTGGCCATGCGGCCCAGGTTCTGGTTGAGCAAATCGATAGGCAGGTTGACCTTCTCCAGCACAGCCACCAGCTCTGGCGCTTGCTCGTGGAAGGTCTTGGACAAGCCGACCTTGATGCTCACGCTTTTATCCACACCGGGCTTTTCTTCCAGCTTGACCAGGTCGACCTGGCCCATCAGCGGCGTCGGCGACCAGTAGTAGAACAGGATCGGCTCGCCACGCTTGTAGCTCGACAGCACCGCCGCATCCAGCGCCGGGCCGGTGCCTGGGCGGAAGTTGGTGTAGGTGCTTTCCAGGCCGTAGCTTTTGAGCATTTCGCTGTTGTCCAGCTCACAGGTCCAGCCGGCCGGGCAGTTGTAGAAACGGCCTTTGGAAGGTTCTTCCGGGTCCTTGAACACCGAGGCGTATTTGGCCAGGTCAGCGATGTTTTTCAGGCCCGGCGCCTTGGGTTCCAACTTGCGCTTGGCGTCGCCTTCAATCACGTAACGCGGCACGTACCAACCTTCGACGGCACCGACAACGGGCGCGCCGACGCCGACGACTTTGCCGGCCTTCTCGGCCTTGTTCCAGACTTCGCTGCGGCCGACCCACTCTTCGGCAAACACTTGGATGTCGTTGCTGCTCAGGGCGTTTTCCATGGTGATGGAGTTACCCGGCAGGCTGTCGGTTTTGCAGTCGTAGCCTTTTTCCAGCACGGTTTGCAGGATGTCGGTGAGCAACATGCCGCTTTCCCAGTTCAGGCCTGCGAACTTCACAGGCTTGCCGGATTCGCACCAACCGGCCGCCTGTGCGCCAGCCGAGGCGAGCAAGCCTGCAGAGAGCAGCGTGGCCAGCAGGGTCTTATTCATTTTCATTGTTGTGACGCTCCCAATCTTGAAATGGATTACGGCAGTCAGTAGGCATCCTGCCCTGTCCACGTCCCATCAGGCTTGTGCGGCCAGCCCGTTTGTCGTTGGTATAGCGCCCTGCTCTACCGGCAGGATCAGGTGTTCAGGAATTGCGCTGTGCCACTTTTTCGCGGCCCAGTAATACAGCGCGGCGGGCACCACCAGGCCGATGATCCAGGAGATATCGGTGTCGCCAAGGCTGGCGACCAGTGGGCCGGTGTAAAAATGCGTGGAGATGAACGGCATCTGGATCAGCACGCCCAGCACGTAGATGCTGATGCCCATCCAGTTCCAGCGGCCGTAGCGACCATTGGGGTTGGACAGCGCCGGAATGTCGTAGCGCTCTTTGGTGATGCAGTAGAAGTCCACCAGGTTGATCGCGCTCCACGGCGTGAAAAACGCCAGCAGAAACAGGATGAACGCGGAGAAATCCTTGAGGAACGAGTCCTTGCCCAGCAACGCCAGCGCGGCGGCAATCGACACCATCAGGAAGATGTACAGCAGGCGTACCGCACTCGAAATGTGCCGGCTGCCACGAAAGCCGCTGATGATGGTCGCAATCGACATGAAGCTGCCGTAGGCATTGAGCGTGGTCACCGTGACCTTGCCGAAGGCGATGCTGAAATACAGCAGCGCCGCGACAATGCCGGTGCCGCCCAAGCCGACGATAAACGACACTTCGTGGTGGGCGAATTGCGCACCGGCCAGGGCCGCCGCGAACACACCGAACACCATCGACGCCTGCGCCCCGATCACCGAACCCAGGCCAACCGCCCAGAAGGTTTTCGATGCCTGCGTGCTGCGCGGCAAGTAGCGGGAGTAGTCCGCCACATACGGGCCGAACGCGATCTGCCAGGAAGCCGACAACGAAATCGCCAACAGAAAACTGCTCAGCGAAAAATGCTTGTTGCCCAGCAGCGCACCGACATCGTTACCGGCGAGCAATTTGTAGAACAGGTAGATGAAGGCAACCACGCCAAGCACGCTGGCGACGCGACCAATACCATGGATCACGCGGTACCCGAAGACGGTGAACACCATGATCAGCCCGGCGAACAACACGATGCCGACCCAGTCTTCGACGTGCAGCAGCTGCGCCACCGCCTGCCCCGCCAGCAGCGAACCGCTGGCCGAAAAACCGATGTACATCAGGCACACCAGCACCAGCGGGATCACCGCGCCATACACGCCAAACTGCACGCGGCTGGAAATCATCTGCGGCAAGCCCAGTTGCGGGCCTTGTGCCGCATGCAGCGCCATCACACCGCCGCCCAGCAGTTGACCGATCAACAGACCGATCAACGACCAGAACACATCACCGCCCAGCACCACGGCTAAGGCCCCGGTGACAATCGCAGTGATTTGCAGGTTGGCACCCAGCCACAGGGTGAACTGACTCAATAGACGACCGTGTCTTTCCGCTTCCGGGATGTAGTCGATCGAACGCCTTTCGATCAACGGGGTGGTGCTTGCACGTGCGTCATTTGCAGCCATGTGTGTTCAACCTCTGATGGATTGTTTTTCGGTGGTGCGGGTGAAACAGGTTTTGTGTAAACAGCAGGGCAAATGTGGGAGCTGGCTTGCCTGCGATGGCATCCCCTCGGTTCTGCTGAGAGACCGAGTCGCCCGCATCGCAGGCAAGCCAGCTCCCACACAAACCCACTCCCACCGGAACCTGGCCGTTCGTTACTTGATCATCGGCAGATTGAGGCCCTGTTCCTTGGCGCAGTCGATGGCGATCTGGTAACCGGCATCGGCGTGACGCATCACCCCGGTGGCCGGGTCGTTGTGCAGCACGCGGGCAATGCGCTCAGCCGCTTCGTCGGTGCCGTCGCAGACGATCACCATGCCCGAATGCTGCGAGAAGCCCATGCCCACGCCGCCGCCGTGGTGCAGCGACACCCAGGTTGCGCCGCTGGCGGTGTTGAGCAAGGCGTTGAGCAATGGCCAGTCGGACACGGCGTCGGAACCGTCCTGCATGGCTTCGGTTTCGCGGTTCGGGCTGGCAACCGAGCCGGAGTCGAGGTGGTCACGGCCGATTACTACCGGCGCGGACAGCTCGCCGCTGCGCACCATTTCGTTGAACGCCAGGCCGAGCTTGGCGCGCTGGCCCAGGCCAACCCAGCAGATCCGTGCTGGCAGGCCCTGGAAGCTGATGCGCTCGCGGGCCATGTCCAGCCAGTTGTGCAGGTGGGCGTCGTCGGGGATCAGCTCTTTGACTTTGGCGTCGGTCTTGTAGATGTCCTGCGGGTCGCCGGACAGTGCAGCCCAACGGAACGGGCCGATGCCACGGCAGAACAGTGGGCGGATGTAGGCCGGCACGAAACCTGGGAAGGCGAAGGCATCTTCCACGCCTTCTTCCTGGGCCATCTGGCGGATGTTGTTGCCGTAGTCGAAGGTCGGGATGCCTTGCTTCTGGAACTCGAGCATGGCTTTGACGTGCACGGCCATCGACTGCTTGGCGGCCTTGATTACAGCAGCCGGTTCAGTCTTGGCGCGAGCGCGGTATTCGTCCCAGGTCCAGCCGGCCGGCAGGTAGCCGTTGAGCGGGTCGTGGGCGCTGGTCTGGTCGGTGACCATGTCCGGGCGCACGCCGCGCTTGACCAGTTCCGGCAGGATTTCCGCCGCGTTACCCAGCAAGGCGATGGAGATGGCCTTGCCTTCCTTGGTGTATTTGGCGATGCGGGCCAGGGCGTCGTCGAGGTCGGTGGCTTGCTCGTCGACATAGCGGCTGCTCAGGCGGAAGTCGATGCTGACCTGCTGGCACTCGATGTTCAGCGAGCAGGCGCCGGCCAGGGTTGCCGCCAACGGCTGCGCGCCGCCCATGCCGCCGAGGCCGGCGGTGAGGACCCAGCGGCCGGTCAGGTCGCTGTTGTAATGCTGGCGACCGGCTTCGACGAAGGTTTCGTAAGTGCCTTGGACGATGCCCTGGCTGCCGATGTAGATCCAGCTGCCGGCGGTCATCTGGCCGTACATGGCCAGGCCCTTGGCATCCAGCTCGTTAAAGTGCTCCCAGCTGGCCCAGTGCGGCACCAGGTTGGAGTTGGCGATCAGCACGCGCGGCGCGTTGCTGTGGGTCTTGAACACGCCGACCGGCTTGCCGGATTGCACCAGCAGGGTCTCGTCGTCATTCAGGTTGGTGAGGCTTTCGACGATCTGGTCGTAGCACTCCCAGTTGCGCGCTGCACGGCCGATACCGCCGTACACCACCAATTCTTTCGGGTTCTCGGCCACTTGCGGGTCGAGGTTGTTCATCAGCATGCGCAGCGGCGCTTCAGTCAGCCAGCTTTTGGCGGTGAGCTTGTTACCGCGAGCGGCACGGATTTCGACGTCACGGTACTTTGTAGGCTTGGTCACAACAGACTCCTCGGCGATCGATGCGCGAACATTGATGGTGCGAAGGAGAGTCTTACGCACACATCTTTACTTGTACATACAAGCATATGCAATCAAGCGGCCAACTTTGCGGGTGAGTTGTTGGGATTTTTTTGGAAGGCGTGTGTAAGCCTTGAAAATTAAGGCTTGGAGGTTTGGTGAAATTTCTTACAGAGGCGGTTTTTTGCGAGGGAGATTGTTCACAGCAACGCGGCATTGCGCCACGTTGGGGCGTTCGGTAACAAATTGGTGCGGGACTGGAAACAGATTCTGTGAGCGCCACAGAAGCAAATGTGGGAGGGGGCTTGCCCCCGATTGCGGTGTATCAGCCAGCCCATCGGGTACTGATACACCTTAATCGGGGGCAAGCCCCCTCCCACATTTTTTTAACCGCGTGCGGTCAGTTCGATAATGCAGCAGCGGCCACTGACCGAGAGGTCCAACAGGCCAGTGTTACCGTCCACCTGCAGACAATCGTGATGCCCCAGCTTCTGGTCCAGCACCTTCACTTCATCCGCCACGCTGAACACCAGTACCGTCTGCGCCGTCGTGAAAAACCGCTGCACGCCATCAATCCACTGAAAGCGCGCCTGATAACGCTGCGGCGAATAAATCAGGTTGAAATCGCGGATCGGCCCGGTGATCAAGCGGCACGAAACCTCGCTTTCACCGCTGAACGCAAAGGGCTGCAGCGGCAACAAACCACGCTGCTCTTCGCCATCCACGGTCAGGACCATGCCTGCACCCTTGATCACGGTGATCACACGCTGGTAGCCGGCGAAGGTGGAAAACCCACCCGACTCGGCGATATCGGCAATCGACAGGCGCCAGCCGAAGCCATCCAGGCCGGTGCCAGCGTCACGGGTAATTTCTTCGGTGCTGCCGCCGCCGTTCTTCCACGGCATGCGGATGTAATCGGTGGCGCGCCAGACTTTCACTGCACTCATTTACTGAAACGTCCTTCCAGGCTATGGCGGGAACCGGGGTGGATCAAACGCGCGGCGGTCACCGGCTGGCGACCGGACCAGGTACGCCGACGAATCAACAGGCACGGCTCGCTCGGCTCGATCTGCAGCAGCTTGCACTCCTCGGCATCGGCGAGGATCGCTTCAACCACGTGTTCGCCTTCGGTCAGCGGTGCAACCTGGTTGAGGTAGGCATATGGCGTTTGCTGGGTGAAATCCTGCTGCAAGTAATCCGGCGCGACCAGGGCATTGACGAAACGGTCTTCGATTTGCACCGGAATGTCGTTTTCAAAGTGCACGATCAGCGAGTGGAACACCCGCCCGCCTTCGCGCATTTCCAGGGCGACGGCGCGCTCGGAGCCTGCGGCCTCTTCGCACAAGTGGATGACCTGGCAGGTATGTCGATGACCGCGTGAGGCGATCTCATCGGCAATGTTGTGCACTTCAAACAGCGCCGACTGGCTCTTGGGTTCGGCGACAAACGTGCCGACGCCTTGCATGCGCACCAGCAACCCTTCGGCGGTGAGTTCGCGCAGGGCGCGGTTGATGGTCATGCGGCTGAAGCCCAGCTGGCTGACCAGCTCGCTCTCGGACGGCACGCGGTAATGCGGCGGCCAGTTGCCGTTGAGGATCTGCTGGCTGATCATCTGTTTGACGCGGGCATACAAGGGCGCCGGACTTTCGTCCATGTGGGCAGCCAGCGAAGACTTGGCAGGCGGAGTCGGCACAGGGAATCCTTGCAGGGGGAAAAGATGCATAGATTGCCGGAGTTTACCGAGCAGGCAAACGTCTGTATATGTATATACAAATAAACACACGACCGGGGTGCCTTGATCATGTCCGCTTTCTTTGCCGAACGCGCGCTGCTGCCTAATGGATGGGCCAACGATGTACGCTTTGAAGTCAGCGCCGATGGCGTGCTGACCCACGTTGAGCCCAACGCCAGTGCAGACGGCGCCGAACGGCTCAGAGGCCCGGTGTTGGCGGGCATGCCGAACCTGCATTCGCATGCATTCCAGCGCGCCATGGCGGGCCTGGCGGAAGTGGCCGGCAACCCGAATGATAGCTTCTGGACCTGGCGCGATCTGATGTACCGCATGGTCGGCAAGATCAACCCGGACCAACTCCAGATCATCGCGCGCCAGCTGTATATCGAGATGCTCAAGGCTGGTTACACCTCGGTGGCCGAATTTCACTACGTGCATCACGACGTCAGCGGCCAGCCGTATGCCGACCGCACGGAGCTGTCGCGGCAGATCAGCCAGGCGGCCGCCAGCAGCGGGATTGGCCTGACGCTGGTGCCGGTGCTCTACAGCCATTCCGGGTTTGGCGGCCAGGCGCCGAATGAGGGCCAGCGGCGGTTTATCAACAGCACCGAGAACTACCTGGACCTGCAAGCGCGCTTGAAGCCAATCCTTGCCGCGCAACCGGCGCAGCAGTTGGGCCTGTGCTTCCACTCCTTGCGCGCCGTCACGCCGCACCAAATCAATGACGTCCTGGCTGCCAGCGACAAGACGTGCCCGGTGCATATCCACATCGCCGAGCAGCAAAAAGAGGTCGACGACTGCCTGGCCTGGAGCGGCAAGCGCCCGTTGCAATGGCTGTATGACAATGTCGAGGTGGATGAACGCTGGTGCCTGGTGCACGCCACGCATGCTGATGCCGACGAAGTGGCGCGCATGGCCAAGAGCCGCGCGATTGCCGGTCTGTGCCTGACCACCGAAGCCAACCTGGGCGACGGGATTTTCCCCGCAGTCGATTTCCTCGCTCAAGGCGGGCGCATGGGCATCGGTTCCGACAGCCATGTGTCGTTGAGTGTGGTGGAAGAATTACGTTGGCTGGAATACGGCCAGCGCCTGCGCGATCAACGGCGCAACCGCTTGTACCGCAGTGATCAACCGATGGTCGGCCGCACGCTGTTTGATGCCGCGCTGGACGGCGGCGCCCAGGCGCTGGGCCTGCCGATTGGTCGGTTTGACGTGGGTAAACGCGCGGATTGGATAGTGCTGGACGGCAGCGATCCGTACCTGGCAACGGCATCCGAGGACGGGATTCTCAATCGCTGGCTGTTCGCCGGCGGTGATCGGCAAGTGCGCGATGTGCTGGTCAACGGCAAGTGGGTGGTGCGCGATGGCCGCCATGCCGGTGAAGAAGAAAGCAGCCGGGCATTCACGCAGGTATTGAGGGACTTGCTCGGCTAACCAACGACCCATAACAAATGTGGGAGCTGGCTTGCCTGCGATGCAGACACCTCGGTGTATCAGTTACACCGGGGTGATGCTATCGCAGGCAAACCAGCTCCCACATTAGATTGAGGGTGACCTCAGATTACTGCGAGGTTTTGGCCATCTGCTTGTCCGACGTACGCCAGATCAATCGCGTGGTGTCATACCCTTGCTGGCGCGCCCTGCTCAGCAGGTCTTCGCGGGTGTCGGCGTTCACCGTCGGCGTACGTGACAATATCCACATGTAACGCCGGCTTGGGCTGCCGACGATGGCGGTCTTGTAGTCATCGCTGACATACAGCACCCAGTAATCGCCCTTGGCGACGCCCGGCAGCAGCGCCGTGAACCAGTTATTGAATTCCACCCAAAGCTTGTCGGTCTTGCCCGGCACTTGCGGCGTGGCCGTGCCCTTGGCTTCTTCCCACTTCCATTCAGGCGTCAGGCAGCGGTTGAACACCGACATGTCGCCATCGGGCAGCAGCGTGTAGCGGGCTTCGGACTGCGCGCAGTTGCGCTGGAAGTACATGGGCAATCGGGCCAACTCATACCAGGTGCCCTGGTAACGCTTGAGGTTGACGTTGCTTGCTGTCTTGGGTTGCAGATCATCGCCAGAATGGCTGGCGCAGCCTGCCAAAAACAGGCTGGCACAAAGGCAAAAAACAAAACGCATCATTCTTCTTCTCCCGCAGGCTCGCGCCCCGGTTTACTTCAGGCCTTGCCCGGAAAACATCAAAACTTTGTCACCGGCATATTGAACGCTGATAAAGCTGTTTTTATCGCCCCAGGTGCAACTGGACATGCCCAGTGCGCCAGAACAATCGGTCGGTTTGCCCAGCAGCGACTCCACCTCAGCCTTGGCCATGCCAGCCGACAACTTCGCGTAATTTTCTTGGTTGACCTTGCTGCAAGCGGCCAATAGCACGCAAAAAGCCAGCAGGGCGAGACGGCGTAACGACATGGAAAAACTCCTGGAGGGACGAAGCAGCTTGGGTATCTGCCAGAAGCTTAGAAGGGAAAAGAGGTGTCTGGTTCCCGATGAGCAAAAACAAAAAAGCCCCGAAAACGCTGAAACGTTTCGGGGCTTTTTCAACAGTGAACAGCCTCACAACATCGCGGATAAGTTATCGCCGCGTCTTACTTCTTGTGGTAACCGGTCACGCGCTCAACTTCTTCTTTGGAGCCCAGGAACACCGCCACGCGCTGGTGCAGGCCTTCGGGCTGGATGTCGAGGATGCGCTGGTGGCCGTCGGTGGACGCGCCGCCCGCTTGCTCAACCAGGAAGGACATCGGGTTGGCTTCGTACATCAAACGCAGCTTGCCAGGCTTGGACGGCTCGCGGCTGTCACGCGGGTACATGAACAAGCCACCACGGGTCAGGATACGGTGCACGTCAGCCACCATCGCGGCGACCCAGCGCATGTTGAAGTTCTTCTTCAACGGGCCTTCCTCACCTGCCATCAACTCGCCGACGTAGCGAGTCACCGGCTCTTCCCAGTGGCGCTGGTTGGACATGTTGATCGCAAATTCCTGGGTAGAGGCAGGAATAGTGATGTCTTCGTGAGTCAGCACGAAGCTGCCCATTTCACGGTCCAGGGTGAAGCCTTTGACGCCGTCGCCCAGGGTCAGCACCAGCATGGTCTGTGGGCCGTAGATCGCGTAGCCGGCAGCCACTTGCTCAGTGCCTGGCTGCAGGAAGGCCTTTTCGTTCAGGGCTTCGTTCTGGCTCAGGTATTCGTTCGGGCAACGCAGTACCGAGAAGATGGTGCCGACCGGCGCGTTGATGTCGATGTTGGACGAACCGTCCAGTGGATCGAACACCAGCAGGTAGGCGCCTTTCGGGTATTTGCCCGGGATCTGGTAGGCATTGTCCATTTCTTCGGACGCCATGCCGGCCAGGTGACCACCCCATTCGTTGGCTTCGAGCAGGATCTCGTTGGAGATCACGTCGAGCTTCTTCTGCACTTCGCCTTGGACGTTTTCAGTGCCCATGCTGCCCAGAACACCACCCAGTGCGCCTTTGGACACGGCGTGGCTGATTTCCTTGCAAGCACGCGCCACCACTTCGATAAGGAAGCGCAGATCGGCAGGCGTGTTGTTGCTGCGGGTCTGCTCGATCAAATAGCGACTCAGGGTAACGCGGGACATGTAAGGCTCCGGAGAATGGGGGGCTTAAAAACCCGCGCAGTTTAACGCGAGTCGAGGGTTATTTCCTCTAATCAGAGGATTTAACGCCAATAGAGTTCACGGTTTGGCCGCAGGCGCACGCAACAAACTGTAGGCCATCGCCCCCAGCGCCGCCACACCCAACAGGAGCACGGCCCACAGGCCGAGTTTCTTCCAGTCGGTGCCCACTTCGGGCGATGCGGCAACGCTGGCGCTTTTAACCACTGCGTCACCGCTGACCCTGGCCTGGCCCAGCGTCTTGAGGCGCTCGGCGCTGTAGTCGGGAATCAAGGTCGACAAGGGCAGGTTTGCCGCCTTGACCGCGCCATTGCCCAACGCCAAGGTAAATGGCGGCTCACCCCGCGCCAGAAATACCAACTGCGTGGCGCGCACGGCAAAACGCAGGGCTGGCGCCTCAACGCCCAGGCCGCCGCCGCGCTCATCCACCTGCAATTTAAGCTCGCCGACGGCCACTCCCGGCAGTTGCAACTCATCCTGCACCACGTCCTGGCCATTCTGAGTCAGGCGGTACAACACGCCATTGCTCAGCGGCTGCCAAGCTTGATTGGCGTCACGGCGCCCCGCCAAGGTGACGGGCGCCAGCGTGTTCGGCTGCTTGAGCTCGATGCGCAGACGCTCGACATGCAGCCCCGTCGGCAACTGCCAGCTGTACTCCCCCGCCTTGAGCCGCGCGCCCGACAATGGCTGCGACCACACCAATGGCATCGGCAGGCTGCTGCTGGTGGCGCTCACCAGCTTGGCCGAGGTCAGCGTCGGCGCGACCTGGCCCTGCCACACCAGGCGCAGGTAACGCGCCGGTTGCCCCGGCAAACTTACCTCGTGTTGCTCGACACGCTCGTCGGCAAACGACAGACGTGCCACCTGGCCATCGCCCCACGACTCCCAGTGCTGCAAGTCGTCGCTGACCTCAATGCTGAAACGCTGGAAGCCGTCCTGTTCGCGGCTCCAGTCCAGGCTCAGTTGCTGCAACGGCGCCTTGATCGCACTGGCGTCCAGCACCCAGCCGCGCAGCACTTGCTTGCCCGACTTGGACGGGCGCACTTCGAGCAGCGTGCCTTCGGCCGTGGATTTCATCACCACATCCGGCACGCTTTCGCGCGTGTCGGCGGCGTACAGCGGAAACCACTTCACGTCGGTCACAGTGCGGCTTTCAGTGCGTTGCGCAGATTGGCGTGACAGCGCGTAGGCCTGCGGCTCACCGGCGGCATTGAACACGCGCACATCGCCGAGATCCGCCTGACGCGCGCTCAGTTGCACAGACAGCGGCAACTCCAGGCGATACCAAGGGCCGCTGCCACTCACCGCCAGCGGCACTTGCGTGGTGAAGTCGGCAGGCGTTTCCAGCGCCCACACCGACGACGTCATACACACGCCCACCGCGATCACGCTCAACTTACCGATCAAGAGGATGCTCCTTCAGTTTCCAACACAGGTTCGGCACGCTTGGGCGGCAGCGGCGCGAAGTAACCCACCACCAGCAGCAACCCACCCACGCCGATAAACGACACGATCCGCGCCAGCCCGCCACGGTTGCTCAGCTCGACGAAGAACAGCTTGGCGACCACCACCGCGATCAGCGCCGCACCGATCAACCACACTTCGCGGCGATGGCGCAGATGGCCGCCGATCATCAGCCCGAGGGCGATCAGGGTCCAGACAATCGACAGGCCGGCCTGAACCAGCATCGACTCCAGCAACGCCTCCGGATGGAACGGCACGCCCGCCCAATGGTGGGCAGCGCGCATCACCAGGGCCGTGAAAAAGGCAAACAGCGAAACCCCCGCGACACCTTGGGCGATCAGCTCGGCACGTGGACCGCGCTGCGGCGCTACGCTGCGCGACCACAGGTAAATACCCAGCAACGCGAACAGCAGGCCCAGGTCCAGGGGGCTGAGCAGCGGCACATACGGCAGCGGTTTGGCCGTACCGTCGCTGAAGATATTGGCCAACCAGAACCAGCCGAGCATCAACACCGCCAGCGGCAACGCGGCGAGCACACGGTATTCACTCGGATACGCCGACACCGGCCATGGCCAGCGGCGCGGCGCAGCCGCCAACACGAGGTACAGACTTGGCAGGATCGCCCAACCCAGCCAGCGCCAGGCGTTGTATTCGCTCGACAGCAGCAACAGGCCGTAACGCAGCTCCAGCGCCAGCACGCCGATCAGCATCCAGCAGCCGAGTACGTGAGCGATGCTCAGCACGTTGCTCGGCACCACCGCCGCCAAACGCCGTAGCGAAATGAAATGCACCACAAACACTGCCAACCAGGCCAGCCAGCCGTACTGCGCTGCCGGGTGGTAGTAGTCATCGGCTGAGGCCAGCAACACCACGCCCGCCGCCGGCATCAGCAAGGCGCATAACATGCCCAGCGACGCCCAGCGCAAACGTTCGGCCAGCAGCGCCCAGATCGCCACGCTCACCGCCGCGATGCCGAGCAAAAATGGCCCTTGCAACGCCTGCAGGATAAATCGCAACACTTCACCGATCAGCGCCAGCGTCCACCAGGCCGCGCCCCACACCAGCAGCAGGTCAGACAGGCGTTGCAGTTTCAACACGGCAAACACCGGCGCATGCGGCTCACGCTGCAAGCGCCAGGCGCCGACCAAGGCAGCCAGGCCCAACACCATTGGCGTCCAGAAACCGCTGTGCGCCAAGGGGTGCAAGCCTTCGCTGCTCAACGGCCCAAGCAGCTGTGGCACCGCCAACAGGAACGAAGCGCCGCCGATCAGTTGCAGCAGCAACCCGAACACGAAGCTAACACGCTGTTGCAGGTAAAGGCTCAGCCAGATAATCAGCAAACCGCTGGCTGCCCAGACGCCGCTGGCGCTTTCCCACGGCAGCACGAACAGCACCGCGAGGTTGATCAGGACCAGACCGGCTAGCAGCACCACCGACAGACCGCGCAACAGGCCTACGTCGCTGCGCACCTTGTCGTCGCGCACGGCCATCAGCATGCCGCCGACCAACGCCAGGCCGATCAGCGAGGCGGTCAACAAACCGCTCCAGCCCGCACTGAATACCGCCGCCCCGTTACCGCCCTGCAAGCGCAACAGGAACAACGCGCCACCGAGCAATTGCACGCCAAACGCGGTGAACAGGAAGGTGCGCGAGCCGATGCGCAGGCCGACAAACAACGTCACAAGACCCGCGATTGCCCAACTGATGGCGGTGCCTTGGGTCAGCAGCAGCAACGGTGCAAGCAGGTACAAAAAGCTCAGGCCCAGGCTCGCCAGCACGGGCAGGCCTTTGCGCTCCCAATCCGCCGCCTGCTCGGTCGACGCCTTGCGCAACTGATTAAAGCTGAACAACAGCGCCGCACCCAGCAACAGCGCGCCCAATGGCGCACCGTCGAGCAAGGTCAGTTCGCCTACGCGCAGTTCGCTGAGGAACGCCAGCGCCGAGCCCAATTGCAGCAACAGGCCGAACGCGCGCGCCAATGGCCGCTGCTGACGCAAGCCAAGCCAGAAAATCCCCGCGCCCTCCACCGCCCACGCCGCAGCCGTCCAGCGTGCGTCGAGGCCCAGTGGAATCGCCAAACTGGCAAAGATCACGCCCAACGCCAGGCAGGTTTCCGCCAGCAACAACGCCCGCCCGCCACGCAGCCATTGCGCCAGCCCCATGTAGAGGATGCCAAGGCCCAGCGCACTGAATGCGGCGGCAAATTCCAGGTGCTGCACCAGCGCGAACTGCAAACCAAAGCCCACCAACGGGGGGCCGAACAGCATGCTGCCATCGACGTAATCACCCTTGGCCGCCGACCAGCGCAGCAGCGCACCCCGGCTGTCGTCTTCGGGTGCGTCGCTCATCTCAAGCAGTTTACGCCGGGCGAACAACAGGCCGATGGCCAGGTACATCAGGAAAAACACGATCAGGAACGGCTCGGTGCTCCACAGCAGTTCCGGTGTGTAGGAACGCATGCCCCAAGCGAAACCAATACCGAAGGTGCCGACAAAACCGATCAGGTTGAGCAAGCGCCAGGCCTTGAACCAGGCGATGGCGAGGATGCCGGCGTTGAGCAATGCGAAATAGCTGAACAACGCCACGTGATTGCCGGCGCCGGTTGACGTGAGAATCGGCGCGGCAAAGCCACCCAACGCCGCTGCGCACGCGAGGCCGAGGGCATCCTGGGTGATCGCCAGGATCGCCGAGAACACCGTGACCGCCACCAGCAGGCCCAGCGCGGCGCCCGGGTCGATCAACGGGTGCAAACGCATCGCGGCGAACACCGTCAGGTACAACACGGCGATGCCGGTGCCTTGCAGCATCAGGCCGTAATTGCTGTTACGCAGCCGCAACCACCACCCCAGGCCCAACAGGCCGATGGCGGCAGCGGCAACCCCGGCGTAACGCAACTCGATCGGCACCACCACGCCTTCGGTGGCATAGCGCAGCAAAAAGGCCAGGCCCAGGAACAACAACACCACGCCAACGCGCAGCACGGTGTTACCGCCAAACAGCCAATTGCGTGCGCCACTGATGGCGCGCTCGATCAGGTTGGGGCCGCGGGCAATAGCAGGCTCTTTAGGTTCTGGCGTCGGCGCTGGGGCCCAGACGTCATCCGGCAGCGGCTGGCTCGCCTCGGCAACCACGGCGACAGGCGCCAGTTCGGCGGGCAGCTCCCAGACAAGTTCGGGCTTTGCAACGACAGGAGGAGGTTCAGGCACGGAGGGTTCGACAATCACGCTGTTCGTCGGCGCGGGCACCTCCAGTTGCCGCAGGCGCTCACCCAGCGCAATCAGCGCCTTTTGCGTGGTTTCCAACTGACGCGCCTGCTGGTCCGCTTGCGCCGACAGCTTCGCCAGGCGGATGGCCTGGCCAATGCCCAAGCCCAGCAGCGCACCGATACCCGCATCACTGAACGACTCATCGAGTGTCCAGCCGAGCACCAGGCCAATCAGCATGAAAATCCATTGCATGGTTGATATCCCTAAGCAGCCCGAGGCGGGCAAACCGGGGCCTAGTATATCGACGCAGGGCCAATGTGGGAGGGGGCTTGCCCCCGATAGCGGTGTGCCAGTCGACATATCTGCAAACCGGCAATTCGCTATCGGGGGCAAGCCCCCTCCCACATTTTTGTATTGCGGTGATTAGTCGAGCGCTTTCCAGATTTCGGTCGCGTACTCCCTGATGGTGCGGTCGGACGAGAACCAGCCCATCCGCGCCGTATTCAGCACCGCCGAGCGCCACCACGCTTTGGAGTCATGCCAATGCGCTTCGACCCGCGCCTGGGCGTCCCAGTAGGAATCGAAGTCGGCACATACCAGGAAGCGGTCGTAATCGATCAGCCCGTCGATCAAGCCCACATAGCGGCCGGGATCATCCGGCGAGAACACCCCGCCCCGAATCGCTTGCAACACGTCGTTGAGACGATGGGAAACAGCAATTTCCGGCCCCGCGTTGAATTCGCCAGCGTGCTTGCGGGCTTCGACCTGCTGAGCACTGAGGCCGAAAATGAACATGTGATCGGCGCCTACGCGCTCGTGCATCTCCACGTTGGCGCCGTCCATGGTGCCGATGGTCAGCGCGCCGTTGAGGCCGAACTTCATGTTGCTGGTGCCCGAGGCTTCAAAGCCGGCCGTGGAGATCTGCTCCGACAAATCCGCCGCCGGAATGATGCTTTCCGCCAGGCTGACGTTGTAGTTGGGCAGGAACACCACCTTGAGCAAACCGCGCACGGTCGGGTCGTTGTTCACGGTACGGGCGATGTCGTTGGTCAACTTGATGATCAACTTGGCCTGGTGGTAACTCGCCGCTGCCTTGCCGGCGAAGATCTTCACCCGTGGCACCCAGTCGGTGCCCGGCTCGGCGCGGATCGCCTGGTACAACGCCACGGTGTGCAGCAGGTTGAGCAGCTGGCGTTTGTACTCGTGGATGCGTTTGACCTGCACGTCGAACATCGCCGCCGGGTTCACTGAAATACCCAGGCGCTCATGGATGATCTCGGCCAGTGCACGCTTGCTGTGCAGGCGCTGATCGGCAAAGGCTTTGCGGAAGGATTGCTTCTCGGCGAAGGTTTCCAGCTCCGTCAGGCGCGTTTCCATGGTGTCGAGAATGTCCGGGCCCAGCGCGTCCACCAGCATATCGGTGAGCTTGGGGTTGGCCTGGTACAGCCAGCGGCGGAAGGTAATGCCGTTGGTTTTATTGTTGATGCGCTCCGGGTACAGCTTGTGCAGCTCGGAGAACACCGTGCTGCGCATCAGCTGGGTGTGCAGGCCCGACACGCCGTTGACGCTGTGGGAGCCGAGGAACGCCAGGTTACCCATGCGCACGCGGCGGCCGTTGTCTTCTTCGATCAGCGACACGGCGCGCAGCACGTCGAAGTCGTGAATGCCTTTGGCCCGTAGCGAGTCGATGTGCTGGGCGTTGATCAGGTAGATGATCTGCATGTGCCGCGGCAGCATGCGTTCCATCAAACCTACAGGCCAGGTTTCCAGCGCTTCGGGCAGCAAGGTGTGGTTGGTGTAGGAAAGGGTTTCAACCGTCACGTCCCACGCCGCTTCCCACGGAATGTCATGCAGGTCGACCAGTTGGCGCATCAGCTCGGCGACGGCAATCGAGGGGTGCGTGTCGTTGAGCTGGATGGCGGCGTGTTCGCCCAGGCTCAATACCGAGCCGTGCATATTTTTGTGGCGGCGCAGCAGATCCTGCAGCGAGGCAGAGACGAAGAAGTATTCCTGGCGCAGACGCAGTTCCTGCCCTGCTTCGGTGCTGTCGGCCGGGTAAAGCACACGGGAGATGCTTTCGGCGCGGGCGACTTCGGCGACGGCGCCCAAGTGGTCACCCGCGTTGAAACGCTCCAGGTGCAAGTCTTCCACGGCGCGTGCACGCCACAGGCGCAGGGTGTTGACGCTGGCGCCGCGCCAGCCGACGACGGGGGTGTCATAAGCCACCGCGCGCACGGTTTCATTCGGCGACCACACTTGGATCATCTTGCCGGAAGCGTCCGCCAGGGTTTCGACGCTGCCGCCAAAACCGATGGGGTAAATCACCTCGGCCCGTTCGAATTCCCACGGGTTGCCAAAGTCCAGCCAGCGCTCGGTCTGCTCCTGTTGCCAGCCATCGACGATCGCCTGGCGAAACAAACCGTGCTCGTAACGAATGCCATAACCGTGGCCGGCAATGCCCAGGGTCGACATGCTTTCCATAAAGCAGGCGGCCAGGCGGCCCAGGCCACCGTTGCCAAGCGCCGCGTCGGGCTCCAGCAGGCGGATGCGCTCCAGGTCCACACCGAGTTCGGACAGCGCTTCGCGCGCGATCTCCAGCACGCCGAGGTTGCTCAGGCTGTCGTAGAGCAAACGGCCAATAAGAAATTCCAGGGAAAGGTAATAAACCCGCTTCTGGCCTTTGCGGTAAATGCGCCGCGTGTGGTCCATCCAGTGATCGACCATCTGGTCGCGGGCGGCCAGGGCAATGGCTTCGAACCAGTCGTGGTCGAAGGCGTGGTCGGGGTCCTTGCCCACCGCGTAGGTGAGTTTGGTCAAGACAGCATCGCGGAATGCGGCTACCTCTGCTTCTCGTGCAAGCGGTTCCTGAGACATCGGTGCGACCTCGGGCGAGATTGAAGGAGTTGCTAGAGCCTAGTCGGTCTGACAGACGGTAGACGCTCTGGTTCGGCAGTATTTTTACTCATTCACCTTTGCGGGAAATTGATGCAGGGGTCGTGCCCAATCGGTGCTTGAGCAGCCTTCGGGCTGAAAACCACAAAATATTGTTCAAAAAACCATCAATCCCGGTATGATCGCGCGCCCGGATACAGCCCCACCTTGGAACCCTGATGAAGCCTCAACTGATCGCCGCCGCGGAACTCGACCGTCTCGAGACCTGGCAGAAATATTCCGCCCACATGTGCGGTGGCTGCGTGTCCAGCTGCTGCACGCTGCCGGTTGAGGTGAAGATCAAGGACCTGATCCGCATTGGCATCGTCGATGAATTCGAGCGCGGCGACCCGCCCAAGAACATCGCCAAGCGCTTGCAGAAAGAAGGCATCGTCGAGCGTTTCAATTCCAAATCCGAGATTTTTACCTTGCAGCGCATGAGCAACAACGATTGCCTGTACCTGGATCGTAAAACGCGCTTCTGCACTATTTATGACAAGCGTCCGGATACGTGCCGCAACCACCCCAAAATCGGGGCGCGGCCGGGGTACTGCGCGTATAAGCCCAAGGAAGTGGTGCGCGAGACCAAGTTCAAGACGCTCGATAAGTTCTGATCCGGGTTTTTGTGGGGTTTCTAAGGCCCCATCGGGGGCCAGCCCCCTCCCACATTGGAACGCATTTCAAAGGTGGGAGGGGGCTTGCCCCCGATAGGGCCGGTACAGCCACCACAAAAATTGCAGGCACAAAAAAACGCCCCCGGCCTTTCGACCGGGGGCGTTTTTCATTCAGCCTGAGTTAACTCAGTTCTTGGCTTTCTTGGCAGCGCGGGTACGCTCGCCTTCGTCCAGGATCTTCTTACGCAGGCGGATCGACTTAGGCGTGACTTCGCACAGCTCGTCGTCCTGGATGAATTCCAGGGCCTGTTCCAGGGTGAAGCGAACAGGTGGAACCAGAGCGATGGTTTCGTCTTTACCCGAAGCACGCATGTTGTCGAGCTTCTTGCCTTTGGTTGGGTTGACGCCCATGTCGTTGTCACGGCTGTTCAGACCAACGATCTGACCGTTGTAGATCTCTTGACCGTGTTCAACGAACAGCTTGCCACGCGCCTGCAGAGTTTCCAGGGAGTAGGTCAGTGCCTTGCCGGTTTCTACCGATACCAGAACACCGTTCTGACGGCCGGACATGTCGCCGGACTTCATGGTGTCGTAGCGATCGAAGATCGAGGTCAGGATGCCAGCACCGTTGGTCAGGGTCAGGAACTGGTTACGGAAACCGATCAGACCACGAGCAGGGATGTTGTATTCCAGACGTACACGGCCTTTGCCATCCGGCACCATGTTGGTCAGGTCGCCCTTACGCAGGCCCATCTCTTCCATGACCTTGCCCTGGGATTCTTCAGGGGTGTCGATGGTGACGTTTTCGAACGGTTCCTGCTTCACGCCGTCAACTTGACGGATGATCACTTCTGGACGACCAACGCCCATTTCGAAGCCTTCGCGACGCATGGTTTCGATCAGTACCGAGAGGTGCAGCTCACCACGGCCGGAAACCTTGAACTTGTCAGCCGAGTCGCCTTCTTCAACGCGCAGTGCAACGTTGTACAGCAGCTCTTTGTCCAGACGTTCCTTGATGTTACGGGACGTCACGAACTTGCCTTCTTTACCGCAGAAAGGCGAGTCGTTTACCTGGAAGGTCATGGAAACGGTTGGCTCGTCAACGGTCAGAGGCTTCATCGCCTCGACGTTGTCCGGCTGGCACAGGGTGTCGGAGATGAACAGAGAGTCCATACCGCTCACGCACACGATGTCACCGGCAAACGCTTCTTCAACGTCGATACGGTGCAGACCGTGGTGACCCATCAGCTTCAGGATACGGCCGTTGCGTTTCTTGCCGTCGGCGCCGATGGCGACAACCGGGGTGTTCGGCTTGACGCTGCCACGAGCGATACGGCCAACACCGATAACACCCAGGAAGCTGTTGTAGTCCAGTGCCGAGATTTGCATCTGGAACGGACCGTCACGGTCAACTTTTGGCGCCGGTACGTTGTCGACGATCGACTGGTACAGCGGGGTCATGTCTTCAGCCATGTCGGTGTGTTCCAGACCGGCAATGCCGTTCAGGGCCGAGGCGTAGACGACTTTGAAGTCCAGCTGTTCTTCGGTAGCACCCAGGTTGTCGAACAGGTCGAAGATCTGGTCCAGAACCCAGTCCGGACGCGCGCCTGGACGGTCAACCTTGTTGATGCACACGATCGGACGCAGGCCGGCTTCAAACGCCTTCTTGGTCACGAAACGGGTTTGCGGCATAGGGCCGTCTTGAGCGTCAACCAGCAGCAGAACGGAGTCAACCATCGACATTACACGTTCAACTTCGCCGCCGAAGTCGGCGTGGCCCGGGGTGTCCACGATGTTGATGTGGTAGCCGTTCCAGTTGATAGCGGTGTTTTTAGCCAGGATGGTAATACCGCGCTCTTTTTCCTGGTCGTTGGAGTCCATCACGCGCTCGTCGTTGAGCTCGTTGCGCTCCAGGGTGCCGGATTGACGCAGGAGTTTGTCTACCAGGGTGGTTTTACCATGGTCAACGTGAGCAATGATGGCGATGTTACGTAGATTTTCGATCACTTGTGTATCTCGATCAGAGGATTCGGTGTGCTGACAGGTCGTGGCAGCGATTAACAGTAGAGTCAGGCCTTGCCGTTACAGCTTGACGGCAGAGTCGGGGGGCCGGTGACGCAGGCCACAGGCAAACAGCCCCGGGCTCTTAGCTCGGTCGATAAACGCGCACATTGGCATGCCCCTCACTGAGCAAATGGTGGGCATGCAGGCGACTCATCACGCCTTTGTCGCAATACAGCAGGTACTGACGGCTGTTATCCAGTTCCTTGAAACGCGCGTTCAATGCGTAGAACGGCAGCGTTTGCACGTCGATGCCAGCGATTTCCAGCGGCTCATCTTCGGCGGCATCCGGATGACGGATGTCGACGACAATCTGGCCGGCCAGGACTTCGCTGACTTCTTCGATTTGCACATCCTGGCCCAGTTCGTCGATGACGCGATCGATCGGGACCATTTTAGCGTTCTCGAGCGCACGCTCCAGAATCGCCATGTCGAACTGTTGTTCTTCGTACTCCACGCGGTTGCGCTTGGCGTGGGTCTTGGGGTTCACCGAGATGACCCCGCAATATTCAGGCATGTGTTTGGCAAACGCCGCCGTGCCGATTTCTTCGGCCTGGTCGATGATGTCCTGCTTGTGACTGGCG
Organism: Pseudomonas sp. TREG-RG-20F-10-E-6-01; assembly: GCF_022662455.1. Lineage (NCBI taxonomy): Bacteria > Pseudomonadati > Pseudomonadota > Gammaproteobacteria > Pseudomonadales > Pseudomonadaceae > Pseudomonas > Pseudomonas sp. TREG-RG-20F-10-E-6-01. The sequence continues at coordinate 72,037 of NZ_JAKNQP010000005.1, read as the reverse complement.
ATGAGCGGGCGCAGCACCAGCTTCTCGGTCACGCAGTCGATCAGCGACAGGTTCGGCAGCGTCTGGCTGGAGACCTGGGAAATCGCTTCACCGGTCACCAGCGCGTCGATCTGCAGCTGATCGGCAATCCGCGACGCAGCGCGCAACATCATACGCTTCAATACTACGCCCATATGACTGTTATCGACTTTGCCGAGAATTTCGCCCAGCACTTCCTCAAACGGCACGCTTACGAATAGCACGCGCTGGGAGCTGCCGTACTTCTTCCAGATAAAGTGCGCGACTTCCATCACGCCCAATTCGTGTGCACGCCCGCCCAGGTTAAAGAAGCAGAAGTGGCTCATCAGGCCGCGGCGCATGATCTGGTAGGCCGCCACCGTGGAATCGAAACCGCCGGACATCAGTACCAGGGTCTGTTCCAGGGCACCCAGCGGGTAGCCGCCGATGCTGTTGTGCTGGCTGTGGATCACAAACAACCGTTGGTCGCGAATTTCCATGCGCACTTCAATTTGCGGCGCTTTCAGGGAAATTCCGGCAGCGCCGCACTCGCGACGCAGCTTGCTGCCGACGAATTTCTCGACGTCCATGGAGCTGAAGGTGTGCTTGCCGGCGCGCTTGCAGCGCACCGAAAAAATCTTGCCTTCAAGCTCGCTACCGTAGTGCTGCTTGCACTTTTCGGTGATGTCGTCGAAGTCGCCCAGCGGGTACTCATCCACCTGCAGGAAATGCGCGATGCCCGGCATGCAGCTCAGGCGCTCAGTCATGTCCTTCAAGGCTTTGGCGTCGGTGACACGGGTTTCCAGCTCGAGGTTGTCCCACACGCCGTTCACCACCACAGCCGGGTCCAGGTCACGGAGCACGGCACGGATGTTCTTGGCCAACTGACGGATGAAACGCGTCCGTACCGGTCGGCTTTTGATGGTGATCTCGGGGAACACTTTAACGATTAATTTCATGGAAACAGCGCGCGCCGGGCCTGCTGAAAAAGGGGGGCGCGGATTATAGCGGAAATCGCTCAAGGTTTAACCAGTTAATATGCATCAGACACAACGCGCACCAAAACGGGTCATTTGCGCAAATTAGCGCTACATTGCAGTGCGTTATTTATTGCGCTTCAGCGGATTGCACCTTTATAGGGGCCATTTTGAGGCAAAAAGGCCATGTTGGCGCACTGGCATGCAATTTGCTCTCTTGTGAGGCAGGTTGCCTTGGTCGAGTATTCGCGCCGGCATCACCCACATTCTAAGGGCTAACTCCACTACCCCAGCCCGAAGCCACCCGGAGGACACCATGTCGAAGTCGGTTCAACTCATCAAAGATCATGACGTTAAATGGATTGATCTGCGCTTCACGGACACTAAAGGTACTCAGCACCACGTGACCATGCCGGCTCGCGACGCGCTGGATGATGCTTTCTTCGAAGAAGGCAAAATGTTCGACGGTTCCTCCATTGCTGGCTGGAAAGGCATCGAAGCCTCCGACATGATCCTGATGCCGGACGACAGCACTGCCGTTCTCGACCCGTTCACCGAAGACCCAACCCTGATCATCGTCTGCGACGTGATCGAGCCTTCGACCATGCAAGGCTACGACCGCGACCCACGTGCGATCGCCAAGCGTGCCGAGGAATACCTGAAGTCGACCGGTATCGGCGACACCGTATTCGTAGGCCCAGAGCCAGAATTCTTCATCTTTGATTCGGTCAAGTTCAAGTCCGACATCTCCGGCTCCATGTTCAAAATCTTCTCTGAACAAGGTTCGTGGATGTCCGACCAGGACATCGAAGGCGGCAACAAAGGCCACCGTCCAGGCATCAAAGGTGGCTACTTCCCGGTTCCGCCATTCGACCACGACCACGAAATCCGTACCTCCATGTGCAACGCCATGGAAGAAATGGGCCTGGTCATCGAAGTTCACCACCACGAAGTGGCGACTGCCGGCCAGAACGAAATCGGCGTGAAGTTCAACACCCTGGTTGCCAAGGCTGACGAAGTTCAGACCCTCAAGTACTGCGTACACAACGTGGCTGATGCCTACGGCCGTACCGCTACTTTCATGCCTAAGCCGCTGTACGGCGATAACGGCTCGGGTATGCACGTTCACCTGTCCATCGCTAAAGAAGGCAAAAACACCTTCGCTGGCGAAGGTTATGCCGGCCTGTCCGACACTGCCCTGTACTTCATCGGCGGTATCATCAAGCACGGTAAGGCCCTGAACGGCTTCACCAACCCGTCGACCAACTCCTACAAGCGTCTGGTCCCAGGTTTCGAAGCACCTGTAATGCTGGCTTACTCGGCGCGTAACCGTTCCGCCTCGATCCGTATTCCTTACGTGTCCAGCCCTCGCGCTCGCCGTATCGAAGCACGCTTCCCGGACCCAGCAGCCAACCCGTACCTGGCCTTCGCTGCCCTGGTCATGGCCGGCCTGGACGGTATCCAGAACAAGATCCACCCAGGCGACGCCGCCGACAAAAACTTGTACGACCTGCCGCCTGAAGAGGCCAAAGAGATCCCACAAGTGTGCGGCAGCCTGAAAGAAGCCCTGGAAGAGCTGGACAAGGGCCGTGCGTTCCTGACCAAAGGCGGCGTATTCAGCGACGACTTCATCGATGCCTACATCGAGCTGAAAAGCGAAGAAGAAATCAAAGTACGCACCTTCGTACACCCACTGGAATACGAGCTGTACTACAGCTGCTGATCCGGTAGCGCCGCTTAAAGCGGCGTGACAAAAAAGGCCTCCTTCGGGAGGCCTTTTTTTATGCCTGAAAATATCGAAGCTACCCGCGCGGCGTGGAAGACGGCCGCCGTGGGTACCCGTCAAAGCCATCGTGTTTCTGGCGGCGTTGCGACACCTGCCACGCCCACCTCTTACACCACACCGGCAGATAACTGCGCAGACTCACCGCCTCGCCCGACATCCATCCCGATCTAACGCCCGTAGCCTGAGGCACTACTCTGCTCAATGGATCAAATCATGTACAACCGCTCGCTCGCGCTCATCGCCTGCCTGTTCCTGCACGGCTGTGGCACCCCACCCAAAGCCCCTGCGCCGATCGAAAGGCAAATCCTGCTGCAAAGCAGCGCATCCTGGGACGGTACGCCTTATACCGGCTACCCCCAAAGCGCCCCGGAGCTGACGCTGTTGAAGCTCAAGATTGCGCCACACACCACCCTCGCCTGGCACACACACCCGATGCCCAATGCGGCTTACATACTCAGCGGCGAACTCACGGTGCAAAGCCGCGACAGCGGGCACGCCCGGGTTTTCAGACAAGGGCAAACACTCGCCGAGATGGTCAACATCGTCCATCGAGGCGTCACAGGGGATACACCGGTGGAGTTACTGGTGTTTTATGCCGGCAGCCTCGGCATGCCGCTCTCCCACACCGATTGATGCTGCCCGGCGCCAATAACTGCAAAGCAACGGCGCGCAAAAAATCTCATGCGTGCCGCGCGCCTTCAATAATTACGCGTTATCGTTGGCGACCTTCGAACACGCTCGTGCCTACAGGGGACCGCCTTTGAAACATCGACTCGTACTTGCCTTGCTGTTCGCCAGCGCCACCGCCACCGCCACTGCCGCGCCGCCGACACTCGAACCGCTGCTCAACAGCATCGCCGAGCGCCTGACCATCGCCGACCAGGTCGCACTGAGCAAATGGGACAGCCACAAAGCCGTGGAAGATCGCCCTCGCGAACAGGCTGTGATCGCCAGCGCGAGAGCCCAGGCCCCCGACTACAAAGTCTCGCCCGAGGCGGCGGAGCAGTTTTTCTCCGCGCAGATAGAGGCGAATAAACTGGTGCAATACACCCGACTGTCCGACTGGCAGTTTAAAGGCAAGGCGCCCGATACGCCGCGCCCGGACCTGACCGGCAAGATTCGCCCTCAACTGGACCAACTGCAAAAGCGCATGCTGCAACAATTAGCCGACTTCGGCCCCGAGCGCAGCAACCCGCAGTGCCCGCACTGGGTAGCCCTGGCCGTGCACGAACCGCTTAACGATCCCTTGGTGCAGATCGCAATGACCCGCGCCACGGCCGAGTTGTGCGTCTACACGCCTTGAAGGATAAGGGCCTGCTTCATTGAAGGCCCTTTCCCGCACCTTGGTTAAATCGCGGAAATATCTGATACATCCCAGGCCATCGCGCCTCTACGATGCAGCGTCCTGCCGCCACTCGCCGATGTCTTTGCGATGAACCTTATCTGTAAGACCCTGTGTTCACTGACGCTCGTGCTCAGCCCGATCGCCGCAGCGCAAAAACCCACACCGTCAACGCCCCTCGACCTTGAGCCCACGGCCTGGACGGTAGAAGCGCCTTACCCGCAAAGCACGATTATCAATGCCCGCATCAATGGCACCGCTGCCCACGACGGCAATTCCAGCATGGCGATCCTGCATGTGGCGTGCTACAGCGCGCCCTTGCGCCCAATGATCTCGCTGCTCACCCACACCGACCAGTTGCATTTCAAACCCGGTATTTATGAAGGCCCGGATGCTCGCTCCACCGGTCCGCTCAGCCTCACCACCGGCGTGCTTCCAGCCCGCACTTACCGCGTAAACGGCTATTACAGCGCCGAGCCCACGCAGCAGCACGGCGTGCTGTTCAAACTCACCATGCCCGCCAACCGCCAAGAGCTGCGCGAGTGGATCACCGACGACATGGGTGGCCAGCGCATCAGGATGACCATTCCCTCCGCCATTCCCGGTGATTCGCCACTGAGCGCCGAGTTCATCCTGCCCAAAGACAGCACAGGCTTGCGCGAGGTCATCAAGCCTTGCCTGAACAATCGAAAAAGCACGCCTAAAAAACCTTCCTGAACAAACCCCGCAAAACTGCACTATATTGGTGCGTAGCGCCGCACCCTTCCCACCCCGGCAGCCCATTTTGGTTCGAATCTTCCCGAGTGAGCTGGCAGAACGCCACAGTTTCGCGCCTTAAACCCCTATTTCAGGGCTTTAACGCTTCTTTTCGGAGCCTTGGTTTGGTTTTTGCATTTTCCTTGTATCAGCGTGTGCCTCAAGCCCGCGCCTTGCTCCAAAAGAGGTCCTGATGACCATCAGCGATGCACTGCACCGTTTATTACTCGACAACCTGACCACCGCGACCATTCTGCTCAATGACGACTTGCGTCTTGAGTACATGAACCCGGCGGCGGAGATGCTCCTGGCCATCAGCGGCCAGCGCAGCCATGGGCAGTTCATCAGCGAATTGTTCACCGAGTCGGCCGAAGCCTTGAGCTCGTTGCGCCAGGCGGTGGAGCAGGCACACCCGTTCACCAAGCGCGAAGCGATGCTCACCGCCCTCACCGGCCAGACCCTGACCGTCGACTACGCAGTAACCCCGATCCTGAGCAACGGCGCCACCTTGCTGCTGCTCGAAGTGCACCCGCGCGACCGCTTGCTGCGTATTACTAAAGAAGAAGCGCAGCTGTCCAAGCAGGAAACCAGCAAGATGCTGGTGCGCGGCCTGGCCCATGAGATCAAGAACCCGCTGGGCGGCATTCGCGGCGCCGCGCAATTGCTCGCCCGCGAGCTGCCGGACGAGAACCTCAAGGACTACACCAACGTCATCATCGAAGAAGCCGACCGCCTTCGTAACCTGGTGGACCGCATGCTCGGCTCCAACAAATTGCCGTCGCTGGCGATGACCAACGTGCACGAAGTGCTGGAACGCGTTTGCCAGTTGGTCGAGGCCGAAAGCCAAGGCTGCATCACCCTGGTACGCGACTACGACCCAAGCATTCCGGACGTGTTGATCGATCGCGAACAGATGATCCAGGCGGTGCTCAATATCGTGCGCAACGCCATGCAGGCCATCAGCAGCCAGAACGAGCTGCGCCTGGGCCGCATCAGCCTGCGCACCCGTGCCCTGCGCCAATTCACCATCGGCCATGTGCGCCACCGCCTGGTAACCAAGGTCGAGATCATCGACAACGGCCCGGGCATTCCTGCAGAACTGCAGGAAACCATCTTCTTTCCCATGGTCAGCGGCCGCCCGGACGGTACCGGGCTGGGCCTGGCCATTACCCAGAACATCATCAGCCAGCACCAGGGTTTGATCGAGTGTGAGAGCCATCCCGGTCACACCACCTTCTCGATCTTTCTGCCTCTGGAACAAGGAGCCCCATCGACATGAGCCGTAGTGAAACTGTCTGGATCGTCGATGACGACCGTTCTATCCGCTGGGTCCTCGAGAAAGCCTTGCAACAGGAAGGCATGACCACCCAGAGCTTCGACAGCGCCGACGGGGTGATGAGCCGCCTGGCGCGCCAGCAGCCGGACGTGATCATCTCCGACATCCGCATGCCCGGTGCCAGTGGCCTGGATTTGCTCGCGCGCATTCGCGAGCAGCACCCGCGCCTGCCGGTGATCATCATGACCGCGCACTCGGACCTGGACAGCGCTGTCGCGTCCTATCAGGGCGGTGCCTTTGAATACCTGCCCAAGCCGTTCGACGTGGACGAGGCCGTGGCGCTGGTCAAGCGCGCCAACCAACACGCCCAGGAACAACAGAACCAGGAAGCCCCACCGGCCCTGACCCGTACCCCGGAGATCATCGGCGAAGCGCCGGCGATGCAGGAAGTGTTTCGCGCCATCGGGCGCTTGAGCCACTCCAACATCACCGTGCTGATCAACGGCGAATCGGGCACCGGCAAAGAGCTTGTGGCTCATGCCTTGCACCGCCACAGCCCGCGGGCGGCTTCGCCGTTCATCGCGCTGAACATGGCGGCGATTCCCAAGGACTTGATGGAATCCGAGCTGTTCGGCCATGAAAAAGGCGCGTTTACCGGCGCGGCCAACCTGCGTCGCGGGCGCTTTGAACAGGCGGACGGCGGCACGTTGTTTCTGGATGAAATCGGCGACATGCCGGCCGACACCCAAACCCGCTTGCTGCGCGTATTGGCTGACGGTGAGTTCTATCGCGTGGGCGGGCACACGCCGGTCAAGGTCGATGTGCGCATCATTGCAGCGACCCACCAGAACCTCGAAACCCTGGTGCACGCGGGCAAATTCCGTGAGGACTTGTTCCACCGTCTGAACGTGATCCGTATCCACATCCCACGCATGTCGGATCGCCGCGAAGACATTCCGACCCTGGCTCGTCACTTCCTCAGCCGCGCCGCTCAAGAGCTGGCCGTCGAGCCGAAGTTGCTCAAAAGCGAGACCGAGGAGTACCTCAAGAATCTGCCGTGGCCGGGCAACGTGCGGCAGTTGGAGAACACCTGCCGCTGGATCACCGTCATGGCCTCCGGCCGTGAAGTGCATATCAGCGACCTGCCGCCGGAGCTGCTCAGCCTGCCGCAGGACTCGGCACCGGTGACCAACTGGGAACAGGCGCTGCGCCAGTGGGCCGATCAGGCCTTGGCACGCGGCCAGTCGAACCTGCTCGACAGCGCCGTACCGGCGTTCGAACGGATCATGATCGAAACCGCCTTGAAGCACACCGCCGGCCGCCGCCGCGACGCCGCCGTGCTGCTGGGCTGGGGCCGCAATACCTTGACGCGCAAGATCAAGGAGCTGGGGATGAAGGTCGATGGCGGCGATGATGATGAGGGTGATGAAGGCTGATCACAGCCTTCTCATCCACTGAATATCAAATGTGGGAGGGGGCTTGCCCCCGATTGCGGTGTATCAGCCACATACTCGCTGGCTGACACACTGCTATCGGGGGCAAGCCCCCTCCTACATTTTGATCGCCTGCTGGTTTGGATCGCCACAAGGTTGCGTGACCGTGCACCGCTTCAATGCACCATGAACCGGCATCGGGCACGGATTCAACGCCTGAAACCTCAGCGTCGCTGAAAAAATCTTGAACATCGAAAACGCCAAAGCCCCGTATTTCGGGGCTTTGCGCTTTCTGGCAATTTTTTTTGGCACACATTGCAAGTTCTGGCACGCGCCCTGCAATAACCCTTGTACTACCCAGTTTCGGGGACCTTGGTACAGGCAGGCCGAGAATCCCCTCTTTACACCCGGGGTGCTTGATGCGGATCGCGTCGCGCCCCACACCCGTTTCGGGAACCTCGGTACAGGCAGGCCGGGGATTCCCTCTTTAACACCGAAGCCTTTGGCTTCACCCCGTTTTGGGAGCCCTGGTACAGGCAGGCCGGGAACTCCCTTCTTTACACCCGGGGCTTATGTGGCACAGCGCCCGTAGCCCCAGCCCGTTTTGGGAACCTTGGTACAGGCAGGCCGGGGATTCCCTCTTTTATTCCTCGCGCAGATGGATCTGCAACCGCCAACGGCCATCGGCCTTCTCCCCTTTCCACTCCCCGCGCAACGGCCGAGCCGCCACCAGGTTCAGCAGCAAGCCGCCATCGGTCTTGCGGATGCGCCAGTTTACATCCTTGTCGTTGACCTTGAGTTGCCCACTGGCGGCCATGCCCTGTGCGTCGAATAACAGCGCCACGGTGCCGTCGATATGCTCGCCATGCAGCTTGGGTTCGCCGTTGAACCACACCACCAGGCCGTCCGCCGCGGTCTCGACCTGTTGCAGTTCGACCGGGTCCGGCGTTGTGAGGCGGCCGATCATCAGGCCGATCATCAAACCGACAATCGCCAATGAGCCCAAAACCCTGGGCAATAGCTTCGGTCTTGGGTCGTCTTCGGGGGTAGAATGCAGCGCATCTTTGCCTTCGGAGCCGTGCATGTTTCACGTCATCCTTTTTCAACCAGAAATTCCGCCGAATACCGGCAACGTTATCAGGCTGTGCGCCAACAGTGGCTGCCACCTGCATTTGATCGAGCCTCTGGGCTTCGACATGGACGACAAGCGCCTGCGCCGCGCAGGGCTGGACTACCACGAGTACGCCACGCTCAAGCGCCATGCGGACCTGGCCAGCTGCCTGGAAAGCCTGGGCCACCCGCGGCTGTTCGCGTTCACCACCAAGGGTTCGCGGCCATTTCATGACGCTAGCTTTGCCGAAGGCGACGCCTTCCTGTTCGGCCCGGAAAGCCGTGGCCTGCCGGCCGAGGTGCTCGACGCCCTGCCCGACGGTCATCGCCTGCGCTTGCCGATGCGTGAGGGCTGCCGCAGCTTGAACCTGTCCAACACCGTGGCCGTCGCCGTCTACGAAGGCTGGCGCCAGCTCGGTTTCAAGTAATACACATAGCAAATGTGGGAGGGAGCTTGTGTGGGAGCTGGGCTTGCCCGCGATGCAGGCACCTCGGTGTATCAGTGATACCCAGGTGACGCTATCGCAGGCAAGCCAGCTCCCACACAAGCCCCCTCCCACATTGGTTACCGCGTCGGGCCCATTACTGAACGGTCGACGAACCTTCTGTTTGCATGCGCTGCAGCTCTTGCGCGTACAGGGCATCGAAGTTCACCGGAGCCAGCATCAGCGCCGGGAACGAGCCACGGGTGACCAGGCTGTCCAGGGTCTCACGGGCATACGGGAACAGGATGTTCGGGCAGAACGCGCCCAGGGTGTGGCTCATCGAAGCCTCGTCCAGGCCCTGGATCAGGAAGATACCGGCCTGTTGCACTTCAGCGATGAAGGCCACTTCTTCGCCGTTCTTGACGGTGACCGACAGGGTCAACACGACTTCATGGAAGTCGCCTTCGAGTGCCTTTTGACGGGTGTTCAGGTCCAGCGCAACGCTTGGGGTCCATTCCTGACGGAAGATGGCCGGGCTTTTCGGCGCTTCGAACGACAGGTCACGCACGTAGATCCGCTGCAGCGAGAATTGTGGGCCTTGGTCTTGCGCTGCTTCGGTGTTCTGTTGGTCAGTCATCGCAGATCCTTCTTGATCTTGGGGGTCTTTTAGGGGTTAGGAGTCAGACGAGCAGCAGCGCATCAAGCTTACCGGCGCGCTCCAGGGCGAACAGGTCATCGCAACCACCGATATGCTTGTCGCCGATCCAGATCTGCGGCACGGACGTGCGTCCCGCTTTCTTGGTCATCTCGGCGCGCACCTGGGGCTTGCCATCGACCTTGATCTCTTCGAAGGCAACGCCCTTTTTCTCCAGCAAAGCCTTGGCTCGCATGCAGTAAGGGCAATAATCGCTGGAATAAACGACAACCTGGCTCATATCACTTCACCAGCGGCAGGGTATCGGCCTTCCAGCTGCCGATACCGCCGGACAGCTTGGCGGCGGTGAAACCGGTCTTGAGCATCTCGCGGGCGTGGGTGCCGGCGTGCTGGCCTTGGGCGTCGACCAGAATGATGGTCTTGCCTTTGTATTTTTCCAGCTCGGGCAAGCGTGCGATCAGCTTGTCCTGCGGAATGTTCAGGGCGCCGACGATATGGCCGGCGGCAAAATCCTTGGCCGGGCGAATATCCACGACAACGGCCTCATCCTTGTTGACCAGCGCGGTCAGCTCCGACGTGCTCAGGCTGCGGCCACCGCGGCTCATTTCATGAGCGATCAGCAGCGCCAGCAGGATGACAAAGGCACCCGCGAGCAGGTAGTGGGCAGTGGCAAATGCAATCAGGTGATCAACCATCAAGGAGGTTCCAGGGCGTTAAAATGGCGGTAAGTATACACAGCCGTCAGGGGGGGCCAACCCCCGTAAAGCGGTGACGTGGTCGGAACTTCGCTTTAAACTGCTACTCCCTTTTAGATTGCCTTCCTTTATTACCGCCGCGAGAGGATCTATGACTACCACGCCTAAACCTTTGGTCCTGATAATTCTCGATGGCTTCGGACACAGTGAAAGCCACCACGACAACGCCGTGTACTCGGCCAGGAAGCCGGTACTCGACCGCCTGAGCGCCACAGTACCCAACGGATTGATCTCCGGTTCCGGTATGGACGTAGGCCTGCCGGACGGCCAGATGGGCAACTCGGAAGTCGGCCACATGAACCTCGGCGCCGGACGAGTGGTATACCAAGACTTCACACGCGTGACCAAATCGATCCGTGACGGCGAGTTCTTCGAGAACCCGGCCATTTGCGCGGCGGTGGATAAAGCAGTTGCGGCCGGCAAGGCCGTGCACTTCATGGGCCTGCTGTCCGACGGAGGTGTACACAGCCACCAGGACCACTTGGTCGCCATGGCCGAGCTGGCCTTCAAGCGCGGCGCCGACAAAATTTACCTGCACGCTTTCCTCGATGGCCGCGACACCCCGCCAAAAAGCGCCCAGTCGTCCATTGAACTGCTCGACGCCACCTTCGCCGCCCTCGGCAAAGGCCGCATCGCCAGCCTGGTCGGCCGTTACTTTGCCATGGACCGCGATAACCGCTGGGACCGCGTGGCCCAGGCCTACAACCTGATCGTCGACGGCCAGGCCGAATTCAACGCGGCCACCGCCCAGGAAGGCTTGCAAGCTGCCTACGCACGTGGCGAGAGCGACGAATTCGTCAAAGCCACCACCATCGGCGAGCCAGTGAAAGTTGAAGACGGCGACGCCGTGGTATTCATGAACTTCCGCGCCGACCGTGCCCGTGAGCTGAGCCATGTATTCGTCGATGCCGGCTTCAAAGACTTCGAGCGCGCACGCCAGCCAAAGGTCGAGTTCGTGATGCTCACCCAATACGCCGCCAACATCCCGGCCCCGTCGGCCTTCGCGCCAGGCAGCCTGGAAAACGTGCTGGGCGATTACCTGGCCAAGAACGGCAAGACCCAACTGCGCATCGCCGAAACCGAAAAATACGCTCACGTCACCTTCTTCTTCTCCGGCGGGCGTGAAGAACCGTTCCCGGGCGAAGAACGCATCCTCATTCCGTCGCCAAAAGTCGCCACTTATGACCTGCAGCCGGAAATGAGCGCGCCGGAAGTGACCGACAAGATCGTCGATGCCATCGAGCACCAGCGTTACGACGTGATCGTGGTCAACTACGCCAACGGCGACATGGTTGGCCACAGCGGCAACCTGGAAGCGGCCGTAAAAGCCGTGGAATGCCTGGACCTGTGTGTCGGCCGCATCGTCGACGCCCTGGACAAAGTCGGCGGCGAAGCGCTGATCACCGCTGACCACGGCAACTGCGAGCAGATGTCGGATGAATCCACCGGCCAGGCCCATACCGCGCACACCACCGAGCCAGTGCCGTTCATCTATGTTGGCAAGCGCGACTTCAAAGTGCGGCACGGCGGCGTGCTGGCGGACGTGGCGCCGACCATGTTGATGCTGATGGGGCTGGAGAAGCCGAAAGAGATGACCGGCACGTCGATTCTGGTTTGATCCCCAGCATCACCGCAAAACAGTGTGGGAGGGGGCTTGCCCCCGATTACGGTGGGTCAGCTGACACAGAGGTGGCTGATACACCGCTATCGGGGGCAAGCCCCCTCCCACATTGGATCTCCTGTGTTTGGTAGATATCTTTTCGCCATACCAGCGCCACTCGGCACCTATCTTGCCTTCCAGCCCGAATTGGGCGTTTTTTTTGCGGCGCTTGGCGGGCATACTAGGCCGTCCCTTTCCCTGGTGTCGCCCGCCTCTATGCTTCGCGCCTTGATTACCCTCGCTCTAGTCTGCCTGCTCCAACCGGCATTTGCCGATGAGCGCGCACAAACCCAACAACAGTTGGACGCTACGCGTCAGGACATTACCGAGTTGAAGAAACTGCTCGGCAAGCTCCAGGAAGAGAAATCCGGGGTGCAGAAAGACCTGCGCGGTACCGAAACCGAAATGGGCAAGCTTGAGAAGCAGGTCCAGGAGCTACAAAAAGAATTAAAGAAGAGCGAGTCGGAACTGGAGCGACTCGACGCTGAGAAAAAAAAACTCCAGAGCGCACGCGTTGAGCAGCAACGCCTGATTGCGATCCAGGCCCGCGCCGCGTACCAGAGCGGCCGCCAGGAATACCTCAAACTGCTGCTCAACCAGCAGAACCCGGAAAAATTCGCGCGCACCCTCACCTATTACGACTACCTGAGCAAGGCACGCCTGGCGCAATTGAAGGGTTTTAACGAAACCCTGCGCCAGCTGGCCAACGTCGAGCAGGAAATTGCCGACCAGCAATCGCAACTGCTCGACCAGAAAACCGCCCTCGACACCCAGCGCGACCAGCTGGACAAGGTCCGCAAAGAGCGCCAGCTAGCCCTGGCCAAGCTCAACGACGATGTGAAGGCCCGCGACGCCAAACTGCAGGCCCGCGAGCAAGACCAGGCTGACCTGGGCAAAGTGCTCAAAACCATCGAGGAAACCCTGGCTCGCCAGGCACGTGAGGCCGAAGAAGCGCGGCAGAAAGCGCTGATCGCCCAGCAGGAGGCGGAAAAAAAGCGTCAGCGTGAAGCCGAACTGGCCGCCACCACCGACGCTCCGGCCCCACGCAAACCGGCGCACGCAGCGCCTGGCCCGCTGGTTTCCAGCGCCGGCGAGTCGTTCGGCGGACCTTTTGCTTCAGCGCGTGGAAAACTTCCATGGCCTGTTGATGGTCGACTACTGGCCCGCTTCGGTGAAACCCGAGGTGACGACACCCGCGCCAAATGGGACGGGGTCATGATCAGCGCCGCCGCCGGCAGCCAGGTTCATGCCGTTCACGGTGGGCGCGTGGTGTTTGCCGATTGGCTGCGCGGCGCCGGTTTGTTGGTGATTCTTGACCACGGTAATGGCTATTTGAGCCTTTACGGCCACAATCAGACTTTACTCAAGTCGGCAGGTGATGTTGTAAAAGCCGGTGAATCCATCTCCACTGTCGGTAACAGTGGTGGCCAGGACACTCCGGCGCTGTACTTCGCTATTCGTCAGCAGGGCCGCCCGAGCGACCCTGCACAATGGTGCCGTTCCCAAGGATAGGGCCGCATCTACATTAGGAGTTCGTTCGACATGCTGCATTTGTCCCGCCTCACTTCGCTGGCCCTGACGATCGCCCTGGTGATCGGCGCGCCTCTGGCTTTTGCCGACCAGGCCGCTGGGGCTGCACCCGCCGCCACGACCGCGACCACGGCTGCGACCACCAAGGCCCCGCTGCCGCTGGACGAGTTGCGCACCTTTGCCGAGGTCATGGACCGGATCAAGGCAGCCTATGTCGAACCCGTAGACGATAAAACCCTGCTGGAAAATGCCATTAAAGGCATGCTCAGCAACCTCGACCCGCACTCCGCTTACCTGGGCCCGGAAGATTTTGCCGAGTTGCAGGAAAGCACCAGCGGCGAGTTCGGCGGCTTGGGCATCGAAGTCGGCTCCGAAGACGGCCAGATCAAAGTGGTCTCGCCGATCGACGACACGCCGGCGTCCAAAGCTGGCATCCAGGCTGGCGACCTGATCGTGAAGATCAACGGTCAACCGACTCGCGGCCAGACCATGACCGAAGCTGTCGACAAGATGCGTGGCAAGCTCGGCCAGAAAATCACCCTGACCCTGGTGCGCGACGGCGGCAACCCGTTTGACGTGACCCTGGCCCGCGCGACCATCACGGTCAAGAGCGTGAAGAGCCAACTGCTGGAGTCCGGCTACGGCTACATCCGCATTACCCAGTTCCAGGTCAAGACCGGCGACGAAGTGGCCAAGGCCCTGGCCAAGCTGCGCAAAGACAACGGCAAGAAACTCAACGGCATCGTGCTCGACCTGCGTAACAACCCGGGCGGCGTGCTGCAGTCGGCGGTGGAAGTGGTCGACCACTTCATCACCAAGGGCCTGATCGTTTACACCAAAGGCCGCATCGCCAACTCCGAGTTGCGCTTCTCGGCCACCGGCAATGACTTGAGCGAAGGCGTGCCACTGGCAGTGCTGATCAACGGCGGCAGCGCCTCGGCGTCGGAAATCGTCGCCGGTGCCCTGCAAGACCAGAAGCGCGGCGTGCTGATGGGCACCACCAGCTTCGGCAAAGGCTCGGTACAAACCGTGTTGCCGCTGAACAATGACCGCGCATTGAAGATCACCACGGCGCTGTACTACACGCCGAACGGCCGTTCGATTCAGGCGCAGGGCATCGTCCCGGACATCGAAGTGCGTAAAGCCAAGATCACCAACGAGATCGACAGCGAGTACTACAAAGAGGCCGACCTGCAAGGTCACCTGGGCAATGGCAACGGCGGTGCCGACCAGCCAACCGGCAGCGGCGCCAAAGCCAAGCCGATGCCGCAGGACGACGATTACCAACTGGCCCAGGCGCTGAGCCTGCTGAAAGGCCTGAGCATCACGCGCAGCCGTTGATATGCGTTTTGCCCTGATCATCGCCCTGCTGTGCAGCCTGGCAGGCGTCGCCCACGCGACGCCTGACGGCGAGCCACACAAAGCCTACCTGACCCTCATCATCGACGACCTGGGGCAAAACCTGCCTCGGGATCGTCGCGTGCTGGCCCTGCCCGGGCCGGTGACCACGGCGGTGATGCCGGACACGCCCCACGCCGCCGAATTCGCCCGCGAAGCGCACAAGGCCGGCAAGATTGTGATCCTGCACATGCCCATGGACCCGGCCACCGGCCCGTTCGCCTGGCACCCCGAGCTGCCGATCGAAGAACTCGGCAAACGCCTGGACGCCGCGTTCAAGGCCGTGCCCTACACCGCTGGCATCAACAACCATATGGGCAGCCGCATGACAGCCCAACGGGACGCCATGGCCTGGTTGATGGGCGAGCTGCAGCGGCGTAACAAATTCTTTGTCGACAGCCGCACCAGCGCGCAGACCGTCGCCGCCGCCGAAGCGCAAAAGATTGGGTTGGCGCATGTCTCGCGGGATGTATTCCTCGATGACGAGCGCACCGAGGCGGCCATTACCACGCAACTGCAAACCGCGATCAAGCTGGCGCACAAGCAGGGCTCGGTGGTGATGATCGGCCACCCTTATCCGCAGACGCTGGCGGTGCTGGAGCGCGAGTTGCCCAAGCTCAAGGCTCAGGGCATCGACTGGATTGATATCAAGCTGATGATCAGCGTGCGCGGCAATCAGGCCATGGCCGGGCATGGCAAGAACGGTCAGTACCGTTAGATCAGATGGCGACATTCCAGTGTGGGAGCGGGCTTGCTCGCGAAGGCGGTGGGTCAGTCAGCCGATTGAGTGGCTGACACACCGCTTTCGCGAGCAAGCCCGCTCCCACATTTTTGACCGCGGTTTTCCCGCTGATTGCAGTGCGCCGCATGGGTGCATTTGAAATGCAGTATTACCTGTGGGAGCTGGCTTGCCTGCGATAGCAGTCTTTCAGTGACAACTATTTCAGCTGAACCACCGCTATCGCAGGCAAGCCAGCTCCCACAGTAGTTCTTGCCCGTTAGAGGTAGCGCGCCATGATCTCGTCGACCACGCCGTCTTTGCGCAGCTGATCCAGCGCGGCCTGAAGCTTGGCGACCAGTTCGTCCGGCACGTCCTTGTTCAGCGCGAGGTAGAGTTGCGCGCTATTGAAGCGCAACACGGTCTTGAGCCCCGTCACGCCCACCTGACGCGCCAGGTAACGCCCGGCGGGATCACCGGTGGCCCACAGGTCGATCTGGCCATCCAGGAGCTTTTGCGCGTTGTCCTGGTCGCGTAATACCACCAGTGGGTTGAGGCCCTGCTTTTCCAGCGTATCGGCAATGGCGTCGCCTTTGTAGGCGCCGATCTTGTAGCGGCGCGCATGCTCCAGGTCATCCAGCTGGATCTTGCTGTCGGCCTTGGCCAGCAACACCCAATCGTCCGGGCCGATGGGGCCTACCCATTTGAACAGGGCTTCACGGTCCGGCAGGCGCGCCATCACGAATACGCCATAACCAGGTTTTTCCAGGGCGAGTTTGTAGATTCGCTCCCAAGGAAAACGCAGGGTCAGGTTGTAGGAAATGCCGGCACGCTTGAAGGTCTCGCGCACGATGTCCACGGCGATGCCTTCGATGTTCTCGTCTTTGGCGAAGTTCTTGCCGTTTTTTGCCATGTTGTACGGCGGGAAGTTTTCCGTCAGCAACACCAAAGAGGCGTCAGACGGTTCTTCGGCACGGGCCGAGCCTGCCAAAAGCATGGAAGAACTGGCGAGGGCGAGCAGCAGGTGTTTGAACATGAAAGTTACCGGAATCCATGGCAAGCGCAGAGAGTGCCGCGCGCCCGCCATGGTGTCCAGCAGCGTTTAGCGAACGACGATACCGCGCGCCGCCATGTAGGCCTTGGCCTCGGGAACGGTGTATTCGCCAAAGTGGAAAATACTCGCCGCCAGCACCGCGCTGGCGTGGCCTTCGATCACGCCGTCGGCCAGGTGTTGCAGGTTGCCGACACCGCCGGACGCGATCACTGGAATGCCCAGCGCATCGCTGATGGCGCGGGTCACGCCGAGGTCGAAGCCGTTTTTCATGCCGTCCTGGTCCATGCTGGTCAGCAGGATTTCACCGGCGCCCAGACCTTCCATCTTCATCGCCCACTCCACCGCGTCCAGCCCGGTGGGTTTGCGACCGCCGTGGGTGAAGATCTCCCAACGCGGGGTTTCGCCAGGCCCTGAGACTTTCTTGGCGTCGATGGCGACCACGATGCACTGCGAACCGAAGTGCTGCGCGGCTTCGCCGACAAACTCCGGGTTGAACACGGCGGCGGTGTTGATCGAGACCTTGTCCGCGCCGGCATTGAGCAGGTTGCGGATGTCTTGCACGGTGCGCACGCCACCGCCGACGGTCAGCGGGATAAACACCTGGCTGGCCATGCGCTCCACGGTATGCAGCGTGGTGTCACGGCCGTCGACGCTGGCGGTGATGTCGAGAAAGGTAATCTCGTCGGCACCTTGCTCATCGTAGCGACGGGCGATTTCCACCGGGTCGCCGGCGTCACGGATGTTCTCGAACTTGACGCCCTTGACCACGCGACCGTTGTCGACGTCCAGGCAAGGGATGATGCGTTTGGCCAGCGCCATGGTCAGTCCTCAGCCGTTGTAGGCATCGCAGTAAGCCTGGGCTTCGGCGACGGCCAGGGTACCTTCATAGATCGCGCGGCCGGTGATGGCGCCGATGATGCCAGGCGCCTTGGCGTCCAGCAGCGACTTGATGTCGCCCAGGTTGTGAATACCACCGGAAGCGATCACTGGAATGCTGGTGGCGGCAGCCAACGCGGCGGTGAACGGCACGTTGCAGCCCTGCATCATGCCGTCTTTGGCGATGTCGGTATAAACGATGGCGGACACGCCGTCGGCTTCGAACTGCTTGGCCAGGTCGATCACTTGCACGGTGCTGATTTCAGCCCAGCCGTCAGTGGCGACAAAACCGTCCTTGGCGTCCAGGCCGACAATCACCTTGCCCGGGAATGCGCGGCAGGCCTCGGCAACGAACGCCGGGTCTTTCACGGCCTTGGTGCCAATGATCACGTAGCTCACGCCGGCCTTGACGTAGTGCTCGATGGTTTCCAGGGAGCGAATGCCGCCGCCGATCTGGATCGGCAGGTTCGGGTAGCGCTTGGCGATGGCGGTCACCACCTCGCCGTTGACCGGCTGGCCTTCGAAGGCGCCGTTCAAGTCCACCAGATGCAGACGACGGCAGCCACCTTCTACCCATTTGGCAGCCATGCTCACCGGGTCATCGGAGAACACGGTGGAGTCTTCCATGCGGCCTTGGCGCAGGCGTACACAAGCGCCGTCCTTGAGATCGATAGCGGGGATAATCAGCATCTGGCAAACCTTATTCGATATTCAGCAATGCTTGGGAAATCAGGGTTTCTCAAGCGACCACAAGTCGCTTTCGATGCTTTCGAACCTTTCTTTAAGGAGCGTCTGCGTGTCGAAAATCGCCCTGTTGTAATAGTGCGGCGCCACTTCGGTGGTGAACAACTCAAGAATCTCGGCAACCTCGAACGAGCCCAACTTGAGCTCGAAGCGGTCCTCCATGAAGCGCTTGATCTTGAGGGTAGCCTCACTCTCCTGCTCGGGGGTGAGGTTCAAGATCGGCTGCTTCGGCTTCCTGGCCATTTACCAGCGACCATCCCAGGCGGCGAAGTTCTGCAGCAACTGCAGGCCATGGGTATGGCTCTTCTCCGGGTGGAATTGCACCGCAAAACGCGAACCTTCGGCCAGCGCTGCGGCGAAGTCGACGCCGTAGTGCCCGCCACCGACCACCTGACGCGGGTTACCGGCGGCGATGTAGTAGCTGTGCACAAAGTAGAAGCGCGCCATGTCCGGGATTTCGTGCCACAGCGGGTGGTCGACGGTGCGGCGCACCTCGTTCCAGCCCATGTGCGGGACTTTCAGGTGTTCACCGTCTTCGTGCAGGTCCTTGCCAAAGAACTTCACCTGGCCTGGGAACAGGCCGATGCAGTCGACGCCGTCGTTTTCCTCACTGCTGTCGAGCAAGGCTTGCATGCCCACGCAGATGCCGAGGAACGGGCGGTCCTGGCTGACTTCGCGCACCAGGCTGTCAAAGCCCAGGCGACGTATCTCGGCCATGCAGTCGCGAATCGCGCCAACGCCCGGGAACACCACCCGGTCGGCTTCGCGAATCACGTTGGCATCACTGGTGATCAGCACCTTGCCGGCGCCTACGTGCTCGAGGGCCTTGGCCACCGAGTGCAGGTTACCCATGCCGTAATCGATAACCGCGACCGTCTGCATTACAGAACGCCCTTGGTCGAGGGCATTTGCCCGGCCATGCGGTCATCCAGCTCCACGGCCATGCGCAGCGCGCGGCCGAAAGCCTTGAACACGGTTTCGATCTGGTGGTGGGTGTTGGTGCCGCGCAGGTTGTCGATGTGCAGGCTGACGAGTGCGTGGTTGACGAAGCCCTGGAAGAATTCCTGGAACAGGTCAACGTCAAAGCCGCCCACGGTGGCGCGGGTGTAGGGCACGTGCATCTGCAGGCCTGGGCGGCCGGAGAAGTCGATGACCACACGCGACAGCGCTTCATCCAGCGGGACATAGGCGTGCCCGTAGCGACGGATGCCTTTTTTGTCGCCGATGGCTTTGGCAAACGCCTGGCCCAACGTGATACCGACGTCTTCCACCGTGTGGTGGTCGTCGATATGCAGGTCGCCCTTGCTGACGATATCCAGGTCGATCAGCCCGTGACGGGCGATCTGGTCCAGCATGTGCTCAAGAAAAGGTACACCGATATCAAATCGGGCCTTTCCGGTGCCATCCAGGTTGATCGAGGCTTTGATCTGGGTTTCCAGAGTGTCGCGCTCGACGGACGCCTTACGTTCGGCCATCACCAGCTCCGCAAAATCATTGGGCGAAAAAGGCAGCCATTATAGGGGCGCGGGCGCTAAACAGAAACATCGGAGGAGATAAGACTGATGGAGTGTCGGCGCTAGACATGTGCGTACAAGTGCATGCTCCAGGATGGTGCGCCCGGCATATTAGCCAAATGCCAGCGCCGGCTTCGCTGTAACATGAGCGCTACGTTTAAACCTGATGAATACTGAACAGTGACGATACCCAGAGTCTTACGGCGCAGCGGCATTCTCCTCCTGTGGGCGTTGACCTATTACGTGACCGGCATGGCCTCGCTGGCCTTTGATGACCCCGTCTCGAAGATGGCGATTATCTGGTTTCCGGCGGGCGTCTCGGTGTCGGCCTTCCTGAGCTCGCGCCGTGCGCACTGGCCGATGCTGTTTCTTGTGTTGTTGATCGCGCGGGTGCTGCTCGGTGCGCACGGCTGGGAGGAGTCACCGGCCGCCATCGCGCTTTCGGCTGAGGCGCTGGCAGGTTCGATTGCCATTGCCTGGCTGGTACGGCGTTTCGCGCGCCGTGGCGACGACCTGCACGCCATCGTGCTGTGGTTGCTGGCGACCGTGGCCATTTGTGGCGTGCAGGCGCTGATCAGGAAGGGCTGGTTGATGCTGGCCGGGGAAACATCACCCCATACGCTGATGACCAACTGGATGTCTGGCGTTAACGGCGTATTCTTTGCGACCGTCGTGGTCATGAACGTGCTGAACAGCAACTTGCGCGAATTTCCCGTCAGCGCACGGGAGAAACTCGCCGGCGCAGGGTGGCTGTTGCTGCTCGCATTGAATACCTGGTACGTCTTCGGGGCCGCGCCGCACTGGCTCACCAGCATGCTGGACACCGATGCCGGCGCTGCGGTGTATTTCATCCTGGCCTGCCTGCCGATCGCCCTCGCCCTTGCCGTTTGCGTGACCTGGCGCAGCCCTGGAGGCTCGATCGCGCTGCTGGTGCTGGGCAGCATCGTGGTCAATTACACCGATCAGAAGACCGGGCCGTTTTATGTGCCGGGCCTGCTCGAAGGCGAGCCTTTGCTGCTTGCGCAAAGCTACCTGTCCATTACCGCCCTGCTGGTGGTGGTGATACGCCTGATGACGCAATCGGCCAGGCCCTACGACCCGCAAACCGGACGGCTGGGGGGCGACGGCGTGATGTACCAGTTGCATCCCGAAACAGGCGATATCCTCTGGGACGACAACCTCGATTCGCTGCTGGATATCGGCACCCGCCCCCTGGGCACCATTGAGCAGGTGCTGGCGCGCGTGCACCCCGATGACCGCGAAAAACTCAAACAGCACTGGTCGCCGGACACCCGTACCCACGCCTCATCGCTGGCCTTTCGCATCGACAAAGGCAACGGTGACTGGCTGACCCTTTACGACCAAAGCCCCGGCGCCATGCGCGATGCCAGGGGCCAAGTATTTGTCGGCAACTGGCAAAGCAGTCGCTATTCCTGAACGTTTGCCGATCAGCGTCTACCTGTACGAGTACCTTCATGATTCAGATTGCTTTACTGCTGTTCGGCGTTGAATTCGTCCGATCCAAATTCTGGTTTCTCGGCCTGATCGGTATCGTATGGGGCGTGATGGGCGTTGGCGTGATGATCGACGGCCTGGATGGCGAGTTGTACTTTCCGCTGCGCGCGTTCGGCTTGCTGCTGTTGCTGGAAAGCATTGTCACCCTGAGCGTGGCCGCCAGCGGCGTGGGTACTCAGCGCGCCGTGCTGTATTTCAAGGGCGGGATCTGCTTTTTTGTCGCGGTATTGATTCTTGCCGACAAGGTCTACAGCAACCTGCTGCTGGCGATCATCTTTGGCTTTACCTACTTTGTGATCGGCCTGCTGACCATCACCTCGGCCTGGGTCGTCAGGTTCCCGCGCTGGCGATCATCGTTGATCAGCGGCGGCGCCCAAGTGGTGTTCGCCGGGTTGCTGGTCAGCCCGTACCCCATCGCCAACAGTGCCACCGTGTCTTTTTTTCTGGGCGCACTGATGATCGTCAGCGGCCTGAACACGGTACGCATTGCGCGTCGCGTCAGGCGATTGCGCCATGGCACCTCGACGTTCGAGCTGCTTGCGCCCAGGGATCTGCTATCGGATTTCAAGAAGCTGCCGCCGCAGGAACCGCCGCCGCAGCCTGAGCCGGAGCCTGCCTGCACCGATCCACTGGTGGTGCATATCTGGACGCCGGAAGGCACCGCCAGCGCAACCACCATTCCCCGCCCGATCATCAATCGCTACATCGCGGCCGTGGACGCACAAGGCGTGATTTCAACCGGGCACGCTGCCCTTGAACTGTCGCCGTCGGTGTACCTGAGCCTGTATCCGGTTGCAGACATCGATCGCTCACCGTCAGAGTTTTTCCGCATTCTCAAGGCCACTCGCAACAATGACGTGCCGGGCACCTTCCAGCCGGACTACGCCACCGAAGTGGCCAACTGGTGCGATTCGGACCGCAAGATCATTTTTCACCGGTACAGCCGCAAGGCGTTGATTGAGTTTTCCAATAACTATCGCCAACAGGCCACTTACAACCTGACCTACCGCAACTGCTCGAGCAGCGTGGCATTTGCCTTGGAAGCCTCGATGGATGGGGTATTGGCGGAACGGTCGCGGCGCTGGCGCTCGGTGTTGCAGACCCTGCTCATGCCGGAACTGTGGATTGCCGCGCAAGTACGCAAGCGCGCCATGACCATGGCCTGGACACCCGGCCTGGTCATGGATTACGCCCGAGCCTTGCGGGTAATCGTGCATCCGGTGCCGCGGCCATGGTTTCAACGCATCCCATGGCGCGGTCAATCAACCAAAGCCTTGCCTGACAAGAAGCAGGAGTAGCCCGCTCTGACTGCCCGAGGCCCGCTCATCTTGCATGAGCGGGCACTGCGCAACGGTTTATCAGTGGAACAATACCGCCGTCTTCTGCAGGGTCACCCACACACCCCACGCCAACGGAATGCCCACCACCAGCCACGCCACGATAGCCAATGGCACGCTGGCGGAAGAAGCCTTCCACTCCAGCGACGTAGAGGCAGTGGCGCCTTTGTCATGGCCCAGCGCCTGTTCGGCAGCCAGTTCCGCGTCGGTCATGAAGTACTTGTCGGCCACCGGGCGCACCAGCAGGTTGCAGATGAAGCCCAGCACCAGCAGGCCGGCGAGGATGTACAAGGTGATGTCATACGCCGCGGCACGTTCAACGCCGATGCTCAGCTGATACTCACGCAGGTAGTTGACCAACACCGGGCCCAACACGCCCGCCGCCGCCCAAGCGGTCAACAGGCGACCGTGGATCGCGCCGACCATCTGGGTGCCGAACAGGTCGGCCAGGTACGCCGGAACGGTGGCAAAACCGCCGCCGTACATCGACAGGATGATGCAGAACGCCGCCACGAACAGCGCCACGTTGCCCAGGTGCCCCAGGTTCGGGATCAGCGCGTAGAGGGCAAAGCCCAGGGCGAAGAACACGAAGTAGGTATTTTTACGGCCCAGGTAGTCGGAGAACGACGCCCAGAAGAACCGCCCACCGATGTTGAACAGGCTCAACAAGCCGGTGAAGCCTGCGGCGATGGCCGCGATGGACGCCAATTGCCCGGCATCCAGCTGGCCGAACGGCACATCAACACCCAGCAACTTGCCACCGAACACTTCCTGCAGCAGCGGCGACGCCATGCCGAGAATGCCGATACCGGCAGACACGTTCAGGCACAGCACCAGCCACACCAGGCGGAATTGCGGGGTTTTCCACGCCACGTTCACGTGAACGTGACGGTGGGTGATCATCGCATTGCTGGCTTTTTTCGCCGGCGCGGTCCAGCCCTCAGGCTTCCAGCCGGTTGGCGGAACGCGGTACGACAGCGCGCCGCCAATCATGAACACGAAGTAGATCACGGCCATGACCACGAAGCTCTGCCACACGCCCACGCTTGTTGGCGAAGCGAAGTGGCCCATCAGCGCTGCGGCCAAGGGTGCACCGACCATTGCGCCGCCGCCAAAGCCCATGATCGCCATGCCGGTGGCCATGCCGCGTTTGTCCGGGAACCACTTGATCAGGGTCGACACGGGCGAGATATAGCCCAGGCCCAGGCCGATACCGCCGATCACGCCGGAGCCGATCCACATCAGCCAGATCTGGTGGGTATAGATGCCCAACGCCGAGATCAACAGACCGCCACACCAGCACAAGGCCGATACAACGCCGGCCTTACGTGGCCCGGCATGTTCCAGCCAGCCGCCCCAGATCGCTGCGGAGCAACCCAGGAAGATGAAGAACAGCGTGTAGATCCAGCCCAGCATGGAGATGGGCCAGTCGCACTGGGACGAGAAGACTTGCGTGATGAAGCTCATGTCCGGCGCGCAGGCGACCGGTGCCGTGATACCCAGCGCTTTGGACAGCGGCAGCCAAAACACCGAGAACCCGTAGGCCATGCCGATGCAGAGGTGGATGGCCAGGGCGGCCGGTGGAACCAGCCAGCGGTTGAACCCTGGCTTGGCGATAATGCGCTCCTTGGACAGGAACGCAGGCTGTGCGGCGGTACTACCAGCCGCAGTGCTTGTGCTCATTGGTGTTTCCCCCAGTTATTAGTATGTGTCCGTCAGGCGCTCTCTCCCTCGGCCTTGCACGCAGAGCGTTAGCCGTTGTTGTTGAGTAAAGCTCCTTTTAAGCGCGACGCTGTGTCGCAGACGACAGACGAACCCGCGCAGATTAGCACCAGTGGATGACAGAAAAACCAAACTGATATCACCTTTTTCACGCAACCTGCTCTGTTGGGCGACAAAATCCGATTTTGCTGCGTCTAGATACAATGTAACGATGCATGAACTGACGCAGGCCGTCGGGCGTTATACTCTGCGGCTAAATTTTGAAATCGACATACAAGGACTCGCCCATGAAAGCGTTCGGCAAAATCCTGGGTCTGGTACTTCTCGGGCTGTTGCTGATCATTGTGGCCCTGGGCTTTGCCCTGACCCACCTCTTCGATCCCAACGATTACAAAGACGAGATCCGCCAGATTGCCCGCGACAAGGCCCACATCGAGCTGACGCTCAATGGCGATATCGGTTGGAGCCTGTTCCCCTGGCTGGGCCTGGAATTGCACGAAGCCAGCGTCGCGACCATGACCAACCCGACTCAGCCGTTTGCCGACCTGCAGATGCTCGGCCTGTCGGTGCGCGTGCTGCCGCTGCTGCGCCGTGAAGTGCAGATGAGCGATGTGCGTGTCGAAGGCCTGAACCTGCGCCTCAACCGCGACAAGCAAGGCCACGGCAACTGGGAGGACATCGGCAAGAACGTGACCGAGAAACCGGCCAATGCGCCGGTGCCTGCCCCCGCGGAAACGCCGGCCGAACCTGAACCGGAAAAACCGCCAAAACCGATCCGCCTGGACATCGACAGCCTGACCATCAACAACGCCCGCGTTGAATACAACGATGAGCAGACCGGCAAACAGTACAGCGCCGAAAGCATCCAGTTGAGCGCCGGTGCCGTGCACGAAGGCGCAAGCATTCCGCTCAAACTCACGGCATTCCTGGGCAGCAACCAGCCGCTGATGCGCGTCAAGACCGAGTTGAACGGCAACCTGCGCATCCAGCGTGCGCTCCAGCGCTACCAGTTCGAAGACATGAAGCTGAGCGGCGAAGCCACCGGCGAGCCGCTGCAGGGCAAGACCGTAACGTTCTCCACCCAAGGCCAACTGCTGGTGGACTTGGCGGCCAACATTGCCGAATGGACCAACCTTAAACTCTCCGCCAACCAGCTGCGCGCCTTGGGCGAACTGAAGGTCAATGACCTGAACAAAACCCCACAGCTCAGCGGCGCCCTGTCCATTGCCCAGTTTGACCTGGCCAAGTTCCTCGACAGCGTCGGCCACCCGTTGCCACCGATGGCGGCGGGCAGCCTGAGCAAAGTTGAACTGGTCAGCCGCCTCAAAGGCACGCCTACCAGCGTGGCACTGGAAGACTTGAACCTGAAACTCGACAGCAGCACCTTCACCGGCCGCATCGCTGTAGAGGATTTCGCCAAGCAATCCCTGCGCCTGCAACTCAAAGGCGATACTTTTAACGCCGACAACTACCTGCCGGCCAAGTCCGAAACCGCCAAAGGTGCAGCGGCCGCACGCCAGGCCGAAGTGCAGAACAGCGAGGCCGGCGCCATGGCCGCCGGTGGCACCACACCGCTGCCGGACGCACCAACCAAAGGCGCGTGGAGCACCGACAAGCTGTTGCCACTCACGCGTCTGCGCACGCTGGACGTGGACGCCGACCTGGCCTTCGGCCAACTGACCCTGAGCAAGCTGCCGATCCAGAACGCTGCACTCAAAGCCTCCGGCGTCGATGGCCAGCTCAAGCTTGATACCCTCAGCGGCGGCCTCTACAACGGCACCTTCCAGGCCAACGGCACACTCGATGTGCGCCAGGACATCCCGGTGCTGGCGCTGCAAACCCACATCAAGCAAGTGCCGGTTGAGCGCATCCTGCAAGCTCAGGGGCAAACCCCGCCGGTAAAAGGCCAGATCACCCTCGACAGCAACCTCAACGGCCGTGGCAACAGCCAGAAGGCGCTGATCGACAGCCTTAACGGCACTGCCAGCTTTGTGATCAATAACGGCGCGCTGCTCAACGCCAACATTGAACAGCAACTGTGCACCGGCATCGCACTGCTCAACCGCAAGACCTTGACCACCACGCCACAAGGCAAGGACACGCCGTTCCAGGAACTGCGCGGCAACCTGACCTTGCGCAACGGCGTGGCCAGCAACCCGGACCTGAAAGTGCGTATCCCGGGCCTGACAGTCAACGGCAACGGTGACATCGACCTGCGCGTGCTGGGCATGGATTATCGCGTCGGCATCATCGTTGAAGGCGATACACGCGACGTGCCGGACCCGGCCTGCCAGGTCGGCTCCAACTTCCGGGGCATCGAAGTGCCGCTGCGCTGCCGCGGCCCGCTGGAGCTGGGCGCCAAAGCCTGCCGCCTGGACAAGGACGGCTTGACTCAGGTTGCGGTCAAAGCCGCCGGCAACAAACTCAGCGAGAAGCTCGAAGAGAAACTCGACAAGGTCAACCCGCAGTTGAAAGACGCCCTTAAAGGCCTGTTCAAACGATGAGAAACGAGCAGTTTTCACAGGCAGTGCTGGACTGGTACGACCGCCACGGTCGCCATGACCTGCCCTGGCAACAGGGCATTACGCCTTACCGGGTGTGGGTCTCGGAGATCATGCTGCAACAGACCCAGGTCAGCACCGTGCTCAATTACTTCGACCGGTTCATGGCTTCCCTGCCGACGGTCGAAGCCCTGGCCGCCGCGCCGGAAGACGAAGTGCTGCACCTGTGGACCGGCCTGGGTTACTACACCCGCGCACGCAACCTGCAGAAGACCGCCAAGATCGTCGTCGCCCAATACGGTGGCGAGTTTCCCAAGGACGTCGAAAAGCTCACTGAACTGCCCGGCATCGGCTTATCCACTGCGGGTGCGATCGCCAGCCTGAGCATGGGCCTGCGGGCGCCCATCCTCGACGGCAACGTCAAGCGCGTATTGGCGCGCTTTACCGCGCAAGAGGGCTACCCCGGCGAGCCCAAGGTCGCCAAGCAGCTCTGGGCTACCGCAGAGCGCTTTACGCCGCACGATCGCGTCAACGCCTACACCCAGGCGATGATGGACATGGGCGCCACGCTCTGCACCCGCAGCAAACCCAGTTGCCTGCTGTGCCCGCTGGAAAAGGGCTGCGAGGCGCACATGCTCGGCCTGGAGACGCGCTACCCAATCCCCAAGCCGCGCAAAACCATCCCGCAAAAGCGCACGCTGATGCCGATGTTGGCCAACGCCGAGGGCGCAATTCTGCTTTACCGCCGCCCTTCCACGGGCCTGTGGGGCGGTTTGTGGAGCTTGCCGGAGCTCGACGACCTCCAGGACCTGGAACACTTGGCCAACCAGCACGCGCTCGCGCTGGGCACGCCGCATGAACTGCCGGGGCTGATCCACACCTTCAGCCACTTCCAGCTGGCCATCGAACCCTGGCTGGTCCAGGTCGAGGAATCCGCCCATCACGTGGCCGAGGCCGACTGGCTCTGGTATAACCTCGCCACCCCGCCGCGCCTGGGCCTTGCCGCCCCGGTGAAAAAACTGCTGAAGCGCGCGGCCGACGTATTGAACGCAGGAGTTCCGTCATGACCCGCACCATCATGTGCCGCAAGTACCACGAAGAATTGCCTGCCCTGGAGCGCGCACCGTTCCCCGGCGCCAAAGGCCAGGACATCTTCGACAACGTCTCCGCCAAAGCCTGGGCTGACTGGCAAAAACACCAGACCCTGCTGATCAACGAAAAACGCCTGAACATGATGAACGCCGAAGACCGCAAATACCTGCAGGGCGAGATGGACAAGTTCTTTTCTGGCGAGGATTACGCCAAGGCCGACGGCTACGTGCCGCCTGCTCAATAATTGATCAAAAACCGGGGTCGGCACGTAAGCGACGGTAATAATTAAATATTTTTTGAAAACTTGCTTGACGACCCCCTGAAAAACCCGTTTAATGCGCCCCGTTGCCCAGATAGCTCAGTCGGTAGAGCAGGGGATTGAAAATCCCCGTGTCGGCGGTTCGATTCCGTCTCTGGGCACCACTAATTAGTTTCAGGTGGTGCAAACGTCATCTGAAACACACAAAAAACCCGCCAAGTGCGGGTTTTTTGTTGTCTGGAATTTATGCGTCCCACCCAGGGCGATCCACTATCGCCCCGAGCCCATGCAACGGCAGTAAGCCGCCCGCCTACTTCAGCAAAAACACCATCAGCGGATTATCGTTCAGCCGCCCTTCAAAGCTTGGCGCTTGCTGCTCCATCGACGTCCCTTTCAACAGCGCTGCCTCCTTGCGCGGCACAATCACCCAGGATGGCCGTGGCAACGTGGTTAATTGTTCAAGCTGATTATCAGCGACGAACAGCGGCTGCTCATCGTGATCCAGGTTCATCATGTAGCGCACCGCCCAGGTATCGCGCCCCAGATTGACGAACACCAAGGGGCCTGGCTCGGACTCACGCAGCGCTTCAACCTGGCTGACAAACTTGCGCGTATCAAATTGCAGATCCTTGGCGGGGTCTATCACCACCACCAACAGCAGCCACTGCGCCGCCAGTGCGACCACGCTAAGCCACACCAACCGCAATGGACGACGCCAGGCCATCAGCGCCGCCACTTGCAACACCAGCAGCGCGCCAATCATCAGCGGTAACGAAACCTCAGGCCAATACCCGTGCTTCTGCCAGGCATGCCGACACACAAACAGCACGACCACGCACAACGCCGGCAGCGCCGCGACAAGCCCTTCATAGCAGCGGCGCACGCCGATCAGCCAATGTTGCGCCTGAAGCAGCCCATAGGCGGCGACAGCGGCAAACATCGGCACCATCGGCAGAATGTAATAAGCGCGCTTGAAGTGCGGTACCGAAAGCCCAAGCAAAATCATCAAGCCACAGGCGCCAAGCCGTACCACCAGCTGGATATCGTCATTGACCCAGCGCTCAGACCAGCGATGACGCAGCGCAATCATCGTGGCCAGCGCGAGCGGAACCACCGGGAAGTAGCGGTACAAACTGAGCTTGAAGTAGAAGTAAAACGGCTCGCCACTCTCATCGAGGCGG
Organism: Pseudomonas sp. TREG-RG-20F-10-E-6-01; assembly: GCF_022662455.1. NCBI lineage: Bacteria > Pseudomonadati > Pseudomonadota > Gammaproteobacteria > Pseudomonadales > Pseudomonadaceae > Pseudomonas > Pseudomonas sp. TREG-RG-20F-10-E-6-01. The sequence continues at coordinate 42,424 of NZ_JAKNQP010000005.1, read as the reverse complement.
CCGCTGACCTGCATCCTGAACACCTCATCGGCAAAGGCGTCGCCGCCGCTGAACCGCGCCAGCTTCATCAACACCCACCAGCAGGCAACCAATAGCGCCAGCGCCACAAAACCGTGAATCAGCACCTGCTTGACGCGCTGCCCCGGCCGGCCGAGCGCCCAGTACACGCACACCACGCCACACACCTCGATCAACCCAAGCGGCCCACGAATCGCGAACGCCAGAATAAATAACGGGAACACGGCAAGCTGCCGCACCCGCGACCCCATGCGCTCGCCGCTGTGCAGCAGGTAGAAACTGCCCACACACAGCAACGCGATCATCAGGTCCAGGCACACCGAGCGCGACTTATCGAGCAATTGGGTGGTGAGCAGCGTCAGCAATACCGTCAGCCACGCCCAAGGTCGGCTCAATGGCACCAGCAAGCGATAGATCAGCGCGATCATGCCCGCCGAGGCAAGCGCCGTCGGCAGGACATTCGCCAGGTGGTTGGGCGCCCCGAACAAGCGTGCAAACACGAAGCTGAAAAAGGTCGCGGTCCCCGGGTAGTCCGGGTAAGGCTGACCGTAGGTAGTCGGAAAAAGACTCGCGCCATGGCGAAACATTTCTTGCAGAAACAGTGCCCAACGCCCGTCAAACCCTTGGGGTTGCTCATCCCAGATGCCCAAGGTGAACAGCAGTAAAGCGATCAGAAACAGGCCCAGGGACTCCAGGCGAAAACGGCTGCGGTGATCCATCGAATGTCCTTTCAGGTAGGCTGCGCCGACTCCATGGTGCCGACTCAGCTCCTGAATAGCGCCTGAACAAACCCAAACATTTATGGATTTATCGACCAGCGCGCCACACCAGTGCCGGAATCAGCCGGATGTAGACTAGCTCGCCCATCAGCTCAACGAGGGTTTGCAGAATCACCGCCGTTGCAGCCAGCCCGCGCACGTCTTCCGGCAAAGCCAGCGCAAGGGGCAAGACCACCAGAGAATTGCGGGTCGAGGCACTGAACGTGACCGCCCGCGCGGTCACAGCAGGCAACGCCAACAACCGAGCAGCCAACGCACCCATCAACGGCGCCAGCAACAAGAAGCCCACGTACACCGGCATCAGCGGCAACAGCAAACCGATATCGCGCACCACCGAGGTGATCTGCGAGCTGATGACCACAAACAGCACCAGCGCCATCGCGGGCACCGGCAGCCAGGCCCAGGCGTCGTTCCACACATTGATCACGCTGGAGCGCCGCGCCAGGAATGTCGTCAGCACCGCCAGCATCATCGGCAGCACAATCAACAGCACAAACGCCTCCACGAACGGCTCTACCGCCACCACGACAGCGGATTGCGCGCCCAGCATGAAACCCAGGTACACCGGCAACAGCACCAGTTGCAGCAGCAACAGCACCGGCGTTGCCGCCAGCATCAGCCGCGAATCGCCTTTACCGATGTGGGTAAACACCACCACGTAGTCGATGCACGGCGTCAGCAACACCAGCAATGCACCCACCAACAGCGCCGGGCGCTCCACCAGGCCACGGGTCAACGCCCACACCAGCAGGGGCACCAGGATGAAATTGGCCAATAACAGCGCCGAGATAAAGCGCTTGTTGCCCAAACCCTGGCGCAGCTCCAGAAACGGGATTTGCAGGAACATCGCATACATCAGCACCGCGATGGCGGGCGTCACCAGCACGCCAAGACCGTGGGCTGACAGCGGCGCAAGCACGCCGAATGCCGCCGCCAGCAGGACGGCAACGAAGTAGATGGGGATCTGACTGTGTTCGAGGGTGTCGCGGGTCATGGACTGACTTTGGCTGATGAACAGATCGCAAGCCTAAGCACTCAGGGGGGCGAGGTCGAGCATCGCGATATTTGTTACGCCCCTGCCGCGCTAAATTTGTTAATTTCGGTTTCTTATAAAAGCGCGTGGCCCTACAGCCCACACCAAAAGCGCAAGGATCAAGCCGACCTATGAACCTGCCCACTCGACCAGCCCCGGAAGCATTCCGTGAGCCCGCCAACGACGGCTATCCCATCGGCGGCTTCACCTGGCGTCATATCAGAACCGACCCGATACGCCCGGTTGTCATCATCAACGCCGCCACCTCCGTACGCTGCCGCCACTACTCTCGCTTCGCCGACTACCTGTTTGCCAATGGCTTGGACGTCATCACGTACGACTACCGAGGCATAGGCGAGTCCCGCAGTGGCTCGCTGCGCGGCTTCAAGGCGTCGTGGTCGGATTGGGGCGTGCTGGATTTCGAGGCGATGCTGCAGCGCGCGCAACGGGAGTTTCCAGGGCAGCCGATTGATGTGGTCGGTCACAGCTTTGGAGGCTGTGCGGCGGGGCTTGGCGCCTCCGGCGCGGTGATTCGACGTATCGTCACAGTCGGCGCGCAGTTTGCGTACTGGCGCGACTATGAGGCCAGCGGGCGCTGGCGCATGTTTGCCAAGTGGCATGTGGTGATGCCGCTGGTGACCGCGCTGTATGGCTACTTCCCCGGCAAACGCCTGGGCTGGCTGGAAGACACACCGGCCGGCGTGGTGCACGACTGGGGCACGCCAACCCCCCGGTACGAGACGCGCCCCAGCGGGCGGGCGCTAAATGAGCTGCCGTTTGCCCGCGTGAAGGCGCAATTGCTGGCGATCAGCATCACCGACGACCCGTTTGGCACGGTGGCGGCAATTGAGCGGCTACTGGGCTATTTCGAACACAGCGAGCGCACGCATCTGCGCATAGCTCCTGAAGATATTGCCGAAAAAGCCGTCGGGCATTTCGCCTTTTTCCGCAGTGAATATCAGGACCGGCTGTGGCCGATTGCACTGGCGTGGCTGCAACACGGTGAGTTGATGCAAGGCGCTCCCGGTCAGCGCGTTTAGAATCCCTTGGGATTTACCCCCAACCTGCGCTTCAATACCCACCCAGACCCAGTACCCAAGGACGTTGAGCCCATGGCCTCGCCGAACAAGCAGCAAAAACGTGCCCACCGGGCAAAGGCCAAGGCCAAGCAAAACCGTACCCAACGCAGCGTTGCGACCAAGCCGGATGCGTTCGCCGGCGATGACAGCCGCATTGACCTTGAGTCGGTAGATTTGACCGAGTTGTTTATGGAGATGCGCTCCGCGGGCGAAACCAGCCAGCAGGCACTGTGTGCAGTATTCCTGGCGCACCCGTTGCTGGCGCTGGTGCTGGAGCAGGAAGGCGAAGAAGAGGCCACTGACTTCATTCTCGCGGCACTGATCGAGTACCGGCAGTGGGCGACGGACAGTGATGATGAAGCGGCAGCGCTGGCGTGGATCGAGTCGCCGCAGTTTCAGGCCGATTACGTGGCGGCCTCCCAAGCGCTCGCCAACTCAGCAGACTGACGCAAAACCAAATGTGGGAGCGGGCTTGCCCGCGAAAGCGGTGGATCCGTCGCCAGATGTGCTGGCCGATCTACCGTAATCGCGGGCAAGCCCGCTCCCACATTTGAATTGCGGTGCATTGCGCACCGCATTTCATTACATCAATTGAGTACGGCAGCGCCTACCTTCTGCGCCTTGCGACGGCTCGCCACAAACAACCCCGCCAGCACCACCAGCAAGCTCAAAATCCCGGTCGCAATAATCTCGACCCGGTGCGCTTCCTGGAACAGCATGATGGTCAGCGTGCCGACGATGAACACCATCACCGCATAGGTCAGGCCAGGGAACAGCCACATCTTGAACACAATCTTCTCGCCCGCAGCCGTGCGCTTCTGGCGCATGCGCAGTTGCGACACCGCGATCACCAGGTACACCAGCAAGGCGATGGCGCCGGAGCTTGCCAACAGGAACTCGAACACCGCCGCCGGGGCGACGTAGTTGGCGAACACTGCCAGGAATGCCGCGCCAGTGGACAACAGCACCGCGCAGTAAGGCGTGCCGCTTTTGTTGGTGCGCTTGGACATCGCCGGTGCATCACCGCGACGACCCAGGGAGAACAGCATGCGCGAGGCGGTGTACAACGCCGAATTCAGGCAGCTGGTCACGGCAACCAATACCACCAGGTCGACGATCAGCTTGGCGTTCGGAATGCCCATGCGTTCCAGCACAGTCTGGTAGGAACCTACGGCCGCCAGGGTCGGATCGTTCCATGGCACCAGCGACACAACAATGAAGATCGACAGCAGGTAGAACAAACCAATCCGCCAGATCACCGAGTTGGTGGCCTTGGTGATTTGCTGGCCAGGGTTCTTCGATTCGGCCGCAGCGATGGTAACAATCTCGGTGCCCATGAACGAGAACATGGTGGTCAGGATGGCCGCCAATACCGCGCCCATGCCATTAGGCATAAAGCCCTGGGTGTCGAACAGGTGTGACACGCCGCTGACCTGACTGGTCGGCAGGAAGCCGAAAATCGCCGCCAGGCCGAGGATCACAAAGCCCACAATCGCCACGACTTTGATCAGCGCAAACCAGAACTCGAATTCACCGTAGTTTTTCACGCTGAACAGGTTGGTTGCCGTGAGCAGCAACGTGATGATCAGGGTAAAGGCCCAGATCGCCACATCGGGGAACCATGCATTAAGGATGGTCGCAGCAGCGTTGGCTTCCAACGGAATCACCAGCACCCAGAACCACCAGTACAACCAGCCAATGGTGAAACCGGCCCAATGGCCAATCGCGCGGTCGGCGTAGGTGGAGAACGAACCGGTATCCGGTGAGGCTACCGCCATCTCGGCGAGCATGCGCATCACCAATACCACCAACGTACCCGCAGCGGCGTAAGCCAGCAGTACGGCCGGGCCGGCGGCAGCAATCGCGTGGCCGGAGCCAACAAACAAACCGGCACCAATGACGCCGGCAATCGACAGCATGGTGACGTGACGCGGTTTGAGCCCCTGTTCGAGGTCATTGGAGCTTTGCGTACTACTCATTGACACACCTTTACGAGGAATTGCGAAAACGGTCCGCCCGGCCTGCGATCTTTCTCGTGAAAAGAAACCAACGGGGCGTTCTTTATTTTTTACGCAAGATTTGCGCCAAAATATTACAGAGCCGCGATTGACGCGGGCTGTAGGACAATTCAACGTGCGCTGCAAGTCATTGAGAACAATGGCATTCCGCTATAGCGTTACCGTGCGACCCACAATCCAGACGGTCATGCGCACCAAAAACACACACAAAAAGTGCGTGACGCCCCACAAAAGGGCTGATATGGACCGTTTGCCCGGTTAACCCTTCCAACACCCGCCCAAAGCTGGCACCATCGCGCCCTTTTTTACGCAAAGCCTGTGGATTTCTCGGGTTCAAACGTCTGTAGGTTGTTGATGGCGCGACACGCTGCTGCGCCGATGCGACACCCTGCCGCAGGCCACCCGCTAACCGTCCGCAGCGCTGTTGGCTGCCATCCGAACGCTATGCTAGCTTGGCGCCTCGCCAGGAAGGCGGCCCAACAGCAGGAATGCAATGAACACAATGAGGACCGCACATGGCCGAGGCCGCGCCCGCGCTTGAAATCCGCAACTTGCATAAACGCTATGGTGAGCTTGAGGTACTTAAAGGTATCTCGCTGACCGCCCGCGACGGCGACGTGATCTCGATCCTGGGTTCCTCCGGTTCCGGCAAGTCCACCTTCCTGCGCTGCATCAACCTGCTGGAAAACCCGCACCAGGGACAGATCCTGGTCGCCGGCGAAGAACTCAAGCTCAAGGCCGCGAAAAACGGCGAGCTGATGGCCGCCGACGGCAAACAGATCAACCGCCTGCGCAGCGAAATCGGTTTTGTGTTTCAAAACTTTAATCTGTGGCCGCACATGAGCATCCTCGACAACATCATCGAGGCGCCCCGCCGTGTGCTCGGCCAAAGCAAAGCCGAAGCCACGGAAGTGGCCGAAGCCTTGCTGGCCAAGGTCGGCATCGCCGACAAGCGCCACGCCTACCCTGCGCAACTGTCCGGTGGTCAGCAGCAACGGGCGGCCATTGCGCGCACCCTGGCCATGCAGCCCAAGGTCATCCTGTTCGACGAGCCGACATCGGCGCTTGACCCGGAAATGGTCCAGGAAGTACTTAATGTGATCCGCGCGCTGGCCGAAGAAGGCCGCACCATGCTGTTGGTCACCCATGAAATGGGCTTTGCCCGTCAGGTGTCCAGTGAAGTGGTGTTCCTGCACCAGGGCCTGGTCGAAGAGCAAGGATCGCCACAGCAGGTGTTTGAAAACCCGCTTTCGGCGCGCTGCAAACAATTCATGTCCAGCAACCGCTAACGGAGCAACATGCATGCAGAACTATAAAAAATTCCTTCTGGCCGCGGCCGTTTCGATGGCGTTCAGCGCCACGGCCATGGCAGAAACCTTGAAGATGGGGATCGAAGCGGCCTACCCGCCCTTCAACAATAAAGACGCCAGCGGCAACGTCGTCGGCTTCGACAAAGACATCGGCGACGCCCTGTGCGCGAAGATGAAAGTCGAGAAGTGCGAAGTGTATGTGTCCGACTGGGACGGCATCATCCCGGCCCTGAACGCCAAGAAGTTCGACTTCCTGGTGTCCTCGCTGTCGATCACCGATGAGCGCAAGCAGGCCGTCGACTTCACCGACCCGTACTACTCCAACAAGCTGCAATTCATCGCGCCTAAAGCGACTGCGGACTTCAAGACCGACGCGGCCTACCTGAAGGGCAAGGTCATCGGTGCACAGCGCGCGACGCTGGCCGGTACTTACCTGGAAGACAAGCTGCCGGACACCGAGGCCAAGCTTTATGACACCCAGGAAAACGCCTACCTCGACCTGACGTCCGGCCGCCTGGACGGCATCCTCGCCGACAAATACGTGCAGTACGAATGGCTCAAGAGCAAAGACGGTTCGGCCTATGAATTCAAGGGCGACCCCGTTGTAGAAAGCGACAAGATCGGTATCGCCGTACGCAAGGGCGACCCGCTGCGCGAGCGCCTGAACAAAGCTTTGGCAGAGATCAAGGCAGACGGCACCTACAAAAAGATCAACGACAAGTACTTCCCGTTCAGCATCGAATGATCTGAACGGCCTGCCCGACGCGCTGCTTGAGCGCGTCGGCTTTTAGCAATGCCTGCCGCGATATGAAAACACCATGAATTTCGATCTCTACGGATTCGGCCCGGCGCTCGCCGCCGGCGCGCTGATGACCGTCAAACTGGCGCTCACGGCTTTATGCCTGGGGCTGGTGCTGGGCCTTGCCGGCGCCTTGGCCAAGACATCGCCCTACAAGCCGTTGCAATGGCTTGGCGGCGTTTACTCGACCATCGTTCGCGGCGTGCCGGAACTGTTGTGGGTGTTGCTGATTTATTTCGGCACGATCAACGCGATGCGCAGCCTGGGTGAAATGCTCGACATTCCCGACCTGTCGCTCAGCGCGTTCGCGGCCGGCGTGATCGCCTTGGGCCTGTGTTTCGGGGCCTACGCCACCGAGGTGTTACGTGGCGCGATCATCGCTATTCCCAAGGGCCATCGCGAAGCCGGCGTCGCATTGGGCCTGTCGAAGTTTCGCATCTTCACGCGCCTGATCATGCCGCAGATGTGGCGCATCGCCCTGCCGGGCCTGGGCAATCTGTTCCTGATCCTGATGAAAGACACCGCGCTGGTCACGGTTATCGGCCTGGAAGAAATCATGCGCCACGCCCAGATCGCGGTCACCGTCACCAAACAGCCGTTCACCTTCTATCTGGTCGCCGCGTTCATTTACCTGGGCCTGACGTCGCTGTCGATGGTCGCTATGCACGTGCTGGAAAAACGCGCCGCCCGCGGCTTCGTGAGGACGACGTAATGGAATGGGAAGTCATCTATAAGTGGCTGCCGAAGTTTATCCAGGGCGCCATTCTGACCCTGGAACTGGTTGGCATTGCCGTGATTCTCGGGCTGATCCTGGCGATCCCGCTGGGCATCGCTCGCTCATCCAAGCGCTGGTATGTGCGCTCGCTGCCCTACGCGTATATCTTCTTTTTTCGCGGCACCCCGTTGCTGGTGCAGTTGTTCCTGGTCTATTACGGCCTGGCCCAATTCGATGCCGTGCGCGCAAGCTTCATGTGGACGTATCTGCGCGACCCTTTCTGGTGTGCCACGGCCACCATGACCCTGCACACGGCGGCTTATATCGCCGAAATCCTGCGCGGCGCCATCCAGGCTATCCCGCCGGGCGAAATCGAAGCAGCTCGCGCGCTGGGCATGTCCAAGCCGAAAACGCTGTTCTATATCATCCTGCCGCGTGCGGCCCGCATCGGCCTGCCGGCCTACAGCAACGAAGTCATTTTGATGCTCAAGGCAAGCTCCCTCGCGAGCACAGTGACCTTGCTGGAACTGACCGGCATGGCCAGGACCATCATTGCGCGCAACTACCTGACGGTTGAGATGTTCTTCACCGCCGGCGTGTTCTACCTGCTGATTTCCTACATCCTGGTACGCGGCTTCAAACTGCTCGAACGCTGGTTGCGCGTCGATGCTTGCCAGGGACGTTGAGGCGCGCTTCGCGGCGCTGGATGCGTTCCTGATCGAGCACCAAGGGCTGTGGCGACCACGGCCTTTCACGCATCTGCAATTACCCTGGGAATGCGAGTATCCCGAGCTTGGCCAGTGGTTACGCCAGCGCACTTTGGCCGATGCCGAAAGCTGTCACAACTGGCCTCACGCGCTGCCGGCGCCCGCGCCTTTTCCACAGCTGGCCGAACAGGCGCTGCAGCTCAGTGCTGTGGACAGGTTACCGACACAGGCGCTGGAGCCGGCGCGTCATCGACTGAATGTCGACGTACCGGGTCGCAAGTGGCAACAGATCGAAGCCTTCGGTGCCGCACTCAATTTCACTCACACGCCCGGCCATTGGCTGGACTGGTGCGCCGGCAAAGGCCATCTTGGCCGCCGCCTGCTGCAACCCGGCCAGCAGTTGACATGCCTGGAATACGACCCGGCGCTGATTGCCTCCGGCCAGGCATTAAGCGATCACCACCGCTTGCCCGTCACTCATCGCCTGCAAGACGTGATGGCCCAGGTGGCACTCAGCCCCGAACACACACCCGTCGCCCTGCATGCCTGCGGCGACCTGCACGTGCGCCTGCTGCAACTGGCCAGCGCGGCCGGTTGCAAGCAGCTGGCACTGGCGCCCTGCTGTTACAACCGCATCAACGCTGACAGCTATCAAGCCGTATCCGGCACCGCACGCGCGTCGCAATTGCGGCTGTCGATTGATGACCTGGGCCTGCCGTTGAGCGAAACCGTGACTGCCGGCAACCGCGTACGCCAGCAACGGGATATCTCCATGGCCCGACGCCTGGGCTTCGATCAGTTACAGCGGCAATTGCGTGGCTGCGACGACTATTTGCCCACGCCTTCCTTGCCCGCCCGCTGGCTGGATCAACCTTTCGCAGACTATTGCCAAGCGCTGGCGAGCCTAAAGGGCTTATCCACAGGTGAACAGGATTGGCAGGCGCTGGAAGCGCAGGGCTGGCGCCGGCTGGCCGAGGTCAGAAACCTGGAGTTGGTCCGTGGGTTGTTTCGGCGCCCATTGGAAATGTGGCTGGTGCTGGACCGGGCACTTTTTCTGCTCGAACAGGGCTATAACGTTGAGATAGGCAGCTTCTGCGACGCCACGCTGACCCCGCGCAATTTGATGGTGGTGGCTGAGCGCGATTAAGGGGCAAATTTCCTACACGCGCCCTGTGGATAAGTCTGTTGATGAATTCTTTACGAGCGCTGTAACTATCAGCGCTACAGGCCAAAAGCCAAGCTGGTCATTTTTTGTTCACATTATAAAGTGCACGCAAAACAGGCAGTTGCAGCGTGTTGAGAACGGCTCCGCAAAATGGCTGTTTCGTGACACGCACGACCAACCGATTGTGCATAAGCATCTGGCGTAACGCGTATAAACCACGCTTAAGCCGTTCTTTTGGGCGCCTTCAACAGCTGGCAAATTTCGTTGATATCGTCGCTGGCCAGGTGTTTCGCAACGTTATCCAACGGGTCGGCAGCAAACGCCAGCGCCTCGTTGATCGCCATGTCACGGTGAACCTCCAGCGGAGCCTTGCCGAGGTGCTGTTTGAAGGCCTCAACCATGTCCAGGCTGAAAGCATTGCTCTCATCCACCTGATTGACCACCACATGCACGGCAGGCGGGCGTTCACCGGCAAGGTGCGGCGCAAGCAATACATCCAAGTGATCGAGCGTGCCAAGGCACGCGGCATCCGCCTGCACAATCACCAACACCACGTCGGCAACGTTCAGCGCTTGATGAAAGTAGACGTTGTTGCCAGCTGGCGTATCGATGATCACCGTTTGCCGCTCGCTCAGGCCCAGCGATAGGAGACGTTGAGCCAGCCAGGTCGGCTCGTGTTTGAGCCAGCGCTCGAGATTTTCCTGCTGCTGAACATCGATATCGCCAAAGGTAAGCACTTGGCAACCGGCGAAACCGAGCTGTTGCAACGGGCTCCACTGCCCATGCTCCAGGCTGGTGCGGCCGATACCGGGAAGCGCCGCACTGACGCCAAAGTGATGGTGCAAGGCGTTCTGCGGGTCCAGGTCCAGCGCCACTACTGATTCGCCATGACGCTGCAGGCCGCTGCTCAGGGCTGTGGCCAAGGTGCTTCGGCCGACACCCCCATTCATCGACACCAGCGCGACGATTTTCGGGCGCAGTGCTGCCAGATCAACGGCGTGAGCGTGTGCGTGGGGGGATGGGTCAGCAGGCACGCTGCCGAAAAAGTGCATGCGCGCATTGATGCCTTGGGCATCGTGGGTGACGTTTTTGCCGAACAACGTCAAAAGCTCTTCACTCAGGCTCATGGCCTACTCCTCACGACGCATCGTAAAGACGTGAAGTTCGGCAAGCAGGCACTTACCGCAGGTCTTATTATTGGCGTCTTAGTGACGCATTCTGTGACAGGTGTGGCGAAGTGTCATTATTTTGATGTTTTGACTGGGTGTTTTTTAGACAAACGGTAAATAGTCAAATAAATGGCCGTTCGCCTTTAGCGCATTCTCGCGCTCAACGCCCGACACAGCGCATTCACGTCTTGGCATCCGGCGCTATCAAGCACGGGGTCGAGCGGGTCTCGCCCGTAAGCCTGCGCCTCGCTGAACGAGGGATCGCGTTGAACCGTGCCCAACACGGCATCACCCAGGCGCAATTTGAAAACGCCCGCCATGTCCTGGCTGAACGCGTGACCGCCGTCCACCTGATTGATCACGTAAAACCGTTGAGGCGGCGATTCACTTGCAAGGTAGGGCGCGAGTACTTCGTCCATCTTGGCCAATCGGCGAAACGAAGCCGCGTCCGGCTGAACCACCACCAGCACCGCATCCGCCACCGACATTGCCTGGCCGAGATACACCGTGTTGCCCGCAGGGACGTCGATGACCACCGTGTCCTGGCAATTGAGCCCGAGGCCGGCCAAACGCTTGCCGAGAAATTCGAGATCCTGCCCCAGCCAACGATTCAGGCTTTGTTGCTGCACGGCGTCGGTTTCACCAAAGCTGACCAGCCGGCACCCGGCAAACCCTCTTTTGGGCAAGGCTTGCCAGGTTTGATTGAGCAAGCTGGTCGCCCCAAGGCCTGGCAGATCAAACCCCGGGCACAAGTGATGACGCAGCGCGTCTTGCGGGTCCAGGTCCAGCGCCAGCGCTGGATGCCCCTGACGCTGCAAACCGCTGGCAAGCGCGGCGGCCAACGTGCTGCGCCCCACGCCGCCGGTAGCAGAAACCACAACCACCACCTTGGGCACCGAGGCGTGCGAATACACCTCGCCGCCCGGGCTTTCTACTACTTGGGGTGGGGGAACAGAGGCGGCCGTCCCTTGGTTCAATTGATCCAGCAAACGCTGTAAAGGCTCGGCCACCGAGGGCTCGCGCAAAGAGGGTTCAGCCAGCGCGGTGTAAAGTTTTGAAATGTGATCTGCACGCCCCACTGACTGCTCCTCCCGTTCTAATCGCCGATCAATTAAGGCGCGCATTGTGTGATATCACACTGATGGTGTCAGTATTTTGGTGTTTGTAACAATTTTTTTTCAGATGAGCGGCATGGCGCCATTTTTATGGCTTTAAGCCAATATCTACATATTTCTTTTTAAATCAACTAACTAAAAATTATTTGTGTGTTTTTTGATCATTTTTTATTTCATGTCAAACGCTCTCAAACCTCTTTCGTATCAGCGAGCACATAAACGTCAGGCCAACACATAACGAGACAAAACCAAAGCTGCGAGACACAGCCCAGATACCTGCAAGGCATTCAATGACCTCAGCCCACCATTGACGCCCCAGAGGACAGCACCATGACCCCGCACAACTGGAAACACTGCGTCGCCTTAGGCCTGCTTGCCTTGACCTTCGGCGCTCATATCGACGCAAGCCAAAAGCCGGACATTCAGCGCGCATTGTCAACCACCGAAGACGCCCGCTCAGGCTGCGGCGTAGTGAATGCACGAATGACCTACCTGGATTCGAAAGGCCGGACACAGGTGTTGGAGTACATGAAATTTACCGACACTTGCGGGGACGGAAATTGAGGCTGATTTGAGGCCCCGCAGACGACGAAAAAGCAGTGATCGCAAAAAAACCTTCGCCTCTGCAAAAATAGTCAGAATTCAGGGGTTTACAGATGCTTGCCAATCGCTATAATCGTCGCCCTAACACGCCGGTATAGCTCAGTTGGTAGAGCAACTGACTTGTAATCAGTAGGTCCCGGGTTCGACTCCTGGTGCCGGCACCATATAAGACGAAGCCCTCACAGCAATGTGAGGGCTTTGTTGTTTCTGGCGTAAGCATCAGCGCCCTCGCTACACACACAGCTGGCCACATCGACTGTGATGTCGTTCGTCTCTGCGCTCATTCGTGCCCTCGCCCTTGGCTGAGGCCTCACCCCTATCAATAGCTTTTGGTCCGGCTGAAAAACGACTTTGCCCTACCGAATGATTGATGGAGAATGCGCCACGGCAAGGAACGCTGCACTTGAGCGGCCCGTCATGCACACATTTCATCATTCAATTACCAACGGAGCGGTGCGTGATTAATCGCGACAATTCATTCGACCTGATCAGGCACCTAGCGGCGCTGGCAGTTCTTGTAAGCCACCACTACGTACTTTCCGGCCAGCAAGAACCCATGTTGCAGGGCTACAACTCGTTAGGGGCGATTGCCGTATTGGCATTCTTCGCCATATCCGGCTTCCTCATCACTCAAAGCTTTCTAAATACTCGCAGCTTCTACCACTACATGGAGAAGCGAATCGCGCGAATTTTTCCTGCCTTGATCGCCTGTGCATTTGTGATGGTGTACCTCTGCGGGCCTGCATTCAGCAAAAACGGTTGGGGCTATGCATTCAGCCTGGAGTCTTTGACAGACTTTTTGAAAGTGTCGGCGTTTGGCCGCGCGGACATAGGCGACATTACCAGCACCTTCATATTTAAAGATTCGTTCAACGGAAGCTTGTGGTCGCTGAAAATTGAGTTTGGCTGCTACGTGCTGCTCGCGTTGGCGCTACTGGTATTGCGCAGGGCAGCCGTGCCGCTGATCATCGCACTTGCCTTTTGCATAACCACCTACCTATGCAGCACGTCAGCACACCCGATGGCGCCGAAGCTACTGGTGTACTCAACCGTTGGGATTGCATTCTTCGTAGGGTCTTCGCTGTATTTCTATCGAGCTGCATTCAGCAGCGCGAAAGCGAAACTATTGATCGGCATTCTGTCGGCAGCACTTATTCTGGTCTCCCTGAACACACCGTTGGTTATGGTGTTTGCAAGTATCGGGGTAAGTCTTCTGGTGCTGTCACTTGGGACGTTGTGCAAAGACCGAATCATTAAATCTCGATTCGATATTTCGTATGGGATGTATCTCTACGCCTTCCCCGTGCAGCAACTCATGATCAATACGACGGCACTGAGCTTCTACGCTTCAATGCTGGCAACTGCGGCAGTTGTGATCGTGCTGGCCACCTTGTCGTGGCTGTTTATCGAGAAACCTGCACTGAACTATGTGCATCGAAAGTCCCGATACCAGGAAAGCGCTGCAACAATGGCGTAGAGCAGTTCATGCCGTGATGGTTTGGACCTCGCGGCCTGTTGCCTGGGAATCTCTGGCTTTCGACACGACTGACGCTCGGCTTCGAACTCAGCAACCGAGCCTGAGAACCCGATTTTGAGGCAGGCGCCAAAAGCGCCAGGCAGTCGTTGAACCAACGAACGTGGTAGCTCTCACTCGATAGGGGAGTCTCACCAATAACTGCAACAAATCCGCCCGTATTAACCTCCCCAGGCGTCACCCCTTGGTGATGGTAAAGGCGGTGAAGGTGTTGGAGTCGCCCTGCCATGCTGGGCAATAGGGTGTGAATGTGGTGGCCGGGGCGCTATCGCGGGTGATGCGCAGGCTGACAAAGGGCATGGCAGTGGCTCCAGTAGCCGGCCGTCGAGGTGATGGGCGGGCACGCCTGATAGGGATAAAGGTGGGCTGGAGCACTTCATTAGGGATGCGGTGTAACAGATGCATGAGGTAATACCTTCATGTAACTCGCCTGACGCTTTTTTCGGTATAACCGACACCTCTGCGTCGTGAACGGACTCCCATGAACGCCCTGAAACTGATCTGCCTGCTCGTCATTTTCCCGCTATTGCTCGCCGCCCTCGGTGGCTGGGAGCGCCAGCGTGCCGCCGAGGCGACCACGGACATCATCGTTTACAGCGCCAAGGTGAACGCTGCCAAACAGCAGTTGCAGGCGCTGGCGGCGCGAAATCCAGCGGCGCTGGTCGACCTGGGCAAAGAGAAAATCAGCGTGCAACTGGCGCTCTCACGCCTGGATAACGTTGAAGCCGAGCTGCCGACTGCTCATCGCGTAAACCGCGCCCTGCGCGAACTGGCACCGTGGGTGATCGGCCTGGGGTTGCTCGCGGCGTGCATCGGCCTGGCCGCGCTGGCCGGCACCCAGTGGGCAGGGCAACGCGCGCAGCAGTCGCGGGAGAAATTGCTGCAGGTGTTCTCCCTGGGCAGCCGGCTGTTGCCCTACGGGCTGGTGAGCCATGTGGTGGCAATGGCCGCGACGTTGGCGTTGGTGCTGATTTATGAAGGCCTGGCGATGTGGCATGTGGGGCGCCTGGGCAGCGGCGAAGTCAAGTTGATGGCAACACTGGGTGTGTTGGCCGCCTTCAGTGTGTATTCAATCTGGTCGCTGCTTAAACAACTGCGCAACATGTTGGGGATGTTCCAGCCCGAACCGTTGCAGATGTTCGGGCAGGTCGTTACACCGCAGCAGGCACCCGAGTTATGGCGCCACGTACGCGAACTGGCCGGCCAACTGGGTGCATTGGCGCCGGACCATATTGTGGTGAGCCTGGCCCAGGGCTTTTACGTGACCTCCAGCGAAGCCAATGTAATGCCCGCCGAAACGCGATTGAGCGGGCGCACCCTGCATGTGCCGTTGCTGCACCTGGGCCTGCTGAACCGCGAAGAAATCGGCGCGGTGATCGGCCACGAGCTGGCGCACTTTGTGGGTGAGGACACCGAGTACAGCCTGCATTTTCTGCCGATCTACGACGGCGTCGACCGCAGCCTGCGGGCACTGCTGGAAACCATGCAGGCCAGCGACCTGATCCAGGGTTGGCTCATGCGCCCTTCGTTCATGTTCGGCCTGTTTTTCATGCAGCGGTTCGATCACGCAGTGAATCACTGGAGCCGAGAACGCGAGTTACTGGCGGACGCTGCCGGCGCGCGATTGGTGGGCAATGCGGCGGCGGCCTCGGCGTTGTTGCGAATCTCGGTACTGCATGCCCACATCGAGCAGGCTTTGCTGACGCTCTGTGACACGGCCACAGAGGATGACTTGCCCGGCGCGGTGCTGACCGCATTGCGCGACACACCCTTGCAGCTGCCGCCCGAAGCGCTGGACATTCACCAACCCCACCCGACCGACTCTCATCCCTCAAATGGCGAACGCTTGCAAGCCTTACAAGTGCAGGTGGAAGACGCCGTGCACCGCGCCACGCGTGCGGTGGATGTAGACGCTGCGAATGCGCAGATCGATGCGTGTTTCAGCGCGCCGCTTAGCGTGCGAGTACAACTTTCCCGCGATCTGAATGCGCTGGCAGAGGCCGAAAACACTGAGCAAACCGAGCTGTTGGAAAGCATGGTCACGTCCACCACAGGCGAATGCTCGCTGCATGAAGGCGGCCGGTGGCGCGGCACGCTGATGGCGGTGTTGGCAGTGCCGTTTGTGTTGCTGGGGTTGGCCATCATGAGTCGGCCCTGGCTTTCCCCGGAAAAATTTAAAGGCACCCCGCTATCGGCCGTGGGTGCGGGCGCGGCGATCGGCAGCATCGCGCTGATCTTTTTATGGATGGGCATCCGCCGCTTCAAGCGCGCACCGCAAACCGCGCTGCGTCTGACGCCGGAGCATTTTGTGTTCGCCAACCTGACGCACCCCTTGCCCATCGAACACATCGCCGATGTCAGCCTGCAATTTTCCCAAGGCGTGTGGGTCACGGTAGAACTGACGCCCGAAGCGCCATTACCCGAGCGACGTAAAACCGCGTTCGGCGTACCCGGAGCAAGGGTTAACAAGAAGAAACGCCAAGTGCTGCTGCAGATGGCGCAACTGTGCATCGATAACCAGAAAATCGAGCCCTACGAAGGGTTGGCGATGATGCTCAACTACCTGAATGCCTCCCTCGCCCGCAAAATTTTGCACAGCCGCCCAGACTGAAGTACAGGCATAAAAAAACCCCGAACCAGTCGGGGTTTTTTATCGCCTGAAATCAGACGCGACGCCAAATCAATTAGAAAACGTTGATCGGGTAGTCGGCGAACAGACGGATTTCGTTACCGCCTACGTTGTAGTTGCTGGCGTTGCTGGAGACGCGCAACCAGGACGCACGAGCGCGCAGGCTCAGGTCTTTGGCTGGGCCGCTTTGAACGACGTATTTGAACTGGTTGAAGATTTCACGCTCGGTGCCACTGCCGCGGTTGGAACCGTCGTCAATGTTGGTGCCGCGCACGTAAGCAATATTGTAGGTCAAGCCAGGCACGCCGAAGGCGCTGAAGTCCAGGCCGTAGCCTGCTTGCCAGGAGCGCTCGTCCTTACCGTTGAAGTCGGACCAGTAGGAGTTGGCCAGCAAGATGGTGTTACCGCCATCGCCGATGCCGCCAGCGTTGCGGTAGCCGCCGTACAGATAACCGGTGTCGCCGGTGCTGCGCTGGTGAGCAACGGTGAAGCTGTGCGGGCCAACCGCCCAGGTCGCGCCCAGGCTCCAGATTTTGTTGTCGCGAGCGTCGGCGTCACCTTGGTTTTCCAGGGCGAAGCTCTTGTCCAGCTTGGTTTTGTAGCCGTTGAAGTCAAAGGTCAACGATTGCTTCTCTGGCAGGGCCAGTACGTAGTTGACGTTGACGTATTGCTTCTTCAGCACGTCTTGCATGTCGGAGGCGTACAGCGCGGCCGACAGGCTTTCGGTGAATTTGTAGCTACCACCGATGTAATCAATGCTTTTCAGGCGACCGCTGTCGGTGCCTTCGGCGCTCTTGCGCGCTTCCTTGGTGAAGTGACCAGCGTCCAGTTGCAGGCCGGCGATCTCTTTGGAAACGATCGAGGTACCCGTGTAGGTTTCCGACAACAGGCGGGAGTTGTCGTACTGCAGAACAGGGACTGCCGGGAACTGATCACCGTACTTCAGCACAGTGTTGGAAACCCGGAATTTGACGGCTGCGCCGCCCTTGGCCAAATCGTCGGCCGGTGCGCCGTTGCGAGCGGTGCCATCCGCGCG
Organism: Pseudomonas sp. TREG-RG-20F-10-E-6-01; assembly: GCF_022662455.1. Taxonomy (NCBI): domain Bacteria; kingdom Pseudomonadati; phylum Pseudomonadota; class Gammaproteobacteria; order Pseudomonadales; family Pseudomonadaceae; genus Pseudomonas; species Pseudomonas sp. TREG-RG-20F-10-E-6-01. The sequence goes on along the minus strand of NZ_JAKNQP010000005.1, from coordinate 24,715 downwards.
CGTGGTGGCTGCGCCTTCTTTAAAGAAGTCGATACCGCCCGCGCCAGCGCGGCCTCGGCCACCATCCAGGCGAATGGCGTATTGGCCGATCACGTCCACACCCACACCGACGGTGCCTTGGGTGAAGCCGGATTCGAACTTACCGATGAAGCCCTGGCCCCACTCGGCTTTGTCTTGCTTGCCGTTTTTGTAGTCACGGCTGATGTAGGCATTACGGGCTGCGATGTTCAGGTGGCTGTCGTCAACAAAACCCTTGGATTGCTCCTGGTCGTTTGCCATTGCCTGAGTAGCGCTCAAAATCCCCAGAGCGATCAGGCCCATCCGTTGCTTCAACATTTCTTATATTCCTTATTACTGGTTGAGTACGCGCTGTGACACCAGGCTCCGTGTCGCTTTTCTGGTGTCGAATTTTTCCGGAAAAAACAAAGCCCGCGGACGACTGAACTGCCGCGGGCCTTTTTTTATTGGATAAGTCATGGCGGTTAGCCACAGGCGTTGGGCGCAATCCTATGCGCGCGTTGAACTATGTGTCAATTTCGTGAATCGTCTGTATTTAGGCGAAATAATTCTAAGCAACGGCCTACAGCGCCTGCATGAAAGACAGAAAATCACTCAAAACCGCAAAAAAAACACATCGAGTAACACTTTCCAGAGCCTACATCTTTGGGAATGCATAACGCGCGCAAATGCAAAGCATTACCATTAACGCGCACATTCCTTCCCGAACTTTTTGGATAGATTCCTTCATGCCTGTCTCTCGCCTGACGCCCATCACCCTTGGGCTTTCTGCTCTGCTGTCTGCTGGTTTTGCGTGCGCCGCAACGATTTTGCCGGAAACCTCGATCAGCACCGAAGTTGACGAAGACGACCCACGCCTCAAAGAGACCCACACCGCCACCCGCACTGCCACGTCTGTGCGTTATGTGCCGCAGGCCATCGATTCGGTAAAAACCGAAACCCTGCGCGCCTACGGCATCAACGATCTGGGCCAGGCGTTAAGCGGCATTCCCAACGTGAGCAGCGGCGCCGACACGCGCTTTGACAGCCTGCGCATTCGTGGTTTCGACGCAAGCAACGACTTCTACCTGGACGGCATTCGCGACGACAGCCAGTACGTGCGCGACCTGCATAACATCGAACGCATTGAGGTGCTCAAAGGCCCGGCAGCCGTGCTGTACGGGCGCGGCGGTCAGGGCGGGATCGTCAACCGCGTGAGCAAATTGCCCACCACGGGTCACACCTCCAGCATCGAAGCCCAGGGCGGCAGCGATGATTTGCGCAGCCTGTATGCCGACCTCAGCACCGACCCCACCGACGACATCAGCCTGCGCCTGAACATGGGCAACCAGGACAACAACAGTTTCCGCGACGGCGTCAGTGGCAATCGCCAGCTGTTTGCGCCGTCGATGAGCTGGCAACTGACGCCCGACCTCAATTGGTTGGTGCAATACGAATACAGCCGCTACAACCGCACGCCGGACCGCGGTATTCCTGGGGTCAACGGGCGCCCGGCAGACGTGAGCCGTAGCGCCACCTATTTTGATAGCCGCGATTACATCGACGACAAGTCTCAGTCCCTGCGCTCCAGGCTCGCTTATGAACTCAACGCCAACTGGCAACTGCGCCACACCTTGGGCGTGTTCAAGCTCGACAGCGATTTCGACAACACCTACCAGACCGGCTACGACCCGAAAACCAACAGGGTCACGCGCCAGCGCTGGCAGCAGGATTTGACCACCCGCAACGTTTTCAACAACCTCGAGCTGGAAGGCGCTTTCGATACCTTCGGCCTGGAGCACCGCCTGCTCACCGGCCTGGAGCTGGGCAGCCAGCGCCGCGACCCGAAGCTGTATACCGCCACCGCCGTCAACCGTGGCGGCCAAGCCGTGCCGAGCCTGGATCTCAACCAGCCCAACCGCCACCTGAGCCACAACGGGCCGATGAGTCTTTCAAGTTACAACCACACGGAAGTCGAAAGTCGCGCCGTGTACGTCCAAGACCAACTGCGCCTCAACGATCAATGGCAACTGCTGGCAGGCCTGCGGTATGACCATTTCGAAGTGGACACCACCAGCAAGGTGCTCAACACCCGCCAAGCTGTCGATAGCCGCAGCACCAGCCCGCGCGTCGGCCTGGTATGGACGCCGCTGGAACATCACTCGTTTTATGCCTCGTGGAGCAAAACCTTCTCCCCCGCGGGCGGTGGCCTGATCGGTATCACGCCCAACGCCGCTGGCAGCGTCAACGACCTGAGCCCCGAACTGACCAAACAGAAGGAAATCGGCGTGAAGAGTGATTGGCTCGATGACCGCCTGAGCACCACCCTCGCCGTATACGAGCTTGAGCTTTATAACCGCCGCACCAGCGACCCGCTCGACCGCACCATCACCCTGCTCACAGGCATGCAACGCTCGCGCGGTTTGGAACTGACGGCCACCGGCAAGCTCGTCGGCAATTGGTATGTGCGTGGTGGCATCGGCCTGCAGGATGCCAAAGTCGAGAAGGATAACAATGGCTTTGAAGGCAAGCGCATCAGCGATGTGGCCAAGCGCAATGTCAGCCTGTTTATCACCTGGAAACCCGAGATGGGCTGGTATGCCGAAACCGGTCTGACCCTGGTGGGTGACCGTTACGCCGACAACCTCAACTCCGTGGCGCTGCCAGGTTATGGGCGGTGGGACGCATTGGCCGGGTTCCGCCAGAAGCAATGGGACCTACGCGCGGCGCTGAACAATATTGCCGACAAACACTATTACGCTTCGGCCACCAGTGCGGCGCAGATCCAGCCGGGCGAGCCACGTAGCCTGGTTGTAACGGGCACCTACAGTTTCTAAAACCTGACACCCTCATGTACGAGCGGGCTTGGCCGCGATGCCATCGCAGGCAAGCCCGCTGCCATCGCTGATCTCAGTGCCCTTCAGTTTTTCAACAATTCACACAACGCGCGCACTTCATCCTCACTGAACAGCCCCGCCGGATAACGTTCACTCATCACACGGCGCAAGTCAGCGTGCCTGACCCGCCGCGAGCTGTTTGCCTTCAACCAGAGCGCCAACGCATGGATCGCATCACCGTTGACCCGCGTGGGGTGGAACGGACGCGTGTAGATCAGGTTGATATCGGCATTCATTTCAGCGCTCTCTCCTACTGCGTGAGCGGCTAACTTACTCAAGGTTTGTGACAGAACTGCGCAGTCATCGCCTCGAGTCACTGTGACCACACCGATACAAGAGCTATGCCAATGTCCCGTATTTATAGGCATTCGGATACAAAAAAGCCCGCGGCCGTGCAGGGCCGCGGGCTTGCTATCAGCGCTATGAAGGGGTAGCGCCGCGCTGTTGCTAAGACGCTGTTACAACTGCACTCAGTTTTTGTGCGGTGCCGGCTGTTGTTGGGTCAGGCAATGGATATTGCCGCCACCCAGTAACAGTTCGCGCCCCGGCACCATCACCACTTCGTGCTGCGGGAACAGGTTCTGCAGAATCTGCTTGGCCTGACTGTCCAGCGGGTCGTCGAAGCTTGGCGCGATGATGCCGCCGTTGACGATCAGGAAGTTCACGTAGGAACCGGCCAACCGCACGCTCGGGTTACGTTCCTGGCTACCGTCCACCGGGTCGACGCCCGCGCACTCTTCTTCAGTGGCATACAGCGGCCCCGGGATCGGCATTTTATGCACTATGAATGCGCGCCCCTGGGCGTCAGTGCTGCTTTGCAGCACATCCATGGCAGCGTGGCAGCGCGCGTAGTTCGGGTCTTGCGGGTCGTCGGTCCACGCCAGCAGCACTTCGCCCGGGCGCACATAGCAGCAGAAGTTATCCACATGGCCATCGGTTTCGTCATTGAACAGACCGTCCGGCAACCAGATGATCTTATCCACAGCCAGATTGGCGCTGAGCACCGCTTCGATGGCCGCGCGATCAAGGTGCGGGTTGCGATTGCGGTTCAACAGGCATTCTTCGGTGGTGATCAACGTGCCTTCCCCGTCCACATGGATCGAGCCACCTTCCAGCACGAAGCCTTCGGTGCGGTAGCGCGGCGCACGTTCGATCTCGAGAATCTTGCCGCCCACCTGCGAGTCACGGTTCCACGGCGCATAGAGGCCGCCGTCGAAACCGCCCCAAGCATTGAAATCCCAGTTCACGCCGCGCACTTCGCCGCTGTTGTTGATCACGAAGGTCGGGCCGGTGTCGCGCACCCAAGCGTCATCGCTGGACATTTCCACCACGCGAATATTCGGCACGTCCAACCGTGCGCGCGCGTTTTCGTATTGCCCGGCCGACACACCCACCGTCACCGGCTCAAAGCGCGCGATGGCCTTGGCCACCGCCACGTGCGCGGCCTGCGCGGGCTTACCACCCAGGCGCCAGTTGTCCGGGCGCTCAGGCCAGATCATCCAGGTTTGAGTCTGTGGAGCCCATTCGGCGGGCATGTAGAAGCCATCGGCGCGAGGTGTGCTGTGCAGGGTGGTCATGGCGTTCAGGGCTCCGAATGGGGTGAAGACCGACTTTATAACGGATAAAAATCGGCTTTAAAAGGAAAAACAGACGATAAACAGAAAGCATTACGGCAGATAACCGATAACAATCGACTATTACAATTGCTCATCCAGCACCTTCGACAGCATGTCGACGAAGAAGTCCACGCTGCGTTTGGACGTGACCATCGGCGGCTTGATCTTGAGGATATTGAGGTAGTCACCCGTAGGCTGCATGAAAATCCCCAGCTCCCGTAACCGGTCACACAGCAACGCCGTTTCTTCGGTGGCCGGTTCCAGGGTAAGGCGGTCACGCACCAACTCCAGCCCCAGATAGAAGCCGGAGCCATGAACAGCGCCGACCAGCGGGTGACGATCGATCAACTGCTCCAAGCGCGCCTTGAAATGCCCGCCCACCACCTGGGCGTTTTCCCACAGCTTTTCTTCCTGCATCACGTCCAGCACAGCCATGCCGATCTGACAGCTGACTGGGCTGCCCCCCGACGACGAGAAGAAATACCCTTCGGCCTCCAGCGCCTCGGCAATTTCGCGCCGGGTGATCACCGCGCCCAACGGTTGGCCGTTCCCCATGCCCTTGGCCATGGTGATGATGTCCGGCACCACGCCCTGCTCTTCAAAGCCCCAGAAAAAGTGGCCCATGCGCCCATAACCCACCTGCACCTCATCGGCGATGCACACGCCGCCCTGGGCGCGCACCCGCGCGTACACCTGCTGCAAATAACCCGGCGGCAGGGAAATGCCCCCCGCATTGCCGTAGACCGGCTCGCATATGAACCCTGCCAACTGGCGTTTACTCGCGGCGATTTTCGCCAGGTTGTGTTCCACGCTTCGCACGTAATCCGGCGTACTGTCCTGCCCACGGAACTCGCCGCGATAGGTATTCGGCGCGGTCACCGGGTGCACCCAGTCCGGGCGGCTGCTCAATGCCTGCGGGTTGTCGGCAATCGAGGTCGACACCGCATCCGCCGCCACCGACCAGCCGTGGTACGCCTCCAGCACGCTGAGCATGTCGCGCCCGCCGCTGTAGGCCCAGGCCAGGCGAATCGCCAGGTCATTGGCCTCGGTGCCGCTGTTGACCAGAAACACTCGGTCCATGCCCTCTGGCGCCAATGCCAGCAAACGCTCGGAAAACTCGGCAATCGCCGCATAGTGAAAGCGCGAATTGGTGTTGAGCAGCGCCCATTGCCGCGCCGCCACCGCCGCCATGCGCGGGTGGCCATGGCCCAGCACGGCGACGTTGTTGAGCATGTCCAGGTAGGAACGGCCCTGCATGTCGATCAAGTGGTTGCGCCAGCCGCGCTCGATGCGCGGCGGATCGACGTAATAGTGCTTCTGCGAGCGAGCGAAACTGGCATCCCGACGTGCCAGCAGAGCTTCGGGGTCCAGTTCCGGCTCGGCATCACAGGCCAGCCCCAGCAACGTGGCCGGCGACGGGCAGAGGGCTTGCCACGCCGGCGCCCTGGACGGCGTGCAGAACAATGGCGGCTCGAGCTCGGCACGGCATAACTGTACGGTGAGCGGGGCGTGCACCTCACCGAGCAGTTGCCCCTTCACCAGCACCGAGCCCGGTTTCAATGAGGTTTTCACGCCGCCGACACGCAGGCTCAGTTGAGCGTCATGCAAGCACAGCAGACCGTCGTCGCCTTGGCGCAACGTACCGCCAAAGGGCGCTTCCAATACGGTGCCGTGAGGCAGATGCAATTCCACGTGAAGCGGGAAAGTCTGCGGCTCGACGGCACTGTCGGCGCGCGTTCGCGACAACCGGTATTGCCCATACCGGCTGGCCGCCAGCCCATGCACGGTCGCCGCTTCATCCAGCAACCGGCGGTCTATGCCGGGCAACTCCCAATTGCCGGCCTCAAAATGCGGGCTGAGTACACCCAGGTCGATCAGCGCAAACTCACGTCCCACCAGGCCCGGCAGCAACGGCGCGAAGTCTTGGTCGGCCATCGGCGGCAACGCTTCTGCGACACAGCTCAGGATCGCCGCCTCCATCAGCGCAAACGGCACCGAGGTCGCCACATGAAAAATTTCCCACTCATGCTCGGCATTTTTCAGCAGGTAAGTGTTGTCAGGATCAAGGCGTTGCTGCTGTTCGCTGCTGAGCACCAGCACCGCCGCGCGCGCCACGATCAGCGGCCACAACGCCTGCAATTCCTCGCGCTGCAATGGCGTCACCGCGTGGCAGGCCTGGATCGCCGGCAGGATGGCAAAGGGGTCTCCATCGGCATGGTGCAACAGCGCCGCGCAGGTCACCGACAGGTCGGCAATGCGCCAGGTGTGCACCAAATCGCCGAAATCAATTACGCCCTGGACCTGCCAATGCCGCTGGGCGTCGCGCTGCCAGACGACGTTGTCATCGGTGATGTCCAGGTGCACGGCTTGCCACGGCAGGTGATCGGCCAAAGGCTGAAGGCGCGTGTGTACGTGGTTGGCCGCGCGCTCGATGGCGTCGCGGTGCGGCAGGTTATCCAGGTTGGCCAGCAGGTGCGTGATCAGTGCATGGGCGTCGCGCGGGTCCCATTGCAACGTGCGGTCCAGGCCCGGGTGCTCGAAATGCTCCAGTGCGCGGCTGACCTGTCCACACAACTCACCAAAGCCTGCGATCACGTCACGGCCCAGGTGCGGCAGATGCGTCAGGGGCTGGCCGTCAATATAGTCCAACAACCGCAGGTGCACGGTTTGCCCACCCACGGTGACGGTCAGCAGGTCTTCCCCGGTCAGTGCGCGGTTCACCTTGGGCACGCGCACGTGCGCTTGCAGGTCATTGAGGGCGGCGTGCTGGGCCTGCAGTTCAATGGCGGCGTAGTCGCCCCGGCAGATCTTCAGAACAAAGCGGCCACGCTCGCTGTCAACTCGGTAATTGAGGTCTTGTTGGCTGCCCAGCGACTGCAACGCGCCCGTCAAACCGTAATGTTGCTCGAGCAATTGCGCGGCTTGATCGGCGCTTATTTGTGGGCAAGGCAAACTGGCACGATGGATCAATGTGGCGAGCAACATTGTGGTGACCTCTGCTTTTTCAGGCGCCTATATCGCCATTGTTCGGGGCCGTTAATCAACCCCTCACGTATACCGGGCTTGCGCCGTCCCGATTCACAACTCAAGCTATGCCAACTTCGCCAAGTCTTCGTCTAAGGAAAAGGCCCTCGACATGCGTATTCTCATCACCGGCGGTGCCGGTTTTATCGGTTCCGCCCTGGTTCGTCACCTGATTCAAAATACCGAGCACGAAGTGCTCAACCTGGACAAACTCACCTACGCTGGCAACCTGGAATCGCTGACCAGCATTGCGTCCAATAGCCGCTATGAGTTCGTGCAGGCCGATATCATCGACCAGGCCGCGGTCAGCGCCGTGATTGCGCGCTTTGAGCCTCAGGCAATCATGCACCTGGCGGCCGAGTCGCACGTAGACCGCTCCATTGATGGCCCGTCGGATTTTATCCAGACCAACATCGTCGGCACCTACAGCCTGCTGGAAGCCACTCGCGCTTACTGGCAAACGCTGGAAGAGCCGGCCAAGAGCGCGTTTCGCTTTCACCACATCTCTACCGATGAGGTTTATGGCGACCTGCACGGCGTGGACGACCTGTTCACTGAAACCACACCTTACGCGCCCAGCTCGCCGTACTCGGCCAGCAAGGCGGCGTCCGACCACCTGGTCCGCGCGTGGCAGCGCACTTACGGTTTGCCGGTGCTGCTGACCAACTGCTCGAACAACTACGGGCCGTTCCACTTCCCCGAAAAGCTGATCCCGCTGGTCATCCTCAACGCCCTCGCCGGCAAGCCACTGCCGGTCTACGGTGATGGCTTGCAAGTGCGCGACTGGCTGTTCGTCGAAGATCACGCTCGCGCGCTGTTCAAAGTGGTTACCGAAGGTGTGGTGGGCGAGACCTACAACATCGGCGGCCACAACGAGCAGAAGAATATCGACGTGGTACGCGGCATTTGTGGCCTGCTCGAAGAACTGGCACCCAATCGCCCGGCGGGCGTGGAAAAATTCACCGACCTGATCACTTTCGTCAAGGATCGCCCGGGCCACGATCAGCGCTACGCGATCGATGCCAGCAAGATTGAGCACGAACTGGGTTGGGTGCCCGAAGAAACCTTCGAAACCGGCCTGCGCAAAACGGTGCAGTGGTACCTCGATAACCTCGACTGGTGCCGCCGCGTCCAGGACGGCAGCTATCAAGGTGAGCGCCTGGGTAACACCGAGCCAAAAGACCTGATCGCATAACAACAGCATCACGCACCACAGCTAGGCATAATGCGCCTGTCCCCACAGGCGCATGATTCCCATGACTCCACCCCTTCCGCGAAGACCCCGCTGGCGCAGCCTCGCCCTGTTGGCGTTGTGCCTGGCACCGCTGCTGTGGCCGCTGGAACACCTGGCCGAGCGTTATTACGGCAGCGAACTGGCCAGTCAAAACCGCCAGACCCTCGACCTCTACGTCGCCAACCTGCTCGGCACCCTGCACCGCTATGAAGTACTGCCCCAGATTCTGGGTGACTTGCCGGCCCTGCGCACCGCGCTGGATGCGCCCGATGTCAGCACCAACCTGGTCAACGCCAACCTGTTGCTCAAGAACGTCGCCGCCCAGGCCGGGGTGGAAGTGATGTACCTGATGGACACCACCGGCAAAACGCTCGCCGCCTCCAACTGGGACAAGCAGGACAGCTTTGTCGGGCGCAATTTCTCGTTTCGCCCCTATTTCAGCGAAGCCATGGCCGGGCGCCTGGGCCGGTTTTTCGGCCTGGGCACCACGTCGGCCAAACGTGGCTACTTCTTCGCTGCCGCCGTGCGCGATGGCGAGAAGATCATCGGCGTGCTGGTGGTCAAGGTCGACCTGGACCATACCGAAAGCCTGTGGGGCAAAACCCCGGAACAACTGCTGGTGACGGACCACAACGGCGTGGTGATCCTTACCTCGCGCCCGCAATGGCGATTCCGTGCGACACGGCCGCTGACTGCCGAAGAGCGCCAAGCCATCATCGCGATCCAGCCCTACCCAACGCGCGACCCACAGCCGCTGGCCTTGAGTACGACGGCGTGGCTGCGCCAATCCTCGGCCATTGCCGAAACCGGCTGGACAGTGGAAATTCTGGCGCCGCGCTCGCTGATCAATCGCCCGGTGCGCACGGTGGTAGCGGTCGGCGGCGCCACGTTGCTGGTACTGATGCTGCTGCTGGGCTTGATGATGCAGCGCCGTCGCCATTATCTGGAACGCATCGCGTTTGAAGCCAAGGCGCGCCGCGAACTGGAAGCCCGCGTGATCGAGCGCACCAGCGACCTTGAAGGCCTCAACCGGCGCCTGAAACAGGAAGTGCTTGAGCGCGAACACGCCCAGCAGGAGCTGGTTCGCGCCCAGGACGACCTGGTGCAAGCCGGCAAACTGTCAGCGTTGGGGACCATGTCGGCGAGCATCAGCCACGAACTCAATCAGCCGCTCGCGGCGATTCGCAGCTATGCAGAAAACGCCGAGATCCTGCTCGACCACGAGCGCACCAATGACGCTCGCGGCAATCTCAAACTGATCAGCGAACTGACCGGGCGCATGGCCTCGATCATCGCGCATCTGCGCGCGTTCGCCCGTCGCGACCGCCACGCACCGGAAAGCGTGGCCCTGCAACCGGCGCTGGACGATGCACTGGCGTTGCTGGCCAAGCGGCGACGCTCGATGGAAGTCGAGCTGATCCGTGATTTGCCAGAAGCAACCCTGTGGGTACAAGCCGGCGAAACCCGTCTGCGCCAGGTACTTGGCAACTTGCTGGCCAACGCCCTCGACGCCCTTACCGAAAAAGGCCCGCCGCGCAAACTCTGGTTGAGTGCCCAAACCACCGAACAGGGCGTCAACCTGTACATTCGCGACAACGGTCCAGGTTTTTGCATGGAAGCCCTGGGCCGCGCCAGCGAGCCGTTCTATACCACCAAGACGCGTACTCAGGGCCTCGGGCTGGGGCTGGCAATTTGTGACACGTTGATGCGTGCCTTTGGTGGCGAATTACTGTTTGCCAACCACAAGGAAGGCGGCGCGCTGTTAACCTTGAAATTGCGTGCCGGCTCGCCGGGCGTCAGTCTGCAACCGTCCGAGGACCGCAGTGTATGAGTATCGATAACCAGATTCAGGTGGTGTTGATCGACGACGATCCACACCTGCGTCAGGCCCTGTGCCAGACCCTGGACCTGGCCGGGCTGAACGTCCTGACCCTGGGCGAAGCCACCGGCCTCACTGCGCGCCTGTCGCGGGACTGGCCGGGCGTGGTGGTCAGCGACATCCGCATGCCCGGCATGGACGGCCTGGAGTTGCTCGCCGAACTGCACGGCCAGGACCCGGAACTGCCAGTGCTGTTGATCACCGGCCACGGCGACGTGCCGCTGGCGGTGCAAGCCATGCGGGCCGGCGCCTATGACTTTCTTGAAAAACCCTTCGCCAGCGATGCCCTGCTCGACAGCGTGCGCCGCGCCCTGGCCCTGCGCCGCCTGGTGCTGGACAACCGCAGCCTGCGCCTGGCCCTCAGTGACCGTCAGCAATTGAGCACGCGCCTGGTCGGGCATTCGCCGCAAATGCTGCGCCTGCGCGAGCAGATCGGCGCCCTGGCCGCGACCCGTGCCGACGTGCTGATCCTCGGCGAAACCGGCGCCGGCAAAGAGGTGGTGGCGCGCGCGCTGCACGACCTGTCCAGCCGACGCAGCGGACCATTTGTGGCGATCAACGCCGGCGCCCTGGCGGAATCGGTGGTCGAGAGCGAGCTGTTCGGCCATGAGCCGGGGGCATTTACCGGCGCGCAGAAACGCCGTATCGGCAAATTCGAATTCGCCAACGGCGGCACGCTGTTTCTCGATGAAATCGAAAGCATGAGCCTGGACGTGCAGGTCAAGCTGTTGCGCCTGCTGCAGGAGCGCGTGGTGGAACGCCTGGGGGGCAATCAACTGATCCCGCTGGATATCCGCATCATCGCTGCCACCAAGGAAGATCTGCGCAAGGCTGCCGATCAGGGCCGCTTTCGCGCCGATTTGTATTACCGCCTCAATGTCGCACCGCTGCGCATTCCACCGTTGCGCGAGCGCGGCGAGGATGCCTTGATGCTGTTTCAACACTTTGCCGACGAGGCCAGCAGCCGTCACGCCCTGCCGCTTAACGAACTGCAACCGGGCCAGCGCGCGCTGCTGCTGCGCCATAGCTGGCCCGGCAATGTGCGCGAACTGCAGAATGCGGCAGAGCGCTTTGCCCTGGGGCTCGAGCTGGCACTGGACGCCACGGCGGACAACCCTGCCGCTGGCGTCCTGACCTCTACGCCGGGCGGTCTGAGCGAACAAGTCGAGCAGTTCGAAAAAAGCCTGATCGCCGCTGAACTGACCCGCCCTCACAGCTCGGTGCGCAGCCTCGCCGAAGCCTTGGGCATACCGCGCAAAACCCTGCACGACAAACTGCGCAAGCACGGCCTTAACTTCGCCGACAGCGCCAGCCACAGCGCCGACGACGAATGACCCCGCCCACTCACCAAGAGGCCGCCATGAGCCGCGACAGCCGTTACCTGGAATCCATCCTGCACCACGACATCCCGCTTACCCGAGAAATGGGCCTCAAGGTGCTCGACTGGCAACACGGCCAATTGCAGCTGCACCTGCCCTTGCAAGCCAATATCAACCACAAGAGCACCATGTTTGGCGGCAGCCTGTATTGCGGCGCCGTGCTGGCGGGCTGGGGCTGGCTGCACCTGCAATTGCGCGAAGAAGGCGTGGAAGACGGGCATATCGTGATTCAGGAAGGGCAGATCAGCTATCCGCTGCCCGTCACACGGGATGCGACGGTGGTGTGCCGGGCGCCGGAGGAGAAGGTGTGGAAGCGTTTTGTGGCGACGTATAACCGTTATGGTCGCGCGCGGCTGACGCTGGAGACGTGGATTGTGAATGAGGGGAGTGAGGAGCGCGCGGTGGCGTTTACTGGCCAGTACGTCTTGCACCGTTAACCGCCACACCCCAAAAAATATAAGAGCTGGATTACCACGGTATCTACACAATCTCGAATGGCGACACCACCCTCCGTGGCGAGCGGGCTTGCCCCGCGTTGGGCTGCGAAGCAGCCCTAAAACCTGAAACTGCGGTCTATCAGCAGAGCGCGGTGTCCTTATTGGGGCCGCTTCGCAGCCCAACGCGGGGCAAGCCCGCTCGCCACGGAAGCTCGCCTGCTAACTATTTTGCGGTTATCGGAAGTTTTACGTAGATACGCTGCGATAGCGGTCTGACAGTCACAGCGTTGGTGGCTGATCTATTGAAATCGCAGGCAAGCCAATTCCCACATTGAATCTACGCCAGGCTCAAGATCTCGCCAGGGTCAGCAAGCGCTCGCGCCATGCGGCCTTGGCCGGCAGCGCCAAAAAGAACGGGTTCAACAACGATTCACGCGCCGGATAGCTGAACGGCTCACCACTCAACTCCAACACCTCGCCGCCCGCGCCTTCCAACACGCCCTGGGCCGCTGCGGTGTCCCACTGCGACGTCGGCGCCAAACGTGGGTAGCAATCGGCACTGCCTTCGGCCAACAGGCAGAATTTCAGCGAGCTGCCGATATTCGCCAGCTTCAACGCTCCCAGGCCTTCGCTCAAGCCGTGCAGCAGGCGCTCCTGCTCAGGGCTGCTGTGGCGACGGCTGGCAACCACGGTGAAGGCTTCACCCGCTGCCGGCGTCTGGCGTACCTGTATCTGCTTGGGTGCTTCGTTCACATCAGAACGCCACGCCCCCAGCCCCGCGCCACCGAAGTAGCAACGGCCACTGGTGGGCATCGATACCACGCCAAACACCACGCGGCCTTGTTCGATCAAAGCGATATTGACGGTGAACTCTTCGCTGCCAGAGATAAATTCCTTGGTGCCATCCAACGGATCAACCAGCCACCAGCGCTGCCAGCCCGCACGCACACTCTGGTCGATATCCGCGTCTTCTTCGGACAGCACCGGAATGCTCGGGTCGAGCGCGGTAAGGCCGGCGAGAATCAGATGGTGAGCGGCCAGGTCCGCTGCCGTCACCGGCGAGTCATCCGACTTGGAGGTGACTGCCACGTCGGCGCGCCAATACGGCAGGATCACTTCACCGGCCTGACGGGCCAGCTCAATCACAGGGGCAATAAACGGGTGGCCTAAAAACAGTTCGCTCATGCGATAAACGCTCCACGCTGGATCAACAGGTCTCGTACCAGATACAGTGCCGCCAGGGCGCGCCCCTCGCTGAACTGCTCATTTTGCGCAAGCTGCGACAGCTCGCGCAGGTTAACCCGATCAACCCGCATCGGCTCAGGCTCATCGCCTTCCAGGCGCTCTTCGTACAGATCGGTGGCCAACACCACCTGGATTTTCTGGCTCATGTAGCCGGGCGACAACGACAATTCGGTAATGTGTTCCAACTGACGCGCGCCATAACCGGCCTCTTCCTTGAGTTCACGGTTGGCCGCCGCCAGTACGTCTTCGCCGGGTTCGATCAGCCCCTTGGGCAACGACACCTCATATTCATCGGTGCCGCCGCAGTACTCTTCCACCAGCAACGCATGATCGTCGTCAATCATCGCCACGATCATCACCGCGCCGTAGCCGGCACCGCGGCCTACCAGGCGCTCGTAGGTCCGTTCAACGCCATTGGAAAAGCGCAATTGCACTTCCTCCACGCGGAACAAACGGCTACTGGCGACTATTTCGCGGGCGAGGACGGTGGGTTTCTGGCGCATAAGCGGCTCCTTGGCGTGATCGGGTTACTATACCGTGGCTTTTCCGATTGTCTGTGTCGGATATCTTTACTTACATGAGAACACCCCATGCCCTCTTTGCCCTGGCACGCCATCGACACCGTCCTGCTGGACATGGACGGCACCTTGCTCGACCTGCATTTCGACAACCATTTCTGGATGGCGCACCTGCCCCAGCGCTACGCCGAGCTGCACGGCGTGAGCCGGGCCATGGCCGATATGGAATTGCAGCCACTGTTCGAGCGTAACGCGGGACAGTTGCAATGGTATTGCCTGGATTTCTGGAGCACGGAGCTGAATATTCCGGTGCGCGAACTCAAGCTGGAAACGGCCCACCTGATTGCCCTGCGCCCGGACGCGGATACCTTTCTGGCGGCGATCAAACAGGCCGGCAAGCGCGTGATTCTGGTCACCAACGCGCATCGTGATTCGCTGTCTTTGAAGTTGGAACGCATTGAACTGGCGCCGTATTTCGAGCGGTTGATCAGCTCCCATGACTATGGTTTTCCCAAGGAAGACCCACAATTCTGGGCAGCCCTGCACGCCGACATCCACTTCGACCCGGCCCGCAGCCTGTTTATCGATGACACCTTGCCGATCCTGCGCAGCGCGCGCGATTTTGGCGTGGGGCATCTGCTGGCAGTGAAAGAACCGGACAGCAAGAAGGGGCCAAAGGACACGGCAGAGTTTGCGGCGGTGGGGGATTACCGGGATCTGATCGCCGGGCTCTAATCAAAAGTGGGAGCGGGCTTGTGTGGGCGCCGGGCTTGCCCGCGATATCGGCACCTCGGTTTATCAATGACACCGAGGTGATGCTATCGCAGACAAGCCAGCTCCCACACAAACCCGCTCCCACCGTTGGGCCCGCGTATTACTCAGGAATGCGCAGTGTCTGCCCTGGGTAAATTTTGTTCACATCTTTGAGCAATGGCTTGTTGGCCTCAAAGATCTTGTTGTACTGGTTGGCGTTGCCGTACACCGCCAGGGAAATCGCGCTCAGCGTATCGCCCTTTTTCACGACGACGAAACGGGCAGCTGTCACAGCCGGGCCGGTCACGGTGATCTGGTCTTCTACACTGCCAACACCTGCGATGTTGCCTGCAGCCAGGATGATTTTTTCTTTCTCTTCCTGAGTGGCAACTTCACCCTTCACGGTGACCTTGTCGCCATCAACGGTTGCGGTGATATTCGGGTTTCCGAGCCCGACATCGCTGATGTGCTTCTTCAACTCATCACTTGCGTTGGCGTTACCCGGCGTCAACAGGTCAATAAGCTTCTCGCCTGCTTCCTTAACAAAGCTAAAAATACTCATGGTGCGCTCTCCTTGGGTTTTTAAGTTCCAGATGCCCAAGACTAGACCAGTCCTGCTGTCTTGGGTTCCAGGCCGACCAAAGACCCAAACGCGCTAGAATCCCCCGCCATTGGAATAAGCCCGGAGCGAAGATGGACATCAAACAGCTGAAATTCCTCATCGCCCTCGACGAGACGCGCCACTTCGGCCAGGCGGCCGCGCGCTGCCATATCACCCAGCCGACCCTGTCGATGCGCTTGCGTAACCTGGAAGAAGAGCTGGACTTGCCGCTGGTCAATCGTGGCCAGCGCTTTGAAGGCTTTACCGCGCCGGGCGAACGCGTGCTGGCGTGGGCGCGTACGGTGCTGGCGGCCTATGACGGCTTGCAGGCCGAAGCGGCGGCCTGTCGCGGCAATCTGGTCGGCACCTTGCGCCTGGGTGTGGTGCCGTTGTCGAGCTTCGATCCCTTGGCCTTGATGAAGCAACTGCACGAAGAGCATCCGAGCCTGCGCTTTGAACTGTCGGCATTGAGCTCCGAGCAAATCCTCGAACAGCTGGCGAGCAACCGTCTGGACCTCGGCGTGTCCTACCTGGAGCGCCTGGATAACGAGCGCTTCGACTCGCTGGCCTTGGGCGAAACCCGCATGGGCCTGCTCTACGACCAACGTTTTTTCAGCTTCGGCGACAAGCCGTTGAGCTGGGAAGCGCTGATCGAACTCCCGCTGGGCATGCTCACCAGCGGCATGCATTTCCGTCAGTCCATCGACCACAACTTCCACAGTCGCGGGCTCCACCCGCAACCGCTGCTGCAAACCGATGCGGTGCATCAATTGTTACAAGCCGTGCACGGCGGCCTGTGCTGCGCGGTGATGCCACTGGACGGCGGCCTGGATGCACTGACTGAGCACCTGCGCCTGCAACCCATTGAAGACGCTCACACATTGGCTCGCCTGGGGCTGATCATGCGTCGCAGCGCACCGCGTTCGGCATTGGCGGAAGCCTGTTTCGCGCTGTTTCAAAAATCGCAGCAAGAGCCTTGATCGACGCCATCTATCGATAGATCAGTACTGGCGATTAGACGCGACCCTTTGTCGCGCCTAGTCTAAACACTGATCAATCCGCCGGTGGTACTGCCACATGAACGCCAAGCGCCCAGTCTGCGCGGCCCCCGCCCTCGAAACGCCCGCGCCCGCCTCCAGCCAGAGCTACCAGTTTTGCAACCTCGAACACACAGAAGTCGCCAGCACAGCGTTGGCGGAAGAAGTGGCGTTGGCGATTGCCTATAACGACATCAGCCAGGCGGTCATGTTGGTGACGCCAACGGACCTGGAAGATTTTATCGTCGGCTTCAGCATCGGCAGCGGCATTATCGCCGACGCTAGCGACATATATGACTTGAAACTCAGCGGTTCGGGCTCCGCCCAGTACGCTCAGGTGCAAATTTCCAGCCGTGCCTTCTGGAACCTCAAGCAGCAGCGCCGCCAATTGGCAGGCACCAGTGGCTGCGGTTTGTGCGGTGTCGAGGCGGTGGAGCAAGCCCTGCCAGACCTTCAAGTGCTGCCCGGCGCGCCTTTACCACCTGCCGAATGGCTCGACGGCCTGCGCCAGCGCATCAGCGCGTTCCAGCCGTTGGGCCAGTACAGCGGCGCAGTGCATGCGGCGGTATTTATGAATAATCAGGGCGAATTGCTGATGGGCCGCGAAGACATCGGCCGGCATAACGCCCTGGATAAGTTGATCGGCGCCTTGATCCGCCAAAAGATTCCGACCGACGGCGGCCTGGCGATTGTCACCAGTCGCTGCAGCCTCGAATTAATTCAGAAAGTTCTGCGCGCAGGCATCCAGACCTTGGTCAGCCTGTCGTCGCCCACCGGCCTCGCCTTGCAATGGGCCCGCCGACACAACCTCAATCTCATCCACCTGCCGCAGAAAAGTGCGCCGCGGGTCTACAGCCCTGCGATGGAGAACCAGTCATGAGCCAGCACCACCAAGCCGACCAAACCCCGACTCCGCGCTACAAGCCCTACAAAGGTCCGGCTGGCGGCTGGGGCGCGCTGATCAGCGTGGCGCAGGCCTGGTTGACCAGCGACAACGCGCTGAAAAACCTGCGCATGATGCTCAAGACCAACCAGAACGGCGGTTTCGACTGCCCGGGCTGCGCCTGGGGCGACTCGCCGGAAAGCGGCATGGTCAAGTTCTGCGAAAACGGCGCCAAGGCGGTCAACTGGGAAGCCACCAAACGACGCGTGGATGCCGCATTTTTTGCCAAGCACAGCGTCACCGCACTGCTGGAGCAAAGCGACTATTGGCTGGAATACCAGGGCCGCCTGACCGAGCCGATGCGCTATGACGCCGAAACTGACCGCTACACACCCATCAGCTGGGAAGCGGCGTTCGACCTGGTCGGCAAGCACCTCAACGCACTGCCAAGCCCGGACATGGCCGAGTTCTACACCTCGGGCCGCGCCAGCAACGAAGCGGCGTACCTGTATCAGCTGTTTGTGCGCGCCTATGGCACCAACAACTTCCCGGACTGCTCGAACATGTGCCACGAAGCCAGCGGCGTAGCCCTGGCGCAAAGCGTGGGCGTGGGCAAAGGCACGGTGACCTTTGACGATTTCGAGCACGCCGATGCGATTTTCGTATGGGGCCAGAACCCCGGCACCAACCACCCGCGCATGCTCGAACCGTTGCGTGAGGCAGTTAAACGCGGCGCTCAGGTGGTGTGCATCAACCCGCTGAAAGAGCGCGGCCTGGAACGCTTCCAGCACCCGCAACACCCGCTGGAAATGCTCACCAACGGCGACAAGCCGACCAACACCGCCTACTTCCGCCCGGCACTGGGCGGCGACATGGCCATCCTGCGCGGCATGGCCAAGTTCCTGCTGCTGTGGGAACGCCAGGCCCAGGCCGAAGGCAAAGAAGCCGTGTTCGATCACGACTTCCTCAACGAGCACACCACCAACGTACTGGAGTACCTGGGCCAGATCGATGACACCTCGTGGGATGAGATCGTCGAGCAGTCCGGCCTGACCCTGGTTGAGATCGAGCAAGCGGCGCGCATGTACGCCAAAGGCAAGAACGTGATCATGTGCTGGGCGATGGGCATCACTCAGCATCGCCACTCAGTGCCGACCATCCAGGAAATCGCCAACCTGATGCTGCTGCGCGGCAACATCGGCCGCCCAGGCGCCGGCCTGTGCCCGGTGCGCGGCCACAGCAACGTGCAGGGCGACCGCACCATGGGCATCAACGAACGCCCACCGGTGGCCTTTCTCGATTCCCTGGAACGGCGCTTCCAGTTCCAGGTGCCGCGCCACAATGGGCATAACGTCGTGGAAGCCATCCACGCGATGCTCGAAGGCCGCTCCAAAGTGTTTATCGGCCTGGGCGGTAACTTCGCCCAAGCCACGCCCGACAGCCCGCGCACCTTTGAAGCGCTGCGCAGCTGCGACCTGACCGTACAGATCAGCACCAAGCTCAACCGCAGCCATTTGATGCACGGTAAAGACGCGCTGATCCTGCCGTGCCTGGGCCGTACCGACATCGATATCCAGGCCGACGGCCCGCAAGCGGTCACGGTGGAAGACTCGTTCAGTATGGTTCACGGCTCCAACGGCCAACTGCAGCCACTGTCGAAGCTGATGAAATCCGAGCCTGCGATTCTTGCCGGCATTGCTGCCGCAACCCTGGGCAGCAAACCGGTGGACTGGAACTGGCTGGTCGCCGACTACGGGCGCATCCGCGACCTGATCGCCGACACCATCCCAGGCTTCAAGGACTTCAACGAGCGCATCAAACACCCGGGCGGTTTCTACCTGGGCAACTCCGCCGGCGCACGCCGCTGGAACACGCCCTCGGGCCGCGCCAATTTCCGCCCGAACGTGCTGCCCAAAGACCTGATCCACGAACGCACCCACGCCACGGGCCGGGTGCCGGACCTGATCATGCAGTCGATGCGCTCTCACGATCAGTACAACACCACCATTTACGGCTTGGACGACCGCTACCGTGGCGTGAAAGGTCAGCGTGACGTGTTGTTCGTGAATGAAGCCGACATCATCCGCCTGGGCTTCAAGCCCGGGCAGAAAGCCGACATCGTTTCGCTGTGGGAAGATGGCCGTGAACGCCGAGTGAAGGGCTTTACGTTGCTGGCGTTTGATATTCCGGCGGGGCAGGCAGCCGCTTACTACCCGGAAGTGAACCCGCTGGTGCCGCTGGAGAGCACCGGTGATGGCAGCCATACGCCGACATCGAAGTTTGTGGCGATCCGTCTGGAAGCAGCGAGTGCGACCGGCTTGATCATGGCACGCTCGGCCTGACCGAAACCCGCTCGCCACAACAAGCCGTTCGCCACGACTACGAAAAATCCAACGCACAAAAAAGGCCGCTTTTGCATAAAAGCGGCCGTTCCGAAGTAGTTAAAGACTCGCAAAAACCACTTAAGTTCCCCATACAAAACAGCAACTTAGAGAATTGTATACAACCTGTACCACTGGTCGGTTTTCGATTGTCAGCATCCCGATACAACCTCAGGATCGCGCCGTCATCCTCTTGAGGTCTCTCTATGAAGTTTTCCTCGATTCTCTTGTTGTCCCTTGGCCTGGTCAGTGGCGCAGCCATGGCCGGTGGCACCACCGAAGCCGGTGTGGGCGGCGCATTGGGCGGGGTTCTAGGTTCGGTTGTTGGCCAGCAGGTCGGCGGTAACACCGGTTCGGCCATCGGCGCGGCGCTGGGCGGCGCGGGCGGCAGTGCAGTCGGCGCTGACAAGCGCAGCCGTGGTGAAGCAGCCATTGGCGGCGCACTCGGCGCGGCAGGCGGCAACGTGGTGGGCCGCAGCATGGGCGGCAACACCGGCAGCCTGATCGGTGCAGCCGCAGGCGGCGGTGCGGGTGGCGCGCTGGGCAACTACATGGGCAACAAGAGCGATGACGACGACCGTCGCTATCGCGGGCGGGATAACCGTCGTTATGACCGTGATGACCATCGTGGCCGTGGCCATGCGTACGGGCATCGCAAGAACAAGCATCACTACCGTCACCGTTAAGCCAACGGTCCAAGGCACACGGAAACTCCCTGTGTGAGCCGGGCTTGCCCGCGATAGCGTTGGGTCAGGAAGCGCAACTAAACCTGAACCACCGCTATCGCAGGCAAGCCAGCTCCCACATTTGAGCCTCATTGGTCACAATGGCTGCGTCACACCACCAGTCGCTGCAACGCCTCGCGCAATCGCCCCGGAATCGTCACCGGCTGGTTCGACGCCCGGTCCACAAAGACGTGCACAAAGCGCCCCGCCGCACAGGCATCCTCCTCGCCTGACTTGAACACCGCCAACTCATACTGCACCGAGCTGTTACCCAACTTGCCCACGCGCAGGCCAATCTCTATGCGATCGGGAAACGCGATCGACGCAAAGTAATCGCACGCCGAACTCACCACAAACCCCACCACTTCACCGTCGTGAATATCCAACCCCCCCTCTTCAATCAGGTAAGTATTCACCGCCGTGTCGAAGAAGCTGTAGTAGGTGACATTGTTCACGTGACCATACACATCGTTATCGTGCCAACGCGTGATGATCGGTTGGAAGTGACGGTAGTCAGCGCGTTGCGGCATCGAATCAGACATGTGCAGCTCTCATGAGTGGATTTACAGGTCATTCAGATGGGCTTGGGCCCATTCACGCACCTCGGCGTAGGGATACGCCTCCAGCGCAGCGAATCCCGGAATACCCCGCGCCTTCAACTTGGTGAACAGCGGCACGCTGATACCACCGAGGAATCGTGTCAATCGCTCCGCGCCCGGCAGTTGCCCGGTGTGCTCATGATGCCTGTGGATAAAATCACCGCACAGCGCCATGAAGTTTTTATCCACGAGCGCTGGCAAACTCGGCGGCGGCGGTAAATGCGCCACGTGGCCATGACATACCGAGCAATGCCCGCAGCGCAGCGGCGCATTTTCATCGCCAAAGTAGTGGGCCAAACGCTGGCCCAGGCATTCTTCGGTGGCAAACAGATCGAGCATGGCATGGATCCGCGCCACCTCCTTCACCTCGTGCTGCTTGAAGCCTGTGTATAACTCCTCGCTCAACGCCTGTGGATCGAACTCGGTGTGCAGCAAGCTGTAAACCTCCGTCATCTGCTTGCTTTCCAGCTCGATCAGACCCTGCTCCTGGAAGTAATCCAGCGCTTTCACCACCCGGCTGCGCTCGGCATTGTGCTGCTGGTACAGCGCGTCGAAATCCACGGTCGCCCAGGTTCTGGCGCGACTGCATACCTCAATGATCGCCGCGACAAACTGCTGTCGCTCGCCGGAGAAACGCGCCAGCAAGGCCTCGGGTTCGATCAGGTACTTGAAGCGGTACTCGGCGTAAAAAGCATAACGCGGCGCAATCACGCCCTTGAGCTCCAACTGCACCAGCAGCGTCTTCAGTGGCAGCTCGCGGATGTTGCTGTGGTCCGACAGCGACCTCAACAGGAACTCCCACTGCCCCTCGCCGCGCGCCGCCTGCAACTCCTCCAGCACACGGAGAATGCCCGCCTGTTCCGGCGTGTCGCCGTACACAAAGTTTTCCAGCACATTGAGGCTGTCGCGGTTGGCCAGCACCAGGCAATCGGACGGCTGCCCGTCCCGCCCTGCACGGCCGATTTCCTGGCTGTAGTTCTCAATGGATTTAGGCAGGTCGAAGTGCACCACATTGCGGATGTCACTTTTATCGATGCCCATGCCGAATGCGATGGTGGCGACGATGCAATTGGAGCGCCCACCCATGAAACGCTGCTGGATACCCTCGCGTTTGTCGTGGGGCAAACCGGCGTGATAAGCCTCGGCCTGAATGCCGTTGCGGTTCAGATGTTCGGCGATCTGCTCAGCAGTTTTCTGCAAGGTGACGTAGACGATACTTGGCTGATTGGCTCGCTCGCTCATCCATTCGACCAGGCGCCGACGTTTGTCATGCCCGCTCACCGGCTCTACCAGCAGGTTGAGATTGGGCCGGTAGAAGCCTGTGGTGATGACATCGTCCGGCGCAATGGCGAACTTCGCCTGCATGTCGGCAATCACCTTGGGCGTGGCTGTAGCCGTCAGCAGCAGCGCTTGTGGGATATTGAACTGACGCTGGTAGTCCGGCAGCTTCAAATAGTCCGGACGGAAGTTGTGGCCCCACTCGGAAATACAGTGCGCCTCGTCCACCACCAGCAACGAAATCTGCACGCTTTGCAGAAAGTTACGGAAGCGCTCGTTCTTCAGGCGCTCCACGGAAATCATCAGAATTTTCAGCTCGCCCGAACGCGCCCGGGCCATCACATCATTGGCGTCCTCGCGGCTCTGCGCCGAATCAATACTGCCAGCGCAAATGCCATGGCGTTGCAGGAAACCCAGCTGGTCCTGCATCAACGCCAACAACGGCGACACCACGAGCGTCAGGTGCGGCAACAGCACCGCCGACAGCTGATAACACAACGACTTGCCCGAACCGGTGGGGAAAATAGCAGCGGCCGAACGACCGGCCAGTACGGCGCTGACCGCCTCTTCCTGGCCCGAACGAAACTGTGGATAACCAAAGACCTGCTGGAGGGTGTTGTGCATAAGCTGTCACTCCATTGACCGCTGAAACGAGCCCAAAACATAGACCAGCGCGCTCAGCGAATCGAGAAAGGTCACAAGGAAAAAAGAGACAGGATGATACACAGCCTGGAGGATGGCCTTGGGCCGAAGTGCGAGGTTTTACCCAACAGCTCGCTCGTCGTGCTGCGCGTAGGGACGATCCAGTTTGATGTGGTTTTATCCCGCCTACCCTTTGACGCATTGCGCTACAATCAACCCTTGCGACCCAGGAGTACGCTGCAATGAGCGAACCGACGTTTGAGCAAAAACAGGATCATTACCACAAGATCCGTCGTTCCAATTACTTGGCAAGCCTGCGCCTGGAAGGGTTCGACACCCAACCGGCCGATGTCGACAAACCCCTGCCGACCCGCGAAGCCGTCCTCGCCAAGTACCGCAAAATTCCGCACTGATGCTCGACAAATACGGGGTGGGCCAGGATCCGTACTGCTACCCCGATAGCGGTGTCCTGCGCAACCGCCTCGATTTGCGCGATGAAATACTCCTGCATCAAGCCGAGCGCGAACTATCCGAAATTGCTGTAGGCAGCCTCCCACTCTATCCTCCGCCTTACGGCCTCGAACGACTGCAACACATCCACCGCACCCTGTTCGGCGATATCTACGACTGGGCCGGGGAGCTGCGCAGCGTCAACATCCAGAAAGGCGATACCCTGTTCTGCACGCCGAAACGCATTCCGCCGGAAGCGGCGAAAATCATTCGGCATATGGAACAAGGCAATTGGTATGTAGGCGCGACCCAGGCTGAACTGGTGCCGCTGATTGCCGAGGCTTATGGCGACCTCAACGTCATCCACCCCTTTCGTGAAGGCAATGGCCGCGCGCAGCGGATTTTGTTCGAACAGATCATTGTGAATGCCGGTTTTTCAGTGAATTGGTGGCTGGTGAAACAAGCGGCGTGGATACCGGCGAACATTGATGCGGTGGCGTGTGATTATCGGGGGCTTGAGGCGATTTTTGAGCGGTGTATCAGCGTACCTCGCTAAACAGCCTCTTGCCTGTATTGCACCATCCCACCCCACCCACCTATAGTTCGCCCCTCGCTGCACAATCAGCGATCGGGTTTGGTCACCCGATACAGAGTTCACATACGCACCTTCAGATGTCGTAGGCACTCCTGTGCCCACACGCTTCATGGCGGCTGTGTTTGGGACGCCTTCGGGCGTGCCGGGTGAATCTCTGCCGGTTGACCAACCTGGACACAGTCCGCCACCCATCGCTTGGTCACGATGATGGCGGTCCTCTAACTACACAGAGATTCAAATAAATGAACGCTATAAATCCGTCCGAAAATCGCTATCGCCTTCTGCGCACCAATTTCACCAACACCCACCCTCTCGTCATCGACACTGAAGCCACCGCCGAAGACATCCAGTCCGCCGCACACCAGCGCATCCGCGCTGCCACCGACTTACTGGAAACCTTCACCTGCCTTACCTACGAACACGCCGACCTCAAAGACATCTCCCACATCATCAATGCTCTTTACCTGCTGGTGCAGGATGAATCGCCCCGGGTTTTCTAGACACTCTCAAGGCTCGCTGCGTAACGCTTTTCAAACTCTACCGGT
>NZ_JAKNQP010000049.1:0-296 GCF_022662455.1 Pseudomonas sp. TREG-RG-20F-10-E-6-01 | reverse complement strand
AGTGCCGGCGGCAAGCTGCAACATCACTACGACGAACTCGGCAACCTGATCCAGACCCAACTGCCGGACGGGCGCTGGCTCAATCGCCTGTACTACGGCAGCGGCCACCTGCACCAGATCAACCTCGACGGCCAGGTCATCAGCGACTTCGAACGCGACCGCCTGCACCGAGAAGTGCTGCGCACCCAAGGCCAGCTCAGCACCCGCAGCGAATACGACCGCAGCGGCCGCCTGCGCTCACGCCAACGCCGCCTTAACAGCCAGCCATCGCTGATGCCTGCGGCGACGCAAAAGCA
>NZ_JAKNQP010000048.1:0-338 GCF_022662455.1 Pseudomonas sp. TREG-RG-20F-10-E-6-01 | reverse complement strand
CCTTACTTGGGCAATGCGAGATATGCGGTTTGGCCGTGCTTGCGCTGGAAGTCGCGCTTCTGCTCGGAGGTCATTTCGGAGCGCTTGAATGCAGCCTTGCCGCCACCCCCGCCCGGGGCAAATGTCCCTGAAGCCCTTGGCCACAGATGAGGTGCGCTTTCGCGCAGAGATTCCGCCCATTCGAGCGGAGTCAAAGGGGTTTTGCCGTCTTTACCGAGGATGACCTGGCCGGATTCATCAACGGCGACTGCATCGCCATCTTCGTTAAGGGTGAACACGCCTTTGGCGCGCAGGATGATGTCGTCGGTTGCTTCTGGCAGAGCGCCGGCCTTCAGTGC
>NZ_JAKNQP010000047.1:0-385 GCF_022662455.1 Pseudomonas sp. TREG-RG-20F-10-E-6-01 | reverse complement strand
CCGCCCCAACGGGTCATACGCCATCCTGACCACGCTGCCGCTTTCATTACGCACTTCAACCAACCGGCTTTCTGCGTCATACACAAACCGCTGCACGCCACGCTTGGCGCTGCGCTTCTCGATCATCCGTCCAAACGCATCGTAGCGATAACGCTTGTCCTGATACGTCAGCAGTTTGTTATGCACCACCAACCCGGCGCCCGTCTGCGGGCCGTCGAGCAGGTTGGCGGCGGCATCGTAGGCGAAGGTTTCGCGCTGGCCGTGCAGGCTGTCCTGGCTTGCGATGATGCGGCCGGTGGCGTCGTAGTGCAGCAGTTGACGGTGTTGTGCCGCGGGTTGCTGGTCGAGTTTGCCGATCAGGTTGTCGGCGGGGTCGTATTCGAAT
>NZ_JAKNQP010000046.1:0-385 GCF_022662455.1 Pseudomonas sp. TREG-RG-20F-10-E-6-01 | reverse complement strand
GTTCGAATACGACCCCGCCGACAACCTGATCGGCAAACTCGACCAGCAACCCGCGGCACAACACCGTCAACTGCTGCACTACGACGCCACCGGCCGCATCATCGCCAGCCAAGACAACCTGCACGGCCAGCGCGAAACCTTCGCCTACGATGCCGCCGCCAACCTGCTCGACGGCCCGCAGGCGGGCGCCGGGTTAGTGGTGCATAACAAGCTGCTGACGTATCAGGACAAGCGTTATCGCTACGATGCGTTTGGACGGATGATCGAAAAACGCAGCGCCAAGCGCGGCGTGCAGCGGTTTGTGTATGACGCAGAAAGCCGGTTGGTTGAAGTGCTTAATGAAAATGGCTGCGTGGTCAGGATGGTCTACGACCCGCTGGGGCGA
>NZ_JAKNQP010000045.1:0-434 GCF_022662455.1 Pseudomonas sp. TREG-RG-20F-10-E-6-01 | reverse complement strand
CGGGTTGAAAAAACCGAGCATGGCAGCGATGGGTATCCGTTGGGGGAAACCCGGTTCATGTGGGATGGGCTGCGGTTGTTGCAGGAGCACAAGCACAGTCAAACCAGTCTTTATGTGTATGAAGACGACGGCGGCTATCAACCGTTGGCCCGCGTCGACGGTGACGGCCCACTGCAGAAAATTCGTTACTACCACAACGACCTGAACGGGTTGCCGGAGCAACTGACCGAAGCTGACGGACACAGCGTCTGGCAGGCGACTTACCGGGTGTGGGGCAGCACGCTGGAAGAGGCGCGCGAGCCTTATTACATCGAGGAACAAAATCTACGGTTTCAGGGGCAGTATCTGGACCGGGAGACGGGGCTGCATTTCAATACGTTCAGGTTTTATGATCCGGATGTGGGGCGGTTTACGACGCCGGATCCGATTGGGTT
>NZ_JAKNQP010000044.1:0-455 GCF_022662455.1 Pseudomonas sp. TREG-RG-20F-10-E-6-01 | reverse complement strand
GCGCAGCACCACATGATGGCTCGCGTGTATGCCTCGCTGACGTTTGCCACACAGCCAGCGAGCACCGATGTGGATGCCGACTGATCGCCGCGCGACTCGGTAGCTGTCTTGGTGGCAAGTGAAGCCACCACCATCCGTGCGCCGAGTTCGATCATCATCTGGTTCTTATCGGCCATTGCCTCCTTGACCAGCGTGTTCGGCGCCGGTTGTGCGTAGCCGAATGCACCACCCGCCGGCAGCATCATCGGCGCCCTGGAGCCGACATAGACGCCGTTCTTCTCCATCCAGTCGCGCCACTGCTCATCAAGGCCGCTGATCCACGGCTGAGCCTGACCACACCAGAAGACGCTGTCTTCGTAATCGGCACTGTTCCGGTAATGGCCCAGGTTGATCATGGCGATGTCGTACAGCGGCGACTCGTCGATGCTTGGGTCGTTGTTCTGCGCGCCGACGAA
>NZ_JAKNQP010000043.1:0-469 GCF_022662455.1 Pseudomonas sp. TREG-RG-20F-10-E-6-01 | reverse complement strand
TAACTCGGTTGTTGAGGGCGGCAACATCACTTACACCGCGACGTTGACCAATCCAGCACAAACTGCTGTGACGGTGACGCTTTCTAATGGCCAGACCATCGTCATCGAAGCCGGTAAATCTGCAGGCTCGGTGGTGTTTGAAACCCCGGCTAACGATGTTTACAACAATGGTTCGACCGTCAACACGACGATAACCAACGCCACCGGTGGCAACTTCGAGAATCTGGCGACCAACCCAGCGCCAGCCACCACCACGATTACCGATTCGATCGACACCACCACCGTCACTCTGACTGCCGATAACTCGGTCGTTGAAGGCGGCAACATCACTTACACCGCGACGTTGACCAATCCAGCACAAACTGCTGTGACGGTCACGCTGAGCAACGGCCAGACGATCAACATCGAAGCGGGCAAGTCCAGCGGAACTGTAGTTTTCGAAACCCCAGCTAACGACGTTTACAACAAC
>NZ_JAKNQP010000042.1:0-525 GCF_022662455.1 Pseudomonas sp. TREG-RG-20F-10-E-6-01 | reverse complement strand
TGGGCAAGCCTGTACTGGTGACCGACACCGCGCCGGCGGATGTGATCTTCGGCCTGCTGCCAAACGCCGTAACCATCACCGAGTCGCAGGCGCCGGGCTTCCGTTCCTACGAAGTGAACGACGAAGAAAACCTGAGCATCGGCTACCGCGCGGAAGGCACCGTGAACATCGATGTGCTGGGTTACAGCTGGAAAGCCACCACTGGCGGTTCCAACCCAACCCTTGCTGCCGTCGGCTCCGCTGCCAACTGGGTCATGCATGCGGGCAGCAACAAAGTCACCGCCGGCGTGATGATCACGCTGACCGCAACGCCTCCTGTTACTGGCGGTTAAACCTCAAACTCAACGCGCGGTCAGCAATGGCCGCCTTGGAGAAACACATGGAACTGACTTACAGCAACCAGCTGAGCGGCTTCGACCCGGAGAAGCGTTACCGCAATCCGGAACACTTCGATAAGCCCGAGGCCGGTGTGACCAGTGTGCTGGTGATTGGCGATTGGCCTGGCGTGGTAGAAGCGTATCAAGC
>NZ_JAKNQP010000041.1:0-607 GCF_022662455.1 Pseudomonas sp. TREG-RG-20F-10-E-6-01 | reverse complement strand
TCCGGCCAACGATGTCTACAACAACGGTTCGACCGTCAACACGACGATCACCAACGCTACCGGTGGCAACTTCGAGAATCTGGCAACAAACCCAGCGCCAGCCACCACCACGATCACCGACTCGATCGACACAACCACCGTCACTTTGACGGCTGATCCATCGGTCGTTGAAGGCGGCAACATTACCTACACCGCTACGCTGACTAACCCGGCGCAAACTGCGGTGACTGTGACGCTTTCCAATGGTCAGACGATCAATATCGAAGCGGGTAAGTCCAGCGGAACTGTAGTTTTCGAAACTCCGGCCAACGACGTCTACAACAATGGTTCGACTGTCAGCACCACTATTACCAGTGCAACTGGCGGTAACTTTGAGAACTTGGTTCCAGGTACTGCCCCAGCGGTCACCACGATCACTGATTCGATCGACACCACTACCGTCACTCTGACGGCAGATACATCGGTCGTTGAAGGCGGCAACATCACTTACACCGCCACGCTGACCAATCCAGCGCAAACCGCTGTGACGGTTACCTTGAGCAACGGCCAGACGATCAATATCGAAGCAGGCAAGTCCAGCGGAACTGTAGTTTTCGAAGCTCCAGCC
>NZ_JAKNQP010000040.1:0-644 GCF_022662455.1 Pseudomonas sp. TREG-RG-20F-10-E-6-01 | reverse complement strand
GGGTGCCCGGCAGGCCGCCGTAGATCACGACACCCGCTTCTTCGTAGATCTTGTTGGTGATCGCTTCGTCGACGATGTCGAAGTAAGCGCTGGAGTGCATAACCCACAGGGCGATCCGACCGAACTTATCGCCGAACTTGCGCATGCCGCGAGTCAGCGTCTTCTTGCCATCGGTTTCGATGTTGGCCGAGACCACCATGTCAGCGTTGGAGCCGATTGCGGCGCGCAGACCAGCAGTTGCGTATTGGATGAAGCCTTCCAGGGTCGCATCAGCGACGTCGGCACCGACGATCTGGGAGAACTCCTCGACCGGCCGACCGCGGCGCTTGAACGCCTCTTCGGTGGTCTGGTACGGCCCGTACTTCCAGGGAGCTTTGACGCCGACAGCTTCGCCGGCGCTGATCTTTTTGGCAGTCACCTTGCCGTCAGAGTTGACGTCACGATGCTCCAGCGAGCCGTTCAGCTTGTAGAGAGCGCGCTTGCGGAAGTCGCCTTCGATCAGTTCGTTGTCCAGCACCATCGCGCCGTTGGACGATGCGTTGAACACATCCAGGTTGTCCTGGACACGCTCCAGGTATGCGGTTTGCGCCTCATCGTTGTAGATGATTAGGTCGCTGTTAACGGTTGTAGCCATGGGTCAATCC
>NZ_JAKNQP010000004.1:0-486178 GCF_022662455.1 Pseudomonas sp. TREG-RG-20F-10-E-6-01 | reverse complement strand
GGCCGGCATCGACGTGTCAGTGAGGGAAGCCAAACGGGTGCAGATTGTTGGTGCGGGCAGCCAGTCCGAACTGGAAAAGGTGATCTTGTCTTTGCGTGCTGAGCATGGATCGATTCAGATACTTGTTGACGGCCTGGAGGCTGGCGAGATTAACCGCCCCGAATCCGGCGAGTTGGCGCTGCGCTTGTTTGAAGTGCTGAGCACCATCCATGCCTCGGTTGGTGAGCTGAC
Organism: Pseudomonas sp. TREG-RG-20F-10-E-6-01; assembly: GCF_022662455.1. Lineage (NCBI taxonomy): Bacteria > Pseudomonadati > Pseudomonadota > Gammaproteobacteria > Pseudomonadales > Pseudomonadaceae > Pseudomonas > Pseudomonas sp. TREG-RG-20F-10-E-6-01. The sequence goes on along the minus strand of NZ_JAKNQP010000004.1, from coordinate 485,947 downwards.
GACTGAGCGTGACGGCCTGGCCTTGAATGTCGACGCACTTCGCGGAGAGGTTGAAGCGCTGAAGAAGTCTGCCCTCACGCCGCCGGCTGACGAGGCCGGTGAAATCGCGGCGCTGAAAGCAAAGCTCGATGAGGCCAAGGTCCAGTATCGGGCAAACGTCTCCAAAGAATCCCTGGAAAAGCTCGTCGCTGAGCTGCCCAAGGAGTAATACTGCTGGCTGTCGGTGTTCCGGCGGCCATTTTTCAAAACATGCCAGCGAGTTGACGTATGACACTCATCATCGAGGACGGTACCGGCAAGCCTGACGCCGAAAGCTACGCGAGCGCCGAGGACCTGGCCATGTATGCCGTGAAGTTCGGCACGGTCATCCCCGCAGGCGTTCCCGAGCAGGAAGCGTTGCTGCGCCGGGCCGCCTTGGCGATGGATGGCATGACCTGGAAGGGAAGCAAGACGAATAGCGAGCAGGGACTGTCCTGGCCGCGCCGGGAAGTGCTGCTGGATCACGAGATCAAGCCGAACAACTACCTGCCGGCGCGTATTCAGTACGGCCAAATGGCGCTGGCCGCCGAGATCCATCAGGACGATATTGACCCGGTGGAGAAGCGGAAAGGAGCGGTGACGCTGGAGCGTGTTGAAGGTGCGGTCACCCGCGAATACGCGACGATTTCCAACACCAGTGGCCGACTGTTGCCGGCGGCGCCTGATCGACCGAGCGCTACGCAGTTTGCCGACTACTTACAAAAGCGCGGGTTGTTCGCGATCCGCGCATAGCTGTAACGGAGACCACCATGGCCACCTTCTACGACGAAATGGCCGTGATGGCTCTGGATATGATCACAGAGTTCGGCCAGCCCGTGACCATCAGCAAGACGGAGCCGGGCGAGTACGACCCGGACATCGGCGGCGAAGCGCCTGGCGCAACTGTTGACCAAATCGCCCAAGGCATCCTGCTCGACTTCACCGGCCTAGAATTCCAGAACAACAGCCTCATCCGGCAAGGCGACAAGAAGCTCAAGATCGCTGCGCAGGGTTTGGCCTGGGTGCCAGGCCTACTCGACAAAGTGGTCGTCCAGGGGCGTACCTGGTCAATTATTCCTCCGCTGAAAGAGGTCAACCCAGCCGGGACGCCAATCCTGTATGAGCTGCAGGTGCGCTCGTGAGCCGGGCAGGCGCTGGCCAGTCAGGCAGCTTCGCCCTGAGCTTGGCCGAGTTCGCCGCCCAGGCCAGTGAAGCAATCGACGCGAGCCTGCGTGAAATCATCATCGAGATTGGCAGCAGCATCATCCGCATGTCGCCGGTGGGCAACCCTGAGATATGGGCCGCGAACGTCGCTCACCGGGAATCCAATGCCCGCGCTGCCGATGACTACGACTTCAAAGTCGCCATCCGCAACACGCTCATCAACCTGAACGAGTCGAACTTCACGAAGGCAGGCAACCTCAAGCGCGGCGTGAAATATGCCAAGCCTCTAACGAAGGCCGAGCGCCACCAGAACTTCAACGTGAATGGCCTGGTCGCCGGTCAGGACTATGTCGGCGGCCGATTTCGGGCGAACTGGAATTTCTCTATTGGCTCTGTCGACAACAGCTTCCGCATTCACCCGGACCCGACAGGAGCTGAGGCGAATGCGCGGCTTGTGGCGGGCGCCATTGAGTTTAAGGCCGGCGAAACGGCTTTCATCGTAAACAACTTGCCCTACGCGATTCCGCTGGAGTTCGGCCATTCCACCCAGGCCCCCGGCGGCATGGTCCGGGTAACCGTGGCTCGCTTTCAGCAGATCGTGCTGGAGGCCATCAGGAACAACCAGGTATGAGTCACGCACGCGCCCGTCAGGCAATCGAAACGAAGCTGGCCGCATGGGCGGCTGCGCGCCCGATACGAGTGGCCTACCCAAACCAGCCTTTTACGCCAAGCGCTTCTGAAACGTACCTGCGAGCTTTCCAACTGCCGGCCAGCACAATCTGCCGCTATCTCGGCGGGGAGGCCTACGAGTACGCCGGTGTTTATCAGGTCAGCATCGTCTGCCCCTCGGCGCAGGCCATGGCCACCGCCGAAGCGCTTATTGACGAACTGACCCGGCTGTTTCGCGTCGACACGCCACTGGCCCGCAACGGTTTCGAGGGCTTGATCACCGAGCCAGTAGATCAAGGACCAACTATTACCGAGTCGGCGACCTACACGGTCCCGGCCAGCTTCACCTATCTGGGTGTCGCAGACCAACCGCCCGCTGGGGCATAACCTACCGCCGTCAGGCGGGCACTCAAGAGGAAATACACCATGGCCGCACGCTTCCCGCTGCCGAACGGCGCTGTGCTGGAGATCGCCAGCGTTTTGGGATCTGCTGTCCCATTCACCGCCTTGACCAATGCCAAACCTCCAGTCGCTGCATCTGTTGGACACAGCATTGAAATGGGCGACATCTTGCTGGTCAACTCTGGCTGGGCGCTCATCAATGATCGCGCTGTAAAAGCATCCGGGATTACTGCCGATGCCTTTTCCTTGGCTGGCCTCAACACCACCAACACAGACAAGTACACCGTCGGCGCAGGTGCCGGCTCAGTGATTCCTGTGTCCGGCTGGACGCAGATCTCGAAGGTCACGTCCTTCACATCGTCCGGTGGTGAGCAGCAGTACCAAACTGTCGGCTATCTGGAAGACGATGACGACAAACAGTTCCCGACCAACCGCAACCCCACCACGATCACCATCGTAGTAGAGGACCAGCCGACAGCTCAGTATGTGGAAACCGTCGAAGGTTATGACGACACCAAGGAGCTGGCGGTCGTCCGCATGAAGCTGCGTAACGGTGATCAGATCCTCTATCCGGGCTATGTGAGCATCACCCCTGACCCGACCATGGAGCGCAACAACGTCATGACGCGCACGATCAGCATCGGGCTTTCCGCTCGTTCGCTTCGTTATCTGGCTGGCGCATAAGGACTTCCCATGGCAAAGATCAGGATCGCCCAGAACCCTACATTCAAGGCATTCGTGCAGATTCCAATTGTCGGGGAGGAGCCCGAAAAAATTGAGTTCACCTTCAAGTATCGGGATCGGCCGGGACTTGCCGCCCTGTTTGATGATTGGAGCGCGAAGGGCAAGGAGATGCGCGCCAGTTTCGTTGAAGGGACCACATTGTCTGATGTCGTCTCTGCCGAGACCGAGCTTCAGGTGCAGCAAATCAAGGATCTCGTCGTCGGGTGGGGCTTCGATGACAAGTTCGACGACAAGAGCATCCATGCTCTTGTGAAGTCCTGTTATGGCACCGCCGAAGCAGTAATCAACGCCTACCAGAGCGCTTTTAGCCAGGCGCGCCTGGGAAACTGAGGGCGGCAGCCAAAGCAATGTACGAAAGCGGCCCATCTGCTGAGCAGTTGGGTGTTCTCGGGCTGACGGCTGCCGACCTTGACGATGAGGATGTCGAGGTCTGGCCCTGCAACTGGCCGGCGTTCTTCCTGTTCAGCCGGATGTCGACTCAGTGGCGCGCGGGCTCCGGCGGCGCGATCGGTCTCGACTACAACTGCATCCGCGACGTGGCCGGCTTCCTCGGTATCAAGAAAAAGAAACTCGCTGAAATCTTCCCTGACCTTCAGGTGCTGGAAGGCGAAGCCCTGCGCGTCATGGCGGAGGAAAGGGAAAACAGCCCGTGAGCACGGGCACTTATTCAAGGTGAGTCGATGAACATTGCAGAACTCGGCGTCAAGATCGACTCGGCCGATGCAATCCAGGCTAAAGCGAGCCTGGATGATATGGCGAAGGCCGGCGGCCGGGCCGAGCAGTCCGCCGTTTCGCTGATGAACGAAATGCAGGCGCTGGAGAAGTCGCTTTCCACCAGCGCCAAGACTACGCAGGACCTGGCAAAGCAGCGTGACGCGCTCACCAAGTTGACCAAGACCGGCGCCTACGGCGAGGCCGAGGCGGCGAAGATCTCGGCGCAGCTCGATAAGCAGCAAATCGCCTTGGCCAAGTCTGCAATGGACGAACAGAAGGCCCTGAACAGCCTGCTGGGTGCCATTGACCCGGCCCGCGCCGCATTGGCCAAGCTGGATACCCAGGTCGAGCAACTGGGCAAGCACCTGGATGCGGGCCGTATCAACCAAGAGCAATACAACCAAGCCCTAAAGAAGATCGATGGCAAGTATGCCGAGATCGACAAGACAAGTTCGGCGTTTGCCGGCCTCGGACTGAACACCAAGGCCGCCCGGCAGAACGTGGTTCAGCTGGGAAACGCTCTGGCTGAAGGCAACATCCGCGTTGCAGCGCACAACATTCTGGAGCTGGGGACCAATGCCGGTTCATCGGCAATTCGGATCGCGGCAATGGCCGCGCCTATTGGGCTGGCTGTCGCAGCGGTCGGCGCACTCGCTTATGGATTTGTTCAGGGTAGAGCCGAAACCGACAATTACAACAAGTCGCTGATCCTCACCGGCAACTACGCAGGCGTCAGTGCCGGACAGCTCGGCGATATGGCGCGCCAGGTCAGCGCTACTGTCGGATCTACGGGGCAAGCAGCCTCTGTCCTGGCCCTGCTGGCTGACAACGGAAAGATCGCAGGTGCGAGCTTTACCGAGATCACTCAGGCCGCCGTGTCGATGCAGGAAGCCACTGGCAAAGCTGTGAGTGAGACAGTAGGGGAGTTCTCCAAGCTGGCGGACGACCCTGTCAAGGCGTCCGCCGCGCTAAACGAGCAGTACCACTACCTGACTGCCTCGGTTTACTCGCAAATCGTGGCCCTGGAAAAGCAAGGCGATCACGCCGGCGCCGTGAAGCTCGCGACCGATGCCTACGCTGATGCGATCAATGAGCGCACTCCAAAGATTCTGGCAAACCTCAGTCTTTGGGAGAAGGCGTACAACGCCGTGGCGCGCGCCGCCGACGGGATCAAGAATATTGGTCGTCGCGACATCAACGCGGATATTGAAAGCGCGAAGGCGGACCTGCTTGAAGCGCATAACATGGACGGTTTGTTCCAAAACAAAAAGTCCAAAGACGCGCTGATTGAGTTTCGGCAAGATCGCCTGAATATGCTGGAAGATGAGAAGGCGGCCCAAGCCGATATCGCGAAGTGGGAGGGTGACCAAGCCAAGGCCCAAGGCGAAGCCGTATCATCGATGGCTAAAATCGATGCTTTGACTAAATCGTCATGGACGAATGAGCAGAAACGCGCCGACGCCCTCAAGGACTACAAGAAACAGCTCGACGATATCCGCAAGGTAGCGCCGAACGATCCTCGCCTGGCTCAGGCAACGGTCGACAAAAACATCGCCAATATCAACGACAAGTTCAAAGACCCGAAGGCCGCCGGTTCCCAGGTGGACTTAACCAGTTTCAACAACGCTAAGAACGACCTGTCGGCGATCACCGACACCTACAAAAATTACCAGAAGGAACTGGAAGCGGCTCAAAAGGCTGGCTTGCTGTCCGAGGAAGACTATCTGCTGCGGCGCCAGGCGCTTATCGGCAATCAGCTCGACCAGACAACGGCGGCCTACGAGGCCGAGATCGCCGCCCTTGAAGCCGCAAAGGGGATGAAGACCACGTTGGCCGCGCAGACCATCCAGCTCGACCAGAAGATCGCTGACGCGCGAGCGGGAATGGTCAAGGCACAGAAGGACGCTGATAGCCAGCTTGAAGTGCTGGCGACCAACGAGACCGGGCGCCTGGCGAAGCAAGAGCGCGCGATCAGCACCTACGTGCAGGCACTGGGGCAGCAACAACGAGCCCTGGAGCTTGCCGGGCAGCGCGCCGTGATTGGCGTAGGCCAGGGTGACCGTCAGAACGCACTCAGCGGCGAACTGAACAACCAACAGGACCGATTTGCTCAGCAGTCGCTGGAGCTTGCCAACCAGAAGTCTGACCCGTCGCGGAACATGTCGGAGGAAGAGTTCAAGCGTAAGTCGCAAGCGCTCGCCGACGCGAATAAAGCTGCCACTGACCAGATTCGGCAGAACTACGCGGATGTGGAGAGCGCCCAGGGCGACTGGACGAAGGGCGCGACAGCGGCTTGGGACAACTATTTGGATTCGGCGCGGAACATCGCCGGGCAGACGAAAAGCCTGTTCGGCAACGCCTTCAGTTCGATGGAAGACGCGGTAGTCAACTTCGCCATGACTGGTAAAGCATCGTTCTCGGACTTTGCAAAATCGATCCTGGCTGACATGGCGCGCATAGCAACGCGTCAGGCCAGCTCGGCATTACTGAGCAGCCTGGTGGGTTCCGCGGCGAGTTACTTGGGCGGCAGTGCCGCCGTTGGCAATGGGCTGGCTGCTGGATCAGCTGGTGCCGCGTCTTCAAACCTTGGCGCCTCGGCTGGCGGCTATTCCGGGTCCTACTTCCCGCAAGCATTGGGCGGCGCCTGGTCGGGCGGAGTGCAGATGTTCGCCGACGGCGGCGCTTTCACCAACTCGGTCGTCAGTAAACCCACAGCTTTTGGCATGGCCAACGGCAAAACCGGCGTTATGGGGGAGGCTGGAGCAGAGGCGATCATGCCACTGACTCGCACATCCAGCGGCAAGCTGGGTGTTATGGCCAAGGGCGGTGGCGGGGCGGGTGCAACGCAGATCAACGTCGCGGTGCATATCGACGGAGACGGCAACGCATCATCCTCCGCCGACGCGCCTGGCTACGACCTGTTCGGCAAGGAGCTGGCGGCTTTTGTGGAGCAGAAGTACCAGCAGATGCGCAACAAGGACATGGGCCAGGGCGGCGTTATCAACAAAGCAATCAAGGGGCGCTGATGGCAATCGAACGATTTACATGGGCAACGGAGAAGGGCGCGGAAGGGGAGATTACCCAGCGCGTCCGGACCAAAAAGTTCGGCGATGGCTATGAGCAGTCGGTCGAGGATGGACTGAACAATCAGTCGGAATCCTGGCCGGTGACGTTTACCGGTATGGGCACGCGAATCCTGGAGATCAGGAAGTTCCTCGACAGGCATAAGGGGGCAAAAGGCTTTCTCTGGACGCCGCCCCTCGGCGAGCTTGGCCTCTACAAGTGCAACGGCTACAAGCCAGTGCACCGCGGCGGCCAGGTCTACGCCATCACCGCTACCTTCCAGCAAACCTTTCATCCCTGAGATAACCACCCATGGCACTGATCACGGACATCCAGAAACTGGAGCCCGGCGGCGAGATTCGCCTGTTCGAAATTGACGGTACCGAATACGGCGCCGATTACCTGCGCTTCCACGGTCATGCTATCCCGCACACGCCGGACGAACTATTGGCATACGAGGGATCAGAAGCCGATCTGCCGGCTAAGTCGATTTGGTGGCAGGGTGCCGAGTACGCGGCCTGGCCGGTGCAAATTGAAGGTATCGGTTCCAGCAGCGACGGAACAGCCACTCGCCCGACATTTGCCGCCGGCAACATCAATGGGCGTGTCACAGCGCTGTGCCTGGCGTTCGAGGACCTGCTGAAGTTCAAGCTCACTGTCCGCGAGACGTTGGCGCAGTATCTGGATGCAGCGAACTACCCGGAGGGCAATCCGACTGCAGACTCGACCCAGGAGGCGCTGGAGATCTGGTACATCGACCAGAAGACCAGCGAGGACGGCGAGGCGGTGGTCTGGGAGCTGTCGTCTCCTGGTGAGATCGACAACCATGGACTTCCCGGGCGCCAGATGACGACGTTCTGCCACTGGGCCATGACCAATGGTTACCGAGGGCCGGACTGCGGCTACACCGGCGCGGCCATGTTCGACGACGAAGACAACCCCACGGATGATCCGGCCAAGGATCAGTGCAAGGGCTGCCTGTCGTCCTGCAAGTTGCGATTCGGCGAGAACAACGAACTGTCCTTTGGCGGATTCCCCGCCGTGTCTCTCATTGCCCGGAGCTGACCATGCGCAAGCACATCATTGCGGCCATCCAGGCGCATGCGGCGACGGAGTATCCGCGAGAGTGCTGCGGCCTGCTGTTGGCCGTGGGCCGCGCGCAGAAGTACTTCCCGTGCCGGAACATAGCCAAGGAGCCGAACGAAGAGTTCCGGCTTGACCCCGAGGACTACGCCGCGGCGGAAGACTTGGGCGAGGTGATCGGCATCGTCCACTCGCACCCGGACGCCACCAGCAGGCCCTCACCGCATGACTTGGCCATGTGTGAGGCCACGGCTTTGCCATGGCACATCCTGTCTTGGCCCGAGGGTGACTTGCGCACGATTACGCCGGCGGGTAGCACGCCGCTGCTCAAGCGCCCGTTCGTGCACGGCGCTTGGGACTGTTGGCAGGTTTGCGCCGATTGGTATCAGCGGGAATGGGGGCTGAAGTTTGAAGCCTTCCAGCGCGTCGATGGCTGGTGGGAGAGTGCAGAGAACGTAAGCCTGTACGAGCAGCATTACGCGGCAGCCGGCTTTGTGCGAGTCGACCGGCCACAGCGCGGCGACCTAATCGTCATGCATGTCGGGCGGACTGTTCACCCGAACCACGCTGGGATTTACCTGGGCACAGACCCGGCACTGCCCGATGAAGAGTCGGGTACGTTCGGCATCGGTCCATTCCTACTACACCATCTTTACGGAAGGCCATCTGAGATCATTGTCTTTGGCGGATCTTGGTATGACCGAACCAGCTTGATTCTCCGGCACAAAGACGCCATGAGCCAATTGAAATAATTTTATTTAGCGCCAGAGTCGCTGAATTCTGCAGCCTCTGGATGTTGCAGCATCGTCGCTCAACTATACTGTGCACAGCAAAACCGTTTTCCCCTCGGATGTCCTCAATTTTCGCCAGAAGATGCCGATAGGACTGGTGTGATCACAGAGGCGATTTCCTATGTTCAACGCTAACCTTAAGAAACAGCTTCAATTTCAAAATAATGAGCTGTTGGAGCTGCGCCAGCTGCGCGATGGCCTTAACCGTGAAATGTTAACTTTGAGTATCGACTCAACGTTTAGAATTACGGCATGTAACGACAATTTTGGAAAAGCACTGGGCTATGCTCCGGATAGTCTTTTAGGTCGCGCAATGGCAGAGATTGTGCCGCAGTACGTATCCAAACTAGAGTGCTTTCATAACTTCCGATCCGCGGTTGCCGCAGGCAGATCGATCACCGACGATTATAGGTACCTTCATGCTGATGGCTCATTAGTCTGGATTCATGCACATTGGCAGCCAATCAAAGATGAGAGTGGCCAGTTGAGTCATGTTACTTGCTACGCTACTAACATTACTTCTCGAGTAGAAAAAGCTTCGGAAAATGCGTCATTTATTGAGGCGCTACTACGTTCTACAGCGGTGATCGAGTTCGATCTCTCTGGAAATGTACTGATGGCAAATGATCAGTTTTTACAAGCTATGGGCTACAGCCTAAAACAAGCAAAAGGGAGCCATCACCGAGTTTTCTGTAAACAAGAGCAAGTTTCATCCCAGGAATACAAGGATTTCTGGTCAGCGTTGAATAGAGGTGAGTTTATTGCCGGCCGATTCGAGCGCTTAGACAGCCGCGGCCAAACGGTGTGGCTGGAAGCAACCTACAACCCTGTTTACGACACCGAAGGTAAACTTTGTAAAGTAGTAAAGTTCGCGACTGTGGTGACGGATCAGGTGGCCCGTGAGCAAGAAGTCAGCGGGGCAGCCCAAACAGCGTTTGAGATATCCCAGCAAACTGATATCAGCGCACAGCGAGGAGCTGTTGTCGTAAACGACACTATGCACACAATGCGTAAAATCGCCGCTGACATGCAGGCAGCCTCTGGGGGAGTAGAAGCGCTGGGCAAACAGTCATTGTTGATCAGCTCGATTATTCAGACGATTAGCAGCATCGCTCAGCAAACCAATCTTCTGGCTTTAAACGCTGCGATTGAAGCCGCTCGCGCAGGTGAGCAGGGTCGAGGCTTTGCCGTTGTGGCCGACGAGGTTCGACAATTGGCTGGGCGAACCAGCACGGCGACAGAAGAAATCGCATCGGTAGTTTTACAGAATCAGAAGCTGGTAGATGAGACCGTCACTGAAATGGCGAATAGCAAATCACAAGCTGAACAGGGCCTTGAGCTCGCCACCCAGGCAGGTCAGGTCATTGTCGAAATTCAGGATGGTGCGAAGCGAGTGGTCGACGCGGTGGGCAGGTTTGCGACCCAGGTTGCTTAGCGAACGAGGTGGTCCGGTAAGGCTGCCATTTTGAGGGCTAGGTTCATTCGTTGGAGAGTAACTTTAAATCGGCCCAGAGGCGTAGCTTCTGAGACAACGCACTATTTGTTGGTGAGTTACTGGATCGCCAGTAAGAGACTGGCGGTACTTAAACTAGCGCGTATTGCAGCGCATCAAATTGATCAAGGCTCGTTTCTGCGGGCCTTTTTATTGCCTGGAGAAAAGCAAATGGCGGCACTTGCCGTTAATTATCAGCCTATGACCACGATCCTGCTCTACGGACAGCTTCGTCAGTTTGGTAAGTCCTTTCGGATGGCCGTAAGGACGCCGGCAGAAGCAGTTAAGGCCCTGTGCGTGCAAATTCCAGGGTTCGAGCGATTCTTGTCCAACGCGAAGTCCCGTGGGATCGAGTTCGCCGTATTTCGCGGCAAGACAAACCTAGCTGAGAAGGAACTTGAGTTCTCGGGGGAGGGTGATATTCGCATTGCCCCGGTGATAACCGGCAGTAAGCGCGGCGGAGCGCTGCAAACCATTGTCGGCGCAGTACTGATCGTTGTCGGGCTGGTCATCACCGGCGGAACCTTTGGCGCGGGGGCACCGTTTGGCTCAGCCTTGATCATGATGGGCGGTTCGATGGTGCTGGGCGGCGTTATCCAAATGCTCAGCCCCCAGGCCGGCGGCCTCAAGACCAGTGCGGCGCCGGAGAATACTCCCGGCTACGCCTTCGGTAGCGCGAAGAACACCACGGCATCCGGCAACCCGGCAGCACTGTGTGCCGGCCGCCGACGCTGGGGCGGCGCGATCATCAGTGCCGAAATCTACGCGGAAGACCAAATGTAGCCCGCACCTGCTGAACAGCGCCGCCCCTTGAGGCGGTTTTTTATTGCCTGGAGGAAAGCATGGGCGCAGCAAAGAAGCTCGACATCTACGGCGCCAAGGGTGGTTCCGAGAAACCGAAAATACCAACCGAAGCGCCGGACAGTCTGCGCTCTGTTGCTATCGCGAAAATGCTGATCGCGGTGGGCGAGGGTGAGTTCGAAGGCATACCGACGGCGCGCGACATCTATCTCGACAACACCCCCCTGCAAGACCCTCAGGGAAACATCAATTTCCCGAATGTGAAGTGGGAGTGGCGAGCAGGAGCGGTAGACCAAACCTACATCCAGGGCATTCCATCTGTCGCGAACGAAACTACTATTGGCACCGAGTTGCGTAGCGGTACTCCATGGGTCCGTTCCATCAGCAACACACAGCTCTCGGCTGTGCGCGTGCGCTTTGCATGGCCAGCGCTTCAATCTGTGGATGCTGGCAGCAACATCAAGGGTTACGCGATCGGCTACAAGATCGAGTTGGCCACTGACGGCGGCGCCTACCAGGAAGTGCTGAGCGAGGGGGTTTCCGGAAAGACCACCAGCCTGTACGAGCGCAGCCGGCGAATCGATCTGCCGCGCGCAACGACTGGATGGTTGCTGAAGATCACCCGGCTGACGCCCAACCAGAACAACAACAAAATCTCCGACACGATGCAGATCGCCGGTTTCACCGAGGTGATCGACGCAAAGATTCGTTACCCAAATACGGCCCTACTTTTCATCGAGTTTTCGGCCGAGCAGTTCCGCAATATTCCAGCGGTAACGCTCGAGTGTGATGGCCGAAAATGGCAGGTGCCGAGTAACTATGATCCCCGATCGCGTAGCTACACAGGTGTCTGGGATGGGACGTTCAAGGAGGCCTGGACGGACAACCCTGTCTGGCACACCTACGGCATCACAACGAACGACCGTTTCGGCCTGGGCCGCCGCATCAAGCCGTGGATGGTCGACAAGTGGGAGCTGTACCGCATCTCGCAGTATTGCGACCATCTGGTGCCGGACGGGAAGGGTGGCCAGGAGCCGCGCTTCATCTGCAATTTAAACCTGCAGAGCAAGGCTGATGCCTGGTCGCTACTGCGCGATATCTCGGCGATCTACCGAGGGATGACCTACTGGGCTCAGGGCCAGGTATTCACCCTGTCGGATATGCCGCGAGCCACGGACTTCGACTTCGCTTACACCCGCGCAAGCGTGCTCGATGGCAAGTTCACCTATTCCAGCGCGTCGGAGCGCACCCGCTATACCCGCGCGCTGGTCAGCTACGACAACCCGCTGAACAACTACGACACCGACGTCACGGCGGTGACTGACCAGAAGCTGCAGCGGCGCTATGGCGACAATCCGTTGGAGATCAGCGCGATTGGCTGCACCCGCGAATCCGAGGCCCAGCGCCGTGGTAAGTGGGCGCTGCTCACAAACTCCAAGGATCGGGCGGTCACCTTCAAGGTCGGCCTCGACGGTCGTATCCCGCTGCCCGGCTACGTAATTCCGATCGCTGACGAACTGCTGGCCGGTCGGCCGGTGGGCGGGCGCATCTCGGCTGTGAATGGCAAGGTCATCACCCTGGACCGCGACACCCAGGCCAAGCCCGGCGACCGGCTGATCCTCAACCTGCCTGATGGCAAGTGTGAGGGGCGGACTGTGCAACTGGTGAGTGGCCGGAAAGTCACGGTGACCGTGGCTTATTCCGTGACGCCCGAAGCTGAACTGGTGTGGGCGCTGGATGCCGACGACTTGGCGATCCCGCTGTATCGGGTCCTGAGCGTGGCCCGGCCAGAGCCTGGCGTGTTCGAGATCTCGGCCGTGCAGTACGACCCGAGCAAGTTTGCGCACATCGACACCGGCGCGCGCCTGGAAGATCGGCCGATCAGCGTTATCCCGATCACCGTGGTTCCGGCGCCGGCCAGCGTCACCCTGACATCGAGCTATGCCGTAAATCAGGGCATCGCGATCAGCACCATGGACATCTCGTGGCCAGCCGTCATCGGCGCCGTCGCGTACGACGTGGAGTGGCGTAAGGACAGCGGCAACTGGATCAAGGTGCAGCGCACTGGTTCGACCAGCGTCGATGTCACCGGCATCTACTCGGGCGCCTACCTGGCTCGCGTGCGCTCGGTGAGCGCCTTTGAAATTTCCTCAGTCTGGAAGAGTTCGAACCTCACCAACCTGCAAGGCAAAACGGGCCTGCCGCCGGCGGTGTCGTTCCTGCGCACCACCAGCGAACTGTTCGGCATCAGCATTAAGTGGGGCTTCCCAGCAGGTGCAGATGACACCCAGCGCACCGAGCTGTGGTATGGCCCGGCGAACAACCTGGCGGCGGCTACCAAGCTGGCCGACCTGGCGTACCCGCAGGCCGACTATCGCATGCAGCAGTTGCTGGCGGGCGCTACGTTGTTCTTCTGGGCGCGCCTGGTGGACCGCACCAGCAACATAGGTCCGTTCTACCCGGTGGTGAATGGTGTGATGGGCCAGGCCAGTTCGGACGCTGGCCCGATACTTGAACAGATCAAGGGGCAGATCAACGAAACATCGCTTGGGAAGACGCTCAACGACCGTATCAACCTTGTCGACGGCAATGGCCCGGGTTCGGTGAACGGCCGCATCAACACGGCCAAGCAGGAGCTGGAAGGCCTGATTGACCAGATCGTCGACGCCCTTGAGTACGTTCCCAGCAAGGCCTACGCCTTGAACGACATTGTGCGAGTGGGGCAGCACCTGTACCAGGCAAACGGCCCGGTACCGGCAAACAACCCGCCGCCGAACGCAACCTACTGGACCGATATCGGCACTGTAACGCAGACGGTAAACGCCCTGGTGACGCAGGTTCAGCAGAACTCGGCGACGATCAATCAGCACGGCCAGGACATCAGCGCTCAGGCGACGCAGCTGAATGCGGTGAGGACGACGGTAAACGATCCAGTCACCGGCGTGGTTGCCACGGCGTCGGGTCTGAGCACGCTGAAGGCATCGGTTAAAACGCTCGACGGCAAGGTCTCAACCACGGCCGAGCGCGTTGACGGCATCTATCTGCAGGTCAATCCACCGATGCAGGGCGACGATAGCGCGCTGATGGGTTCCGAAGCGGCCTACGTTGGGGTCTGGTCCACTCAGTCAGCATTGATCGAGGGGGATCTTGTCCAGGGGCAGAAAACCGAGGCCGTCGAGGTGAAGGTGGCGGCGACCGCCGCGGCAGTTGCAGCAGAGCAAACCGCAAGGATCAGCGGCGAGGGCGTGCTCGCGTCCAGCATCGAGACGCTAAAGACCTCGGTGGGTGGCAACACCCTGGCCATCCAGACCAATGCCACGGCCATTCAAACCGTCGACGGCAAGGTCACTGCGAATTGGACTGTGCGGTTGCAGTACGAGGCTGCCACCGGCCTCTACAAGTACGCGGGTATCGGTCTTGGGTTGGAGAACGGGCCGGGCGGTCTGCAGTCGCAGTTCATCATCGACGCCGACCGGTTCGCCATCGGGCAAGCCGGCATCGTGCCCTTTGCGGTACAGGGTGGGCAGACGTTCATTAAGTCGGCTTTCATCCAGGACGGCACGATTACCAACGCCAAGATCGGCAACTACATCCAATCCAACAACTACGACCCGGGGAGGACGGGCTGGAGACTGTCGTTTGATGGCACTTTCGAAATGAACGGGAATATTCCGAACGTCGGCACCATGAGGCTGACCAATACAGCCCTTAAATTCATTTACGCTAACGGTGTAGTTGGCATTGACTTGAGTCTTTAAAAATGGTCGGACTAGTTATTAAAGATCAAGTAACGGGTTTGGTTAAGGTTGATATGACCATGAGCATCAGTCAGACCCAAGGATCGGTAGTTACAAACGCCGTGAATGGGTCTCTCGCTCTGCCTGCGCCACCTCCAGGGAAAACCCAATACCCTATCGTCGTACCTCTACAAGATAGGCAGCAGGAGAAAGGTAAGCTGCCTGCTGCCACCATTGTTAACGGTGTCCTCTCATGGGCGTATTCGTATAACACCAATGGCTGGGGAAACTTCTCAGTTAATTGCATAATTTATTACGGGTACTATTAATGCCTCAGCTTGCAGTCAAAAAGAGCGATGGAACTCTGCTTTTCGATACTAGCCGTATCACCTATGGACTCGTTAAAAGTGGGTACATGGTTGTTATTGAGACTTGGAGGCGTAGACAGTTAAAGAGCGGTAACGTAGATCCAAGTTGGGGCGGCAACTGGACGGAGCCAACTGTTAGCCAAAGTGTATCGTTTGCTGATGTTATTTATGGGTTCACAGTTACCGGTGCAAAATCACCGATTGTGTTTTTAACTGGGCCAGGGTGCTTGCAGGGTACAAAGATCATTGGCGACTCAATGGTTTTTCTTTACACAAACGCAAGCACTAGCACGAGGTTTTATTGCTTTGATCTAATGCAGGATGTGTTCCCTGGAGGCGGGTATTTGAAGGCCAAGTTCAGTGATGCGAGCGCGTCTTTCAACTCGCTGCAGCCGCCCCTGAATATTGTAGCTGCGGTCCAGGCTCCTCCGCCTACAGGTACGCAAGCAACGATGTATCCAATCCCCACTGCGAGCAGACCTTACGCCGGGGCAGTTCTCACAGTAGAGCAGCGTCAGACCCCGCCAAATTATCAGGTAAACATATTGACGGCGAAGGTTACGATGAACCTCCGGGCCGGGATTGAATACGCGGCGTATCTCCCATGGACTCGCGGCTGCCAAATATGGGTGTACGGCAATAATGAAAGCTACCCTACCTATCGATACGGCGGGAGTGAAGGCGCATACGGAATCGTTGGAGGGATGCAGTTCATGTTTGGGCCAGCAGGGGGAACGCCCCAAGATACTCCGGTGGTTATTACCGGTACGCCGATGCCTCCAAACTTTTCACAAGTTGCGACTGATAGGTTGCCGACTGCTCTTGTTGTAGAGACGGCGAGCCTACCGTTTCCGTTTAATTGAAGTAACACACTTTTTATACTCTTATCACTGATTCGATGAATATGTTACTTGGAGATTATTATGGCAAGACAGGAAATTAACTTAGGTACAGCGCCTACAGGCGCCGGTGGTGATACCACCCGGAGCGCCGCCGCTAAAATGAATGCAATGTCGACGGAGATTTATGCTGCCCTCGGCGGAACGAATGGAACTCTCCCGTCCGCCTTACCAATCTCTAAGGGTGGCACTGGCGTGACTGATGGCCGCGCTATATTCACTGAGGTAGGCGTGCAGGCGGCGTCAGGCCGGTACAACATTCAGGGCTTGTATATGGGCTGGAATGCTGCCGGGCTGGGGGAGGGGCATTTCATTGTAAACAAAGGTAATGGTGACGGCGGCTTCTCCTGGCGCTCAGTAAACGCCGGCAATACTGCCGGTGGCCCAACCATGACCTACTCATATGCTGGGATATTGAGCGTTCCCACTATATCTGCAACGGGTGTGGCGGTAGGTACGTTAGCTGTAACGAACGAGGTTTCAGTAGAGCTTCCGGTTCGTGGAATTCGTTGCCGCACTGGTTTGAACGGGGCTTACACAGCGAACTCTTATAACTTCAACTGGACCGGCTCAAACGTTGACGTGTACATCGGCGCAACGTACGTGGGCACCATGACACTGTTCGGCTCTGACTACCGCTTCAAGAAATACATCAAGGACGCGCCGCAGGCATCTTACCTGGACCGTATCGACGCTTACCGGATCGTCACCTACCAGCGCAAAAATTTCGGCGATGTTTTCAAGGGAGATAACGTCGTTTACCAAGGCCTGATCGCGCACGAGGCGCAGGAAGTCAATCCGCTTGCCGTCACCGGCGAAAAAGATGGGATTGGCGACGACGGCCAACCCCGCGTTCAGCAACTCGAACCGATGGCGTTGATCACGGACTTGATGGGGGCTGTCAAAGAATTGCGCGCAGAACTCGCTGCGTTGAAGGCTGCACAGGCTTAAGCAGAGCCCCCCACAAAGAAGCCCACCGATACCGCCTTGAGCGGTTTTTTTTCGCCTGGAGAAAAGCTATGCCGATCACCGAGCAGCAGTTGCTGCAAATCCTCCCGAACGCCGGCCGCCAAACCGGCGTTTTCGTTCCTGTGTTGAACACGGCCATGGGCCGCTATGGCATCGTCGGCAAGTTGCGCCTGGCCGCGTTTATCGCCCAGGTCGGGCATGAATCGGGGCAACTGCGTTACGTGCGCGAGGTCTGGGGACCCACAGCCCAGCAGGCCGGCTATGAAGGTCGCGCCGATCTGGGCAACACCGTTAAGGGGGACGGTTCTAAGTACCGTGGCCGCGGCCTGATCCAGATCACCGGCCGGGCCAACTATGCCGCGTGCGGTGAAGCGATGGGCCTGGAGCTGATCAACGAGCCCGAACTGCTCGAACTGCCCCAGCACGCGGCGATGACTGCGGCCTGGTTCTGGTCCACCAAGGGGCTCAACACGCTGGCGGATCAGGGTGAATTCACGAAGATCACCCGCCGCATTAACGGTGGGCTCAACGGCCTGGAAGATCGCCTGCAGTTGTGGGAGCGGGCTAAGAAGGTGCTGGCGTGACGCCGGTGCAGAAGCTGGCGAGCCTGGTGCTGCTGATCCTGGCGCTGATGGCCGGCGCCGCGGGCGTGACCTGGCAGGTGCAGGACTGGCGCATGGGAGAGAAGCTCGCCGAGCAGGCCGGCCTGCACAAGGATGATTTGGCAACGATCAGCAATGCCGCAGCGGCCCAGGCCCGCGCCGAACAGGACAAACGCTTGGCCATCGAGCAGGATCTCGCGGCCCAGGATCAACAACACACTCGAGAACTATCCGATGCTCAACGCAACCAGGCTCTTTTGCGCGACCGCCTTGCCACTGCTGATGTGCGGCTGTCGGTCCTCCTTGCCGATGATCCAGCCAGTGGCTGTAACGTGCCTACCGCCGCCGGCGCCGTCGGCGTGGTTCATGCAGCCCGTCGAGCCCAACTTGACCCAGCGCATGCGCAACGAATTATCGCCATCACCGACGATGGGGACAACGGACTGATCGCGCTGCGCGCGTGCCAGGCATATCTCAGGGCGATAGCCGATTAAATTAAATGGCAGGGCTGACGGTGGGTTTGGTATTTAAATTCTGAAACGACCGACCATCTGATTGAGTGATATTGCAAGTCTCGAAAGCTCGTTACTTGCTAGAAGAGTCTGATGGGTTCCTTCGCTACTTTGAACGCTGAGTTCTCTAATGCTTATGAGAGCTCTATCTACCTCTCTTGCTACATGAGCCTGCTCTTCCGATGCAGTCGCGATCTGCTGATTCCGATCATCGATCAGCTGAACAGCTGATGTGATAGCTTTGAGCGACTGGCCAGCCTCATCAGCCGTTTGCCTAGTGCTATGCGCCTCATGGGTGCTACTAATCATCGATTCTACAGCTTGCGCACTACCTGCCTGAATGCTTGAAATCATTTGTTCGATTTCCTGAGTTGCAGTTTGGGTTCGATGAGCAAGAGCTCTAACTTCATCCGCAACCACTGCGAATCCTCTTCCTTGTTCACCTGCTCTAGCAGCTTCAATAGCAGCGTTTAGCGCTAGGAGGTTGGTTTGCTCCGCGATTGCTCGAATTACACTTAAAACTGTACTTATTTCTTGCGTTTGTCCAGCTAGCAGTTGTACTTGTTCCGACGTGATCTCAATTCTGTCCGTTAAGCTGCGCATTGCTTTGAGTGTTTCACCAACTTTATTGTTTCCTGCCGCTGCAGCTTTGTTGGATTCACGAGCTGATTCTGATGTGGAAATAGCGTTGCGAGCAACCTCATCAACCGCGGCGCTCATCTCGGTCACCGCAGTTGCAGCCTGTTCGATTTCACTATTTTGCTGCTGAAGGGTAAAGCTTGCGCCTTCTGTTATCGAGCTCATCTCAACTGCGGCAGTGCTAAGCTGCGTGGCAGCCTCAGATATCTCGCTGATGGTATCACGCAAGGTTCCTTGCATTGTATTGAGCGCTCGCATTAACCTTGCGGACTCATCATTTCCGGTTACCTCAAGAACAAGCCTAAGGTCGCCTGCTGCTATCTCTTCTGCCATCTTTACAGAGGAGTTCATAGGGCGAACTATACTTCGAGTAAGTGCAATTGCAAGAAATATGGTAAGAACTAATGAAGCACCAATCACTGAGTCGACAATTGTAATGCTGTTTGAGTATACAGCCGTCGCTGTAGTCCCTGCTGTAGCTGCTCCTTTGACGTTGTGATCTCTCAATGCTGTAAGCTTAGCCTGGTAATCGTTGGCGCGATCACGCTGTTCAGTATTTGCAAATTGAACGGCTTTCTCATGCTGCGTGCCATCTAATTCGAGTATGGTTTTGAGCCCGTCTATATATTTCTCCATCGTCGTAGCGGCTTCATTAAATTTCGCTCGTTCGTCTTCATCGGATATTAAATTGTTTCGATAGTATTCGGTTTGCTTATTAAGTATATTCTGCGCGTCCTGGAGATGCTCTGAAGCTGTCGCTTTTTCTTCTAGGCTCGAAGTGGCTAGTAAGCGAATGCTCTCTAAACGGGCGCCCAAAAGTGCAATCTGTATATCGTCAGCAGTCTGTATGCTTGCGAGCCAATTATTTTCAATGTCCTGCTCTGTTCCTCTCAATTTTCCGAGCTGTACGTACGAAAAGGCTCCAAGTGCAATTACAAGCATAGTGATAAGGCCGAAGCAGAGAGCGGATCTGGGAGCGATATTAATGGAACGTAGATTCATGGTGACTCCATAGGGAAAAAACCAGCGACGCTGCCAGTATTATTTATCTATCGGCCTTAACCTCTGACAGATCAATCAAAAATTTCTATCGAATGACCCGTTATGTCTGCAGCTGAGCGTGCTTGGAGTCTATGGAGCTCTCAAAACGCCAATTTTACGGCAGATGGATTGCGAAAAGTGAATCGGGAAAATCTGCGAGGGCATCAAGTGACGCTGCGTGGAACCTTTCAGTGTAGTACAGGGGGCTATTTCAGAATATTGGTGAGTGCTTACGACACCTTCACCCACTAATACTAGTCAACCTTAGTCTCCGGTATCCAAGTTGTATTGCATGGATTGGTAGTTGTGGAGATTATTCACTTCACCTGTCGACGAGTGTGCATATTCTGTCAGGGCCCATCAGTGCATGCGTCAATCGCGAGCAGCAGCGGTTGGCGCCCCTCAGCGTCGGCTTTGGCCCACACAGTCCACGCCACCCGTACTATCACCAGTCACGCTCCGGTGTTACAAGTCGGTGTTTATGGTGTGGCCATCAGCGAGTTAACCTGTGCTACCTTCTGGCGGACAAGCCGAAGCGGCGTGGGCTCTGTGCATCGCTGAAGCGTATCGCGTTAGTCGCTGCAATCATCTATGTCAAAGGTAGAGCTTTGATAGCTGAATGGAAAGTCGGCCTCAGGCAGGGTATACCCTACCCCCGCAGTAGCTCTTCGTAAGTCCATCGATCACGTAAAAAGGAAATTACGCCGTGTCACTTACTTTCGATTCCGAAACTCAACAAGCACTTGAGCAACTCCTGTTAACCGCTCAGAAGGACACCAGGCAGGGCCGTACGGTAGCCAGTTTTCTGTTCACCTTGTGGAACGCGGGAAGACATGTTCGCTCCGCCGTTACCGAGGTGTGGGGACTTGATCCAGAGATCGTCCGAGCATGTGCCCAGGTCTTTACGTGGCTGAACGATAACAAAGTCTTCCCCGAGGAATTTGGTTGCCCGAATACGAATGGCGACGCTGACCAGCGCATGGCGAGGTGGAGTATGATCCTAAATCCAGATCTACCGCCGGCAGTGGCCGACACAACGACGGCCGATTTTGCACTCGGACTGTGGAATGATAAGTGGCTTATGAGTGACGAAGCCGTGCGCTGCAGCTACTGCCTTGCCACACAACTGCCCAGCAATGCTCAAATTCCGATGGTCCATTCCGATGGCTGTGAAATTGGCAACATACAATATCCGTTGCGGGATTTGGCAAACATTCTGAGGGCTGTGTCGGAGGATTCTCCATGAGTGGCATTCTCCCAGTCAGGCGTTAACAATAATCCACTTATAAAAAGGGGCTGCACGTATTGACTTGACGGGGACGTTTTTTATTGGTATAGGCAGCCAGGCAGCCCTAGACTGCGTTACCAGTTTCGCATAACCGCTTCAACGTGCAGTCCATCTACAAAGGCAATAATAATTATGCACGCGCCCCTCACTCATCCACTAGCCATCGATAACGCCCAGCAATTTTTCAACGACCTCATGACCCTAGCAGACCCCGAGTACATCTTATTTAGAGTGCGTCACCACGTAGAGGCGTTCCGGATCCAGTCCTTGACTGAGCGGGCGCCGCCCAGTCTGTATAACCAGTTGATTGGTTTTTTGGACGGTTTGATCGCCGGCGAGGTCTTATCCCCAGAGCACGGGCGGGAATTCCATTACCGTCTTATTAAAGGGTTCGAGTCCGCATGGATGAATACATAAAGGTTCAGTGTCCTGTTTCTAGCCCACTGTCGCCCGACTTGTGTGCTGATTTCGCTTTAGGCCTGTTGAATGAGCGATGGATCATGAGCGAGGAAGCGGTACGCTGCCGTTTATGCCTGGCCACGCAATGGCCGAGTAATGCTCATGACCCGGTGCGACACTGCGCAGGCTGCGAGCTGATTCAAGCTCAGTACCCGTTGCGCGAATTGGCCACAATATTAGCCGAAGTGCAGGGAGTTGCGAGATGAACGTCAGCCAGCAGTTGGACGCGATAAGCCTACCGGCTGGGCTTCGCACCAAGATGCAAAACCACCTGTCACGCCAGGCGCGTGCTGAGGATTTGCAAGCCCTGAAGCTGGCCCTGGCGCGCGCTAAAGGTTTTGTCGAAGGGGTAGATGCAGCCCATGCGCTGACCCCGGCGACCATCGAGGCGCTGTTTATTGCGGTCGAGGACGCAGCTGCCGCGCGGTACCGGGAACTGACCGCTTGATCGAGGAGGCTTCACCCGACACGCTAAAGTTCTTGTCAGTGAACACGTGATGCGTGAGGTGGTGGTTGGAAGCATTGCCGGCAAAGATAGTAAGCGGACGCTTTCGATTCGTCTGGGCGATACCTCGGCGCGGCTTGTACCGATGCGCTCTGTACGAGAACCATTGCGTACCTGATCAAGCCCCACTGCAGTGGTCCGTTGCGCCAGTCATGGGGCTTTAAGGCGTCAAGTGTAAAACTGGCGTCGGCGGAAGCTTTAGTGCCAGCTGTAGCACGCCCACCGCGTCCGGCCCATCCTCGTTAATCCATTCCCCATGGTGCTAGAGGATCATGTTGCCGGTTGCTTTTCCCATCCGTTCGGCGATCCATTCAGGGTGCCTGTGGCGTGGCCGAACTGGGCCGCCAGCGCTGTCCCTGATCAGACGGAAAGCGCCGGGGGCGTGGTGGTAGCGTCTTTACAGTCGCCATCGCGACAAGCGCAGCCGCTGTTGATGGGTGCGATTGCCCGGTGCGGACAGATCGCACGAAAGAACCGTCCATGGGCTACTTTCTCGACGCGCGCATTGATCGGTGCGGCCCTGACCTTGGCCCAGTGTGGCCGCCGACCTCAGCGCACCATGTCGGCGTGCAGCAGATCACCCTGTAGGTGGAGCAGGGCGACTTGGGTTGTGGGGGCTACGTTGTAACGCTCCACTGGCAATTCACCGACAGAGTTAGCCAGAGCGTTAGGCATGCTCAACGCTGCCACGAAGTCGTGAATTCCCCGGTACTGGGTAAGTCTTCCGCACATGATGCTCTCCGCTTGTCGGACCTGCTGAACAGTTGGGCGCTGGCCAATCTCTACACTGTAGACACTGGCCTCGAGTATTCGTCATGACGATCCACAGCGAGCAAATCAACGCAATGCAGGCGTGGTTCGCCTTGCGCAATGAACCCGACTTCATATCGGCGACAGCTGAAGATCGTTACGAGAGGCGCCTGTCCCTGGCTGACGATATGAAAGAGCGCGGCGTAATCGACAGCGGTGAGTGGCGGGAACTCACAGAAGAGGCTGTCGCCGCTTACGCAGATGAGTTTGTCTGACGGGGCCGCTTGTCAGATATCTCTTACGCCAAATTGACCGCAAGCCATCTGCGTTATTAACTGTACATTCGTACAGTGTATGTAAAAGGCTGCATCATGAGCTTCGCAATTTTAGGTCCTATCGCCGAGGGCGGCACGAAGCTGCCCTTTTGCTCTTTTCGGGTACCAGCTGGCTTTCCATCGCCGGCGGCCGACCATATTGAGCAGAACATCTCATTGGATGAGGTCTTAAATATCAGGGCGCCGCACGTCTATCTGATCGCCATCACTGGCGAGAGCATGCAGGGCGCGGGAATTTTTGAGGGTGACCTGGCGGTTGTGGACCGGTCTATTGAGCCGGCACACGGGCATGTAGTGGTGGCGCTGCTGAATAATGAACCCATCTGCAAACGTCTGTGTAAGCGCGGGAGAGAGGTGATCCTTCTGTCGGAGAACCCGAAATACCCGGCGCGGTACATTCTGGAGGGCGACGAGCTGTCGATTTGGGGCGTGATCACCAGCACCGTACGCAGCCATGTCTGAACAGACACCTGTCTTTGCGCTGATTGACTGCAACAGCTTTTATGCAAGCTGCGAGCGTGTGTTCCGCCCTGACTTGGCAAAGGTGCCAATCGTGGTGCTAAGCAACAACGACGGCTGTGTCATCGCCCGAAGCTACGACGCGAAGCCTTTCATCAAGATGGGCGAGCCGTATTTCCAGATCAAGCACAAGCTCAAGCAGCACGGCATTGTCTCGTTTTCATCAAATTATGCCCTGTACGGGGACATGAGTGAGCGGGTCATGACGCTGATCGAGAGCATGGTGCCCGCCGTCGAGATCTACAGCATTGATGAGGCCTTCGCCGACCTGAGCGGTATTGCCAGCCTGGATGTCCTCGGACGCCAGATCCGCGCACGGGTCTTTCAGTGTACCGGAATCCCGGTGGGCGTCGGAATCGCCCACACAAAGACCCTGGCCAAGCTGGCCAACCACACAGCGAAGCGCCTGCAGGCCCAGACCGGCGGTGTAGTGAATATCACTGACCCGGTAAAGCGTGACTGGGTATTGCGCAACACCGACGTCTCAGAGGTGTGGGGTGTCGGCCGGAAGATGAAGCTTCACCTGGACACGATGGGCATCAAGACAGCGATGGATCTGGCCAAGGCCGACCCCTGGACGCTTCGCAAAAAATTCAGCGTGGTCATCGAGAAGACCGCCCGCGAACTGGCCGGCACCTCATGCCTGGAACTGGACGAGCCCGACCCACCCAAGCAGGAAATCTGTTGTAGCCGGATGTTCGGAAAGCGCCTTACCGAGTTGCCGCCGATCAAGGAGGCGGTGGCCACCTACATGATGCGCGCCTCTGAAAAGCTGCGAGCTCAAAACTCGCTGTGCAAAAAGGTCCGTGTCTGCATCCGCACAGGCATGTTCAACCCCGAAGAAGCCAAGTATGCCAATGGGGTAGTGGTGGATATGCCGTATCCAACTGACGACGTGCGCCTGCTGACAAAGGCTGCAGTTGACGCCCTTGACCGGATTTTTCGACCTGGCTTCAAGTACAGTAAAGCCGAGGTGATGTTGCTCAACCTTTGCCAGCCAGGTGAATACACGGACGATCTATTCGCGGTGTCTCAGCCAGTCGAGGCCACCAGAGTGATGACCGTGCTGGACCAGATCAATGACAGGTGGGGAAGGGGGACGCTGCGATCGGCCAGTGTACCGACAAACCCCGACTGGGGGATGCGCCGGGACATGATGAGCCAGAGCTACACTACGAAGCTCGATCAGCTGTGGTCGGTTGCTTGCAAGTAGTGAAGCGCTCAGCGTCAGATCAACTTCACTCGGGCGACATAAGGACCGCCAGGGTCAGCTTGATGAACTTCTCGTTGTCATCAATGGTGTCCAGAGCTCCGCGCACGTTCTCGGCTACCTCGGCGGAGCCACGCTGCTCGATCCAGTTCGATATCTCCATGATGGAAGCCTCAAGGGCCAGCTGGTTTTCGTAGAGCTTGGACAGAAGAGAGGGGAGCAGGTCTGAGTTGGGCATGTCTGGTTCTCCTAAGAAGGAATAAGAGTACCAGTCAGAAGGTATTTGAGAAGTGAGGCCGAAGCATCTAATTAAAGGTGCGCAGGAATCAGCGAAGAGAAATAATGTTCTTAGCTAGTGACAGGATACCCTGTACACCGCTCGTGCTGGCCGCCATTACCGATACCATTGCTGCCCATACTGTCTCAAAAAAACATGCAACATAAGTGATGACATTGCTTTTTGTACGACGTTGAGATTTATTATTCATAAGTACCCCCTTTTTTGTTGATTTAAAGCTCTGTTCTGATTTTTTTTGCACTAAAACGCTGATGAAACGCAAAAAACTAAGAAACAGTAGGGGGAACAGCAAGGCACTGAGATTCGAACTCAGAAACACACTAGCTAAAAACACTAATCTATAAAATCATCTCATAAAAAAACGGCCTGTCAAGTTTTTGTTGACCTGGGTGGTCTGGAGTGCTAGCTGGGTTTTTTATGGGGCAATTTGCTTAGAAAAGCAGTTCCTAAACTAAAAAAGTACCCCAGGTGGAATGCGCCTTCAAGCCTTATCAATTGCTTCGAGAAAAGGAACTCTGCAGGCCCTCAAGGCGTCAGCCCGTCTTTATATGCGTAGCGGTCTTGAAAACCGGCGAACGTTAATAGCGTTCCCAGGGTTCGAATCCCTGGTTTCCCGCCAAGATTTACACAAAAGCCTCGCGAAAGCGGGGCTTTTGCGTTTCCGGGGTTTGAGAAATCAAGCAGCCTAGCTACTGATCGTTTTCGCATCATTTCAGGCGGTTTCCGCAACTCATTGCAAATTGCGGTCAGCGGGTCGGCTTAACGATCTGCCCGACGCGCTGATAAACCATCTCTGTTATTCGCTTGTCCGTGTGCCCGAGCAGGTGGCTGGCGTCGCACTGCTTTAATTTACCTTTCAGGCCCGGCAGTCAAATGCTGGGCCCATCCGCCGCATCGGCATCAGCGCACTCATTCGGCTGTTCGACGCGCGGCGATCACGACGTAGCGGGCTGTCACTGATCTTCGAATGCATGGCGATTCTAGGCAGGAACTAAAGCCCTCGCTTACCATTCGTGGCTTACCGCCAACATTTGGGGGGAGAGTGGGGGACGTGCAAGATCAGCACAAAAAGTTTGATTGGTAGTCTTGCAGTGTTGATCATCAAGCGCTGGATCAGAATGGAGCAGTTATGACTCGAGTATGGAAGATTTCAGCACTTGTCTGGTTGGCGCTCCTTAGCGCTTGCACGATCACAGGGCCAACATTTACACCTCTTAAAAACGTGGATTCACAACAGGGTGTCATCTATGTCTACAGGCCCAGTAACTACGACATGGGCTTAATGTCTGCCATGATTTCTTTGGATGGCAAGCAAGTAGCGTCTCTGGAGAACGGTGGTTACATAGCCGTACCTGTTACACCAGGTGAGCACAGGGTCACTCAGAAATGGAAAGCTGGAATTCTGGGGAATTCTGATCTTGAGGGCGGCACCACCGCCGTTGTCATCGACGTTAAAAGCTCAGATGCCTCGTACATCAGCCTCACGTCCAGCAGCGCCAGAGTGCGTGTAAACCAATCAAACGCTGTCAAGCTGCATTGGCAGCTTAATAAAATCTCTGCCGACCAGGCATTGCCCGAGATTTCTCAATGTAGAAAGGTTGAGGCGATCTAGTTCCAATCGGGCCGCAATACCAACAGCCAAATTGTGCGCAAAGAAAAGCCCGCGATGGGGATCAGCGGGCTTAAAGGGATGTTCACCAGGAGCTTGGGTTAACCATAGGCGCTTGACTGTGAAAAGTTTGTGAGTGTCTGGCGAGGTCACTGCCTGGATTGCGATATAACGGCAATGGCGTCCACCTAAAATCCGTGGGCAGCCATGCCAAGGGCTTTAGGCGGCCTACGGTGAAACACCGCGCCGTGATGACATAAAGGCGTTATTCTGGGGACAGGCGACGCAGCATGGCGCCGCCGTTTCGCTTGTATCCGCCGGTAAGCATCAGGAGATCCTGTGTCCACTTCCGAGCTGACTTCGCACATCTTCAGTACGCCCCGTCATACGACGCACTATGTGGCGTCGGGGCCTGCCGAGGGGCCATTGATGATGTTCCTGCACGGCTGGCCGGAGCTCGGTCTGATCTGGCGCGCGCAGATGGAAGCGTTCGCTGCCCAGGGCTGGCACTGCGTTGCACCCGACATGCGCGGCTATGGCGGCTCTTCTGTGCCGGCGGACACCCGCGCGTACTCCATTGAAAACATCGTGGCAGATATGGCAGAGCTTCATGACCATCTCGGTGGAATGCCCGCCATTTGGGTGGGCCACGATTGGGGCAGCGTTGTGGCGGGTGAATTGGTTGCTCATGAGCCCCAGCGCAGCCGCGGCGTTGTGCTGATTTCGGTCCCGTACTTCCCCACCACCAACGCGCTGCCGACGCTCGTCCCGCTGGTTGACCGAACAATCTATCCGGCAGACGAGTATCCAGACGGTCAATGGGACTATTACCGCTATTACAACACGCACTTCGCGTCCGCCGTCGCAGACCTTGATGCAGATAAAGCCGCATCACTGGCTTCGATTTATCGACGAGGCGACCCTGCGAGCATCACTAAAGTCGCATCAAACGCCCAAGTCACCAGCAAAGGAGGGCGGTTTGGCGCAGCGCACCGAGCCCCGCCCACCCAGCCCGACCCCGCGCTCTGGCCGCAGGCGGACTTCGCGGCACTGGTGCGCAGTTTTGAGGAGCATGGTTTCCGCGCGCCCTGCGCGTGGTATTTGAACGACGACGCCAACATCGCTTATGCCCATCGAGCGCCCAATGGCGGCCGCCTGTCCCTGCCCGTACTGTTTGTGAACGGCGACTACGACCCGATGAATACCATCAAGGGTAATCAGCTGGGCGAGCCAATGCGTGCGGCCTGCGCAGACCTCACTGTGACGAGCTTATCTGGCGGGCATTGGTTGCCGGTGGAGTGCAAGGCCGAACTCGTTGAAGCAATCAGTACCTGGCTTCAGCGCAGAAACTTACGATGAGTATCGAGACATTGACGTTGAGGTGCGCCGGCTAAGGCTTGTGAACGTTTCGGCATGGCTCATGAACACGGCCATGATCACCAGCCGGTTATTGACAGGCCTCACTACCCGGCAAACTGCGCGTCTGCCGGGCTTGAAGAGCGTTTAAGGCATCAAGACCGAGTCGACAACGTGGATCACGCCGTTGGACTGCATCACGTCTGCGATGCTGATACTTGCCTTACCGCCTTTGGCATCTACCACCCAAAGCTTGCCGTCGTGCAGCTTGATATTCAGCGACTCACCTTGAACTGTTTTCAGCATAACGGTGCCGCCGTTCTTTTTGGCGTCGGCCTTAAGTTGTGCCGATGTGTGAGTGCCGGGTACGACATGGTAGGTCAGGATTTTAGTCAGGTCGGCTTTGTGTTCAGGCTTGACCAGCGTATCGACGGTGCCTGCGGGCAGCTTGGCAAAGGCTTCGTTTGTCGGCGCGAATACGGTGAATGGGCCTTTGCTATTAAGCGTATCAACCAACCCGGCAGCCTTGACTGCTGCAACCAGCGTCGTGTGGTCCTTTGAATTGACCGCGTTTTCCACGATGGTTTTACTGGGGTACATCGCTGCGCCTCCGACCATCACAGAGTCGGCGGCGAAGCTTGCGGTTGCAGTTACGGAGAGAATAGCGAAGCAGGCTGCTGCAGCAATTTTTTTGTAAAAGGCGTGCATGGTGTATCTCCTTGGCTCGTATGCCCTGCGAGTGAGGGTATTGAATCTACGCGCCAGCGATCAAAGTGGATGCACCCGTTCATACAATAATTTTGTGAGCGTCTCGCGTTTTCGCTCAAGTTTCTTCCTGAAGTGGCAGCTAATGGCCGAAGACTTCAAGGTTTGAATGCCGAACAAATCTTTTCCGCTGTAGTACAACCCTCGCCAGGAGCGTGTGTTTTGAAATTACAAAACCGACTTTTCTGAGCAGAACAAGGTTTCCTATAAGGACCTTGGCTGGGGAGTAAAACACGCTCAGTAGTTGGTTTTTCTGTAGCGCTGCTCGCCGATAGGGTTTGGCGCGCTCACCCGGTCGAATCCGGCGGGGGGGGGGCAGGGGCGCCTGCAGCGTGTCGACCCGTTGCGCACCCTACGCAGGTGGTGCCCGACAGATGCGTTTTTACCCAGTACCTGCCCATCCAACTGCGCCATGAAAAGGCATGAGAACTGCTGTCAGGCCGTTCCCGCACTCTTGTACTGCGCTGCCAACCGCTACATAATCCCACCGCTGAGGTTGATGTCTTTAGCAGCAAGGACGAAGACTGTGCCGCTTATGAGTCGTGCATTTTTCGAGCTGCGCCGATTGCACTGCCAAGCATTTATATATTGAAGAAATCAACGTTACACACATTGACGCCCCTCAGGAAAAAACATGTACAAGATGATTGCGGCACTGAGCTTTCTCGCTATAACTTCAGCGACAATGACTGGATGCAATGAAAAGGAAGGAAGCAAGGAAAACGCGGCAGCTACCAAAACCACTTATAACCCATCTGATAAATGCGCCATTGACACCATCGCCGGAAAGACCGGTGCAAGTATTTACGTTCCGCGCAGCGTTGTTCAATTCAACGGCTGGGCTTTCGATAGCGTTAACCAAAGTGCTTCGAAGGAAATCAAACTTCGCCTGAACGGTTATAAGGGCGATCCTGTCGCATTCAAGGATCATACTGTTATTGATCGGCCGGACGTGGCAAAGGCATTCAACAATCAGAAGCTCTTGAAGTCAGGTTTCTCCTTCAATGCTGATTTGTCTTCGTTGGAACCAGGTGGCTACAGCATCTCCATTGAGATCCCTGGAGAGAACTCCTCTCTGCTATGCCAATCCAAGGTCTTGCTTGTAATCGAATAACCCCAACATTCGCTGCCAGCCTCGAAGCCACTTCAAATGAAGCCGCGAGCATGAGCGTTGAGGCTGGCAGCGCTTGATCTAAAAGTCTTCAGCCGATTGAAAAGCTGAATTCAGCACGACAAAAACGCCCTCCTGGTACGCGTAATATTGCTCACTTAAGCGC
The DNA here is from genome assembly GCF_022662455.1 of Pseudomonas sp. TREG-RG-20F-10-E-6-01. Lineage (NCBI taxonomy): Bacteria > Pseudomonadati > Pseudomonadota > Gammaproteobacteria > Pseudomonadales > Pseudomonadaceae > Pseudomonas > Pseudomonas sp. TREG-RG-20F-10-E-6-01. The sequence continues at coordinate 455,868 of NZ_JAKNQP010000004.1, read as the reverse complement.
AGCAATCCTACGATCCCGCCTCGGACGGTCCTTCAGAAGCGTCCCGCTTACACCGACCCACAGCCTTCACCATTCGCAAAAATAGTATTGCTGCGGTTTCAAAGTGCATGAGAAAGGCTCTTGCTTGACTCACACAAAAGCCCCGTTCAGGCGGGGCTTCTGCATTTCTGGGATAAAAGACGCTCGACGCAGGAGCCTCCGATTATTTCTTTTTACTTGAACAAACCACCGATGGCATTGATCGCATCCGCGGCCTTGTTCATGTTTTGTTGACGTTGAGGGTGGGTGTCCACCTGCGCCTGAGCGTTGTAGTTGGAATTACTGCAGCTTTTGTTGGTTTGCGTCAACGCTGCCTGGAAGGCCGTCGCGCGCAAGGTGTCACCCTTGGCATTGGCCGCGTTTATGTTTGCCTGGAGGTCGCGGATCTGTTGCTGGCAGGAGGCGTTAGTGGTGTTGAGGGTGTTGCTGTTGCTGGCGCCGCCCAGGGCAGACGACAGGGCGCCCGTCAGGGCGGTCAGGTCGGCAGCGTGGGTGGGCAGAGTAAACAGGCTGAGCAGGGTGGCGGCTGGCGCGAGTTTGGAAAGACGCATGGCAAACCTCAATGTTTGATTGCCTGCGCTCAAGTGGGGACCCGAGCTGGCGCAGAACAATATCCGTATAGAGGTGAGCGCTCGGGTGGAACGAAATATAGGTTGGTCAATTATTGACCTTCAATATCGGCGTTGCATAAATGTGAGTTGTTTCACGTTGTGCGTCGGCCATCGCTGGCGGCCCATCAGGTTTACACCGGCTCTACCTGCGTTCGGTAGTAAACATCCGAAGCTGAAAGCGTTAAGACCGAGCGTTGATCGGCACCATTCGTCTAATGCTTTGCACTCTGAATGCTGCGCCGTCTCTGAAGCTTAAGTGCGCATTTCCCGTGCGCCAAAGCGGAGAGTCAACATGGAAATCAACGAGAAGGCGCCAGGAAACCTTTCCCAACAAGCCGTGACGCGCGGCACAGACAACGAAACGGGCCACGATCCGCGCCAAGATGAGGGCGCGCTCCCATTGCCGCCTGACGACGACGCGCCACTGGAAGAGGATATGTCGGATGTGGACGCGGCTGATTCAGTCGCGAGTGAACACCCCGATAATTGATCATTTTACTTCAGCGAACCCGGCCACTGCGCCGGGTTTTTTATTGCCTGCAGAACGTGATCACCCATGCAACCCGTCTAGATCAAAGGTTTTAAGCCGACTCAGGGTTGCCAGGCGTGGTTTTGGCGATTAACCTGAAAATGTTCGAATTGTTACGAATAATTTCGGGTGCGACCGATTTCGGTTTGCACGACTTCAGGATGAGGAACGAAAAATGTTTTCACACGAAGGTCCCGCACTAGAGCTGTTACTGTTCATTTTTGGCTTGGCTGGCCTGCTTCTGGTCGTCTGGTTCTGTCATCACCAATACGAGCGAAAAACCGGGAAGGGCGTTAAAAAACAACAAAATCGTAACGAAAGCCGCTCGAACTAGAGTGATCAACGCGGTGCCAGCGGTCGGCCATTAAGCCTGACCGCCGGCAAAATGCAGCGTTACGCGACGGTGCAAATCCAGCGGTGATTTTGCCGATACGGCGCGCGGGTGAAGTGCACATCTGAAACCAGATTCAGGCCGCGTTCCTGAAGCGCTTCGGTCAATGCTACGAGTGTCTCTGCTTGGATAGTCATTGCTGTTACCTCGTCAGATTTACTGCGTTCATAGTTCTTGACCGGGCGGGCAACTGACTAATTCAAATTATCTATGCGCGTGCTTAACCTCTTGCGCTGGGTGGCGATTGGTTCAGCGTCATCGCTCATTCATCCAGTTCAATAAACAGGTGACATGGAGCAAAAAAACCGCGCAGCCAGTGCTGTGGTACGACGATAAGGCGAGTATCCAATGAGAATCGCAGACAAAGAAAAGCCCACGATGGGGGCGCGGGCTTAAAGGTGTTCACTTAGGAGCTGAGTTGAGGCTATGCGCCCGACTGTGAAAACCGTGTGAAATGCACCCCTCTATTAGGCTTTTTTGCACCTTGGCGGCGTGCTCACGTACTGTGCGGCTTCCTTAACCAAACTTTGCGGTGGTGTTTGCATGTCAGATGAAGTGCGGCTTGTCGTCATTATCAATACGCAGCCCGGCAAGGGCGCCGAGCAACGTGCAGCGTTCGCGAAACTGGCCCCTTTGGTCAGGGCTGAGCAGGGCTGTCTGCAGTACGATTTGCACCCCGTGGTCGGCAACCCCGACAGTTTTGTCTTGATCGAAAAGTGGGCTTCGAAGGACGCCCTGACCGCCCACCATGAGGCCGTTCATATGGTTGAAGCAGCCAGGCACAATCCGTCTTTTCGCGCCGCCCCCGCGACCGTTCTGCTGTTAGAGGATGCGCTCTAGCCTCATAGCTGCACCCGCCGCAGCCTGCCACTGAGCGGCGCCACAGTGCCGTCGGGTGTCGGCAGCGGTCGGCCCGTCAAGCCCATGCCTTCGCTCACCACTACCGCGTCCTGCACCACACACAGGTTGGACGGCGTATCCAGCCCGCGCGCGAGCACTTCCACTGTTGCGTTGCGCAGGTCACAGCGCAACAGTCGCCCGGTAAAGCGGGTAAAGCCTCCGTGCAGCGGCTCGCCGTTCCAGTCCGGCAGCAAGGGCTGTTGCAGATGGCTGCACAGCTCCAGCACCAGCAGATTGCCTTGCGGGCACAGCGCCAGCCCGGTGGGCAGTTGCAGGCCGCGAATCACCACTTCGATTTGCCCACTGGCCGGGTGAACTCGAATCACTTGCCCGGCGTAGTCGGCAAAGTCGATGCCTTGGCGCGCGGGGTCGCCGTGCAATTCCCCAGAGAACAAGCTAATCAACACGGCGTCTGTGTGCGGCTCGTACACCAGGGTGACAGGAACAGCCTCCTGATCCTCATCCAGAACGGGCAATTGCGCGAGCACACGTTCTTGCTCGCCGTGTCTGAACTCCACCAGTTGATTGGTATCCGGTTTCACCGCCAGCCAACTGCGTCGCGTCGGGTGGTAGCACAGCGCGTTCAGGTTGCCACGGCTGTGGAACACCGGCTCGGGCGGGTTGTATTGCAGGTCGAGCAGTCTGGAACCGCCGACGTAATCGGTCTGGCTGGCCAGGCAACGTCCGTCACCACAGGCGATGTCGGACAGGCCCATGATTTCATCGCGCAGCATGCGCGCCTGCAGGTTCATGCTGCGAAAACCCTGGGCGAGCACTTCGCCGGGCAGATAGGCCCCAGGCCTCAGCGGGTCAGGCTGCAGCCGACTGATGCGACTGCTGAACGGCTGGTCCGCCACGCCTGAGCCGGCTTCGGCCAGCCACAGGCTGCCATCGGCTTGCAGGCACACGCCACGCGGGTTGAGCAGGCCTTCGGCGATAACGCTGCTCGGGCGCAGGGCTTCGATGGGCTGTGCGGGAATATGAAGTGTCATAGCGTTTGCCTCCTATTGCGGTGGCTGCCACGGGCTGCCGGTGAGATAGGCCCGCAGCAGTGCGCGCTGAGCGGGGGACATCGAGCGCACCACCGGCATGAACAGCGTGGTGCCCTTGTAGGCGTCCGAGGTGCGCGCAAGGATCGCGTTCTTCGCGCCCATGATCGCGTCAGGCTGGTTCAACGGCACGTAGCGCGACATGGCGGGGAAGGCCAGGTAGTGAAAGCGCAGCACATTCGGGTACACCTGTTGCCAGGTAATGACGCTGCCCTTGGCGATGCCAAAGTCGGTCTGAGCGTATTTTCGGAAGTTGGTGAAAAAGGCGCCGTTGTCCACGCCATTGGCCGTGTAGGTCAGGGCCACGAAGCCCGCCTGGGCGGCGCTGCCGGTTTTGAGCGTAACGGGAAAACTCACCGTCTGTTGGCCAGCATTCACCGTCAGCGAGGCCGGAAAGTTGAGAAAGTCCGTGTATTGCTTCTGCTCGTAAACGCCCGGCGCACTCGCTGCCAGGCTGACTTTGGTGGCGCCGGGCACCGGCCCGCCCAGGTAGCGAACCTGCAAGGTGACCGTCAGGCCGTTGGGGTAATCCTCCAGGTACACGTTGCGCTGATCCGCATACACCCGATAGGTCGACTCGGTCGCCTGCAACTGAGTCCCGGCCACCTGGCCAGGGGCGTTGATCGCCAACGGCGTGGTCCTGACGGCCTGCTGCTGGCTGGTGGTCAGCGCCACATCGACGATGCCGCCATACACGTAGTAATTGACCAACGGGCTGGCAGTCGGGTTGAGGGTGATCAGCGGCGCGGCACCGGCTGAAATGGTCACCGGCCCATAATTCGCATTCGGCCCGATCGGGCTGGTGATGTCGTCCCGTACCGCGCGGAAGGTTTGCTTGGGAATCACATTGACCATGTCCAGGCTCAACAGCCCGTTATTGCCCAGCGCCGCATAGGCGGCGTTGTTCGTGGCTGCGTTGACCAATTGCCGCCCCGGCTGGCAGCTCAGCGGCTCGCCGGCAAACGCCGGGGCCAGCGTACCGATGACCCGGCCAATGCTCGGGTTGGGCGTGTATTTACCGGCAGCATAATCGGCATCGAGCTGCGCGGTGGTCATCTGCGGGCACATCTCGAACATCACGAAACGCAGGACGATGCCCGTCGCGCCCGGCGCCTGGATGATCGCCTTGAGGCCGCTGCTGTTCGGGTTCCAGCTGACGATGCTGCTCAGCGGGAACGTCAGCTGGAACGTGCCGCTGGCATGGAACGATCCCGGAGCGTCCATCTTTGCCGGCTCGAGCACGCGCCCGGTCACGTCGAAACTGCTGCACACCGCATTGCAGCGAATCAGCAGCTGGATATTGTCGTTGCTGCCGATTTGCAGGCCGCCGACAAAAATCTGCGTGGTGGTCGAGGCGCTGGGGTCCAGATCCACCATCATCGGCCCGGACACTGGTGCCTGGCCACTCACCGGGTCCACCGAACCGAGCAGGTACACCGGCTGACCGACCTGGTCACCCGTGGTGCTGATATTGCCGGGGCTGCCTTGGGAACTGATCAAGGCGTTCTGCATGTCCACCACGTGCTGGCCGTAGTGGTTCCAGCCGCCGGCGGTGTAGTAGTTGCCGTCGGGCGCGTTGATCATGCTGTTCAACTGGTCATCGGTGTAAGACTGCGCGCCGGGTGCCAGGGTCGACGTGGTCAGGTCGAAGAGCGGCCATTGCTTGTTGCCATTAAAAGGAATGGTCGGCGAGTTGTTCGGCAAGCTCACGTCCGTGCGGATGCCGCCCCAGAAATTCAGTCGTGGTCCGTTGAGGATGCTCATGGTCTATTCCTTGCCCGTGGCGTGTGGGGTGATGGGGCTGTTGGCAAATTTGAACAGGTAGGAGAAGTCGGACTTGAACGGGCTCTTCACCGGTGTCGCCATCGAATGGCAGTTCATGCAACTGCTGGTGGGCTGGATATAGCTTTCCATGGTCACGTTGGCCGACAGCGCCGGGGTCGGCTGGCCCAGTGGGTTGCTTGGGTTGTTCGGCATCAGCGGGCGCTGGGTGGTGATCAACTGGTAGTACTTCAACACGCTGCGTTGCAGGCCTGGATCGTTGCGGTAATTGTTGTTGACCCAGCTCGTCACATCCGCAATGGGCGTCACGCGGTTCAGCGGGTTGGGCGTCTGGAACGTGGTGCCGGGCTTGGGCACGCAGACCAACTGGGTGCCTTGTGTTTGCCAGTTGCAGGGCGACTGGTTCAGCGCGGCGGCGGGCGCGGCCGCATTGAAGTAGGAATAGGCCGTGCCGGGCGCCGGTTGATCGACCCATTGACCGTTGACTTTGGCTTTGGGCGGCACGTTCTCGACCTGCTCGAAGGTGGACCAGATCCACTGCGGGTAACCGTTGACCTTGGTGATGATATGCAAGCCCACCAGGCCCAGGTACGCCTCGCCGACGCCAATGCGTTGCCCCTGGCTGTTGAACCGCGCCACGCGGGCAAATTGCGTGAGGTAATGGCTGGCATTGTCACGGGCGGTGAGCACGCGCCAGCTGGATTTGACCTCGATCACGCCATTGGGGAAGTTGATGGTATTGGCCCTGGACACCACATTCGCGTTGTAGAAGTTATTGCCGACGATGTAGTTGTAGGACGCCTGGTTGGCCGAAATATCGTAGTAGGTCGGGTTGCCTGCCTGATCGATCAACCAGCCGCCCACCGCCTGGTCGATGGAGTTGACCAGTGAGCTGTTTTTCAGCGCTGCGATGTTGATGATGCCCAGGCTTCTGGCGGTCAGCGGGCTATTCCACGGCCCGGGGTTGGCGGCCCCCGGCAGGAAGATTTCGCTGACGGTCTTGTAGGTCTGCCACACGGTGTAGCCGGGGTCGCCGGGTTGTTTGCTGCAGTTGGGCGCGCCGCGCTGCCCGTCCTGTGCCGGCCAGTTCAAGGCAACAAAAAGCTGCCAGCTGTATTGATCGAACTGGTCCTGGCTGGCAGTGGCTGCGGGCGCGCTCGTGGGCGGCTGGCAATTGAGTTGCGTGGCCAATGCCGAGGGCTTGCCGCTGTCGTCCCTGGCAAAGGCGCCGGGGCTGAGCAGCATCAGCAATAGCAACAGTCGGCTCAAGAGGCTGGCGTTCATAACACACTCCTTTGAAAACCGGGTGACAGGGGCGTCACCCGGTGGTCCTGTGCGTGGCTTACGCGTAGTCGTTCATGCTCAGCGGGACGGGTGGATAGTTACGCTTCACCAACGCCTGCGCCCACAGTTCCAGCACGGCGCGACGGCTTTGCGGCATGTCCCGCGTGATGGGCATCGCCAGCGTGCTTTCCTCCTGATACGCCTTGCTGATCAACACGATCAGTTGGTCGACGGCGCCCTCGATGCGCGTCAGGTTGTTGAGCGGCATGTACTTGCTCATGATCGGGTAGAGGTAATAGAACGGCTGCAGGATGAACGGGTAGATGAAGGTCTCCCATATCAGCTGGCCGGCATTTTCACGCTGATAAATCAGGTTCCACGCGTTGACGAAATCCTGCTGCATCTGCGGTTCCAGCGGCAGCACACGCAGCGGCGCGAGAAAATCGGTAAAGGCCTGGTTGAGCGGAAAGCTGAAAGGAATCTCCGGTTCCTGCTGGCCTTCCTGGACAAAGAAACGCAAGGTCGGAAAGCCCGGCGCCTGGGCCGTGACCGTCAGGTTGGCGATGCCATTGGCGTCGGTCTGGATCTTGGTCAGGCTAAATTGCACCGGGCTGTTCAGCGGGTCTTGCAACGTGCGTTGCAGGGTGATCGGGTTGGCGAACGTCAGCGTCGGGCTCAGGGCGACAGCGGCGGGCGTCGGCAGGAATTGCTGGTAGGTCACCGGCACGGTTTGATCGGCGGGCACCGCCAGCCGGGTTGCCATGAGCTGGCGGCCCGTGCCTTCGGTGATCTGGCCGGCCAGGGTCTTCGCACCGACAAATTGCGGCAGGCAGGGGCTGTTGTTGGCCGGGTTCTGCGGGTCGTTGTTGAACAGCGAAAAGTCCGCTGCGTTACTGAACGCCAGGTAGTAATCGGTGGTGCACAGCATGTAGGCATTGCCGTATTCGGCCACCCACAACGTGGTGCCGGCCGGAGCGGGCTGGCCGTCGTATTGCACCATCACCTGCAACGTCTTGGTGTCGCCCACGTCGATAAAGCTGGCGCTCTCTACCACCTCGGCGGTCCACAGTTGCTGGGTCGCGGCGATGACCGGCGTGTTGCCTTGCTGTTGCAGTTCCAGCGTGCCGGATTGCAGCTGCGCCTGGGCCTCGACGGTGATCGGCAGGTCGAGGATGCCGGCGCGCTTGTCGAACGCCAATTGCTGGTAATCGTCATAGCCAAAGCTGGCCAATGGGCTGAATTGCGCGCCTTGGCGGATACCGATCTGGTAGTTGCCGGCCTGGTACTTGGCCGCGACCGGAATGTCGGCTTTGCTGTCGATGGGGTAGAACGGAAAGGCGTTGCCCAGGTCCAGCGACAAGGTATTGCCATGGGCCTGGGCCGAGATCACGCCCAGTTGAACCTGGCTGGTGGTGCCCGGTGAGGTTTTGTAGATCGCCACCTTGGCGGCCGGCACCAGGCGCCTGCCTGCCGGCGCGGTGGGAAATTCATCCTCAAACCACAACCCCAGGCTGCCCACGGTACGGCTATAGGCCGGGTTGAAGAAAATATCCCCGACGTTATCCAGCGCCTGTTGATACATGGCCTGTACCTTGGCCTGGGCTTCGGGCGTGGCGCTGTGGGTGTTGATGGGGGGATAGTTGTTGAAGATGCCGTTCTTGTCGTAGCAGGTCAGGTAGGTGGTAAAGCGGAACATCAGCCCCTTGGCCTGTTGTTGCGCCATCTGCGCCTGCAGGTTTTGCAGCAAGGCCGAGTTGCCGATCACCCACGTCAGGTTTTCTTTCGGGAAGCAGGTCTGCCAGGTGGTGGTCACGTACGCCAGGCCGCCGAGGTTGGCCCAGTTGAAGTTGAGGAAACGGTCCAGCATGCGGTGCTCGCGGTTGAGCGTCAGGCCGCATTGCGCATTGCCCAGCACCAGTTTGTCGAAGTACAGCGCGGTGAAAGTGTTCTGCCACGGGCTCACGTCGACAAAACGCGCCGGCGACGTCGGCGCGCCGCCAAACGGATTGCCGAGCAGCTGATAACTTTGATTGATCAGCGGGTCCTGGCTGACGTAACCACCGTCGGGCAACTCGCCGCCGGTGATCACCGACTGGGTCTGGTTGTAGCTCACGGTGCCGCAGGCGTTATCGCCGAACAGGTTCCACTCGCCGGGAATCATGGGGGATGCCAACTGCCCGGCATTGCCCGGCACCTGCATCACGTAGTCCGGCACGGCGGCCGGCGCCAGTGGTGCGATGGTCCACGGCAGCAATTGGCTGGCGGCGTTCAGCGGCGTGATCTTGAAGGCTTCCAGGAACCGCCAGTTCATCTGCATTTTTACCGCATCGTAAAGCGGGTACATGTCGTTGTTGTTGGCGGTCGGCGGGTTCCAGAACATATGGCCGCCCAGGTAGATACGCGGGAAATTCAATACGCTCATGTGAGGCTCCTTAGCGTTGCCACTGGGCGCGTTTGAGCGACCAGACAAAGTCCAGTTTGTGATACCCGACAAAGTCGGAAGCCGGCAGTGCGGCGGTTGGGTAAACGATGCCGCCGTCTTGTTTGAGGGCGAAATTGAAGTAGCCCTTGGTCGGCGAATACGCGGCGGTGCCGTGGCAGGCGAAACACGACGACTGGTTCTGGAACGCCGATTCCAATTGGGAGTTGGCGAGCAGCGTGGGCGTGGTATTGGATTGCACGCCGATCAACTCGTATTGCGCCAGCGTGGGGTTGCTTGCCTGAAAACTCGTATTGACCGGCTGCGCCGCCGGGGTCGGCCCGGTGCTGTTGGTCATCGGCGTGGGCGGGATCGCGTTGGTCACGGTGTACTTGCTGTTGTTGCGGTTTTCGAAGGTGGTCCACACCCAGTCGGGGTTCAACTTGTTGATCACATGCAAGCCGCTCAACGCGGCATAGCCGACCACGTACTCACTGCCTTGCTGGTAGTAGGTCTGGGCGATGTAGTAGCCATCGTTGGCCAGTTGCTGCTGGTAGGTGGGGTTGTTGCCGATCCACAGCCAGGCGGCCTTCAGCTCCCAGGCCGTGGAGGGAAAGTTGAGGTCGCTGGTCAAGGCGGCCTGGCCATTCACGTTGTAAACCTTCTGCTGCACGATGTAGTTGAAGGTGTCCGGGCCCATCAGCAGCTGAAACCGCACCGCCTGGCCTTGCTGGGCTTGCGGCACCTGGCCGCCCATTTCCAGGATCAGCCCGTCCACCTGTTGCGTGGCGTTGAGGTTGTGAAACAGACGATTGACGTTCATGCCCATCGCCTGGGCTTGCGTCAGCACCGCAGCGGGCACGGGTGTGCGCTGGGCGTAGGGCAGGGGTTGCGTGCCATTGGCCAGGTAAACCTGGTCTGAAGGCTTCATGGTTTCCCAGGCCCGATCAGGGCTTTGTGCCGCAGCCGGTTGGTTGAGGCAGACAAACCAGTTCCAGGCCAGGGTCTCGGGGCTCTGGGTGAAGGTGGCTCGCGTCTTGTCGAGGTTGCCGCCAAACTGCAGAAAATTCGTGCAGTCGAAGGCCGTGCTTGCGCCTTGGGCCTGGGCCAATCCGGCCAGTGCACTCAGGACAGTGATAGATAAGGCTCGCCGCATGGAAGCTCCTTGGCATTGGCCAGTTCGAGGTGTGGGCGCCCCAGGAAATGTTCCAGGAGCAGTTGCTTGACTGCCGTCGCCGCAAGCTGCTGCGGTAACGCCAGATCGCAATTGGTGATCAGCAATGGGCCGGTCTGTGCGCTGCTGGGCAGGCGGCCGTGGCTGCCACGCACCAGCGTGGTGTCCAGCGGGATCAGGTCCATGTAGTAGCGAAAGCCGAGCTTTTTTTGCAGCAGGCGGCGCGCCATTTTCAGTTTGGGGAAGCGAATCGCCGGGTCGATGAACAGCTCGACCGGGTCGTAGCCAGGCTTGCGGTGGATGTCCACGGTGCGCGCAAAGTCCGGCGCCTTGCGCTCATCCAGCCAGTAGTAGTAATCGAACCAGTACCCCGCGGCGGCCACGGCCACCAGCTCGCCGCTGCGCGGGTGATCGAGCTGCCAGGTGCGTTGCTCGGCTTTATCGAGCACTTGCTCGATACCGGGCTGGCGCTGCAGCAAGGCTTTGATCCGCGCAATGTCCTGTGCCTGCTTCACGTAGATGTGCGCAACCTGATGATCGGCCACCGCAAACGCCGCGCTGGCGCCCGGGTCGAGCAATTCCCAACTCAAGGATTGGCGCACCTGCAATAGGCCTTCGGCGCGCAGCACGCGGTTGATCGACACCGACTGCTCGACCGCTTCGATGCCGTACTCGGACAGCACCATCACCGCCGCCCCCTGCGTCTCGGCGAAGGCCAGCAGGCGCCCCACCTCGGCGTCGATGGCGCGCACTTCATCGGCAATCGAGGGGTGCTCAGGCCCCACGCGCTGCAAGCTGTAGTCGAGGTGAGGCAAGTAGATCAATTGCAGGTGAGGGCGATTGATCTGGAACTCGGCCATCGCGCAATCGACGATCCAGCGGCTTGATGCAATGCCCGCTGCCGGCCCCCAGAAGCCATGGAAAGGGAACTCGCCAATCTGCGCCTCGATCTGCTCATGCAGGCCGGGCGGTGACGAATACAACCCGAACTGTTTGCGCCCATCGGCCGGGTAATGCGGGCGCGGGGTGATGGCGGCGTCTACGTCGGCGTACATGTTGTACCACCAGAACAACTGGCTGCAGCGAAAGCCCGGCAGCTCGCGCTTGAGCGTGTGCCAGACCTTTTCGCCCTGGATCAGCGCGTTGGGTTGCAGCCAGAAACGCACCTCGGCCTGATCGCGAAAGTACCAGCCATTGCCGACAATCCCGTGCTGCGACGGCGGTGCGCCGGTGAGGATCGAGGCCTGCACCGTCGAGGTCACGGCGGGGAACACCGGTTGCAGGTTGGCCATCTTGGCGGTCTTGAGCAGGGTGTTGATGTGCGGCGTCGCTTCGCCCAGCAGCGAGGGCGTCAGCCCGACCACATTGATCAGCAGCAGCGGTTGTTCAGAGGGCATCGGCGCAGGCCTCCCGCACATGCAACAGGTTGCGCTGGCGCAGTTGCTCTTCGACCCAGCGCAGTTCGGCGGCGATGCCGGCCAGTTGAGCGGCCTCGGTTGCGGGCCGCAATTCGACGGGCAGCACGCCCCAGCTGTAGGTTTCCACCTCCAGCACCGGGCGAAAATCGGTATGCGCCGCCAGGTAATCGAAGGTCTGCGCCAGGGCAACCTGGCTGCCGCTGAGTTCGGGCAACAACAGGTGATCGCTGAACAGCGGGATGTGGAAGTGGATGCGCAGTTCGTCGAACCCGGCGCAGTCATTCAGGGCGGCCGGCAGGTCTGGCCAGGCCACTCGATGGCCCTGGGGCGTGAGCGCTTTCACCTGGTGCAAGTAGGTGAGTTCGGCGAAGGTGCTCAGGGTCTTGAGCACGTGTTCGCGCCGGCTGGCATCGTCCGATGGCAAGCGGCAAATCATCGCGTTGGACAGCTGGACCTTGCCCACCGGCACCCCGGCCGCGCGCAGCCGTTCCAGCGACTGGTAGCAGTCTTCGAACATCACCGCCTGGTGGCACACATCGAAGCACAACGCCAAGTAGGCATGGTTGGGGTCCATGGCTTGCCGGCGCTGGAAAAACGCGATGGCCTGCTCGGTGTTTTCCAGCACGCAGTCCGGTTCCATTTCCAGGCAGAACACGACTTTCTTGCCGGTTTGCCAATGCAGGTGGGCGAGTGCGGCGGTGAGTTGGCTCAGATGCTCATCGGCGCGCGCCTGCAATGCCGGCGTCCAGGTGGCGGCATAGCCCAGCGGTACCGTGGAAATCACGCCGTGGCGGCAGTCGTTTGGCAAGGCATCGGCGAGAATGCGCGCCAGGTCCAGGCTGTAGGCCAGGCGTTGCGGGTCGGCCCAATTGGGCAGGTAGACATCGGCTTTGACGGCGCCCTGATGAAATTCGCCATAGGGAAAACCGTTCAGCGAGGTCAGGCGCAAGCCGCTTTGCGTGAGCAATGCCAGGAACGACACGCGCGCCGATTCCTGCTGCAGCTGCGCCGCCGCATGAGCGCAAATCCACAGGCCGCTGTCCTGTTGCCGCAGCCCGCGCAAACTGCGCACGCCTTCAAAGTGCTGCTTGATCGAGGCACGTAACCCGGCCAGGTCGCGGGTCGGGTGCACATTGCTGCAATACCCGAGTTGGGCGGCCGTCCAGCCGCTGCCGGCACTCATTTGACCACCGGTTCCTGGCCGCGCAGGGCCGAGTTTTCCTGCCATTGCTTGCGCTGGTCGATGGGCAGTGGCGTGCTCACCAGCGCCTTGTCGAGCTGGCCACTTTGGGCAAAAAAGTCCACCGGGTTATGGAACAGCACCTGTTCCACCTGGGCTTCGCTGAAGCCTGCGGCCAACATCGCCTGGCCGGTCTTGGGCACTTTGAGTGGGTCGCTGATGCCCCAGTCGGCAGCGCTGTTGACCACCATTTTTTCGGTGCCGTACTCCTTGAGCAGCGCGACCATGCGCTGCTCCGACATCTTGGTGTTGGGGTAGATGGAATGGCCGCGCCAGCACTCGCTGTCAAGCACCAGCGGCAAGGTCAGTTCGTTGAGGTGGTCGATGATCACCAGGTGCTCGGCGATGCCTACTTCACGGATCACCGCGAGGGTGCGTTTGGTGCCGCCGATCTTGTCGCGGTGCGGCGTGTGCACCAGCACCGGCAGGTTGAATTGCTTGGCCAACTCCAGCTGCGCAGCGAGAAAACGGTCCTCTTCCGGCGTGATGTCGTCGTAGCCGATTTCGCCCACTGCCACCACGCCGTCCTTGACCAGGTAGCGCGGCAGAATCTGCAGCACTTCATTGGCGATCGACAGGTCATTCGCTTCTTTGGGGTTCAGGCCGATGGTGCAGAAATGATGAATGCCAAACATGCTCGCGCGAAAGCGTTCCCAGCCCAGCAGCGTGTCAAAGTAGTCGACAAAACTGCCGACACTGGTGCGCGCCTGGCCCTGCCAGAACGCCGGTTCGATCACGCCGGTGATGCCGGCGGCGGCCATGTTCTGGTAGTCGTCGGTGGTGCGGCTGACCATATGAATATGCGGATCGAAGTACTTGAGCATGGTGAATCCTCGTCAAGGGCAGGGGCGGCGTTGTGCGGTGTCAGTTCAGGCAGGCGCGCCATTGCGGCGGCAGGTTCAGGCTTCGCAGGCGCTGGTGTTGCGCCGGGCTGAGCAGGTCAAAGGCGATGACGGTGGGCAGCCCGGCGGACACGGTTCGCTCGGCCGCGAGCTGTTCGTCGAGCAGGTCGAGGGCCAGCTGGTTGAGCGTGACGCCCTGGCGCTGCGTGAGGCCCATCAAGCGCCCGACGTCGAGGCCCATGCCGAGCGCTTTGAGTACCAACTGGTGAAAGGCGCGCTCCGGGTAATGGCGTGACGGGTAAGCCGTGTCGAGGGCAAGGGCGGCAAATACCTGCGGGTTGCTGGTGCGCCCGGCCTGCAGGGCGAGCGCCACGCAAAGGCCGTCGCTGTCGAGCCAGTCGAGGGCACGCAGCAGGGCGATTTTTTCCTGATCGTCACCCCACAGGAACAGCTGACGCAGCAACGGCACCTGCTCGGTGGCCGGGGTGTGTTCGAGTGCCTTGGCCGCCACCAGTGCACGTGCCAACTCAACGGCCGGCGCGGGCAGCAGACGCTTGCATTGGCCGCTCAACAACGCCGCCAGGGTGGCGCTGGGTTGCTGGGCAAGCTGCGCCTGCGCCTGCTGCCACCAATCCAGTTCGGCGGCGTTCAGTTGCTGGGTCAGGGCTTGTAGGTGTGCGGCGAGGCCATCCTGGCGCATGTTCATGTCGGCTTGATCCAACGCTGAAAGTGGGGAAGCAGGAAAAACACCAGCACACACAACAGGCTGCCCAACGGTTGGTTGGCCACCGCCAGCACCAGCGCGTCGAACAGCGGCAGGGCGGCCAGGCCAGCGCCGATAAAGGCACGCACCTGGCGTTGTTGCGGGTTGGCCAGGTGTTTCCAGTAATGCCAACCCAGCCAGCCGAGCCACAGCAGCAACACCGGCCAGAACCACAGCGTGTTGGAGTAGAACGCCAGGGCCAGCGGGCTGAGCATCAGCAGCAATGGCAAGCGGCTGATCAGCTGGTTGCGATGCTCCTGGCGCGCCAGGTAAGTCAGGCCGCTGATGTACACGCCGAGCAGCATCGCGCACAGCCAGATCGGCTCCGGCGGCACCGCCAGGCTGGCCGCTGCCGTGAGGTACAGCGCCGAGCGACAGGCGCCCATCAGCCACACGCTGTGGGCGTATTTCTTGTGCAGCAGGTTGTAGCCGACGATGCAGCCCACCAACAGCACCACGCTGCCAAGCAACCAATGCGGCTTGTCGATCAAGCGGCTCAGGCCCAGTACCGCTGCGGCGGCGAGTATCAGCAGCAGCACCGTGGCCAGGCCGACTTGTTGCCGGCTGGCCAAACCCAGGGTGATCGGGCGCGGGTTGTGGTGTTGCCGATCCCAGTCGGCGTCAAGCCAGTCGTTCAACAGCATGCCGGCCAGGTACAGCAGCGACAGCGTGATCAGCAGCAACCCCCACACCAGCGACGACGGCGGTGCCAGGGCGCCGGCGCTGCTGGCGAGCAGGGCCGCAGCGAGGGTGTTGGTCCATACCGTGGGCAGGTTGGAGACGCGGCCCAGGGTCATCCAGGTTTTCATCGGGCTCATTGTGCGTAACCCTCGCCCAGCGTCAGCGCTGCTTCGCTTGCGGTCGACAAGCGTTGCAGCGCGACCTCCATCGTCGCGCTGTCGATTTCATGCAGGTCCACCGACTGGCCGATGCGGTTGAGCATGGGGATCGACAGTTGCCCGCCCAGGTGCTGGCGGAACTCCTCCAGGCCCAGCAACAGCGGCGAGCGACCCTGCGCATCTTTCAAGGCCAGCTCCGGCGGGCACAGGTTGAAGCCCAGCTTGCGCAGCAGGCTCATCACACGCTCAGTGTCGGTATCGCTCAACAACCCCAAGGCATTCGCATACAGCCCATCCAACGCCATGCCCACCGCGACCGCTTCGCCATGGCGAAGCCGGTGGTGGCTGAGGTTTTCCAGTTTGTGCGCGGCCCAGTGGCCGTAATCCAGCGGCCGGCCGTTGCCGCGTTCGAACGGGTCGCCGGCGCCGGTGATGTGCGCCAGGTGCAGCTCGGCGCAGCGGCGAATCGCATGGCGGCTGGCCGGGTGATCAAAACGGGCGAGGGCATCGGCGTGTTGCTCCATCCACGCGAAGAACGCCTGGTCCTTGATCAGCGCCACCTTGACCGCTTCGGCCAGCCCGGCGATCTGGTCGCGGCGGGTGAGGCTGGTGAGCAGTTGGAAGTCGTTGATCACCGCCGTGGCAGGGTAGAAGGCACCCAGCAGGTTCTTCTGGCCGAAGGCATTGATGCCGTTTTTCACGCCGATGCCGGCGTCGTTCTGGGCCAGCACCGTGCTGGGGATACGGATCAGGCGAATGCCGCGGTGGAAGGTGGCGCAGGCGTAGCCCACCGCATCCAGGACCGCGCCGCCGCCCAGGGCCAGCACGTAGCAATGCCGGTCCAGGCCATGTTGCAGCATGTCGGTGTAGAGCTGCTCCAGCACGCGTGAGGTTTTGCTCAGTTCACCCGCCGGCACGGCGATGGGGGCGGTTTGCAAATGCAGGTCTGCATGGGCGGCGAAATAGGCGTCGATTTGCGCCAGCAATTGCGGGGCGCTGTGCAGCAGTTGCGCATCGGCGAACACCATCACCGTCACCGGCGCCTCGTGCTGGGTGACGAGCGCGCGGTGCAGGCACGGGTTGAGCGGATCAAACACGTGATCGGTGAACATCACCGGGTAGTCGTAACTGACCTCGAACCGTCCGCGCAGCGGCTGCTGCCCATCGGGTTTGCGTTTGAGCAGGCTGTAACCGGCCATAAACGCCAGCGGCAACACCATGCTGGCGAGGAGGGTGACCAGCAGCGAGTTCTGCTCGATCAGCAACGTGCCGATGGCGGTGTAAGCCAGTGCCAGTCCGGCATTGGCCAGGGTGGTGATCAGCAAGAATGCGCGCAGCGGGTAGCGTTGCATGCCGGCGGCCACCACCGAGGTTTCCGCCAGCACCGGCACGCCGCGCAGGCAAATCAGCGACAACGTGCCCAGCCGATACGCCAACTGCCCAGGCTGGCGCTGAGGCAAGCCAAGGCGGCCGGACAGCAAGCGCAAATAGCCGGCGCCAAGCGCATAGCCCAACCCGGCGCCCAGGCACAGCCCAATGAAAATCACCAGGTAACCGCCAAGGCTGCCGAGCATGGCCACCGCCAGCAACGCCACCAGGCTTGACGGCACCGGCAACACCACATCGAGGGCGAGCAGGGCGAGCAACAGCAGTGCCAGGTTGAATGCCTGGGCAGGCGTCGAAGGTTGGTACAGGTTGAGGTGAATCAGGAAGTCCTGGATCTGTTGTTCAAACAACAGGAAGCTGGCGATCACCAGCACAGCAAAGCCCATCAACGACAGCCAAAAATGTTCGGCTGGCCCCTTTTTCGAGAACGCACGGTACCACCGGCTGCGCTTCATCAAAGCATCCCTTTTGAGAGTTAAGACTAAGTTCCGTGTCAGTGTTAAGCGCTGTTTTCAGAGCAATAGAGTTCCTCGCCCGTCGGGCTGGTTATGTGCGTAATGGCTGATGGCTTTCACGGTATTCATGAACGTAGCCGGTTGTGGTTTTTTTGCAAGTTTGCGCCGCAAGGAGTTTAAAGCCGGCAGGTTGGCGAGGTTTATACAGCAATATTTATCTAGGTTTTACAATTAGTTGTATGGCTTTTTTTAAAGCGTCAAGAACCCGTTGTTGCAGGCGTTGGCAAGTAACAAGTTCAATACAAGGTCTTAACGTTGGTTATTTAGATTATTGCCGCTGGCTATAAGTCGTTCGGCACTAAGTGCTTGTCGAGAATGGTTCCGCTTAAGTCGTCTGCATAAGTGTGTTACTTACCCATGAACCGAAAACCGCCGGACAACTTATCCTTTAGATAGCCAACTAACGTACTGACCGATTTAGGTACATGGGGCGAGTACGGTCGAATCAGGTATATCTCATCGGCAAACGCGCCCTTAAGCGTCCAGCCCTTGAGCACCTGCACCAACTTGCCATTGGCCAGTGCGGCCTGCGCGCTGAAATCCGGGAGCAGGGCGATGCCCAGGTGGTTCACCGCCGAGTCGCGCAGCGCTTCACTGTTATTGGTCGAAAAACTCCCAGAGATCGGCACGGTCACCCGTTCAACCTGTTTGCCGCCGCGTTCAAACGTCCATGCTGGCTGGTCGGTGCCCCGCGGGTAGTACAGGCAGTTATGCGCGGTGAGGTCGCCTGGTTCGCGCGGTTCGCCGTGCTGTTGCAGATACTCGCGCGTGGCGACCAGCACCGAGCCGGTGTCGCACAGCTTCCACGCCACATGGGTTTCCGGCACCTGGAAGCCGTGCCGTACCGCCAGGTCGTAGCCTTCGGCCGCCAGCGAACTCAAGGCATCCGAGACGTCCAGCTGGATGCGCACCTGCGGGTAAAGCTGCAGGAACTCGGACAGGTGCGGCACCAGCTGCTGGCGGGCAAACGCCACCGGCGCGGTGAGGCGCACCAGGCCGCGAATCTCCCCGGCAGCGTCGCGCACCGACGAGAAACTACGCGCGATGTGCGCATAGGCGCTGCGCACTTCGCGGGTCAGTGACAGGCCCGCATCGGTCAGCCGCACGCTGCGCGTGGTGCGGGTGACCAGCCGGGTGCCGGTGGCTTTCTCCAGGTCTGAAATGCGCTGGCTGACGGCGGACTTGCTCACCCCCAGGCGCGCGGCGGCGGCGGTGTAGGTGCCTTGCTCCTCAAGCACCGACAGCCAATGAATGTGGGTCCACAGCCCTTCGATCTCAGCCTTTTCCATGATTCTATTGTTCGCCTATGAGGACAATAAGTTCTGGATTCTGCTCTGGTTCGGAACAAACTGAAAGCCTATCGTGGGCTCCAACGTTACCGACCTGGGATCAACTGCCATGCGCACCATCGAGCATTACATCAACGACCAGCGCGTTTCCCGCGATGATCGCTATCAGGACGTCTACAACCCGGCCACCGGTGAGGTGACCGCTCGCGTGGCCTTGGCCAGCCGCCAGACCGTGGGCGAGGCCGTCGCCGCTGCCCAGGCCGCCTTCGCCGGTTGGGCCGACACCCCGCCGATCCGCCGTGCCCGCGTACTATTCCAATACCTGCACCTGCTGCGTGAACGCAAAGACGACCTGGCGCGCATCATCGTCGCCGAACACGGCAAGGTGTTCACCGACGCCCAGGGCGAAGTCGACCGGGGCATCGACATCCTCGAGTTCGCGTGCGGCATTCCCAACCTGCTCAAGGGCGAACATTCCGACCAGGTGTCGCGTGGCATGGACAACTGGACGATGCGTCAGCCTTTGGGCGTGGTGGCCGGCGTGACGCCATTCAATTTCCCGGTGATGGTGCCGATGTGGATGTACCCGATCGCCATCGCGGCGGGCAACACCTTCATCCTCAAGCCCAGCCCGACCGACCCGAGCGCGTCGCTGTTCATGGCTGAGTTGCTGCGCGAAGCCGGCCTGCCCAACGGCGTGTTCAACGTGGTGCAGGGCGACAAGGAAGCGGTGGATGCCCTGCTCGAACACCCGGACGTCAAGGCCGTGAGCTTTGTCGGCTCCACGCCGATTGCGCAATACATCTACGAGACCGGCGCGCGCAACGGCAAGCGCGTGCAAGGCCTGGGCGGCGCGAAAAACCACATGGTGGTGATGCCCGATGCGGACATCGAAAAAACCGTCGACGCGTTGATGGGCGCCGCCTACGGCAGTGCCGGCGAGCGCTGCATGGCGATTTCCGTGGCGGTGCTGGTGGGTGATGTGGGCGATAAAGTCATCGCTGCCTTGACCGAGCGCGCGAAGACATTGCGCATCACCGACGGCCGCGATTTGAAAGCCGAGATGGGCCCGATCGTGTCGCGTGCTGCACTGGAACGCATCAGCGGCTACATCGAACAAGGCGTGCAGGCCGGCGCGCAACTGCTGCTCGATGGCCGTGACTACGTGCCCACCGAACCGGGCCTGGAAAACGGCTTCTGGCTCGGCGCCACCTTGTTCGACCACGTGACGAAAGACATGAGC
This sequence comes from Pseudomonas sp. TREG-RG-20F-10-E-6-01, assembly GCF_022662455.1. NCBI lineage: Bacteria > Pseudomonadati > Pseudomonadota > Gammaproteobacteria > Pseudomonadales > Pseudomonadaceae > Pseudomonas > Pseudomonas sp. TREG-RG-20F-10-E-6-01. The sequence goes on along the minus strand of NZ_JAKNQP010000004.1, from coordinate 436,155 downwards.
ATCTACCGCGAAGAAATCTTCGGCCCGGTGCTGGCCTGCGTGCGCGTGAATGACTTCGGCGAGGCGATCAAGCTGGTCAACGACCACGAGTTCGGCAACGGCGTGAGCTGCTTTACCCGCGACGGCAACATTGCTCGCGAGTTTGCACGGCGTATCGAAGTGGGCATGGTCGGCATCAACGTGCCGATTCCGGTGCCGATGGCCTGGCACGGCTTTGGTGGCTGGAAGAAGAGCCTGTTCGGTGACATGCATGCCTACGGCACTGAAGGCGTGCGCTTCTACACCAAGCAGAAATCGATCATGCAGCGCTGGTCGGAGAGCATCGAGCAGGGTGCGGAGTTTGCGATGCCGGTGTCCAAATAGTTCGATAACACCGCAGATCAACTGAGGGAAATCTACTGTGGGAGCGGGCTTGCTCGCGAAGGCGGTGTGCCAGCCAGCTCATGTGTCACTGACCCAACGCATTCGCGAGCAAGCCCGCTCCCACAATTTGACCGAGTTCAACTGCCAGCCCCGTGGTGCTCTGCTTTTCTGTGGGAGCTGGCAAGCCAGCTCCCACATTTTTTTGACCGCGTTTATTCAGGCCGTGGTTTTTGTCGGGTTCAGGCACTCAATGGAGCGATCCACCGTCGTCCTGGCCATCTCCAGCAAATGCCACACCGCCAGAATCTTCGCCCGCTCGGGGTTTGGCAGCAGCTCGCTGCAATTGAGGGTGGTGGCCGACGCGCTGTCGAGCAGGCTCGCGGTGTAGAGCAGGGCGTCTTCGAAGCTCAAGTCTTCGATGGGAACACCCTGGGCAGGCAGGTAATGGTCGATGGCGCGGTTGAATGCGGCGCGGGCCTTGGCTGAACTGAGGGGTGGGTCGGGGACGACTTTATTCATGGTGTAACTCCTATTGAACAAGGAAGCTACCGCCAACGCTGCTAAACGAGGGTGGCAGCTGTACGCGGGTTAGCAGACCGGTCAATAGGAAAACCAGCGCACCCGAAGGTGCCCCACGCACAGCCACCATAAAAGCAGAAGTGAACCGTGTGCCTATTGAAGTCAGGCTGCTAAACCCGGTCGCTAAAATGCAGCGACGGACCGCAGACTAGCCACCGATTCCAACAGGCACAAGGCGGCGGGGATTGTCTAGGAAACGTCCTGCGATTAAAAGCGACGCGCCTTGCTGGCCTTTTAAAAACCAGAAAAAAAGCTATTTCCTACTCATTGGTGGTGCTCGTGGGTTGACCGCGTACTGAATGTCCACTACTGTATATAAACACAGTGTTTAGGCGCTGATCAGCCAAACCCGGCATTACCAGCCATGCCGAACACTGTGTGCAAGTTAACGGATTAACTTGAATCACGGGCTCGCACTGTCGAGCCGCTATTTATGAAAGAGAGGGAACTCATGTCGTATCCAGAAAGCAAGCTCATCGGCTTGACCGGTTTCGCCCTTGCGGCAAAAGTCACTGGTGGCTGGGCGGGCCAGGTGGTCAGTATCACCACACTGGACCAACTCAAGGCCAATATTGGCGACACCACCCCGCGGGTGCTGGTGATCAACAGCAATATCTCGGCGTCGAGCCTGACCAAAGTGAACATGGGCGCCAACAAGACCCTGATCGGCTCCTTCCAGAACCGTACGCTGGAGAACATCCACCTGCGTGCCACGGCGCAGTCGCAGAATATTATTCTGCAAAACATTATCTTCAAGCATTCGGCAAGTATTAAGGCCAATGACGATATCCAGGTGTACCTGAACTACGGCAGTAAATACTGGATCGACCATTGCTCTTTTGTCGGCCACACCTGGTCCACCACGGACGGCAGTGAAGATAAACTGGTGTATATCGGCGAAAAGGCCGACTACGCCACCATCAGCAACTGCTTTTTTGGTAACCACAAATACGGCTTGATCTTCGGCCACCCAGCCGATGACAACAACGCAGCTTTCAATGGTTACCCGCGTCTTACGCTGTGCCATAACCGCTTCGACAACATGGAAGTGCGCGCGCCGGGTTTGATGCGTTACGGTTATTTTCACGTGTATAACAACTACGTGAATAACTTTCACCTGGGTTTTACCCTGGCGCAGAACGCCAATATCCTTTCTGAAAGTAATTACTTCGGCGAGGGCAGCCAGAATAACGGCATGTTGGACGATAAAGGCACTGGTACTTTTACCGACACCAACAGTGTGCCCAGCATCACCAACCAGAAGTCGCCTAACGCCCAGTGGACAGCGCGTTCCAACTATAACTACACCTTGAAAACCGCAGCGCAGGCCAAGGATTTCACGCAAAAGAATGCTGGGGCTCAGGCGGTAGCGCTGGTGTTTGGTAGCTGAGTAGCTCACTGTCTATTGATCGATCATTTATGAAGCGTGCCACTGTATTTATATCAAGGATATAAATACAGTGGTGGCACTTGTGACTTAAATAATTCTTAATGTTGTCATCAATAGGCTTCATGTTAAACCTTGTTTCGCACATATAGAGCCAACTACGGCTCGCTCTTTTCAGTCGCAATGCAGTTGCCGGCTGTCAGTGTTATTTAATCTTCGCTTGTCACTAAAGCGTCAGTAAAAGGACATCATCATGAAACCTGCGAATCACACACCCACTCGTTGGACTCGGGCCGATGCGCTAAAAGTTAATGAAAATGACCCGACGACTACACAGCCGTTAGTGAGTCCTGACTTCCCTGTCATGAGTGACACCGTGTTTATTTGGGACACCATGCCATTGCGTGAACTGGATGGCACGGTGGTATCGGTTAATGGTTGGTCGGTTATCTTCACGTTGACCGCAGACCGTCGCCCGCATGATCCACAATTTATCAATGCCGATGGCCGTTACGATATCAAGCGTGATTGGGAAGACCGCCACGGCCATGCGCGCATGTGCTACTGGTACTCGCGCACCGGCAAGGACTGGATCTTCGGTGGCCGCGTGATGGCCGAAGGCGTTTCGCCGACCACCCGTGAATGGGCAGGTACGCCGATCCTGCTCAACAACCACGGCGATATCGACCTGTATTACACCTGCGTAACGCCGGGGGCCACGATTGCCAAGGTCAGGGGCCGGGTCGTCACGTCGGACAGCGGCGTTACGCTTGAGGGCTTCACTGACGTCAAGTCGCTGTTCGAGGCGGATGGCACGTATTACCAGACCGAAGCGCAGAATGCGACGTGGAACTTTCGCGACCCCAGCCCGTTTATCGACCCCAACGACGGCAAGTTGTACATGGTGTTTGAAGGCAATGTCGCGGGCGAGCGCGGTACTCACGAAGTAGGCCCGGATGAACTCGGCCTGGTGCCACCTGGCCATGAAGACGTCGGCGGTGCGCGGTATCAGGTCGGTTGCATTGGCATTGCCGTGGCCAAGGACCTCAACGGTGACGAATGGGAAATCCTGCCGCCACTGGTGACGGCGGTGGGCGTGAACGATCAAACCGAACGCCCGCATTATGTGTTCCAGGACAACAAGTACTACCTGTTCACCATCAGCCACAAGTTCACCTACGCGGACGGTGTGACCGGGCCGGATGGCGTCTACGGGTTTGTTGGCGATCATCTGTTTGGTCCCTACACGCCGATGAATGGCTCGGGGCTGGTACTTGGCAACCCACCGTCGCAACCTTTCCAAACCTATTCGCATTGCGTGATGCCCAATGGCCTGGTGACGTCGTTTATCGACAGCGTGCCCACCACCGGCGATGACTACCGTATCGGCGGCACCGAGGCGCCCACCGTGAGGATTGTATTGAAGGGGGACCGTTCGTTTGTGCAGGAGGCCTACGATTACGGTTACATCCCGGCAATGCGTGATGTTGTGCTGAGCTAGACCGGCCAAAAAGAAGCCACTCATTCGAGTGGCTTTTTTTATGGCTGTGATTCAGCGCCGCCCGGCCCGCGTACTCACATCCACCCACACCGCCAGCACCAGAATGCTGCCCTTTACGATCATCTGCCAGTAACTGTCCACATCCAGCATCGACATGCCGTTATCCAGGCTGGTAATCACCAGCGCGCCGAGCAACGCGCCATACACCGTGCCCGAGCCACCGCGCATGGAGGTGCCGCCGATAAAGCACGCGGCGATGGCATCCAGTTCGCCCATGTTGCCCGCCGACGGTGAACCCGCCGCGAGGCGCGCGGTATTGACCAGGCCGGCGAGGGCGCACATCACGCCCATGATGCCGAAGATCCACAGCTTCACCGCCTGCACGTTGATGCCCGACAGCCGCGTGGCTTCCATGTTGCTGCCCACCGCATACACGCGGCGGCCGAACACGGTCTGGCTGGTGACGTAGCTGAATACGCCGAGCAGCACCAGCAACAACAGCACCGGAACCGGGATGCCGTCGTAGCTGTTGAGGGTGGTGACGAACCCGGCGAGTACCGCGCCAATCACCGCCACGCGCAGCCCATCACGCATCAGGGAGTGCGCAGCCAGGCTGTGCAGGGCGCGGTTACGCCGTTGTTTCCAAGTGAGGAACAGGGTTAGAGCGAACAGCAAAATCCCAAGGCCGATACCCACGCTGTGCGGCAAATACCCCTGGCCCACATACACCAGCGACGGCGACACCGGCGCGATGGTGGTGCCGCCGGTAATCCCCAGCAGAATCCCGCGAAACGCGAGCCTGCCGCCCAGGCCGACGATAAACGACGGGATGCGCAGGTAGGCGGTCATGTAACCGTTGGCCAGCCCGAGCATCAGGCCGCAAAGTGCCACCAGGCTGAGGTTGGCCAGCAGCGGGATGTGATAGACCACATCCAGAATCGCCGCGAGCCCGCCCAGCAATCCGAGCAGTGAACCCACCGACAAATCGATCTCGCCGCTGATGATCACCAGCACCATGCCGCACGCCAGGATGCCAGTTATCGACATCTGCCGCAGCAAGTTGGAGAGGTTGCGTGGCGTCACGAAACCGCCCTCGGTCTGCCAGCTGAAAAACAGCCAGATAACCGCTACGGCAATCACCAGGGCGAGCATTTTGTAGCGGGTAAACAGCTGTTTGACGTGGTTCATCTACGCGGTCTTCCGATCATTATTGTTATGGCTGAGCGCGGCGGCGAGCACCTGTTCCTGGGTGAGGCCCTGGTTGATGAAATCACCGCGCAACTGCCCGTCGCCGATCACCAGCACGCGGTTGGAAACCCCCAGCACCTCGGCCAGCTCCGAGGAAACCATGATGATCGCCACGCCTTCGGCCGCCAGCGCGCACATCAGTGTGTAGATCTCATACTTGGCGCCCACGTCCACCCCACGCGTAGGCTCGTCGAGGATCAGCACCTTGGGCTTGGTCATCAGCATTTTTGCCAGCACGGCCTTTTGCTGATTGCCCCCGGACAGGCTGGTGATCGGCAAAAACGGGCTGGCGGTCTTGAGGTGCATACGCGCGATTTGCTGGTCGATGCTGCCCAGTTCGGCCTCGGCGTCGATGCGGGTCAGGTGCGCATAGCTATCGAGCACTGCCAGGGTGATGTTCTGGCCCACACCCAGGTCGGGAATGATGCCTTGGCGCTTGCGGTCTTCGGGCACCATGCACAGCCCGGCGCGGATCGATTTGAGCGGTGTGCGCGTGTCGATCACCTGGCCATCGAGCCACACTTCGCAGCGGTAGCGGCCGGGGTACGCGCCGAACAGCGCCGACACCAGCTCCGTGCGCCCAGCCCCCACCAGCCCGGCAATGCCGAGGATTTCCCCGCGCCTGAGCACAAAGGAAATATCGTCGACGCGTTTGCGCTTGGGGTTGTCCACGTCATAGCAGGTCACGTTACGCGCTTCGAAAATCACCTCGCCGACCTCGTGAGGCTCGGTGGGGTAGAGGTTGCTCATCTCGCGGCCTACCATCTGGGTGATGATCTGCGGGATATCCATGTCGGCCATGGCGGTGGTAGCGATGTGTTTGCCATCGCGGATCACCGCGATGGTGTCGCACACCGCTGCCACTTCATCGAGCTTGTGCGAGATATACACGCAGGCCACGCCCTTGGCTTTGAGGTCACGGATGATGTCCAGCAGCACGTCGATTTCCGAGCGGGTCAGGGCCGAAGAGGGCTCGTCGAGGATCAACAGGCGCGCCTGTTTGTTCAGGGCCTTGGCGATTTCCACCAGTTGCTGGTAGCCGCCGCCGTACTGTGAAACCGGCAGCGCCACGTTCATGTCCGGCACCTTGAGTTCACGCATCAGTGCCTGCGCACGATGAATCATCGCCGGGTAGTTCATGCGCCCGCCGGGCAGGGTCAGTTCGTGGCCCATAAAGATGTTTTCGGCCACCGACAGGTCCGGCACCAGCGTCAGCTCCTGGTGGATGATGACGATGCCCGCGGCCTCGGTTTCGCTGATCGACTGGGCCTTGAGTGGCTGCCCATCCCAGAGGATTTCACCGTCCCAGGTGCCATACGGGTAAACCGCCGACAGCACCTTCATCAAGGTGGATTTGCCCGCACCGTTTTCACCGCACAGGCCGACACATTCCCCCGGCCGTACCCTGATGTCGATGCCGTTCAGCGCCTTGACACCGCCAAAGGTTTTGACGATGCCGTTCATTTGCAGCAAGTAGTCGGCCATGGCGGTCACTGCCCGGCAATCTGCTCTTGGGTATAGAACCCGTCTTTCTCCAGCAGATCGATATTGGCCTTGGTCAACGGCGTAGGCGTGAGCAGGATGGTGTCGACCTTCTTGCTGCCGTTGTCGTATTGCGAGCTGTAGGTGGGTTTCTCATTGCGCGCCAGTTGCACCGAGAGTTTCGCCGCTTCTGAGGCGATCAGTTTGAGCGGCTTGTACACGGTCATGGTCTGGGTGCCGTCGATCACGCGCTTGACGGCAGCGAGGTCGGCGTCTTGCCCGGAAATCGGCACTTTGCCCGCGAGTTTCTGCGCGGCCAAGGCCTGGATCGCACCGCCGGCGGTGGCGTCGTTGGAGGCGACGATGGCGTCGATCTTGTTGTCGTTTCGGGTCAGGGCGTTTTCGACGATGCTCAGGGCTTCGGTGGGGTTCCATTCCTTGACCCACTGCTGGCCGACAATCTTGATGTCGCCCTTGTCGATGGCCGGTTGCAGCACTTTCATCTGGCCCTCGCGCAGCACCTTGGCGTTGTTGTCGGTGGGCGCGCCGCCGAGCAGGAAGTAGTTGCCCTTGGGCGCCGCCTGCAGCACGCCGTTGGCTTGCATCTCGCCGACTTTTTCATTATCGAAGGAGATGTAGGCGTCGATATCGGCATTGAGAATCAGGCGGTCATAGGACACCACCTTGATGCCGGCCTTCTTGGCTTCGGCGACGGCGTTGGTCAGCACGGTGGCGTTGAACGGCACGATAACGATCACATCGACGCCTCGGGAGATGAGGTTTTCGATCTGCGAGATTTGCTTCTGTTCATTGGCATCCGCCGACTGTACGAAGACCTTGGCGTCGAGTTTTTCGGCCGCGGCGACGAAGTAATCACGGTCACGGGACCAGCGTTCCAGGCGCAAATCGTCAATGGAGAAACCGATTTTTGGATGGGCGGAATCGGCCATCACCGGCAGGGCGAGCAGGGCCAGAGCAGTGGCGAGCAAGGTGCGTTTAAATGACTTCATGGTGGTGCGTCCTTTTATTGTTGTTGGAAAGACACGGTGTGACGACTGTAGGCGAACAGTGTAGTTGTGGCGAGCGGGCTTGCCCCGCGTTGGGCGGCGCAGCAGTCCCATTCCAGGCGACCCGCTCTACCTGAAATACCGCGGTGTCAGGTTTCAGGGCCGCTTCGCGCCCCAACGCGGGGCAAGCCCGCTCGCCACAACAAGCCCGTTCGCCACAGGCAGACACCCTGTCAGGTATAGATAAACCGATTGACCACGCCTTCAAGCATCTCCTGCCGGCCACTCACGGCCTGCGGGTTCAGCTCGTGTGCAAAGGCGTGCTCGGCCAGCGACTCCAGGCTGAACTCACCGGCCAATACCGCCCGGCCCAATGGCTGGTTCCAACCGGCATAACGCTGGTCCTTGAACTGCTGCAGCCGGTCGTTCTGCACCATTGCCGCTGCGCGCTCCAGCGCCAGGGCCAGCACATCCATGGCGGCGACGTGGCCGTGGAACAGGTCGATATCGTCCAGGCTCTGGCGGCGGACTTTGGAATCGAAGTTGTAGCCGCCGTTCTTGAACCCGCCGGCCTTGAGGATTTCGTAGGTGGCCAGGGTCATCTCCTCGACGCTATTGGGGAACTGGTCGGTGTCCCAGCCGTTCTGCGGGTCGCCGCGGTTGGCGTCGATACTGCCGAAAATCCCGAGGGACACGGCGGTGGCGATCTCATGATGAAAACTGTGACCAGCAAGAGTCGCGTGGTTGGCCTCGATATTCACTTTGATCTCGTGTTCCAGGCCGTACTCATGCAGGAAACCGAACACCGTGGCGCTGTCGTAATCGTATTGGTGTTTGGTCGGCTCCTGGGGCTTGGGCTCAATCAACAGGTCGCCCGTAAAGCCGATCTTGTGCTTGTGCTCCACCACCATGCGCATAAAGCGTCCGAGCTGTTCGCGCTCGCGTTTGAGGTCAGTATTGAGCAGGGTTTCGTAGCCCTCGCGGCCGCCCCACAGCACATAGTTGGCACCCTTGAGCCGCAGCGTGGCGTTCATCGCGCTGAACACCTGCGCGGCGGCGTAGGCGAACACCTCCGGGTCCGGGTTGCTGGCAGCGCCGGCGGCAAAGCGCGGGTTGCTGAAGCAGTTGGCGGTGCCCCACAGCAATTTGATGCCGGTCTGTTCCTGGTGGCGCTCCAGGTGGTCGACCATTTGCGCAAAATGGTTGCGGTACGCCTTGATCGAGGTGCCTTCGGGTGCGACGTCGGTGTCGTGAAAGCTGTAGTAGTCGATGCCCAGTTTGGAGAAAAACTCGAACGCCGCTTCCGCCTTGCCGATGGCCAGTTCCATCGGGTCGCCGGTGCGCTGCCAGGGGCGTTTGAAGGTGCCTACACCAAACATATCCGCCCCCTGGCCACACGAAGGTGTGCCAATAACAGGCTGCCATGCGCAGGTGCTCGCGCATGGGTTTGCCGAGGATGATTTTGTTGGCGTCATAGTGGCGAAAGGCGAGGGCAGAGTCGCTGCTGGGGCCTTCGAAGCGAACCTTCTCGACACCGGGGAAGTACGGCATGGCGATTTCCTTATTGTTCTTGGCGGTGACTCGATACTAGCAACGGCATCGGGACTGCCGATTATGAAAATCACCAAGCCATGGTGCGATTTTGACTAGAGAGGTCTAGGCTGTGGCGACCGGCTTTAAGGATAAAAACAATGAAAACCCTACCGCCTGTTCACCGCATCGCCTTGCTGTTCAATGGCAGCAAGATCTACGACCGGGGCATCATCACCGGCATCGGCAATTACCTGAGCAGCACGCGCGTGTCCTGGGACCTGTTTCTTGAAGAGGACTTTCTGTGTCGCCTCAAGGGCATCGAACGCTGGCAGGGCGACGGCATCATCGCCGACTTTGACGACCCGCTGATCGGCGAGGCGCTGGCCGACATCAAGCTGCCGGTGGTGGCGGTGGGCGGCTCCTATCAGGATGCGCGTGCCTACCCGAAGGGCATTCCCTATGTCGCCACCGACAACCGTGCGTTGATGAAGCTGGCGTATGAGCATTTGATCGAAGCAGGCCTGCGCCGTTTTGCCTGTTTCAGCCTGCCGGAAGCCCAGGCCAATCGCTGGGCCCAGGAGCGTGAGAAAGCCTTCCGCCGTCTGTTGCAACGCGATGGCCTGCACGTGGAGGTCTACCGCGGTCTAGGCACCAGCGCACCGTTGTGGGACAGCGCCGTGGAACAGCAGATTGCCTGGCTGCACAGTTTGCCCAAGCCCATCGGCATCATTGCCGTCACCGACGCCCGCGCACGGCAGTTGCTGCAAGCCTGCCTCACTGCCGGCATTGCCGTGCCCGAAGAAGTCGCATTGATCGGCATCGACAATGACCCGCTGACTCGCACGCTGACGCGCGTGCCGTTGAGTTCAGTCATCCAGGGCACCGAGACCATGGGCCGCACGGCTGCGGCGCTGCTGCACCAGATGCTGCACGGCAAACCCTGCGCGGGCACACAGATTCTGGTGCCGCCGGATGCGATCAATGTGCAGGCGTCCAGCTTGCATCAACCGTTGGGTAACCCGTACGTGATGCAGGCGCTGTTGTTTATCCGCCAGTACGCTTGCCAGGGCATCAAGACCGCCCAAGTGGCGGCCTATGTTGGCGTTTCGCGCTCTTCCCTCGAATCACACTTTCGCAAGGCGCGCGGCTGCAGCGTGCACGATGAGATCCTGCGCTTCAAACTCGCAGCCGCCGCCAAGGGCCTGGAAAACCAAACCCTGGCGATTGCCGACATCGCGGCGCGCTGCGGCTTCAAATCGGCGCAGTACCTGCACACCGTGTTTCGACGGGAGTTTGGGTGTACGCCGCGTGAGTATCAGCACACAGCGGCTTCATAATGTCGGCAGACGCGGGGAAAAGGATAAGGACATGCGGTATTACTTACTCAGGCCGGATCACTCAGTGCCGCACAAATGGGTGCTTGGAGACATACGGCACGTTAATAACTGGCACTTCAGTAATCCGCCGCCCAATTACATGGAGCCTGGCACGTACACCCTCGACGTCAGGTTCGAAGGGGTTGAGGTTGATTACGCGCTGGCGGGTTATGGCAGTGTTCCGGTATTGAGCAGAAGAGCACGTGATGCATTAGTGGGCTTGCCGGAGGTGGATAAGCCTTATCACCATCTCGTACTTGAGCCGGTGCACATCGCGAACACGCACGTTGAACAGGACTATTTCGTGATGATCATCGAGACGCAGATTGAGTGCGTTGATCAACAACGCTCGGAATATCAGCGGTATGCCGTGGATGATCCGGTACGGCCGGACCGGGCGGGGGATTATCGCGGCTTTACCAGGCTCGTTATTGATCCGGTAAACGTGGGTGGCCGAGCTATTTTCAGGCTTAAGCACTATCTGGGTGCAATCATCGTCAGCGAAGAAGTGAAGCGTCGCTTCGAGAGCGCAGGGGTAGTCGGGATGGCGTTTGATTCGGTAAATGGTGACACAACCACTGTGACCTGACAGGCGCGAGACGCAGCTGGCGCTCGCGCCTCGGCCCTTATCCGGTCAGAAAGTGGCCTTCACCTGTAAACCCACTACCAGCGCGTTGTCGATGTTCTCACCGGAAAACGCCCCCGGCTCGATGATGTATTGCACATCCGGGCGCAACGTCAGCCACGGCGTGGCCTGGTAGCCGTAACTGAGTTCGATCAGTTGCTCGGCATTGTTCAGGTTGGGGTAGTCGGTGCCCGCGTTGAACGCCGCCAATTCCTGCACATCCCGACTGCGCGGGTTCGGCACCGCACGGCCATAACCCAGGGCGACGGTGTCGCGCGGGCGGCCTTCGAACGGTTTGTACAGCACCACGCCCGCGCCATACCACTTGCTGAACGGCGAGGCGGCCTCGCTGGCGGCCGAGTATTGACCGAAGGCGTGCAGCACGCGACCGGCTGATGTGCTGGACGCCCACACGGCCTGGTCGATCAGCAGGTAGTGACCGCCGCGCCCGCTGACTTCTTTGTTGCTGCCGATGCGTTTGACGTCGGAGCTGTCGTAGTAGTAACCCAGCTTGTATTCACCCGGCAGCGGGCCCGCGTGTTTGTAGACCAGCTCGATCGGTACCACCGTGCCGGTGGTGCGTTTGGGGTCCAGGCGCCAGGCGCGGCTGGAATTGCCGTTACTGTCCGGGTCGACATTGAATGCTGCCACGCGCAGTTGCCAGGATGGCGAGAAATCGTATTTCACCCGCGCGCCGAGGCGCGCATTCGGGTAGTTGGTCCAGCCGCTGCCGCCGGACATGTTCAGCGGGTGCCCACAGAAACCGGCGTTCATGAAGTTGCACAAAATGCCGCTGTCGAGGCCGCCGAGGTCATTGCCCATGGCCATGTAGCCCAGCTTGACGTTCAGCGCGGGGGTGAACAGCGTGCGTTCGTAGCTCAACTCGGTGAGGCGGGTGTAGAGGCCGCCGTAGTTTTCCTGGATCGGCAGGCGGTTGCCCACCAGGTCTTCGGAGGCGCTGTTGCCGCGCCGGTCGTTGATGGTCAGTTGGATGCGGTCGCCGTTGTTGAAACCGTAGAGCTTGCCCAGGTCGAACTGCACGCCGAGCTTGATGTTTTGCGAGTAGCGCGCCGAACGGTGTTGGCCGCCGTCGGCGTTGTAGGCGGTTTCGCCGCTGTAGTCGCCGGTGAAGCGGATGCCTTGCTCGTCGAGTTCACGGCGCAGGCCGCCCCAGTCGCCGGTCAGGGTGGTGTCGTCGGCTTGAACGGGCAGGGCGGCAGCAAAGGCCAGGCCCAGCACCAGGCGGCCAAGGGGCAGATGAGAAGTGGGGGTCATGCGTGGTTTTCCAGACAAAAAGCGCGGTGCCGGAGGGCGACACCGCGCGAACACGGGGTTATGGCAGGGCGTAGGCGATCACGTAGTCGCCACGGTCAGTGGACTGGCGCGCGCCGCCGGCGGTGATGACGATGTATTGCTTGCCGGTTTTCGGCGACACATAGGTCATCGGGCCGCCTTGGCTGCCCACCGGCAGGCGGGCTTTCCAGACTTCATCACCGTTGCCGCTGTTGAAGGCGCGCAGGTAGAAGTCCTGGGTGCCGGCGATAAAGATCAGGCCGCCCTGGGTGGACAGCGTGCCGCCGAGGGTCGGCAGGCCAATCTTGATCGGCAGGTGCATGCGGATGCCCAGCGGGCCGGTGTCTTCAACCGTGCCCACCGGCACTTGCCAGGCGATCTGCTGGGTCTTCATGTCGATGGCGGTCAGGGTGCCGAACGGCGGCGCCTGGCACGGGATGCCGGCCACCGACAGGAAGCGGTTTTTGTTTACCGCATACGGCGTGCCCTTGAGCGGTACGGCGCCCATGCCGGTGTTCAGCGCTTCGCCACCGGACGAGGCCTTGGCCTTGTTCTGCGACGGGATCATCTGGATCCACAGGCCCAGGCGCATGTCGTTGACGAAGATAAAGCCATGCACCGGGTCGGTGGAAATGCTGCCCCAGTTCATGCCGCCCAGCGAGCCTGGGAAACTCAGCGATTTATCGGTGCCCGGCGCGGTGTACAGGCCTTCGTAGCGCATGCCCTTGAAGTCGATACGGCACAGCAACTGGTCGTAGGGCGTGGCGCCCCACATGTCCGATTCGTTCAGGGTTTGCGCGCCGATCTGCGGCATGCCCACCGATTTAGGCTGGGTCAACGAGTACGGCTCGTTGGGAATGTTCGCGGCCTTGACCGGCACTTCCTTGACGTCTGTGAGCGGCTTGCCGGTGGCGCGGTCGAGCACGTAGATCTGCCCGGCCTTGGTGCCGATCACTACAGCCGGTACTGCCTTGTCGCTGCCCGGTGGGGTGAAGTCGATCAGGCTCGGCTGCATCGGCAGGTCGAAGTCCCACAGGTCGTTGTGGACGGTCTGGTACACCCACTTTTCTGCGCCGGTGGAGGCGTCCAGCGCCAGCACCGAGGCGCCGTATTTGTGATTCAGTTGGGTACGTTCAACGCCATAGATGTCGGTGGACGAGCTGCCCATCGGCAGGAAGACGGTGTTCATCAGCGGGTCGTACGACATCGGCGCCCAGCTGTTCGGCGTGCTGCGCACGTAGGTGCTGCCGGCGGCTGGCGCTTGTTTGTCTTCGGGGTTGCCCGGGTCGAAGGCCCAGCGCATTTGGCCGGTGATCACGTCGAAACCACGGATCACGCCGCCGGGCATATCGGTTTGTACGTTGTCGGCGACGCGGCCACCGACGACGACGGTGGTGCCGGCCATCAACGGTGCCGACGACAATTGGTAGTAGCTGTCCGGCACATCGCCCAGGCCGGCTTTGAGGTCCACTTGGCCGTGGGTGCCGAAGTCTTCGCAGAATTTGCCGGTGTCGGCATCCACCGCGATCAGGCGTGCATCAATGGTGTTGGTCAGCAGGCGACGCTGGCACTGGGCACCGGCCGGCACGCTGGCAGCCATGATCGGCGAGCTGTTGGGTTGGGTCGGCTGGGCAATGGGCGCGGTGGCGTCGAAATACGCCATGCCACGGCAACGCTGCCACACCGCCGATTTGGCGTTGACTTCGTTCTTCCACAGCTCTTTGCCGGTGTCGGCGTCCAGTGCGATCAGGTTGTTGTGCGGTGTGCAGATGAACACTTTGTTGCCGATCTGCAGGGGCGTCAGTTGGTCTTCGGCACCGTTGCCGTCGCTGATGGCGACGTCGCCGGTGTGGTAGGTCCACGCCACTTTGAGCTTGTTGACGGTGTCGCGGTTGATCTGGTCCAGCGCGGCAAAACGGCTGCCGCCTTCGGTGTTGCCGTAGTGGGCCCAGTCTTTCTGCGCGTCGGCGGCAGCCACCGGCGTGATGCCCGGGCCTTTACCGGTAGGCGCCACGCTTGGGTGCGCCACGAACATGTTGCCTGCAGCGACGGCCACGCCCACTGCCAATACGGCAGCAATGCCATACGCGCCGCGAGCCGGCTTGCCGGCCAGCAGCGGATACACCAGCGCCACCACCACGCCGATCACCGCAAACATGAATAGCCGCGAGAACAGCGGCCAGTACACCAGCCCTACATCCGCCACCGCCCAGACCGCCGTGCCCACCAGAAAGGCGGCGAACAACCACGCGCCAGCCGGGTTGCGTCGCGCGATCAACAGGCCGGAAACGGCCATGGCCACGCCACCGATCAGGAAGTACCAGGAACCGCCCAGGCTGACCAGTTTGGCGCCGCCAACGGCCAGGGCCACGCCGAGCAGGGCAATGATGATGCCCAGGCCCAGCAGGAGATATCGTGAGGCGCCAGCGGCGCGGGATGCTCGTTTCATGTCGACAGGACTCGAAGGTGAGTGACTAAAGGTCGAATGTTAGCAAGATAAGTAACTGGTTAGTACATTCTACTGGGTAATAGTCTGTTACAGGCTTTGGGATGATGGTGTTGCAAACCGCCTTGAAGTGGCAAGCAGGCTTTTGTGTGGTGAGCAGGCTTTGTGTGGCGAGCAGGCTTGTCCTGCGTTGGGCTGCGGAGCGGCCCCAATAAAAACACCGCGGTCTGCCAGCCAGAACGCGGTGTTTGTTTTCAGGACTGCTTCGCAGCCCAACGCAGGGCAAGCCTGCTCGCCACTCTTCACTCCAGGGTGGCAAGAAACTCGGCTACACACGCCATGCACGCTTCACGCTCTTCAACATGCGGCATATGGCTGGACTGCTCGAAAATCTGCCAGCGCACGTCGCTGATGCCGTCCGCAAACGGTTGCACCGTGGCCGGTGTGGCTTCGTCGAAGCGCCCGGAGATCAGCAGCGTGGGCACCTGGATTCGCGCCAGGCGATCAATGATCGTCCAGTTGCGCATGCTGCCGATCACATGGAACTCAGTGGGACCATTCATCGCGTGGTAGACGGTGGGGTCTTCTTCGATGGCGGCATTGGTGCGCTCAACTTCGGCCGGCACCGGTTGGGTACGGCACACATGGCGCGCGTAAAACACTTCCGCTGCGGCGAGGTATTCAGCGGTGTCGGTGGTGCCGGCGGCCTCATGACGCAGCAACGTGGCCTGCACCTCGGGCGGCAGCGCTTGGCGCAGTTCATTGGCCGCTTCGCACCATAAGTCCATCGAGGCTGGCGAATTGGCAATAATCAACGCTTTCAAGCCGGCAGGCTGGCGCACCGCGTGCTCGGCGCCGAGCATGCCGCCCCAGGACTGGCCCAGCAGCGCGTAGTCGCTGATCTCAAGGTGCTCGACCAGGTTGTCCAGCTCTGCCAGGAACAGTGCCACGCTCCAGAAATCGACAGAGGCGCCGGGTAAGTGGGTCGAGCGGCCATTGCCGACCTGATCGTAGTGCACCACCGCGCGGCCCGTGGCGGCCAGGTCTTTGAAACTGTCGACGTAATCATGGGTGCAGCCCGGGCCGCCGTGGGCAACGATCAAGGGCAGGCGCCCTGAATTCAAGTCGCCGGTGACCCGGAACCACGTCCGATAGCCACGGAAATCGGCATAACCTTCGCGAACCAGCATGTTCTGTACCTCATTGGGATCGATGCGGTACAGGCTAGCCAAAACGGCGCGTCAGGTGCACTGGTAAAAGTGATAGGTTCTCAAACTTCCACCAGCCGGTAATGCAAACCACGCGCCACGGCTTCGACGCGATTGCGCGCACCCAACTTGCGCGCGGCGGCGACCAGGTGCAGGTTGACCGTCGCCTCGGAGCGGTTGAGGGCGGCTGCAATGCACTTGGCCGACAGCCCCTTGGCCGAATGCTGCAGGCACTCGCGCTCGCGCCGGGTGAGGTGAACATGCGTGCAACAGCGCTGCGCCGGTGCCAGCAGTTCGCTGGCCCGGGCCTGGAAGGTGTGTGCCATTCCCAGCATGTCACCAAGACTTTGCCGGGCCTGCTGCTCGGCCTGCGCCGGGGTGCCGTCGATGATCGCGGTGAGCGTGGCAAAGCCGCCATCCGGCAAGTGCAGCGGCACCGTCAGGCCGGTGCTCAGGCCGTAGTCGCGGACATAGTGGGCCACCGGGCGATGGGCGTCGGTCAGGGCGACGTTCCACGGGGTGTCGCTGCCGAACGACCACACAAACGGCGTGGTTCTGCGCGCGGCGCATTGCTGCACCGGGTCGATCTGGTAATAGCCGCCCGTGCACCACAGGTCGTGCATGTCCAGCGGTGCATTCAGCGCCTTGAACACCGACGGGGTGATCAACGCGCCTTCATGGCTGACCGGCACTGGCGCAAAGTCGTAGATCAGCGTGTTGAACCCCAACCGGTTGGTCGCCGCTTGCACATGCGCCAGGCACGCATCCAGGCTGGTCAGGTGGGCGAGTTGCTCGCTGAATGTCATCAGGTCGGTGTGCATGACGCCTCCGGGCGGTGGGATGCGCGGTTTCTCCAGCAAACGCCATACCAACGGTTGTCATGCGGGCCTTGGCGCATCGCGCGCCGAACCGGCGGTGGCAGATGAAATGCGCCTGACGAGCATCATCTGCCTTCTTGAGGCTGTCGATGCGCTCAGCCGATGCGCTCGCCACCCAACGCATCGCGCTGCATTGACTGCAGGTTTTTCTCGATGGTTTCGCAGATGCTTTCCATCTGGATCTGGTGCTCGCTTGAGTGAAACGGGCTTTGCAGGTCGGTGCCGATACGCTCGATCGCCAGCAGCATAAAGCCCACCACCGTCGAGGCCAGCGGGGTGAACCAGCCCAGGGACTCCACCAGCCCGACTGGCACGATCAGGCAGAAAAGAGAAATAAACAGCCGTGGAAAATACACGTAAGGGTAGGGCAGCGGCGTATTGGCGATGCGCTCCATGCCACCTTGGGCATTGGACAAGTCCACCAGGGTTGACTCCACTCGCGACAGGCGGATGCTGTCCAAGTGGCCGGCCTTGTACTCCCTGGCCAGCAATGCCGCCGAGCCGGTAAGGATGTCATTGGCGAAGTTATTGGTCGCACCGTTGCGCGCGAACTCCTCGGCCGGGATGAACGCACGCACCTCGTCGGGGCACGGCTTGCCCCTGAGGTGCGCCGCCAGGCAATTCACATAGGCCACATGACGGCGCAGCAACGTGGCTTTGGCCGGGTTCACTTCGCCGTCCGGGTCGTCCAGCAGCGTCAGCACCTGTCGGGCAAAACTGCGTGAGTTATTGACCATCGCGCCCCATAGCGTGCGGGCTTCCCACCAACGGTTGTAAGCGCTGCTGTTGCGAAAACTGATCAGCACCACCAGCGCCGAACCCAGCAAGGTCAACGGCATCAGCGGCAAATTGATCTTGGTGGTGAGAAACAGCATGAAATCCACCGTCACGGCGACATCCCACAACAACAGCCAGAACAGAGCCCAGCCCACATAGCCCATGGTCTTGATGATCAGGCGGTATTTTTTGATGATGGCGGCTTTCAAACGAGGTCCTCGCGGCGAGCGGTAAGCAACAATGCCTTAGCTCGGACGCTGGTTTGGGGGGAAGGTTCGCTGATGACCTGAATCGTTTAAGGCGAGTGCGGTCAATGTTCATAACCCTTAGGAGGCTCTATGAAAATTGGCGTGATTTCCGATACCCACGGCTTGCTGCGGCCTGAGGCGATCGCGGCGCTGCAAGGCTGCGAGCAGATTATCCATGCGGGCGATATCGGCGGGCCGGACATCCTTGAACACCTGGCGCAGATCGCGCCGGTGCATGTGGTGCGCGGCAACAATGATCAGGACGCGGCCTGGGCGCAGCAGGTGCCTGACCATCTGAGCATTGATCTTGACGGCTGGAAAACCCTGGTCGTGCATGACATTGCCGACGTGCCCGCGTTACTCGACCCGCACACACGGCTGGTGATCACCGGCCACTCGCACAAACCCTTGATCGTGTGGCGCGGCGCAACGTTGTACGTCAACCCGGGCAGCGCTGGCAGGCGCCGGTTCAAACTGCCGGTGACACTTGCGGTGCTTGAGATCGTTGAGGCGTCGATTGAGTCGCGGCTGATTTCGCTGGTGGACGCTGTTCAGTAGCCGATTGGCTCAATCAGGTGACGCCCGTCGTGCATTTACAACGGGGTCAGCACGTTCATCACCGTGTCCAGCGCCACGCGCGTGTCGTCCAGTTGCACCAGCGAAGCGTGGCGGGCGCCGAGGGCGTCGCGGTTCTGGATCGCCGTGAGGATCGCCTTGTGACGCGGCAGGCTCAGGCCCTGGATGTCCGGGCGGCGGTTGGTGATGTTGATCGACTCGCGCAACGGCAGCGAGAGCATGTTGCACATATAGGCAAGCAGGTCATTGCGGGTGGCGTCGGCAATCGCGCGGTGAAAGTCCAGGTCGGCCTGCAGCAGGTCGTCGTGGGTCTTGGCGGTTTCCATGCCCAGGTAGGCTTGTTCGATGGTGGCAATGTCTTCATCGGTGGCGGTGGTCGCGGCCATGGCGGCGATTTCCGGTTCGAGGATGCGCCGCACGCCGGCCAGGGTGTTGAAAAACTCACTGTGAGGCGTGGTCTGCATCAGCCAGGACAACACGTCAGGGTCGAGCAAATGCCATTTCAGGCGTGGCCGCACCACCGCGCCCACCCGGGGTTTGGAATACACCAGGCCCTTGGCGCTGAGCACGCGCGTCGCCTCGCGCAACACCGACCGGCTGACCTTGTACTCCTCGCACAGCGTGGCCTCCATGGGCAGGCGTTCTTCGGGTTTGAAGCGACCGGAAACGATGTGCATGCCCAAGTCCTGAACGATCTGGGCATGCATGCTCTTGCGCGGCTTGGACGGCTGGTGATCCATAACGAACGGGAGGCCCTGGCTAAATAGGCGGCATCATAGCATCCCAATTAGTGGGAATGACGGGGGACTTCAGCCCCACGGCAACCCACCAGAAAGTCAAAGTCGCAGCCTTGGTCGGCCTGCAGCACATGGTCGATGTACAGCTGACGGTAGCCGCCGACGATCAGCTTCTGCGGTGGCGGCAGCTCGGCCATGCGTGCCGCCAGCTCTGCGTCGGAGATGTCCAGGTGCAGGCGGCCATTGGCGCAGTCCAGTTCGATCCAGTCGCCTTCCTGCACCGTGGCCAACGGCCCGCCGGCGGCGGCTTCGGGTGCCACGTGCAACACCACCGTGCCGTAAGCGGTGCCGCTCATGCGCGCATCGGAAATACGCACCATGTCGGTCACACCCTGGGCCAGCAGCTTGGCCGGCAAGCCCATGTTGCCGACTTCAGCCATGCCCGGGTAACCCTTGGGGCCGCAGTTTTTCATGACCAGGATCGAATTGGCATCCACGTCCAGTTCCGGGTCATTGATGCGCGCCTTGTACATGTCGAAGTTCTCGAACACCACCGCGCGGCCGCGATGCTGCATCAACTCGGGGCTGGCGGCCGATGGTTTGAGCACGGCGCCCAACGGCGCCAGGTTGCCGCGCAGCACGCAGATGCCGCCGTCGGCGCGGATCGGGTTGTCGAGGGTACGGATCACTTCGTCCTGGCCGTAGATCGGCGAGTCCTTGGTGTTCTCGCCCAGGGACTTGCCGTTGACGGTCAGCGCATGCGGATGCGGGATCAGGTTGGCTTCGCCCAGGCGGCGCAACACGGCGGGCAGGCCACCGGCATAGTAAAACTCCTCCATCAGGAAACGCCCTGACGGCTGCAGGTCGACGATGGTCGGCACGCCGCGGCCCATGCGCGTCCAGTCATCCAGGTCGAGCTCGACGCCAATGCGCCCGGCGATGGCTTTCAAGTGAATCACCGCGTTGGTCGAACCGCCGATGGCCGCGTTCACGCGGATCGCGTTTTCAAACGCTTCCTTGGTGAGGATCTTCGACAGCTTCAAGTCTTCGCGCACCATCTCTACCGCACGCATGCCGGACATATGCGCCAGCACATACCGGCGCGCATCCACCGCCGGGATCGCCGCGTTGTGGGGCAGGGAAGTGCCCAGTGCCTCGGCCATGCAGGCCATGGTGGAGGCCGTGCCCATGGTGTTGCAGGTGCCGGCCGAGCGCGACATGCCGCCTTCGGCCGCGAGGAAATCGTCCAGGGTGATGGTGCCGGCCTTGACCTGTTCGCTGAGCTGCCACACCACCGTGCCCGAGCCGATGTCCTGGCCTTTGTGCTTGCCATTGAGCATCGGCCCGCCGGTGACGACGATGGCCGGCACGTCGCAACTGGCCGCGCCCATCAGCAGCGCCGGGGTAGTTTTGTCGCAGCCGGTGAGCAGCACCACGCCGTCGATGGGGTTGCCGCGAATCGCTTCCTCCACGTCCATGCTCGCCAGGTTGCGCGTGAGCATAGCGGTGGGGCGCAGGTTGGATTCACCATTGGAGAACACCGGGAATTCCACCGGGAAGCCACCGGCCTCGATCACACCACGTTTGACATGCTCGGCGATCTGGCGGAAGTGCGCGTTGCACGGCGTCAGCTCCGACCAGGTGTTGCAGATACCGATGATCGGTTTGCCATGGAACTGATGGTCGGCGATGCCCTGGTTCTTCATCCAGCTGCGGTACATGAAGCCGTTCTTGTCGGCGGTGCCAAACCACTGGGCGGAGCGGAGGGTGGGCTTTTTATTATCAGGCATGGTGGTCTCTCTTATTGTATGACTATATGTTCTATATGCGGCTAAACATAAGCGCAAAATCGAGGCTTTGGAAGAGTTGTTTTGTAAATAGTCATACTATATAGTCGGCTTCAAATGAGGTATCGCCCTGCCTGAATTTGGCCGGCGGCAACCCCCGAGCTTCTATAAAAACAACAATCGGAGATCGACCCATGAGCCAGGAACTGCGGCTTATTCGGCGCATCACGCTGAAACTGATTCCCTTCCTGATCCTGCTCTACCTGATCGCCTACGTGGACCGCTCGGCGGTGGGTTTTGCCAAGCTGCACATGGGCGCCGATGTCGGCATTGGCGACGCCGCCTATGGTTTGGGCGCGGGGCTGTTCTTCATTGGCTACTTCCTGTTCGAGATTCCCAGCAACCTGATGCTCGACCGCTTCGGCGCCCGGCGCTGGTTTGCGCGCATCATGCTGACCTGGGGCGCGATCACCATCGGCATGGCCTTCGTGCAGGGGCCGCACAGTTTTTACGTGATGCGCTTTCTGCTCGGCGCGGCGGAGGCGGGGTTCTTTCCCGGTGTGCTGTACTACATCACCCAGTGGTTCCCGGTGCGCCATCGCGGCAAGATCCTCGGGCTGTTCATCCTCTCCCAACCCATTGCGATGATGATCACCGGCCCCGTGTCCGGCGGCTTGCTGGGCATGGACGGCATCCTCGGCCTGCATGGCTGGCAGTGGTTGTTCATCGTCATCGGCACGCCGGCGCTGTTGCTGACCTGGCCGGTGCTGCGCTGGCTGCCGGACGGCCCCCAGCAGGTCAAGTGGATGAGCGAGGACGAGAAATCCTGGCTCACCGGCGAGCTGAATAAAGACCTGCAAGCCTACGGCCAGACCCGCCACGGCAACCCGTTGCATGCACTGAAAGACAAACGAGTGCTGCTGCTGGCGCTGTTCTACCTGCCCGTAACCTTGAGCATTTATGGGCTTGGCCTGTGGCTGCCGACGCTGATCAAGCAGTTTGGCGGCAGTGACCTGGTCACCGGTTTCGTCTCGGCGGTGCCGTATATCTTCGGCATTCTCGGCCTGCTGATCATTCCGCGCAGCTCCGACCGTTTGAATGATCGCTACGGCCATCTCGCGGTGCTGTATGTGCTGGGCGCCATCGGGCTGTTCTTGAGTGCCTGGCTGAGCTTGCCGGTGCTGCAAATGGCCGCGCTGTGCCTGGCGGCGTTCGCGCTGTTCTCCTGCACGGCGGTGTTCTGGACCCTGCCGGGGCGCTTTTTCGCCGGCGCCAGTGCGGCGGCGGGCATTGCGCTGATCAACTCGGTGGGCAACCTCGGCGGCTATATCGGCCCGTTCGTGATCGGCGCGCTCAAGGAGTACACCGGCAACCTGGCCTCGGGCTTGTACTTCCTGTCGGGTGTGATGGTGTTCGGGTTGCTGCTGACCGGCGTGGTGTACCGCGTGCTGGAACGCAAGCACGTGCTGCCCGCCGAACAATTTGCCGCCAGCGCCCGGGGTGCCACGCGGACTTAATCAAGGAGACATTTCATGCGTTTAGTTCAGTTTGAGTTACGCAACGGTGAGCGCCGTGTCGGCGTAGTAGAAGGCACCAAGCTGCGCGAAGTGCAGACGGCCCGCAGCGTGCGTGAGCTGGCGTTGGCGGCCATCGAGGCGGGCGTCAAATTGGCGCAACAGGTCGACAAGCTGGGCCTGGGCGACAGCTACGATTACCGCGCATTGCTGGCTGACCTGAAAATCCTGCCGCCGCTCGATCACCCGGACCCGGCCCACATGTTGATCAGCGGCACCGGCCTGACCCACCTGGGCAGCGCCTCGGCGCGGGACAAGATGCACCAGCAGGCCGGTGACGACAGTGCGATGACCGACACCCTGCGCATCTTCAAATGGGGCGTGGAGGGCGGCAAGCCCGCGTCTGGCCAAGCGGGTGTGCAACCGGAGTGGTTCTACAAAGGCGACGGCAGCATCGTGGTGCGCCCGGGCCAGGCTTTCCCGGTGCCGCCGTTTGCCGAAGACGCCGGTGAAGAGCCGGAAATCGGTGGCCTCTACGTGATCGGCCACGACGGCAAACCCTATCGACTGGGCTTCGCCATGGGCAACGAGTTCTCTGATCACGT
Organism: Pseudomonas sp. TREG-RG-20F-10-E-6-01; assembly: GCF_022662455.1. Taxonomy (NCBI): domain Bacteria; kingdom Pseudomonadati; phylum Pseudomonadota; class Gammaproteobacteria; order Pseudomonadales; family Pseudomonadaceae; genus Pseudomonas; species Pseudomonas sp. TREG-RG-20F-10-E-6-01. The sequence continues at coordinate 412,985 of NZ_JAKNQP010000004.1, read as the reverse complement.
GATGGAGCGCAAAAACTACCTGTACCTGGCCCACTCCAAGTTGCGCAGTTGCAGCTATGGTCCGGAGTTACGCGTAGGCGAGTTGCCGCAGCACCTGGCGGGCACCAGCCGCATCCTGCGTGACGGCAAAGTGATCTGGCAAAACGAATTCCTCAGTGGCGAGGCCAACATGTGCCACAGCCTGGAAAACCTTGAGTATCACCACTTCAAATACAGTCAATTCCTCAAGCCGGGCGACGTGCACATTCATTTCTTCGGCACCGCCACGCTGTCATTCGCCGACGGTATACGTACCCAACCGGGCGATGTGTTCGAGATCAGCCAGGCCGAATTCGGCGCGCCGTTGATCAATACCGTCGGCAGCGCCGCTACGGTGTTCGAACCCGGCAATGTCATCACCCTTTAAGGAGAGCACCATGCCCCCGTTTCTCGGCCACAACTACATCGGCGGCCAGCGCAGCGCCAACGGCAGCGTCAAGTTGCACAGCCTTGACGCCACGACCGGCGAAGCCTTACCCCAGGCTTTCTACCAGGCCACCGCGCAGGAAGTCGACGCCGCCGCCAAGGCCGCCGCTGCTGCATATCCGGCTTACAGGGCGTTGAGCGCTGCGCGCCGTGCGCAGTTCCTGGACGCGATAGCCGACGAGCTGGATGCCCTGAGCGATAACTTCATCGCACTGGTGTGCCGCGAAACGGCACTGCCCGCCGCGCGTATCAAAGGCGAACGCGGCCGCACCAGCGGCCAGATGCGCCTGTTTGCCACCGTGCTGCGGCGTGGCGATTTCTACGGTGCACGCATCGACAAAGCCTTGCCCGAGCGTCAGCCGTTGCCGCGTCCGGACCTGCGCCAATACCGCATTGGTCTGGGCCCGGTTGCAGTGTTCGGCGCGAGCAACTTTCCGCTGGCATTTTCCACCGCCGGTGGCGACACCGCAGCGGCGCTGGCGGCGGGTTGTCCGGTGGTGTTCAAGGCCCACAGTGGGCACATGGCTACGGCTGAGCAGGTCGCCGATGCAATCCTGCGCGCGGCCCAGGCCACCGAAATGCCGGCGGGCGTGTTCAATATGATCTTCGGCGGCGGCGTCGGTGAGGCGCTGGTCAAGCACCCGGCGATCCAGGCGGTGGGTTTTACCGGCTCGCTCAAGGGCGGTCGCGCCTTGTGCGACATGGCCGCAGCCCGGCCGCAGCCGATCCCGGTGTTTGCCGAGATGTCGAGCATCAACCCGGTGATCGTATTGCCGCAGGCATTGCAGGCGCGGGCGCACACCATCGCCCGCGACCTGACGGCCTCGGTGGTGCAAGGCTGTGGTCAGTTCTGCACCAACCCAGGCCTGGTGATCGGCATTGCATCGCCGCAGTTCAGCGCATTCACCCAGCAGGTGGCCAGCCTGATCAATGATCAGCCGGCGCAAACCATGCTCAACGCCGGCACCTTGAGCAGCTATGGCAAAGGCCTGGAAAAGCTGCTCGCGCACCCGGGCATCCAGCATCTGGCGGGCAGCGCTCAAGCAGGCAACCAGGCGCAGCCGCAGCTGTTCAAGGCCGACGCCCGCCTGCTGATCGACGGCGATGAAGTGCTGCAGGAAGAGGTGTTCGGCCCGACCACGGTGGTGGTTGAAGTGACTGATCAAGCCCAACTCAGCGCCGCCTTGCAAGGGTTGCACGGCCAACTGACGGCGACGATTATCGGCGAGCCGGCCGACTTTGAGCAGTTCACCGAACTGACGCCGTTGCTGGAACAAAAAGTCGGCCGCATCCTGCTCAATGGCTACCCTACCGGCGTTGAAGTCTGCGACGCGATGGTCCACGGCGGGCCCTATCCGGCCACCTCGGACGCGCGCGGCACCTCGGTCGGTACCTTGGCCATCGACCGCTTTCTGCGTCCCGTGTGCTTCCAGAATTACCCTGATAGCCTGCTGCCCGACGCGTTGAAAAACGCCAACCCGTTGCGCATCCAGCGGCTGGTCGATGGCACGCCATCGCGCGAGCCGCTGTAAAAAACAGGAGGTCACATGCCGTTTAATGCCGTTACCGCACACCGTGCACAGTTGGGCGAAGGCCCGTTTTGGGATGCGCCGACCCAGGCGCTGTATTGGGTCAATATCATCGGCAAACAGGCGTTGCGCCTGATGGACGGGCAGTTGCAGATCTGGCAGTTGCCCGAGCACGTCTCGGCGTTTATTCCCTGTGAAAGCGGCGATGCGCTTGTGACCTTGAGCAGCGGCGTCTACCGGCTCGACCTGGCGACCGAAGCGCTGACGCTGCTGTGTGTGGCCGACCCGCAACCCGGCAACCGTGGCAATGAAGCGCGCTGCGATGCCCAGGGCCGCCTGTGGCTGGGCACCATGCAGAACAACATTGGCGAGCGGGGCGAAGACCTGCCGATCACGCGACGTTCCGGTGGCCTGTTTCGCATCGACGCCGATGCGCAGGTCACGCCGCTGCTGCGCGGCCTGGGCATTCCCAACACCTTGCTGTGGAGCGAGGACGGCAGCCAGGTGCATTTCGGCGACAGTCTGGACGGCACGCTCTACCGACACGTGATCCAGGAGGGCGGCCAACTCGACCCGGCGCACGTCTGGTTTGGCCCGCATCCACGCGGAGGGCCGGACGGCTCGGCGATGGACAGTCAGGGTTATGTCTGGAATGCACGCTGGGACGGCAGTTGCCTGCTGCGCCTGACGCCTGACGGCGCAGTGGACCGCGTCATCGAACTGCCCGTCAGCCGCCCCACCAGTTGCGTATTTGGTGGGCCGAATCTCACCACGCTCTATATCACCAGCGCCGCCAGCCCGTTGGATCACCCCCTGGATGGCGCGGTATTGGCCATCGAGGTCGATGTGCCCGGCATACCCTGTCACCGCTTTGCCGGTTAAATCCTGACATTCAAAAACAACAACAAGGAGTCACCCGTATGAATCGTCGTCGTGGTTTGCGTTCCCTGTGCTGCGCCGCTGTGGCGGTGTCAGCCCTGAGCCTGAGCGGCCTGTTGCTGGCTGCTGAAGAAGTGAAGATCGGTTTTCTGGTCAAGCAGGCTGAAGAGCCGTGGTTCCAGACCGAATGGGCGTTTGCCGAAAAGGCCGGCAAGGAACATGGTTTTACCGTGATCAAGATCGCCGTGCCCGATGGCGAGAAAACCCTGGCGGCCATCGACAGCCTGGCGGCCAACGGCGCCAAGGGCTTTGTGATCTGCCCGCCGGACGTGTCCCTCGGCCCGGCCATCGTCGCCAAGGCCCGCGTCAACGGCCTGAAAGTGATTGCCGTGGACGATCGCTTTGTCGATGCCAAGGGCAACTTCATGGAGGACGTGCCGTACCTGGGCATGGCCGCTTTTGAAGTCGGCCAGAAGCAGGGCGCGGCGATGGCGGCTGAAGCGAAAAAACGCGGTTGGGACTGGAAGGACACTTATGCGGTGATCAACACCTTCAACGAACTCGACACCGGTAAAAAGCGTACCGACGGCTCGGTCAAATCCCTGGAAGATGCAGGCTTTCCCAAGGATCACATCCTGTTCACGGCCGCCAAGACCCTCGACGTCCCGGGCAGCATGGACGCCACCAACTCGGCTCTGGTCAAGCTGCCCAGCGGTGCGAAAAACCTGATCATTGGCGGCATGAACGACAACACTGTACTCGGCGGCGTACGCGCTACCGAAACCGCAGGCTTTGCCGCGGCCAATGTGATCGGTATCGGCATCAATGGCACCGACGCCATCGGCGAATTGAAGAAAGCCAACAGCGGCTTCTTCGGCTCAATGCTGCCCAGCCCGCACATCGAAGGCTACAACACCGCGAAGATGATGTTCGACTGGGTCACCACCGGCAAGGAACCACCGAAGTACACCGCCATGGATGAAGTGACGCTGATCACCCGCGAGAACTTCAAGCAGGAACTGGAAAAAATCGGCCTCTGGAACTGAGCAGTGGCCAAACCGATGAACCATTGCTGAGCCATGCTCAGCGAGCACTGAATGTGGGAGCGGGCTTGCTCGCGAATGCGCAGTGTCAGTCACTGCATCTGTGACTGAACCAGCGCTTTCGCGAGCAAGCCCGCTCCCACCGTTCAATCGGCGGAGAACTTGAACACGGTGTGTTGGGTATAGGTCTGCCCAGGGTTCAACCGGGTCGACGCAAATGTCGGCTGGTTGGGTGCATCCGGAAAGTGCTGGGTTTCCAGGGTAAAGGCGCTCCAATGCGCATACGCCTTGCCGGCCTTGCCCTTCACCGTGCCATCCAGGAAGTTGCTGGTATAGAACTGCACGCCGGGCTCGGTGGTGTAGAGCTGCAAACGTCGGCCGGAGGCGGGGTCGTGTACGTCGGCGGCGAGTTGCTTGATATCGCCTTTGGTATCCAGCGCCCAGTTGAAGTCAAACCCACCCTGTTTGTGCTCGGCGAACTTGAGCTGCGGATGGTCGTCCTTGATGTGCTGGCCGATCGGCGTGGGTTTGAGGAAATCCATCGGCGTGCCTTTGACCGGAGCCAGTTCGCCGGTCGGAATCAACGTGGCATTTACCGGTGTGTAGCGGCTGGCATGCAAGGTCGCCACTTGCTTGAGGATGTCGCCATTGCCTGCGCCGGCGAGGTTGAAGTAGCTGTGGTTGGTGAGGTTCAGCACCGTCGGTTTGTCGGTGGTGGCCTTGTAGTCGATGTGCAGTTCGTTTTTATCGTTGAGGCTGTAGGTGACCTCGGTCTTCAGGTTGCCGGGGAAGCCCATTTCACCGTCCTTGGACAGGTAGCTCAGCTTCACGCCGACCGAATCTTTGCCCTTGACCGGTTCGGCCTGCCACACGTGCTTGTCGAAACCCTGAGCACCGCCGTGCAGCGAGTTGGGGCCATCGTTGAGCGGTACCTGGTAACGCTTGCCATCGAGTTCGAACGCCCCGGCGGCCAGACGGTTGCCGAAGCGGCCGATGCTCGCGCCGAAAAAGGCCGTACCGCTCTGATAGCCCTGCACGTCGTCGAAACCGAGTACCACGTCATCGACCTTGCCGTTTTTATCCGGCACTTTCAGCGACTGCAATACGCCGCCGTAAGTGATCACCGTGGCTTGCATGCCATGGCTGTTGCGCAAGATGTATTGCTCGACGGCGGTGCCGTCGTTGGTTTTGCCGAAAGGCTTGTGTTCACTGCTAAGCCCGGCGGCCTGGGCGCCACCGCTGGCAACCAGCATGGACAAGGCGAGGCCTGAAAGCAGGTGTCGAGGGTGCTTCATGGTCGAACTTCCTTTTGTTGTTTTCAGTGGAATAGTTCTACTAATGTGCGATATTTCGTCGAGTTGACAGCGAATTTATAGCCTTAAACCCCAGATACGCCAAATAAAATAAGACTAATTGATCGAGGCAAGCGTTATATGAGTACTGCACACGCCGTTTATCCCGACCTGAAGGGTAAGACCGTACTGATTTCCGGAGGTGCCTCGGGCATCGGCGAATTCATGGTGCGCGCCTTCGCCGCGCAGGGCGCCAAGGTGGCCTTTGTGGACCGCGCGCAAAGCCAGGGCGAGCGGCTCGCGGCGGTGTTGAGTGTCCAAGGGCATAGCGTTGAGTTCGTGTGCTGCGACATCACTGATGAAATCGCCTACAAAGCGGCGATCGCGCGTTTTGAGCAAACGCTGGGGCCGATCACCGTGCTGGTGAACAACGCAGCCAACGACGTGCGTCATACGCTGCAAGAAGTCGATTCGGACATGTTCGACAGGCTGATCGCCGTCAACCTCAAACACGCCTTTTTTGCCGCCAAGGCCGTGGTGCCGATGATGAAAAGCGCGGGCGGCGGGGCGATTATCAACCTGGGCTCGGTCGGCTGGATGATGGCGTCGGCGGGCTACCCGGTGTACGCGGCCAGCAAGGCGGCGGCCCATGGCATGACCCGAGCGCTGGCGCGGGAACTGGGCCCCAGCCGTATCCGCGTCAACACCCTGGTGCCCGGCTGGGTCATGACCGAAAAACAGCTGGCGATGTGGGTGGACGATGCGGCCAGGGAGCTGATCAGCCGCAGCCAGTGCTTGCCAGGCAGTGTGCTGCCGGAACACATCGCCAACATGGCGCTGTTTCTTGCCTCCGATGCGTCGGCGATGTGTTCGGCACAAAACTTCATTGTGGATGGTGGCTGGGTCTAGGCCAGTTATTCGATGGGGTATTTCCTGAACGCCGGATGCTGTTCCAGCTGATTGGCGTGGCGTTGCAGGTTGGGATACGCCTGGGCCTTGAGCAGCGTCGGCAGTTTTAACTGCGTGAACGACCAGGCGACGGCCGCCGTCAGCGCGGCCTGGTTCAGGCGTTCACCGCTCGCCTGGGCCAGGTGTGTTTCCAGCAGCGAATAAGCGGCCAGCAACTGCCCGGTCACGCGATCAAGCCACGGTTCATGCAGTTTTTCTGCTGGGCGCAAGTGGTGCTCGTAGACGATCTGCACGGTTTTCTCACACGCCGCCAGGGCCAGGCCGAGCACTTGCAGCTCTTTGGCGCGTGCGCCGGCGTTGTGTGGCAGAAGTTTTTTGTCGGTCGGCGCCAGGGTTTCGAAGTAGTCCAGGATCAGGCTGGAATCCATCAGCACCGTTCCATCATCGAGCACCAGCGTGGGCGCCTTGACCACCGGGTTGATTGCAGTAAATTCAGCGTAGGTGCTGAACACCGAGAGCGACTCGTGTACGAAATCCACGCCGTACAGTTCAAGGGAAATTGCGACGCGACGAACGTAAGGCGAGTCCAGCATGCCGACCAGTTTCATGAAGCCTCCAAGGCTCTCAGGGTGTTTGGCTCAAGAGATTAAAGGCACCGGGCCGGCCTGCGCAATGGCCTCGCGCAGCGGCTGATAGGCGTGCACGAGTTGCTCCAGGCTGAACGCCAGGTTGCGCCCGCTCGGGTTGGGCAACACCCACACCGAGGCGCCGCCCAATAACTGCGGCTGCAGCCCCCAGGCGATCTCGCGCAGGCCGGACAACGCGCTGTAACCGACCTTGCCCAGGAACGCCACACACCGCGGCTGGCAACGACGGATCTTGTGTTCAAACGCCGTCGCCGCTTCGGTGAATTCATGTCGCGCCAATTCCCCCGCGCTCGCCGTCGGGCGCTCGACCAGGGTGGTCAAGCCGCAGTGATAGTCGAGCAGGGTGCGCGCATCCTCCGGGCGGATTTCATGCGGGGTAAAACCCGCCAGGTGCAACGTGCGCCAGAAGCGGTTGCTGCGATTGGCGAAGTGCAGGCCGAGGGCGGCAGAGCCCTTGCCCGGGTTGATGCCGCAGAACACCACGTGCAGGTGGTCGGCGAGGATGTCTTCGAGGCGGATGGCTTAATCGTCCTTGGCCAGGAGCGTGCGGGCAAACTGGTCGGAGGCGATAAAATCCAGGGTCTGGCGCAGCTGCGCCGCCGCTTCACGGCCGAACGCCTGATCAAAGCGCTCGGCCATTTGCGTCGAGATGCGCTTGGCGGCCGCGTGCGTGCGCTGGCCTTGCTCGGTCAGCAGCACGCGGCGGGTGCGGCGGTCGAATTCGTCCACGCGCAGCTCTACCAGGCCATCGCGCACCAATGGCTTGAGTGTGTGGCCCAGGGCGGACAAATCCATCACCAGGGCTTGCGCCAGTTCGCCCATCTTCGGCGTGCCGGCCTTGGCGATGCGGTTGAGCACCGCGTATTGAGTGGCTTTCAACCCGCAGGGCGCATACGCCTCGTCATAGATCTGGCCCAGGCGACGGGACGTGCGGCGCACGGCACCGTTCACGCAGGCGCTGGGACTCTCGGAACAAGGCGGGGCAGATTTCAAGGGCAGATACTCTCTGATACAAAACACGACGCGGGTGATTATGCCTGTGCGACCTGTCAGGACAAGGCCTTTCAGACCGAAGATGGCTTGCAGATGAAGACTGAGACAGCTTGAAACAAATTAGTTGCGTACGCCACTAAATTAGATATCGTGGCATATGCCTCTTTGTGACCGGATGTCGTTACAAGCTCCCCAGGAAACGCGTGGGGCGAGGCGGGAAAACGGCACGGCTCTGCCTGCTTGATCATCCAACCCCTGTCTGGATCACCTCCTATGCTGAGCCTCGTGCGCATCGCGTTGCGGCGCCCCTATACCTTTCTGGTATTGGCTATTTTCATCCTGATCATCGGCCCGCTGGCGGCCTGGCGAACGCCGACCGACATCTTTCCCGAAATCCGTATCCCGGTCATCGCGGTGATCTGGCAGTACACCGGCCTGCCGCCCGACCAGATGGCGGGGCGCATCACGTCGCCGTTCGAGCGCGTGCTGACCACCACGGTCAACGACATTCGCCATATCGAAGCGCAGTCGATGAATGGCTACGGCATCGTGAAGATCTTCTTCCAGCCCGGCGTCAACATCAGCACGGCCAACGCCCAGGTCACGTCGGTATCCCAGGCGATCCTGCGGCAACTGCCGCCCAGCACCGTGCCGCCGCTGGTGCTCAACTACAGCGCCTCCACCGTGCCCATTGTGCAACTGGCCTTGTCGGGCGCGGGTTTGAGCGAGCAGCGCCTGGGCGATATTGGCCTTAACCAGGTGCGCCTGATGCTCACCACCGTGCCCGGTGCGGCGCTGCCATACCCATTTGGCGGCAAGAGCCGCCAGGTGCAGATCGACCTTGATTCGGCGCGCATGCAGGCGCGCGGCCTGTCGGCGCAAGACGTCGCCACCGCCCTGGCCACGCAGAACCTGATCACGCCGGTGGGCACGCAGAAGATCGGCAGCTACGAATTCAACCTGCAACTGAACAACGCACCGTCGGATTTCCATGACCTGGAAAACCTGCCGATCAAGACCGCCGACGGCACCACCGTGCTGATCCGCGATGTGGCCACCGTGCGCGACGGCAACCCGCCGCAAACCAACATCGTGCACGTGAACGGCAACCGCTCGGTGCTGCTGCCGGTGCTCAAGACCGGCTCGGCATCGACCTTGGGCGTGATCGCCGGGATCAAGGAAAAGCTCGCGGACAACAAGGCCGCCTTGCCGCCTGACCTGAACATCGACCTGATCGGCGACCAGTCACTGTTCGTGCGCTCGGCCATCAGCGGCGTGGCCCGTGAAGGCGTGATCGCGGCGGCGCTGACCAGCCTGATGATCCTGCTGTTCCTTGGCAGCTGGCGTTCGACGGTGATCATCGCCACGTCGATTCCGTTGGCGATCCTGGCCTCGATTGCCACGCTTTCGGCTCTGGGCGAAACCCTCAATATCATGACCCTCGGCGGCCTGGCGCTGGCAGTCGGCATCCTGGTGGACGACGCCACGGTGACCATCGAGAACATCAACTGGCACCTGGAGCAGGGCAAGCCGGTGGAGACGGCGATCCTCGACGGTGCGGCGCAGATCGTCACGCCGGCGTTCGTTTCGCTGCTGTGTATTTGCATCGTGTTTGTGCCGATGTTCTTCCTCGACGGCGTGGCGCGCTTCCTGTTTGTACCGATGGCTGAGGCGGTGATTTTCGCCATGATTGCCTCGTTCATTCTGTCGCGTACGCTGGTGCCGACACTCGCCAACTACCTGCTCAAGCCGCATGTGCACGGTGAGGACGGGCACGCGCCGTCGCGCAATCCGCTGGTGAATTTTCAACGTGGTTTCGAGCGGCGTTTTGAAGGCTTTCGCGAGCGCTACCACAGCGTGTTGGACAGTGCCTTGCACCATCGCCGCACGGTGGTGATCGGCCTGCTGGCGTTTGTTGCGGTGTCGTTTGCGCTGGTGCCGTTTCTGGGGCGCAACTTCTTCCCCGAGGTCGATTCCGGCTTGATCCTGCTGCACGTGCGTGCCCCGGTGGGCACGCGGGTGGAAAGCAACGCGCACTTGATCGCCGACATCGAGAACGCGATCCGGCGCAAAGTCCCGGCCAATGAGCTCAAGGCGTTGGTCGACAACATCGGCCTGTCGATCAGTGGCATCAACGTGGTGTACAACAACACCGGCACCGTGGGTTCCCAGGACAGCGACATTCAGATCAGCCTCAATGAAGGCCACCGTCCGACGGCAGAATACATGCGCATATTGCGCGAAACCCTGCCACGCGAGTTTCCGAGCGCGGTGTTCTCGTTCCCGGCGTCCGACATCGTCGGGCAGATCCTTAACTTCGGCTCGTCGGCACCGATTGACCTGCAAATCACCGGCAATAACCTGGCGGGCAACTTCACGTACGCCAGCGCGTTGCTGCGGGATATTCGCCGGGTGCCGGGCGTGGTCGATGCGCGCATCCAGCAGTCGCGGCAATTGCCGACGTTCAATATCGACGTGGACCGCACCCGCGCGCAATTGGTCGGCTTGACCGAGCGCGACGTGACCAACAGCCTGGTGGTCAACCTCGCCGGTTCCAGCCAGGTGGCGCCGACCTTCTGGTTGAACCCGGCCAACGGCATTTCCTACCCGATCGTGATGCAAACCCCGCAGTACAGCCTTGAAAGCCTGGCGGCGTTGCACAACCTGCCGTTGAGTGGCGGCAGCGGGGCGGCCACCGACCAGACGTTGGGCGGCCTGGCGAATATCCAGCGCAGCCACAGTAATTCGGTGTTCACCCAATCGGATATCCAGCCAGTGGTCGAAGTGCTGACCGCGATTCAGGACCGCGACCTCGGTGGCGTTGCCGCCGATATCCAAAAGATCATCGCCGCCCACGCCGGTGAAGTACCTACCGGCTCCAAGGTCATCCTGCAAGGCCAGGTACAGACCATGAACGCGGCGTTCAGTGGCTTGCTGTTCGGCCTGCTCGGCGCGGTGGTGCTGATCTACTTGCTGATCGTGGTCAACTTCCAATCCTGGGCCGACCCGTTTGTGATCATCACCGCGTTGCCGGCGGCGCTGGCGGGCATCGTGTGGATGCTGTTTATCACGCACACGCCGCTGTCGGTGCCGGCGCTGACCGGGGCGATCATGTGCATGGGCGTGGCCACTGCCAACGCCATTTTGGTGGTGAGCTTCTGTCGCGAACGCCTGGCGGTGCACGGCGATGCGGTGCAGGCCGCGCTCGAAGCCGGCTTCACCCGGCTGCGGCCGGTGTTGATGACGGCCATTTCGATGATCATCGGCATGGCGCCCATGGCCTTGGGCCTGGGCGAGGGCGGCGAGCAGAACGCGCCACTGGGCCGCGCGGTGATCGGCGGCCTGGCGTTTGCCACCGTCGCCACGTTGATTCTGGTTCCGTTGATTTTCAGTCTTGTCCACGGGCGTCGCCAGCACGCCACGCGTGCGACCACCATTACCCAAGGGGTTTGACATGTCCGTTTCCGTTTCTAAATCCAAGTCTTCCCGTGGCCTGCTGTGGCTGATCGTGGGTGCGGCAGTGGTGGTTGTCATCGTCGGTGTCGGCATCGGCGTGCGCGCCAGTGAATCGCGCGACCTCAAGACCTGGACCGACGCCCAGGCGTTGCCCAGCGTCAACCTGATCAAGCCGGTGGTGCAGGCCCAGGGCCCGGTGCTCAACCTGCCGGGGCGGATGGAGGCGTACTCACGCGCGTCGATCTTCGCCCGGGTCAACGGCTACCTGAAATCCTGGAATGTCGACATCGGCACCCGCGTCAAAGCCGGGCAAGTGTTGGCTGAAATCGACACCCCGGAACTCGACCAGCAACTGCTGCAGGCCCGTGCCACGTTGGCCTCGGCCCAAGCCGATGAGCACCTCGCCGAAACCACCGCCAAACGCTGGCAGGCCATGCTGGCGAACTACTCGGTGTCGCGCCAGGACGTGGATGAACGCACCGGCGACCTGACCGCCAAGCAAGCCAAAGTGGCGGCGGCCAAGGCCAATGTCGACCAGCTGGTCGCAACCAAGGGCTTCCAGCATCTGGTTGCGCCGTTTGCCGGTGTGGTCACCGCGCGCAGCACTGACGTAGGCGCGTTGATCAGTGCGGGCGGGACCGCCGGCAAAGAGCTGTTTGCGGTGGCCGATGTCAGCCGCCTGCGCGTGTATGTGCAGGTGCCGCAAACCTTCTCGCCACAGATTCGCGAAGGCACCACCGCGCGCCTCAGCGTGCCGGAGTACCGCGGCGAAACCTTCACCGGCAAAGTGATTGCCACCGCCGACGCGGTCAACGCTGCCTCCGGCAGCACGCTCGTGCAATTGCTGGTGGACAACCCCGGTGGCCGCTTGCTGCCCGGTGGCTACACCAGCGTGCAGTTTGACTTGCCGGTGCAGGCCGACGTCATCCGCGTGCCGTCCAGCGCCTTGGTGTTCGATGACAAGGGCATGCGCGTCGCGACCCTGGACGCCAACAACCATGTGCACTTCAAGACCGTCAGCATCGCCCGCGATTTTGGTGACAGCGTCGAAATCGCCAGCGGCCTGCAAGCCGCCGACCGCGTGATCGACACGCCGCCCGATGGCCTGGCTGATGATGATTCGGTGCAGCTGGCGGTCGCTGCCACTGAGGTCAAACCCCATGGCTAAGCGCAATGTGCTGGGTTTGATCGCCACGCTGAGCCTGGGCGCCTGCTCGTTGGCGCCACCGCTGAACGTGCCGCACACACCGATGGCCGCGCAGTTTCACACCCAAGGGCCCTGGACGGTCGGCACGCCGAACGATCAGGCCAACCGGGATGGCTGGTGGCGCGTCTACAACGACCCGCAGCTGGATGCGATGCAGCAGCAGTTGTTGAAAAATAACGCCGACCTGAGCGCGGCGCTCGCGCATTACCAGCAATCTCAAGGGTTCCTGGCCCAGGACCGTTCGGGGCTGTTCCCGAAGATCTCGGCCATTGGCAACGGCCAGCGCATTCGCCAGTCAGACACCAAGCCGTTGCGCTCGGCCACTTCACCGGATGTCTACAACTCCGCGACCCTGGGCCTGGAAGTCGACTATGAAGTCGACCTGTGGGGCCGCGTGCGCGACACCGTGGCCGCCGGCACCAGCGACTCGGATGCGGCCAGGGCAGACCTGGCGTCGGTACGCCTGAGCCTGCAGGCGCAACTGGCCGACAGCTATATCCGCCTGCGCGGTATCGATTGGCAGAACCAGTTGCTGGAGCAGACGCGCGACGCTTACGCCAAGGCCCTTGGCCTGACCGAAGGTTTGCATGGCGGCGGTATCGTCTCCGGCCTGGACGTGGCGCGGGCGCGTACGCAGTTGTCGACGGTTAAATCACAGCTCAGCCAGAGTCAGGTGCAACGGGCGCTGCTGGAGCATTCGATAGCGGCGATGCTCGGTGAGTCGGCTTCCACTTATAGCGTCGCCGTGAACGTGGCGCCGATTGCCTTGCCTAATGTGCCGACCGGCGTGCCTTCCAGCCTGTTGCAGCGTCGGCCGGATATTGCGGCTGCCGAGCGTCGTATTGCTGCGGCCAATGCGCGGATTGGCGTCGCCAAGGCGGCGTGGTTCCCGCAGATCACGCTGAGCGCCCAAGGCGGTTATCAGAGTGACGAGTTTGCCCGCTTGCTCAGCGCGCCCAACCTGTTCTGGGCCATCGGCCCATCACTGGTGGGCACCCTGTTTGACGGCGGCGCGCGTCAGGCCCAGGTGGACATCGCCAAGGCCGCCACCGATGAAGCGGCGGCCAAATACCGTGGCGTGGTGTTGGGTGCGTTCGAGCAGGTGGAGGACAACCTGTCGCAAATCGCCGGCCTGGGCACGGCCCTGGATGATCAGCGTGATGCGGCGGCTGCGGCGCAATACGCCGAAGACCTGTCCACCTCACGTTATCGCCAGGGCGCCGTGGCATACCTGGATGTGGTGACTGCGCAAGTGGCGGCGCTGGAAGCCAAGCGCAGCGTGTTGCAATTGCAAACTCAGCAATTGAGCGCCAATGTGGGCCTGATCAAGGCGCTGGGCGGCGGATGGAACGTGGCTCAATTGGCTGCGTCGACCCCTGATGAAACTAAGGAGAAGTGAGCATGACCGAGTACGTACCCCCGAAAGTCTGGACCTGGGACACTGAAAGCGGCGGCACCTTTGCCAGTATCAACCGGCCTATCGCCGGTGCGACTCACGAGCAGGAATTGCCGGTTGGCAAGCACCCGTTGCAGCTGTATTCGCTGGCCACACCCAATGGCCAGAAGGTCACGATCCTGCTGGAAGAGCTGTTGGCCCTGGGGCACGCCGGCGCGGAATACGACGCCTGGCTGATCAAGATCGGTGACGGTGATCAGTTTGGCAGCGGGTTTGTGGCGGTGAACCCGAACTCGAAGATCCCGGCGTTGCTGGACCGCAGTGGGGATACGCCGATTCGGGTGTTCGAATCGGGGGCGATTTTGCAGTACCTGGCGCAGAAGTTTGGGGCGTTCTTTCCCACTGAGCCGGCGGCGCGTGCGGAGTGTTTGTCGTGGTTGTTCTGGCAGATGGGCAGTGCGCCGTACCTGGGCGGCGGGTTTGGGCATTTTTATGCGTATGCGCCGAGCAAGATGGAGTACCCGATCAATCGGTTTGCCATGGAGACCAAACGCCAGCTGGATGTGCTGGATCAGCGGTTGGCGGTGAGTGAGTACATTGCCGGGGATGAGTACACCATTGCGGATATTGCGATCTGGCCTTGGTATGGCGGGTTGGTCAAAGGCCGGTTGTATGGGGCTTCGGCGGAGTTTTTGTCGGTGCATGAGTACAAGCATGTGCTGCGTTGGGCGAACGCGATTGAGGCGCGGCCGGCGGTGCAGCGGGGGCGCAGGGTGAATCGGGTTTCTGGGGAGGTTTCGGAGCAGTTGCGTGAGCGGCATGATGCGAGTGATTTGGACTGACTTTTTTTTGGGGGGGTGAGTACATATCCGTTGCTGCGGTCACGGCGGCTGGCGGTTCCGCTCTTACAGCGGGTCACTTTTGGCAAACGCCCCAAAAGTAACCAAAAGGTCTTTGCCCCACCACTCGGCACCTCGCCTAGGCTCGGTGTGCCCTCACTCCGGCTTGAATCCGTGGGCCGCCGCGACGGGCCATCCATGGCCCAACGCGGCTAACCCGGCGTCCTGCCGGGTTACCCACGGATTCAAGCCTGCGTTCGGCCAGCGTGGTTGACGGGGCCTGTCAGATCACAAGCAAGATCAAAAGCAAAAGCACGGCGGCCTGAAAGCCGACCTGAGTGGTAGAAGCAAAAGCAGATCAAAAGCAGAACAACACCACATCAACCTGATGCACAGAGATCCAAATGTGGGAGCGGGCTTGCCCGCGAATGCTGTGTGTCAGCTACACATTAGTTGACTGACCCACCGCCTTCGCGAGCAAGCCCGCTCCTACAATTTGACCGAGTGCAGCCCGCCACCACCGCACTGCTTTGCTTTTCTGTGGGAGCTGGCTTGCCTGCGATGCAGACACCTCGGTGTATCAGGCATAACCAGTCGATGCTATCGCAGGCAAGCCAGCTCCCACATTTGATTGAGTTCAGCTTCCAGAATCAGGTCGGCTGTCAGGCCGCCTCGGCCGCGCTTTTGATCTAACCACTCAGGTCGGCTACTAGGCCGCCGTGCTTTTGCTTTTGATTTTGATCTTAGGCGCCCCACGCTCCAAAGCCTGCGTGAGGGCACACCGAGCCCAAGCGAGGTGCCAAGTGGTGGGGCAAGAGCCTTTTGGTTACTTTTGGGCCGACCGCCAGCCTGGGGCTTAGCTCCGCACGGTTTAACTCAAAAAGCCGGTGCTCACCGCCACGATCAGGAAAATCCCCAGCAGCGCGCGGTAGATCACGAACGGCCAGGTGGAGAACCGCTCCAGGAACTTCATCAGGCCCCAGATGGCAAAGAACGCCGAGACGCTGGCGACCACCAGCCCGAAGATCAAGTGCGACCAGGCGTGGGCGGGCATGTCGGCGTGCAGCAGCACCCACAGTTCTTTCAAACCGGCGAGGGCGATGGCCGGCAGGCCCAGCAGGAAGGAAAAGCGCGCAGCTTCTTCACGCTTGAAGTTCAGGAACAGCGCGGCGGTGAGTGTCGAACCGGAGCGCGACACCCCAGGAATCAGCGCGCCAATCTGCGCGATACCGACAATCAGCGCATCGCGCAGGCGCATTTCGCTCATCTCACGGGTGTGGCGCGCGCGCACTTCGGCCACTGCCAGCAATACCGCCATCACCACGCAGGCAATCCCGATCACCATCAGGCCGCGTAACGGCGAGTTGCAGGTATTCAGGGTCGAAGACAGCGCCAGGCCGGCAATCCCAATCGGGATAGTGGCCAACACAATCGCCACGGCCAGTTTGAACCACCGGTCGTTGTAGTCGCCCCGGCGCACCGCACTGATGCTGCCGGTGGTCACCTGGCGCACGTCACGCCAGAAGTAACTGACCACCGCCGCCAGCGCCGCCAACTGCATGGCCGCGGAAAACGCCGAACCCGGGTCTTGCCAGCCGAGCAGGGCGGGCACCACTCGCATGTGGGCTGTGGACGACACCGGCAACAGCTCGGTAATGCCCTGGATGACGCCCAGGATGAAGATCTGCAGGTAGTCCAGAGAGGCAAAGCCCACATCCAGGCCGGCGGAACAGACGTTTGTCACAATACGTGTCCTTGAAAAAAGGGGCTTTAGAAGAAGCAGTAGGCGAAGTTTATTCTAAATGTTTCAGGATATTGGACGCGGAGTAGCAAATCCGCAATCGGTTCAGCAAACAGAAAGGTTATGCAATGTATTGGCGTGTGTATCACTTTTGTGAACAATGGGGTTTTGCGTATTTTCACCGAGAGCCCAATGCCTGAAACCACCGTCGAATTGATCCAGACCGGCCCCGATGCGTCTGAGCTGATCCGTAATCTTTACCAGTACTATGCCTATGAGTCGTCAGACTGGGAGCAGGAAGATGTGGAGTCGGATGGCCGTTTCTATATCCATGACGAGCACCTGACCCGCTACTGGCAAGACCCGCAATGGAGCGCCAACCTGCTGCTGGTGGATGGCTACATCGCCGGCTTCCTGCTGATCGAAGGCAGCGAGCTGCCGGGCATCGACGCACTGGAACTGGCCGACCTGTTCATCCTCAAGCGCTATCGCCGCAAAGGCATTGGCCGCGCTATCGCCACCCAAGTGCTGCGCAGTGGCGAGACCAATTGGCTGGTGCGGTTCTACGATCAGGATGAAGTGTCCCAGGCGTTCTGGCGCGCGGTGCTCGATGACCTGCCGCGCCCGGTGCAGATGCTTGAGCTGGATGACGATCCGCAGTTGGTCAGTTATTTGATTACGCGGGCCGCGCTGCACTAAACACGATGTTGGACTTAGCCGGGCACGGCCGCACTTGGACTCGTCGGCCGGTTTCGCCCTGAATGGCACAGGCCCAAGGCCATGGCATCTACTCTATTCGCAGCGCTTTTTGCCTGAATATCCGAAGGGCACGGTGACCCGCCTTGGCCTGGGTACGGGTAAACAACCCAACAGCCAAAACCCTTAACACTGCCGCTAGGCTCCCGCGTTGAACAACACTTGCTGCATCGCCTGCGGCGGTTGCCCGAACGCGCGCAGAAATGCCTGGCGCATGCGCTCGCGGTCACCGAAGCCGGTTTCGCGGGCCACCACTTCGACCGGGTGACGGCTGGTTTCCATCATCGCCCGGGCAGCTTCCACCCGCAGCGACTCGATGGCCTTGGCCGGCGTCTGCCCGGTTTCTTCGCGGAACACCCGGCTGAATTGGCGCGGGCTCAGCCGAGCCACCTCGGCCAGGGCTTCCACCGACAGGTCGTGGGTCAGGTTTTCGCGGGCATAGGCCAGGGCCAGTTGCACGCGGTCGGACTTGGGGTCCAGTTCCAGTAACGCCGACAATTGCGATTGCTCACTGCCGCGGCGCTGGGCAATCACCAGCTTGCGGGCGATGCGTCGGGCGAGGTCGCTGCCCAGGTCGGCTTCCACCATGGCCAACGCCAGGTCCACCCCGGCGCTCATGCCGGCGCCAGTCCAGACCTGACCGTCAACCACGAACAGTTTGTCTTCTTCGAGTTGAATATCCGGGTAGCGCTTGCGAAATGCCGGCGCGTGAATCCAGTGGGTGGTGGTGCGCTTGCCTTCGAGCAAACCGGCTTCGGCCAGCACGAAAATGCCCATGCACAGCGAGGCCACGCGCCGCGACTGCGCAGAGGCGGCTTTGACCACTTCCAGCAGGTTGGCCTCGGGCAGGCGAAATTCCAGGTAGCCGCTGACGATCAGCGTGTCATAACCCTGTGGCCGAATCGGGCTGGTATTCACCGAAAAACCCTGGGAGGTCATGACGGCGCCGCCGCTCTCCGAGACCAGATGAAACTCATAAGCCGGTTCACCGCGCAGCAGGTTCGCGCACTCGAACACCGAACCCAGGCTGAGGCTCAGGGACTGGAAATTCGGGTAAACCATCAGCGCAACGCTGTGCATCGTCATTCTCCAAGGGGCGTGGGAGAGGGGATTGTCGGCGGGTACCAGGCAAACGGCAACCGACTTTGTGCCATGTCCGAAATCCTTGCGGATATGACATTGTTGAAGTTTTTCTCGACGCCTAACATCCCCTCAACGAACTAGACGACTGGTCTAATCGGGACGGGATGAATGATGACTAACGCGACTAACAGTACGAGGCAGACCATTCTGGATACGGCGCAATTGATTGTGAGCCGCAAAGGATTTTCTGCCGTGGGGTTGAACGAAATACTTCAAGCCGCCGATGTACCCAAAGGGTCGTTTTATCACTACTTCCATTCCAAAGATGCATTCGGCGTGGTCTTGCTCGACACCTATTTCGACCAATACCTCAAAGGCATGGAGCAACTGTTCCAGCAACCCGGGCTGCCCTGGGCCGCCAGGTTGATGCGCTATTGGCACACCTGGATCGACAACCAGACCGGCTGCACCGACGCGGGCAAATGCCTTGCCGTCAAACTCGGTGCCGAGGTGTCAGACCTTTCAGAGCCAATGCGTTTGTCCCTGCAACGCGGCACCACACGCACCATCGCCTTGCTGGCCGAGGCCTTGCAGCACGGCATCCAGGATGGCTCGCTGGCGGTTCAGCAACACCCCGAAAGCCTGGCTCGGCGCTTGTACGCGCTGTGGTTGGGGACCAGCGTCATGAGCAAGATCACCCGAACATCCGCGCCTTTTGACGAGGCGCTGCTGCTGACCCGACAGTTATTGGGTTGCCCTGAACTGCTGATGCATACACCTACTGAAACCATCGATCGAGGCACTGGAAAATGAAAGTATTAATGGTACTGACCTCTCACGACCAGCTTGGCAATACCGGTCGTAAAACCGGCTTCTGGCTCGAAGAATTTGCGGCGCCCTATTACACCTTCAAAGACGCGGGTGCCGAACTGGTGCTGGCATCCCCGGCCGGCGGCCAGCCACCGCTGGACCCGGTCAGCGATCAGCCGGATGCACAGACCGAGCAAACCCGTCGCTTTGCTGGCGACCCGGCGGCCCAACAGGCCCTGGCCAGCACCGTCAAGCTGGACACGGTCAACGCCAACGACTTCGACACCGTGTTCTACCCAGGCGGCCATGGCCCGCTGTGGGACTTGGCCGAATCGCAAACGTCGATCGCACTGATCGAGGCCTTTGAGCGTGCCGGCAAGCCGATTGGTTTTGTCTGCCATGCGCCGGGCGCTCTGCGTCATGTCAAGGCCGTGAATGGCGAGCCGCTGGTCAAGGGCCGTCGTGTTACCGGCTTCTCCAATGCTGAAGAAGCTGCGGTTGGCCTGACCGATGTGGTGCCGTTCCTGATTGAAGATGATTTCAAGGCGCTCGGCGGCCACTATGAAAAGGGCGCTGATTGGCAGTCCTTCGTGCTCGAAGACGGCTTGCTGGTGACCGGGCAGAATCCTGCCAGTTCCAGTGCTGTGGCCAAGGCCCTGCTCACACTCACCGCC
The DNA here is from genome assembly GCF_022662455.1 of Pseudomonas sp. TREG-RG-20F-10-E-6-01. Classification (NCBI taxonomy): domain Bacteria; kingdom Pseudomonadati; phylum Pseudomonadota; class Gammaproteobacteria; order Pseudomonadales; family Pseudomonadaceae; genus Pseudomonas; species Pseudomonas sp. TREG-RG-20F-10-E-6-01. Next base: position 393,266 of record NZ_JAKNQP010000004.1, on the reverse strand, counting down.
TGAATTAATCACACACGTTATTGATTGGCGGCTCCTTGGAGCCGCCAATGCTTTTGCTCGCCCTGAATTTGGAAATTTCACATGACTCATCATTTAAATACCCCAGTAAAACTGGGCCATCACACGCTCAATAACCGTGTTGTCTTGCCGCCTCTGACGCGTCAACGCAGCGCGCAACCCGGCGATATCGCCACCGACCTGATGGCCGAGTATTACCGCCAGCGCGCCACGGCCGGTTTCATGGTCAGCGAAGGCACGCAGATCGAACCGCGCGGCCAGGGTTACGCCTGGACGCCGGGTATCTACAGCCCGGCGCAGATCGACGGCTGGCGCAAAGTCACCGACGCCGTGCATGCCGAAGGTGGCGTGATCTTCGCCCAGCTGTGGCATGTGGGGCGCGTGTCCCATAACGCGCTGCAACCGGAGGGCGCCGCACCGGTCGCGCCGTCGGCCATTGCGGCGGAGCAGGCAAAAGCCTTTATCGAAACCGGGCCTGGCGTCGGCGAGCTGATGCAGCCGCCCGTGCCGCGTGCGTTGAGCAGGCTGGAAATTGAAGAACTGGTAGGGCACTACGCACAGGCGGCGCGCAATGCATTGGATGCCGGTTTTGACGGGGTGGAAATCCACGCCGCCAATGGTTACCTGGTCAACCAGTTCATCTCCGCCCACGCCAACCAGCGTGATGACGAATACGGCGGCTCGCTGCACAACCGCCTGCGCTTTCTACGCGAGATCGTCGAGGCCGTGACCGCCGTGGTCGGCCCGCAGCGCCTGGGTGTGCGTTTTTCTCCGCTGTTCAGCGGCACGGATCAGGACCGCGTGTACATCGGCCTGGTCGAGGAAGATCCGCATCACACCTACATTGAAGCGATCAAGGTGCTCGAGGCATCGGGCATTGCCTATGTGTCTATCGCCGAGGCTGACTGGGACAACGCTCCCGACCTGCCCGAAACCTTCCGTCAGGCGGTGCGCAGCACGTTCAGCGGGCGCATCATCTACGCCGGTCGCTATACCGCTGAGCGTGGGGCAAAACTGGTGGAGGCGGGGCTGGCAGACTTGATTGCCTTCGGCCGTCCGTTCATTGCCAACCCGGACCTGCCGCAGCGACTGTTCAACGGCTGGCCGCTGAACCCGTTGCGGGCGCAGGGCATGTACGGCGGCTCGGAAGAGGGCTACACCGATTACCCGGCGTTCGCCGAGTAACTAGTCGATGCCCCGGCGCAGATCTGTTGTCGGGGCCGTCGAGCAGTGGCGCGGCGGCGAAGGCGGTGGGGCAGGCAACAACATGTTGACCGTGCCGCCGCCATTGCAGCCTCGCTGGAGCTCTACAACTGCCACCGCTGGTCTTCAGCAGGGCGGATGAGCGTCATTCCACGCGCAACACAATCTTGCCAATGTGATCGCCGCCTTCCATCCGCGCATGGGCCTGGGCGGCGTCGGTGTATTCGTACACCTTGTCGATCATCGGCAGGCAGCGTCCGGCGGACAGTACCGGCCACACGTATTCGCGCAGCTGTTCGGCAATGGCAGCCTTTTCGTCCTTGGTGCGTGCGCGCAGCAAGGAGCCGGTGATCACGGCGCGCTTGCCGAGGATGGTCAGCAGGTCGACGTCATTGGCCTTGCCGCCGCCGAGGAAGCCCAGCATCACCAGGTGCCCGTCCATGGCCAGGGACTTGAGGTTATTGTTCAGGTACGAGGCGCCCATGATGTCGAGGATCACATTCACGCCCTTGTTGTCGGTCTTCTGCGCGATGACCTCGGCGAAGTCCTGCTCGCGGTAGTTGATCGGCTCGGCGCCCAGCTTGGCGATCGCCGCACATTTGTCGGCGCTGCCGGCGGTGGCGAACGCCTGGATACCGTATTCGCGGCACAGCATCAACGCGGTGGTACCGATGCCGCTGGTGCCGCCGTGGATCAGCACGCTCTGGCCGGTATGAGCATCACCCAGGCCAAACAGGTTGGCCCAGACGGTGAAGAAGGTTTCCGGCACGGCGGCGGCTTGAATCCAGTCCATGCCATCCGGAATCGGCAAGGCCTGGCTGGCAGGCACCGCGCAAAATTGTGCATACCCACCGCCGTTGGTCAGGGCACACACCTTGTCACCCAGCGCGTACTCGCTGACACCCTCGCCCAATGCAACCACTTCACCCGCCACTTCCAAGCCTGGAATGGGGCTCATGCCAGGTTTCATTGGGTACTTGCCGGCGCGCTGCAACGCATCCGGGCGGTTGACGCCGGCCGCGTGCACGCGAATCAGGATTTCACCGGGACCTGCCACCGGCACATCGGCCCGGCGCGGTTGCAGGACCTCGGGGCCGCCAGGGGCGGTGATTTCGATCAGGGTCATTTCTTTTGGCAGTGACATGTGCGATTACCTGCAACGATGAGCGTATGAGTTGGGACCGCGTCGGGCAGTCGCCGGTTCAGCCGCATCATACCCAGGGTCAGCGCCTGTCGAAAAAAAAAGCCGGACAAGCCCGGCAAAATAAGGAGAGGGTGATTCACTCGCTTCAGCGATTGAGGAACGCCAACAAGTCTTCATTCAGCTGCTGGGTGTGGGTGGCGGCAAAACCGTGCGGCGCATCCTTGTACACCTTCAGCTGTGCGCCCTTGATCATCTCGGCCGCGACTTTACCGGTGGTTTCGAACGGTACGACCTGGTCGCCGTCACCGTGGATCACCAGGGTTGGCACCTCGATCTTGGCCATGTCCGGGCGGAAGTCGGTCTCGGAGAACACGGTGACACAATCCACGGTCGATTTAAGCGACGCCAGCAACGCGACCTGCAAGGTCTGCGTCAGCACGCCCTGGGAGACTTTCTGGCCCTTGTTGATGCCATAGAACGAGGCGTTGAAGTCGCTGATAAATTGCGCGCGATCCTTCAGCAGCCCGGCCTTGATGCCATCAAACACCGCGGTAGGCACGCCCTGCGGGTAATCCGGTTTTTGGCCGAAGATCGGCGTGACGGCGCCCAGCAGCACGAGGCCGGCCAAACGCGAGTTGCCGTGGCGAGCGATGTAGCGGGCCACATCGCCGCCGCCCATCGAGAAGCCCACCAGGGTCACCTCCTTGAGGTCCAGGTGTTCGATCAGTTGGGCGATATCGTCGGCGAAAGTGTCGTAGTCGTTACCGGTCCACGGTTGGTCCGAGCGGCCAAAACCCCGGCGGTCGAAGGCGATGGTGCGAAAGCCACGGCTGCTCAGGTATTCCATCTGGTATTCCCACATGTCGGCATCCAGTGGCCAACCGTGGCTGAACAGCACGGGCTTACCGCTGCCCCAATCCTTGAAATAAATCTGGGTACCGTCTTTGGCAACGAATGTGCTCATGGAAAACTCCTTGGGGTCAGGGGGCAAAAGCTCAGTCTCACTATCGCGTTAAACCGGCCCAGGGGCTTGTACGGATGTGCTCGGTTGAACGCTTGCGCGTCTGCATTGGTCCACTGACCTCTACCGTCAGTTCAACAGGTGAACCAAATGGCCAAGACTTACAGCTACGCCGCTCGGGATTCCAAGGATGCACTCAAGCCTTTTACCTTCGAGCGCCGCGCGCCGGGGTCGGACGACGTCCAGATCGATATTCTCTATTGCGGCGTGTGCCACTCCGACCTGCACACCGCGCGTAACGAATGGCACAACACCTTGTACCCGTCGGTGCCCGGCCATGAAATCGTCGGCCGCGTCACGGCCGTCGGTGCCAACGTGAAAAAATTCAAGGTCGGTGACCTGGCCGGTGTCGGTTGTATGGTCGACAGTTGCCAGCACTGCGCATCCTGCGCCGAGGGCGAGGAGCAATACTGCGAGAACGGCTTTACCGGCACCTACAATGGCCCGGTGTTCGGCGGCGAAAACACCTTTGGCGGCTACTCGGACAATATCGTGGTCAAGGAGAAGTTCGTGCTGCGCATCTCCCACGATTCGAACCTGGCGGCCGTGGCGCCGCTGCTGTGCGCGGGCATTACCACTTACTCGCCGCTGCACCACTGGAAGGTGGGGCCCGGCAAAAAAGTCGGGGTCGTCGGCCTCGGCGGGCTAGGGCATATGGCGGTGAAGATCGCGCATGCCATGGGCGCGCATGTCACGCTGTTCACCACCTCGCCGAACAAGCGCGAAGACGGCCTGCGCCTGGGGGCCGACCAAGTGGTGGTGTCAAAGAACCCGGACGAGATGGCCAAGGTCGTCAACAGCCTGGACTTCATCCTCAACACCGTTGCCGCGCCGCACGACCTCGATGCGTTTCTCAATCTGCTCAAGCGCGATGGCACCATGACGCTGGTCGGCGCACCCGACAGCCCGCATCCGTCGCCGACGGTGTTCAACCTGATCTTCAAACGCCGCAGCCTGGCCGGTTCGTTGATTGGTGGCATCCAGGAAACCCAGGACATGCTGGACTTCTGCGCCAAGCACAAGATTGTCTCGGACATCGAGATGATCGACATCCAGGGCATCAACGAGGCGTACGAGCGGATGCTCAAGGGCGATGTGAAGTATCGCTTCGTGATTGATATGGAGAGCTTGAAGAAGGAAAGTCACGCGGCTTGAAACGCGGCAGACCTACGGTGGGAGCGGGCTTGCTCGCGAAAGCGCATTGACAGTCAACAGAGTCATCGACTGATCCATCGCCTTCGCGGGCAAGCCCGCTCCCACATTTGTTCAGTGCAGGCCGTTAAGCCGACAAGTGCTCGTAGAGAATCGTCGCACCCACCAGCATCAACACCACGCCGCCGACCATTTCGGCGCGCTTGCCCACCACCGTGCCCAGCACCCGACCGAGCATCATGCCGATGGTTACCATGGTCATGGTCGCCAGGCCGATGGCTGCCGACGCCACCAGAATATTCACATCGATAAAGGCCAGGCCCACGCCGACGGCCATCGCATCAATGCTGGTCGCAAAGGCGGTAATGGCCAGGATCATGAAGGAATGCTGGGTCGGCTTTTCCGCCTCCTCATCGTCCGCCTTGAGCCCGTTGTAGATCATGTGCAAGCCCAGTGCGACCAGCAGGGTAAAGGCGATCCAGTGATCCCAGTCCTCCACCCAACGCGTGGCTGCATGGCCGATGGCCCAGCCGATCATCGGCGTAATGGCTTCGATCACACCAAAAATCAGGCCGGCGCGCAGTGCTTCGATCAGACGCGGTTTGTGCAGGCTGGAGCCTTTGCCGATGGCCGCCGCGAAGGCGTCCGTGGACATGGCCAGGGCGAGAAAAATCAGGGAAATGGGGTTCACGGTGAGGCTTCCAGTCGGGCTGTATGAGTCAACGACACAACCACACGCCCGACTTTAGGCATGGATGTGTCGCTGGTCTCACCAACCTCAACGGTGTTCGTACCACGGCAGGTTGCCGAATATGTTGATACGAACGCTTCTGAGCGGGTCAGAAGCCGGTTACTCCCCAACGAAGGGGCGCATCATAGACAGCCAAATATGAAAATTCCGTCAACGCCCTTCAAATACCGGTGGGCGGCGCTCCATACGCTCAGGCCGACGTCGGCGCCGAGGATCACCACGCCGACGCGCTGGGCGGCGAGGGCGACGGAGTCTTGCGAGGTTGGGTAGCGGGCGAAGAACGATCGGAGTGCGCCATATCATTAGTCCTTTAAACGTAACTGCGTGGGAAAGCTCCTTTTGAGCACTTTCAGCGTAGCTAGCGTAGGACCGGGGTTTGTAATGGTTGGCTATAACCAGGCGCGCCCGCCGACGAAAATCATTTTTGACACCAGCTCCACGATGTTTTTCACCTCAAGTTTCTTCATCAGCCGTGCCCTGTGCACTTCCACCGTACGGTGAGAGATCGCCAGGCGCTGGGCGATCTCCTTGGATTTAAGACCGTTGACGATGTGCATGGCGATTTCCCGCTCCCGTGGCGTCAGGTCGCCGGTACCCTGGTGCGTGCGGTCCAGGCGCTCGAAGTGCCAGATCATCAGCTTGAACGGGTCTCTGGGCGTGAGGGTGTAGCCGTGGGACTTGGCCCAGAACACCTCGCCGCTTTTGTGCTGCATGAAGCGTTCATCGGAGTAGAAGCCGTTCTCGCTCTCCAGCAGCCAGTCGTGGCTACGCTTGCCGATGGCGTGATAATCGGCCTGGGACGGGTAGATCAGCAGGGTCAGTTGGTTGACCAATTCGTCGCGCGAATAGCCGAACAACTGCAGGAAGGCCTCATTGCAATCGACCATCACGCGGTTGCGCGTGACCAGTTGCGGGGCGGGGGAGAGCTGGAACGCCAGGCGTTCGATATCTTGAAGTTGCTGGGTAAACGCGTTCATTGGGCATCCTGCCTCGTTGCTTTTCTCACCGGGCTACTTATCCATGTAAGTAGTTACACGAATTGGCGAGCGCTCAGCGGTGCGTCATTGTAGGTAAATGTCCGCATCAAAAATAGAAGAAATTGATTATGCCAGCTGATTGCGTCTCCATTGTTGCCGCCGGTCATTCGCGTTTTGGTCGCCTGGAAGGCACCACCCTTGAAGACCTGATCGTGCAGGTTACCCGCGAAGCCCTGGCCGATGCGGCCATTGATGCGTCGCAAATCGATGCGTTGTTCCTGGGGCACTTCAACTCGGGGTTGGTGCCTGACGGGTTTGCCAGCTCCTTGCTGTTGCAGGCCGACCCGGGCCTGCGCTTCAAACCCGCCACGCGGTGTGAAAACGCCTGTGCGTCCGGCTCGGCGGCGATTCAGGCCGGGGTCAACGCGATCCTCTCCGGCAGCGCCGACCTGGTGCTGGTGGTCGGCGCCGAGAAGATGACCCACACGTCCACCGCCGAGGTCACTCAGGCCCTGGCCGGCGCCGGTTATCAGAACGACCCGGCCGAAGCCGGCTTGAGTTTCCCGCAGCTGTTCGGCCGTGCGGCGCGCCAATACACCGAGCGCTACCACTGCCCGCTGGGCTCGATGGCCGCCATCGCCACCAAGAACCACACCAATGCCATGGCCAACCCGCTGGCGCAAATGCACCGGGTGATGGATTTCGAACACTGCAACAACGTGTCCAAGAGCAACCCGTTTGTGGCCGAGTCACTGCGCCTGACCGATTGCTCGTTGATCAGCGACGGCGCCGCCGCGATCATCCTGGCCTCACCCAAGCGAGCGCGCGCGTTTCGTCGAGACGTGCAGATTCGTGCGATGACCCAGGTCAACGACTGCTTGCCCATTGCCCAGCGCGACATCCTGGCGTTTGAAGGCCCGCAACGGGCCATCCACTCGGCGCTGCGCGGGGCGAATATCACCCTGGCCGACCTGAGTTTCGCCGAGGTGCACGACTGCTTCACCATCGCCGAACTGCTGATCTACGAAGCCATGGGCCTGGCGCCCAAGGGCGAGGGCCATCGCGTGCTCGACAGTGGCGTGGTGCGCGCCGGCGGGCGGCTGCCGGTGAATCTCTCGGGTGGGCTCAAGGCCAAGGGGCATCCGGTGGGTGCCACCGGCGTGTCGATGCACGCCTTGGCGTTCCGCCAATTGACCGGCGAACCGATTGGCCTGGCGGTGCCCAACCCGGAGTTTGGCCTGGTGTTCAACATGGGCGGCATGGCAGTGGCCAACTACGCCTCGGTCCTGCACGCGCGCCGGTACTGACCCATGAACATTGCCAACTGGTTGCACGACACCCAGCGCCGCGACCCGCAGCGACCGGCATTGTTCGAAGGCACGCGGCAAGTGGCCGACTACGCCACCTTTGCTGCGCATGTTCGCCAGCGCGCCGCGCACTTGGTGGACCAGCACGGCGTGGTCGCCGGTGACGCGGTCGCCGTGCTGATGAAGAACAGCTGCGACTACCTGGAAGTGCTCTACGCCATCTGGTGGCTGGGCGCAGTGGCTGTGCCGATCAACGCCAAATTGCACCCGGCTGAGGCGGCGTGGATCGCCGATAACGCCCAGGCGCGCCTGATCTTTACCGACGGCGGCCGGGTATTTTCGGCGTCGCGCGACTTGCCTCAGCACTGCAAGGAACTGGACGGCCACACGCTGCCGCCGACGCGTGGCTGGCCGACCCTGGCGCAGCCGGAGCCCCGCCAGGACCAGGATCTTGCCTGGCTGTTTTACACCTCCTGCACCACCGGGCGCTCCAAGGGCGTGATGCTGTCCCACGGCAACCTGATGGCGATGTCGTTGTGTTACCCCACAGACGTGGATCCGGTCAGCGCCGATGACGCCGTGCTGTATGCCGCGCCAATGTCCCATGGCGCCGGGCTCTACAACTTCATTCATGTGCGCTGCGGCGCGCGGCATGTGGTGCCGGCTTCCCACGGTTTCGACGCCGCCGAGCTGTTTGGCCTGGCGGCCGAGCTGGGCAACGTTTCACTGTTTGCGGCGCCGACCATGGTCAAGCGCATGGTCGAACAGGCGCGGCGCCAGGATTATCGCGGCGAAGGCATCAAAACCATCGTTTACGGTGGCGGCCCGATGTACCTGGCCGATCTGTGTGAGGCCGTCGACACCTTCGGCCCGCGGCTGGTGCAAATCTACGGCCAGGGCGAGAGCCCGATGACCATCAGCGTGCTGCCTCGCGCGCTGATCGCCGACCGCCAACGCGCAGACTGGGCCACGCTGGCCGCCTCCGTCGGCCATGCGCAATCGTGCGTTGAAATCCGCATTCTCGACGCACAGCACCAGCCGGTGCCGACGGGCGAGCGCGGCGAAATCGCCGTGCGCGGTGCCACGGTGATGCAAGGCTACTGGCGCAACCCCGAGGCATCGCGTCAGACCCTGGTCGAGGGCTGGCTGTTGACCGGTGACGTCGGCTTTCTCGACGCGGCGGGTTACCTCACCCTCACGGACCGTTCCAAGGACGTGATCATCAGCGGCGGCAGCAACGTGTACCCGCGTGAAGTCGAGGAGGTGCTGGCGCAACATCCCGAGGTGTTCGAGGTGTGCGTCGTGGGAGAGCCGGATGCGCAATGGGGCGAATCGGTGGTGGCGTTTGTGGTGACGCGCAGCGGGCAACCGCTCGATGAAGCCGAGCTGACGGCCTGGTTTTTACAGCGCATGGCCTCGTTCAAGAAACCCAGGAAGTACCTGTTTCCCGGCGAATTGCCAAAGAACAGTTACGGCAAAATCCTCAAGACCGACTTGCGGCAGTGGCTGAAAGCAGCGAGTATCGCCGCGCTTCCCTAGACCCGTTTTTCATGGACAGAACATCAGACAAGGAGTCCCTTTGATGGGCAATCAAGCGCAAGACATGGTCCGCAAGCGGCGCCGTGCGTTTCTCGGTGCCACTTCCGGTCACTTGATCGAGTGGTACGACTACGGCGTCTACGGCTTTCTCGCCGTGTACATCGGCCAGGCATTTTTCGTCTCCGATGACCCCACCACCAGCCTGTTGGCCAGCTTCGCGGCGTTTGCCCTGAGCTTTTTCATCCGGCCCCTGGGCGGGCTGTTCTTCGGTCCGCTGGCGGACAAGATCGGCCGCCGCAAAACCCTGATCATGGCGCTGGTGATGATGACCGGTTCCACCGTCATGCTCGGCCTATTGCCCACTTATGCAACGCTTGGCATTGCTGCGCCGATGCTGCTGATTCTGGTGCGCTGCGTGCAGGGTTTCTCGGCGGGCGGCGAGATCGGCACAGTGACCAGCTTTATCTCCGAATACGCCGGCCCCGGCCGACGCGGTTTTGCCACGTGCTGGCTGATGGTCACCGCCGTGCTCGGCCTGCTGCTGGGCGGCGCTGTGGCCAATGGCATGACCTGGGTCCTGGGCGCCGAGGTGATGCAGGAATGGGCCTGGCGCGTGCCGTTCCTGATCGCCGCACCGTTGGGTTTTATCTCCATGTACATCCGCCTCAAGCTGGAAGACAGCCCGGAATTTCTCGCCTTGCAGCGCGCCGGGCAGACTTCCCGTGCACCGCTGCGCGAAGTCTGGCAGTGGAAGCGCGCGATTGCCCTGGTGTTCTTCATCATCACCTTGCACAGCTCGATCTTTTACCTGGTGCTGACCTTCGCCTCGACCTACATGGCCAAGATCCTCAAGTTCGACAGCGGCACCACGCTACTCTATGTGTTCGTCGCGAGTTTCTCGGCCGCGTTCGTGATGCCGTTTGGCGGCGCGTTCACCGATAAATACGGACGTAAGCCGTTTCTGATGGTGATCGGCACCCTGGCCACGCTGGCGATGTTCTGGCTGTTCAAGTCGGCACCGACCGCCACTGCCGCGTCGTTCTTCGCGCCATTGATGGCGGTGGCGATCCTGTTCGGGCTGTATGCCTCCTCGACCTATGCGCTGATGAGCGAGCTGCTGCCCACGCGCATCCGCTCCACCGGGATTGCCGTGGCGTACAACGTGCCGGTCGCGGTGTTTGGCGGCAGCGCGCCGCTGATCTCCACCTGGCTGATCAAGGTGACGGGCGACATCACTTCACCCTGGTATTTCTACGTGGCAACCGGTGTGGTGTCGTTGATCGCACTGGTGGTGCTGCGCAAGGAAGATTTCGTCGCCAGTGTCAGCCCGATGGTGGCGCCGGCGGGGGCCGTGTTGGCCCCGGCCGCCTGATCAACAGCGTTACCCCGAAAAGCCTGACTGAATGGCTGCAGGAAGCCGGCTATCGCGTCAACCAGACCAAACAGAACGGCATCGTGCAATTGCTCAGCGCGAGCCAGGGTACCGGCTTTGCCGTGCGCTTCGGCAACCCGGCGCCTGACACTCAGCGCTGCAGCACGCCACGAAACGTTGCACTCAACGCGCGCAACGTTTCGCGCGAGCGCGCATCACTGATCCGGCTATACAGCAGCACTTCACTGACGGGTAATGCGGGCAGGCGGTATTGCTCACTCACGTCCACCGCCCCGGCCGGGGCCACGCGGTGGGCGAGGGCGGCGACCCCCAATCCGGCACTCACTGCCGCGCCTACCGCCATTACGCCACCGCCGACAAACACTTCGGTCCAGTCGATACGCGCGGCCTCCAATGCCCTCACCGCCAGGTGCCGAACGCCACAGGGCGCGGCCATGGTCGCCATGCGCAGCGGTGTACCGGGGCTGTGTTGCCAGTGTGGCGCCGCGAACCAGCCAAAGCGTTCCACGGCCAGCACTTCGCCGTCCTGGCGATCGCCTTCGTTGCGCACGATCACCGCGTCCAGTTCATTGCGATCAAACGCGGCCACCAGGTCGCGGGACGAGGCGATGCGCACCTCGAGAATCACCAGCGGGTCGTAGGCCGCGAGTCGGCTGAGCCAGGTGGGCAAGTCCGGCCCGGCCACGTGGTCGCTGATACCAATCACTAAACGCCGAGGCGCGTGGGCGCCCGGGTCAGCCAGTGCGCGCTCATGGGCATTGAGCAGGGCACGCGCGGCCACGATGAAGCGCTCGCCCTGGGGCGACAGCTGCACATGGCGAGGCGTGCGTACCAACAGGCGATAACCGAGGCGTTCTTCCAGGCGCTTGAGCTTCAGGCTGATGGCCGCCTGGGACGTGTCGAGCGCCTCGGCGGCGCGGGTGAAGCTGGCGAAATCAGCCACCAGCACAAAGGCGTGCACGGTGTCGATGTCGAGGGGTTTGAGCGCGTCAGTCATATCCAATCCTTATCGCACTTATATTCGGCCATATCTTGTTGAAATCATCGCCAGTGCGCAAGCTCTTTCCACATCTTGCACAGGAGTTTTGCCATGTTTGCCAAACAGTATTCACACCGCCTGCCTGCCGACTACGACATGGACGTGATACGCCGGCGCGCCGCGCAATTGGGACCATTGTGGGATGACACGCAAGGGCTGCTGTTCAAGGCGTTTATCGCGCAGACGCGTGGGCAGGCGCCGGGCAATGTGTATGCGTCGGTGTACCTGTGGGCCGACCCGTTGCAGGCCGCCGACTTTCTACTCGGCGAGCGTTTTCAGAAAGTGCTCGACAGCTTTGGCCGTCCGCACATCGAAAGCTGGTTGCCGCTGGATGTGCAGCGTGGGCCCGCGCAGCACGCGTTGAGCCTGTACCGAGAGGAGTGGCCGCTGGTGCCGGGGGCGGATCGGGCGGGGATCGTCGCCGAGGAAAAACGGCGCAATCAGCAGTTGGCTGACAGCGGTGACACGTTTGCGGTATGCCTGGCGCTGGATGTGCAGGCGTGGCGGCTGGTGCGCATCACCTTGTCAAGCAAGGCGCTGGATGCGGCGCATCCCGGAACGGGCTATGAGGTGTTGTACCTGGCCCGCCCCGGGGTTCAGTTCAAGGGTTGAAACGCGCTGTTGGCTGGCTGAGCTTGCGCTCGGCCACCGCGCCAAACACCAGGCCGAGAGTGGTCCACAGCACCACCTGGATACCCAGCGACGCTACGCGGAATTTCCACAGCAGCACGGCCGAAAACGCCTCCGGCACTTCGTTGATCACCGGGAACAGGCTGCCGGCCACCGACACAATCACGATGTACAACGCCACACCCAGGATCGCCCCAGCCCAGACGCCACGGCGGGCAATCAGCTTGCGCGCGGCGTTGATCGCAATCACCGCGGCCGCCACTGACACCAGCAGCATCAGGAAGAACAGCTTGGTGCGCTGCGCGATGGTTTCGGGGTCGCCCACCGAGGGCGGGTTAGCCGGGTACTTGAGCCCTGGCACCAGGGTAATTGCCACAAATGCCGCCAGTGCCAGCAGCGCCGCCAGGCCACGCGGGCCGACCTTGCCGATGCGCCCCAGAGCGTAAGCGAACACCAGGGCGAAGAGGCCGCCCAGTGACACGCTGTACACCACCACGCCGGTGAACAGGCCGAAGGTGCTTTGCACTTCGCGGCTCACCAGTGCCTCTTCCGGCGCATCGCCGTGCATCTGTGCCATGTGGTCTTCAAAGGCGATGGCCTTGTCGATCTGCGGTTCACCAAAGGTCTTGGCGAAGCCGAAAGCCAGCACGCCGGCGAGCAAGCCCACCAGCATCCCGCGCAGGAGTAAATGCCCTGTCATGTCGTGTCTCGCTTATCGATTAATGGCAGGGGAAACCCAGCAGGTGGCGGCCGTCGTGCACAAACTCATGCACATACATGCCTTTGAACACCGCGGTGGCGCCTTGCTCGGCGCCGACAAAATAGAGCGCCAGCAGCAACAACAGGCCACCGAAGATCGCCCAAGGCAGAATGTCGCCCAAGGGCAGGGTGGGTAAATGCACATCAGGATTCGTTGCAGCAGTGTTAGCCATAAAAACCTCCAGGGATGACGCGTCCCGAAATGGATTGCGATTGGGCTGAAACAGGGTCTGGCTTACGGCTAAAAGGCCGAATACAGTGGCGCGACCGCGCCGGATTTGAACCGGCTTCCTCTTTCATGTTCGTTGTAACATGTTGAAACAACTTTGCCAGTCTACGCCGACTGCGCGTCGAAACAGAGTGAATTGTGATGCAGGCCACCCGGTTGACCTTGATATGCCATGCCGTAACGCCGTTGCAAAAACAGGGGCGGTTTCCCAATGACGAATCGGTAGCGATGCAGTGGCAACCCGCGGCCTTGTCCCTGGCGGGTCGCTTCAGGAAAAGCCCGCGACTGGTGTGTGGGCCCGAGGCCAGAACCCGGCAAACCGCCGGCTTGTTCGGCGATAACGCGCAGGTCGAAGACGCGTTGCGCGACGGTGATTTCGGCGCCTGGAAAGGCCAGGCCATCGCCCAGCTCGACAGCCATGCATTGAGTGACTGGCTGACCAACAGCGCCAGCGCGCCTCACGGCGGTGAGTCGGTGGAGCAGATTTGCGTACGCGTCGCTGACTGGATGAAAAGTCTCGAAACCCAACCCGGGCATGTAGTGGCTATCACCCACCCGTTTGTGATTCGCGCCGCGATGCTGTACGTGTTGCAGTTCCCTGTCTCGATGTTCTACCTGATTGATGTCGAGCCGCTGTCCGCCACCGAACTGCGCTTTAACAAGGTGTGGCGCCTGCGTCTGGAAACTCACGCCTGAGCGCGTGAACATGGCAAAATCCACGCCCCGCAATGAGAGCAACCCATGAAACGCATCCTGATCATCGGCATTGGCGCCGGCAACCCTGACTACATCACGATGCAGGCCGTCAAAGCGCTGAACCGCACCGACGTGTTTTTCCTGATGGACAAGGGCCAGAGCAAAGACAAGCTGATCGACCTGCGCCGCGAGATCTGCGAAACCTACATCACCGAGCCTGGCTACCGTTTCGTCGAGGCCGACTGCCCCGAGCGCGTGCGCGGCGATATCGACTACACCACCGCCGTGCAGGACCTGAATCGCGACAAGCAGCAGACCTTCGAGCACATGATCAATGAGCAGATGGCTGACGGTGAAGTGGGCGCGTTCCTGGCCTGGGGCGACCCTGCGCTGTACGACAGCACCATCCGCATTCTGCAAGCGATCCTGGCCAGTGGCCGCAGCGTATTCGAGTTCGAAGTGATCCCCGGCATCACCAGCGTGCAAGCCCTGGCCGCCCAGCACAAGGTGCCGCTGAACCGCATCGGTCGCTCCATCGAGATCACCACCGGGCGCCGGTTGGCGGCGGGGCAGGCGAGTGATGCGGACACCTTGGTGGTCATGCTCGACGCCGAAGATTCCTACCGCAGCGTGGCCGATCAGGACATGGACATCTACTGGGGCGCCTACCTGGGCACGCCGGACGAAATCCTCATCAGCGGCAAAGTCAGCGAAGTGGCTGAGCAAATCCAACAGGTGCGCAAGGCGGCGCGTCTGGAAAATGGCTGGATCATGGACACTTACTTGTTGCGCAAACCCTGAGGTCACTTTCCCATGCTCAAACTGTTTGCCCTGGCACTGACCCTGATGGCCAGCGCCGCCCACGCCGACTCCACGCTTCACACCGATTTGCCCCTGTCTTATCTGGAACAGACCCAGAGCGATGCGCGCAATCAGCCGTTGGTGATTTTCCTGCACGGTTTTGGCAGCAACGAGGAAGACCTGTTTGGCATCAAGGACGCGCTGCCGTCCACCTGGACCTACCTGTCGGCACGTGCGCCGATGCCCGTGGACCCACAGGGTTATCGCTGGTTTACCAAGACGCCGGGTGACGGGGATTACAATGGCGAAACCGCCGACCTGCAACGCAGCGCCGCGCTGATCGAAGACTTTGTGGGCAAGGCCACTGCCAAATACCACACGCAAAGCGATCGGGTGTTTCTGGTGGGGTTCAGCCAGGGCGCGATCATGTCGTACGAGGTGGGCTTGCGAAAGCCCGCGTTGGTACGCGGCATCGCGGCCTTGAGTGGCAGTGTATTGCCGGTGCTCAAGGCTGAGCTCAAACCCAGCGAATCATTGGGCAAATTGGCGATCTTTATCGGCCACGGCACTCTCGACCAGGCACTGCCGTATGCCTCGGCGACCCGGGCCAACGAGGTACTGGTGGGCCTTGGGTTGACGCCGGAGTTTCACGGGTATCCGGGCATGCCGCATACCGTCAGTGAGACCGAAGTGCAGGACCTTAAGGCCTGGCTGGAGAAAAGCCTGAAGTGAACCGGCGGGTGAGGGTTGCTGCGATGGTTATTTTTCGTTTGGTAGCGTTGAGTGCCTGTCCGTTGCTGCACTAGTGGCTTTTCTGTGGGAGTTGGCTTGCCCGCGATGCGGGTGCCTCGGTACATCAGCCATACCCAGT
Organism: Pseudomonas sp. TREG-RG-20F-10-E-6-01; assembly: GCF_022662455.1. Taxonomy (NCBI): domain Bacteria; kingdom Pseudomonadati; phylum Pseudomonadota; class Gammaproteobacteria; order Pseudomonadales; family Pseudomonadaceae; genus Pseudomonas; species Pseudomonas sp. TREG-RG-20F-10-E-6-01. The sequence goes on along the minus strand of NZ_JAKNQP010000004.1, from coordinate 377,736 downwards.
GGATGCCATCGCAGGCAAGCCAGCTCCCACCTTTGACCGAGTACACACGACACCCATCTATCTAATGCACAGAGATCCAACTGTGGGAGCGGGCTTGCTCGCGAAGGCGGTGGTTCAGTCAGCTCATGTGTCACTGACCCGCCGCTTTCGCGAGCAAGCCCGCTCCCACAATTTCACCGAGTTCAACTGCCACCACCGCACCGCTTTGCTTTTATGTGGGAGCTGGCTTGCCTGCGATGCAGGCACCTCGGTCCGTCAGGTACACCGGGTTGATGCCATCGCAGACAGGCCAGCCCACATTTGACCGAGTACAAACGACACCCATCTATCTAATGCACAGAGATCCAACTGTGGGAGCGGGCTTGCCCGCGAATGCGGTGGTTCAGTCAGCTCATGTGTCACTGACCCACCGCCTTCGCGAGCAAGCCCGCTCCCACAATTTGACCGAGTTCAGCCGCCAGCACCGCACCGCTTTGCTTTTCTGTGGGAGCTGGCTTGCCTGCGATACAGGCACCTCGGTGTATCAGGCATAACCAGTCGATGCTATCGCAGGCAAGCCAGCTCCCACATTTGATTGAGTTCAGGTTCCAGAATCAGGTCGGCTGTCAGGCCGCCTCGCTTCCGCTTTTGATCTAACCACTCAGGTCGGCTACTAGGCCGCCGTGCTGTAGATCTTGATCTTGATCTTAGGCGCCCCGTTAAACCACGCTGGCCGAACGCAGGTAGTACGGAGCGGGTAAACCGGCAGGACGCCGGTTTACCCGCGACGGGGCAGGGACGGCCCGTCGCGGCGGCCCGCGGAGTAATGCCTGCGTGAGGGCACACCGAGCCTAGGCGAGGTGCCGAGTGGTGGGGCAAGAGCGTTTTGGTTACTTTTGCGCTTTTCAAAAGTGACCCGCTGTAAGAGCGGAACCGCTATCAGCCATCACCCCCACAACGGATATGTACCCGGTCCCCAGCACCCCCATCAACTCTCCATCACCCGCAAAACCAGACTACTTACCCCCAGTAATCTGCTTCACCAACTCCGCATGCCCCTTCACATCATCCGCCCGCGAAATCGCCTGAATCACCAGCAAGTGATTGCCCGAGCCACCCAGGAATGTCGAGTTCAAAGTCTTGCCGCCACCCTGGGTGGCCGTGCTGTCGACCTGACGCAGGCCAAGACCTTTGAAGGTCAGTTTCTTTTCGTTCTGCTTCTTGAAATCAGGCAGGGCAGCGCTCTGGTCCTTGACGAAATCAGCCACGGCGCCATCCAGAAACTGCGGGTCATTGTCTTTAATTGTGGCCCCGTCGTTGCGCACCGTTTCAGCCACGATCACCACACTTTTCGTGGTCGAGTTGGCGTACAGCGTGCCTTGGGTGTCGGCGGTCCCGTCCTCAACCTTGCCGGTCGGCAGCGTGTCGGCGACGTAAGCCTTGGGCAAGTTGAAGGTGAACTTGCCACCCAGCGTCGAGATGGTTTGTGTAGCAGTTGGCTTGGTTGCTGCGAACACGCCGCCGGCGGTAAGCGCCAGGGCCAGCAGCACGGCGGTCTTGGTGAAAGTGGCCATGAAGCGCTCCAGTGGATGAACGAAATTGCGGCGTATTCTGTCAGAAAACTCGCCAGATCGTTCATCCCTGTCCTCACACTTTGTCGGACTCTTCCTCAAGCCGGTCCATCTCAAACAGCCGCGCCAGTTCCGTACGCGCTTCCTGGGCGGTTTGCATGACCTTGGCGGCATCGTCATATACCGCGTGCTGCGCAGCGAGCACCTGCAGGTCGTGATTTTTGAAACGGGTGATGCGCGCATCGGCCTGGGCCTGGCTCAACCCGAGACCCACCAGGGTGCGTCGGCTCATTTCCAGGCTGGAGTAAAACGTCTCGCGCACCGGTGACGCGTCCAGGTCGACCAGGCGGTGGACGTGTTGGCGGTTACGTGCACGGGCGATGATTTTCATGTGCGGGTAGAGGTTGCGCACCAGTTCGGCGGTCTTGATGTTGATCTCCGGGTCGTCCATGGCAATCACGAAGAACTCGGCCTGATCGACCTTGGCCGCGTGCAGGATTTCCGAGCGCTGCGGGTCGCCGTAGAACACCGGCATACCGCCGAAACTGCGGGTCAGTTCGATGGTTTCCACCGAGGTGTCGAGTGCGATAAACGAGATGTTTTGCGCACGCAGAATCCGCGCTACGATCTGGCCCATACGGCCCATGCCGGCAATCACCACACGCGGCGCATCGCTTTCGATGGCGCGGTATTCCTCTGGCACTTCCACCGGTTTGACCTTGGGCTTGAACAGCTTTGGGCACACCAACAGCAGCAGCGGCGTCACGGCCATGGACAGCGTGATGGTCAGCACCAGCACATCGTAGAGGTGCGGTTCGAACAGGCCCTGGTCGCGCCCGATCTTAAACACCACAAAGGCAAACTCACCGCCGGCGGCCAGCACCACGCCCAGGCGCAGCGCGCTCTCGCGATTGAGGTCGCCGACCATCCGGCCCACCGCATACAGCAGCGGCAGCTTCAAGCCGATCAACAGCAGCGTCAGGCCGATCACCACCAGCGGCGAACTGAGCAGCAGGCTGAGGTTGGCGCCCATGCCCACACTGATGAAAAACAGGCCGAGCAACAGGCCTTTGAACGGTTCGATCTGCGCTTCGAGTTCGTGGCGGTATTCGGAGTCCGCCAGCAGCAGCCCGGCGAGGAAGGCGCCGAGGGCCATCGACACGCCCACCAGCTCCATCAACCAGGCCGTGCCGATCACCACCAGCAGCGCGGTGGCGGTGGACACTTCGCGCAGGCCGGTCTTGGCGACAATGCGAAACACCGGACGCAGCAGGTAGCGTCCACCGATGATCACCACGGCGATGCTGCCGAGTATCTGCAACACGTGTTGCAAGCCCTGGGCTTCGGTGGTGGGGTGATCACTGCCAGCCAGCAGCGGCACCATCGCGATCAGTGGGATCGCGGCGATGTCCTGGAACAACAGAATCGCAAACGCCAGGCGCCCGTGCGGCTGATTCAGCTCTTTGCGTTCGGCCAGGCTTTGCAGCCCAAACGCGGTGGAGGACAGCGCCAGGCCCAGGCCCAGCACAATCGCACTGTTCCAGGCTTGGCCAAATAGCCACAACGCCACCACCGCCATCACCAGCCCGGTCAGCAACACTTGGGCCAGGCCAACGCCGAACACCGCCTTGCGCATCACCCATAAACGCTTGGGCGACAGCTCCAGACCGATGATGAACAGCAGCAACACCACGCCCAATTCAGAGAACTGCGCCACGCTTTGCGGGTTGCCGATCAGGCCCAGCACAGAGGGGCCGATGATCACCCCCGCGAACAGATAACCCAGCACTGCGCCCAGTTGCAGACGCTTGGCCAACGGCACGGTCAGCACGGCGGCGAGCAGGAACACCACGGCTGCTTGTAAAAGGTTGCCTTCATGGGGCATTGCGAACTCCAGGATCTTTAAAGCCAATCAACAGGGCGCCATTAGAGCGCTTTTTTACATTTTGAAACTTGTATTTTTGACGCGACCGGCAATGGATGTTGGCTGTTGTCCCGTTCTTACCGGTCGCTTACGAAAGTATTAATACCATTTAATTCAATGACTTTTCTGTAGGGCTACTACCGTTTCGACAAACTGAATCAGTTGTCACCACGGTCAGGTATTTCGAATTCGATGCGTGTAGGTCAATAGCGTTGGGCTTCTGCGCATTCATGGATGAAGGCTTGGACCACGAAGGAGTTGGACGTGGACAGAAGACTTGCTGCTGTACGCTCTTTGTGGCGAGCGGGCTTGCCCCGCGCTGGGTTGCGCAGCAGCCCCAAAGCCAGCCGCTGCGGTACGCCTGACACACCGCATTTTCCTTGATGGGGCTGCTTCGCAACCCAACGCGGGGCAAGCCCGCTCGCCACGAGGGGGCCTATCTGGAAATAAGCGCCTGTTCCGCCAGCATCTGCAACAAATGCCGCTGCACGAGCTGCGCAAGGTTCCCGGATATCAGCATCGCCTTGGGGGCTTGCGGTAAAGCCCGACTGCCAAGCCGGCAATAATCACAGCGATCGCGATCAGGTTGGGCAGGGATACGTGCTCGTCCAGCATCAGCACTGAACTGGCAATTCCAAATACCGGAATCAACAGCGACAGCGGCGCCACGGTCGATACGGGGTAGGCCTTGAGCAGGGAGTTCCAACCCCAGTAGGCAAAGTGTGTCGCCAGGTAAACCTGAAACAGGATCGACAACACGACGGTCAGGTCAAGGCGCTCGGGCAGGTGAGCGAAGGCGGCGTTGCCGTGCAGCCACCACGCCATGAGGAACAGTGGGATCGGCGGAAACAGGCTGGCCCATACCATGAACGAAAAGATTTCCTTCACCCCTGATGCCTTGATGATGACGTTGCCGATACTCCATGCTAGGGCACTGAACACAATGAACAAAACCCCGAGTACCGCGTGCTCGCCGGTCTGGCTGGCGATGATTCCCGCCAGGCCAATCAACGCGAGAAAAGCGCCGACCCACTGTGCAGCACGGATTTTTTCCTTGAACAGCAGGTGGCCCCAGCCGAGCGTGAAAAACACGCTGAGTTGAATGATCAGCGAGGCGATCCCCGGGCTGACGCCGATGTGGATGCCGTAGTTGATCACGCCCCACATGCCCAGCCCGAAGATCACGCCGTAAGCGGCCACGTAGCGGAATGGGACGACGGGCCGCTTGATAATGAACACCAGCGGCAGGGCGGCCAGGGCAAAGCGGATGCCGGTGAGGGCAAAGGGGTCGATTGAGCGCAGGCCCAGTTTGGTAATGGGAAAATTCAGCCCCCAGACCAAGGTAACCAACAGGGCAAGCGCCAGGTGTTTCTTCTGCATGGACGTTCCTTTGAACAGATTTCTTCAAAGGCGTGAATGCTAGGGCGCAGGGCGATGGCCCGCTTGCTTTGTCAGGTCATCCTTTGACAATATCGGGCCATGCTGCCGACCTTTGATGACAACGACCCCGAAGCGCTGGTCACCCTGCGTGAATACCCCTCTGGCACCGTGTTCACGCGGCATACACACCCGCGTGGGCAATTTGCCTATGCCTCCACCGGTGCGTTGAGGATGTTCACCGACCTCGGCAATTGGGTGGTGCCGCCGCAGCGGGCGATCTGGGTGCCGGGCGGCGTGCCCCATGAAATGCACATGCGCGGCGATGTGGTGATGCTCAATACCTACCTTGATGACCAGGCTGCCGAACGGGCAGGGCTGCGGGATCGTTGTCAGGTATTCGAGGTGTCGCCGTTGCTCAGGCATCTGTTGGAAGCGGCACTGGCTATCGCGCCGTCGGCGGCGACCACGGTCCGTCAGCACTGCGTATTGACGCTGCTGATCGATGAAATAAGCGCCATGCCCGAAGTGCCCCTCAGCGCGCCGTTGCCTGCCGAGCCACGTCTGGCCCAGGCTTGCCAGCGTTTTCTGCAGGCTCCTGCGCAGACCATCTCCCTCGATCAGATGGCCCATTGGTCGAACATGAGCCGACGCACCTTCACCCGCCATTTTCACGAAGGCACCGGCATGACGTTTGTGGCCTGGCGTCAGCAGGTCTGCCTGCTTGAAGCCACTGCGCGGCTCAGTCATGGCGCCTCCATTACCGAGGTGGCGTTGGGGTTGGGTTTCAGCAGTTCCAGCGCCTTTACCTCGGTGTTCCGCCGAAACCTGGGAGAGGCGCCCGCGCGCTACCTGGCCAAATCCAGGGCGGCGTCAGCGTTCTGAAAACGGCACACGTCGGTCAGGATTCACCTTCCCCAGCGTCATGCTTTGTTACTATCGCCGTCCATCGTCACCAGGAGTCACCGGCCCATGCAACACCAGTGGGATGAAATGCACCGCACCCGCAAGCCCACGTTTGTACTGTGCGGCGAGCCTCAGGGGGATGTGCTCAATCTCTACGTTCACGGTTATTCGGCCTTCTTCAACCGCCAGCAACTGGGCAATTTCAAGCAGCAGCTGGCGAGCATCGAAGGCTCGACCAACCTGATGCTGTTCTGGCCGGCGGGGCATTTTCTCGAAAACCTGTTTGCGCCCTTCAAGGATGTGATCACCTCGATGCTCGGCGGTGGCGGCCTGGGCGCAGCGACGGTGGGCGTGGGCAAGGCGATTGCCTATTTCCTCGACCATTACAAAAGTGTCGAGGCGCGCGTCGATGAAGTGGCCAAGACCCTGTTGCCTGAACTGGCCAGTTACCTGCACGCCGAGTCGCTGGAGGTACGGCGCATCAACCTGATCGGGCATTCGCTGGGCGCGCGCATCCTGGTCAAGAGCGTGCTGGCCAGCCCCGAGGTGGCTCGTGAACTGCCGCTGAACAACTTGTTGCTGATGGGCGGGGCGATCTGTACGTCGAGCCCGTGGGATGAAGTGTCGGCGCCGCTCAAGGGCCGGGTGATCAATTGCCACTCCAGCAAGGACTGGGCGCTGGCCATGAAACCGGACACCGAACGTTGCATTGGCCGTTATGCAATTGAGGTCACGCCCGCGCTCAAGGCCAAGGTCACCAATGTGCACCTGGCGACGTTCGACCATGCCGCCTACTGGCCGCAGCTGAAAACGGTGGTGCAATACACCGACCTGTTGCAGGAACGGCGCGGCATGATCCGCGCCGATCAGCGCAGCACTGAAGTGCGCTTTGCCGAAGAGGACGCAGAACTGTTCCCCGCGTTGGTGCAGGCGCGGCCGGACGAGTTGAAGTTCCTTGCCGAGTTGATGGCGCAAAAGCGCAGTGCGTCAATCGATGCCAGTGTGCGCGAACCGCTGAAACTGGCCATCGAGTTGCAACGCATGGGCGGTGACAGCTTTATGAACGTTGCCCGTGGCCACGGCGTGAGTTACCGCCAGATCGCCGAAGATGTGGCGCAGCGGTTGGGGATCAGGTTCGATGAACCGGTTGAAACCGTGGCACTGGCGGACATTGAGGCGCTGGTTGCTGAGAGGTTGATCGAGCAATACAAGGACAAACTCAGCCGTGCCGACCGCCAAGCCTTCGACGCCGAACTCAAGGCCGCCGCGCAAAAAGAGCAGGGCGTGTTCAACCGTATCGATATCAGCCGCTCGGCCACCACCGCCTTGAGTGGCACGGCGTTGGCGGGGTTTACCGGTTTTATTGTGCGCCGTGGCGCCGCCTCAGCGATTCCGGTGGTGGGCCAGGCATTGGCGGCGGCGATGTTGCTCGTCACGGGTGTGCGAGCGTTCTCCGGCCCGGCGTACTCGATTACCACCTTGTCGGTGTTGATGATCGGCATGATTCGCCAGCGTATGGAACGCGAAGCGCTGAACCAGGAGCTGGACCTGGTGGTGCAAGTGGTCGACACCTTCGACCTGCCCCGGGAGACGGTGATGCGCACGGTCGTGTCGGACTGATAAGCTGCGGCTCTGACTTGTATGTTTGCCTGGGATACCGCGTGAAATTCAGCCTGCCGAAAATCGCTACCGCCCCATTCTGCCCGCCGGAAGTGGCCGGCTCCGTCATCGTTGACCCCAAGGCTTCGTTTTTCAAACGGGCGCTGATGTTCGCCGGCCCCGGCTTGTTGATCTCCATTGGCTACATGGACCCCGGCAACTGGGCCACGGCCATCGAGGCCGGTTCACGCTACGGCTACAGCCTGTTATTCGTGGTGCTGTTGGCCAGCCTGGCCGGCATGGCGGTGCAGTGCCTGTGTTCGCGGTTGGGCATCGCCACCGGCAAAGACCTGGCGCAACTGTGCCGTGAGCGCTACAGCAAACGTTCGGCACGCACCCAGTGGCTGCTGGCGGAAATCTCGATCATCGCCACCGACCTTGCCGAAGTGCTTGGCTGCGCCCTGGCGTTTCACTTGCTGCTGGGTGTGTCGCTGACCACCGGTATTGTCATCACCGCCTTCGACACACTGTTGATCCTTGCCCTGCAAAACCGGGGCTTCCGGCGCCTCGAGGCGATCATGCTGGCGCTGGTTGCAACCATCGGCGTGTGCTTCTTCATCGAGCTGGTGCTGATCAAACCCTACTGGCCCGACGTACTGAGCGGTTTTACTCCGTCACTGTCGGCCATCAGCGATGCGGCGCCGTTGTACCTGGCCATCGGCATACTCGGCGCCACGGTCATGCCGCATAACCTCTACCTGCACACCTCGATTGTGCAAACCCGCCTGATCGGCAAAGACCTCGCCAGCAAACAGGACGCGGTGAAACTGGCACGCATCGACACCATCGGCTCCCTGGCCCTGGCCTTGCTGGTCAATGCGGCGATCCTGGTGCTGGCCGCCGCTGCGTTCTACAAGACTGGCCACACCGACGTGGTCGAGATTCAGGATGCTTACCACCTGCTCGACCCACTGGTGGGCGGGGCTTTTGCCAGTGTCCTGTTTGGTATCGCGTTGCTCGCCTCCGGGCAAAGTTCGACCTTCACCGGCACGATTGCCGGGCAGGTGATCATGGAGGGTTACCTCAACCTGCGCATTCCCTGCTGGCAGCGTCGCCTGATCACCCGAGGCCTGGCACTGATCCCGGCGTTTTTGGGGGTGTGGCTGATGGGCGACGATGCCATTGGCAAGTTGCTGATTCTGAGCCAGGTGGTCCTCAGCCTGCAGTTGCCGTTCGCGCTGTACCCACTGATCCGCATGACGGGTGACAAGCAATTGATGGGGCCGTTTGTGAACCGCCTGCCCACACGGCTGTTGGCGTGGTTTCTGTTTGCCGTGATCAGCGGGGCGAACGCGTGGTTGATTGGGCAGTGGTTGTTTTGAATCACCGGTCCCAATACGGCACCGCGCCAAAACACTCGACAAAATAATCAATCACCGTGCGCACCTTCAGCGACAGCCGGCGGCTGCCGGGCCATAACGCGGCAATCTGCTGCGGCTCAAGCGTCGTGGCCACGTCGTACTCGCTCAGCACCGCCTGCAAGGTGCCGGCGCGCAAGCCTTCGCCGATCAGCCAGGACGGAAACACCACCAGCCCCAGGCCTTGTTCGGCGGCGTGGGTGAGGGTGTCGGCGTGGTTGCCGGTGATCGGGCCTTTGACGCTGTAGGGCGTCCAGTCGCCCTGGTCGCGGCGGAAAAACCAGCGTTGCTGGCCGGTGATGCCTTTGTAGGCCAAGCACTGGTGGTTAACCAGTTCGTCGGGGTGGCGCGGTGTGCCATGCCGGGCCAGGTAGGCAGGGCTGGCGGCGATGCGAAAGCGTTGAGGCGCGAAGATGCGGGCCTGCATGCCGGAATCGTTGAGCACGCCGATACGAAACAGCAGGTCGGTGCCGTCTTGCAGTGGGTCGACGTAGGTGTCGGTTTGCTGGATATCCAGTTGCAACTTGGGATAGCGCCTGCACAGCTCGCCCAGCCACGGCGAAAGATGACGCTGGCCGAACACCATCGGCGCGTTGATGCGTACCAGGCCGCTGGGTTCGCTTTCCTGTTCCTGCAACGCCTGGCCGGCTGTTTCCAGTTGTTCCAGCATCAAGCGCGCATGGTGCCCGAGCAGGCGCCCGGCCTCGGTAGGGCTCACGGCGCGGGTGTGGCGGTACAACAACTGTTGGCCGAGTGCCTGCTCCATCAACTGGATCTGCCGAGAAATGGAGGAGGGCGCCAGGCTTTCACGGCGCGCGACTTCAGAAAAGCTGCCGTGATCCAGCACGGCGACAAACAGGCGCAACGCCTTGAAACTCAATTCATTCAAGCCCTGCATCATGGCCTCCAAGCTGTGCGTTATGCGCAAAGGTGTTATCCGTATGCTCCCATTTATCGCACAGCACGGCCACCGGATAATGCGCGCCATGTTTTTATAAAGCGCAGGTGATGTATGCAGGCACGTTCGATCGAAGGTGTGGCCCAGGCCACGCCGAAGAAAAACCTTTTACGGTTGCTGTTGTTGCCGTTGGTGATCCTGGCGGGCATAGGCCTGTCGGTGGAGGCTGGTTTGCTCGGGCCGCTGGGCGTACAGGTGGGCCACTTGTGGGCGACCTTGAGCATCTTCGGCGTGGGCACGGCGATCCTGTTTTTGCTGTTGCTTTTCAGCGGCCCGCAGACAGGCCCGGCGCTGACCGACCTGCCACGCTGGCAGTTGATCGGCGGCTTCCTGGGGCCGATGTACGTGGTGGTGCTGACGTTGGCCACGCCGCACATCGGTATCGCCATGACCATGATCGCGATCCTCTCGGGCCAGGTGGGCAAGAGTGTGTTGATCGACCATTTCGGCTGGTTTGGCACGGCGCGCAAGCGGGTCAACGGTGAGCGCTGGATTGCGTTGGCGCTGATTGTGGCGGCACTTGTTCTGATTGCACGAGGGTAAGGCGATGAATCTGATTCTGTTGTTGGTACTGGTGATTGCCGCCGGTGCGGTGCTGAGTGTGCAAGCGGCCATCAACGGCCGCCTGGGCCAGGCGGTGGGCGTATTGCGCAGCAGTCTGCTGACCTTTGCGGTGGGCGCAATCACCACGGCGCTGTTGATCTTCTTTTTTGAGCCGGCCCAGTCCGTCAGCCTGCTCGAGGTGCCTAAGTGGCAACTGACCGGCGCGCTGTTCGGTGTGGTGTACATGATGGTAATGGTCGGCGCGGTGCCCATCGTCGGCACGGCGGTGGCGACGGTGGCGGTGATCGTCGGGCAGTTGGGCATGGGCATGCTGATCGACAACTTCGGCTGGCTGGGTAACCCGGCGATTGAACTGTCGGGCAGCGGTATCGTGGCGATGCTTTGTCTGGCGCTGGCGCTGGTGTTCATGTACCGCAGCAATACCCGTCAAGCCGATTAATGGGCTGAACCTTGCTGCGTTGCCGGGAGTCATTGCTTAAGGTGTTGCGTTCGCAGCACTTGGACGACCATGAAAAGGAGTCTGACCATGCCAGATGAAACCTGTGCTTGCCCACACTGCAAATGTGTACTGGGCGCCGACGCGGTAATGAAGGACGGTAAAGGCTATTGCTGCCAAGGCTGTGCCGAGCACCATGCCCACGGTGAGCCGTGTATGGCGCCAACGGGCTGTGAGTGCGCCAAGTCGGCTCACGGCTAAGCGTGTCAGCGAGAGGCCGGTGTTACCGGCCTCTTTTTATTGGGGTTTGAGTTCGAACCTGACGCTGTGGTCGGCCATGCGCTGACGAGCTTTGACCACCGCACTGATCCGCCGCCCCTCCAGCGCAAACACCACGGTTTGCGCCGCGTGCAGATCCTCCGGCAGCGGCTGGAACACCCGCAACACGGTGCGTTCCGGTGTGCGCTGAACACTCACTTGGCACTCGGCATGCTTGGCCATCGGGCCGAATAATGTGTCCTGGGTGTAGTCGATGTGCGCCTTGCCATTCACCGGTTCTGATCCGTCCATTGTTAGAGCTCCCTACTCTCAAGGTCTAAGCAAGTGATCGTTGCGGGCAGCAAAAATTCACTCGGATTGTGGCGCGGCGGTCATTACCATGGCGGCTCACCCTTGATGATGTGTAGCCCATGGCCCTGGCCGCGCCCCCCGACCTCAGTGATCACGCCGTGCCCGTGCAACCCTTGGCGCGCACCTACCCGCGTGGGTTGTATGTAGAACCGCACAGCCACGACTGGGGCCAGTTGCTCTACGCCATGAGCGGCGTGATGTGGGTCGAAACGCCTCGCGAAGCGCTGGTTGTGCCGCCCCAGCGTGCGGTGTGGCTGCCGCCGGGCGTGGAGCATGGCATCCGCGTGGTCTCGGACCTGCAGATGCGCAATATCTACCTGCGCCCGGCCCTGGCGGCGACGCTGGACAGCCAGGTGCAGGTGATTGAAGTCGGCGGGCTGTTGCGCGAGCTGATCGTCACCTTGGTCGACCAGGGCGACAACGGCGATACGGCCTACTACGACGCCGTCGTCGGCCTGGCCCTGCTGGAATTGCAGCGGGCCCGTCGTTCGCAGATCCGCATCGCCATGCCGGTGGGCGCCGACCGTCGCTTGATCAACGCCTGCCAGGCGGTGATGGCGGCGCCGTCGCTGGAGATTCCGTTCGAGCAACACGCCGAGGCGGCCGGGGCCAGTGTGCGCACCCTGGCGCGGCTGTTCCAGAACCACCTGGGCATGGGCTTTGCCGAATGGCGCCGCCAGGTGCAACTGGCCACGGCGGTGGCGGAGCTGATCCAGGGCCAGTCGGTGAGTGGCATTGCGCGGTCTTTGGGCTATTCGCCGAGCAGCTTCAGCGACATGTTCCGGCGTGAACTCGGCGTGGCGCCGTCGCACTACGCAGGTTGAGGGGTTGGCCGAAATCCTGAAGCACTTGGCCGATGCTTCAGGCAGGCGCTCACTACACTGAGCGCATCAACCTACAAGGCGCCGCCCCCATGAACTACCTGATTTCCCTCGCCATCGGCCTGTTTGTCGGCGTGATCTACGGCGCCCTGGACTTCCGCTCACCCGCGCCGCCTGCCATTGCCCTGGTGGGCCTGATGGGCATGTTGCTCGGCGAGAAACTCTGGCCCATGGGGCGCGAGTGGGTCAGCGGTTGGTTGTCCTGATTTCCTTTTTCCCTTCGATGGATATTGGCCATGAAAGCACTGCAATTTTCCGCCACCGGCGACCTCGCCGCCCTGGGTTTCGTTGACGTCGCCAGGCCGGTGCCGGCCGCCGGTGAAGTACTGGTCCAGATCAAGGCTGCGGGCCTGAACCCCAGTGATGTTAAAAACGTGCTCGGCCGTTTTCCCTACACCACGGTGCCGCGGATTCCCGGCCGGGATTTTGCCGGGGTTGTGGTCGAGGGGCCGCAGGCACTGGTCGGTCAAGAGGTCTGGGGCACCGGGCGCGACCTCGGCTTTTTCGCCGATGGCTCCCACGCTCAATACCTCACCGTGTCGGCCAAGGGCGTGGCGCATAAGCCGAGCCACTTGAGTTTTGCCCAAGCCGCCAGCCTGGGTGTGCCGTACACCACCGCGTGGGATGCACTGGAGCGTAGCGGTGTCGCCAAAGGCTCGCGGTTGTTGGTGATTGGTGCCAATGGCGCCGTGGGCAGCGCGGCGTTGGCGTTGGCGAAGATCCGGGGGGCGCAGGTACTGGGGGCGGTGCGCAAGGCGGATCAGGTTGAGGTGCTGCAGGCTCAAGGGTTTGACGCGATTACGCTGGGCCAGCCGGAAGAGTTGGGCGCGCAGGTCAACGCCGTGTTCAAGGGCGGCGCGGATGTGATCTTCGACACCACCGGTTTCTGGTTGCCGGCGGCTGTCGCCGGTTTGGCCCCGTTCGGCCGTATCGCAATCATCGCCGCGCCGGTGGATGGGCATGTGCAACTGCCGGCCCTGGCGTTGTATCGCAAAGGCGGTTCGGTGGTGGGGATCAACTCATTGCTCTACAACTGCGAGCAGTGCGCGGTGATGCTGGAGCAGTTCGGACGCTTCTTTGATGAAGGGTCGTTGCCGCTGCCGACAGGCTTGCGCGAAGTGGCGTTGGCGGATGGCGTGCAGTGCTACGAAGAAGTGAACACGGGCAGTGCGGACAAGATCATCTTCCTGCCTTAATGCGCTGAAAAAAGGTGGGAGCTGGCTTGCCTGCGATGGCATCAACTGGTTATGGCTGATGTACCGAGTTGTCTGCATCGCAGGCAAGCCAGCTCCCACATTTGACCGAGTACACACATTTACCTGATGTGCTGAGCTCCAAATGTGGGAGCGGGCTTGCTCGCGAATGCGGTGGGCCAGTGACAAATAAGCTGACTGACGCACCGCCATCGCGGGCAAGCCCGCTCCCACAGTTTGATCTTCATCAGGCTTTGGGAACGGGTTTGACTCGGACGTTTCCCACAAGGGTTTCAGGTTGTCGCTCGGAAGGGCGCTGACTAACCTCACTGCCGTCGCTGACCATTCAGCGACCGGATTTGACCGTCCGACCTTGTTAACGAAACGCTACGCCCTGTACCTATCTCAGGCGTTTTTTTTATGCCTGAGGTATTGTGTCGCGGCAGTTGTGCGCGGGATACCTTTGGGTATGCCGGGTTCGTTGACAACCGGTCGGTCAACCCGCGTACAGCTGCCACCTTAACTCGCTTGACCGCGAGCGTTGGCAGCTCCACTTGTCGACGGAGTTCCACCATGATCAAAGACAGCCCAAATCCACCCGGCCAACCCGACTTCGATACCAGCACCCTGCACGAAGTGGCCTACCGCGCGATCAACCACTACCTCAACCCCGCAAAACCCATCCCCGACCCCACTGACGGGCTTTTCACCGTGCGCGCCGACCTGGGCACGGAAACCTTGCTGGTCAATGCTTCCCAGGATTTGGCGTCCATCAGCCAGATTGCCAACCATATGGCGTTTGAAATCGAAGGGTCGCAACGTAATGTCGCGCTGGGCATCTGCCGAATGCTGGAAGGGGTGCAACTGTTGGTGGATAAGGCGCTGAATGTGGCCCACCCGGCGAGTTAACGATCGCGAGCCTTAACGCAGTCAAAAATGTGGGAGCGGGCTTGCTCGCGAATGCGGTGGGTCAGTCACAGAAAGGTTGACTGGAACACCGCTTTCGCGAGCAAGCCCGCTCCCGCAGTTTGATTTGTATCAGGCTTCGGGGACGCCTTTTTCCCAGGCGGACCAGTTTTTCAGGATCGCTTGAACCAGCGGATTGCCGGTGCGATACAGGTTCTCCAACGCCGGCACGAACCCGCCTTGATCGGCGTATTTCAGCAAATTGTCCACTTCGCTGTAGCCAGGGTACGGCCGGTCGAAATCGGACCCGGCACGCACCACCGCCAGGCGCTGGATATCCACCAACCCTTCGCGACTGGCGCGCAGCAGGGCTTCATAGGTGGAGTTGTCTTCCTGCTGGGTGGTGCAGTACTCGCCTTTGTTGTCGGTGAGCAGCTTGGTCCAGACTTCGGCGCGCTCGCTCAGGCGGGTGCCGGAGAACCAGGTGTTGCCCGCCAGGGTGTCACACTGGGTGACTTGCGGCGGCTGGTTGGCCGGGGCGGCCGGGTAGTGTTTGCGCCAGGCGCTGGATTCCTTGCTTTCGCTCAGCTCAACTTTGTGCGACAGGGCAAATGCCTTGGCTTGCAGCTTGGGGTTGAGCTCGAACACTTCGGTCTTGTAGTCCAGCGGCGGTTTCTCGTTCGGGCCTTTGGTGTTGATGCCGATGTAACCGGTCGGCCAGTCTTTAGGCGCATCGCGCGAATCCAGCTCCCACTGGGTGCCGAACTCCACCAGGTAGTGCGCCCAGGCGGCGGTGCCGATGGTGCCGTGTTTGGGGCTGATGCCGGCAATCCCGGCGATCAGGAAATAGCTCTGGCGCAGGTCGAACTTGGGCGATAGCGCCAGGGCAAGGGTCGAGGCGGCGGCGTTGGTCTGGCCCATGCCAGTCACCAACAGGCACACGTCCTGGGTGTTGCAGCGGATCACCGGGTATTCGGCGGAGAGGCCGGGTACGCGTACTTCCTGCTTGAGTTCCAGGCGATCGATCCAGGTTTGCGCCTCGGGGGCGAACATGGTGATCAGCATCACTTTGGGCTTGATCGGCGCGGTGTCCGCGAGCACCACGTGGGGCAACACAGCCAGGCCGACGGCCAGCGAAAGACGGGTTAATGCGTTCATCTAATACTCCTTGATCAGAATTGGTAGCCGACACCGGCGTAGTAGCCCCAGCCATCCGAGCGGGCGCGGAAGTTGCCTTCGCCAAAATTCAGCTCGCTGCCGTCCTCCCAGTTGCCGCCGTTGTGAAAGTAACGGCCGACCAGGGTGAAACGCAGGTGGGTGAACGAGTACAGCAGCACGTTGGTGGCCACCACGGAATTGGCGGTGCGTGCCGGGTTGTCCTTGTGCAGGTCCGAGCCGAAATCGTAGTTGGTAAAGCCGATGTAGGTCAGCGACGCGCCGTTGTCGAACTTGCTGATGGGCACGATGTACTTCATTTGCGCACGGTAGCCGTCCCACTGGTATTCATTGCTCGCCCCATAGTTTTCCCACTGGTAACGCCCATAGAAGTTGGCCGACAGGTTGACCCGCGAGTGCGTGTCGATGTCGGTGCCCAAGCCGCTGTACAGGGTGTTGGCGCGGTTCGCCTTGTTGCTGCCGTGGTCGTAGATCCAGTCAAACGCCACATACCATTCCTTGAACGGCCCGATGGCCAGGCTGCGACCGGCCAGGTAGTCGATGGAGATGCGCGGCTCGTGCTCCATGAACACCGGCGAGCCATGGTCCCACGCGCCTTTGTCATTACTGTTACCGATGCCGAGAATTTTCGGCACGTCGATATAGCCGTACAACTCGAACGGGCCTTTACGACCGAAGTACTCGTATTCCAGGTACACGTCATCTTGCGGCTTGGGGCCGAAGCTGATGTCTTTGCTGCCGATCAGCGTCAGGTCCTGGTTGAACCATTCCGACAGGTACGCGCCTTTTTTCGTCGGGCTGGCTTCCGGGGCCAGGGTTTCGCCCTGTGCTGAATCATCGGCGGGTTTTTCCTGCGCCAAAATGGGTGCGCTGAGTACTCCCGTAACGGCGGCCAGTAGCAAGGAAACACCAAAGGAAGCAGGACGCCTTGAGGTGGGGTGCATTGAAAATCCCTATTCGTACGCGGTTAGACCCGATTCCTCGGGTTAAGGAGAACTTGCCTACCAAGTTCGTTCCGCAAACGTTTGCACAGGCTGTACCAACTTTGCTCAATGGCTTGAATAAAAGGGAAAAAACCGGAATTAATCGACGGTTTGATCAAAAATGACTGGGTGTCATTTTCTCGATGCGGTTAAACAAATGCATCGCCGTTTCGCGCCGATACTCGCTCGGCGTCTGGTTCATCTCGATCCGAAAATGCCGGTTGAAGTTGGACAGGTTGGCGTAGCCCACTTCAAAACAGATATCCGCCACCGACATGTCGCTTTGCAGCAACAGCCGGCAGGCACGCTGTACGCGGAATTTGCGCATCAGGTCGATAAACCCATGACCGGTGTTGCGCTTGAAGAAGCGCGAGAAGCCCGGCTCGCTCATGTCCAGGCGTTGCGCGATGACGGACAGGCGCAGGTCGCCGGTCAGTTCCGTCATCAGGTAATCGAAGGCTTTGTTGATGCGCTCGGCACTGCGCGCGTCCAGGGTTGGGGCGTAGCAGGGGCTGGCCAGCGCCTGCACGTTTGGCGTCGGGGCGTTTTTCAGGGTGTCGAGCAGTTGCAGGAACAGGATCAGCCGTTGCAGGCCGTGGGCCTTGCCGATGTCTTCGAGCAAGCGTGCGGCGTGCACGGCGGTGTCGCCGCTGAATTGCAGGCCGCGCCGGGCGTGTTCG
This sequence comes from Pseudomonas sp. TREG-RG-20F-10-E-6-01, assembly GCF_022662455.1. Lineage (NCBI taxonomy): Bacteria > Pseudomonadati > Pseudomonadota > Gammaproteobacteria > Pseudomonadales > Pseudomonadaceae > Pseudomonas > Pseudomonas sp. TREG-RG-20F-10-E-6-01. Next base: position 360,555 of record NZ_JAKNQP010000004.1, on the reverse strand, counting down.
AACAGCGGCTGCAAGTCGCCAAGTTCCGGCAGGGTTTTGCGCAGGGCGAGGAGGGCGGCGCCGTCGAATTGCAGCACCACGTCGCGCCCGGTCAGGTATTCACCGGGGGCCAGGTCGCCGATCCAGTCGTGGGGCAAGTCCGGACCGATCAGCGCGACATGCCCGGCACTGAATGCGCCGATGTAGTCGCCGGCCACCAACTTGCCGCTGCCTTGGCGGATCAGGTGGATTTCGAACTCGGGGTGGTGGTTCCAGCGCGCCAGGTCATACGGGTAATCGTGTTCGAACCAGCGGAAGCAGTGGTCCGGCTCAGGCAGGATGACTTCCAGTTCGGCAGGGCGATGCTCGAACAGCTTGGCGCGGTTGATGGGCATGCTGATGCCTCTTTTACTTATGGAATCTCTGCAAAATACGCCGGTTGACAACGGGCACGCTACCCCCGGTTTCGCCTGGCGCTGATACTTTTTTGATCCGCGAGCCCAGGTTAAAAAAGTATCAGCCGAGCATTCGCCATGCGTTTGTGAGGGCCTGGCCAAGCTGCTGTAATCGGCGCTCTACAACAAAAACAACAGGTGGAAACCGCCATGTTCAAGCTTCCGCAAGCGCTTTTCCTGCTGTCCGGCCTGGCCTTGGCCCTGCCCAGCTACGCCGCCGACACCGTCACCATCGCCACCGTCAACAACAGCGACATGATCCGCATGCAACGCCTGTCCAAGGTCTTCGAGGCCCAGCACCCGGACATCAAACTCAACTGGGTGGTACTGGAAGAAAACGTGCTGCGCCAGCGCCTCACCACCGATATCGCCACCCAGGGCGGCCAGTTCGACGTGCTGACCATCGGCACCTACGAGACGCCGTTATGGGGCGCCAAGCACTGGCTGGAACCCCTGACCCAACTGCCGGCTGATTACGACGCCGAAGATATTTTCCCGTCGGTGCGCCAGGGCCTGTCGGTCAATAACACCCTGTACGCCTTGCCGTTCTACGGCGAAAGCACCGTGACCTACTACCGCACCGACCTGTTCAAGCAAGCCGGGCTGAGCATGCCCGCGCAGCCCACCTGGACCCAGCTGGGGGAGTTCGCCGCCAAACTCACGGCCAAAGACAAAGGCCAATACGGCATGTGCCTGCGCGGCAAGGCCGGCTGGGGCGAGAACATCGCGCTGCTCAGCACCATGGCCAACGCCTTCGGCGCGCGCTGGTTCGATGAACAGTGGAAGCCGGAATTGACCAGTCCCGAGTGGACCGCCGCCGCCAACTATTACGTCAACACCCTGAAAAATTACGGCCCGCCCGGTGTTTCCAGCAATGGCTTCAATGAAACCCTGGCGTTGTTCAACAGCGGCAAGTGCGCGATCTGGGTGGACGCCAGCGTCGCCGGCTCCTTCACCACCGACAAAAGCCAAAGCAAAGTCGCCGACGACGTAGGTTTTGCTGCGGCACCCACCGAGGTCACCGACAAAGGCTCCTCCTGGCTATACGCCTGGTCCCTGGCGATCCCGGCGACCTCCAAGCACAAAGACGCTGCCAAGGCCTTCATCACCTGGGCAACGTCCAAGGATTACATCCAGTTGGTCGCCGATAAAGAAGGCATCACCAACGTGCCGCCGGGCACCCGCCAGTCCACCTACAGCGAGGCTTACCTGAAGGCCGCGCCGTTTGCCCAGGTGACCCTGGAAATGATGAAGCACGCCGACCCCGCGCACCCCTCGGCCAAGCCGGTGCCGTACGTGGGCATCCAGTACGTGACCATTCCTGAGTTCCAGGCCATCGGCACCTCCGTCGGCAAGTTGTTTTCGGCGGCGCTTACCGGCGGCATGACGGTTGATCAGGCGCTGCTCGACGCTCAGTCCACCACCGAGCGCGAGATGAAACGCGCCGGCTACCCGAAATAATTTCTACAGGACAGCCCCATGAAACGACTCGAAGGTAAGAGCGCGCTGATCACCGGATCGGCGCGTGGCATCGGTCGCGCCTTTGCCCAGGCGTATATCGCCGAAGGCGCAATGGTTGCCATCGCCGACATCAACCTGCAACGTGCCCAGGCCACAGCGGCTGAGCTGGGCCCACAGGCGTATGCCGTCGCGATGGACGTCACCGACCAAGCCTCCATCGACGCCGCGCTTGCCGCCGTGGTGGCCCATGCCGGCAAGCTCGATATCCTGATCAATAACGCTGCACTGTTCGATCTGGCGCCCATCGTCGACATTACCCGCGACAGCTACGAGCGGCTGTTCTCGATCAACGTCGCCGGCACGCTGTTCACCCTGCAGGCCGCCGCCCGGCAGATGATCAGCCAGGGCCACGGCGGCAAGATCATCAACATGGCCAGCCAGGCCGGGCGGCGAGGCGAGCCATTGGTGGCGATCTATTGTGCGACCAAGGCGGCGGTGATCAGCCTCACGCAATCGGCGGGGCTGAACCTGATCAAGCAGGGCATCAACGTCAACGCCATCGCCCCCGGCGTGGTGGATGGCGAGCACTGGGATGGCGTGGACGCGTTGTTTGCCCAGCATGAGGGCTTGGCGCCCGGCGAGAAGAAGAAGCGGGTAGGGGCCGAGGTGCCGTTTGGGCGCATGGGCACGGCGGAGGATTTGACCGGGATGGCTATCTTTCTGGCTTCCAAAGAGGCCGACTATGTGGTGGCCCAGACCTACAACGTCGATGGCGGTAATTGGATGAACTAAAGCCGAGCATCGATTAAGAATGTGGGAGCTGGCTTGCCTGCGATGGCGGTCTGTCAGTGACAGCTTTACTGACTGACCCACCGCTATCGCCGGCAAGCCAGCTCCCACATTGGATCTTTGCTGTTCTTAAGTGCCAGGCTACTCAGCAAAACTGCGATCAAAAAAATACACTTCCCCAGGCTTCAGGTTCTCCACCGTCGCCTGGGGCCTGCCGCCTTCGCCATTCTTCTTGCGCCCCGTCTCACGCAAATACCCCGCCTCAGTCAGCTTCAACAAACGCTGGCGGATACTGGTCTTCAACACCGGCCGCGCCAGCACCCGCGAGAAGATCGTGGTCGCTTGCGGCGCGCTGAATTCGTTGCCCAAAAACATCAACGGCAAGTTGCTGTACAGCGACTTGGAAAACAGCCGCTCCTGCACGGCGGCGACGATCAGGTTGTGATCGAAGGGCAGTTTGATACTGCCATCGGCCACTGCATTCAGCGAAAACCAGGCCTGATGCTCACCCAACACCACATCATCGGCCACGATCGCCAGGTAGTACGTGGACGACGACCAGCAGCGCGGGTCGCGAAACGCATCGCCCACCGTGCCGACTTGCTCACTCCAGGCCAAATCAAAACCGACCTTGTCGCTCGCCCGCAAGCGCTCCACGGCATCCTTGAGGCTCAGATCTTGCACGCCGCCATTAACCACCACGCCCGGTAACGCCCAATGGCCGGCAAAGGGCTCGGCTTCGCGCTTGTTCAGCAGTAGCTTCAATTCTCCGGCGGCACGGCAATAGAACAACACGCACAAGTCGACGGTGTGGAGGTAGGCACTGAGTGGCATGGGAAATCCTTCTGAACAGCGGTGGGGCACAGTCTAACGGATCGAACAGCTATGTCATGTACTTGCTCCAGCATAGATAACTAAATGTTTCTTGCAATGAAAGTACATGACGTGTACTTTTGTTTCCAGGCCACCGGAGAATCACTATGACCCTCGTGAAAACTGCCATTGCTTCATTCGACGTCGACGCCCAGAAGAGCTTCACGCCGCTGTGCCCCAACGAATTGCCGGTGGTTGGCGGTGACCGGATCGGTGCCGAACTCAACTACATGGCCAGCCTCGCCGGCCACCGTGTCGGCAGCAAAGACGCACACACCCCGCATGCCCCGTGGGTGGTCACGCAGCACAGTGAGATGCTGCAACCCACCGGCCTGGCCCACGCCGATGTCACCTGGGTCAGCCACTGCGTGCCGGGCACCGAGGGTTTTACGCTGCTGGACGAACTGCCCACGCCGTATGACTACGACTACTTCATCTGGAAAGGCGTCGAACCCGACCTGCACCCCTACGGTGCCTGCTACCACGACCTGCACGACAAACTGTCCACTGGCGTCATCGAGTATTTGAACGCCCAAGGCGTGCGCCGCGTGATCGTCGGTGGCCTGGCCCTGGACTACTGCGTCAAGACCACCACGCTGCAACTGCTCAAGGCTGGCCTGGAGGTGGTCCTGCACTTGCCGGCCTGCCGAGGTATCAGCGAGGAGGGCGGCGTTCAGGCGGTGAATGAGTTGCTCAAGGCCGGTGTTGTCATCAGCAGCACCCGCGAAGAACTGGCCGCGATGGCCACGCGCTAAGGAGAAACACCATGGAAAGTGCCTACGACTACGAATCCCCGGTCATCCAGGGCTTGCTCGACACCGACTACTACACCTTCACCATGATGCAGGCCGTGTTGCACCAGCACCCGAATGTCGACGTGGAATACAACTTCATCGTCCGTTCCAAAGAAAAACTCGGCCACCTGATCCCGCAATTGCGCGACGAGCTGGAGAAACTCGCCGGCCTGCAGATGCGCGAAGGCGAACTGCGCTTTCTGTTCAACCCGCGCTTTCGCGAATACCTGACCCCGGACTACGAGCGCTTCCTGGGCCTGTTCCGCTTCAACCTGCGCTACATCCATGTCAGCGAGGTCGACGGCCAACTGAACATCCGCGTGGTCGGGCCGATGCTGCACTGCATCATGTTCGAACAGCCGGTGCTGGCGTTGGTCAGTGAGCTGCGCAACCGCGACAAATACCCCGACGTGAGCCTGGAAGACGTCACCCGCAAGCTCTACCAGAAGTTCGACTGGCTGGAGAAAAACCTCAGCCGTGAGGAGCTGGCCGACCTGCGCGTCTCGGACTTTTCCACACGCCGGCGCCTGTCGTTCAAGGCCCAGCGCGAAGTGGTGGACATCATGCGCCGCGACTTCCCCGGACAGTTCATCGGCACCAGCAACGCGCACCTGGCCTACGAATTCGACCTGCCGCTGATCGGCACCATGGCCCACCAATGGCTGATGGTGCACCAGCAACTGGGGCGCCTGCGCGAGAGCCAGAACGCCGCATTGGAAAACTGGGTGCGCGAATACCGCGGCCGCCTCGGCATCGCCTTGACCGACTGCATCAGCACCGATTTTTTCCTCAAGGATTTCGACCTGTACTTCGCCAAGCTCTACGACGGCCTGCGCCAGGACTCGGGTGATCCCATCGTCTGGGCCGACAAAGTCCTGGCCCGCTACAAACAGCTGGGCATCGACCCGATGACCAAGGACCTGATGTTCTCCGACGGTCTGAATTTCGAAAAATGCCTGCCGATCCTGCGGCACATCCGTGGCAAGGCCAAGTTCGGTTTCGGCATGGGCACCAGCCTGGCCTGCGACGTGGAGGGTGTGGAACCGCTGAGCATCGTGATGAAGCTGGTGCGCGTACACGGCGAGCCGGTGGTGAAGTTTTCCGATGACCCGATCAAGAACGTCTGTGAAGACGCCTCGTTTTTGCAGTACGCGGCCAAGGTATTTTCGGTGGGAGGGGGCTTGCTCCCGAAAGCGGTGGATCAGCACTGACGGTGTTGACTGACACGCGGTCTTCGCGGGCAAGCCCGCTCCCACAGGTCAATCCAAGTCATAGAGAGAGGTGTGATATGCAAACTCAGGCACGTATCGCGCAAGAACTGAACATCAACCGCGCGCTGGTCAAGGGCAGCGAACCGCAGGAGATTCAGCGGCGCATCAATTTCATCAAAAGCACCTTGCGTAGCTCCGGCTGCAAGGCGCTGGTGTTGGGCATCAGCGGCGGTGTCGATTCCCTGACGGCGGGCCGTCTGTGTCAGTTGGCCGTGGAGCTACTGCGTGCCGAAGGCTACGCTGCGCGCTTTATCGCCATGCGCCTGCCGTACAAAACCCAGGCCGATGAAAGCGATGCTCAGGCCTCCCTGGATTTCATCAAGCCGGACCACATCGACACCTTGAATATCGCCGCCAGCGTCGACGGCCTGATGGCCAGCCTGACGGCCACTGAAGCCAGCGCGGCGCATGTCGACTTCATCAAGGGCAACGTCAAGGCCCGCACGCGGATGATTGCGCAGTACGCCGTGGCCAACCTGCACAACGGCCTGGTGGTCGGTACCGACCATGGCGCCGAAGCGTTGATGGGGTTCTTCACCAAATTCGGCGACGGCGCCTGCGACCTCGCGCCACTGTCGGGCCTGACCAAGACCCAGGTGCGTCTGCTGGCCAACGCCCTCGGTGCGCCGGGCAACCTAGTGCACAAATTACCGACCGCCGACCTCGAAGAATTGGCGCCGGGCAAGGCGGATGAGCAGGCCTACGGCTGCACTTATGCAGAAATCGACGCCTACCTGATGGGCGAGCCGGTGAGTGAGCGGGTGCGCGCGATTGTTGAAGGGGCCTACCGCAAGACAGCGCACAAACGTGCGCTGCCCGTGATCCCCGACTAAGTCGGGGATCACTCGTTCTCTAGATTTTGATATTTTCGCGAATGTTCCAGCCGAACCGGACAGGTCCACCCTCCTTGCCGCCATCGGCGTTCTGCGGCTGGTAACTGACTTCAACCTTGGCAAAGTTAAGGCTGATTTCCTCTGTCAGTACATCATTGGTTGCTGCTGCGCGCGTCTCATAGGAGGCCACCATGACGTCCCTCAAGGTGATCACCAGATACTCCACATTGCTGGCGCCTCCCGCTTTGCGCACCACAATTCGGGCTCCCGGATAGTGCTTGCCCGTTGCGCAGGCCATCATCAGATTCGGCGTGGACTTATCCAGGGGCTTTTCGATAGCGATATTGCCCATATCGACCTTGCCGGCTCCGCCGCCAGTTCCGCTGTGCATCGACCCTGCTTGCGTGATCCTCCAACCCCAGCGCGATATATCGATTTCATCACGATGTGTCTGGTCGTTGGACTCGCCCTTGATATCGCCAAGCTTTAAAAACATATCCGTTGCCATGCTCGCCCCATGTCTGATCGTTCGCCGGAACTGGCGCGGGCGTACTTTTCCGATTCCTACGATTGTCCACAAGGCTCCAAGGTGACAACAGGAAGCGGCCTTCTGGAAAAAGGAAACTTTCCGACATTCTTGGCAGATACGCTCTGCGCGCTTGTGAAATCAGGAGCAAAAACGGAATGGCTTCCAGCGTATTCAAGGACGGTTTCCCCAGCGCCCACCGCACCACCCGTGAACGGGTAGAAAGCAGCATGGACCTGCGTCGGCTGTTTGCCGCCATTGATGCCGACCCGGCGATTGCCGGGGCAGGGGTGGTGTATCTCGATTCACAGTTGTGGCCGGTGACGTTGCGTGAGTTTCAGCCGATTTGCAGCGTGTTGCCCAAGCGCGTGATTTTGCGCGAGATGCCAGCGTCGATGGCACGCTTGGATTTTGTGCGGCGATTGGAGCATGAGCCGCGGGAGTCGCAGCTTGCATTTGAAGCGATCAATGCATCCTTGTCTTGCGGTGCTGCAGTGTTGGGCTGGCTTGTTGTACTGAGTGGCTCAGTGGGCAGTGCGATGGGGCTGATTGGAAGCTATCGAAATGGCCATGTCGGCAGCGCGACGACCATTGCTATTGGCTTATACGAGGAGGTTGCAGAATGAGTAAGTCAGTTGCCGGTTTTCTCATCCATTACTTTCCAGTGTTCATGGGCACAATATTCATGGGCCTCTTCGCAGGCGCCATGGTCACTGTCCTGGTGGACACAACCTATTTGCGTAGCCTGGAGCCATCGCTGCAAGCTGAAGTGTCTGGTTGGAGTCTACTGTCGATGACTGCTTTTTTAGTGTTTGCCAACTTCATGATTGCGAGAGGTCGCAAATGGGCCGCTAGCGTGTTGATGGGCTATTTCGCTTTCTCCCTGATGCTGGTGCTACCAATGATTCAATATCGTCCGCATACCGTGGCGTTTTCTCTGGGGGTCGCGTTTCCGCTTTTCGAGTTGCTGCTGCTCAATACGCACCGCCATCGAGAGATGCGGCAAAAGCTTTTTGAAATCCACATCCAACGGAATGCGGCGAGAGCGATCTACGAAACATACTCAAATCAGCTCAAGGCCAATGCACGCAGGGCCAGGGCTAAGTGACGTTAGCTCCCACACAAATGCGTGGGAGCAATCCGCTATTTCAGGTTAGCGCTCAATCGAGCGACTCCACCGCGCATTCCACTCCGGCCGCGCCTGGTTCACCTGGTCCCAATCAATCGAAATCGCCGTCTGCAAGTAACCCTGCATGGCCTCCACCCGCGCGCGGGTTTTATCGGTGGTCGGCGTGGTCGGGTTGGAAGGGATCTGATCGCCTTCTTCAAGCGCCGGTGCCTGGGCTTGCGCGGTCAGCAAGAAGGCTGCGAGTTTCTGCGCCAATTCCGGCTGGTCGTTACGCGCGATCACGCACTCGGCGACGTTCAGCACCACCGCGCCTTCCTTGGGTTGCGCGTATTCCATCGGGATGCCCAGCAGTTTCTGCGTGGTCACCTGGGTCGGCGTCAGGGGGAAGATCGCAGCCTCGTCGGTTTGCACCATTTCGGAGATCTTCGCCGAGCTGGCGATGTATTCCAGCACGTTGGGGCCGATGGTTTTCGGCCAGGCCTTGAAGCCCGGTTCCACGTCTGTTTCGGAGCCGCCCTGGATACGGTTGAACATCAGGAAGCCGTGCAGGCCGAAGGTGGAGGAGGCCAGGGACTGGAACACCACCTTGTCTTTGAAGCGCGGGTCGGCCAGGTCCATCCACGAGGTGGGCGCGGCCCAGCCTTTTTCCTTGAACATCTTAGCGTTATAGCCAAGGCCCGTGACGCCCAGGGTCACGGCCACGGCTTCGTCCTTGATCTTGGCCTTGGCCGGGATCTGGTCCAGGGGGGCGCTCGGGGCGAGTTTGTCGCACAGGCCCATGGAGATGGCGCGGTACATGATGCCGTCGTCGAGGAACATCACGTGCATTTGCGGGTTGTCTTTGTTGGCCTGGACCTTGGCGAGGATGTCCGACGAGGTGCCGGGCACGATCACCACCTTGACGTTGTTGGCCTTCTCGAACGCGGGCAGCACCTTATCGGCGTACACCCGCTCCATGGTGCCGCCGTTCATGCCCAGGTACAGCGTGGGCGCAGCATGCGCGGTGGAGGCGAGCAACGCGAGGGACAAGCAGGACAGCGCGATACGTGTGTGCATGGGTGTTTTTCCTCTCAGGCTTGGAAACGACGGATGGAAAACGTTTCGATGGGTTGCCGGCTGGCCCCGCTGCAGACGATCTCTGCCAGGGCTTCACCAACCGCAGGGCCGAGCTGGAACCCGGCGCCGGCAAAGCCGAAACCGTGGAGCAGGCCAGGTTGGGTACTGCTGGGGCCGATCACCGGTTCGTGATCGGGTAAGTAACCTTCGGTGCCGCTCCAGGTCCGTATCGCCTGGGCACCTTTGAGAAACGGGTACAGTTCGCCTGCGTTGCGCAAAATCTCCAGCACCGCTGCCTGCCCCGGCCGCGCCGTCAGCGGGCCAAGGGCAAAGCCCCGGCCGCCGCCAAGAATGCAATTGCCACGGGCGACCTGGCGCGCATAAATGCCGCCGCCTTCAACACCGGTACTCACGTCCATCACCACCGGCAACGGCTCGGTCACCAGCATCGCCGGGTGCGCCGAGGTGATCGGCACCGGTTCGCCAAATTGCGCGGCGACGGTCCCGGCCCAGGCGCCGGCGCAGTTGAGCAGCCACGGCGCGTGCAGGTGCAGACCGTTGGCGCAGTGCACCTGGAACCGCTGGCCGTCGTGTTCGATGCGCATCACTTCGGCGTGCTCGTATACCTCAGCACCCTGACGCTGCGCGGCGCGGGCAAAAGCGGGCGACACCAGGCGCGGGTTGGCGTGCCCGTCTTCAGGGCACAATGAAGCGCCGACCGCGATATCGCCGACCCAAGGGAATCGCGCGCGCAGCTGCGCGTAATCCAACACCTGCAAAGCCAATCCAAAACCACGAGTTTGCTCGGCATAGGCCTGCAGCGCGTCGAGGTCCGCATGGCTGCGCGCCAACTTCAAATGCCCGGAGCGCACGTACTCGCCGTCGATGCCGATCAACCCCGGCAAGTCGGCCCACAACTGGTGGGCGCGCTGCGACAGCGGCAGTTGATGCAACGGCCGCCCCTGACGGCGCACGCCGCCGTAGTTCACACCGCTGGAATGCGAGCCGCAAAAGTCGCGCTCTACCAACGCCACGCGCTGACCTTTTTGCGCCAGCATCAAGGCCGCCGAGGCGCCGACGATGCCGCCGCCCAACACGATCACGTCGATCATGGCTGCACCTCTACGCCAAACGGCAGCGGCTTGATCGGCGCCTGGCCGCGCAGGCGGCCGACGTGTTCAATCCCGCGACCACTGCGCTCAGCGACAATCTCGGCGGCTGCCAGCCCGCACATGCGGCCCTGGCAGCGACCCATGCCGACGCGGCAATGGGCCTTGACCCGATTGATTTCCCAGTGGCCTTCATCCACCACCGCGCGTACCTCGCCGACGCTGATTTCTTCGCAGCGGCACAGCATCAGTTCATTCGGCGCCTGCGCGGCCCAGTGTTCGGGGAAGGGGAATGCGGTTTCCAGGCCGTGGCGAAAGCGCTGGATGCTCGCCAGTTGCTGTTCCAGGACGGCGGTGCGGCGAGGGTCCACGGCAATGCCTGAGTCTTCCAGCACCGCCAGCGCCGCGCGCTCGCCGGCCATGTGCGCCGCGTCGGCGCCCATGATCCCGGCGCCATCGCCTGCCAGGTACACGCCGTGGACACTGCTGCGCCCGGCGCTGTCGCGCTCGGGCAACCAGGCGCGGTTCAAGCTGTTCCAGGCAAATTCGCAGCCGAGCAAATCCGCCAGCTGTGTCTCGCTGCGCAAGGCATGGGCGAAGGCTACGGCATCGCATTCCACCGTGTGCTCGCCCCAATGAATACCGTTGACCCGTTGTTCGCCGTCGATCTGCGCGAGCGTCGCGCCCTGGTGCACGGGAATGCCATGGGCCGTGAGCCAGGCGCGGTAATACACACCCTTGGCCAGCGTCGCCGGTTGCCCGAGCAATGCAGGCAAGGCGCGGCATTGCGCGCTGAACGGCGCGCTGTCGAGCACCGCGACCACCTTGGCCCCAGCCTTGGCGTATTGATAAGCCACCAGATACAGCAACGGCCCGCTGCCGCAAAACGCTACGCGCTCACCGATGGCGCAGCCCTGATACTTCAAGGCGATTTGCGCCGCCCCAAGGCTGTAGACACCGGGCAGCGTCCACCCCGGTACGGGCAGGATGCGGTCGGTGGCGCCGGTGGCGACGATGAGTTGCGCGTACTCGATGCTCTCGGCATGGCCGCAATTCAACAGGTCCAGGCGACCGTCCTCGGCGTTCCACACCAGGGTTTGCGGCCGGTAGTCGATCAAAGGTGCCAGCTCATCCATGGTGCGGTGCACGGCCTCGGCCTTGCTGGCTTCAAACCCGTAAAGCTGTTTGGCCGAGCGCTGGAAGTTGGCCGGTTGACGCCGGTAAATCTGCCCGCCGCCGCGCAGGCTTTCATCCACCAGGCACGGCGTGACGCCGTGGTCGAGCAGGGTACGCGCCGCGCTGATGCCGGCCGGGCCTGCGCCCACAATCACTGTTGGCTTCATGCCTGGCGCCCCGGGTCACGGCTGATCGCCTGGCCTTCTTCCAATAACGTCGCACAGGCGCGTACGCGGCGACCGTCCTGCAGCCGCACCCAGCAATCCTGGCAGGCGCCCATCAGGCAGAACCCGGCCCGGCGTTCGGCGCTGAAATCGCTGCCGCGCAGGTGCTCGGCACAGGTCAGCACGGCGGTCAGTAACGTGTCGCCGAGCAAGCCCGTAGCGGGTTGCCCATCCAGGGTGAAGGCCACAGCCGGGCGCTGGGTTTCGGCCAATCGTTTGAACAACGCCATCAATGTTTCCCCACCAGCACGCGGTCCAGGCCGTAGACCCGGTCGAGCAGAATCATGGTTGCTGCGGTCAGTGCAATTACCAGCGCCGACACCGCCGCCATCATCGGGTCGATGGACTCGGTGGCGTACACGTACATGCGCACCGGCAGGGTTTGCGTGGCCGGTGAGCTGACGAAGATCGACAGGGTCACCTCATCAAAACTGTTGATGAACGCCAACAACCAGCCGCCGGCCACACCGGGCAGAATCATCGGCAAGGTGATTTGGCGAAACAGCGTAAAGCGGCCGGCGCCCAGCGACTGCGCCGCCTGTTCGGCGCTGCGGTCAATGCCGATTGCCGCCGCCAGCACCAGGCGCAGCACGTACGGGGTGATGATCACCACGTGGGCCAGCATCAGCCAGGTGAAGCTGCCATTCACGCCCATCAACGCGAACAAACGCAGCATCGCCACACCCAGCACCAGGTGCGGGATGATGATTGGCGAGAGGAACAACGCACTGAAAAAGTTGCGCCCCGGAAACTGATAACGGCTGATCGCCAAGGCCGCCGGCACAGCAATCAGCGTGGCCAAGGTGGCGGCGGTGAACGCCAGGATCAGGCTGTTATAGAACGCCTGGATAAAGTCGGCACGCTCGAACACTGCGCGAAACCAGCGCAGGGAGAAGCCCGACGTCGGCAAGCTCAAGGTGTTTTCCGGGGTGAAGGCCACCAGGCACACCACCACCAGCGGCGCCATCATGAACAGCACCACCACGCCATGAAAACCGAGGGCCAAAGGACCGTTTCTGGACATGCGCTTAAACCCCCAGGGACTTTTTGTAGCGGCTTTCGACCATGCGGTTCCAGCTCAGCATGATCAGCAGGTTGACCAACAGCAGCACCACCGCGATGGTCGCGCCCATGGGCCAGTTGAGTTCCGAGAGGTACTGGTCGTACACCACCGTGGCGACCATCTTCAGGCGGCGCCCGCCGAGCAGGCCGGGGATCGCAAACGAGCTGGCCGCCAGCCCGAACACAATCAACGTGCCGGACAGCACGCCGGGCATGACCTGCGGCAACACGATCTTGCGCATCACCGTGGCCTGGCTGGCGCCGAGTGACAGCGCCGCCTGTTCTGCCGACGGGTCGAGTTTTTGCAGCGAGGTCCACACCGGAATGATCATGAACGGCAGCATCACGTGCACCAGCGCGATGATCACCGCAAACGGCGTGTACAGCAGCTTTACCGGACGCCCGCCGAGGGCCTGGATTACCTGGTTGACCAGCCCGTCGGCGCCGAGCAACAGGCTCCAGCCGAAGGCGCGCACCACCACCGAAATCAGCAACGGCGTGAGGATCAGGATCAGGAAGATCGAGCGCCACGGCGTGCCCATGCGGCTCAGAATGTAAGCCTCGGGCACGCCGATCACCACGCACAGCAAGGTCACCAGTGCGCTGATCCAGAAGGTGCGCCAGAAGATTTCATAGAAGTACGCATCACTGAACAGCGACAGGTAATGCGCCAAGGTCCATTCATCCGCCTTCACGCCCACCTGGTAGTCGAACACGTTGAACGACAGCACCAGCGTCATCACCAGCGGCAAAATCAACAGCCCGGTGAACAGCGCCAGGGCCGGCAACGACAGCAGATAACCGCGACTCATGCGCGCACCTCATCCGCCGCCAGCACGCGCAACAGGCCGGCGTGCCAGTCCAGGCCGACTGCCGCGCCGCAACCGAGCGGCGCGCTGCCGTCGTTGCTGCGCACCACGGTGATTTCGCCAAGCGAGGTGTGGACGCGGTACAGCCATTGGCTGCCGAAAAAGTAGCTGTCGAGCACCTTGCCTTGCACGCGCCCGCTGCCTGCGGCCACCAAGGTGATTTTTTCCGGGCGCAGGCTCAGGGTCAGCTCGCCGTCGCCGCGGGCGTGGCGCACTTGTGGGGTGCCAAGTTCGTCGTAGTCACCCGGCAGCAGGTTGGCCTTGCCGACGAAGTCCGAGATGAAGCGCGTGCGTGGGTGTTCGTAGAGCGTGTACGGTGCGTCGATCTGCGTGACGCGTCCGGCCTGCATCACCACCACGCGGTCGCTGATCGACAGTGCTTCGGCCTGGTCGTGGGTGACCATCAAAGTGGTGATGCCCACGGCGCACTGGATGCGGCGGATTTCAAACTGCATCTCTTCGCGCAGGTTGGCGTCGAGGTTGGACAACGGTTCATCGAGCAGCAGCACCGGCGGCTCGATCACCAGCGCGCGGGCCAGCGCTACACGCTGGCGCTGGCCGCCGGAGAGTTCACGCGGGTAGCGCTCGGCGTGCGGCGCCAGGCGCACCAGTTCCAGCACGGTCTTGACCTTGCTGGCGATTTCGGCGGCCGGCACTTTGCGCATCTTCAGGCCGAAGGCGACGTTGTCGCGCACGGTCATGTGCGGGAACAGCGCGTAGCTCTGGAACACCACGCCCAGGCCACGGCTGGCGGGTTTGGCGTGGGTGATGTCGCGGCCGTCGAGCAGGATTTGCCCGCCGCTCACGTCGACGAAGCCGGCGATCATTTGCAGGGTGGTGGTTTTGCCGCAGCCCGAGGGACCGAGCAGGGAAACGAACTCGCCTTTTTCTACCGCAAGGTCAGTGGCGACCACCGCATCGACGGCGCCGTAGCGTTTGCTCAAGGCGTTGAGTTGGAGAAAAGCCATGTCTGCGTTCCACCTGTTTGAGTCGCGTCGAAACGCGCTTTTTTGTTTTGGGCAGATGCGAAAAGAGTGCTGCGGGTGCGGTGGCGCTCGATCTCGAGTCGGCTGCCGTTTGTTGTTCATTTCGCCCCTGTGGACGCAGATTAGGACGAAGACTAGGATGGGTGGAAGATGGAATTTCACTCAACGAACTATTATTTTCAAATTTATTCATTCAGCAGAATTTATGCAGAGATTATGTGATATGGATTCCACTGAGCGGAATGGCAGCGACAAAGAAGTGGGTTCGGGCAGCGTGTCGCGGGTGTTCGCGCTGTTGCGTGCATTGGGCGAGGTACCCGAAGGTGGCGAACGCGTGACGCAACTGGCGCAGCAGGTCGGGCTGTCGCAGCCCACCATCCACCGCCTGTTGCGCAGCCTGATGGACGAGGGGATGGTCGAGCAGGACGCGCGCAGCAAGCGTTATCGCCTGAGCCTGGAGTTCTTCGCGCTGGCGGCGAACGCGGGCAAGACCGGCAACCTGCGTGACCTGGTGCGGCCGAGCATGTTGCGCTTGAGTGCGTCGTTGGGTGATTCGTTGTTTTTGCTGGCACGCAGTGGTTTTGATGCGATCTGCCTGGACCGCAGCGAGGGGCCGTACCCGATCCGCACCTTTACCGGGGATATTGGCGGGCGTGTGGCGTTGGGTGTGGGGCAGGGCAGTTTGGCGATTCTGGCGTTCTTGCCGGAGGAGGAGCGTGAGACGGTGATTCGCTACAACTTGCCTCGGCTGAAGGATTTTCACCTGTATGACGAGGTGCTGCTGCGTTCGGAAGTGGAGAATGTGCGCAGCCTGGGGTATGCCGCGCGCAACACCGGAGTGCTGGAAGGCATGGCGGGGTTGGCGGTGCCGATTTTGAATCGGGAGGGGTATGCGGTGGCGGCGTTGAGTGTGGCGACCATCAGTGATCGCCTGGGGCCGAGCCGGTTGCCGATGGTGGTGGAGTTGCTCAAGCGTGAGGCGGCGGCGATCGGGCCGAGGATCAATCCGTTTGATCCGACGTTGCGTCGGCCTTCGCAGGCTTTTGGTGGGTAGCTTGTGTGCCGTTGCGCTATGGCCGTCTTTGGGCGGGCGCTTCTGTTGGTAGATTTGAGTACATATCCGTTGCTGCGGTAACGGCGGCTGGCGGTTCCGCTCTTACAGCGGGTCACTTTTGGCAAACGCCCCAAAAGTAACCAAAAGGTCTTTGCCCCACCACTCGGCACCTCGCCTAGGCTCGGTGTGCCCTCACTCCGGCTTGAATCCGTGGGCCGCCGCGACGGGCCATCCATGGCCCAACGCGGCTAACCCGGCGTCCTGCCGGGTTACCCACGGATTCAAGCCTGCGTTCGGCCAGCGTGGTTAACGGGGCCTGTCAGATCAAAAGCAAGATCAAGAGCACGGCGGCCTGAAAGCCGACCTGAGTGGTAGAAGCAAAAGCGGATCAAAAACACAGCAACACACCTCTATCTGATGCACTGAGCTCCAAATGTGGGAGCGGGCTTGCCTGCGATTCAGGCACCTCGGTGTGTCAGGCATAACCAGTTGATGCCTTCGCGGGCAAGCCCGCTCCCACAAGTTGACCGCGTTCAGCCGCCAGCACCGCGCCGCTTTGCTTTTCTGTGGGAGCTGGCTTGCCTGCGATGCAGACAACTCGGTGTGTCAGGCATAACCAGTTGATGCCATCGCGGGCAAGCCCGCTCCCACAATTTCACCGAGTGCAGCCCGTCACCACCGCACTGCTTTGCTTTTCTGTGGGAGCTGGCTTGCCTGCGATGCAGGCACCTCGGTGTATCAGGCATAACCAGTTGATGCCTTCGCGGGCAAGCCAGCTCCCACATTGACCGAGTACAGCCTGAGGTTTCAGGGCAATGCAGATCTGCACAGTCTCTACTTGATGTATTGAGACCCACACAAGCACCACACACATTCAGATCGCGGCCAGTGCAACTGAGGTCGCGGCTGTTCGAGTCTCCACGCCGAGCTTCACATACACATGCTCCAGATGCTTGTTCACCGTCCTGGGGCTCAGCCCCAGAATGTCGCCGATATCCCGGTTGGTTTTCCCACACGCCACCCAACGCAGCACTTCCACCTCACGCTCGGTCAGTTGAAACCGCGCGGATAACAGTCGTTGCGCCGGGGCGTCCTCCAGGGTCAGCACGCTCGGCTGCGTGGCGGCACGCGCCGAGAGCAGGATTCGTGACGTACGCAAATGCGCTGCCACCCGCGCCAATACCTCATCCGTCTGGATCGGCTTGGTCACGTAGTCGCTGCCACCCACCTCAAAACCCTGCACCACGTGCTTGCTGTCGGTCAGCCCGGTCATGAACACCACCGGGATGTCCGCACTGGCCGGTTGCGCCTTGAGCCGGCGACAGGTTTCGAAACCGTCCAGCCCCGGCATCATTGCGTCCAGCAGAATCAGGTCCGGGCGCCGGCGTTGCACGCGGTTCAACGCGCTGAGGCCGTCCAGCGCCACCAGCACCATGTAGCCCGCGTCATCAAGTGCGTCGGACAGCATGGCGAGGTTGTCCGGGGTGTCATCGACGATCAGCACCACGCCAGGTTCAGTGCTGCGGGTGAGCGCATTCATCTTCGGCCTCCTTTAAGGTTCGGTTGAGTTCATCCAGGCGGAAACCCTTGAGCAGCCCGCGCACTTTGGCGATAAAAGGCGCGGCGTCCGGGCGATGTTCCAGGATGGTGTCGAGTTTTTCATGCAAGCCGCGCACATAGCCGATGGCGCTGAGTTCGGCGAGGGCGGCGAGGTCTTCAGGGCTGGGCAATACGCTGGGCGGTGCAGGCGGTGTGGACGTTCGGGTGCGCCGCAGCCACTGCAGATCCAGGTGCTGTTGCAGGCGCCCGAGCAGTTCCGGGGTGCGCACCGGTTTGGCCAGGTAGTCGTTGCAGGCGGCGGCGATGCTGCGTTCACGGTCGTCGGTAAAGGCGTTGGCCGAGATCACGATGATCGGCGCGCTGGACAGCGCATTGCGGCGGATCAGGCGGCTGGTTTCCCAGCCATCCAGGGTCGGCATCGACAGGTCCATCAGGATCAGGTCCGGCGCCAGCAGCGCCACCTGGCGGATTGCGTCCTGGCCATTGCTGGCCTGGATCACCTCAAACCCCAGCGGTGTGAGCATGCCACTGAGCACCTTGCGATGGTCCACATGGTCGTCCACCACCAGGATGCGTCGGCGCACACCGTGATAACCGATGATGTCGTGCTCCACGTGCACCACCGCCTGCGGCGCGCGCACCTGGGAGAGGAACAGCCGCACCTGGAAACACGTGCCTTTGTCCAGCTCACTGGTGACGCGCAACTCGCCGCCCATCAGCGAGGTGAGCATGCGCGTGATGGTCAGCCCCAGGCCCACGCCCTTGTCCTGGCGCATCAGATCGCCGCGCTCGAACGGCTGGAATATCCGCTCGATTTGCCCAGGGTCAATGCCGATGCCGGTGTCGATGATTTCAAAATTGGCGGTTTCGCGCATGTAGCTGACCCGCAGGCGCACCTCGCCGCTGTCGGTGAAATTCACCGCGTTGCCGAGCAGGTTGATCAGGATCTGACGCACGCGTTTTTCATCGCCACGCACCACGGCCGGGATCTTGCCCACGCAGTCCAAGCGAAAGCGCAGGCCCTTGTCCTGGGCTTGTGGGGTGAACATCTGTTCCAGGTCGTGGAGCAACTCGGGGAAGGGGATTTCCGTGAGTTCCAGGCGCAGTTTGCCGGCCTCGATCTTGGCCACGTCGAGCAGGCCATCGATCAGTGACAGCAGGTGCGAGCCGCTGCGCAGGATGGTCGCCAGCGCGTCCTGATGCTGCTCGGGCATGGCGTTGTCGCGCTGCAGGATCTGGGTAAAACCAAGGATGCTGTTCAGCGGCGTGCGCAGCTCGTGAGAGAGCCCGGTGACGTAACGGCTTTTGGCGGCGTTCGCGGCTTCGGAGGCCTCTTTGGCTTGTTGCAGGGCTTGGTCGGTGAGGCTGTGGGCGTCGATTTCCTGCATTAAAAGCAGGGTCTGGCGGTCGGATTCTTCCTGGGCGACGCGGCGGCTTTCGCGGGTCAGTACCACCCACCACGCGAGCACGGCGGCCAGCACTGACAGGGTCAGGAAAGCCTTGAAGAACGCCTGATACAAGGTCTCGGAATGCGGCAACCCTTGGGCGGCTTGCACGTAAATCAACGCCAGCGCGCCTGCGAGCAGCAGCACCAGCACCAGCAACAACCCCAGGTAGTGCGCCAGCCGCGTATGCAGGCGCGGCATCAGGGTGGTGGGCAGCAGCCAGCGCAATACGCCTTCGAACTGCGTGACCAGGCGCGCATGAGGTTTGCACCGATCACCGCAACGCGCGTCCAGCGAGCAGCACAGCGAACAGATGGGCGTGCTGTAGGCCGGACAAAACGCCATGTCGGCGGTTTCGAACGGGTTGCTGCACAGCCCACAGATCGCGTGAGTGGCGGGGGCCACCGGGTGAATCAGCGTCACGTCACTGGTACGCGCGATGTAGTACTTGCCTTGGGTCAGCCAGGCCAACAGCGGCGCCATGATCAACGCCGTGCCCAGCGCGACGAAGGGCGGCGCGGCCTGGGCCAGGGCACCGAACAGGCCGAAGTGGGCGAGGATCGACAGCAACGACGCAATCAGCATCGAGCCGACGCCCACCGGGTTGATGTCGTAGAGGTGCGCGCGCTTGAACTCGATGTGTCTGGGCGACAGGCCCAGCGGCTTGTTGATCACCAGGTCGGCCACCAGCGTGCCGATCCAGGCAATCGCGATATTCGCGTAGAGCCCCAGCACCTGGTCGATCACATCAAATACGCCCAGCTCCATCAGCATCAGCGCGATGGCCACGTTGAACACCAGCCACACCACGCGGCCGGGGTGGCTGTGGGTCACGCGGGCAAAGAAGTTCGACCAGGCCAGGGAGCCGGCGTAGGCGTTGGTCAGGTTGATTTTCATCTGTGAGATGAACACGAACAGCACCATCGCGCCGAGCGCCCATTCCGGCGAGCTGAACACATAGCGGAATGCAACGAGGTACATCTGCGTGGGCTCGGCGGCGCGCTCCATGGGGATTTCATGTTGCAGGGCGAGAAACGCCAGAAACGCCCCGGCGAACATCTTCAGCGCGCCGGGGATGATCCAGCCGGGCCCCGCACAGAGCAGGGCGGCCCACCAGCGTTTGCGGTTGGCGGCGGTCTTTTCCGGCAGGAAGCGCAGGTAGTCGACCTGTTCGCCGATCTGCGTAACCAGCGACAGCGCCACGGTGCAGGCGGCGCAGAACGACAGCAAATTAAACCCGCCGCCGTCGCCACTGCGTCCGACAAAGCTGGTCCAGTCGCTGAAGACGTCGGGGTTTTTCCACCAGACAAAGCCGTAGGGCAGCACGAGCAACAGCAGCCAGAGCGGTTGCGTCCACAATTGCAGGCGGCTGATCAGGGTCACGCCGTAGGCCACCAGCGGAATCACCAGCAATGAGCAGATCACATAGGCGATGGCCAGCGGAATATGGAAATACAGCTCCAGGGCCAGGGCCATGATTGCCGCTTCCAGTGCGAAGAACAGGAACGTGAAGCTGGCATAAATCAACGAGGTGATAGTCGAGCCGATGTAGCCAAAGCCGGCGCCACGGGTGAGCAGGTCCATGTCCACGCCATAACGGGCGGCGTAATAACTGATGGGCAGGCCGGTGAGGAAAATCACCAGGCTGATCGCCAGGATCGCCCAGAACGTGTTGGTGAAGCCGTAGCTCAAGGCGAGCACGCCGCCGATGGCTTCCAGCGCCAGAAAGGACACGGCGCCCAGGGCGGTGTTGGCGATGCGCAGTTCCGACCATTTGCGAAAGGATTTGGGCGTGTAGCGCAGGGCGTAGTCTTCCATGGTCTCGTCGGCGACCCAGGTGTTGTAGTCGCGGCGGATCTTGACGATGCGCTGGGTGCCGGAGGTGGGGTGCACGGTGGAGGACTCCGCAGAAGGGCGAGATTGAATGAGCAACTTCCATGCCCTGACAGGTGCCGCAGGTCCAAATGCGGGAGCGGGCTTGCTGTGGCGAGCGGGCTTGCCCCGCGTTGGGCTGCGTAGCAGCCCTGAAACCAGACAACACTATTTACCTGGAAAAATGCGCTGTTCTTAACAGGGCCGCTTCGCAGCCCAACGCGGGGCAAGCCCGCTCGCCACAACTTGCCCTGAAACAGTGCGCAACGGCATACGTCAAATGACGTACACCGTTACGTCAGGCTGCGTATACCCGCGATGGCCGGCTGCCGCCATGCTGAACCCCTCATTGCAGAGGAGTCGCCCCATGGCACCACGATTGATCCGCTCCACACCGTTGTTGGCCTTGTCCTTACTGGCGGCCGCTCTGTTCAGCCAGGGCGTGCTGGCCGATAACGAAGGCCTGGCCGTGACCCCTACCGAAGTCACCGTCGGCCAGTTGCACTCGGCCACCGGCACCATGGCGATTTCCGAGACCGGCTCGATCCAGGCCGAGCGCCTGGCCATCGAACAGATCAACGCTTCGGGCGGGATCCTGGGACGCCAGATCAAAGTGATCCAGGAAGACGGCGCCTCCGACTGGCCGACCTTTGCCGAAAAAGCCAAGAAGCTGCTGGTCAACGACAAGGTCGCCGCCGTGTTCGGCTGCTGGACGTCGGCTTCACGCAAAGCCGTGCTGCCGATCTTCGAGAAAGAAAACGGCTTGCTCTACTACCCGACCTTCTATGAAGGCCTGGAACAGTCGAAAAACGTCATCTACACCGGCCAGGAAGCCACCCAGCAAATCCTCGCCAGCCTCGACTGGATCGCCAAGATCAAGGGCGCCAAGACCTTCTACCTGGTCGGCTCGGACTACATCTGGCCACGCACCTCGATGAAGATCGCGCGCAAGCACATTGAAAACGTGCTGCACGGCACGGTGGTTGGCGAAGACTACTACCCGCTGGGCAACACTCAGTTCGGCTCGCTGATCAACAAGGTCAAGCTGAAGAAGCCGGACGTAGTGTTTGCGGCCGTGGTCGGCGGCTCCAACGTGGCGTTCTACAAGCAACTCAATGCGGCGGGTGTGAATTCGTCCAAACAAACCCTGCTGACCCTGTCGGTCACCGAAGACGAGCTGCTCGGCATCGGCGGCGAAAACATGGCCGGTTTCTACGCCTCGATGAAGTACTTCCAGAGCCTGGACAACCCGAACAACAAAGCCTTCGTCGAAGCCTTCAAGGCCAAGTACGGCAAGGACGCGGTGATCGGCGACGTGACCCAGGCGGCGTACCTCGGCCCTTGGTTGTGGAAAGCGGCGGTGGAGAAAGCCGGCAGTTTCGACGTGGATAAAGTCGTGGCGGCAAGCCCTGGCATCGAGCTGAAAAACGCGCCGGAAGGCTACGTGAAGATCCACGAGAACCATCACCTGTGGAGCAAGTCGCGCATCGGCGAAGTGCAGCCCAACGGGCAGTTCAAGGTGATCTACGAGTCGGATCTGATCGAGCCGAACCCGTTTCCAAAGGGTTACCAATAACCCCCAGGCACACGGAGTTTCAAACTGTGGGAGGCGGCTTGCCCCCGATAGCCGTGGGTCAGTCACAGCTTTATAAGCTGACCCACCCTCATCGCGGCAAGCCCCTTCCCACATAAGGCAAAACGGCACAAGCCTGCATTTCATCTCTCTGTAGGAGACCATCATCATGGAATGGCTATCGGAATTTGGAGCCATCGCGGCGATGCAGGGGTTCAACGGTTTGTCCGTGTTCTGCGTGCTGTTGCTGATGGCATTGGGGCTGGCGATCATCTTTGGCCAGATGGGCGTGATCAACATGGCCCACGGCGAGTTCCTGACCATCGGCGCCTACACCACCTACGTGTGTTCCAGCCTTACCGCGCATTTTGCGCCAAGCTTTCAACCCTATTACTTCTTCGTTGCCATTGCCCTGTCATTCCTCGTTGCCGGTGCCATTGGCTGGCTGGTGGAGTGGGCGATGATCAGCCGGTTGTACAAGCGTCCGCTGGACACCTTGCTCGCCACCTGGGGGTTGTCCCTGGTGATGCAGCAAACCTTTCGCTCGGTTTTCGGCGCGCGTGAAGTCAGCGCCGAACCGCCGGCCTGGCTGATGGGCTCGGTGAACTTCACCGATGCCATCGAGATCCCGCGCAACGGCCTGTTCATGATGGGCCTGACCCTGCTGCTGACCGCCGCGATCTTCCTGATGCTGTACCGCTCGCGCTGGGGCCTGCAGGTGCGCGCCACGGTGCAGAACCGCCTGATGAGCCGCGCGGTGGGCATCAATACGCGCAAGGTCGACCGCATGACCTTCGCCCTCGGCTGCGGCGTGGCCGGTGTCGCGGGCGCGGCGTTTACCACCATTGGCTCCACCGGGCCGACGGCGGGTTCGCAGTACATCGTCGACACTTTCCTGGTGGTGGTATTCGGCGGCGCGCAGAGCCTGTTCGGCACCATCGCCTCGGCGTTCGTGATCGCCCAGACCCAATCGCTGTCGGAGTTTTTCCTCAGTGGCTCGATGGCCAAGGTACTCACGTTGTCCTCGGTCATTCTGATCCTGATGCTGCGCCCGCAAGGGTTGTTCTCCATCAAAGTGCGCAAGTAGAGGCGAGCAGATGAAGGCTTTAGACAAGCTGCTGGGCGGCCAGCAAAACCTGATCGGTATCGTGTTGTTGGCGTTGCTGGTGCTGGTGGTGTTTCCCCTGACCCTGGACGCGTTCCGCCTGAACATGGTCGGCAAATACCTGACCTATGCATTCGTCGCCGTGGGCCTGGTGCTGTGCTGGGGCTATGGCGGCATTCTCAGCCTGGGGCAGGGCGTGTTCTTCGGCGTCGGCGGTTACTGCATGGCGATGTTCCTCAAGCTGGAAGCCTCCGACCCCGAGAGCACCAAGATCCAATCCACACCGGGCATCCCGGACTTCATGGACTGGAACCAGATCACCGAACTGCCGTGGCTGTGGCAGCCGTTTCACAGTTTCAGCTTCACGCTGGTAGCGGTGATTGCGGTGCCGGTGCTGCTGGCGTTTATTATCGGTATGGCGCTGTTCAAGCGGCGCGTGGGCGATGTGTATTTCTCCATCGTCACCCAGGCGATTGCGCTGATCCTTACCGTGCTGATCGTCGGCCAGCAGGGGCTGACCGGTGGCGTCAACGGCATCACCGACCTCAAGACCCTGCTGGGCTGGGACCTGCGCACCGACAGCGCGAAAATGATCCTGTACTTCATCAACGCCGGCTTGCTGTTCGGCTGCATCTTTATCGGCCGTTTTATCCTCGCGTCCAAGCTGGGCCGGCTGCTGATGGCGATGCGCGACAAAGAAGAGCGCGTGCGGTTTTCCGGCTATGACGTGGCCAGTTTCAAGATCTTTGTGTTCTGCGTGGCCGCCGCGTTTTCGGCGATTGGCGGGGCGATGTTTGCCTTGCAGGTGGGCTTTATGTCGCCGTCGTTCGTGGGCATTGTGCCGTCAATCGAGATGGTGATTTTCGCCGCGGTGGGCGGGCGCATGTCACTGCTCGGCGCGGTGTATGGCGCGCTGCTGGTGAACTACGGCAAGACGTACTTTTCCGAGTCCTTTCCTGAATTATGGCTGTACCTGATGGGCGGGCTGTTTATCGCCGTGGTCATGTATTTCCCCAATGGCCTGGCCGGGTTGTGGGACAGCCACGGTCGCCAGGCATTGGCCAAACTGCTGCGGCGCAAACCCGTGGCGGCGCCCCCGGTGAGTCCGGCGGTTAAACCCAAGGCTAAAAGCAACATCCTGGAGACCCAGCCATGAGCGCCGTCGGCTTTGAAATGAAAAAACCGGTGTTGGCCATTGAAGGCCTCACCGTGTCGTTCGACGGCTTCAAGGCGGTCGACAACCTCAACTTGTATATCGACCGCAATGAAGTGCGCGTGGTCATCGGTCCCAATGGCGCCGGCAAGACCACGGTGCTCGACCTGATCTGCGGCAAAACCCGCGCTACCAGCGGCAGCATCCAGTTCGACGGCCAGGAACTGACCAAGATGCGCGAGTACAACATCGTGCGCGCCGGCGTGGGGCGCAAGTTCCAGAACCCGTCGATCTACGAAAACCTCACGGTGTTTGAAAACCTCGAGATGTCTTATCCCGCCGGGCGCAAAGTGTGGGGCGCGCTGTTTTTCAAGCGCAGCGCTCAGGTGGTTGCGCGGGTGGAAGAGGTGGCGCGGGAAATCTTCCTGGGTGATTTGCTGCAACAACAGGCCGACCTGCTGTCCCACGGGCAAAAGCAGTGGCTGGAAATCGGCATGCTGCTGATGCAGGACCCGGAGTTGCTGATGCTCGACGAGCCGGTGGCAGGCATGAGCGTGAATGAGCGCGCGCAAACCGCCGAATTGCTCAACCGCATCAGCCAGGGCCGCTCGGTGCTGGTGATCGAGCACGACATGGAGTTCGTCAAAAGCATCGCGCATAAAGTCACGGTGCTGCACCAGGGCAAGGTGCTGGCCGAGGGCAGCATGGAGTCGGTGCAAAGCAACCCGAAAGTCATTGAAGTGTATTTGGGCCACTGAGGAATCCGGCATGTTCAAGATCGACCAGTTGTCCTGTGGTTACGGGCAGAGCCAGATCCTGCACGATCTGCAACTGAACGTGGCCAAGCGCGAGATCGTCGCGGTGATGGGCCGCAATGGCATGGGCAAGACCACGCTGTTCAAGAGCCTGATGGGCATTCTGCCGCAGTGGCAAGGCCAGGTCAGTGTGGACGGGCACGATGTGTCGGCGCTGGAAACCCATGAGCGGGTGGCGCGCGGGATTGCCTATGTGCCCCAGGGCCGCATGATTTTCCCGAGCATGACGGTGCTGGAAAATATCCAGACCGGGTTACCGGCGTCGGCCCGCGGCAAGGTGCCGGAGGATTTGTATGCGCTGTTTCCGGTGCTGCATGACATGCAGTCGCGCAAGGGCGGCAACCTGTCCGGCGGGCAGCAACAGCAACTGGCGATTGCCCGGGCGCTGGCGACCAACCCCAAGGTGTTGTTGCTCGACGAGCCGACGGAGGGCATCCAGCCGTCGATCATCAAGGACATTGCGCGCACGCTCAAAGAGATTCGCAACCTGCGCGATTTGACCATCGTGGTGTCCGAACAGGTGCTGTCGTTCACCCTGGAGATTGCCGACCGCTTTCTGGTGATCGAGAAGGGCCGCTTCGTGATCGAAGAGACCCGCGACCGCGTGGATGAAGCGACCATCAGCCGCTACCTGTCCGTCTGACACAACACAGTTCAACTGTGGGAGCTGGCTTGCCTGCGATGACGGTCTATCAGTCACAGAAATGTTGGCTGGACAACCGCTATCGCAGGCAAGCCAGCTCCCACATTTTTGATTGCGTTCCATCCTTCCCTGCATACGTCATCCAACGTATTTCCGGTTTTCCCTGGCTCCCCGAGACTGGATTCCACGCACCAGACCATCCGCCCAGGAGCCAGTCCATGACCGAAACGCTGATCAAAGTCGACCTCAACCAGCCCGTCACTGAAAACGAAAATATCCATAACCGCTGGCACCCGGATATCCCGATGGCGTGCTGGGTGAAGCCCGGCGATGACTTCATTCTGGAAACCTACGACTGGACCGCCGGCGCGATCAAGAACAACGATGACGCCAGTGACGTGCGCGACGTGGACCTGTCCACCGTGCATTACCTGTCAGGCCCGGTGGGTGTGCACGGCGCCGAGCCGGGTGATTTGTTGGTGGTGGACTTGCTCGATATCGGCGCCAAGGCGGATTCGCAGTGGGGCTTCAACGGCTTCTTCTCACGGCAGAACGGCGGCGGCTTTCTCACCGATCATTTCCCCAGCGCACAAAAAGCCATCTGGGATTTCAAAGGCATGTTCACCCGTTCTCGGCACATTCCGGGGGTTAACTTTGCCGGCCTGATCCACCCCGGCCTGATCGGCTGCCTGCCCGACCCGGTGATGCTCGCCGACTGGAACCGCCGCGAGCAGGAACTGATCGACACCAACCCGACCCGCGTGCCACCGCTGGCCAATGCGCCACTGGCCGCCACCGCGCACATGGGCAAGCTCAAGGGCCAGGCCCGTGACGATGCGGCTGCGACCGGCGCGCGCACGGTGCCGCCGCGTGAGCATGGCGGTAACTGCGATATCAAGGACCTGTCGCGCGGTTCGAAGATTTTTTTCCCGGTCTATGTCAACGGTGCCGGGTTGTCGGTGGGTGACCTGCACTTCAGCCAGGGCGACGGCGAGATCACCTTTTGCGGCGCCATCGAAATGGCCGGCTGGGTGCACATGAAGGTCGAGCTGATCAAGGGCGGCATGGCCAAGTATGGGATCAAGAACCCGGTGTTCAAGCCCAGCCCGATCACACCGAACTACAAGAATTACCTGATCTTCGAAGGCATCTCGGTGGACGAACAGGGCCAGCAGCACTACCTGGACGTCAACGTCGCCTACCGCCAGGCCTGCCTGAATGCGATCAACTACCTGACCAAGTTTGGCTACTCGCCGGCCCAGGGCTATGCCTTGCTCGGCTCGGCGCCGGTGCAGGGGCATATCAGCGGTGTGGTGGATATTCCGAATGCCTGCGCGACCTTGTGGCTGCCGACGGAAATCTTCGAGTTCGACATCAACCCCAATGCCAACGGCCCCACCCAGTTCCTCGACGGCAGCGTCGACCTGCCCATTGCCCCGGACCTGTAGCCATGCCGACTTACGAATATGCCTGTGACACCTGCGGCACGTTCACGATGTTGCGGCCCATCGCCCAACGCAACGAGCCCAGCCAGTGCCCGTACTGCGAAGGGCCGGGCGGCCCGCTCAGGGTCTCGGCCCCGGCACTGCAAACGCTGTCGGCCAACCAGCGCAAGGCTATCGCCGGCAACGAGCGCAGCGCCCATGCGCCGCAAACCGTCGGCGAATACCAGCAAAGCCGCAAACATCCGGCCGGTTGCAGCTGCTGCGGCACCCGCAAAAAAGTCGAGCCGAGCAAGGCCAACCCCTTGGGCCTCAAGACCAGGACCGGGCCACGGCCGTGGATGATCAGTCACTAGACCAGGAGTGATGTTATGCGTCATGGCGATATTTCCAGCAGCCCAGACACCGTCGGTGTCGCGGTGGTGAACTACAAGATGCCGCGCCTGCATTCCAAGGCCGAGGTCATCGACAACGCGAAGAAAATCGCCGGGATTATCCTCGGCATGAAGCAGGGCTTGCCCGGCATGGACCTGGTGGTGTTCCCCGAATACAGCACCATGGGCATCATGTACGACCACGACGAGATGATGGCCACGGCCGCGAGCATCCCCGGCGAAGAGACGGCGATTTTCTCGGCAGCGTGCCGCCAGGCAAACACCTGGGGCGTATTTTCCCTGACCGGCGAGCGCCACGAGGAGCACCCGCACAAGGCGCCGTACAACACGCTGGTGTTGATCAATAACCTCGGCGAAATCGTGCAGCGCTACCGCAAGTGCATCCCCTGGTGCCCCATCGAAGGCTGGTACCCAGGCGACCGCACCTATGTGTGCGACGGGCCCAAGGGCATGAAGATCAGCCTGATTATCTGCGACGACGGCAATTACCCGGAGATCTGGCGCGACTGCGCGATGAAGGGCGCCGAGTTGATCGTGCGCTGCCAGGGCTATATGTACCCGGCCAAGGAGCAGCAGGTGCAGATGTCCAAGAGCATGGCCTGGGCGAATAACTGCTATGTGGCAGTGGCCAACGCGGCGGGGTTCGATGGGGTGTATTCGTACTTCGGCCACTCGGCGATCATCGGCTTTGACGGGCGCACCCTGGGTGAGTGCGGCGAGGAAGAGATGGGCATCCAGTACGCGCAACTGTCGGTGTCGCAGATTCGCGATGCGCGGGCCAACGACCAGTCGCAGAACCACCTGTTCAAGTTGCTGCACCGTGGCTATACCGGCATGCATGCCTCGGGCGATGGCGACAAGGGCGTGGCGGACTGCCCGTTCGAGTTCTACCGCACCTGGGTGCTGGACGCGCAAAAGGCCCAGGAGAATGTCGAAAAAATTACCCGCAGCACCGTGGGTGTCGCCGAGTGCCCGGTGGGGCAACTGCCCCATGGCGGCAAAGAAAAAGGGGTGGAGTAGGGCATGCGGTTTACCTTTGAACTGGTGCAGGTGATGGCGCTGTTGCGCAGTCGCATCGTTGGCCAGGAGGCGGCGCTGGCGCAGGTGGAGCGGCTGCTCAAGGTGGTCAAGGCCGATATCGGCGAGCGCGATCGGCCATTGAGCGTCAACCTGTTCATGGGCCCGACCGGCGTGGGCAAAACCGAAATCGTGCGCCTGCTGGCCCAGGCGCTGCATGGCCGGGCCGACGGGTTTTGCCGCATCGACATGCACACCCTTGCCCAGGAGCATTACGCCGCCGCGCTGACCGGCGCGCCGCCGGGGTACGTGGGCAGCAAGGAAGGCATCAGCCTGTTCAACAGCGAATTGATCCAGGGCAGCTACAGCCGCCCTGGCATTGTGTTGTTCGATGAACTGGAAAAAGCCAGCCAGGAGGTGGTGCGCAGCCTGCTGGGCATTCTTGAAAACGGCCAACTGACCCTGGCGGGTGGCACGCGCACCCTGGATTTTCGTAACAGCCTGATTTTCATGACCAGCAACATCGGCGCGCAGCAGGCGCGTCGTCATCGCCAACGCTTCGCTCAGGGCTGGCGGCGGCTGCTGCGGGTGTTTGTGCGGGGCGAAGCGGCGGTGTTGGAAGAGGCCCTGCACGGGCATTTCGAGCCAGAGTTTCTCAACCGCATCGACCGTATCCTGATGTTCGAACCCCTCGACAAGCGCTGGCTTGATGCGCTGCTGGACGTGGAGCTGGAGAAGCTCAACCAGCGTCTGGCGGCGCACCAGCGCTCATTAAGCATGGATGCGTCGGCGCGGGCATGGTTGTGTCGCCAGCACGACGCACGGTTTGGCGCGCGTGCGCTGGGCCGCCGTGTACGGGTGGAGCTGGAGCCGGCGATCGCGGAGTGCTTGCTGCGCGATCCTGCTGTGCAAGGGATGCGAGTAACGGTGCGGGGTGAACACTTGGACGTTTCGCGACAATAGCCTTGCATGCTCACCAATTAGGGCTAATATGATCCGGGTAAAACAAATAACATCCGGGTAATAAGCCATGTCTACGCAACACACACCGCTGTGCACTGCCTTCTTCCGTCACCAGCGCGTGGCGGCCGGCGCCTATTCGGCGGTGGCCGAAACCCTGGCAGGGCTGGACCTGACAGCCGGCACCTTCCTGGTCTTTGATGACGCCACCGGCGCCCAAGTCGATTACCCATGGCCTGGCGGTTATGTGCCCGAGCAACCCGCAGACACAGCAATCGACGAAGAGCTTCCCGCAGCCCCAACGGTGGGCCGCCCGAAGCTGGGTGTGGTCGCGCGGGAAGTCACGCTGCTGCCGCGCCACTGGGAATGGCTGGGCCAACAACCCGGCGGCGCCTCGGCGGCCTTGCGCCGGTTGGTGGATGAAGCGCGAAATGCCAGCGCTGGCCGTGATCAGGCGCGCCAGGCCAAGGAAGCCAGCTATCGTTTCATGAGTGCCATCGGCGGCGACCTGCCTGGGTTTGAAGACGCCTCGCGGGCATTGTTCGCTGAAGATGCGGCGGCCTTTGCGAGCAAGATCGGGCACTGGCCGAGGGATGTGCAGACGTACCTGGCCTGGCTGTCGCGCAATGCTTTCCCCGTCTAACAATAATTCCGGGACTCGAACGACCATGGAAGTCACTCAGCAACGGCCGTTGTGGCAGATCTACCTGATTTTTTTGGCACCGATGGTGCTGTCCAATTTTCTGCAAAGCTTTTCCGGCACCCTCAACGGCATCTATGTCGGGCAAATGCTCGGCACCCAGGCGCTGGCGGCGGTGTCGGGGATGTTTCCCATCGTGTTTTTCTTTATTGCCCTGGTGATCGGCCTGGGGGCGGGCGCTTCGGTGCTGATCGGCCAGGCCTGGGGCGCGCAGGAAACCGGCATGGTGAAGGTGATCACCGGTGCGACGCTGACCCTTGGCGCGCTGGTAGGCCTGATCGCGGCGGTGCTCGGCAGCCTGTTCGCGCGCCCGGCCCTGCAGGCGCTGGGCACCCCGATGGATGTGCTCGACGATGCCGTGGGTTATGCCCAGGTGATGATGCTGATCATGCCGCTGCTGTTGGTCTTCATCCTCTATACCCAATTGCTGCGCGGCGTCAGTGACACGATCTCGCCGCTGCTGGCGCTGATGGTCTCGACCCTGATCGGCCTGTTGCTGACGCCGGCGCTGATTCGCGGCTGGATCGGCCTGCCGCCCATGGGCATCCAGAGCGCGGTGTACGCGGGGCTGGTCGGTAATGCCTCGGCGATGCTGTTTTTGATCCTGCGCCTGCGCCACAAGAACCATGTGATGGCGCCGGACCGTGAATTGCTGGCTGCCTTGCGCCTGGACCGGGCGATCCTCGGCAAAGTGCTGCGCATCGGCTTGCCGACCGGCTTGCAGATGGTGGTGTTGTCGCTGTCCGAATTGGTCATTCTTGCGCTGGTCAACAGCCACGGTTCCCAGGCCACGGCGGCGTATGGCGCGGTGACGCAGATCGTCAATTACGTGCAGTTCCCGGCGCTGTCGATTGCCATTACCGCTTCGATCCTCGGCGCCCAGGCGATTGGCGCCGGGCGCCTGGAGCGAATCGGGCCGATCCTGCGCACCGGCCTGTTGATCAACACCTGCCTGACCGGTGGATTGATTGTGCTCGGCTACCTGTTATCCCACTGGCTGCTGGGGCTGTTCATCACCGACGACGCCGCGCGGCTTAATGCCGAGCACCTGCTGCACATTATGCTCTGGAGCGTTTTGGTCTTTGGCTTCCAGGCGGTAGTGGGCGGGATCATGCGCGCCAGCGGCGTGGTGCTGATGCCGGTCGCCATCTCGATTTTCTGCGTGCTGTGTGTGGAGCTGCCGATGGCGTATGTGCTCAATGCGCATTTCGGCCTGCAAGGTGTATGGATGGCGTTTCCGGTGACCTACCTGGCGATGCTGGCGCTGCAGACTGCGTATTACCGGCTGGTGTGGCGGCACAAGCAGATCAAGCGGCTGGTGTAGCGCGGGCTTATTGCTTCAAGCCGCGCAGCAGTAACTCCAGACCCTGCAAGCCTTGCTCCAAGCGATCGCCCGGGTGTTCATCGCGGGCGATCCACAGCGCGGTGTTGACCAGGCTGCCATTGATCAACTGCGCCAGCGCGACGCTGGGGCCCTGTTCGATGGCACCGGCCTGCATCAAGCCCTCAAGCAACTGGCACAGCGACGCGACGCAGTGATGCTGCGACCCGGTATCGCCGAGCACGGCTGGCGCATCCTGCAAAACGATGCGTTGGATTTCGTCGTCCTGGGCCATGCGCAAATACGTTCGGCAGCGCTCGCGAAAACCTTCCCACGGGTCCTGGGCCTGATCGGTGATGTGCTGCAGTCGCGCGTCCATTTCGCTGTCGAGTTGGGCGACCACGGCGGCCAACAGGCCTTTCTTGTCACCAAAGTGGTGGTACAACGCACCACGGGTCAGGCCGGCGCGCGCGGTGAAGTCGTCCATCGACGTGTTGGCATAGCCCTGTGTGGCGAAGGCTTGGCGGGCGCTGGCGATCAGGCGGGCGCGGGTTTCTTCGATTATTTCGGCACGGGCTCGGCTCATGGGGTGGGCTCGCGAGGGTGTTTGAGGGTTTGACATACGCTGCGTATGTTACGCATGATTTGCCACATACGCACCGTATGTATTTTGCCTTGATGCCTGCCGATAGCAAGCTTCAAGGTCTTGAGGAAGAGGTCAAGCAGGATGGCAAATCCCTACGCCGAGTTGTTCCACGCCCCTGGCAGCCGGGCTTTTGTACTGGCCGGCATGCTTGCGCGCATGCCGATATCGATGACCGGTATCGGCCTGATCACCATGCTGTCGCAAGTGCATGGCGGCTTTGGCCTGGCGGGCGCGGTGGCGGCGGTGTTTGCCTTGGCCACGGCGTTTTGTGCGCCGCAGGTTTCGCGGTTAGTGGACCGCTACAGCCAGGGCAGGGTGCTGCCGATAGCGGCGCTGATTGGCGGTGGGGCGTTGTTGCTGTTGCTGTTGTGCACCTGGTTGCAGGCGCCAAGCTGGACGTTGTTTGTGTTCGCCGGCCTGGCCGGTTGCATGCCCAATATGTCGGCCATGGTGCGGGCGCGCTGGACCGAGTTGTACCGCGGCCAGCCCAAGTTGCAGACCGCGTTTGCCCTTGAATCGGTGCTCGACGAGGTGTGTTTCATCATCGGCCCGCCGATCTCGGTGGGCCTGAGTGTGGTGCTGTTCCCGGAAGCAGGGCCGTTGGTGGCAGCGCTGCTGTTGGCGGTGGGGGTGACCACCTTCGTGCTGCAACGCGCAACTGAGCCGCCGGTGCATGAACATCAGGACCATCACGGCCGCTGGCTGATCGCCTCACCGTCGGTACTGATCCTGATGATCCTGTTGCTGGCCATGGGCGTGATTGTCGGCGTGGTGGACGTGGTCAGCGTCGCATTCGCCCAGCATCAAGGCCAACCGGCGGCGGCAAGCATCGTGCTTTCGGTGTATGCCATTGGCTCGTGCCTGGCGGGTCTGGCGTTCGGCACGCTCAAGCTCAAGGCGCCGTTGCCCCGCCAGTTTTTGTTCTGCGGCGTGGCGACGGCGTTGACCACCTTGCCGTTGTTGCTGGTGACAAATATCCCCGGGCTGGCCGTGGCCATCTTCATCTCAGGCTTGTTCTTTGCCCCGACGCTGATCGTGTCCATGGCCCTGGTGGAGCGGATCGTCCCGCCCAGCCGCCTGACCGAAGGCATGACCTGGTTGATCACCGGCCTGAGTATCGGGGTGGCCATTGGGGCCGCCAGCTCGGGTTGGATGATCGACCATTTCGGCGCCACCAGCGGGTTCTGGGTGGCGCTGGTGGCGGGTGCGGTGGTGCTGGGCTCAGCGCTGCTGGGCTATCGAAGGTTGGGCTGATCAGCCGATCGCCGGAGAAGGTTCTGCGCAATGATGTTGCAAAAACTCATTCAGCGCCTGGCGCGTCAGGTCATTGAGCGTCACTTTCTTACGGGTCGCTGCCAGGGCTGCGGCCAGATGCAGGTCATGGCCGACCCGCACGTTGAATGAACCCTTGCACGGTTTCTCCGGTGTTTGCCCGAGGGTGTGGCACGTCGCGAGGTAGTCTTCCACGGCCTCTCGAAAGGCCACGTCCAGCTCCGCGACGGTTTTGCCCTCATAGCTGACCAGCGCCTTGATAAACAGCACTTTGCCAAACAGGCAATTGTCTTCGAGGCTGGCTTCGATAGAGCCGATGTAGCCGTTGTGTTTCAGTTGGTTGTTCACTGAATCAGTTCTCCTGATTTCAATTGTTCGATGATCTGGCGCCGAATGTAGTGTTTCAGTTCGTTGCCGGGGTGAGGCTTGTGCAAGGTGATCATTGCATTGGGGTCGCCGATGTCGAATTTGACGCGGCTTCCAGCCCCTTCAATCTGTGTGTAGCCAAGACGCTTGAGTAGCGTTTCGAGCTCTGGCCAGGTAAAGGCCATGCGCTCGTTGAGCAGTTTGGCGAGCAGCTTTTCATTTTTGGACACGGCGTTCCCTGCGTGTAACTAAATGTAGTTGCAAAAAGTGGTGTTCGTCAATGCTAGCCCGGCTTCGTGTGTCTTTGCTGAGATTGATGTAACCCTTGATGACACCGCGCCTCACGCCCTTCATCCCCCGCTAATTTTTCCCCGCCCGGTTCGTTTTATAGGGACGACGTGCCTTTGTGCTTCCTGCCTATTGCTCCGGACTCCAAGAAATGAATGCTGAAGACTCCTTGAAACTTGCTCGCCGGTTTATCGGGTTGCCCCTGGAAAAACGCCAAGTATTCCTGCAGGCCTTGCAGAAAGAGGGCGTGGATTTTTCCCGGTTTCCGATTCCGGCGAGTGTGGAGGCAGAGGATCGCCAGGCGCTCTCGTACGCGCAGCAGCGCATGTGGTTTCTGTGGCAATTGGACCCGGCCAGCGGCGCCTACAACCTGCCCGGCGCGGTGCGGCTCAAGGGCGCGCTCAGCCTGCGTGCGCTGGAGCAAGCCTTCGCCAGCCTGGTGGCGCGGCATGAAACCTTGCGCACAGTCTTCCAACGCCAGGCCGATGAACGCCTGACCCAGGTTTCGGTAGATCCGTCGCTTGTCGTCGAGCACCTGGAATTCAGCGCCATGGCCGCCGTTGAGCAGGAGCAGGCCGTCAACGACGCGGCGACGCGTCAATCGCTGTTGCCGTTCGATTTGGAACACGGCCCTTTGCTGCGCGTGCAGTTGCTCAAGCTCAACGCGCAGGAGCATGTGCTGCTGCTGACCCTGCACCACATTGTCTCCGACGGCTGGTCGATGAACGTGCTGATCGACGAGTTCATCCGCTGCTACGACGCCCATGAGCGCAACGAGGCGCCGCAATTGCCGGCGCTGCCGATCCAGTACAGCGACTACGCCCTGTGGCAGCGCCGCTGGTTGGAAGCAGGGGAGCAGGCACGTCAGCTCGCGTACTGGCAGGCGCGTCTGGGCGACGAGCATCCGGTACTGGAACTGCCAACCGACCACCCGCGCCCGGCGATGCCGAGTTATCAGGGCACTCGCCATCATTTCGCGATTGACCCAAGCCTGGCCGCGCAACTGCGAACCTGCGCGCAAAAGCACAACGTCACGCTGTTCATGCTGTTGCTGGGTGCTTTCAATGTGCTGCTGCACCGTTACACCGGGCAGGCAGACATTCGCGTCGGCGTACCGATCGCCAACCGCAACCGTACCGAAGTCGAAGGGCTGATCGGCTTTTTCGTCAACACGCAAGTCCTGCGCACCGAACTGACCGGGCAAACCCGCGTTGGCGAATTGCTGCAAGGCATCAAGGAACACGCGCTGGGCGCCCAGGCTCATCAGGAATTGCCCTTTGAGCGCCTGGTGGAGGCCCTCAAGGTCGAGCGCAGCCTGAGTCATACGCCGCTGTTTCAGGTGATGTACAACCACCAGCCGGTGGTGGCCGACATTGCCAACGTCAGCACCGCTTCAGGCCTTGAGCTTTCGCTGGTGGAATGGCAAGGGCGCACCACCCAATTTGACCTGACCCTCGATACCTATGAGAAGTCCGGCACCCTGCATGCTGCGCTGACTTATGCCAATGACTTGTTCGAGGCGCCTTCCATTGCGCGCATGGCGCGTCACTGGATCAGCCTGTTACAGGCCATGGTGGCCGACGGCGAACAGCGCATTGGTGAATTGCCGATGCTGGCAGCCGATGAGCAGCACGTACTGACCCATGCGTGGAACCAGACCGGCGAAGCCTACCCAACCGAGCGCGGCATCCATCAACTGATCGAAGACCAGGTGCAGCGCACGCCGAGTGCTCCCGCGCTGGTATTCGGCGAAACCACGTTGACCTACGCCCAACTCAATGCCCGCGCCAACCAACTGGCCCATGCTTTGCGCGAGCAGGGCGTGGGCCCGGACGTGCTGGTGGGGCTGTGCGTCGAGCGCTCCGTCGAAATGGTCGTGGGCCTGCTGGCGGTCCTCAAGGCCGGTGGCGCCTACGTGCCGCTGGACCCGGAATACCCTCAGGAACGCCTGGCCTACATGATCGAAGACAGTGGCATCACGCTGCTGCTCAGCCAGCAAAGCCTGCTCGCCGTCTTGCCTGTCGAACGTATTCAGGTGATTGCCCTCGACCAGCCGGCCAGTTGGCTGGCGGGCTACAGCAGTGCCTCGCCCGACAGCGGCGTTCACGCACTCAACCTGGCCTACGTGATTTACACCTCCGGCTCGACCGGCAAGCCCAAGGGCGCAGGCAACAGCCATCGCGCCTTGGTCAACCGCTTGTGCTGGATGCAGCAAGCCTACGAATTGACGGCCAGTGATGCGGTGCTGCAGAAAACCCCGTTCAGTTTTGACGTGTCCGTGTGGGAATTTTTCTGGCCGCTGATGACCGGCGCGCGCCTGGTGGTCGCGGCCCCCGGCGAACACCGCGAGCCGGCCCGGCTGATCGAAACCATTGGCCGCCACGCCATCACCACGTTGCACTTCGTGCCGTCGATGTTGCAGGCGTTTATCCATGAGCCGGGCGTGCAAGCCTGTGCCAGCCTCACACGCATCGTCTGCAGCGGTGAAGCCTTGCCGCTGGATGCGCAACGGCAGGTCTTTGCCAAGCTGCCAGCAGCCGGGTTGTTCAACCTCTACGGCCCGACCGAAGCGGCCATCGACGTGACCCACTGGACCTGCATCGATGAAGGCGCCGACAGCGTGCCCATCGGGCGGCCCATCGCCAACCTCGCCACCTATGTGCTCGACGCTCAACTCAACCCGGTGCCCGCCGGGGTGTCCGGCGAGCTGTACCTGGGCGGCACCGGCCTGGCGCGCAGTTATCACCGGCGCCCGGCGCTGACTGCCGAGCGCTTTGTGCCGAGCCCGTTCGTCAACGGCGAGCGCCTTTATCGCACCGGCGACCGCGTGCGTCAGCGCACTGACGGCGTGATCGAATACCTCGGCCGTCTTGATCACCAGGTTAAATTGCGCGGCTTGCGCATTGAGCTGGGCGAAATCGAGACGCGCCTGCTCCAACACCCTTCGGTACGTGAGGCGGTGGTGCTGGTGCAGGGTGGCAAGCAGTTGGTCGCCTACCTTGTGCTCGACAGCGAAAAGCCAGCGGACCTCAAGGCCTGGTTGCTCAGCAGTTTGCCGGAATACATGGTGCCGACCCATTTCGTCGTGCTCACCCAGTTGCCGGTCACCGCCAACGGCAAGCTCGATCGCAAAGCCTTGCCACTGCCGGATGCTGCGCCGCAACAGGCATTTATCGCGCCTTCGAGCGACCTGCAAAAAGCCCTTGCGGCGATCTGGAGTGATGTACTCGGCGTTCCACACGTGGGTGTGGACGACAACTTTTTCGAGCTGGGCGGCGATTCGATCATCTCCATCCAGGTGGTCAGCCGTGCCCGTCAGGCAGGCATTCG
Organism: Pseudomonas sp. TREG-RG-20F-10-E-6-01; assembly: GCF_022662455.1. Taxonomy (NCBI): domain Bacteria; kingdom Pseudomonadati; phylum Pseudomonadota; class Gammaproteobacteria; order Pseudomonadales; family Pseudomonadaceae; genus Pseudomonas; species Pseudomonas sp. TREG-RG-20F-10-E-6-01. The sequence goes on along the minus strand of NZ_JAKNQP010000004.1, from coordinate 323,006 downwards.
CCTGAGCCCGCGGGACTTGTTCCAATACCAGAGCGTGCGCAGCCTGGCGCTGGTGGCGAGCTTTGAGCAGGCAGTGGTTATCGATCAGGGGCCGGTCACCGGTGAGGTGATTCTGACCCCGGTGCAACAGGCGTTTTTCAGCCAGGCAATTGCTGCGCGCCACCACTGGAACCAATCACTGTTGCTGACCCCGCGCGAGGCGCTGGAACCTGCGCAGCTGGACGCCGCCCTCACACAGTTGATCAACCACCACGACGCCCTGCGCCTGAGATTCACCCGGCAGGCCGATGGCTGGCAGCAAGCCCACGCCGCGCCGGCCGCTGAATCTGTACTGTGGCAATCCAGCGTCGGCACCGAGGCTGAATTGGCCGCGTTGTGCGATGAAGCCCAGCGCAGCCTGAACCTTGAGCAAGGCCCGATGCTGCGCGCAGCGTTGGTCACCCTGGCTGACGGCGCCCAGCGCCTGCTGCTGGTGGTCCATCACCTCGTGGTCGATGGCGTGTCCTGGCGCGTGCTGCTTGAGGATCTGCAACAGGCTTATCGCCAGGTCGCATTGCCCGCCAAAACCAGCAGCTACCAACAGTGGGCGCAGCAGTTGCAGGCGCACGCGTATACGCTGGATGAGCAGCTGCCTTTTTGGCTGGCGCAGTCCAGCGACGCCGAGCTGCCGTGCGATAACCCGCAGGGCGGCCTGCACAATCGCCTGGGTGCCACGCTTGAAACCCGCCTTGATGCCGATCACACCCGGCAACTGCTGCAAGACGCGCCAGCGGCTTATCGCACCCAGGTCAACGACCTGCTGCTGACGGCGCTGGCGCGCGTGATCAGCCGCTGGAGTGGCCAGGCCGCCGCGCTGATCCAGCTGGAGGGGCATGGTCGCGAAGACCTGTTCGACAGCCTCGATCTGAGCCGCACGGTCGGCTGGTTCACCAGCCTGTTTCCGGTGCGTTTACAGGCCGCAGGCGAACTGTCGGATGCAATCAAGTCGATCAAGGAGCAACTGCGCGCGGTTCCGGAAAAGGGCTTGGGCTACGGCCTGCTGCGCTATCTGGGCCAACCGCAATCGCGTGAAGCCCTGGCCGATTTGGCTGCGCCGCGTATCACCTTCAACTACCTGGGGCAGTTCGACCGCCAGTTCAACGAGGCAGCGCTTTTCGTCCCGGCCAGCGAAGGCGGCGGCCAGGCGCAGGACCCTCAAGCACCGTTGGCCAACTGGTTGACGGTGGAAGGGCAGGTGTATGGCGGTGAGTTGTCGCTGCAATGGGGTTTCAGTCGCGAGATGTTCAACGCTGCAACTATTCAGCGCCTGGCGGATGACTACGCTACGGAACTCAAGGCGTTGATCGAGCATTGCTGTGCAACGCCTGCCGGGCAGGTCACGACATCGGACTTCCCGCTGGCGCGTATCACCCAGCAGCAACTGGATGCACTGCCCGTGGCCGGGCCGGACATCGCCGATCTCTACCCGCTGTCGCCGATGCAGCAGGGCATGTTGTTCCACACCCTGTACGCGCCCCAGGGCCAGGCCTATATCAACCAACTGCGCCTTGATATTGAAGGCCTTGACCTGCTGATTTTCGGCCGCGCCTGGCAAGCGGCACTGGACCGCCACGACATCTTGCGCAGCAGCTTCCACTGGCTGGGCCTGGACAGCGCCCATCAGGTAATCAGGCGTCAGGTCGACGTGCAGTTGCAGGTGATCGAAGACGTGAATGCCGACCTCGATGCGCTGGCCGATGCCGAGCGCTCACGCGGCTTTGAACTCAATGCCGCACCGCTGTTTCGCCTGATGCTGGTGCGCAGCACAGGTTCGGCCTGGCACTTCATCTTCACCAGCCACCACATCCTGATGGATGGCTGGAGTAACGCGCAGTTGCTCGGCGAAGTGCTTGCCCATTACGCAGGCCAGGCCGTGCCGGCGCCGCTGGGGCAGTTCCGCGATTACCTGGGCTGGCTGCAACAGCAATCGTCGGGCGAGGGCTACTGGAAAAATGCCCTGGCGCCGTTGCAAGCGCCAACCTTGCTGGCGCAGGCACTGCGTGCGCCGGTTGGCGGCGTGGGCATGGCTGACCATCAAGTGCTGCTGGACAACGACTTTACCCAGGCCCTCGGCGAATTTGCCCGCCAACAAAAAGTCACGCTCAATACTGTGCTGCAAGGCGCCTGGAGCCTGTTGCTGCAACGCTACAGCGGCCAGGCTTGCGTGGTGTTCGGCGCGACCGTCGCCGGGCGTTCAGCGCCGCTGCCGGGGATTGAGCAGCAGTTGGGCTTGTTCATCAACACCTTGCCGTTGATCAGTGCCGCGTCGCCCGCCCAATCGGCCGGCGCCTGGCTCAGCGAGCTGCAAGCCTTGAACCTCAGCTTGCGTGACCATGAACACGTGCCGCTGTACGACATCCAGGCGTGGGCCGGCCAGCAAGGTGCGGCGTTGTTCGACACCTTGCTGGTGTTCGAAAACTTCCCGGTGGCCGAAGCATTGAAGCAAGGTGCGCCCGCAGGCCTGACCTTCGGCCGCATGCACAACCATGAACGCACCAACTACCCGCTGACCCTGGGCGTCGAACTCGGTGCCGGCCTGCGCCTGGACTTCAGCTATGACCGCGCCCATTTCAGCGAGCAGCAGGTGAAGCGGCTGGGCGCCAACGTGCGTCACCTGTTGGCGCAAATGATGGCGGACGCCGGTGTGCCGCTGGGTAACCTGCAACTGCTTGACGCCGCCGCGCAGCACGAGGTACTCGCGCTCAGCCAGTCTGCCGGTGCCGCCCAGCGTCCTCAGCGCGTGCATGAGCGCATCGCTGCCCAGGCCCACGCCACACCTGACGCGCTGGCGGTTCAGGCGGGCAGTGAGCGGCTGAGCTACGCCCAACTCAACGCCCGGGCCAACCGCTTGGCCCATCATCTGGTGGCGCTCGGCGTAGGGCCGGGCCAGCGTGTAGGCCTGGCCAGTCGGCGTGGTCCGCAGCTGATCGTCAGCCTGCTGGCGGTGCTCAAAAGCGGTGCTGCCTATGTGCCGCTGGACCCGAAATACCCTGCAGAACGTTTGGCCTACATGCTGGCAGACAGTCGTTTGAACGTGCTGCTCAGCGAAACCGGGTTGCTCGCGGATCTGCCGCTGCCGCAAGGTTTGGTCCGTGTGGATTTCAGTACGTCTGGTGAAGAACTGGACGGCTACCCGGCGACCAATCCGCCCAACACGGCGGCGGCGGCCGACCTGGCGTATGTGATCTACACCTCCGGTTCCACCGGCCTGCCCAAAGGCGTGGCCATCGATCATGCCGCGCTCGGCCAGTTCTGCGACAGCGCAGAGGCCTACAGCCGGCTCAGTGCGCAAGACCGTGTACTGCAATTTGCGACCTTCAGCTTCGACGGCTTTGTCGAGCAGTGCTACCCGCCGCTGTGCGTGGGTGCTGCCTTGATTATGCGTGGCGACGAGCTGTGGGACGCCGGCCAACTGGCGCGCGAGATCGTCGAACAGGGCGTGACCCTGGCCGACTTGCCGGCCGCTTACTGGTATTTGCTGGCCAAGGAGTGCGCCGTCGACCGCCGCACCTTGGGCAACCTGCGCCAGGTGCACGTGGGCGGTGAAGCTATGTCGGTGGAAGGCATCCGTGCCTGGCATGCGGCGGGGCTGGGCGCCGTGCGCCTGGTCAACACCTACGGGCCGACCGAGGCGACGGTGGTGTCCAGCGTGCACGATTGCCAACTGGCGGATGCCAGTGATGCGTTCGGCGTGCCGATTGGCCGCGCCATCGCAGGCCGTTCGTTGTATGTGCTCGACAGTGGTTTCGAACTGCTCGGCACCGACGGCGTCGGCGAACTGTGCATCGGCGCCGAAGCGGGCCTGGCCCAGCGCTATTTCGACCGCCCGGCCTTGACCGCCGAACGCTTCCTGCCGGACCCGTTTTCTGCTGTGCCCGGTGCACGCCTCTACCGCAGTGGCGACCTGGCGCGTTACAACGAAGCCGGTGCGTTGGAGTACGTCGGGCGTATCGACCATCAGGTAAAAATTCGTGGCTACCGCATCGAAATGGGCGAAATCGAGGCCGGACTGCAAGCTTTGCCGCAGGTGCGTGAAGTCGCGGTGATCGCCCAGCCGAGTGCGGTTGGCATGCAACTGGTCGCCTATGTGGTGCCCGCCCATGGTCACACCCTGGACGCTCAGGACCTGGCGGCCACCTTGCGCCAGTCTCTGCCCGATTACATGGTGCCGGGGCATTGGCTGGTACTTGACGCTCTGCCACTGAACAACAACGGCAAGCTTGACCGCCGTGCGCTGCCGGCGCCTGACCTGAACCTGCGTCAACAGGCGTATGTGGCCCCACAAAGCCCGCTGCAAGTGCAATTGGCGGCGATCTGGCAAGCGGTGTTGCAGGTCGAGCAGGTCGGCCTGACGGATCACTTCTTCGAGCTCGGCGGCCATTCATTGTTGGCCACCCAAGTGATTTCCCGCGTGCGTCATGAGTTGAAACTGGAAGTGCCGCTGCGCGCACTGTTTGAGCAGCCGACGCTGCAAGGGTTTGCGTCGGCCTGTTCGGGCTTGCATCAACACAGCGCTCAGCCGCTGGTGGCGCTGGAACGTGGCCAGCCGATGGCGCTGTCTTTCGCCCAGGAACGCCAGTGGTTTTTGTGGCAACTGGACCCCACTAGCGCCGCGTATCACGTACCTACGGCGCTGCATTTGCGCGGCCAATTGGACATCACCGCGCTGGAGCGCACGTTCCAGGCGCTGGTGCTGCGCCATGAACCGTTGCGCACCACCTTTGCTGACGACGGTGAGCGGACCTGGCAGGTGATTCATCCCGACCTGGCGATAAATGTCGAGCAGGCGAGGGCAGCGGCCCCGGCGATCCAGGCCTGTGTGGAGCAAGAGATCCAGCGCCCGTTCGACTTGCGCAACGGCCCGCTGATGCGCGTCAAACTGCTGGTGATCGCGCCCGATCACCATGTGCTGGTGATCACCCAACACCACATCATCTCTGACGGCTGGTCGATGCACGTGATGGTGGATGAGTTGGTGGCGTTGTATCAGGGCCAAGCTCAGCTGTCGGCGTTGCCGATCCAATATGCCGACTACGCCGTGTGGCAGCGCAACTGGATGGCGGCCGGTGAACAACAGCGCCAACTCGATTACTGGCAACAGCGCCTGGGCGATGAACACCCGGTGCTGGAACTGCCGTTGGACCACTCGCGACCGGCGGTGCAGAGCTTTCGCGGTGCGCGTCAGCAGGCCCAACTCGAACCTGCGTTGTTGGCTGACCTTAAGGCATTGGCCCGGCGTGAGGACGTGACCCTGTTCATGCTCTTGCTTGCTTCGTTCCAGACCTTGCTGCATCGCTACAGCGGGCAGTCCAGGCTGCGTGTCGGGGTGCCGATCGCCAACCGCAACCGCCTCGAAACCGAGCGGCTGATCGGTTTCTTCGTCAACACCCAAGTCATCCAAGTCGACCTTGACGGGCAGATGGCCTTCGAGCAATTGCTCGGTCAGGTCAAGCAGCGGGCCCTGGAGGCCCAAGCCCATCAGGACCTGCCGTTCGAGCAGTTGGTAGAAGCGCTGCAGCCAGCGCGCAGCCTGAGCCACAACCCACTGTTCCAAGTGATGTTCAATCACCAGGACAACCTGCGCTCCGCCCCGGTGCAACTGCCGGGCCTGGCGTTAGAGCCACTGGATTGGGCCGGCCACACCACGCAATTCGATTTGAGCCTGGAAACCGAAGAGTCTGCCGACGGCCTGTGGGCCTCGCTGACCTACGCCACCGACCTGTTCGAACCCGAGACGCTTGCGCGCCTGGCGCAACATTGGCAAAGCCTGCTGCGCGCTGTGGTGAATGACGCGTCGCAGGCGCTGGATGAACTGCCGATGCTCAGCGAGCAGCAATGGCAACAGACTGTGCACAGCTGGAACGACAGCCACGCCGAGTACCCGCATACGCGTTGCGTGCATCAGTTGTTCGAAGCGCAAGTACTGGCAACACCGGACGCAAGCGCACTGCAATTCAATGGCGACAACCTGAGTTACTGTGAACTCAACCGCCGCGCCAACCGCTTGGCCCATCGCCTGATTGCGGCGGGCGTCGGCCCTGACGTGCTGGTGGCGGTGCATGTCGAGCGCTCGTTGGACATGGTCGTCGGCCTATTGGCGACCCTCAAGGCCGGCGGCGCCTATGTGCCGCTCGACCCGCAGTTCCCGGCGGATCGGCTGGCGTTCATGCTCGGAGACAGCCAAGCGCAGGTGTTGCTGACCCAGCCACACCTCAATGGTCGCCTGGCGCAACCGCAGGGCCTGCACGTGCTGCTGGTCGATGACGCGTGTGGGGACGAACACAACCCGCAGGTCAATGTCACGCCGGAGCACCTGGCCTACGTGATTTACACCTCTGGTTCCACCGGCAAGCCCAAGGGCGTGATGGTGCGGCATCAGGCACTGTGCAGCTTTACCTGCGGCATGGCGGACACCCTGCAGATCGGCAGTGATGCGCGGATTTTGTCGCTGACCACTTTCTCATTCGACATCTTCGCCCTTGAGCTATACGTGCCACTGACCGTGGGCGCTACGGTGCTGCTGAGCGGCAAGGAAATGGCGCTCGACCCGGAGGCGATTCTCGATCTGGTGCACAACCAGTGCGCCAATGTGCTGCAAGCCACGCCTTCGACCTGGCGGATGCTCCTGGAAAGCCCGCGCGCGTCGCTGCTACAGGGCATCAAATGCCTGTGTGGCGGCGAAGCGCTGCCGGTCGACCTGGCCCAACGACTGCTCGACCTGCAGGGCCCGGTGTGGAACCTTTATGGCCCGACGGAAACCACCATCTGGTCGGCTGCTCACCGCCTTGAGCAGGCGCAGCCTTTTGTTGGTCGCCCGATTGCCAACACGTCGCTGTTCATTCTCAACGCCGGGCTGACGCCATGCCCACAAGGGGCGGCCGGTGAATTGCTGATCGGCGGCGCTGGTCTGGCGCGCGGTTATCACGCGCGCCCGGCGCTGACCGCCGAACGTTTCGTGCCCAACCCGTATGGCGCACCCGGTGAGCGCCTGTACCGCACCGGCGATTTGGCGCGCTATCGCCCGGACGGCGTAGTGGAGTACATCGGCCGCGTAGACCATCAGGTCAAGGTGCGCGGTTTCCGTATCGAGCTGGGTGAAATCGAAGCCTGCCTGCGTGAGAACGCGGCGGTGCGTGAAGCCGTGGTACTGGCCGACAACGACCGTTTGATCGCCTATCTAGTGACCTTTGCTCCCGAGCAACAGGCGAGCCTGCGTGAGCAGTACAAGGCTGATCTGCGCGCGCGTTTGCCGGACTACATGGTGCCTACGCACCTGATATTCCTTGAAACCCTGCCGCTGACTCCCAACGGCAAGCTCGACCGCAAGGCACTGCCCAAGGCGGATGCCGAGCTGTTGCTCAAAGCCCATGTGGCGCCCGTCAGCCCGCGCGAACAGCAGGTCGCGGCGATCTGGGCTGATGTGCTGGAGGTGCCGCAGGTGGGCCTCGATGACCACTTTTTCGAACTGGGCGGGCATTCGCTGCTGGCCACGCGCGTGGTGTCGCGAGTACGTCAGGTAGTGGCGTTGGAAGTCGCGCTCAAGACCCTGTTCGAACAGCCTGTGCTCGGTGACTTTGTGCGTGCATTGGGTGAGGAGGGCGTCACCGCGCCTGCACTGCTCAAGGCCGACCGCGCGCAGCCGTTGCCACTGTCTTACGCCCAGGAGCGCCAGTGGTTCCTTTGGCAGCTCGACCCGCACAGCTCGGCGTACCACATCCCCAGCGCCTTGCGCTTGAAAGGCGCGTTGGACGTGGCCGCGCTGCAACGCAGTTTCGACACCTTGCTGGCGCGCCATGAAAGCCTGCGCACGCATCTGCGCCAAGACGCGAGCGGTGCGGTGCAAGTGATTGAAGACCTGGGCCTGATTGAAATCGAACGTTGCGATACCGATGAAGCCGGGCTCAAGACGCAAGTGGCCGAGGCGGTCGCGCAGCCGTTTGACCTGCTGCGCGGGCCGTTGCTGCGCGTGAAATTGTTGCGCCTGGCCGCGGACGATCATGTGGTGGTGCTGGTGCAGCACCATATCGTCTCCGATGGCTGGTCGATGCAGCTGATGGTCGAGGAGTTGGTGAAACTCTACGCCGCCTTCAGCGACGGCCACACGCCGAATCTGCCGGCGTTGCCGATTCAATACGCCGACTACGCCCTGTGGCAGCGCAACTGGATGGAGGCCGGCGAGAAAGCACGCCAGTTGGCGTACTGGCGTGAACAGTTAGGCGGTGAGCAGCCTGTACTGGAGTTGCCGTTTGACTACCAGCGCCCGGCGTTGCCGACCCATCGCGGTGCGCGCTTGGGCTTTGAATTGACACCGCAGCTATTGGCTGGCTTGCGTAGTGTGGCGAAACAGGCCGGGGTCACGTTGCCGATGGTGTTGCTGGCGGCCTATCAGGCCTTGCTGCACCGCTACAGCGGTCAGGAAGATGTGCGCGTCGGCGTGCCGATCGCCAACCGCAACCGCCTTGAAACTGAGGGCCTGATCGGCTTCTTCGTCAACACCCAAGTGCTTAAGGCTGACGTCAACGGCCAGATGAGCGTGGCGCAACTGTTGCATCAGGTGCGCCAACGCTCCCTGGAAGCCCAGGCCCATCAGGACCTGCCTTTCGAGCAACTGGTGGAGGCGCTGCAGCCCGAGCGCAGCATGAGCCTGAGCCCGTTGTTCCAAGTGCTGTTCAACCACCGCGTGACCTCGGCGGGCAGCCATTTGCAGCGTTTGCCGAGCCTGCAGGTCGAGGTGTTGAGTTGGGATGAGGGCGTGGCACAGTTCGACCTGGCGTTGGATGTGGAAGAGTCGCGCGAAGCACTGCGTGCATCCCTGAGTTACGCCACTGATCTGTTTGCCCCCGCGACCATCGAACGCATGGCCGGGCATTGGCAGAACCTGTTGCAGGCCATGGTCGATGATCAGCAGCAGGCCATCGGGCAGTTGAACCTGCTGAACCCGGATGAGCAGCAGCACATTCTGCACCTGTGGGATTGCACCGGCTCGGGCTTCTCAGCCGCACGTTTGGTGCACGAACTGATCGCCGACCGCGCGCGGGAAACCCCAGATGCCGTGGCGGTGAAATTCGACTCGCACACCCTGACTTACGGCGAGCTTGATGCACAGGCCAACCGCCTGGCGCATGCGCTGATCGCTCGTGGTGTGGGGCCGGAAGTACGCGTGGCGATCGCCATGCCGCGCAGCGCCGAAATCATGGTGGCGTTCCTCGCCGTGCTCAAAGCCGGTGGTGTGTATGTGCCGCTGGACATTGAGTACCCGCGTGATCGCCTGCTCTACATGATGGACGACAGCCGCGCCCAGTTGCTGTTGACGCACACCAGCGCCTTGCAGCAATTGCCGGTCCCGCAAGGACTGAACACTCTGGCAATCGACCGCAGCGAGGACTGGGCCAACTTCAGCGACGCCGCCCCTCAGGTGGCACTGGACGGCGACAACCTGGCCTACGTGATCTACACCTCCGGCTCCACCGGTATGCCCAAAGGGGTGGCCGTGTCCCACGGTCCGCTGGTGGCGCACATCATCGCCACCGGTGAGCGTTACGAAACCGGCCCGGCGGATTGCGAACTGCACTTCATGTCGTTCGCTTTCGATGGCTCCCACGAAGGCTGGATGCACCCGCTGATCAACGGCGCCAGCGTGCTGATCCGCGACGACAGCCTGTGGTTGCCGGAGTACACCTACGCCCAAATGCACCGCCACAATGTGACGATGGCGGTGTTCCCACCGGTTTACCTGCAACAACTGGCCGAGCACGCCGAACGCGATGGCAACCCACCGGCAGTGCGCGTCTACTGCTTTGGCGGGGACGCGGTAGCCCAGGCGAGTTACGACCTGGCATGGCGCGCACTGAAACCCACCTACTTGTTCAACGGCTACGGCCCGACCGAAACCGTGGTGACGCCGCTGCTGTGGAAAGCCCGTAAGGGCGACCCGTGCGGCGCGGTGTATGCGCCCATCGGCACGTTGCTGGGCAACCGCAGCGGTTACGTATTGGATGCGCAGTTGAACCTGCAACCCATCGGCGTCGCTGGTGAGTTGTACCTGGGCGGTGAGGGTGTGGCGCGTGGTTACCTCGAGCGTCCGGCACTGACCGCTGAGCGTTTCGTACCGGACCCGTTCGGCAAACCTGGCAGCCGCGTGTACCGCAGCGGCGACTTGACCCGTGGTCGCCCGGACGGCGTGGTGGACTACCTGGGCCGTGTCGACCATCAGGTGAAAATCCGGGGTTTCCGCATCGAATTGGGTGAAATCGAAGCCCGTCTGCGCGAGCAGGACAGTGTCGGTGAAACCGTGGTGGTGGCTCAGGAAGGCCCGACCGGCAAGCAACTGGTGGCATATGTCGTACCCACTGATCCGGCCCTGATCGACCAGGCCGAGTTCCGCGACGCCTTGCGTCGGGCCCTCAAGACCCGCCTGCCGGATTACATGGTGCCCACGCACTTCATGTTCCTCGCGCAGATGCCGCTGACCCCCAACGGCAAGCTCGATCGCAAAGGCTTGCCCGCACCGGATGTGAGCCTGATGCAGCAACGCTACGTGGCCCCGCAAACCGAACTGGAACAGCAGATTGCGGCGATCTGGGCCGAGGTGTTGCGCCTGCCGCAAGTGGGCCTGGACGACAACTTCTTCGAAGTCGGCGGCCATTCTTTGCTGGCGATCCAGATCACATCGCGGGTCCAGTCCGAGCTGGGCCTGGAAGTGCCCCTGGTTGAAGTGTTCCAGACCGAAACGCTGCGCGCCTATGTGCAGGCCGCAGCCACCTTCCGCGCCGGCAGCGCGGAAGATTTTGATGATCTTCGTGACTTTTTGAGCGAACTAGAGGCGATTTGAACCATGCTTTCCAACCCTAATATCGATCTGGTCTCGCGCTTTCTTCGCCTGCCGCTTGAACAACGTCAGCAGTTTTATCAGCGCCTGCAAGCGCGTGGCATGAGCTTCGCGCAACTGCCGATTGCCCCGACCCGCCACGAGGTCCAAGCGCTGCCCTTGTCTTACGCTCAGGAACGCCAGTGGTTCCTCTGGCAGTTGGACCCTGACAGCGCCACCTATCACATCCCTGGCGCGCTGCGCCTGCAAGGCCAGTTGGACCTGGTGGCGCTGCAGCACAGTTTCGACCGTTTGCTGGCGCGCCACGAAAGCCTGCGTACCCGGTTGGTACAGGATGGTGAGCAGTTGTTGCAGGCCGTGATGCCTGAGGCTCGCGTTGAAATCGTGCAGCGACGCACGGACGAACAGCACCTGATGGCGCAGGTGGAAGCTGAGGTCGCGCGGCCTTTCGATCTGCTCCAGGCACCGCTGTTGCGAGTGACGCTGCTGCAACTGGCCGACGATGAGCATGTGCTGGTGATGGTGCAGCACCACATCATTTCCGATGGCTGGTCGATGCAGGTCATGGTCGAGGAGCTGGTGCAGCTCTATGCCGCCAGCAGCCAGGGCCGCAGCCTGGAATTGCCCGACCTGCCGATCCAGTACGCTGACTATGCCCTGTGGCAGCGCGGCTGGATGGAAGCGGGTGAGAAAGCCCGTCAATTGGCGTACTGGGAGTCACTGCTGGGCGGCGAGCAACCGGTGCTGGAATTGCCCCTCGATCACCCGCGACCGGCTCAGCAAAGCCATCGCGGTGCCAGTTTGCAGGTGCATCTGTCACCGACGCTGGTCAGTGGTATCAAGCGCCTTGCGCAGCAAGAGGGCGCGACCCCGTTCATGCTGCTGCTGGCTGCGTTCCAGACCTTGCTCTATCGCTACAGCGGACAGTCGGACATCCGTGTCGGCGTGCCGATTGCCAACCGCAACCGGGTCGAGACCGAGCGGCTGATCGGCTTTTTCGTCAACACCCAAGTGCTCAAGGCCGACCTTGACGGGCAGATGAGTTTCGTCGAACTGCTGCAGCAGACCAAGCATCGCTCGCTGCAAGCCCAGGCCCATCAGGACCTGCCGTTCGAACAACTGGTGGTGGCGTTGCAGCCCGAGCGCAGCCTGAGCCACAACCCATTGTTCCAGGTGATGTTCAACCACCAGACTGACGCCCAGGGCGGGCGCGAGGGCCAGCAATTACCAGGGCTGCGCGTCTCGGAACTGGACTGGGACAACCAGACCACGCACTTCGATTTGAGCCTGGACACCCATGAGTCCGCCGAAGGCATCTGGGCGGCGCTGACCTATGCGACCGACCTGTTCGAGGCCGCAACGATCGAGCGTTTGGCGCAGCACTGGCAGAACCTGCTGCACGCAGTGGTGAGCGCACCGCAGAGTCGTCTCAGTGATGTGGTGATGCTCGGCGCCGCCGAACAAACGGTGGTACTCGAGGAGTGGAACGCGCCGGCTACCGGCATCGAACTGCACGCGGTGCATCAACTGTTCGAGGCTCAGGCCCGGCAGCACCCTGAACGCCAGGCCTTGGCGCTGGACGAGCAGGCCATCAGCTATGGCGAGTTGAACCGCCAGGCCAACCGTCTGGCCCACTACCTGATCGCCCAGGGCGTAGGCCCGGAAGTGCTGGTCGGCATCGCCGTGGAGCGTTCGTTTGCCATGGTGGTGAGCCTGCTGGCGGTGCTCAAGGCGGGCGGTGCGTACGTGCCGCTCGACCCGGAATACCCGCGTGAGCGCCTGCTGCACATGCTTGAAGACAGCGGCGTGAGGCTGGTGCTCACGCAATCGTCGCTGCGTCAGCGCCTGCCGCTGCCTGGGCTTTTGGCGATCCTGGACATCGACCTGGCGGATGCGCAACTGGCGCAATGTGCCGAGCACAATCTAGGGCTCGACTTCGAACCGCGCAACCTGGCCTACGTCATCTACACCTCAGGCTCTACCGGCAAGCCCAAGGGCGTCGCCATCAGCCATGCCGCCTTGAGTGAGTTCGCGAGCATTGCCGCTGACTATTCGTGCCTGACTGCGGACGACCGAGTTCTGCAGTTCGCGACCTTGAACTTCGACGGCTTCGTCGAGCAGCTGTACCCAGCCCTGACCCTCGGTGCCACCGTGGTGCTGCGTGGCGCGCAACTGTGGGACGGTGCCGAGCTGTACCGGCAGGTTATTGCTCAGGGCATCACCCTGGCCGACTTGCCCACGGCCTACTGGAAACTCTTTTTGCAGGATTGCCTGGCGGCGGGCCCGCGCGCTTACGGCGCACTGCGCCAGGTGCATATCGGCGGCGAAGCCATGCCGCTGGATGGCCCGGCGTTGTGGCGTCGTGCTGGGCTTGGGCATGTGCGCCTGCTCAATACTTATGGGCCGACCGAGGCGACCGTGGTGTCCAGCGTGCTGGACTGCAGCGCCGACACCACTATGATCGGCGCCAGCAACAGCCCTATCGGCCGCGCGCTGGCGGGGCGTGGGTTGTATGTGCTCGACCGTGATTTGAACCTGCTGCCGGTCGGTGCCGTGGGTGAGCTGTATATCGCCAGTGAAAGCGGCCTGGCGCGTGCCTATCTGCAACGCCCTGCGCTGACGGCGGAACGGTTTGTCGCCGACCCTTTCAGTCATTCGGGTGCGCGCCTGTATCGCACGGGTGACCTGGCTCGCCGTCGCGCTGATGGCGTGATCGAGTACGTCGGGCGGGTCGATCATCAGGTCAAGATCCGTGGTTTCCGTATCGAGCTGGGTGAGATCGAGGCGTTGCTGCTGGCCCAGGCAGGCGTGCGCGAAACGCTGTTGCTGGCGGCTGACAATCAGCTGCTGGCCTATGTGGTGCCGACGCAACCGCTGGCCGAGCAAGAACAGTTGGCTGCTGGTGAGCAACTCAAGGCCAGCCTGCGCGAGCAATTGCCGGATTACATGGTGCCGGCTCATCTGATTTTCCTCGCACGCATGCCGTTGAACCCCAATGGCAAGCTGGACCGCCAGGCCTTGCCCAAACCGGATGCCACGTCGGCGCAAAGCGATTGGCAAGCGCCGGTTACCGCCCTGCAACAGCAGGTTGCGGCGATCTGGGCCGATATCCTCGGCACTGAGCGTGTAGGCCTGACCCAGCATTTTTTCGAGCTGGGTGGGCATTCGTTGCTGGCGATGCAGGTGGTCTCGCGCCTTCGCCAGGCGCTGAACCTGGAAGTGCCGCTCAAGGCTCTGTTCGAGCAGCCGCGCCTGGACGGTTTCGTCGCCGCTATTGAAGCCCATTCCCCAACCACGCCAAAGGCGCCGGCGCTGGTGCCGGTGGGGCGTGACCAACCGCTGCCGTTGTCGTATGCCCAGGAGCGCCAGTGGTTCCTCTGGCAACTGGAGCCGCAAAGCGCGGCGTATCACGTGCCCAGTGCCTTGCGTTTGAAAGGGCAGTTGGACATTGCCGCGTTGCAGCGCAGTTTCGACACGTTGCTGGCACGGCATGAAAGCCTGCGCACGCATGTGCGCCAGACCCACGACGGCGCAGTGCAGGTGATCGACCCGTTGGCGTCGGTGCAGATAGTGTGTGGCGATGTCGAGGAGGCCCAGCTCAAGGCGCGAGTAGAAGCTGAAATTGCCAAGCCGTTCGACCTGCAACAGGGGCCGTTGCTGCGCGTGGCGCTGCTGCGTCTGGCGGCTGACGAGCATGTGTTGGTACTGGTTCAGCATCACATCGTGTCCGATGGTTGGTCGATGCAGCTGGTGGTGGAGGAACTGGTACAGCTTTACGCCGCGTACAGCCAAGGGCAGGGCGTGCAATTGCCGGCGTTGCCGATTCAGTACGCTGACTACGCTGTGTGGCAACGCAACTGGATGGGCGCGGGTGAGAAAGCGCGCCAACTGGCCTATTGGCGCGAGGTGCTGGGCGGTGAGCAGAGCGTGTTGGAGCTGCCCTTCGACCACCCACGCCCTGCGGTGCAGAGCCACCGTGGCGCACGCCTGCCTATCGAGCTGGCGCCGACACTGGCCCATGACCTCAAGGCATTGGCCAGGCAGCAAGGTGTGACACTGTTCATGCTGTTGCTGGCGTCGTTCCAGACCTTGCTGCACCGCTACAGCGGTCAGGAAGAAATCCGCGTCGGCGTGCCGATTGCCAACCGCAATCGCAGGGAAACCGAGCGCCTGATCGGCTTCTTCGTCAACACGCAAGTGCTCAAGGCCGACCTGCATGGCCAGATGAGCGTCGAGCAGTTATTGCAGCACACGCGCCAGCGCGCGCTGGATGCTCAGGCGCATCAGGACCTGCCGTTCGAGCAACTGGTCGAAGCCTTGCAACCGGAGCGCAGCCTGAGCCACAACCCGTTGTTCCAGGTGATGTTCAACCACCAGACCGATGTGGGTCAGGCCCAGGTTCAGCACCAACTGCCGCAGTTGCGGGTAGAGGGGCTGGACTGGGAGAGCAAGACCGCGCACTTCGATCTGGACCTGGATATCCAGGAATCCAACGAGGGTATCTGGGCCACGCTGGGGTATGCCCAGGATTTGTTTGAGGCCGGCACCGTGCAACGTATGGCTCGCCATTGGCAGAACCTGTTGCAGGGCATGGTCGCCAACCCGCAGCAAAGCCTCAGCCAATTGCCGCTGTTGGACAGTGCCGAGCAGCAACAGATTCTGCACCTGTGGAACTGCACCGATTCGGGCTTCTCGGCCAAACGCCTGGTGCACGAATTGGTCGCCGACCGTGCGCGGGAAAACCCGAATGCAGTGGCAGTGAAATTCGATTCGCAAACCCTGACGTATGGTGAACTCGATGGCCAGGCCAATCGCCTGGCGCATGCGCTGATCGCCCGAGGTGTGGGGCCGGAAGTACGCGTGGCCATCGCCATGCCGCGCAGTGCCGAGATCATGGTGGCGTTTCTGGCGGTGATGAAATCCGGTGGCGTCTACGTACCGTTGGACGTGGAATACCCACGTGATCGCCTGCTGTACATGATGCAAGACAGCCGTGCAAAATTGTTGCTGACCCACTCGGCTGTGCAGCAGCGGCTGCCGATCCCCGAAGGCCTGGAAGCGCTTGCGGTTGATCAGGTCCAAACTTGGGCCGAGGCTGACGACAGCGCCCCTCAGGTGGCACTGGACGGCGACAACCTGGCCTACGTGATCTACACCTCCGGCTCCACCGGTATGCCCAAAGGGGTGGCCGTGTCCCACGGTCCGCTGGTGGCGCACATCATCGCCACCGGTGAGCGTTACGAAACCGGCCCGGCGGATTGCGAACTGCACTTCATGTCGTTCGCTTTCGATGGCTCCCACGAAGGCTGGATGCACCCGCTGATCAACGGCGCCAGCGTGCTGATCCGCGACGACAGCCTGTGGTTGCCGGAGTACACCTACGCCCAAATGCACCGCCACAATGTGACGATGGCGGTGTTCCCACCGGTTTACCTGCAACAACTGGCCGAGCACGCCGAACGCGATGGCAACCCACCGGCAGTGCGCGTCTACTGCTTTGGCGGGGACGCGGTAGCCCAGGCGAGTTACGACCTGGCATGGCGCGCACTGAAACCCACCTACTTGTTCAACGGCTACGGCCCGACCGAAACCGTGGTGACGCCGCTGCTGTGGAAAGCCCGTAAGGGCGACCCGTGCGGCGCGGTGTATGCGCCCATCGGCACGTTGCTGGGCAACCGCAGCGGTTACGTATTGGATGCGCAGTTGAACCTGCAACCCATCGGCGTCGCTGGTGAGTTGTACCTGGGCGGTGAGGGTGTGGCGCGTGGTTACCTCGAGCGTCCGGCACTGACCGCTGAGCGTTTCGTACCGGACCCGTTCGGCAAACCTGGCAGCCGCGTGTACCGCAGCGGCGACTTGACCCGTGGTCGCCCGGACGGTGTGGTGGACTACCTGGGCCGTGTCGACCATCAGGTGAAAATCCGTGGTTTCCGTATCGAATTGGGTGAAATCGAAGCCTGTCTGCGCGAGCAGGACAGTGTCGGTGAAACCGTGGTGGTGGCTCAGGAGGGCCCATCCGGCAAGCAATTGGTCGCCTATGTGGTGCCGTTGGACCCGGCGTTGATCGACGATGCCGTGGCGCAATCGAACGGCCGCGAGGCGCTGCGTCGTGCCTTGAAAACCCGTCTGCCGGATTACATGGTGCCCACGCATCTGATGTTTTTGCCGCGCATGCCGCTGACGCCCAATGGCAAGTTGGACCGCAAAGGCTTGCCGCTGCCCGACGTGAGCCAGATGCAGCAGGTCTACGTAGCGCCACAGAGTGAACTGGAGCAGAAGATTGCCGCGATCTGGTCCGACGTGCTGCGCCTGCCGCGTGTGGGCTTGCATGACAATTTCTTTGAACTGGGCGGCGACTCGATCATTTCGATCCAGGTGGTCAGCCGCGCCCGCCAAGCGGGTGTGCGCTTCACGCCCAAGGACCTGTTCCAGCACCAGACGGTGCAGAGCCTGGCAGCCGTAGCCCGCGAAGGTGAGGGCGCAGTGGTGCTGGATCAGTCGGCGCTGACCGGCGAGTTGCTGCTACTGCCGATCCAGCACGCGTTTTTTGCCGATGACATCCCGCAGCGCGAGCACTGGAACCAGTCGGTGGTGCTGCAGCCGCACCAACGGTTGGAGGTGCCTGTGCTGTTGGCGGCACTTGAGGCGTTGATCGTGCATCACGACGCCCTGCGCACTATGTTTGTCCAAGGTGCAGACGGCTGGCGTGCGGTGTATCGAACTGCGCAGCAGCATCAGGCCGAACAGGTGTTGTGGCAGACCACGCTGAACACCGCTGAAGAGCTTGAGGCCCTGGGCGAAGAAGCCCAGCGCAGCCTCGACCTGAGCCAAGGCCCGCTGCTGCGTGCGGTGTTGGTGGGCATGGCCGACGGCTCGCAACGCTTATTGTTGGTGATCCATCACTTGGTGGTGGACGGTGTGTCCTGGCGCATCCTGTTGGAAGATCTGCAAACCGCCTACCACCAACTGGTCGAAGGCGTCAGCGTGGTGCTGCCGTCCAAGACCAGTTCCACCCGCGCCTGGGCCGAGCGTTTGCAAGCGTACGCCGGTACTGCGGCGCTGGCCGAGGAGTTGTCGTGGTGGCAGTCGCAGCTGCAGGGCAGCCGCGCCGGTTTGCCGGGCGCCGACCCGCAGGCCAGTGTCAGTAACCGGCATGCCCTGAGCGTGACGACGCACTTGGATCAAGGGTTTACCCGGCGCTTGTTGCAAGACGCTCCAAGTGCCTACCGGACCCAGATCAATGACGTGCTGCTGACCGCTTTGGCGCGCGTTATCGTGCGCTGGACCGGTGACGCGTCGATGCTGATCCGCCTGGAAGGCCACGGCCGTGAGGACCTGTTCGACGAGATCGACCTGACTCGCACCGTCGGGTGGTTTACCAGCCTTTATCCATTGCAATTGGCACCAACCGACTCCCTGGCGGGTTCGCTCAAACAGATCAAGGAACAGCTGCGCGCGGTACCACACAAAGGCCTGGGCTTTGGCGCCTTGCGTTACCTGGGCAGTGCCGAGGCGCAACAGGCATTGGCGGGTTTGCCGCGCCCGCGCATCACGTTCAATTACTTGGGACAGTTCGACACCAGCTTCGAGAGCGGCGAACAGGAGGGCTTGTTCGCGCCTTCCGGTGACGCCAGTGGCGCCGAACAAAGCCTCGATGCGCCGCTGGGCAACTGGCTGGAAATCAATGGCCAGGTGTACGGCGGCGAGCTGAAGTTGAACTGGAGTTTCAGCCAGGCCATGTTCGCCCAAGCAACCGTGCAACAGCTGGCTGATGAGTACGCGTTGGAACTCAAAGCCTTGATCGAACACTGCTGTGCTGCGGCCAATCAGGGCGTGACGCCGTCGGACTTCCCGCTGGCGCGCCTGTCGCAAGTTCAACTGGATGCGTTGCCGCTTGCCGTTTCTGAGGTTGAAGACCTGTACCCATTGTCGCCGATGCAGCAAGGTATGTTGTTCCAGTCGCTGTATGGCGAAGGGTCGGGCGATTACATCAACCAGATGCGCATCGATGTGGACGGTTTGGATGTACCGCGCTTCCGCCAGGCCTGGCAGGCGGCGGTTGACCGGCATGAAATCCTGCGCAGCGGCTTCCTCTGGCAGACCGATGTGGAGCAACCGTTGCAGGTGGTCTACAAGCAGCGACGAATGCCGCTTGAGGCGCTTGATTGGCAGGACCGCGCCGATTGCCCTAAGGCACTCGATAGCCTGGCCGAATCGGCACGCGTCCAAGGTTTTGTATTGGAGCAGGCGCCGCTGTTGAGCCTGTCGGTGATACGCACGGGTGCGTCGAGTTATCACTTGATCTACACCAATCACCACATCCTGATGGATGGCTGGAGTGGTTCGCAGCTGTTTGGTGAGGTGTTGCAACACTATGCCGGCGAGCCGCTGTCTGCACCGACCGGGCGTTACCGCGACTACATCGCCTGGTTGCAGGCGCAGGACAAGGCCGTCAGCGAAGCCTTCTGGAAGGCTCAACTGGTCAATCTGCAGACGCCTACGCGTCTTGCACCTGGCCTGTCGAGCAATGAGCCTGCTGCATTGGCGGCCAATGGTGAGCATCGCCTGAGCTTTGACGCCGCTCACACCGAACGCCTCAAAGCGTTCGCGCAAGGCAACAAGGTTACGCTCAATACCTTGGTGCAAGCTGCCTGGTTATTGCTGCTGCAACATCACACCGGGCAGGCTACCGTGGCCTTCGGCGCCACCGTGGCAGGTCGCCCGGCCGAGCTGCGCGGTATCGAGCAGCAAGTCGGTTTGTTTATCAACACGCTGCCTGTGGTGGCCACGCCTGAGGCGCAGCTGTCGGTCAGCCAGTGGCTGCAACAGATCCAGGCGCAGAACGTGCGCTTGCGCGAGCAAGAACACACGCCGCTGTTCGAGATCCAGCGTTGGGCCGGGTTGGGTGGCGAGGCGCTGTTCGACAGCATCCTGGTGTTCGAGAACTACCCGGTGTCCGAGGCGTTGGAGCAAGGCGCGCCGTCGGGCCTGCGCTTTGGTGCGGTGCACAGCCTGGAGCAGACGCACTACCCGTTGACCGTGCTGCTGGGCATGGGCGACAGCCTCGGGCTTGAGTTCAACTATGACCGCCAGGCCTTCAGCGCCGCACATATCCAGCGCTTGGCCGAGCACTTCCAGCAGTTATTGAATGCCTTGATTGTCGATGCCGACCAACGCCTGGCCGCACTGCCGTCCGTGACCCGGGCCGAGCGTGAGACGTTGCTGGCCTGGAACGCCACGGCTCAGACTTACCCGCTGCATCAGGGCGTGCATCAGTTGATTGAGGCCCAGGTGCTACGTACGCCGCACAGTCCGGCCCTGGCCTTTGCCGGGCAGCAGTTGAGCTACGCCGAACTTAACCGTCGGGCCAACCGCCTGGCGCATCGTTTGGTGGCGGCGGGTGTCGGGCCGGACGTGCTGGTGGGGCTGGCGGTGGAGCGCTCCATCGAGCTGGTTGTCGGCCTGTTGGCCGTGCTCAAGGCCGGCGGCGCCTATGTGCCGCTGGACCCGGAATACCCGCGTGACCGACTCAGTTATATGCTGCAAGACAGTGGCGTGAATCTGCTGCTGACCCAGGCACATTTGTTGGCGCAACTGCCGCTCTCGACAGGCGTGCAAAGCCTGGTGCTGGAGACCGGCGAAGCATGGCTTGAAGGTTACAGCGAGCACAATCCTGATGTTGCAGTGGATGGCGAGAACCTGGCGTATGTGATCTACACCTCGGGCTCGACCGGGCAGCCCAAGGGCGCCGGCAATCGGCATTCGGCATTGACCAATCGACTTTGCTGGATGCAGCAGGCATACAGCCTGGATGGCGGCGATACGGTGCTGCAGAAAACCCCGTTCAGTTTTGACGTGTCGGTGTGGGAGTTCTTCTGGCCACTGATGACCGGCGCGCGTCTGGTGGCGGCAGCGCCGGGAGATCATCGCGATCCGGCCCGGTTGATCAGCTTGATCAACGCCGAGCAGGTCACCACGCTTCACTTTGTGCCATCCATGCTGCAAGCCTTCTTGCAGGACGCGGCGGTCGGCTCTTGCCATAGCCTGCAACGCATTGTGTGCAGCGGCGAAGCATTGCCGGTGGACGCGCAGCAACAGGTTTTTGCCAAGCTACCCGCTGCCCGGTTGTACAACCTGTACGGGCCGACGGAAGCCGCGATTGATGTGACCCACTGGACCTGTGTCGAGGAAGGCAGTGATGCCGTGCCGATTGGCCAGCCCATCGCCAACCTGGGCTGCTACGTGCTGGACAGCAACCTGGAGCCGGCGCCGGTGGGCGTGTTGGGCGAGTTGTACCTGGGCGGTATTGGCCTGGCGCGGGGTTATCACCGTCGGCCGGCGTTGACCGCTGAGCGTTTTGTGACTGACCCCTTCGGCAGTGGAGAGCGGCTGTACCGCACTGGCGACCTGGCGCGCTATCGCGACGACGGTGTGATCGAGTACGCGGGCCGCATCGACCATCAGGTCAAACTGCGCGGGCTGCGCATCGAGTTGGGTGAAATCGAGGCGCGTCTGCTGGAGCATGAGTGCGTGCGTGAAGCGGCCGTGCTGGCCGTGGACGGCACGCATTTGGTGGGTTACCTGGTATTGCAGGCGCCGAGTGAGGATTGGAAATCCGTGGTCGGCACGCACTTGTCTGCGCACTTGCCGGATTATATGGTGCCCGCGCAGTGGGTCGTGCTTGAGCAGATGCCGCTGAGCCCGAATGGCAAACTGGATCGCAAGGCGCTGCCCAAGCCTGAAGCCAGCGGCGCAGACCAATACCAGGCGCCGCACAGCGAGATTGAGCAACAGGTTGCAGCGATCTGGAGTGAGGTGCTGGGTGTTGAGCGGGTGGGGTTGAACGACAACTTCTTCGAGTTGGGCGGCCACTCCTTGCGCGTGCTGTTGCTCAAGGAGCGCATCCGGCAGGTCAGCGGGGTCAACCTGTCTGTCAGCCAATT
This sequence comes from Pseudomonas sp. TREG-RG-20F-10-E-6-01, assembly GCF_022662455.1. NCBI lineage: Bacteria > Pseudomonadati > Pseudomonadota > Gammaproteobacteria > Pseudomonadales > Pseudomonadaceae > Pseudomonas > Pseudomonas sp. TREG-RG-20F-10-E-6-01. The sequence goes on along the minus strand of NZ_JAKNQP010000004.1, from coordinate 301,196 downwards.
GATGCTCAACCCAACCGTGCGCGGGCAGGTTAATTGCCTGCAGGGCGATGCGCGCAGCGAGTTGATCGTCAAGCTCAACAGCCAGACCCAAGGTACGCCGCTGTTCATGTTCCACCCAAGCTTTGGTTCGGTGCATTGCTACACCGCGATCGCCCTGGCGCTGCGCGAGCAACGCCCGGTGTACGGGGTGATCTGTCGTGCGCTGGTGGAAGAGGGCGCGTCGGTGCCTGAATGGCAGGCGATGGTTGACGATTACGCCGCGCAATTATTGGCGGCTCAGCCACAGGGTGCCTATCGCTTGGCCGGTTGGTCGCTGGGCGGCAACCTGGCGATGGAAGTCGCCTACGCGCTAGAGCAAGCAGGGCGTGAGGTGGAGTTTGTCGGCTGGATCGATTCGGCGCCGCCGCAGTGGCTCAAGCCGTATTGGGACGCGGTGATCGTGGAGGAGGGGCGCGAGGCATCCGCCAATGAGCGCCGTGCGGCGTTGCTTGGGGCAATGTTCCCGGCGTTTTCCGAGCAGATTGAAGGTGCGTGGCAGGAGTGCCAGCGTCAGGCAGCGGATGAAGACGGGCAATGGTACGCGTTCGTGGCCTGGGCAGAGCAGCATTTGGGTGAAGGTTTTACCCGCATCAAGGAAGAGTTGCTGCGTGGCAACGAGGCGCAGATTTCCTGGGAGGTTGACCGTGCGTTGAGCGAACGCTTGGAAGCGGCGGACTTCAAGCCGATCCAGGCGTCGGTCAGTTGCTGGTGGGCCTCATTGAGCCGCGCGGGGCAGTTCAAGGACCTGATCGAACAGAACATGGCGAAGGTGATTGGGCAGGGGCGCATCGAGCGTTCGGTGATGATCGACACCGATCATGACGGCATTATCGACAGCGCCGCGTTCATCAACAGCCTGGTGGCCGCCATGGAGTAAGGAGGGCGACGCACGAATCAACCCTGATCATTGATCCGGGTTTTTTTGTGCTGGATTTCAGGCCGGGCAGGCATCAAAAAAGGGCTCCGCAGACGTGATTTTCTGTGGGGGCTGGCTTGCCTGCGATGGCATCGACTGGGGGCCTGATATTTCGAGGTGCATGCATCGCAGACACGCCAGCTCCCACAGTTGACCGAGCATGGCCTTAATACACAGGCATAAAAAAGCCCGATGAGAGCGGCGCTTTCATCGGGCGTTGGGTTGATCGCTTGGGTGATCAGTGCATTTGATCAGAAGTCCCAGCGGGTGCTGAACATCACGTTACGCGGATCACCGTAGGCGGCCGAGTTATAGAAGCCCACGTTGGTGTAGTAGGTGGTGTCGAAGATATTGTTGAGGTTGACGGTCGCCGAGAGGTTCTTGGTGACCTGGTAGCGGGTCATCAGGTCCACCACTGTGTAGGACGACTGGGTGATGTCCTGGTTTTTATTGAGCGGCTGGTTCCAGATTTCATTCCAAGCCTTGGTCTGCCAGCGCACACCGCCACCGACGGTGAACTTATCCAGAGCACCCTTGAGTTTGTAGGTGGTGTTCAGGTTGACCTGATTTTCCGGCTCGAAGGTGGAGATTTTCTTGCCGTCTTCGTCGCGCACGATCTTGTGGGTGTAACCGCCCTGCAGCTGCCAGCCTGGGCTCAGCTCACCGGAGATTTCTGCTTCGTAGCCTTTGGTGACGGCCTTGGAACCCTTGAACGCATAATTGTCGGGTGTCGGGGTTTGGTTGTTGTAGGCATCGTCAGAGATAGCGCGATTGGTCTCATGCACCTCGAAATACGCAAGGCTGGTGTTCAAGCGGCCTTCGAAGAACTCGCCCTTCAAGCCTATCTCGTAGTTTTGCCCTTCGTCCGGCTCGAGCAGCGTCTGGTTGCGGTCTTTATAGGTGCTTTCCTGAGGTTGGAAAATATCGGTATAGCTGGTGTACACCGAGAAATTGTCGTTCAGGTCATAGATCACACCCGCATACGGGATGAACCGGCCGGTTTCCTTATAGGAGGGGTTAATACCGGTGACGTGATAGTTGGCGACGCGACCGCCGAGAATCACGTTCAGGTCATCCATTACGTTCAAGCGTGTCGTCACGTAGTAGCCGGTCTGACGGATATTGTCGTCGGTGTACTGCTGGACCGGGCCGTAGATCGGCTTGGCGATCTTGCCATTCCAGTTGTAGAAATCGACTTTGTTGCCGCCTGGCCATTCCGGTGACCAATAACCCTTGCCCTGCCAGCGCGAGGTGCCGATCGAGCCGCCTACGACCAGTTCATGGTCGCGGCCGAACAAGCTGAAAGGCCCGGTGGCATACAGATCGGCCGAGGTGCTTTTGGTTTCGCCCGTGTACTTCTGCCCATTGATCGTTGCGCTGCCATCGGACTGGGGCTCAACGAACTGAATCGAGCCAAGGTCGGCGTGGTAGCTGTTGATCTTGTGGTCAAGTTGGAACTTGGTGACCCAGCCATCGCCCAGATCATGCTCGAGCATGGCAAAGGCGGTGCGGGTGTTTTGTTCCCAGGAACTCCAGGTGGTGCCGTTGTTGTAGGAGCGGGGCATCTTGTTGATGCTGCCGTCGTATTTCACCAGCGGGAAGGAACCAGACCAACTTGAACCTTGTGGAATGCTGTCCTGGTAGTCGAAGCCCACGGTCAGCATGGTATCGGGGGACAGGTCGAACTCGGTAATACCGTAGTAGGTTTCGGTCTTGCGGGAGTAGTGGTCCATGAAGGAATTTTTGTCTTGGTACGCCGCCACTGCGCGACCACGGACGTTGCCGCTGTCGGTCAACGGGCCGCTGACGTCGACTTCGCTGCGGTAGTTGTCCCAGGAACCTGCGCCCAGTTGCACATGGCCTTTGAATTCCGAGGTGGGCTTCTTGCGAATCAGGTTGATGGTCGCGCCCAGAGAGCCGGCACCGTTGAGCAGGCCGGTGGCGCCCTTGAGAACTTCGACGCGGTCGTAGATCGCCATGTCGCTCAGGGTGTTACCTGCCGAATAGCCAACGTTGCGCACGGTGGACGGAATGCCGTCGTACTGGAAGCTGTTGACCGAAAAACCACGGGAATAATAGTTGGTACGGTCGGTGTCATAGGCCGACACGGTGATGCCCGGGGTGTGGCGCATCACGTCATCGACGTTATTGAGGCCAAAGTCTTCGATGTGCTGGCGGGTGATCACCGTAATCGACTGCGGGGTTTGCCGCGGCGTCAGGCTCAAGCGGGTTGCCGTGGCAATGGTGCCTGGCGTGTAGGAACCGGAGCCCTCGGTGATGTTGCCCAGGGCGTTGCCGGTTACCTCGGTAGGGCTCAATTCCAACGCTGCGGATGTACCGGCGGCGGTCACGGTCAGCGAGTTGCCATTGAAGGTGTGGGTTGTCTCTGTGCCACCCAGCAAGGTGTCGATTGCCCGCTGCGGTTCCATTTTGCCCTTGACTGCGCGGCTGCTCTTGCCCTGCACATCGCTCGGGCTGTACAGCACCTGCACGTTGGTCTGGCGCCCAAACTCCTGCAGCGCGCTCCCCAGCGACTGCGCAGGAATATCCAGCTCGATCTCCTGTGCCTGCGCATAACCTGCAACCGGCAGCGATATCGCCAGGGCCAAGGCGCTCGGAAGAAGATTGATGTTCAGGGCCCGGCGCATGGATAGCGCTTTGCTCAGGGGGCTGAGACCGAGTCTTGCTGGCATGGATGCTTTCTCTTCTATGTTTAAGTGGGCAAGTTATAGGTGTTTATTGAGTATTGTTCTCATTACCACTAGTGAGACGTTCCTACTTGTAAAAACCGGAAAATAAATTTCAGGCAGGCTCCATTTCGTGCACCACCTGGCCGGCGCGCAGTCGCACCAATTGATCGGCGATGTCGAAGTAGCGGTCGTCGTGGCTGATTACGATGATGGTTTTGCCCAGGCGCTTGAGGTCCGGCAGCAGCTCGGTGTAGAAAATCCGGCGGAAAGCCGGGTCCTGGTCGGCGGCCCATTCGTCGAACACCAGTACCGGGCGTTCTTCGAGCCAGGCGTTGACCAATGCCAGGCGTTTGCGTTGGCCGGTAGACAGGTCGGTGGTGCTGAACACGCCGTCCTTGACGCTGACCTTGTGCGCAATCTCCAGGCGCTCCAGGTATTTGGCGGCGCTAACCAGTGAGTGGGTGGCGCTGCCTTGCACCAGATCGTCGAACAGGTAGTAGTCGGAGAAGATCGTTGTGAAGAGTTGGCGATAGTCATCGCGCTCGGGGTCGGTGACGGCCTCGCCGTTCAGGCGGATCTCGCCCGCCTGGGGCGGATACAAGCCCAGCAGCAGTTTGATCAGGGTGGTCTTGCCGCTGCCGTTCTCGCCGACGATAAACACGATATCGCCTTGTTTGATGCTCAGGTTGATCGGCCCCAGGTGGAACGGTTCGCTGCCTTCAATCGCCGGTGGGCTGTAGCTCACGCCGCGCAGTTCCAGGCTGTTGACGACCGGTTTTGGCGCTTCGCTGTCATCCATCAGCAGGTGCGGTTCGGGGGAGGAGAAGCGCTCCGACAGCTCGCTGATCCGGCCAAAGGCGATCTTGGCCTTGCCCACCACCGGCAGGTAACCGAGCAGGTGTTCCAGCGGGCCTTTCATGTACAGCAGCACCAGCACGAAGCCGGTGATCACCGTAGGGTCGGGGTTCGGGTTGTAGGCCTGCATCGCCAGGGCCAGGCCGATTACCACGAAGAACAGCATCGAGCCGAACGTCTTGGCGAGGATATAAATGTTGACCGAACGCACCTGGATATCGCTGATGCGGTCTGCGGTTTCCTGGATGCGATGGGTATTCATGCGATAGCGCCGTGGGCGGTGCATGCGCAGCTCCTTGGCGCCGGAAGCGATCGCGTTGTAGTAGCGCTGCAATTCATCTTCATGGCTGCGCGCCAAGTCAAAGCCCTGGATGCCTTTGCCACCGGCAATGAATTGCACGGCGCTGCCGATGATGATCGCCACCACCATCATCAGGAACATCGGCACCGACAGGTAGGCAAGGTAGCCCAGGCAACCGAGGGTCACCGTGGCGGCGATGGCCAGTGGCGTGAAGGCGAAAGAAAAATCGCTGATGGTGTCGACGTCATGGGTCAGCACCGGGATCAGCCGGTGGGAGCGGTAGCGCTCGATCTGGCCGATGGGTGCCGACAGCACTTTCTCGCCCAGATCTTTGCGCAGGGCAGCAATGATGCGTTGCCCGACATAGTTGGTGCCGATGTCGGAAATGATCGAGCTGATCAGCGCCAGTACGCACAGCGCCGCAAAGGTCAGGACCACGCCTTGGGTCATGCCGTTGACCGAATGCAGCGCGTTATTGATGGTGGCGAGCAGCAAGGTAATGGCCAGGCCGCCCACCATGCCGAGGGCGACGGAGATCGTCACGATGGTACGAAAGGGCCTGAGCAAGGCGAGCAGACCCTTGAAGGCGCTGCGTTTGGGGTCGGTCATAAGTACTTCCCGGAGAGTGAAAAGAGGGGCTGGGCACACAGACCCTTACCCATGACAAACGAAGCGCCGGCGCGAGTATTTAGCTCGGCGTGCCCTTTGCTGGTGGCGCGGCATAAATTGCCGCGCAGCTGGTTCGTTCTTGTGCTGTAGGCGCACGTGCATCGACGCCGCGCGCAGTCCATTCAGCGAGAGCGAAACAATGACGAAAAAGAACCTGGTGTATGTGTGGTCCCTGCGAAATGCCGCAGCCGACAAGGCCGGGCAACCGGTGGCCTACAAGGACCACGAGCGCTACATGAAGTCGGTGCTGGAGTTTCTGGTGGGCTCGTTGAACGACACCCCATTGGGCGAGGCGTACAACCTGGTTGGCGTGGTGTACGACGATGACGAACAGAACCCGCGCGACCAGCAACTGGTCAGCGATTACGGCTTTGCCTACAAACCAGGCCGCCAGTGGCTGTACCCGGCGGATCTGCAAGTGCAGGGCCGGTTGGTTAACGATTTGTTGCTGAGCGTGCCGTCCACCTATCGCCGTCTGCCACGCGGCAGCGCCGAGCACATCGCCGGCAAGCAGGATTTCGAGCGTCGCCTGCACGACACGCTGGTGGAATTGAAAGCCGATATCGTCGTGCTGGATGGTTTGCTGGTGATTCTGGATGAGTTGGTGCGGCCAGGTGCGCCGTTTGCGCGGCGCATCATGAACATTCACCCAGGCATTACGCGCATCGAATCGCCTTATGAACGCCGCGGTGCGTACGCTACCTGGAGCGCGTTGTATGGTGCGCGCGGGCAAACCGTGGTGGATTGGGCGACCAAGGCCACCACGCCGTCCGAGCCGCTGTACCTCACCGGCGCGTCGTTCCACTACGTGGATAACGGCATTGATTCGGGTGAAGTGTTTCACGACGTGCTGAAAACCGAGATCTCGCCCGAGGACACTATCCTCGAACTGCGCTGGAACAACTTCAACAACAGCCTGTTCCCGGCGTTGCACGAAGGCTTGGAGTTGTTGGCCAAGCAGGCCTGAACACAGCCCTATGGGTACCTGCAGAACCAAAATGTGGGAGCGGGCTTGCCCGCGAAGGCGGCGGCCCTGTCGATACAGGGGTGACTGACACACCGCTATCGCAGGCAAGCCAGCTCCCACATTTGAATGGTGGCGGTCTTGACGGCTTGCGCACGACCCTAGGCCCAGCCGCCCCAACAGGTATCGCGAATTTTTACCTGATGTACGCAAGGCAAAATGTGGGAGCGGGCTTGCCCGCGAAGGCGGCGGCCCTGTCGATACAGGGGTGACTGACACACCGCTATCGCAGGCAAGCCAGCTCCCACATTTGAATGGTGGCGGTCTTGACGGCTTGCGCACGACCCTAGGCCCAGCCGCCCCAACAGGTATCGCGAATTTTTACCTGATGTACGCAAGGCAAAATGTGGGAGCGGGCTTGCCCGCGAAGGCGGCGGCCCTGTCGATACAGGGGGGACTGACACACCGCTATCGCAGGCAAGCCAGCTCCCACATTTGAACGGTGGCGGTCTTGACGGTTTGCGCACGACCCTAAGCCCAGTCGCCCCAACAGGTACCGCGAATTTTTACCTGATGTACGCAAGGCAAAATGTGGGAGCGGGCTTGCCCGCGAAGGCGGCGGCCCTGTCGATACAGGGGTGACTGACACACCGCTATCGCAGGCAAGCCAGCTCCCACATTTGAATGGTGGCGGTCTTGGTATTTGCGCACGACCCTAGGCCTAGCCGCCCCAGCCATTACCGCGAATTTCTACTTGATGTACGCAAGGCAAAATGTGGGAGCGGGCTTGCCCGCGAAGGCGGCGGCCCTGGCGATAAAGGGATGACTGACACACCGCTATCGCAGGCAAACCAGCTCCCACATTTTGAACGGCGCCGCGCTTAAAGCTCGCGCACTACCCGAAAGCCAATCCAGTCGCCGCGCGTTTGCGGGTAAATATTGTTGCGGTTGCCCGAGCGTGAAAACACGGGCGCTTCGCCCCAGTCATTGCCGCGAATCTGGTAGCTCTCGCAGTTCGGTTCGACCCAGGCGCTGCCGTCGGTGGGCGCACCGACGTAGTTGGGGTGCTCGCAGTCGGCAACCCGCTCATAGACATTGCCGTGCATGTCGTACATGCCGAACGCATTCGGCGGGTAGCTGTCCACCGGCGAGGAATAGCTGTAGCCATCCGCCGGGCCGTAAGTGTTGGCATGTTCGGCGATGCTGTAACCCTTGCCCTCATCGAAAGGAAACGGAAACGGGCCGGTGGTGCCCGCACGCGCCGCATATTCACGCTGCGCTTCGCTGACCATCTGGTACTTCTGCCCGGTCTTTTTCGACAGCCAGGCCACATAGTTCTTGATGTCGTCCATGTCCATGCACACCGCCGGCTGGCGCGGGCCTTGTGGGTAGCGTGGTTTGCTGGCGATGCATTCGCGCCCTGGGCGGGTGTCGCCGTCGGCGATCTTGACGCCGGTCTGGCGGATATAGCTGTCCCATTCACCGGCGGTGATATGGAAGCGGCTCATGGCAAAGGGTTTGGCGAAGGTCACCTCATGCATCGGGCCTTCGTCGGGCTCGCGGCCGACTTCGTCTTCCGGGGTGCCCATGGTAAAGGTGCCGGCCGGCAGCACGACCATTTCCGGGCAGTCCTTGCAGTCTTTGAATACTTTGCCCGGTTGCGCGGCGGCCTGGGCCAGGCCTGGCAACAGTGCGCCGCACAGGGCGGTCAGCGCCAGGGCAGTGAGGGGCTTGAGTCGGGATGGAGTCATGTGGGCATCTCGTTCAAAGGAAAAGGGTTCACAGCCGTTGGCTCAGCAAACTCATGAAACGCTGGATCTCATCCGAGCTGTTAAGCAGACCGGGGGAGGTGCGAATCACGGGGCCGACATCGCGGTCTACCGCATCGATCACCACGCGGTTTTTCATCATGTGAGCGACCACGGCCTCGCTGTCCTGGCCCTTGACGCGGAAGAAGGTAAAACCGGCGGAGAGATCAGGGCTGCGCGGCGTCACCAGCTCGATCTGCGAGTGAGCCAGCAAACGGCTTTTCAATTCGCTGTTGAGCGCGTGAATGCGCGCCTGCACTTGCGGCTTGCCCAACTGCAAATGCAGCTTGAAGGCTTCGTCCACCGCCCAGCGATGCTCAAAAGCGTGGTAACCGCCGGGCGTCATAGTGGTGGCGAAATTGGTGTCTTCGGAGAAGGTCGGCACCATCGGCGTCACGTATTTGTTTTCGGCGTCACGGGCGCACACCAGGCCGGTACCGCGCGGACCGAACATCCATTTATGTGTGCCGGCGATAAAGAAGTCGCAGTGCATGTCGGGGAAGTCGAGGTTTTCCACGCCAAAACCGTGCACGCCGTCCACCACGTAGAGAATGCGGTCGTTTTCATCGCGGTGACGGTTGAGTGCATCCACCAGCCTGCCGATCTCGCCAATCGGTAGTTTCACGCCGCTGCCCGACTGCACCCAGGTCATGCCCAGCACGCGGGTGTTGGGGCGAATACTGCGCTGGATATTGCCGAGGATTTCGTCGGCAGACACGCGATTGGCGTCTTCGAACAGCCTGAACCGGCGCACCTGCGTGCCTTGCTTGAGCACGCGAAAATCCAGGACGTTCTGGGTGGCGTAATGCTCGTGCACGGTGGTGAGGATTTCCTGGTCGGGTCGCAGCTTTATCCCGCCGTAGATCATCGCCAGCCCTTCGGAGGTGCTGCCGGTGAGGGCAATTTGCGCCGGCTTGGCGTTCAAGTAGCGACCGGCCCATTCCCGTACCTGGCCTTCGCGTTTCCAGGTTTCCTCAAGCCCCCAATCCATCGCCAGCCCTGGGTTGCGGTCGATCTGCTGGCGGTAGCGGTCGATCGCCTCGCGCACCGGCTTGGGGTGCGAGGCCACCAGGAAGTTGGAGAAGTGCAGGTAGTTCGGGTCCTGGTTGAACAGCTGTTTCAATCCCGTCCATGGGTCGTTCGCAGCGGGTGCCGGGTTGTCGGCCAATGCTTGAGGTATCAGCGCAGCGCCCAGCGGCAGGCTGGCGGCGAAGACACCGGCCTGTTTGAGAAATGTACGGCGATCAGTCATGGACGTGCTTCTAGGTGGTTAGCGGTTGGCCAAGGGCTTGGCGGCTTTTTGTACCTGGTCCCATACGCGCAGGAAGTTGCCTCCCCACAGCTTGGCGATGTCGGCTTCGGAGTAGCCACGCTGGATCAGCTCAGCGGTGACGTTGCGCACCTCGCCGACGTTCTCCCAGCCCTGGATGCCGCCGCCGTCGTTGAAGTCCGACGAGATGCCGACGTGATCGATGCCAATCTTGCGCACGGTGTAGTCGATGGCGTCGCCCCAATCCTTGAGGGTGGCCTTGGGTTCTTCTTCGAGAATGCCGTACAGGCCCTGGGCGTACTGGCCGAACTTCTGCTCGGGCCAGGCGGCAATGATTGCGTCGCCGGGCATCAGGGCCATGGCCAGGTTGGGCAGCGGCGGCAGGTCGAACCGCGCGCGCAGGGCGTTGAGTTTGTCTTGGGTTGGCTGGCTCAGCGGACGCAAATAGGCCGGGAAGCCCACCACTTGAACCACGCCGCCACTGTTCTTGATCAGTTGCAACTCCTTGTCGCTGAGGTTGCGCGGGATATCCACCGAGGCGCGTGGCGCCGAGTGGGACGCCACCATCGGCGTGCGGCTCAATTGCGCCACCTGCTCCAGGGCTTTGGTCGACATTTGCGACACATCGATGATCACGCCCAGGTCATTGAGGCGATGCACTGCCTGTTGGCCGATGGGCGACAGCCCTTCGAGGGCGTCGGTCGAATCATTGAAAAACGGCAGTGGGCGCGACGAGTCGGACCAGGCGTTATTGCCGATATAACTGAAGCCGAACATGCGCATGCCGCGCGCCGCCCACAGGTCCAGTTGGTTCAGGTCATCGCCCAGCGGGTAGGCGTTGAGCATGCTGATAAACACCGCAAATTTGCCCTCACCGTGCAGGCGGCGCAAATCGTCCGGGGTGTAGGCGATGCCAACCTGGTTGGGAAAGTCGCGCACCATGCCGGAGATGATCTTGTAGCGCACCTCTTGCTCGTGGCGGGCCTCCTCGACAAAACCGTCGGTGGGCTTATGCGGCGCGTTGGGGCCGTTCCAGATTTCCGGCCAGCCGAAAATCGTCAGGGCTGCGCCCGACAAGCGCCCGCGCGCCGCCTTGGCCAGGTCGAACTGGCCGCTGCCATCTTTGTCGGCCTCATTGCCGGCCGTGCCGAAATCCATCGGCACCGTGATGTGGCTGTCGAACGACAGCAGACGGTCCTGCATTTCATTGGCTTGCTTGATCACCTCCAGCGGGTAACCGGCATTGCCGCGAAACCAGTGGTCCCAGACCAGAAAGCCGGCCCCGGCGCCGATGGCCAATGCCAGCGGCAGGCCGATCAACAGCGCCTTTTTCGAACGTGGTTTTGTCATTGCCATCTCAGTCAGTTGAGGCCTTTGCTATCAGGGAAGAACGAGTCATGGCCGGGGAAATTTAGGCCCGCTTCGCGCGGCGGTAAATTTGCGAAGGCTGCAAACGTTCTAGCTCTGATTAAGCCGTTTCCTAAGGTAAACAATGACGATCTCTCGACGTGGGTTCATCGCAGGCCTGGCGCTGACGGGCGCTGCCGTGCCGGCGGCCTTTTATGCCCATCGCGAGCTGACGCGTGAAGAAGAATTCCCCATTACCCCGGGCGAGGCCACGGTGGATTTGGCCGATACCGAAGGCCAGCATTTGGCGAACATTTTGCGCGGTGTGTGGAGCCTGCGCCTGGAAGGCCGCGACGCCGGGCTAAAGGGCTTGCCACTGCAAGGCCTGGAACTGCTGCTGGACATCGCCCCGCGTGGCCGTGGCCTGCGCGGCTACCTGGACACCGCTGAAGCCCTGCGCGCCGAAGGTGAGCCGCGTTACCGCGTACTCGGTGACGTGCTGACAGGCGAGGGCGCCTTGCTTTACTGGCGCCTGATCGACCGCGAGGCGGCCGACGGCGCACCGGCCTATGAATTCAAGATGACCCTCGATGAAGTCTGGGCCGACTTCGCTAACGCCGGCAGCAGCACCCTCAGCGGGCAGATCCTCAACCTCGATCGCCCCTTGGCATTGACCGAGCGTGACAACCGCTTTATCGCCCACAAGCAATTGTTTCCCGAAGCCCGCCAACGCATCGGCCTGAACCCGACGCTGCTGGCCTGGCTGATTTCGCCGGAGCACCGCCTGTTTCACCAACTCTGGCACGCCACCCGCGACCAGTGGCACAAGCTCTCGGAAGAAAAGCGCGACGCCTTGCGCGGCATCGGCTGGCAGCCCGGCCCGCGCGGCCAGGAACGCGACGCCCGTGGCAAACGCAAAGATCGCAACGGCTCGGGTATCGACTTCTTTTTCATGCACCGCCATATGCTCGGCAATGCGCGTTCCATGCAAGATTTGCCGTCGTGGCCGCAATTCCCCGAGCCGCAGCCGGCGCTGGAACGCGACCGTCTGGGCTTTGTGCGTTACTTCGATAACCACGACGGCTTCGCGTTGCCGCCCTGTTGGTCGGCGCCGGATGACAGCGAATACACCCAGTGGGTCAGCGATATCAAGGCGGCCCAGACTTACCACAGCAACTTTCAGGTCTGGGAATCCCAATACCGCGACCCACGTTACCTGGCCAAGCTGAGCCTTGGGCAATTGGGTTCCGAGATGGAATTAGGCCTGCACGACTGGCTGCACATGCGCTGGGCCTCGGTGCCGCGTGACCCGTCCAACGGCGCGCCGGTGCCGTTCGCCCGCGACCCGTCGGACTTTGCCGCGCGTTGGTATGCGCCGGAGAACGACTTTCTCGGTGACCCGTTTTCATCCCATGTAAACCCGGTGTTCTGGCATTTTCACGGCTGGATCGATGACCGCATCGAGGATTGGTTTCGCGCCCACGAGCGCTTCAACCCCGGTGAGGTCAGCCGGCTGGAAGTCAATGGCGTGAACTGGTTCGCGCAGGGGCGCTGGGTGGAAGTCGGCGATCCGTGGCTGGGGCCGGACACCCACGGCTGCAGCACCACGCCGGGTTTGCAGATGGGCAGGTCGATGGAGATGGACCCGGAGACCATGAAGCTGGCGCTGCGTATTACCTTTGCCGCTGAGGACGAAGGCTTGCAGGCATTGTTCAAGCGTGTGCCGAGGCGGCCCTGGTACGCACGGCACTTGAAGGTCAAGTAACGCCTGGGACGTTGGGCCAGAGGTCGGCCACCAGGAACAGGCGTTCGGCTTCTTCCCAATCCTCGCCATTGCGAACCATGCGTACCAGAAGCTGCGCCGGCGCCATCGGGTCAAGTGCCGCCAGCCAGCCGTGCATTTGCTCCTCACTCCACACCTCGTCCTGCGGGTAATGCGCCGGCGCAAGCCAGGCATGCCGCGGCAGCGGTTGCCAGCGCCCCGGCGGGCTGGCACTGACCAGCGCCGGCCAATCGCGCTGATGCAGCCAGCGCCCCCGCAGATGCTGCGGATGGGCACCGTGAGGGGGTTCGGCCTGGCCGGGCCAGGGATAGAGCAAATACCCGCCGAGCCACAAATGCGCATCGAACTGCTGGATATCCAGCGCCGCCAATGCCTCGCGGCTTTCCGCACGCGCTGAAATCGGCAACTGATGCTGAGCGAGGTGTGCCAGCTTGCGGTCCAGCCGATCATGGCACCCCGGCCCCAGCCATTGCGCGGCGTCCAGGCCGTTGCCGTCCTGCGGCCCGAGATACAGTTTGATCGCCAGTTCCAGGTGGTGCACGCCATCGCGGTCGCGCAGCAGCATGTCCAGCTCGCCCAAGGTATGCCCGGCGCGGCGGATCGGCAGGTTGGCGGCGAGCAATTCCACGCCCGGCGCATGCTGCACGGCAAATTGCCATAGGCGCTCGTAGTAAAGGCCCAGGCGCCGTGTGCGGGCAAGGCTTAGCCAGTGCTGCAAGGCGCTGCTGTCTTGATCGAGCGCGCGTAACCATCGCTCCAGCAGATGCGGTGCCTGCACCCACTCGCTGCCCGCCAGCGGGTGGCGCTGCGGCCAGGGCGTTTGCGCGAGCATCGGCGGGGCAAGCATCACCCACGCCAAATCGCGCACTTCGGGGTGGCGCAGTTGGCGGGGCAGGTTGTGCAAATCCGGGAACACAGTCATGGTCCGAGCATAGCCGTTTAACGTCTGTACAGGTGGCTGAGAACCATTGTCATCAAGGGTTCACGGCGACAAAGGATTTTGCCTGACGCGGCCTTTCGCCCATAATCGTTGTTTTTCGCCACACCCCAAACCCCGCAGGAGCCCCATGGAGCAATTTCGCAATATCGGCATTATCGGTCGCCTGGGCAGTACCCAGGTGCTGGACACCGTCCGCCGACTGAAAAAGTTTCTGCTCGAGCGCCACCTGCACGTGATCCTCGAAGACACCATCGCCGAAATCCTGCCGGGCCATGGCCTGCAAACCTCGTCGCGCAAAATGCTCGGCGAAGTCTGCGACATGGTGATTGTGGTCGGCGGTGACGGCAGCCTGCTCGGCGCAGCCCGGGCGTTGGCGCGGCATAACGTGCCGGTGCTGGGGATCAACCGCGGCAGTTTGGGGTTCCTGACCGATATCCGCCCCGATGACCTGGAAGTCGAAGTGGCCAAGGTGCTCGATGGCCATTACCTGGTCGAAAACCGCTTCCTGCTGCAGGCCGAAGTGCGCCGCCACGGCGAAGCCATCGGCCAGGGCGACGCGCTCAACGACGTGGTGCTGCACCCCGGCAAGTCGACGCGGATGATCGAGTTCGAGCTGTATATCGACGGCCAGTTCGTGTGCAGCCAGAAGGCCGACGGCCTGATCGTGGCCACGCCGACCGGTTCCACGGCGTACGCGCTGTCGGCCGGCGGGCCGATCATGCACCCCAAGCTGGATGCCATTGTGATCGTGCCGATGTACCCCCATATGTTGTCCAGCCGGCCAATTGTGGTCGATGGCAACAGTGAGCTGAAAATCGTGGTGTCCAAAGACATGCAGATCTACCCGCAAGTCTCCTGTGACGGGCAGAACCATTTCACCTGCGCCCCCGGTGACACCATCACCGTGAGTAAGAAGGCGCAGAAGTTGCGGTTGATCCACCCGCTGGACCACAACTATTACGAAGTGTGCCGGACCAAGTTGGGCTGGGGCAGCCGCTTGGGGGGTGGAGGCGACTGATGCTCGATCCCGCGCGTAGCTACGACCTGATTGGTGACGTGCACGGTTGCGCTCATACTCTTGAGCACTTGCTCGACCGGTTGGGCTACCACAAACAGGGCGGCACCTGGCGCCATCCGACGCGAATGGCGGTGTTCCTCGGCGATATCATCGACCGTGGCCCACGCATTCGCGAGGCGCTGCATATTGTCCACGACATGGCCGAGGCCGGTCAGGCGCTGTGCATCATGGGCAACCACGAGTTCAACGCGCTGGGCTGGAGCACACCCGTGCCGCCGGGCAGCGGCAAGCAGTTCGTGCGCGAGCACAACCCACGCCACGCGCGGTTGATCCACGAGACCCTGACCCAGTTCGAGCACCACCCGGCCGACTGGCACGACTTTCTCGGCTGGTTCTATGACATGCCGCTGTTTGTCGATGCCGGGCGTTTCCGTGTGGTGCACGCGTGTTGGGACGAGGGCTTTATCCAGCCGCTGCGCGCGACGTTCCCGGATGGCTGCATCGACCAGCACTTTCTGCAGGCCGCCGCCGTACCGGGCAGTTTTGCCTGCAACGCCTTCGACCGCCTGCTGCGCGGCACCGACATGCGCCTGCCGGATGGCCTGACGCTGACCGGTGGCGATGGGCTGACGCGCTCGTTCTTTCGCACCAAATTCTGGGAAGACGACCCGAAAACCTATGGCGACATCGTGTTCCAGCCCGATGCGCTGCCGGAGCCGGTGGCGCGTACGCCGCTGTCGTCCAGCGAAAAAAATTCGCTGCTGCGTTATGGCGTCGACGAGCCGTTGCTGTTCGTCGGGCATTACTGGCGCAGCGGCAAACCGGTGCCGATCCGCCCGAACCTGGCCTGCCTGGATTACAGCGCTGTGCTGTACGGCAAGCTGGTGGCGTATCGGCTAGACCAGGAAACCCAGCTGGATCCGCGTAAATTTGTCTGGGTCGACGTTGAGCGCCCTGAGGTTATTTCATGAGCACCGTAGCTGTTTTACGCTTGCCGCTGAGTGTCGACCTGGCGGGTTTCGTCAAGTTGCTGCAACGCATGCAAGTGCCCCATCGTGTCAGCGAAGAGGCCGGCGAGCAGGTGTTGTGGGTGCCCGAAACCATCAGCGACGACGTGCGCGTGTTGTACCAACGCTTTCCCGACGGTGATCCGGACCAGCAACTGGACATCCCCGAGCGGGCGCCCGTTACGCGTCCCAGCTTTGTGCAGCAGGTACGCCACAGCCCGGTGACGGCGCTGGTGCTGCTGGCGAGCATCATTGTTGGCGCGGTGACGTTGCTGGGTGAAAACCTGCAAACCATGAGCTGGCTGACGTTTCTGCCGTTCCATGTGACGGGCGAGTACCTCCAGTTCACGCCTTTTGCCGAGACTATGGCGTCGGGGCAATGGTGGCGGTTGGTCACGCCGATGCTGATCCACTTCGGCATTCTGCATTTGGCCATGAACGGCATGTGGTACTGGGAACTCGGCCGGCGCATTGAAGTGCGCCAGGGCAGTATCAACCTGCTGGGCCTGACCCTGCTGTTCAGCCTGGTTTCCAATTACGCGCAATACGCCTATGGCGGCCCGAGCCTGTTTGGCGGCCTGTCCGGCGTGTTGTATGGCTTGCTCGGGCATTGCTGGATTTTCCAGTTGCTGTCGCCCAACCCGGCTTATCGCCTGCCTCGCGGGGTGCTGGCGATGATGCTGATATGGCTGGTGCTCTGCATGTCGGGGCTGATCTCGATGATCGGTTTCGGCGAAATCGCCAACGCGGCTCATCTGAGCGGCTTGGTCATCGGTTGCCTGACGGGCTTGCTGGGTGGGTTGTACAACCGCCGCAAAGCCTCCATTTGATAAGGAAGAGCCTTATGTCCTCTTTTGCTGAAATGATCGAAAACATCACCCCGGACATCTACGAGAGCCTCAAGCTCGCCGTGGAAATCGGCAAGTGGTCCGACGGCCGCAAGCTCACCGCCGAGCAGCGTGAGTTGTCGCTGCAAGCGGTGATCGCCTGGGAAATCCAGAACCTGCCCGAAGAGCAGCGCACCGGCTACATGGGCCCGCAGGAATGCGCGTCGAAATCGGCACCGGTGCCGAACATTCTGTTCAAGTCGGATGCGATCCATTGATTGAAATTGGTCGCGGTGCAGTCAGCAAAATGTCGGCGCAACTCGGTGAGCCGACCGTTCAATACGCGTTTCGCCTGGGCGATACCGAGGTGCCGGTCAATCCGTTGATCGGCACGCACGTGCGCCTGGAATACCTCGGCGCCATCCATTGCAGCCATTGCGGCCGCAAGACCAAAACCAGTTTCAGCCAGGGTTATTGCTACCCGTGCATGACCAAACTGGCCCAGTGCGACCTGTGCATCATGAGCCCCGAGCGTTGCCATTACGACGCCGGCACCTGCCGTGATCCGGGCTGGGGCGAGCAATTCTGCATGACCGACCACGTGGTCTACCTGGCCAATTCGTCTGGCATCAAGGTCGGCATCACCCGCGCTACCCAGCTGCCGACACGTTGGCTGGACCAGGGCGCCAGCCAGGCGCTGCCGATCATGCGCGTGGCAACCCGCCAGCAATCGGGCTTCGTCGAAGACCTGTTCCGCAGCCAGGTGGCCGACAAGACCAACTGGCGCGCACTGCTCAAGGGCGATGCGGTGGCGGTGGACCTGGCTGAAGTGCGCGATGCACTGTTTGCCTCGTGCGCCGAAGGCCTGCTGGGTTTGCAGGAACGCTTTGGCCTGCAGGCCATCCAAACGATTGCCGACATTGAACCGATCGAAATCCGCTACCCGGTCGAGCAGTATCCGACCAAGATCGTCAGCTTCAACCTGGACAAGAACCCGATTGCCGAAGGCACGCTGTTGGGGATCAAGGGCCAATACCTGATCTTCGACACCGGCGTTATCAACATTCGTAAGTACACGGCCTACCAGCTCGCCGTGCATCAGTAAAAGGATGCCACCCATGCGCACCGAACAACCGAAGATGATTTACCTGAAGGACTATCAGGCGCCGGACTACCTGATCGAAGAGACGCACCTGACCTTCGAGTTGTTCGAGGACCACAGCCTGGTCCACGCGCAGCTGGTGATGCGCCGCAACCCCGAGCGTGGTGCGGGCCTGCCGCCGCTGGTGCTCGATGGCCAGCAGCTTGAACTGCTGACCGTCAACCTGGGCGACCGTGAGCTGAGCGAAGCCGACTACCAGTTGACCGACAGCCACCTGACCCTGCAACCGACCCGCGAGACCTTCACGGTCGACACCAGCGTGCGCATCCACCCGGAAACCAACACCGCGCTGGAAGGCCTGTACAAATCCAGCGGCATGTTCTGCACCCAGTGCGAGGCCGAAGGCTTCCGCAAGATCACTTACTACCTCGACCGCCCGGACGTGATGAGCACCTTCACCACCACGGTGATCGCCGAGCAACACAGCTACCCGGTGCTGCTGTCGAACGGCAACCCGATTGCCAGCGGCCCGGGTGAAGACGGGCGCCACTGGGCGACCTGGGAAGACCCGTTCAAGAAACCGGCCTACCTGTTCGCGCTGGTGGCCGGTGATTTGTGGTGCGTCGAAGACACCTTCACCACCATGACCAATCGTGAAGTGGCGCTGCGCATCTACGTCGAGCCGGAAAACATCGACAAATGCCAGCACGCCATGAACAGCCTGAAAAAATCCATGCGCTGGGACGAAGAGACCTACGGCCGCGAGTACGACCTCGACATCTTCATGATCGTGGCGGTCAACGACTTCAACATGGGCGCCATGGAGAACAAGGGCCTTAATATCTTCAACTCCAGCGCCGTGCTGGCGCGCGCCGAAACCGCCACTGACGCCGCGCACCAGCGGGTTGAGGCGATCGTGGCCCACGAATACTTCCACAACTGGTCGGGTAACCGCGTGACCTGCCGCGACTGGTTCCAGCTGTCGTTGAAGGAAGGCTTCACGGTGTTCCGTGATTCCGGCTTCTCCGCCGACATGAACTCGGCCACGGTCAAGCGCATCCAGGACGTGGCGTACCTGCGCACTCACCAGTTCGCTGAAGACGCAGGCCCCATGGCCCACGCCGTGCGCCCGGACAGCTTCATCGAAATCTCCAACTTCTACACCCTGACCGTGTACGAAAAGGGCTCGGAAGTGGTCGGCATGATCCACACCTTGCTCGGCGCTGAAGGCTTCCGTAAGGGCAGTGACCTCTATTTCGAGCGCCACGACGGCCAGGCGGTGACGTGCGACGACTTCATCAAGGCCATGGAAGACGCCAGCGGCGCGGACCTGACCCAGTTCAAACGCTGGTACAGCCAGGCCGGTACTCCGCGTCTGGCGGTGAGCGAGTCCTACGACGCCGCTGCCAAGACCTACAGCCTGACCTTCCGTCAAAGCTGCCCGCAAACCCCGGACAAAGTTGAAAAACTGCCGTTCGTGATCCCGGTGGCGCTGGGCCTGCTGGACGCCAAGGGCGCCGGTATTGCCTTGCGCCTGGCCGGTGAGGCCAGCGCTGGCGCCACGTCCCGAGTGATTTCGGTGACCGAAGCCGAGCAGACCTTCACTTTCGTTGATATCGCCGAACAACCGCTGCCGTCGTTGCTGCGCGGCTTCTCGGCGCCGGTGAAACTGAGCTTCCCGTACAACCGCGACCAGCTGATGTTCCTGATGCAGCACGACAGCGACGGATTCAATCGCTGGGATGCCGGCCAGCAACTGTCGGTGCAAGTGTTGCAGGAGCTGATCGGACAGCATCAAGCGGGTCAGCCGCTGAAGCTGGATCAACGGCTGATCGACGCGCTGCGCACGGTGTTGAGCGATGAAAGCCTGGACCAGGCGATGGTCGCCGAGATGCTCTCGCTGCCAAGCGAAGCCTACCTGACTGAAATCAGTGAAGTGGCGGATGTGGACGCGATTCACGCCGCCCGTGAGTATGCGCGCAAGCAACTGGCCGACAACCTCTACGAATCGCTGTGGCTGCGCTACCAGGCGAACCGCGCGCTGTCCAAGCAGACACCTTACGTGGCCGCGGCCGAGCACTTTGCCCGTCGCGCCCTGCAGAACATTGCGCTGTCGTACCTGATGCTCAGCGGCAAGCAGGAAGTGCTGGCGGCGACGCTGGACCAGTTCGACACCAGCGACAACATGACTGAGCGCCTGACGGCGCTGGCGGTGCTGGTCAACTCGCCGTTTGAGGCGGAAAAGGCGCAGGCGTTGGCGGTGTTTGCCGAGAACTTCAAGGACAACCCGCTGGTCATGGACCAATGGTTCAGCGTGCAGGCCGGCAGTACCTTGCCGGGCGGCCTGGCGCGCGTCAGGGCATTGATGGAGCACCCGGCGTTCAACATCAAGAACCCGAACAAGGTGCGGGCGCTGGTCGGCGCGTTTGCCGGGCAGAACCTGATCAACTTCCACGCTGCCGATGGCTCGGGCTATCGTTTCCTGGCCGATTTGGTGATCCAGTTGAACGGGTTCAACCCGCAGATCGCTTCGCGCCAGTTGGCGCCGTTGACGCGCTGGCGCAAATACGACAGCGCGCGCCAGGCGCTGATGAAGGCGGAGCTGGAGCGCATTCGTGCCTCCGGTGAGCTGTCCAGCGACGTATTCGAGGTGGTCAGCAAGAGCCTTGCGTAAGGTCTGCGATTGAAAAAAAACGGCCTGCTCAGGCCGTTTTTTTTCGCCTCAGATAACGGGTGGGCGAGGGGCGTCCAAGCCGGTGTCGGTAGGGAAACGCTCGGCAATGATTGTGTGCGGAACGCCCAGCGGCAGGGCGCTGGCGCCATCCAGGCGGGTCACTTGTTCGGCCGACAATTGCACGTTCAGCGCACCCAGGGTTGCATCGAGCTGCGCGCGGGTGCGGGAGCCGAGGATCGGGATCAGCGCGGTGGTCGAGCGGCGGGCTTTTTCGCGCAGCCAGGCAATGGCGACGTGGGTCGGGCTGGCGTCGAGTTCGCCGGCGACTGCCAGCAGGGTGTCGAGTACGGTGGTTTCGCGGGCGCTCTTTTCCGAGTGGATCAGCATGCCCAGTTTGTTGGCGCGGTTGTCGTCCTGCGTTTCACGGTATTTGCCGGTGAGGAAACCACCGCCCAACGGCGACCACAGCGTGGCGCCCAGGCCCAACGCTTCGGCCATCGGCAGCAACTCGCGGTCGGCGCTGCGCTCGGCCAGGCTGTATTCCACCTGGACGCCGATGATCGGCGCGAAGCTGCGCACTTCGGCCAACAGATCCGCGCGGGCGATACGCCAGGCGGGAAAGTTGGAGAGGCCGGCGTAGTGGATCTTGCCGGCACGCACCAAGTCATCGAAGCCGCGCAGGATCTCTTCCATCGGCGTGACGTTATCGCTCATGTGCGCCCAGAGCAGGTCGATGCGGTCGGTGTTCAAGCGCTTGAGACTCTCCTCGACGGCACGCACCATGTTTTTGCGGTTGTTACCGAGCTTGAGCGTGCCTTCATCGGACGGCTGGGTGCGCAGGCTGTATTTGGTGGCGACCACCAGGTTGTCGCGCTCGGCGGCGATAAATTCCCCCAGCAGCTTTTCGGCCTGGCCGAACTGGTAGCCGTTGGCGGTATCCAGGAAGTTGCCTCCTGCTTCGAGGTAGCCATCGAAGATCTGCCTGGCTTCGTCGCGCTCGGCGCCATGGCCCCAACCTGTGCCGAAATTACCGGTGCCCAGGGCCAGTTCCGATACCTGCAGGCCGCTGCGGCGACCAAAGACTGTATTGCGCATACAAAGACTCCTGTGGGGTGATTTTTTACATGTTTTGAAACATGTATTTAATATGATCTTCGTAATTTATTCGGTCAAGGGGCTTTTTACTGCTGACGTTTTCTGACAGGAGGCTCTGTTAAGCTTCGGTACTTGTTCCTTTCTCGGTGGGTTTGACGTGTCGCGTACCACACGATTGCTGACCTTGTTGCAGGCCCTGCGGGGCAAGAAACGCCCGGTGACGGCCGCCGTACTGGCGGCGCAACTGGAGGTGTCCGAGCGCACGCTGTATCGCGATATCGCTGAATTGACAGCGCTGGGGGCACCGATTTTTGGCGAGGCCGGAGTAGGGTACGTGTTGCGCAGCGGGCTGTTTCTGCCGCCATTAATGCTGAACGCCGAGGAAACCGAAGCGATCGTGCTGGGCCTGCGTTATGTCGACCAACGTGGCGACGATGTGCTGAGCCGCGCCGCGGCCAATGCGTTGGCGAAAATCGCCGATGTGCTTGATCCCGCCGCCCAGGAAGCATTGCGCAACCCCACGCTGTTGCCCGGCCCTCCGGGGTTCGGTTACCCGGAAAATCGCGTGCCGCTGAACGTGTTTCGCGAGGCGATCCGCAACCAGGAAAAGCTGCAAATCGATTACGCCGACGCCAGCCAAACCCAGAGCCAGCGCCTGATCTGGCCGCTGGCCCTGGGTTTTCTCAATGACGTGCGCGTGATTGTGGCGTGGTGCGAGTTGCGCGGCGCTTATCGCACCTTTCGCACTGACCGAGTGGCCGCAGCCGAGGCTCAGGGTGATCGCTACCCTGGCCGACGCAGTGACCTGTTGCGAGCCTGGCGCAAGCTGATGGAGCAGAACGAATCCGCGCCGTTTACTCCTGACAAAAACTGACACAACCGTGGCTTAGCATGGCGTCATAAATCATTAAAAAGGAGCTGCGCCATGTCCATTCCTGAGTTGGCACCCGCGATTGTGGCCTACATCGCCGCGACCAATACTCGCAACACCTCAAGCATTGCCGAGTGTTTTGCCGACGATGCCAATGTGTTTGATGAGGGTGAGCATCAAGTCGGCACCGCCGCGATTGCGCGCTGGATGGAAGACACCGGGCGTCGTTATCAGCCTCGGGTTGAAGTGCTGAACGTGCAGCATCGCACCGGCAAAGTGTTGGTCAGCAATGTGGTTTCCGGTAATTTCCCCGGCAGCCCGTTGGAGCTGCGCTACACCTTTCGACTGAACGAGCAGGGCAAGATTTCGCGGCTGGATATCTCTGTGTAAGTCATACTGGCGCGCATGACTTTCGACTCGCCTCTCGCCGCTTATCAATACGCCACCACCCAGCCCGGTTTCGTGCCAGACGAGGCCCAGCGCCGGGCGGTTGAAGCCCTGCAACACTGCCACGAAGCCCTGCACCAGGGCCGCTCGCCAGTGACCGGTGTGTACCTATGGGGGCCGGTGGGGCGGGGCAAGACCTGGTTGATGGACCAGTTCTATCAAAGCTTGCGGGTGCCAGCACGCCGTCAGCATTTTCATCATTTCATGGGATGGGTGCATCAGCGTCTGTTTCAACTCACGGGTATCCAAGACCCTTTGCAGGCGTTGGCCCGCGAGCTGAGTCAGCAAGTGCGCGTGCTGTGTTTTGACGAACTGTTCGTGAATGACATTGGCGATGCGATCATTCTCGGCCGTTTGTTCCAGGTCATGTTTGATCAGGGTGTGGTGATGGTCAGCACGTCCAATCAGCCGCCCGATCAGCTCTACGCCGACGGCTTCAACCGCGAGCGGTTTGTGCCAGGCATCGAGGCGATCAAACAGCACATGCAGGTGGTAGCGGTAGACGGTGGCGAAGATCATCGTTTGCATCCTGGCGTGGGGCTGCAGCGCTACTGGGTGAACCAGCCGGATGCGCTCGCGACGCTGTTCAAGCAATTGAGCGCAGGGCAGGCGGTGCGCTGCGGGCCAATCAGTGTCGGCTTGCGCTCGATTGTGGCGGTGCAATCCTGCGACACGGTGCTCTGGTGTCGTTACGCCGAGCTGTGCGAGCGGCCGCTGGCCGCCATGGACTTCATGCTGCTGTGTGATCGCTTCACGGCCATCCTGTTGGGCGACGTCCCCTGCTTGAGCGCACAACAACGCCCGGCCCGAATCGCCCGTGGTACCGAAGATGCGGCCCAACGTGTGGTGGCCGGTGACCGCGAGCTGCCGCAGTTGTCGGTGCACGATGACAGTGTGCGACGTTTTATCGCCCTGGTGGACGAGTGCTATGACCGCAAGGTGCCCTTATATATCGAAGCCCAGGTGCCGCTGGAAAGCCTCTACACCGAAGGCTACCTGGAGTTTCCGTTCCGCCGCACGCTCAGTCGCTTGCAGGAGATGCAACTGCAGCGCTTCGGGACCTAGGAGTCTTTTCGGAGTCTTTTCGCGCACGGCGCATCATCGAGGAAGCAAATGGACACCCCAGACACCGCTGGTGCTGCAAGCCAGCTACACCAATGCGGTGCACGCCGACGCCTGGGCCTGAGTCAGAAAATGCTGCAAAAGGTCAGGGAAATCGCCCGGCAGCGTGGTTGCTGCAAGATCACCCTTGAAGTGCTCGAGGGTAATGACGTGGCACAGGCGGCGTATCGCAAGTTTGGTTTTGATGAATCGGATCTTTGATCCGGCACAGGGGCGCAGGCTGTTGTGGAACAAAGCGCATTGATAAATAACGTGCAAAAAAAAAGGCGCCATTAAATGGCGCCAAGTTAACCTTTGCCAACGGAGCGGGATGGCACAGGGCAATGCGGATTAACTAAGTATTAAATCAGCTGTTGGGTTGCGGCTCTTCACTGGATTGTTCAACCGTGTGGGGCTTTACATTCTTGCCATCGGCAATCGCTGTTTGGTCAGTGGTGCCATGAGTCTTCTGTTGCATGAAGGTGAAGTTGTTATAGAACTCCTTCGAGCGCTCTGAACCGCCTTCTGCGAAGGCGGCTACGGAAGTCAGGGTCATCAGGCTGGCAAGCATCAAGGTCGAAAGTTTCATAAGAGGTATCCCCATTAAGTGTGATCGGTATCCGCCTCGTCCGTGATCAGATTCATGGGGCGATTGTGGGGCGATCTTATTAAGTGGGAATTAACGGCTTGGGGCCCCGAAGTTAACGATTTTGTTAACTTCGGGTCAGCGATTTAAAGCTTCCAGTCCAGCGCAAGCGTGACGGATCGCGGGTCGCCCCAATACACACCATTATAAAAGCCGACACGTTCGTAATACTTTTTATCAAATAGATTGTTAATGTTAAGCGACGCTGAAACATGTTCGTCAAATTGGTAGCGCGACATCAGGTTGACCACGTGTAGGCCTGTTGGGTGATTTTGGTGCTCTCGGTGTTCAGGTAGCCGTTCTCGTCGCGGCCGCCTGTTGGTCGGTCAGCGAAAGCGTAAAAATCGCTCTGCCAATTTACCGCGCCGCCCACCGTCAACCCGCGCCACTCACCCGGCAGCCGATAGGCCGTGGAGATTTTCAGCAGATTGAGCGGCAGGTTGGTGTTGTTGCGCTGCTTGTCACCGTTCGCCGAGTGGGTATAGGTATAGCCCGCCGACAGATTCCAGTCCGGCATGACTTCACCCGACACCTCGACTTCAAAGCCCTGCACCTTGTTGCCTTTGCCGCTGGCGGTGTAGAACTGCTCGCCGCTGACCGGGTCCGGCGCGGCGTTGTTGTCCAGTTCGGCCACGTTATCCTGGGTGCTCCAGAAATACGCCGTCGCCAGGTTCAGGCGTTCGTTCAACAGGCTGCCTTTGAGGCCTATTTCATAGTTGCTGCCCACCACCGGCTCCAAATACTTCTTGCTGGAATCCCGCGCGGTTTGCGGGTTGAAAATATCGGTGTAGCTGGCGTACACGGTGTATTCGGGTGTGAGGTCGTAAAGCAGGCCAGCGTAAGGCGTCCACATGTCGTTGTGGGTCTGGCGGGTTTTAGTGGATTGGGTCAGTTGGTTATCGGTGTTGTATTCAGGTGAGACGCTTTCGATTTCCCAACTGCCATAGCGGCTGCCCAATACGGCATGCAGCCGGTCGGTCAGGCTCAGGCGTGTGGCGAGGTAACCCGCCTTCTGTTTTCGGTTGCTGTGCTCGCCCTTGAGGCCAGTGGTGCGGTCCGGGAACTTGGCGATGCCACTCATGTGTCGCCAATCTTTGATGTCCGTGTAGCCCTGGGGATTATTGACGCGCTGAAAAGGCGCCGTATCGCGCTGTTCGGATTCGCCATACCCGACCATTAATTCATGCTCGCGCCCCAGCAGCGAATAAGAACCGGCGATATTCAAATCCACCACGTCCATTTTCGATGTGCCGACCATCTGGTTGGTCCAGGCCGTCATGCCGCTGCCATCCGGATTGGGAAAGCCGGCGCCGCCGTAATACACCTTGCCGTCCGTGTCGCTTTGGCGATGGGTGTAGGCAGCTTTCAGGTGCCAGTCTGCAGACAGCTTATGCTCGATGGAGGCAAAGGTGGTTTTGTCTTTAAGCGGCCAGGAGCTCCAGTCGGTCGCCAGGTTGGCGGAACGCGACAGCCGAGCCTTGCTGCCATCGCTGTTCCAATAGGGCAGGGTGCCCCAGGAGCTGCCCCGCACATGCTTGTTCTGGTAGTCCAAACCCACGGCGACAACGGTATTGTCCGTTAGATCGGCTTCGAGGATGCCGTAGCCCACTTCCCGTTGCATCGCATAGCTGTCGCGAAAGGACTGGCTGTCACGGTACGCCAGCACGGTGCGGCCACGCAGGCGCCCGTCAAACGCCAGTGGGCCGCCTACATCGATATAGCTGTAGTAGTTGTCATGGCTGGCACCGCTGACGCCGGTCTTGGCTTGCCACTCTGTGGTGGGGCGCTTGCGGATCATGTTCACGGTGGCAGAAGGGTCGCCCGCCCCGGTCGTCAGGCCGGTGGCGCCGCGCACAACCTCGATGCGGTCGTAGATGATGGTGTCGGCGTCGGACTTCATGCGGCCAAAGGTATTGAGCATGCCGTCGATCTG
This sequence comes from Pseudomonas sp. TREG-RG-20F-10-E-6-01, assembly GCF_022662455.1. Taxonomy (NCBI): domain Bacteria; kingdom Pseudomonadati; phylum Pseudomonadota; class Gammaproteobacteria; order Pseudomonadales; family Pseudomonadaceae; genus Pseudomonas; species Pseudomonas sp. TREG-RG-20F-10-E-6-01. The sequence continues at coordinate 274,893 of NZ_JAKNQP010000004.1, read as the reverse complement.
GAAGTTACTGATCGAGTAGCCGCGGGAAGAGTAACTCGCCCGGTCCGAATCCAGGTGCTGCACCGTAACGCCGGTGGTCTGGCGCAAGGCATCGGTGAGGGTATTGAGATTGAAGTCATCCAGCTGCTGGCGGCTGATCACCGAAATGGATTGCGGGGTTTCCTTGATGGACAGGTTCAGCTTGGTGGCGGTGCTCATCGAGCCGGTGGTGTAAGCCCCGGTGTGCTCGGTGGCGGTGCCCAGGCCTTCGGCGGTGATGCTGGTCGCACCCAGTTCGTAGGCTTTGGCCGGCAGGTGTTCGGGGTCGGTATCAGCCATCAGCTCCGGGCTTGCAACGGCGCCGAACAGGCCAAAGGTGAGGGTCATGGAACGGGTAAAAGGCGCGAACATCGCAGCGGACTCCTTGTCGTCTTTGATGCCACCCGGAAAGGGAAGGCATGGCTCAAAGACGAAAGGAGCGGGGGAACTTTAGGCTCAAACGAGAATGATTGTTATCTTTGTGTTACAACGCCGGTGACTACTTGACCACCACTTCGGCGGCATCGACCTTCTTCGGCTTGATCAAGCTGAAATCGATAAGGCCTTTTTTCTGACCTATATACGGGTCGCCAATCATCCGCGGGCGCGCCTTGAAGCTGTCATTGACCAGGCTTTTGCTGCGGTCCCATTCATCAAAGCTCAGCCCGGCCATGTCCGCCCAGGTGTGAATCAGTTGCGAGCTGCTGTAAGGGCGTTGCAGGTCGCTGGCGAAACTCCAGTCGTGGGTTTCGCGCCACTTCGGCGAGGCGTACGCCATGAACGGAATGGTGTACATCGGTGCCGTCGGCTTGCCTTCGTTGCGCCCCAGCGTGCCGTGGCCGGCCGAGTCGAATACGTCTTCGCCGTGGTCCGACAGGTACAGCAGGAAGCCGTTGGGGTCGGTCTTGGCGTAGTCCTTGATCAGGCTCGACACCACGAAGTCGTTGTAAAGCACCGCGTTGTCGTAGCTGTTGTAGGTCGGCAACTGTTGGTCGCTGATGCCTGGCGGTACGCCCTGACGATCGGTGAATTTGTCAAAGGTCGGCGGATAACGGTACTGGTAGCTCATGTGGGTGCCCAGCAGGTGCACCACGATGAACTTGCGCTCGGTAGGGTCGGCCAGGGCCTTGGCGAACGGTGCCAGCACGTCGCCGTCGTACTGGCGGGCGTTCTGGTTGCGGTTGTTATTGAGGTACACCTGCTCGTCAGCCTGTTCGGAAAAGGTCGTGAGCATGGTGTTTCGCTTGGTCATCGTCTGCTGGTTGGTGATCCAGTAGGTTTTGTAGCCAGCCTGTTTCATCACGCTGACAATCGACGGCGTCTTGAGGTACAGGTCAGGGTTTTCTTCGTCGGCGAAGGTCAACACCTGTTGCAGCGCTTCAATCGTGTAAGGGCGCGGCGTGATGACGTTATCGAAGACCGCCAGTTGGTCGCGCAGCTTGTCCAGTTCCGGCGTGGTATTGCGCGGGTAGCCGTAAAGGCTCATGCGCTGGCGGTTGGTGGACTCACCGATTACCAAGACCAGGGTCGACGGCTGGCCGGCCATGCTGTCCTTGAGGCTCTTCAAGGGCGGGATCTGGCTGGCGCTCGTGAGCATGCCTTGCATGCTGTTCAGCTGCTCGGTGTAGCGGCGATAGGCGACGATCATCTGCCACGGCACGGCAGGCTCTACCCGCGACTCGAAGCCATCGATGGCCAGTTCCATGGTGGGGTTGGTTGCAATCTGTTTCACCAACGGATAACCGACCACCGCCAGGACAATCGCGGTGGCCGCGAGAATCGACTGACCGCGCGGCAGGTAAACCGGGCGCAGGCGGGTCCACAGGAAGATCGCCAGGGCAGTGTGGGCAATGAACGCCAGCACGATCCACCAGGCAAAGTATTGAGTGGCGTATTCGCCAGCTTCAGAGATGTTCGACTCGAACATGATGAAGATGACGCTTTGGGAAAATTCCTGCTGGTAAATGAAGAAATAACCCAGGCTGGCCATGGAGCAAGCCCACAGCACAACGCCGATCAAGGCGGCGAGCAGGCGCGTACGGCGCGGGAACAGCAGCATCGGCGCGAGCCAGAACGCACTCAGGAAGAAGGCTTGGCGAAAACCGCTGAAGCCGGAAGTGCCGGTCAGCTGGATCAGCAGTTGGGTAATACCCGAGAAATACCAGAAAAACAGAAACAACCAGCCAAGGCCGGCCCAATCAAAGCCTTTCGCAGACTTCGTGCTGCGTTTGAACATCGCCATCCAGCGCTCCAACCCGATAATTGCCAGTTGCCGCGCAGGAATACGCGCAGCAGAGGGCTACCGCATGTGGGTGGCCCTATTCGGCGGGAGTATCGGGAGGAGGATGTGAAAACTTCGTGAGTTATTCCTGAACGCTTCGTTCAGCCCACGTTCAGCAAAGTGCGGGCTGAGGCCCGGACGTTTGATTGATTTGCGCCTGAAGGTGTGAGCGCAGGCGCAGGACTTCCTGCTGCAGCTGATCGCGCTCGTCTTTCAACTGGCGCAGTTCGTCGCGACGGACGGTGACATAGAGGGTCTGTGGCGGGCGGATCGTCTGTGCTGTGCTCATTGCTTACCTCGCAAATAGCCGGTAGATCGCGGTGCCGGAACGCTTAATCGAGGTCCTCGGCAACAGTCGCAGCGATTCTGAATTCTTTTTTGAATCAATGGAACTTTTTTATTTTTGATGGTCGCTGTGACTTTTGCGGCCGTGATGCTGAAACGATGGCCTTTTTTTGTCATGAAACTACAAGGATCCGCTCTGGACTAACCCTCATTAGCCTCATTGCGCTATAAACTATGTCACACATTTATTTAGCAGTTAGGAGCATCAGCACATGCAACTGGGGATTATCGGACTAGGCCGCATGGGCGGTAACATTGCGCGGCGCCTGATGCTCAATGGGCATACCACCGTTGTATACGACCGTAACGAAGCATTCGTCAAAGGCTTGAGCGAGGAGGGCGCCACAGGCGTTGCCGACTTGAAGGCCTTGGTAGCCGGGCTGCAAAAGCCTCGCGCCATCTGGGTCATGCTGCCTGCAGGCGACCCGACCGAAAACACCATCAATGAACTCAGTGAGCTGCTTGAAGACGGTGACGTGATCATCGACGGCGGCAACACCAACTATAAAGACGACGTACGTCGCGCTAAAGCCCTGTCGGAAAAAGGCCTGCACTATGTCGACGTCGGCACCTCCGGCGGCGTCTGGGGCCTGGAGCGTGGCTACTGCATGATGATCGGTGGCGACGCCGAGACTGTACAGCGCCTCGACCCGATCTTCGCCAGCCTGGCCCCGGGCCTGGGCAATATCCCTCGCACCAAGGACCGTTCCGCCTCGGCTGACAGCCGTGCCGAGCATGGCTATATCCATGCGGGTCCAGCGGGCTCCGGGCACTTTGTGAAGATGATTCACAACGGCATCGAGTACGGAATGATGCAGGCCTTCGCCGAAGGCTTCGACATCCTCAAAACCAAAAACTCGGAAAACCTGCCGGAAGATCAGCGCTTTGATCTCAACGTCGCCGACATCGCCGAAGTCTGGCGCCGTGGCAGCGTGGTCTCGTCCTGGTTGCTGGACCTGACCGCCGACGCCCTGGCCACCGATCCAAAGCTGGACGGCTACTCAGGTTCCGTGGCCGACAGTGGCGAAGGCCGCTGGACCATCGAAGCGGCCATGGAGCAAGCGGTGCCGGTACCGGTGCTGTCCACCTCGTTGTTCGCTCGCTTCCGTTCCCGTCAGCAGAGCACTTACGGTGACAAAATGCTGTCTGCCATGCGCTTCGGCTTTGGCGGCCATGTGGAGACTTCCAAAAAATGACCGCCAACGGCAAGAAACCCAAGGCCGAACCTGCTCCGCCCACCACGCTCTTTCTGTTTGGCGCCCATGGCGACCTGGTCAAGCGCCTGCTCATGCCGGCGCTGTACAACTTGAGTCGTGACGGGCTGCTGGGCGAAGGCCTGCGCATTGTGGGCGTTGATCACAACGCCATCAGTGATGCCGACTTCGCCAAGAAACTCGAGGACTTCATCCGCACCGAGGCCGCAAGCAAGGTCAAGGGCAATGCCGAAAACGCCCTCGACCCAGAGTTGTGGGCACAGTTGGCCAAGGGCATCAGCTACGTCGAAGGCGATTTCCTCGACGACAGCACCTACGTCGACATCGGCAAGAAGATCGCCGACAGCGGCACCGGTAATGCGGTGTTCTACCTGGCGACTGCGCCGCGCTTCTTCAGTGAAGTGGTGCAGCGCCTGGGCAGCGCCGGCTTGCTTAATGAAACCGACGATGGCTTCCGTCGTGTCGTGATCGAAAAACCCTTCGGTTCCGACCTCGCCACCGCCGAAGCGCTGAACGCGTGCCTGCTCAAGGTGATGAGCGAGAAGCAGATCTACCGCATCGACCATTACCTGGGCAAGGAAACGGTGCAGAACATTCTGATCAGCCGTTTCTCCAACGTGCTGTTTGAAGCGTTCTGGAACAACCATTACATCGATCACGTGCAAATCACCGCGGCCGAGACCGTCGGCGTAGAAACCCGCGGAAATTTCTTCGAAAAAACCGGCACCCTGCGCGACATGGTGCCCAACCACCTGTTCCAGTTGCTCGCAATGGTAGCCATGGAGCCACCGGCGGCGTTTGGTGCCGATGCGGTGCGTGGTGAAAAAGCCAAGGTCGTCGGCGCCATCCGGCCCTGGTCGTTGGAAGATGCGCGGGCCAACTCGGTACGCGGCCAGTACACCGCTGGCGAGATCGCCGGCAAGGCGCTCCCCGGCTACCGCGAAGAAGCCAACGTCGCGCCCGACAGCAGCACCGAGACGTTCGTTGCCCTCAAGGTGATGATCGACAACTGGCGCTGGGTCGGTGTGCCGTTCTACTTGCGCACCGGCAAGCGCATGAGCATTCGCGACACCGAAATCGTGATCTGCTTCAAGCACGCGCCGTATGCGCAGTTCCGCGATACCGAAGTGGATGAGCTCAAGCCCACCTACCTTAAAATCCAGATCCAGCCCAATGAAGGCATGTGGTTCGACCTGCTGGCCAAAAAGCCTGGGCCAACCCTGGAGATGGCCAATATCGAATTGGGTTTTGACTACAAGGACTTTTTCGAGATGCAGCCGTCGACGGGTTACGAAACCCTGATCTACGACTGCATGACCGGTGACCAGACCCTGTTCCAGCGCGCTGACAACATCGAAAACGGCTGGCGCGCGGTGCAGCCGTTCCTTGACGCCTGGAAAGAGGACGATGGCATCCAGGCCTATAAGGCCGGTGAAGATGGTCCGGCAGCGGCCGATGCCTTGCTGGCCCGCGATGGCCGCACCTGGCATAGCCTGGGATGAATGATGCCGCGATCCATCCCATCCGATTTGTCCTGAGCGATATGGACGGGACGCTGCTGCGTCCCGACCACACGCCCAGTCAGCGCACCATTGATACAGTGCGCGCCATGCGCGACGCTGGCGTGTTCTTCAGCCTGGCCAGCGGGCGGCCGCCCAAGGCCATGATGCAGATGATCGAAACGTTCGGCATCGATGTGCCGGTGGCAGGCTTTAACGGCGGCACGTTGATCAACCCCGATGGCAGCGTGCTGCTGGCCCACCATCTGCCGGCGGAGGCGGCGCTGGTCACGTTGGCGCTGTTCTCCGGGCAGCCGGACGTCGAAGTCTGGCTGTTTGCCGATGGCGAATGGCTGCGGCGTGATCCGCCCGGGCCGATGGTAGCGGTTGAAGCCGCTGGCCTGGGGTATGGGCCACTGGTCGTGGAGAGTTTTGAGCCGTACCTGGATCGGGTCGACAAGATTGTCGCGGCCAGTCACAACGCTGAGTTGCTGATTGAGCTGGAGGCGCAGTTGCAGCCCAAGGTTCAGGGGCTGGCCCATGTGTCGCGTTCGCAACCGATTTACCTGGACGTGACGGCAATGCAGGCCAACAAGGGTGATGCCTTGAAAGCCCTGGCTGCGCATCTGGGTGTACCGCTTGAGCAGACAGCCGCCATTGGCGACGGCGGCAACGACCCGGCGATGTTTCACGTCGCCGGTTTGTCGATTGCCATGGGCCAGGCAGAAGAGGCCGTCAAACGTCAGGCCAGCGTCGTCACCGGCAGCAATGTCGAGGATGGTGCTGCACAAGCGTTAGAGCGGTTTATTCTGGCGGCGCGATAAGCGCCGTCACTGGCCAACGTGAATGGACTGAACTTCCGATCATTGTTTTTACACGAGGGCAATGATCGGAAGTTGCTGTGTTGTCTTACTTGGGCATTGCCCAGGACTGCAACTTATAACCATCTTTGTCGAGTTCGGCGCGAGCCTGTAACAACAAATCTTCCAACTGAGCCGGGTCGGTATAGGCGCTCGAGGACAGCTGTTTGCTGCCAATACGCGTATTGGTGCGGTCGATGACGCTCAGGCTGAGGGCGCCATTGCCATCGTGCCAGGCCACGCACTGAAAGGGCTGAAAAGCACGGTCTGCGATCAAAAGAGCTTCGTTGATGCGGAGCGGGGCGTTCATGTGAGTCTTCTCTCTAATGCCCATTCAAGTGAGTGCCGTCGGTTGGGCGAGCCAGGCGGCGAGTTACTTGTACTGATGCTCGATGGCGGGGTACGGGTCACATGCTAGAGCAAGAAATTTTAACTTTCCGTGATCAACGTCAGGTAAGCGGCTGTTTTGAAAGCTGAATGAACGTCTCTGTGCGTGGCGATTTTTTACTTGGAAACCTCCAGCAGTGGCTTTCTGCCAACACTTATAGCGAAATGGTACAAGGCGCGCGTCAATACCTTGCTAGTGTTAGCGCCAGGCCTCACAAACCTTTGTTTCTAAATAACTTTAAGAATATTGGCGCCAAGGAATAGTCATGGTTGTTACACCTGTCCAGCGTCGTCTGCTTGTGGTCGATCCGTGTGATGACTGCCACGGACTGCTGCCCGGTCTGCGCGCCGCCGGATGGGAAGTGGACAGCTGCGCCCTTGGAACCGTCGGCGATCGGTCTTGCGACGTTGGCCTGCTGCGCTTGCAGCCCTATCACCTTGAGCGCCCGGAAGCGGTCAAGGAGTTGATCAGCCGCAGCGGTACCGAGTGGATCGCGGTGCTTAGCCAGGACGTTTTGCGCCTGCAAAATGTCGGAGATTTCGTCTGCGAGTGGTTTTTCGACTTCCACACCTTGCCGTTTGACGTGGCGCGCGTGCAGGTCACGCTGGGGCGTGCGTTCGGCATGGCCCGCCTGCGTGGTAAAGGCCAGACGCTGATCGATGAGCCCGAGCATGAATTGCTGGGTGACAGCCGGCCGATCCGTGAACTGCGCAAGCTTTTGGCCAAGCTGGCACCTACGGAATCGCCGGTGTTGATTCGCGGTGACAGCGGCACCGGTAAAGAGCTGGTGGCCAAGACCTTGCACCGCAAATCCCAGCGTCACGCCAAGCCGTTTGTGGCCATCAACTGCGGTGCAATTCCCGAACACCTGATTCAGTCCGAGCTGTTCGGCCATGAAAAAGGTGCGTTTACCGGCGCGCATCAGCGCAAGGTCGGACGCATTGAGGCGGCTCACGGTGGCACGTTGTTTCTGGATGAAATCGGTGATTTGCCGATGGAGCTGCAAGCCAACCTCTTGCGCTTTTTGCAAGAGAAGCAAGTCGAACGTGTCGGTGGCAGCCAACCCATCCCCGTGGATGTGAGGGTATTGGCGGCAACCCACGTTGACCTGGAAACCGCGGTTGAGAAGGGCACCTTTCGTGAAGACCTGTATTACCGCCTGAATGTGCTGCAGGTGGTCACCGCGCCCTTGCGTGAGCGCCACGGCGATGTAGCGATGCTGGCCAACCACTTTTCACGCTTCTACAGTCAGGAAACCGGGCGCCGCCCGCGCAGCTTCAGCGAGGATGCACTGGTAGCGATGGGGCAACACCCTTGGCCGGGCAACGTGCGCGAGTTGGCCAATCGCGTGCGCCGCGGTCTGGTGCTGGCCGAAGGACGACAGATCGAAGCGGCGGACCTGGGTTTGCTGGGCGAGCAGGCAATTGCGCCACCGATGGCTACACTGGAAGATTACAAGCACCGCGCCGAACGCCAGGCGCTGTGCGATGTGCTCAATCGGCACAGCGACAACCTGAGTGTCGCAGCCCGTGTGCTGGGGGTTTCCCGGCCGACGTTCTACCGATTGCTGCACAAGCACCAGATCCGCTAGGGCGGGTAAAACGAAAGCCCCGCAACGACCCTTATCGTTGCGGGGCTTTTCCTTGCGCGGCTTAAAAGTAGTACGGGAATTTCAAGCTGAACGTAAAGTCCGGAGCATCGTCCGTCATCCCGATCGACAGGTTCGGCACGATGGTCAGGTTTTCCGAGGCGGCAATGGTCATGCCCACGTTGAAGTAACCGGCGTTGGCATCGCTGGACACCACCGACTGCCAGTCCTGGCCGTTTTGCTTGATCTTGCTTTTGCGCTGCACCAGGTCCGACACGGAAAACGACATGCTCATTTTCTCGTTGAGGGCGAAGGCGACCCCCAGGCCAAGTTGGAAGCTGTCGCCGAGGCTGATTTTGCCGGGGACTTTCTGGTTGACGTTAGGGCTGATATCGCCGAATGACTCTTCGAAGTTATGCGTATACGACAGCGAGCCGAACAGCACCGCCGGATCGAAGGTTTTCACCAGGGAGATGCCTGGCGTTACCGACCACACACCGTTGCCCGTCGGCAGGCTTTCCGGCACGGCGAGGTTATTGTTATTGGCTTGCTCGATCAGCTTGATGCCGTAGGGCTCCTGGCCGGTCGGGGCCTTGACGCGCACTGACACCACTGCATCCGGCAGGTTGGCGCTTTCATCCAGGAACTTGTAAGCAATGCCGAAGTTGACATCGCCGATGGTCGGGTCTCGGGTCACCGACGCTTCAGACGTGGCGTTGGAGTCGCCGTTGGCACCGCCCGACTGATAAGTCGACTCGCGGTACACCACCGGCACGTTCAAGTCGAACTGCCAGCGATTGTCCAGGTTGTAGCGTCCGGTCAGGTCCAGGGTCCAACTGTCGGATTTGATTCGGTCCAGGTTAATGTTGCCCAGGAAGATGGAGTCCAGGGCCAAAAAGCCGTTGAGGGAGAGCTGGCGAGCATCGTAGCGGGCATAGGTAAGGCCGGTTTCGAAGCTGAACTTGCCGTTACCGAAAAAGCCGCTGGCTTCGTTGTACAGGTTGCTCACGCTTTGTGCCGGGGCCGAGTCGTCCTTGAGGCTTTGCCCGTAGGAACTGCCGCCGCCGGCGCCACCCGAGGCGGCCGCCGCACCTGTGCCAGGCGTATGACCGGCCACGGTGGTGCCGCCTTTCTGGAAGTCGGCGGGGGATTTGGCCAAGCGTTTGGGTGCGGGCGTTGCGGGTTGGTCTTCTACCTGTCGTACGCGTTGTTCCAGTACGGCCAGTGCTTTTTGCTGCACTTCATAGCGTTGTTTGAGTTCCAGCAGTTCCTGCTTCAAGGTCTCAATGTCGGCATCCGGCGCGGCGTATAGCATTGATGCAGGCAAGAGCGTACTCAAGCAAACCACGGCACGTAACGATAACGATCGATGCATGAAATAAGCCGTCCCTTTCTAATGCGTAAGTGTCGTGGCTCAGCGTAGTTCAATATCCGGAGGGGCGTAGGCCTTTGAGCTGATCAAGATTCAGGTTTTGCGTGAGGTTGTTCAGACCGTTGTTGCCCAGCACCACATTGAGTTGGGTCATGTTGTTCACAAAGTTGCTGTTGCCTTGGATGACCGTGCCTTGCAGGACGTTGCCGCCGCCAATTTGCTGCACCGCATTGCCCTGGTTGTTACTGGCCTGAAGCGCCATTTGCAGCCCGCCGTTATTGGCCGTGACCGTCACCTGGCCGGCTGCGGTGCCGCCGGTGATCGGCTGGCCAGCCATCAGCGCTTGCCCTGATTGCACGTAGTTGGCAGGCGCCAGGCCGTTTTGGGTGACGTTGATGTCCACGCCGTTGCTGGCGGTGTTGCCGTCGCCCGCTGCGCGCACGCTTTGCGTCACGCCCTGGCCGGTGCCCAGGCCTGCGCCGCCGATGACCGTGCCGGTGCCTTGTGGTTGCTGGGTGATGCCGGTGCCATCATTGCCGGTCACCTGCACATAAAACTGAGGGGTCACGGTGGCTGAGCTGACCTGCATATTGGCCGTGCCGGTAACGGTTGCACCGGCGGCATTGGTCCAGGTGCTGCTCATGACGATCCCGAAGCTGATAATCCGCCCCGGCATGACATAACGCCCACGCAGCTCGGCCATTTCCGAGTCCTTGAGTTCGATCGGCTTGAACGCCGAGGAAGCATAGGCAGGTACTGAGGCTGCCAGGCACATGACCGTCAGCCAGCTTCGAGTGTTCATCGTGTGCTCCTGGAGCATCCTGCTCCTTATTGCGCTTCTAGAAGAAGTCGCTCTGGATAAAACCGAAGTCCATCAATTCACTGTCGCGTACGGGGCTGAATTCGTTCAGTTGGCTCTTGGCGGTCAGTGGGTTGGGCGGCGTGAGCAGGGCGTTGGCCTTGTCGTAGCCCTCGCCGATAACCGCGAACACAATGCCGTTCCAGCCTTTGACGAAATCGTCTTTGGCATAGCGCTTGTTACCCAGCACGGGGTCGCCGATGTACACCCAGTCGTTGTCGGCCCGTTGCAACACCACGAAATGCTTGTAGCCACGAATATCCAGCAACACCACCACCGGCACTTTCACGGTGATCAGTACTTGCGGGGTGATCCGGTAGCCCTTGGCGCGCATGTGGATGCTTTCCAGGTAGCGCTTCATGTCCAGCATCGAAAAGCCCTGGGTGCGCACGAGGTTCTGGTCGGCGTTGACCAGCATGCCCTTGATGACGTGGTCTTCATCCACGTCCATCCAATAGGCTTGGCGCAGGATAGTCGCCAGTGCGGCCGCGCCGCAGCTGAAGTCGGTTTTCTGTTCCACCAGGTTGGCGAACTTGCGCTCGCGGATGCTCTCGACCTTCTTGTAGACCACCGCGCCGTTAGGCATGACCACGGCCATTTGCGCCGCCCAGGTCGGGCCGGTGAGTGCCAGCAGCAGAAGGAGGGCTCCGAAGCGCATGATCGTAGGACCTGTTGGACACTGGAAATAAAAAGGGCCTTGTTGCCAAGGCCCTGTCTGCATCAGAAGCGAGTGATTGCGACGTTGTTCTGACCTTGGTTGTTGCTGCCCGACAGAACGTTGGAGTTCGACACGCCGGAGCTGAAGTTCATCGAGTTGTTCACGCTGGCGTTGTTGACCACCGGTTTGCTGCTCCAGCCGTGGCCGCTGCTCAGGTTCTGGGTCAGGTTACCCGACACGTCCTGCACGCCGGCGACGGTTGCGGCACCGCTGTCGCCATTACCCGAGGCGATTGCAACACTGCTGCTGCCCTGGTTGGAGGTGCCCGATGCGGCGTTCAGTTGAATCACGCCCGAAGCGTGGTTACCGCTGTCGTTGAGGGATGCGTTGTTTTTGGTGCCGCTGTTGATCACCAGGTTGCCGGTGTTCGACTGTGCGGTGCCGGTGCTGGCGAATACGAAGTCGGCGTCGCCGGATACGATGGCGACATCGTTTTTGCCTTGGTTGTTGTCGCCGCTCAGCACGTTGCCGTTGGCCACGCCGCTGATGTTGTTGTAGGAGTCATTTGCCGAAGCGTTGTTCTTGGTTTTGTCATTGAGCACCACGTTGCCGTGGTTGCTTTGACCGTCTTGGGTGGTCGCCGCTGCGGTCGTTGGCGCAGACTGTGGATGATGGTTGGGTTGACCCGCTTGAGCAGCAACAGCCATGAGCGCAGCGAGAGCGAAAGCCAGTGGTTTGAGGGCCATTGTAGTTTTCATGGTGTATCTCCTTGCTTCTATTAGTTGGTTAAGTGTTGGTACGTTCCAGCTACCGACTCAGCTCCATCAGTTGAGTCGTAAATTCAGGGTGTTAGCCACTCGGTTCCCCACCCCGGCGCTCTGGTTGACCTGAACCACTCCACGGCTGCCGGTGAAGGCCTGGTCGCTGGTCACGACCTGGCGGCTGCCAGTGGTAGAGGTCAATCCTGAGTCGGTTGCAAGCGCAACGTTCTGTTGCGACATGACGCTGTCGTCGATGCTCTGCGGGCCAGCGCTGACGCTGATTCGCACGGCATTGATCATCTGGTTCTGGGCCCCGGCCGACTGATTGACGCTCAGTGCACCGTTGCCATTGCTGAAAGCGTTGCCCTGGATCGTCGTCCTGGCGTTCAGCGCGCGGTCGGCCGCAGCGCCGCTGATTTTTTGCGTGACGGTCACCGTTGACTGGGCGTTGTGGCCCACAGCGATCGCGACGTTGTTGCTCAACTGTTGCTGATCGCCCGCAGCCTGGTTGATCGAGACCACGCCGTTGTACTGCGTGCCCGAGTTATCGATGCTGGCGTTGTTGTTGCTGTCGGCCATCGCCGCTGTGCAACCGAGCGCCGCCAGTAGCATCCAGGTGCGATTCATTTCATCGCCCCCCCGACCATGCCGCTGATGTTGTTCAGCGGGGCGAGGCCGCTGGATATCGCACCGTTGACCGTGCCCGAAATGCCGCCGCCACTGTGGCCGGCCGCGCTGCTGGCGCCCAGGCCTGGACCGCTGCCGATCGTGTTCAAACCAGTGATGTCGCCGTTGGGCATGATGCTGCGAGTAATGCTTGAGCCGCTGCTGATGCGCCCAATGTCGTTGTCGCTGAGTTCATTGGTGGAGGCGCGCAGCACTTGCGCTGACGGGTTGGCATTGACGGTGTTGGGGTAGGGGTCGACGCCGCGTGAGCGGCCGATGACATACGGTTGAACCTGGCGCTCAATCACGATCACGCCATCACCTGCCGCGAGCACTGGAAGGCTTGCGCCGGCACTCAATACGCAGCTGATCAGCAGGAGGCTCAGTGAGCCTGAAGTGTGTGTGTCCACGGCAGTGTTCCTTATTCTTAGCGCTGACCCTAAACAGCGCTGTAAGGGAGAGAGCAGAACGCGTGCCGCTTTTTATTTGTTTTTGAAATTCAGAGGGTTGGGATCAAAGCAAGGCGAAGTGATGGCCGTGCTGTATCAGCGTTGAGACAGTGCCCCCGTGGCCGCGCATAGGCGGCCCCGCCTCAAGGCTGTCTCATGGCTGAAACAGTCGGTGTGACAGAACGATGAATCCGCTCAGCACGGGCGGTTCAGGGCACACATGTGTTTCAAAAATGGACACTCAGGGCGCAAGCGGTCCCGTTGATGCAAAGGGCATCAGCCTTTGGGGGCTTTACGTGGAATCGAATTGAGCACGGGGTTGCCGTCCTGGTTCTGGGTCAGGTAGACCGGCAAAACCTTGGGCAGGGAGGGGACGAGGTTGTTGACCTCGTTGATGTTGTAGATGCCGCCGATACGAATGGTCCCGGTGGTGGTGTCTGCCAGCATCACGGGTTTATTCAGGTAGCGGTTGATCAGTGGCAATGCATCGGCCAGCGCCAGGTTGTCGAGCACCAGTTTGCCCTGGCGCCAGGCAAGCGCGGCGTCATTGGGGCTGATCGCGGCGATTTGCGGCGTAGCATCGCCCGTGTGGTAGCTCGCCTGCATGCCCGGAGTCAGCGGCACGCTGCCATGCACGGCGTCGCTGGAAATCTGTACCGAGCCCTCAAGCAGCATTACCCGCACCTGGTCCTCGTATTTCCAGACGTTGAATTGCGTGCCCGTGACGCGCACCTGGCCGTCGCCAGCCCGCACGATGAAAGGGTGATGGCTGTCGTGAGCGACCTTGAAAAACGCCTCGCCCTTTTTCAAGGTCGCCCGACGCTCGTCCTTGTAGTGGCTGTAGACCAACTCGGTGCCCAGGTTCAGCTCCACCTGGCTGCCATCGCCGAGGGTGATCTTGCGCAGACCCTGGGTGGCTTCGAAGTGTTCATACGAGCTGGGCAACCAGCCCGCTTCCCAGCCCGTGAGGGCGGCAAGCGGCAAGGCCGCCAGGCACACGGCTGCGGCAACGGCGTAGGCGCGCAGCCGCCTGCGCGGCTTAAACGCCAGCACCGCCGGCGCCGGCTCGCTGCGTGGCAGGTGATCGGCCACGTCCCAGATTTCCAGCATGGCCGCGTATTCGAAGGCGTGCAGGGGATGGGCGTCGTGCCAATCTGCAAAAGCCTGACGTTCGCCCGCCGTGCAGTCATCGGCATGCAGGCGCATGCACCAATGCGCGGCGGCGTCGGTGATGGCGTCATATTCGGCTTCTGAAAGGGACTTTTCGCTCATTAACTCATCCTGATTTCGCACATTCTAACCTCCCGAGGCGGATGGCGAGAACAGCCATCATGGCGATTGCACATCAATTGGAACTTATTCTCGTTTGAAAACATCAGAAAAACAGAGGACATGAGTCCGTCATTCCCCCCAATGGAGTACGAAAATGCTGAAGAAAACCTTAGTCGCCCTGTGTGCAACCACCGCGCTGCTCAGCGCTGGCGCAGCCCTGGCGGATAAACCGGGCGCGGGCTGGATCACCATCGAGAAGGCCATTGAAACCGCCAAGGCCAAGGCCGGGTATGTCGAAGTCTACAGCGCCGAAGCCGATGACAAAGGCTACTGGGAAGTCAAAGGGCGCAAGTCCGATGGCGTCGTCTATGAAGCGCGTATTGATGGCGCTTCGGGCAATATCCTGCGTGACCAGAAAGACTGACGTCCTGCCGGGAGCCTGCTCAGGCTCCCGCATCCAGCGCTCGGCCCAGTTGGCAGATCAAGTAAGTCACCGAGTCGGCATTCGCCAGAATGGTGTCGATGCGTTTGTCCGGGTCGCTCATGAAGATCGCCCGGGCGTCGTTGAGCGTCCGCGCTCCGGTGGTGTTCAACACTTTATTCTTCAAGGCTCGGGTCCAGGGACGGTCACCAAAATCCTCCCATTGCTCGCTGAACACATCCCAGGTCTTGAACAGCATCGTCGCCGGCGTCAAGGTTGACAGCGCCGTGTCGCGCAGGTGAGCAAGGTCCATCAACATCAACGGCGCGCCGCTGACGTGTACATTGATCAGGTCTGTAAACGGTCGCATGGTGTCCAGGTAGGCCAGGTCTTCGGTCGCGGAGATCAAGTGCGTTATCTCGTGAATCAACGTCGTCGCACGTGCGTGCGCCGAAATGTCGAACGGGACGATCAAGCGGTTCTGATAGATGTCCATGCGTGGGTCGAAGAACCGGTCCAGCAGGTAGATCTTCTTTTCGGCGTCGTTGGGCAAGACGAAGGCGAAGGTGTCGTGCGGGCTGTACCGGTGGATACCGCTGACAAAACGCATCGAGTCGGGGGCGGTCAGGGTGGGGTTGACCAGTTCATCGAGCACTTCGTCGACTCGCCGTTCAACCCTGTGCATTTGTTCAGCGGTCATGGTGATGACGCCGAACAGCTCACTTAAAAAACGTCCGACCCGACTGTTCGGGGCTCTCAGCACGGCAAAATTGACGATGTTGCGCTTGCAGGTGACCGCATAGTAGGTCGCAACGTTGAGCGCTTCGTCGATACAGTGCGCCTTCCAGCTGGACAGCGCGGCGATTTCCCGCAAACCCACGGCCTCGATATTGATGGCTTCCCGCTCGGCTGCACGGGTGGAAAGCTTGCCTGCGTAGCGGCTCAAGGTTTTTCCAAAGCGCGGGTGATGCCGGTCAAGGTCCAGCACCCACTCGCCCAGGGCGTTGCGCTGCAAATAAGGGCCTTGCTGTGCACCGTTGCTGATGCGCCAGTGCTCACCGGCTTTTTTCACGGGGTAGACTTTGCCCGCCAGCGGCACCAGGCTGAGGGCGCCGATGTCATCGTGGTACACGTGGCTGTAGGCGCTTTTTGTCAGGTCGGCCAGGGCAGTGTCGTGGTGTTCAAAGGTTTGCAGGTGCGTACGCAGCGGCGCCGTCAGGTCCTGCTCTGCCAGGCTGGTCGCGGTGGGGGCAGGGGCCTTGAGCCATTGCTCCAGCGTCGGTTGCTCCGCGGGGGTTGGCGCATCGGGCAAAACCCTCTCCAGGCTTTTGCGCAAGGTGGCCATTTCGGCCACGCCTAGCGCGAAAGTTTTCAAGGCGTGCGCCCAGCGGTGTTGCTGCAAGTCTTCGGCAGACACTTTGAACAGTTTGTAGCTGCGCCACACCATCAGCGGGTACGTGAGTTTGCCCGCCATCAACTGCAGGGTCTTGGGGATTTTGCTGGTCAGCAGGCGGGTGATCGCCTCCCACTGTGTTTTGCCCGAAAGCGTGAACTGGCAGCTCAGCATCCGGTTCAGCATCTCGCTGTTGTCGGCAAACAGATGGTTGAGCAGGTTACCGCTGATGGGTGATGAGCCCAGACGAATCTCCGGGCTCTGCTGACGCCCTTGCGGCTGCAGCAGATGGCGGTAAGTCGCCTGATGGGCCGTTTCCAGCTGACCCACGATCCACTCCTGCAAGGCCCCGGGCGTAGTGAATTCATCGAGCAGGGCGGCTTCATTCGCGTATTCCCTCAACACATGTTGGGGGCTGTAGGGCGCGTACAAAACCACTGGGGCGGAGGCGTCGGCGTGCGGGCCGATCAGGTAGCAACCCAAGGCCTTGACCAGGGCTGCACCCTCGGTGGCTATCAGTTCCAGCGGGCGAATGGTTGCCGTCACGCCGCGCACGGCGGCGCGAGCCACGGCGTCGGGCATATCCAACACCTGCCGGATAAAACTCCAGGCCGAGCCGGACAGCCGCCCATCCAGTTTTTGTTCGTGGGCGTATTGCAGCAGTTGCCAGGGCAACTGCCGACAGAACAGGTGACGGCGCTGGCGTGTGTCTTCGGTTTGACCGCCCAAGTGACTGGTCAGCAATGCTTGGTAGAGGCTTTTCAAGTCCAGCTGTCGAACCAGTTGCACCACGGCATTACCGTCCAGCGTGGGCGGCAGCGGCGTGGCAGTACGTGAGGTCGGGCGGATCTGCTCGGCGCGCAACGCGGGCAGGTGCCGCAGGGCGAAGTCCGTCAGCGTTTGAATGGTGCCTTCGCGTTCGATACGCGCAGGAATCAGTATGTTGTCCGGGTTGACCACCTGCCCGGGAAAGCGCGCATTGAGCAGGGTTGAAAGCCTGCTCATGACCTGTTCGCGCAAGGGCGTGATGCTGTGCAGATAGTCACGCTCGTCCGGCGCACTGAGGCGATATTGTTCAAGCAGTTCGGCATGCAGGATCTGCTCTGACGGCTGCGCCATGCCCAGCCATACCGGCAGCGCCTGCTGGTTGACCAGGGCGCGGGTAAGCGTGACAGCCCTTTGCAGGTTGGACGGCGGCGCCCGCCGGATCAGCGCGTCCATGCAGTCCTGAAAGCGTTGTACGCTCACTGGCATCGACAGCAGGTGATCAACCTCGCCCGACAGGAGCTGGTTGTAGGACTGTTGACGGTTGTTGAGCAAATGATCGTCGATGCGTTGCATCGGGCCCAATTGAAGGCGTTGATGAGGCACACGCCTCGACGCCGGCAGGTTTTCGACAAGGGGCAGGCGCGCCTGCTCATCCTGCAAGCGTTGCCCCAATTCATCGCGCAAGGCCTGGATCGAATCAAACGCCTCATAGCCGCGACTCACCGTCCATAGCAGCGCCGCACCGGAATGAAGAACGTCCAGGCCGCCGCGTTCCGACAGCACAAAACAATTGGCCAGGGGCTGCAGCGCGGTCTGCGTACCGACCTTCAAGGTCAGGCCATAGGCATCCGGTATAAAGCCGTTCAGGCCGTGGCGGGTCAGCCTGTCCATGCTGTCGGCATTGAGCACGCTGCCCAGCAGCCCGAGATGAGCCGGCGGCAAAGTCTTGGACAAGCGCCTCAGCTCAGCTTCGCCACTGAGGCCCTGAAACATCGCCTGGCCAAGATGCACAGGGTGAGTGTCCACCAGCAGGTGCGGCAGCGCGCGCAAGCCTTGCGTAAACGAGCTCAAGACCCGCTCGATGACTGCGTTGAACGTGGCCACGGTCAAACTCGGCACCTGGTAGGCGACGCCTTTGCGCCGCTGATAAAACCCGCTCCGGCTGGAGCCGGTCAAGGCGCTGGCCTGCCGGACGAGCCGCGCAATGAAGTGTTCAACCATGTTCAACGAGGTCTGCGGTGGGCGCTCTTCGCGCTCCAGTGCTGTGGTGGCGTAGGTGTTGATCTCAATAGTGTCGGCACTCAGCGCCAGGTGCCTGCTGGCCAACTCTGCCTCCAGGGCGTGGGCTGCCAGCGCGCGAAGGGGCCTGTGTTTGCTACGTTCGAGCACCAGCGCCGCATCGACCGCGTGCAGCCGCTGCAAGTGCGCCTTGGCCTTTTCCGCGATGACCGTGCCGGGCTGGCCACTGCCCGTGGTGATGGGGTGGACGCTCCAGCGCCCCTCGGTCTCCTGCTCCATCAAACGGCTGTCGAGCAGGGTGCGCAGGTCCAGCGCACTGTCGAGCAGAGCGGCCAGGTCGATACTGCCCGCGCCGCGCCGATACAGGCCCAACGCATGTTCCAGGTTGTTGAACTGTTTGGCCGCGATGTCTTCGATCATCTCCTCGAAGACATTGCCGACCACAGGATGGCCTGTGACGTGCAACGCGTCCGTGCCGACAAACAGACTGCGCTCATCCAGCGAGACGAAGTTAAGCAGCTCATCTTCATGCCCGGCGGTCCTGAGCATGACCCGCAGCGTGTCGTTAAGGGCATTCATGTCCTTGAGTACCTGCAGACCGCGCGACTGAGTGTAGAGATAAGCGTGGGTGTAGCTGATCAGCAAAGTGCTGGCCAGCTCCACCGTCTGATGATAGGGCGCGTGAACGCGCACTTTTTCCACGCTCAGGCTACTGGCGTAGGCGGTGCGGGCAGCCTGGTCCGAGAGAAACAGGGCGCGCAGCGCCTGGCTTTCTTCAGTGCTCAGGATCGTATTCTGGTGTTTGAACAACAGGTCGGCGCGAAACTTGTCACTCATCACCCGGGCAAAAAACCGCAGGCGTGATTGCCCGCCGTCGAAGTCTTCGTTCCAGTAGGTCTGGAGCAGGCTGTGCAACAGGCTCGAAAGGAGGCTGCTGGTTTGTTCGACGAGGCTGTCCCAGCGTTGCTGGTCTTCGGCCAGTTGCGC
Source organism: Pseudomonas sp. TREG-RG-20F-10-E-6-01 (assembly GCF_022662455.1). Lineage (NCBI taxonomy): Bacteria > Pseudomonadati > Pseudomonadota > Gammaproteobacteria > Pseudomonadales > Pseudomonadaceae > Pseudomonas > Pseudomonas sp. TREG-RG-20F-10-E-6-01. The sequence continues at coordinate 255,855 of NZ_JAKNQP010000004.1, read as the reverse complement.
CTCGGTAAACGCGCGGGTGTCATGGCCGATGTTGAAGAACGTGTGGGTCTGCCCCGAAGGCCAGGCTTGCTTGACGTAAAACTGCAGCAGCGCATCGCGCAGTGGCATCGAGGCGACCCAGCGACGGTCTGCTGCCGTTGAGGCCTGGCTGAAAAAATTAACCCGCGTATCGCTCTGGTTGAGGCCGGGAAAGCAGGTCCGGGCCATGATGGTGAGCAATGTGTCGAGCATCCAGTGCAGGCTGGGGAGCTTACGCAACTGCTCGAGCATCGCGGCCACATTTTTTTGTTGGCCGGCCAGGATGGCCTGCTCCTGGTCTTCCATGACCGCGCCCGGGATGACGGCGGTGCTCACCGTCAGGTGCAGATTGACCGGCAGTGCATCACGCTCGCCGATGGCCACAAACTGCAGCCACTCTTCGCGCTTGGCCGGATGTGCCAGGCGCTCCTGTACGTCAATGAGCAGGTCGGCGCGGCTGTCGAACAGCTCCAGGCCGCCATAGGGGCTGTAGAGCACGGCCTTACTGGCATCGGGTGTGGGGCTCATCATAAACGCCCCGGCCAGCACGATGGCGGGCTTGCCCTCAGCGGTGGCCAGCAGCCGTTCCACCTTCATCGGGTAGCCGTGCAGCGCCTCATTCTGGCGCGCTGCATCAGTGGCGTAGTAGAGCGTGTGCAGCCAATCAAGGTCCTTGACCGAAAACCCCAGCGCGCGCTCTCGCGCAGTCGGGGCTTTGCGTTTGACGGTCCGTAGGAACTCATCGAAAAAGTACGGCGGTGTCACGTGCGTCATGGGGTGCTCTCCTTCCACGCGGCGGTCATCAAGCGCCAAAGTAGGAGGTCGCACAGCACGCTTGGCGGTAGATAACGCAAGCGCCCGTTGACAGCAGGCACAGGAGGCGTTGTTTAATCGGCGGTCTGGATTCTTGTTGTCTCTTCCAATTATAAAATCGGAGCTACAGATGTCTGCCCAGTCCCCGCTCGTTGACAGTCCTGCAGCATTCATCGGTTTCAATGACCTGGTGGGATTGCTGCAGGCGATATTCGTCAAGCACGGCACCTCACCGCAGGTCGCCTCGATCCTGGCACGCAATTGCGCCAGCGCCGAGCGCGACGGTGCGCACAGCCACGGCATTTTCCGCATCCCCGGTTACCTCAGCACGCTGGCCAGCGGGTGGGTCGACGGCAAGGCCACGCCCGTGGTCACGGATGTGGCGTCCGGCTTCGTGCGCGTGGATGCCGGCAACGGGTTCGCCCAGCCGGCCCTTGAAGCGGCGCGCGCGCTGTTGGTAGACAAAGCTCGCAGCGCCGGCATCGCACTGCTGGCGATTCACAACTCACATCACTTTGCTGCGCTGTGGCCGGACGTCGAGCCCTTCGCCGAAGAAGGGCTGGTGGCGTTGAGCGTGGTCAACAGCATGACCTGCGTGGTGCCCCACGGCGCCGACCGGCCGCTGTTCGGCACCAACCCCATCGCTTTCGCCGCGCCGCGCGCCGACGGCTCGCCCATCGTCTTCGACCTGGCCACCAGCGCCATCGCCCACGGCGACGTGCAGATTGCCGCGCGCAATGGCGAGCGCTTGCCGCCGGGCATGGGCGTCGACAGCCTCGGCCAGCCGACCCAGGACCCCAAAGCCGTGCTCGAAGGCGGCGCGCTGTTGCCCTTTGGCGGGCACAAGGGCTCGGCCTTGTCGATGATGGTCGAGTTGCTGGCGGCAGCGTTGACGGGAGGCAATTTCTCGTTTGAATTCAACTGGGCCGATCATCCGGGCGCGCGGACACCCTGGACCGGGCAATTGCTGATCGTCATCGACCCGAGCAAGACGGCCGGGCAAAACTTCGCCGAACGCAGCCAGGAACTGGTGCGGCAGATGCATGCGGCGGGGTTGCGGCGCTTACCGGGGGATCGACGTCACCGCACACGGGCGAAATCGCAGCAACAAGGTATTGAACTGGACGCGCAAGAGCTGGCGCGCTTGCAGGCCTTGCTGGAGACGTAAAAAAGGGGCTGCGCCAACGGCGCAGCCCCCATGCATCAGGTACGGTGTATCAGTTACGGCGACCCAGCAACAACCCTACCACCAGGCCGAAACCTGCGGAGATGGCCACGGTCTGCCATGGATGGCCACCGATGTAGGTTTCGGTCGCGTCGACCACCGGCTTGCTGCGCTCGCGCACGTTGGAGACCGACTCCAGCGCTTGCTTGAGTTTGATGGCGACCTGTTCGCGCAGGGTTTCGCCTTCTTCGCCTACCAGGGAGGCGCTGCTCTTGAGCAGTTTGTCCGACTCTTCGATCAACGCCGTCAGTTCACTGAAAGCTTGATCCTTGATTTGATCTTCGACAGCTTGGGCGGCAGATTTGCGGGCCATTGTGTGACTCCTTGCAGGTGAATGTGACAGTGAACAATGGAGTGTTGGGCGGCAGCAAAAGTTGCAGTTTTTTTGCCGGGGCCTGTTTTTGGGCAAAATCCGAATCAGGAAATTTCGACCTACAGTGTAAGATGTCGCCTATTTATGCAGCAGGTAATTCCACATGAGCTTCAATCTCGCCAATAAAACCCTCGCCGAACGCGCCGAGCTGGAAGATGAAAAGTCACGCCTCTACGACCTGTGGCAGACCAACCTGGGCAAGGCCAAGGGCGAAGCGGCGCGTTTGTTCGGCGAGCGCGCCAAGCGCAAGGGCAAGTGGGCTGAATGGGTGCGGGCAGAACTCGACGGCATGTCGCCGCCGGAGTTTTCCAACATGGTGCGCAGCGAAGTCAACAAGCTGATGGCCGCGGCGAAATAAAGCACGCCACAATCGCCTCGCGCACCTTGAGCAACAGCGGGTCAAGCTGCGCCTGGGTGCGCCAGCCCAGTTCTACCGGGTAAAACGGCAGCGCCAACGGGCAGGGCAGTACCCGCAAGCCGGTCATGTGCGCAATGGCCTGGGCCGCATGCCCGGGTATCGTCGCCACCGCCGTGCTGCCCTTGAGCAGAAACGGCAGTGCGGCAAAGTGGCTGGTGGACGCGCACACCTGGCGGCTCAACCCTTGCGCCGCCAACCCTTCATCGGTGATCCCGATAAACCCGCCCGACGACACCAGCACATGTTCGCGCGCGACGAACTCATCCAGGCTGATAGCGTGCTGGCTGGGCGCCAGGCTGTCCGGGTCGACCAGGCAGCGGTAATCCCCTTCGCCCACGACCTGTCGACTCAGCCTGCGCTCGGCAAACCCGCCCGCGGTGATTGCCAGGTCCAGGCTGCGGTCGAGCAGCGCCGCGGCGACGATCTGGCTGTGGGTCTGGCGGAAGATCACCCGCAGCTTGGGCGCACAGCCGGCGATGGCCTCCATCAGCCGGCGGGCGTAGGCAATCTCGAAGTCATCGGATAACCCCAGGACCACTGAACGCCCGTGATAGTCATGGTTGTCCGGGTGGACCATGGCCAGGCTTTGTCGGCAGCGGTCCAGCGCTTCGCTGATCACCGGTTTGAGCTGATTGGCGCGCAACGTTGGCGCCAGGCCACGGCCGGTGCGCACAAACAATTGGTCGCCATACACGTCGCGCAAACGCCGCAGGCCTGCGCTGATCGCCGACTGGGTAACGCCCAGGCGCAAGGCGGCGCGGCTGGCGCTCGACTCGTCGTGCAGGGCTTCGAAGGTTTTCAGCAGGTTCAAGTCAACCTGGGCGATATTCATTTGGCTCATATCATTCAGCACTGAAGTGGGCTTTATTCATGATCGCGGCTGCCCGGAGAATGGGCAACCCCCCTTATCTGGAGTGATCGTGATGCCCGTTTCTACCGTGGCTGCCTTGCAAATCGGTGCCTTGCCGGAAGGCAAAGCGCAAACCCTGGCGCAAATCCTGAGCTATGAACACGAGATTAAGCGCAGCGGTGCGCAATTGGTGGTGATGCCTGAAGCCTTGCTGGGCGGCTATCCCAAGGGCGAGAGCTTCGGCACGCAGCTGGGTTATCGCCTGCCGGAGGGGCGCGAAGCCTTTGCACGCTATTTTGCCAATGCGATCGACGTGCCGGGCGTCGAGACGCAAGCGCTGGCCGGGTTGTCTGCCCGCACCGGTGCCAGCCTGGTACTCGGCGTGATCGAGCGCAGTGGCAGCACGTTGTATTGCACGGTGCTGTATTTCGAGCCCAATGGCGGGCTGGTTGCCAAACATCGCAAGCTGATGCCCACCGGGACCGAGCGGTTGATCTGGGGCACGGGCGATGGTTCGACCTTGCCGGTGATCGACACTGCCGTAGGCCGCATCGGTGGTGCGGTGTGCTGGGAAAACATGATGCCGCTGCTGCGCACCGCGATGTATGCCAAGGGCGTGGAGGTATGGTGCGCGCCGACCGTGGATGAGCGCGAAATGTGGCAGGTGAGCATGCGCCATGTTGCCCATGAAGGGCGTTGCTTTGTGGTCAGCGCTTGCCAGGTGCAGGCCTCGCCTGCGGCGCTTGGCGTGCAGGTGGCCAATTGGCCGTCAGACCGTGCGTTGATCGCGGGCGGCAGTGTGATTATCGGGCCGATGGGCGATGTTCTGGCCGGGCCGTTGGTGGGAGAGGCCGGGTTATTGACCGCGCAGATCAATACCGATGACCTCGTCCGGGCACGTTATGACTATGACGTGGTGGGGCATTACGCACGCCCGGATGTGTTTGAGCTGGTCGTGGATGAGCGCGCCAAACCGGGCGTGCGCACCCTCACCGACTGAAGCCGGTCAAGCCGTAGGCGCCGGCAAGCTTGGCGCCTACCGCGTGACAGGTAGCGTGTTGAGCCACTCTTCGCGGGTTATTTCCCAAATATCGCGCGCGAAGGTGCCTTCGACAAACCGCCCCTCCTGCGACCTGATCAAGCGCATGCCGGTGCGCTCGGATATCCGCCGCGAGCCTATATTGGGCGCGGCCTTGGGCACACGCAGCACCGGGCGCTTGAGTACCTCGAACCAATACTCGGTCACCGCCGCGCTGGCCTCGGTCATCAAGCCCTGGCCTTGCCATTGCGGGCCCAGCCAGAAGCCGCGGTTATCGTCCTCTTCGTCCATCAGGCTGATATTGCCGATCAACTGCTCCGGCGCACTTTTGAGGCGGATTGACCAATGCCACTGCTCGCCCCGTGCCATCGCCGGCAAGGCGACCTGTTCCAGGTAGCAACGCGCGCCATCGGCCGGGTAGGGCCAAGGCACGTCGGCGTTGAGGTAGCGCACCACGTCCCAATGCGCGAACTGCTGCTGGATAGCCTCGGCATCCGCGAGCACCAGCGGGCGCAGGATCAGTCGTTGGGTCAACAGTACAGGTTGGCGGGTCATCACCAGGTCGCCGTGTTCGGCAGGTCCAGCGTGCCGCGCTCGACAAAACGCAGGGTGCCAAACAGGCCACCCGCCAGTTTGCCGCGCAGCACATAGGGCAGGTTGTTCAAGCTCTGGGTCTGGCTCAGGCCCAGGGTCTGGCGCAACACGGAAAACGCCGAAACGCTCACCGGCACCATCAGCACGGTTTCAGAAAACCGTGGGATCGAGCCCGACTGGTCACTGACCCCCGACGCCAACGGCCGGCCATTGACGTCCAGGTCCAGGGCTACGCCGCTGTAGTCGATCGCCGTGTCATTGGGGTTTTGCACGCGCAGTTTCACGGCGAATCGTACTTCCAGGTCCTGGCTTTGCAGCGGCTCGATGCCGACCACGCTGATGTTGACCGGGTCGCGATTGGGGAACAGCGCGCAGGCGCTCAAGGTCAGCAGCAGTAGCGATAGAACCATGAGCTTGCGCATAAAAGGTGCTCCTATTTCGTGACGTCCGGGTCCTGCATGACCTTGAGGGTAGAGGACTCCGGATCAAATTCATCTTCTTCCAGCTCTATGAACTCTTCGGGCAGGAAAATGTTCAGCAGGATTGCACAGAACGCGCCCACCGTGATCGGCGACTCGAAGATGTTGTGCAGCGCCTTGGGCAGGTCGCGCAGCACTTCCGGTACGGCGGCCACGCCCAGGCCCATGCCCAGGGAAATCGCCACGATCAGCACATTGCGTCGGTGCAGCCCGGCTTCGGCGAGGATCTTGATCCCGGCCACGGCCACCGTGCCGAACATGATCAGGGTGGCGCCGCCGAGCACCGGCTTGGGCATCAGTTGCAGCACCGCGCCGATCATCGGGAACAGCCCCAGCAGCACCAGCAGGCCGGCGATGAAGTACGCCACATAGCGGCTGGCCACGCCGGTCAACTGGATCACCCCGTTATTCTGCGCGAAGGTCACCATCGGCAGGCTGTTGAACGTGGCGGCCATGGCCGAATTGAGGCCGTCGGCCAGCAGGCCCGACTTGATGCGTTTGATATACAGCGGGCCTTTGACCGGTTGTTGCGAAATCATCGAGTTGGCAGTCAGGTCGCCAGCGGCTTCCAAAGGCGAAATCAGAAAGATTACCGCCACCGGGATAAACGCCACCCAATCAAACGAGAACCCGTACTTGAACGGCACCGGCACGCTGATCAGCGGCACGTGAGGCAGTGCTGCCAGATCGACCCGGCCCATGCACCAGGCCACTACAAAACCCAGCGTCAGGCCGATCACGATTGAACCCAGGCGCAGGAACGGGTTGCTGAAGCGGTTGAGGACCACAATGGTCAGCAGCACCAGCGCCGCCAGGCCCATGTTGCCGGCCGCGCCCAAATCGCTGGCGCCATAACCGCCGGCCATATCGGTGACCGCCACTTTGATCAGCGACAAGCCCATCAAGGTAATGATGGTGCCGGTCACCACCGGGGTGATCAGCTTGCGCAGCTTGCCGATGAACTGGCTCAGCACCACTTCGATAAAGGCTGCGAAAAAGCAGATACCAAAGAGCGTCGACAGAATTTCATCGGTGCCGCCGCCCCGGGCCTTGACCATAAAACCGGCGCTGAGAATCACGCTGATAAACGAAAAGCTGGTGCCCTGCAGGCACAACAGACCCGAACCGACCGGGCCGAATGTGCGCGCCTGCACAAACGTGCCGAGCCCGGACACGAACAGCGCCATGCTCACCAAGTACGGCACCTCGCTTTCAAGGCCCAGCACGCCGCCGACGATCAAGGTGGGGGTGATGATGCCGACGAAACTGGCGAGCACATGCTGCAATGCGGCAAAAATCGCCGCGGTGAAGTGCGGGCGATCTTCCAGGCCGTAGATCAGGTCGGATTTATAGCGGGGGCGAGAGGTTTGAGCGTCAGACACAATACAGGCCCGGTAGGGAAAGGGGGGCGCAGGATGCCAGAAAGTGCCGGCCGTCAGAAGTGTGTAAAAATTTTTCGAAACACCCTGCATTAGATCCCGGCACCTGCCGATACCGTATTCAAGCCCACACAACTCTTACAACAGTGGTGCCCAAAGATCAGAGCGGTGCGTTGACGCCCACTGATCGTGTCGCGGCAGGGACGCTCGCCCACTCTTTCTCGAGAGCAGCCCTATGTCCCTACGTAATCTGAATATTGCCCCGCGCGCGTTCCTCGGTTTTGCGTTCATTGCGTTGCTGGTCGTGATCCTCGGCGTATTTGCCGTTAACCGCATGACACAGATTCGCCAGTCTTCCCTGGACATGGGGACCATCCAATTACCCAGCATGAAATTTCTCGGCAACATGACGGAAAACGTCCTGCGCTTGCGCATCCTGTCGTTCCGGATATTGATCAACCGTGAGCCTGCGGCCCTTGAGGAGGCCAAGACCCGCGTAGCGGTGTTGGTGGACAAGGTCAAGCAGGCCCAGCGTGCTTACGCGGTCATGCCGGCAGGCCCGGAAGAGGCGGCCCTTTACAAAGCCTTCGCCGCGACCCTCGACAATTACTTCGCGGCGCAGGCCGAGATGATGTCGCTGTCGCAGCAGAACAAAGTCGAGGAAATGCGCAGCCTCATCAATACGCGGATCAAGGACGGTACGGATCTGATGGGCGAGCAGCTGAACAAACTGATCGCCATCAACAGCGTCGATGCCGACCAGGCCGGCCGGGACGCTGAAGGCAGCTACCAACAGGCCGTCAGCGGCATCATCATCGTTTCGGTGGTGGCGGCGTTGATGACGGTGTTACTCGCCTGGCTGCTGACCCGCAGCATCGTTGCGCCGCTGCGCAAAGCGGTGCAAGTGGCCGAAACCATCGCCAGCGGTAACCTGACCACGCTCGTCGAAGATGCTGGCAAGGATGAACCGGCCCGCCTGCTTGGCGCTTTGTCCGCGATGCAGACCCACCTGCGCCAGACCATCCAGCACATTGCCGGTTCGGCCACGCAACTGGCCTCTGCTGCCGAAGAATTGAGCGCCGTCACCGAGGAAGCCTCCAGAGGCCTGCAACAACAAAACAACGAAATCGACCAGGCCGCCACCGCCGTCAACGAAATGACCGCCGCCGTGGAAGAGGTGGCGCGTAATGCGGTGTCCACCTCTGAAGCGTCCAGCCAGTCCAACCAGGCGGCGCGCGAAGGCCGTGACCGTGTGGTGGAGACAGTCGGCGCGATTCAGACCATGACCCAGGACGTACAAACCACCTCGGTGATGATCGAAGGCCTGGCGACGCAGGGCCGTGACATCGGCAAGGTGCTGGACGTGATCCGCGCGATTGCCGAACAGACCAACCTGCTGGCGCTCAACGCAGCGATTGAGGCGGCACGCGCCGGTGAAGCCGGGCGTGGCTTTGCGGTGGTGGCCGATGAAGTGCGGGCGCTGGCGCATCGCACCGCGCAGTCGACCCAGGAAATCGAGAAAATGGTCGCCGGCATTCAGACGGGTACCGGCGAAGCGGTGCAGTCGATGCAACAAAGCAATCAGCGCACCCAAAGCACCCTGGAAATGGCCCGAGCCGCCGGTGTGGCGCTGGAGCAGATTACGCAGTCGATCAGTTTGATCAACGAGCGCAACCTGGTCATCGCCAGTGCTTCTGAAGAGCAGGCCCAAGTGTCCCGCGAGGTGGACCGCAACCTGATCAACATCCGCGACCTGGCGACTCAGTCGGCAGCCGGCGCCAACCAGACCAGCGCCGCCAGCCACGAACTGTCGCGCCTGGCAGTGGATTTGAACGCGATGGTGGCGCGGTTCGTGATCTGATGATCGAGGCATGTTGGGTGTGCGTTGCTCCCTGTTTTCGCTCAGTTTTTGCCAACGCCCAGGCGCCGACTTGAGGGGGGCAAGCACAAGCAGAGCGGCTTTATGGTGGGAGCTGGCTTGCCTGCGATGCAGGCACCGTGGTGTATCAGGTACACCGGGTTGATGCCATCGCAGGCAAGCCAGCTCCCACCTTTGATCGAGTACACACGCCACCCCTCTACCTGATGCACAGAGATCCAACTGTGGGAGCGGGCTTGCCCGCGAAGGCGGTGGTTCAGTCAGCTCATGTGTCACTGGCCCACCGCTTTCGCGAGCAAGCCCGCTCCCACAAGTTGACCGAGTGCAACTGCCAGCACCGCAGTGCTTTGCTTTTCTGTGGGAGCTGGCCGGGTACACACGCCACCCCTCTACCTGATGCACTGCGATCCAAATGTGGGAGCCGGCTTGCCCGCGAAGGCGGTGGTTCAGTCAGCTCATGTGTCACTGGCCCACTGCTTTCGCGAGCAAGCCCGCTCCCACAAGTTGACCGAGTTCAGCTGCCAGCACCGCAGTGCTTTGCTTTTCTGTGGGAGCTGGCTTGCCTGCGATGCAGGCACCTCGGTGTATCAGGCACAACCAGTTGATGCCATCGCAGGCAAGCCAGCTCTCACATTTGATTGAGTTCCGCCTTCAAGGTCAGGTCGGCTGTCAGGCCGCCGTGCTCTGCTTTTGACCTTAGGCGTCGCGTTAAACAACGGATACACACCCCCGGCCAAACCAAGTCCCCGCGCTCACACCTCACCCACCACAACCCAACGCTCTTCACGGGCCGCCACACGAATCGCCGTTGCCAACTGCTCAACCGCCCATGCCCCCTCAAAGTCAGTGCCCCCCGCGCCTTGCCCCGCCAGCGCCATGATCAATTCGTGCACTTCCAGCGTCTTCAACTCGTTGTACCCCAGTTGATGCCCGGCCGCCGGGCTGAACGCGGCATAGCCGGGCAGGGCAGGGCCGGCCAGCAACCGTTGGAATCCGTCCTGGCCGAGCCGACACACTCGCAGTTCATTCAAGCGCTCCTGATCGAACGCCAGCGTGCCTCGCGTACCGCTGATTTCAAAACTCAGGTGGTTCTTGTAACCATGCTTGAGCCAGCTGCTGCTCACCGTGCCGCGCGCGCCATTGGCAAAGCGCAAGAGTGCGTGCACCTGGTCGTCCACCGCGATGGGTTTACAGTCACTGCTGCCGTGGACGAGCGGGCGTTGGGCGTGGACGGTCTGGGTGTCGGCGCACACGCTGTGCACCTCACCCACCAGATAGCGCGCCATCGACAGCAAATGACTGCCCAAATCCGCCAGGGCGCCGCCGGCATGGGCCACGTCACAGCGCCACGACCACGGTGAGGCCGGGTCGGCCATGAAATCTTCGCTGAACTCGCCCTGGAAACTGATGATCTCGCCCAACTCGCCATCGGCAATCATCTGCCGCGCCAGGCTGATCATCGGGTTGTGCTGGTAGTTGTAGCCCACCCGCGTGACCACGCCGGCCGCACTCGCGGCGCGGCGCATGGCCTCGGCCTGCGGCAGGCTGACGGCCAGCGGTTTTTCGCAATACACCGCCTTGCCCGCTGCAATCGCCGCCATGGCCATGGGGTAATGCAAGTGATTGGGCGTGGTGATGGCCACGACATCGACCTTGGGGTCATTGATCAACGCCTGCCAGTCGCCGTGGGCCTGGGCAAACCCCCAGGCGGTCGCGCAACGCTGTGCGCGTTCGGTGTCGGCATCGGCCAGGGCGGCCAGGTTGAGGTGTACCGGCAGTTCGAATACCGCGCGGGCATTGTTGAACGCCAAGGCATGGGCGCGCCCCATGAAGCCCGTGCCGATCAGGCCGATTCCGAGTTCACGCATAGCGGTGGTCCTTTGGATTATTGTTTTCAGGACGTGTATTTATGGAATAAATATTCTCTAAATTCAATAGATGGAATAAATATTCATTAATCAGCCTGGCTAATGCACTCATATTCAGCCCATCGTCATCGCCCGCCAGTTAACAAAAGATAACGTAGCGCCGATTGTCAGACGATTCGAAAGCCCGATAGGATGGCCCCTGCTTCCTTCAGGCGCTCTAGATTGCAGGTTTCAGAGGCCGGCAAGGCAAGACGACCTAACAATAATAAATCGGGAGAAAGGTCTATGAGTGAGCCTGTCATGGGTTGGGTTGTTTGCCGCCCGCGCGTCGCCCGCAAGGTTGCGATGCTGGCTACAGCGCTCTCGCTGCTGGGGGTGTTGTCGACACCCGTGCTGGCAGCCGATGAAACCGGCGCACCGCCGGCATTTGCGATTCAATCCCCCAAGGCCGCCAAAGGCCTGATGATCGACGTGGTGCACGCCGGCTCCCGTCTGGTGGCAGTCGGTGACCGCGGGCACATCCTCTATTCCGATGACCAGGGCAGCACCTGGACCCAATCCCAAGTGCCGACTCGGCAACTGCTCACGGCAGTGTTTTTCGTCGATGAAAAACACGGCTGGGCTGTCGGTCACGATGCACAGATTCTTGCAAGCGCCGATGGCGGCGCCACCTGGACCCAGCAATACCAAGACCTCAAACGCGAAGCCCCCTTGCTCGACATCTGGTTCAAGGATGCCGAGCACGGCCTGGCCGTGGGCGCCTACGGTGCGTTGATCGAAACCACCGACGGCGGCAAAACCTGGGAAGACGTCAGCGACCGCCTCGACAACGAAGACCAGTTCCACCTCAACGCCATCGCCTCTATCAAGGACGCCGGGCTGTTTATCGTCGGCGAGCAGGGCAGCATGTTCCGCTCCAGTGACGACGGCCAGACCTGGGAAAAGCTCGAAGGCCCGTATCAGGGCTCGCTGTTTGGCGTGATCAGTACCGCTCAACCCCACACCCTGTTGGCCTATGGCCTGCGCGGCAATCTCTACCGTTCCACGGATTTTGGCAGCACCTGGGAACAGGTTGAGCTGAACGCGGCGCGGGGTGCCCTGGAATTCGGCTTGTCCGGCGCCACGTTGCTTGATGACGGTTCGCTGGTGGTGGTCGGCAACGGTGGCAGCGTGGTGATCAGCCATGACGACGGGCAGACCTTCAGCGTGTTCAATCGCCCGGACCGCATTTCACTCTCGGCGGTCACCGCGGCGGGCAACGGCAACTTGATTCTGGTCGGGCAGGGTGGCGTGCGTGTGGCCTCCGCCGCCGGTGCAGAGCTCTCAAAATAATAAGAAGGCGGGGTTTCAATGAGCAGTCATCACAACGATAAAGCGACCTTTCTTGAGCGCCTGATCTTCAACAATCGCCCGGCAGTGATCGTCATTTGCCTGCTGGTGAGCATTTTTCTGTTCTGGCAGGCGACGTTGATTCGCCCCTCCACCAGTTTTGAAAAGATGATCCCGCTCAAGCACCCCTTCATCGAAAAGATGATGGAGCACCGCAACGACCTGGCCAACCTGGGCAACACGGTGCGCATCTCCGTGGAGGCCAAGGACGGTGACATCTTCACGAAGGAGTACATGGAGACCCTGCGCCAGATCAACGACGAGGTGTTCTACATCTCCGGCGTTGACCGCTCGGGCCTCAAGTCGCTGTGGAGCCCCAGCGTGCGCTGGACCGAGGTCACCGAGGAAGGTTTTGCCGGCGGCGAAGTGATCCCGCAGAGCTACAACGGCTCGCCGGAAAGCCTCGACCAGTTGCGCAACAACGTGCTCAAGTCCGGCCAGGTGGGGCGCCTGGTGGCCAACGACTTCAAGTCGAGCATTGTCGACATTCCGCTGCTGGAGTCCTACCCGGACCCACAGGATCAGGGCAAGTTGCTGGCCCTGGACTACCGCAAGTTTTCCCACGAACTTGAAGACAAGATCCGCGACAAGTTCGAAGCGCAAAACCCCAACGTCAAGATTCACATCGTCGGGTTTGCCAAGAAGGTCGGCGACCTGATCGACGGCCTGGTCATGGTGGTGATGTTCTTCGGCATCGCATTCGTCATCACCCTGATTCTGCTGCTGTGGTTCACCAACTGCCTGCGCAGCACCGTCGCGGTGTTGAGCACCACGCTGGTGGCGGTGGTCTGGCAGCTCGGCTTGATGCACTTCTTCGGTTTCGGCCTCGACCCGTATTCGATGCTGGTGCCGTTCCTGATCTTCGCCATCGGTATTTCCCACGGCGTGCAGAAGATCAACGGCATTGCCTTGCAATCCAGTGAGGCGGACAACGCGCTGACCGCCGCCCGACGCACGTTCCGGCAATTGTTTTTGCCGGGCATGATCGCGATTCTCGCCGACGCGGTGGGCTTTATCACCTTGCTGATCATCGACATCGGCGTGATCCGCGAGCTGGCCATCGGCGCCTCCATCGGCGTGGCGGTGATCGTGTTCACCAACCTGATCCTGCTGCCGGTGGCGATCTCCTACGTAGGCATCAGTAAACGCGCCATCGCCAAGAGCAAAAAGGACGCGCACCGCGAACACCCGTTCTGGCGCCTGCTGTCCAAATTCGCCAGCGCCAAAGTCGCGCCGGTGTCCATCCTGCTGGCGCTGATCGCCTTCGGTGGCGGCCTCTGGTACAGCCAGAACCTGAAAATCGGCGACCTCGACCAGGGCGCACCGGAACTGCGCCCGGACTCGCGCTACAACAAAGACAACAACTTCATCATCAACAACTACTCCACCAGCTCCGACGTGCTGGTGGTAATGGTCAAGACCCGTGCCGAAGGCTGCTCGCGCTATGAAGCCATGGCGCCCATCGACCAGTTGATGTGGAAGATGCAGAACACCGAAGGCGTGCAATCGGCGATCTCGTTGGTGACCGTGTCCAAGCAGATGATCAAGGGCATGAACGAGGGCAACCTGAAATGGGAAACCCTGTCGCGCAACCCCGACGTGCTGAACAACTCCATCGCCCGCGCCGACGGCCTGTACAACAACAATTGCTCGCTCGCGCCGGTGCTGGTGTTCCTTAACGACCACAAGGCCGAAACCCTCGACCGCGCGGTGCATGCGGTGCAGGACTTCGCCAAGGAAAACAACAAGGACGGCCTGGAATTCATCCTCGCCGCCGGCAACGCCGGGATCGAAGCGGCGACCAACGAGGTGATCAAGGAATCGGAGCTGACCATCCTCATCCTGGTGTACCTGTGCGTGGCGACCATGTGCATGATCACCTTCCGCTCGTGGGCCGCCACCCTGTGCATCGTGCTGCCGCTGGTGCTGACCTCGGTGCTGGGCAACGCGTTGATGGCGTTCATGGGCATCGGCGTCAAGGTCGCGACCCTGCCGGTGGTGGCGCTGGGCGTGGGGATTGGCGTGGACTACGGCATTTACATCTACAGCCGTCTGGAAAGCTTCCTGCGCGCCGGCCTGCCACTGCAAGAGGCCTACTACCAGACGCTCAAATCGACCGGCAAAGCCGTGCTGTTCACCGGCTTGTGCCTGGCCATCGGGGTGTGCACCTGGATTTTCTCGGCCATCAAGTTCCAGGCCGACATGGGCCTGATGCTGACCTTCATGCTGCTGTGGAACATGTTCGGCGCGTTGTGGCTGCTGCCGGCGCTGGCACGGTTCCTGATCAAGCCTGAAAAACTCGCGGGGCAGAAGGGCAACTCGCTGTTTGCACACTAAGCCCGACACCGTCGCGCGGTGCCGTGTGGCAAGGGTGCAATGCCCTTGCCACACGGCATCTCAGGTTGTGAAGTGGCCCAGCGCAATGCACTGGGCACGGGTTGAGCGCAGGGCCCGTGGCATTGGCGCGATTGCCAGGAACAACTGATCCACGGGCGGCGTAATCAGCACATACAGAATGTGGGTCAGCGGTTCGCCGCCGGGTTCCGTGCGGGTATGAAGGTCGGCCTGGACATGTTGCTTGAGCAGGTCCTTCTGTGTGTACTTGCGCTGTTCCGGCAGCTTCAGGTGGGCCCGCGTGTAGTCGGCGGGCAGGGCGTCGGCATTGGCGTAATGAAAATGCGCATACCACAGCACCACCGGCGGTTTTTTGGCCTTGTCGTACACCGCGTACTCAGTGAAGAAGTCGCCGCTGAGGGTCGGGCGCTGCGGGTCGGCCAGGCTGGTCAGGTTGATGTCGATCTGTTTTTGTTCCCACAGGTAATTGAGGCTCTCCTGGGTCGGCCATTGCCGTTTGTACGCCTCACTGCACACGCGCTGCGCCAGCCGGCCGATGTCCCGGGCGTGTGCCCGGTATTCATCGATCAGGCGTTGCACCGCGGTCTTTTGCGCCAAATGGTCGCGTGCCAACTCATCGGCCAAGGCCGTGAGCTTTCCGGCGTGGCCCATCAGCAATTCATTCCAGCCACTCGGGTCGACATGTTGACGGGTCAGCGGCGAGTCGAGTTTTTGCTGCTCGGCCGTGATCAGCTGTTCAATGCCTTTGCGTTGTTCGATCAGCGCCTGGGCCAGGCCTTTGAGGGTTGCCAGTGAGCGACCTTGGGCTGTGCCTGCCGGGGCAGCCGCGGGGTCCTTCGCGGTGTTGGCCCAACCGTCTTCGTGGCGGCTGAACGAGGCAATGGTTTCGCCGGTCAAGGCGTCGGTGAGGGTGAGCTGCTCCTGGCTGTTCTGGGCATCGGCAGGCTTGAGCTCACCGATGAAGTACGCCTTTTTGCGGGTTTTGAACACGCGCTTGGCCGGGTTTTTGGGACGCAGGGTTTTCGATAAGGGCAGCTCGACGTCCAGCTCTTCCTGCTTGCGTACCACCGCTTCAAGTTCGCTTTGCGCAAGCGCCTGGGCAAATTCAAGGCCTCTCAGCAGGCGTTCGGCCTCCGGGCGCAGGCGCCCAGGGTTGAGGGCTTTGAGGGCGCGAATCGCATCCTCATGACGGCGGTACCGGTCAAGGACCGTTTCATACACATTACGTTGCTCGGCCAGCGGGTACTCGGCACCGCTGCGCACTTCCACGTGAGACTGCAGGGCTTGGGCCAGGTCGCTCTGTTCGAGGCGGTTGAGGTAAAACTCCTCCAGAGGTGGCAGTCGTCGGTCGGCCGTCGCCAGGGTGGCGGCGGCGAGGTAATTGAGCGCACTGAGCCTCAGGTTGTTGGCGAAAAAATTCTGCGGGTATTGGATCAGCGTCAGGCATTCCTGGCGGATCACACGGCCCGCCACCGAGTCATCTTCCAGTTGTTCGAGCGTATGCTCCATGGCCGCCGCGACCTCGGCCATGTGCTCGCGGATATTGGCCGATTCAACCGTGTTGCGGATGTATTCGTTGTAGACGGCGGTGTCTCCCAGCAGGTTGTCGACAAACATCCTGCGCGCCATCTGCCCCATGGGCTCGCCCGTGCTGGAAAAACGCATGGCGTTCAACCGGTCCACCAACAACGTCTGGATGGCCGACTGCTGGTTCCAGATGGTCCCCAGGATTTTTGCCCGATCAAGCACGTGCACGCCGGCGCCGCCGACCTTTTCCAGTTCCTGGCCCACCTTGACCATTTCCAGGCGTGGGGGCAGGGACTGGGCAAATTGGTCTTCGAGGTTCTGCAGCAGAATCTGAAACTCGGTGCGTCGTTGCTGGTGGTTCAGGGTCTCCTGCTGATGCCGCACCGCCAGGGCGGGCCGCCGCTCGGGCGGCGCTTTTTGCAGAAGATTCCAGACCAATTGCACGGTTTTGCGTTGGTTTTTCAAGGCGGTGGCGGCGGACCACATGCGCTCCATCGATGCCAGGAAGGGCGCCATCAAGGGGGTTATTTGCGTATCGAGTGCCTGCGCGCGTGCGAGCAGCTCGTTTTTTCTACGCTGGTTTTCCTCGCGCAAGGCCGCCATCCGCTTGGGGCCACCGCCCACCAGCTTAAGGCCGCGGTCCAGTGTCCAATGGCCTTTTCCATCGGTGCAAAGCTTGATGCCGGGGTGGTCGATTTTTTCGGGGTGCACGATATACACGTCGCCAAAACCGGGAACGATGCTGGCCCTGAACAACAACCCACCGACCGAGGCATGCCAGACCCCGTTGAGGTTGTACAAACCCAGGTGACGCCCGAGGCGGACCTGTGCAGGTGCGGGCTGTGGCCAGGGCACGCTGAATGCCCGCAGTTTTTCCAGCAGCGCTGCCGATGCAGCGTCGCTGGCCAGCGAATGATCGAAATCCAGCAGCGTGCGGCCACCGCCGGGCGGTTCGGAAGGCAGGCCGACCGTGCCACGTTCAATGATCGCCGGCGGGCTGCTTGCCGGGCCGAAAACTGCTCGCCGGAACGCCGGCTGCGTGGGCAAGGCTTCCTCACGTGCAGGGTGTACCGGCGCCGCCGTCAGCGAGCCCTGATGCACCAGCAGCAGGGCGATGTTTTGCAGCAGGTCGACCCACGCCAGCGCCCGCGTCTGAGGGTCGTCACTTTCCAGCGCTGGCACATCGTGCGTGAGGCCCTGCACCAGTTGCATCAGCCAGCCGATTGCCGCCAGTGGCCCGCGCACGGCCATCAGCAGGGTGTTGAAGCCCAGCTGCGTACCTTCCAGGATCAATGCCCAGCGGCTCTCGCTATTGGACGTAGACTCGCGCTCAGCCTGCGCCAGCAGTTGCTGAGTTTCGCAGCCAAACAGGTACTCCATGAGGCTGCCATTGTTCAGGGCTTGGAGGATTTCGTCGCTGCTCTGGTCGCCCGCGGCGGCCAATTGCGCCGGTTCAGGCACGCGCGGCAGCGGGTCGAATTCCGAGCCCAGGCCGACCCGCACGTAGTGGGGCTGGGTAAACCCACCGTTGCTGTAGATGGCCCTGGCCGAGTCCGGCAACCAGGTCAAGACGCTGTCCTGCAACGCGCCGGGCCGTACGAGGGCGGCCAGCAGGCTGTCGCGACTGGCAAACTCCAGCAGCGAGTCGCAATAGGCCGGCCGATACAGCAGGTGCGGGCCTCGTTGCGTATCGAGGGGCTCGATGATGAACATGTTTTGCACCACGTCCGCCGTGGCGCCGGGCTTGCGCACCAAGGCCAGCACCCGCATGACGAGGCTTTCACCGCCAACCTGGCGCCCCGTGGGGGCTGGGTTCAGCACGGCCTCCACCCACTGAACGCCGCGCGATGTCAGGCCTGCTTCGCCTTTTAGCTTGTGCTCCAGCGCTTGGGTTTTCAGCTGCACCGGCCGTTGCTGTTCGAACAGTCGTGTGCGTTTTTGAGCGGCCTCGGTATCGCTGAGCAGCGCCTGGTGCAGGTAATGAGGGTAATTGTTGCCGATGTCGACACGCTGGACCAGTTGGCGAAGGCCGTCGGCTGTCAGCCAGGGTTCAATTACCCGGCCGGTGCGGTGGCTGAGTGTCATGCGGCCTTTGGGCGCGCCCGAGAGGTTTTTCAGGGCCAGATCGACCAGGCTCAGGGTCACCGGCTCGACATAACCGCCGGCCAGGGTGCCCACCGCCACGTGAAAGGTCAGTTGCAAATCGTCGGCGTGGTACCCGCTCGACCGAGCGGCATCGTCGCAGGCGCGTTGACCACCCAGGGCGACGCTGCGATCCAGGCACAGTTGCTGATTCAAATGTTCGGTTGCATAGCTGCGCAGGGTTTCCAGGCTGTCGACGTCTGAATCGCCAAGGGTCAAGCGGCGGATTGCGGCCTGTTCAAGCAGGCACTGACGGTAGGCAAGGCGCTCGGCCGCGCCGGCGTGCTGCAGCCAGGCGGGCAGGGCTGCGCGGATCGAATTCAGGGTTGCCAGCGGTGTGGTGGTCGAGTGGCTGAAGACCTGCGCCGGGTTTGTAGCGCCAGCAAACCGCAGCTCCAGGGCCTGCACGCTGGACCCGGCCGGGAGCTCAATGGCCGCGAGAGTGTCCAGTTGCCCCTCAAGTATGAGCGCGGCTTGCACCTCGAAAATATTGCCGTCGGGCTCGTACTGCTTCCAGGTCATCCGCTGCGCGCGAAAACGCTGCTGCAGGTGCATTCCCCAGGCCTGGCCGAAGGCATCGAGGTCGGCGTACGCCTCGATCTGCCCCGATACGCGGCACAGCAACACCTGCGCAGGGGCGACCACCAGCACATCGCTGGCTTGCAGGGTGAGTCGGCTGCCTGCCTGCTCCAGAACGGTTTCCAGGGTATAGGCGCGCACGGCCTTCTGCGGCCAAGGGCGCTGGGCGCGCGTACTTCGATCGGGGTAACGGGCCAGTGTGACGAGGGTATCGAGCTGTCGTGCCAGGTTCCCTGGCTGGCGAATGGCCGAGTCGAGCAGCGCGCCTTGCAGCACGTGGGCCAGCCACTGCCAGCGGCTGCCGCCGGCATCCGTGTCCTGGCTCCAGTAGGCAGCCAGGGCGTCTTGAAAGGCGATGCTCAGAATCAGCGGCAATTCTCTGATAACGGCTTCGATCACTGCCAGGTCGTAGTCGTGCCGGCCATTGGCCTCAAAGGTCAGCCGGGTACCCGTGGCGTCGCCCAGGTAACAGTCCAGGCCGTAGCGCATGGACACATCGGGAAAGCTGCCATCGGCCAGGTGACTGAGCGCCACCTCCAGCAGCGGGAACAGGCTGCGTCCGCCGCCGTCACGGGGTATGGCCAGGCGCAGGTCCGCAAGCGGATAGCTCAGCGGCGGGTATTTTTCCTTCAAGTGGTCGGCCAGCAACTGCGCGGTGACGGAGCGCAGTGTCGGGCGAGTGAGAAACCGGGCTTCAACCGCTTGTCGGGCCGGGTGTGCAGCAGGGACGGTGTTCGGGTCTGTCATGGGTATTCCTTTACAGGTGAGCAAAACGCGCCCTTGCAAAGTAATGCGCTGCGTCGCCCGGAGGCGGTAGCCCGTTATGGCTTTAGGTGCGGGCAGCAAACTGGCCTATCATTAGCGCTTTGAACCTGATGAAAGACTGTGATGACCGATAATTTGCCTGCCGTCCTGAAGACTTCCGACATGCTTGAAATCGACGGGCTGCATGCCTTTGATTTCACCTTTGATGAACAGGCCTTGCTGATCACCGCCATGGACGGCCGTGCTGAAAAACGCTGGCGTTTCAGCCTGGAGCAGGTACAGGCCGCCACCTTCGATGACACCTTGCAAAGCTGGACCCTTAACGGTGATTCGGGCGAGCACCGCCTGATCTGCATGAGCGCGTTCACCGGCAACAATAACGACGAGGATGAAGCGGATGATGATGCGTAAATTCTGGCCCCTGCTGATGGCGGGCAGTGTCGGTGCCATGTCGGTGCAAGCCGCACCGGCAGACACCTATGAACTGCTGGTGGGCAGCTACACCGCCGGTACCAGCGAGGGTATCTACCGCCTGCAGTTTGACAGCCGTACCGGTCAATTCAGCGGCAAGCCGGTACTGGCCGCGAAGGCAGCCAACCCGTCGTGGCTGACGATCTCCAAAGACCAGAAGCATTTGTTCGTGGTCAACGAGAATGGCCCGGGCCAGAAAGACCCGGTCGGCCGCGTCAGCAGCTACAGCATTGACCCGCAGAACCATCAGTTGACCCTGATCAACCAGGTGCAGAGCCTGGGCAATGAACCCACCCATTCCAGCCTCGCCGCTGATGGACGTTACCTGTTCGTTGCCAACTATTCGGTACTCGAAGATCCGGGTGGCAGCCTCGCGGTGCTGCCGGTTGACGCCGCTGGCAAGCTGTCGGCGCCGGTGCAACTGAGCGGGCATCCGTCCAGCCGGGTAAACCCGGAGCGTCAGGCCTCCAACCATGTGCATTCGGTGGTGTCATCGCCGGACGGCAAATACGTGTTCGTTCAGGACCTGGGGGCCGACAAGGTGTTTGCCTACCACTACGACCCCAAGGCCAACCCTGAACTGCCGCTGACCCCGGCCAACCCTGCCGCCGTGCCAATGCCACCGGGCAGCGGCCCGCGTCACTTGCTGTTCAGCGCGGATGGCAAGCATGCCTGGCTGACCACCGAAATGAGCGCCCAGGTTGCCGTGTTCGATTACAACGACGGCAAGCTCAGCCAGACCCAACTGGTGGACTTTGCTGGTGGGCAGCCGGTGGCCGACAAGGCCGGCGCGGCGCTGCACGCCTCCAGCGACGGCAAATTCCTGTACGTGAGCAATCGCGGCACCGCCAACCAGATGCTGGTGTTCAGCATCGACCCGGCCACCGCGCACCTCAAGGAACTGCAGCGCCGTTCCGTGGAAGGCGACCACCCGCGCGAGTTCAGCCTGGACCCGAGCGGCAAGTTTTTGCTGATCGCCAACCAGAAAAGCAACGAAATCGTGGTAGTCGAACGCGACCCCAAGACCGGCATGCTGGGTAAAACCGTGCAGAAATTGCCGATCGATGCCCCCAGTGACCTGAAGTTCCTGGTGCGTCAATAAGCCACAGGCCCCGCCATGCGGGGCCTGACTCGGTGTATTAATTCTATTAATAGCGGCTACTGTTTCAAAACATTACCAAGGTTCAGCCCTCGGGCGTAAGTTGGGTTCCAAGGCCTCTACCGGCCACCTAAACCAACGAACACAAGGGTTACCGACATGAACTTGAACCTCTTCTCCATCATCGCCGCTTCCGCTGTTTCCGCCACCGTGGCATTGCCTGCCGCCGCCAGCGTGGAAGTTTCCGGCAAAAAATCCAGCACCAGCGCCTACACCCAGAAATACCTGCAACAAAGCGCCAACTTCTACGCCGCACTGGATCACAAGACCCAGCACTGAGCGTGAGCTGAGCGACGGTCACCTGTGGGCGCTGGCTTGCCTGCGATGAAAGCAACTCGGTGTATCAGTTGCACCGAGTTGTCGGTATCGCAGGCAAGCCAGCGCCCACAGGTGATTGTGTTGGGTTCAGGGTTTTGCCATTACCGCTGCAAACAGCGGTGATTCCAGAAAACGCTGTAGCCAGGCCTGCAACCGGTGATACTCCGTGCCGGCAAACCACTCGCAATCCACATGCGCGAACTGACGCACAAACGGCGCCAGTGCCACATCGGCCAGGCTCAAATGGTCGGCCAACAAGTATTCATTCCCCGCCAGCAAACCTTCCAGCTTGTGCAAAAACACCTCACCCTCGGCCCGATAATGTTCCATCGGCTGCTCCGGGTAGCGCTCGGCGTACTTGTATCGATTCAAGTGATGTTTGAAAGTCTGGTCGTTCTCGGCGATCAGTGCCAGCACCCGCGGGTCGCCCTTGAGCAACCAGTCATCAGGGTCGTGCTGCGCCAGGGCCCAATGCATGATCTCCAGGCTTTCCTCAATCACCCGACCGTCCACGCTCAATACCGGCACCGTGCCCTTGGGCGACAGCGCGAGCATGTCGGCCGGCTTGGCTTTCAGGCTCACCTCGACGATCTGCACGGGCACGCCCGTGTAGCGCAACGCCATGCGCGCGCGCATCGCATACGGGCAGCGCCGGAACGAATACAGCAGCGCCTCGCTCACTTGACCTCCAGCGTGCTCAAGCCATTGCCCTGACGCTTGACCTGGATCTGCACCGGGATGCGCTCGTGCATTTCCTGTACGTGGGAAATCACCGCCACCTTGCGGCCCTGGGCCTGCAGACCGTCCAGGGCGTCCATCGCCAATTGCAGCGACTCCGGATCAAGGCTGCCAAAACCTTCGTCGATAAACAGCGACTCGATCTTCAACGTGCTGGACGCCATCGACGCCAGGCCCAACGCCAGCGCCAGCGACACCAGGAAGGTTTCGCCCCCGGACAACGAGTGCACCGAGCGCAGTTCATCGCCCATTTCCGTGTCCATCACCAACAGCCCGAGCATGCTGCCGCCGCGTTTGAGGCGGTAGCGGCGCACCAGTTGGCGCAATTGCACGTTGGCGTGATGCACGAGCAAGTCCAGGTTGTAGGCCTGGGCGATCTTGCGGAACGTGTCGCCGGTGGCCGAACCGATCAGCGCATTCAGGCGCGCCCAGCGTTGCCATTCTTCATAGGCCTGGGTGATCTGTTCGGCCAGCGCGTGGTTGGCGTCCTGGCGGCGCTGGTCTTCGGCCTGGCGCGCGCGCAACTCGGCGCAGTGTTTTTCGCCCTCGGCCAATTGCTGGTTGAACGTGGCCAGGCTGCTATCGAGTTGCTCGGCGTCCAGGTTGCCGTTGTGCAAGGCCTGATGCTCGGCGAGGCGTTGCTCGCGTTCGTGCAGCAGCACCTTGGCTTGTTCGACGGCTTTTTCGCTGTGTTGCACCTGCTGGCGCAACGCGCTGATCTGGCTGTCATCAAAGGCCAGCAAGCGCGCGAGCCCGGCGTCATCCAACTCGGGGTGCAGCGCCCGCCATTCGCCCAGGCGTTCGTCGAGGCTGTGCTGCTCAGCAGTCAGTGCCTGTTGGCGTTCCTGCTGCGCCTTGAGGTCGGCAGCCAGTTGAATAAGGGCATTACGCAGGTCTTGCAGCTGTTGATTGGCGTCGGTTTCGCGCTGACGTGCCTGCGCCACCGCCTGATCCAGTTGCTGCTGCCACTGTTCAGCGCTGGCATGATCGCCCAGCAGCGCCGTAAGTTGTTCCTGCGCGGCCTGTCGCTGCGCGGACAACTCGGTGACGTGCTGATGCAAGACGTCCAGTTGCTGCTGGCGATGCTG
Organism: Pseudomonas sp. TREG-RG-20F-10-E-6-01; assembly: GCF_022662455.1. NCBI lineage: Bacteria > Pseudomonadati > Pseudomonadota > Gammaproteobacteria > Pseudomonadales > Pseudomonadaceae > Pseudomonas > Pseudomonas sp. TREG-RG-20F-10-E-6-01. The sequence continues at coordinate 232,389 of NZ_JAKNQP010000004.1, read as the reverse complement.
CTGATGGGTCTGTTCTTTCTCGATGGCCTGTTGACGTTCCTGCTGCTCGGCCAGTTCATCGCGCTGATGGCCCAGCTGTTCCAGGCGCTGGCTGACCTGCTGGTCGAGCTGCATAAAGGTCGCGGCCGGTTCGCGGCGCAAGCCTTCGAGGGTTTCGGCGGGCAGCAGGCTGGCGAAGGCATGCAGCTCTTCGTCGAGACGTTCGCGATCGTTGGACAGCTCGCGTTGCTGGTCCACCAGCAACTGCCGAGCTTGCTGGCTCGCATCCTGAGCGGCTTGCAACTGCTGCTGCAAACGCCCGGCATTTTGTTGCAGGTTGAGCAGGGCGCCCTGGCGTTGTTCGTCCTGGGTGATGCTTTGCGTCAGCTGCGCCAGTTGCTGGGCCAGCCAGGTGCTGCGCTTGGTGGCGTCCTGGTTGAACAGCGAGGCCGACAGCGGGTGTGCATCCAGGCTGGGTTTGAGCGCGTGTTGCTGCGTCGCCAGGTGCTCCTGCTGTTGCAGAAACTCCTTTTGTTGCGCGATCAAACCACCCACTTCGCCGCGCAGCTCGGTAAGTTTTTCCTTGAGCACGTCGACGGCTTTCTGCGCCGTGGCTTCTTCGTTCTCATCATGCCGGCCGAGGCTTTGCAGCAAGGCTTCGGGCTGGTGATAGGGGTGCTCATGACTGCCGCACACCGGGCAGGGCTGGTCGTCCTGCAACTGCTCGCGCAATTCCTCGACGCTGGCGCTGCGGGCCAGGCGTTGGCGTTCGAGCAGTTGCTTGGTCACCGTCAAGGTTTGCTCGGCGACGGCCAGCTCGGCCTTGGTTTGCAGACCGGTCTGGTTCAGTTGTTCGCGCTGTTGCTGCGCGTCCGCAAGTTTCTGCGTCAGGCTGGCGGCCTGTTGGTCCAGCTGCTGCTGGTTGTCCCACAGCCGCGTCAGGTCTTCAAAGGCGCGTTGCTGTTTGCGGTTGTCCTGCAGCAGGCTCGCCAGTAGCTGGATCTGCTCGGCGACCGCGTGCGGCTCGGCGCCGGCTTCCTGATACAACAGGTCCAACGCGTCACGCTGCTGAGCGAACTTTTCGGCGGCGGTGGTGGCGCGTTGTTCCAGCTGCGGCAGTTCGCTCTGGCCTTTGTTCAAGCGATTGCCGATCAGCATCAGCTGTTGCAGACGGTCGCGGTAAGCGCTCCAGGCATCGCTCAGCGGCGCCAGGGCGGCGCTGCGCTCCAGCTCGGCAGCCAGGCGTTGCAGGCGTTCGGCAACGTGGGTGTGCTTGTCCTGCAAGCCCTTCAACAATGTCTGGCCTTGGGTGCAGGCGACTTCGTGTTGCTGTTGGTCCTCGGTGCGTTTGGCCAGGTCCTTGGTCAAGTGGGCGAGGGTGCTTTGTGCTTCAAAGGCCTGGCGCAACAAGGGCACGGCGTCGGCCTGGTGCTTCAGCGCCTCAGCCAGTGCCGCCTGGGCCGCCGCTTGCTGGGCTTGCGCCTGCTCCTGACGCATGTGCAGTGCGGTTTGCTGCTCGCTGTGTTGCTGAATCTGCGCGGCGAGCGGCGTCAGCAACGCGCCGAGTTCAGCCTGTCGAGCAAACTGATGGCGTTGTGGCGCCAAGTGCTCCAGGCGGCTCAGGTCCTGGCGTTGCTGGCCTTGGCCCTCCCAATCGGCCTGCGCGCGTTGCAGTTGCTCAGTCGCGCTTTGTTGGCGCTCCTGCCATTCGCGCAACTCCTTGAGCCAGGTGTGCTGCAACTCCAACTGCTTGAGCTGGGCCTGCTGGGTCTTGAGCTGCTGCTGCGCCGTGGCGAGCTGTTGATCCAGTTCGGCGCGGGCCTCGGCGGCCAATGGCACCACGCCGGTGGCCTGGTCTTGCAGCTGTTTGTGCGCGTCCTTGGCGTCCTTGGCCTTGTCGAAGGCGCGGCGGCCAAGCTGGGTGTAGAGCGCGGTGTCGGTGAGCTTTTCCAGCAGTTCGCTGCGCTCATTGTCGTTGGCCTTGAGGAACGCGCTGAATTCACTTTGCGCCAGCAACACCGCGCGGGTGAACTGCTCGAAATTCAGGCCCAGGGCCAGTTCCAGCTGGGTCTTGTATTCGGTCTTCTGGCTGGCCAGCAGTTGGTCGCTGTCCAGGTCGATCAGGCTTTGCCGGCTGTTCTGCAACTTGCCGCTGGCCTTGTCGCGGGCGCGGTTGGCTTCCCAGCGCGCACGGTAGCGACGGCCGTTGACGCCGACAAAGTCCACCTCGGCATAACCGCCGCCGGTGCCGCGGCGCAGCAGGGTGCGTGGGTCGCCGATGGAAATGTCGCTGTCGGCATCCGGCATCTTGGCCTGGCCGGTATCGCCCAGGCGCGGCACCGCGCCAAACAGCGCCAGGCACAAGGCATCGAGCAAGGTACTTTTGCCCGCGCCGGTCGGCCCGGTGATGGCAAACAACCCGGCGCTGGCCAGGGGCTCGGCGGTAAAGTCGATTTCAAACGGGCCGGCCAGTGAGGCAAGGTTTTTCAGGCGGATGGCAAGAATCTTCATGGCTGTTCACCCGCCTGTTGCACTTCCTGGAGCAGCACGGCGAAATCCTTCAAGGTCTGTTCATCCACTTCACTGCCGTAGTTGTCCTGCCAGGCGCGGCTGAACAGCTCCTGGGGCGTGAGCTGGTCGAGTTCGACCAGGCGCTCGTCGTCGGTGGCGTCGCTGCCGCGCTTGCCGGCATATTCGGCGGCGATGCGCACCAGGCGCACGGCCTTGCCTTGCAGGGCGGTTTCGATTTGCTGGCGCAGGTCCGGTTGCGGCTCGTCCAGGCGCACCCGCACTTCCAGCCACGGGTGGCGTTGGGTCTCGGCGAGCAGGTCGATGTCGGGCAGATCCGCCAGTTGCTTGAGGATCTCCGCCAGCGGCGCAGCGTCCAGGCGTTGCAGGTTGACCGAACGCGGAATCAGGCGCGGCTCGACGCTGACCAGGCGTCGGCCCTGGAAGACCACGTCGAGAATCTGATGCTTGTAGCCGATTTCGGAAAACGACAGGGGAATCGGCGAGCCGCTGTAGCGAATGCGTTCTTCACCGTTCACCTTTTGCGGCTTGTGCAAGTGGCCCAGGGCCACATAGCTCACGCTGGCATCGAACAGGCTGGCGGGCAGCGCCTCGGCATTGCCGATGATCAGGCTGCGCTCGGAGTCTTCCGACACCGAACCACCGGCCATATGCGCATGGCTGATGGCAATCAGCGCCTGGCCTTTTTTGCGTTTGGCATTGGCGGCGGCAATCAGCCATTCATGCACCTGGCCGATGCCGCGCAGGTAGTCGTCGCCCAAGTGCGCGCCGGTGACTTCCGCCGGGCGCAAAAACGGCAGCGCCAGGCACCAGGCGGCGATCTTGCCTTTGGCGTCAGGCAGCGGGATCAGCAGGCGCTCGGCATCCAGTTGGCCGTCATCCAGCCACAGCACGCGGCCCAAGGCATGCGTGCGCAGGCGGCGCATCAACGGCGCGGGCAATTCGATGCGCGAGCCGGAGTCGTGGTTGCCGGCGATCATCACAATCGTGAGTTTCGGGTTGTGTTCGTGAGCGCTGATGATGAAGTCGTACAGCCGCTCCTGGGCCTTGAGCGGCGGGTTGACCGTGTCGAAGATATCGCCGGCGATCAGCAGCGCATCGGGCTGCTCGGCTTTTAATTGGCCCAGCAGCCACTCGAGGAAACAGGCGTGTTCGAAGTCGCGTTCCTGGCCATGCAGGTTTTGGCCGAGGTGCCAGTCGGAGGTGTGGAACAGACGCAAGGCGAACTCCGGGGAGAAGATGAAAAGGAGGGGAGTTTACCTGTAAAAGCAGGTTCGGTGCCCGCGGCTGGCCCAGATCAACTGTGGGAGCTGGCTTGCCTGCGATGGTATCGCCTCGGTTGACTGAAAGACCGAGGTGCCTGTATCGCAGGCACGCCAGCGCCCACAGGGGTTATGCGGCGTGCAGGCAGTTCAGCGCGCGGTCGGCCAAGGTTTTGGCGTTGTTGATCAGGTGTTCGGTGGCGCTCGCCATGTCGCGTTCATGGCCGAGCAGCGTTTGCGTGGTGCCGGCCGCGGTGGCGGCGGCGCAGCGCAGCAGGTCGCAGATTTGGGCCAGGGCGTCTTCGAAGCTGAGGTCGTGATGCGCGACGAAGGACGGCAGTGAGTCGGGTTGCAAGTAATGGCGCAGGGCGCGCTCAAAAATTTCGTGGGGTGGGTCGGGGACGATTTTGTTCATGAATGAAACTCCTAGAAGGTTGGGAGCCATTCTTTTGCAGATCTCACTCGACAAAAGGTGGCAGCTATGTGCGGGGTGAGATAACCGGTAGGAGCACCCGGCCAGACCGAAGTCTGCCCGCACACAGCCGCCATAGAGCATATCGCTCGCGGTTGTGACACTTGGCGCCTACACAGGATCTCACCCCTGATCGCTGATATGCAGCGACGGAGCGAAGGCTAGCCAGTGAGGTGAGCAGGCGCAAGGCCGAAGGATTGTCTAGGAAACTTCCCGCAAATTAAAGGGATGTGGATTGCTGGCCTTTAACAATGCGTGTCGATCAGGCGGCACTGATCTACCGTGGGGGCGGGGGTGGGGGAGTACATATCCGTTGCTGCGGTCACGGCCACTTAGGGTTCCGCTCTTACAGCGGGTCACTTTTGGCAAACGCCCCAAAAGTAACCAAAAGGTCTGTGCCCCACCACTCGGTGCCTCGCCTAGGCTCGGCATTCCCTCACTCCGGCTTGAATCCGTGGGCCGCCGCGATGGGCCATCCATGGCCCAACGCGGCTAACCCGGCGTCCTGCCGGGTTACCCACGGATTCAAGCCTGCGTTCGGCCAGCGTGGTTGACGGGGCCTGTCAGATCAAGATCAAAAGCAGAGCACGGCGGCCTAGTAGCCGACCTGAGTGGTTGAAGCAAAGCAGGGCAACAGCACAGCAACACACCTCTATCTGATGCACTGAGCTCCAAATGTGGGAGCGGGCTTGCTCGCGAATGCGGTGGTTCAGTCAGCTCATATGTCACTGACCCACCGCCTTCGCGAGCAAGCCCGCTCCCACAATTTGACCGAGTTCAGCCTCCACCACCGCACTGCTTTGCTTTTCTGTGGGAGCTGGCTTGCCTGCGATGCAGGCACCTCGGTGTATCAGGCATAACCAGTTGATGCCATCGCAGGCAAGCCAGCTCCCACATTGAATTGAGTTCAGCATCCAGAATCAGGTCGGCTGTCAGGCCGCCTCGCTTTCGCTTTTGATCTAACCACTCAGGTCGGCTACTAGGCCGCCGTGCTCTGCTTTTGATCTTGATCTGCTTTTGACTTTGATCTTAGGCGCCCCGTTAAACCACGCTGGCCGAACGCAGGCTTGAATCCGTGGGTAACCCGGCAGGACGCCGGGTTAGCCGCGTTGGGCCATGGATGGCCCGTCGCGGCGGCCCACGGATTCAAGTCTGCGTGAGGGCACACCGAGCCTAGGCGAGGTGCCGAGTGGTGGGGCAAGAGCCTTTTGGTTACTTTTGGGCTCTTTTCAAAAGTGACCCGCTGTAAGAGCGGAACCAATACCCGCCATCACCCAAATAACGGATATACACCCAGCGACCCTGCGCCAACCACGGTCCAAACAGCATGGGTAAATACACCGCACACCCAGGGCCTACTTGGGATACAACGGCGGCAAGCTGGTGGTATCCGTCGCCGGGTCTTGCTCTCGCTCAGCAACCGGGATGGCCTTGACCGCCCGCCAAAGGTCTTCACCCAACCAGAAATGGCCACTTTCGCTGTAGAGCGCGCCATTCAACCCGTCCAGCGCATCCGACAACGGCACAAACCGCGCCGCCATGTCGGCCAAGGTCTCCGGCTGTTGCCGCGCCCAGGCATCCAGCGCCTGACGCGTGGCCTGTGGGTCGTTGGCCTGGGTGGCGCGCTTGAGGTCGTCGAGCAGTGAGCGCGGGCTCGGGCCCGTCTGAGCGGCCCGTTGCACAGCCGGTTGCCGACGCGCACGCCACCACAGGCCGAAGCCCAGCAGCGTGGTGCAGGCAAAGATCAACGTGCTGAGCTGCCACAGCCACAGGCGGTCATCGTCTGGTGCGGTGATCACGGTCGGCGTGGCGGGCGTGTCGACCACCAGGCTCGGGTTGGTCGCCACCTGCAGCGTGCGGGCAGGCAGGCTGGTGCGTTCGAGGTGGTCTTCGTGGGTGTTCCACCACACCACCTCGACGGCAGGCAGTTCGATGGCGCCGGCGCGGGTCGGCACCAGGGCTTCGCGGTCTTCGCGGCTGCCGGTCAGGCCGTGGTCGTTGTTCTGATTGCCCAGCACCGGCTGGTCGGGGTAGCGGCGCAGGCCATTGATGTCGGTGCTGGGCAGGGCCGGCAGTTGCGCGCTGGACAACCCTTCGGCCTTGACCGTGAGGCTGCGGGTCAGCGAGTCGCCGACTTGCACGTGCTCAGGCTCTGGGTTCCAGGCTTGCGTCAGGCTGAGGCTGCGGGCCGGTATCCACGGCGCGTCGGCCGGGTACAGCGTCGGCTTGGGTTTGACCGTCAGCGCAATTTCGGCTGAGCTGACGTGAATCAGCTTGCCCGGCTTGGTGCCCTGCAGCGTGTTTTCCTGCGGCGGGCGCGATTCCACCAGCGTGGCGCTGAAGGTCTGCCCTGGAATCACCAAGGCGCCGCTGTGTTGCGGGTAGATCGCATAGCGGGTTTCGATCACGCCATGGCGAATGCTGTTGATGACTTTTTCATAGGTGCGCGACTCGCCCAATTGCTCGATGCGCGCATCGGGAATCTGCAACGGCGTGAGGCTGCTGTCGTCATACAGCGACACCGAGTGGTACACGCGCACGGTCAGCAGCGCCTGGGCCTGGACGTACACGCTGCTCTGGTCGAGGTTGGCCTCGATGAACACCGGGGCCAGTTCGGCGCTGGTGTTCTGGCTCGCGGTTTCGACCACTTGCAGGCTGATCGGCTGGGTCTTGAGCTCGCCCACTTGCAGCGGTGGAATCACCACCGTGCCGTTTTCCTTGGGCAGCAGGGTGATGATCCAGCGCGTGGTGGCGTGATTGTCGCCGCCCAGGGTGGTCAGTTGGTTGATCTGGCGGGTGCCGCTGACTTCAAACTGCGCATCCAGCGGCGCCAGGTCCGGCTTGCCGAATTGGGTGACGTCGCTGGACTCGACCGTCAGCTCCACCGTTTCCCCGGAATTGAGGCGGCTGCGGTCGACGCTGGCGACCAGGTTTGCCGCCTGGGCGTGGCCTGCCGTTAACGCGAGCAGGAGCAGAAGGGTGGTGCGGCGGCTCATCGAGTCTTGTCCTGATGTTGTTGCTGTTCGTACCAGAATTTGCGCCGCAGCAGTTCGCCGGGGTTGTCCGGGATCTCCCGCAGCCATTGCTCCAGGGCTTGGCGATGTTCGCCGTCAATGTTGGCATCGGCAGGGCGCAGCGGCGGGGTGGTGGTGTGTTCATCACCCAGTTCGCTGCCCGGTACGTCGTTGCCGCCAGCTTTGGGCGTGCCGCCGGTCTGGGTATCGCCGGTGCCGGCCTCGCCCTGGCCTTGGGGCGATTGTTCGCCACTCGTGGCACTTTGCCCGCTGGTGCCCGGTTGCGCAGTTTGGCCGGGTTGGGTGGTTTCGTCATCTTCCTTTTTTGCCGGCTTGGCGGGCTCGGGCTGGGCCTTTTCCTGAATCAGGGTTTCGACCAGCGCTTTGTTTTTCAACGCCGGTTGCAGGTCGGGTTGGGCTTCCAGCGCCTGTTCGTAGGCATCAATCGCGGCTTCCAGTTCGCCGGACTTGGCCAGGGCATTGCCGCGGTTGTAGTGGGAATAGGCGTCATTGCTCAGCGCAAAACGCTTGATCGCCTCGGCGTAATTTCCCGCCTCGTACAAGGCAACGCCCTGCCATTGCGGGTTTTCGAAGTGTTCGGCGGCTTCGGCCGGGCGTTTTTTCTTCAGCAGGTACTGGCCCTGTTGGTCGGGACGCAGCCACAGGTCCTGGAAATCGAAGGCATAGCTGGGCTGCGGCGCACCCATTAACAGCAACGGCAGGCAGAACAGCCAGCCGCGGCGCCCGGCGCAGGCCGCGAGCAGCAACAGTGGCAGCAGCAGCCAATAACCCTGGTCGGCCCAGGCATCGAGGTGCAGCAGTTGGCCGTCGTTGCGCAGGTTCTGCGGGCCATCGAGCAGGTTGAGTTGGCGCAGGTCCTTGTCGTCCAGGCGCGCGGCGCGATAGCGGCCGCCCATTTCGCTGGCAAACGCCTTGAGGGTCGGGCTGTCGAGGCGCGGCACCAGAATCGCGCCCTGGTCGTCCTTGAGGAACTCGCCGCTTTCCTGGGTCACCGGCGTGCCTTCACGGCTGCCGATGCCGAGGATCGACAAGCTGGGCGCCTGGGCCCCTTGCAGCTGCAGCCGAATGCCTTGGCGCTCCTGCTTGGACAGCGATGCGCCCACCAACAACAGGCGCCCTTGGCCCAGACCGCCTTGCTTGAGCAAGCCCAGGGCCTTCTCCACGGCGAGGTCGGCGCGATGGCCGGGCTCGGGCATGATCGAGGGGCGCAGGGCTTCGAGCAGGTTGCGGCTGGTGGCCAAGTCATCCGACAGCGGCACCAGCGTGTGGGCGCTGCCGGCATACACGACGATGGCAGTCGGTGCATCGGCGCGCGCCTGCAGCAAGTCATACAGCTTGCGCCGAGCTTGTTCGAGGCGATTGGGCGGGCTGTCGGTGGCGAGCATTTCCGGGGTCAATTCCAGCAGCACCACCAGCGGGTCGGCGGGTTTCTGGCTGGACTGTTCAACCCGTTGCCAGCTGGGGCCGAGCAACGCCAACACGGCCAACAGCCAGGCGATGCCCAGCACCACCCACGGCGATTTGCTCTCGCGGCCATTGCCGCCACTGAGCAGCACCGCATGAAACGCCGGCGGCAAGATGATCTGCCAGCGCCCGGCGCGCTTTTGCCGATGCCACAGCTGCCACAGCAGCCAGCCGAGCAACGGCAACAGCACTACACACCAAGGGCGGAACCAGTGCGGCCAGAGGTCGATCATCGACGCCTCCGCAAACGCAGGCGTTTGAGGCGCTGGCGCCATTCTGGGTGCTGTTGCAGGAAATTGCCCTTGGTCGAGAGTTTATGCCAGGCGCGTTGCAGCGCGTTGTTGGGCCAGCGTTCCTGGATCACCAGCAACAGGCTCAGAACCAGCGCAAGGGCCAACGGCGCGCTGTACAGCGCCAGGGCCGGACGTGCCTGGGTCGGTTGCTGGGCAACGGGCTCAAGCTGGTCGAGGGTTTGCTTGATCTTGAGCAACTCGTCGCCGTCGCGGGCGCGGAAATAGCGGCCACCGGTGGCGTCGGCGATGGCCTTCAACGCGGGTTCGTCGAGGTCCAGGCTCGGGTTGACGCCCAGAATGCCCAGGGAACCGGTTTGCGCCGGATCGGCGCCGATGCCGATCGGGTAAATCTTCACGCCTTCTTCAGCGGCCAGGCGCGCGGCGGTCAGCGGGTCTATCTGTCCGGCGTTATTGGCGCCGTCGGTGACCAGAATCAGCACGCGGCTTTGCGCCGGGCGCTGGCGCAGGCGTTTCAGGGCCAGACCGATCGCGTCGCCGATGGCGGTGTTCTTGCCGGCGATGCCGATGCGCGCTTCGTCGAGCCAGGCGCGCACGGTACGCCGGTCAAAGGTCAGCGGCGCTTGCAGGTAGGCCTGGCTGCCAAACAGGATCAGGCCGACGCGGTCGCCTTCACGGCTTTCAAGGAAGTCGCCGAGCAAGTGTTGCACCAGGCTCAAGCGGCTGACGTCCTCGTCCTGCCAGTGCATGTCGGGGAAGTCCATCGAGCCGGACACGTCCACCGCCACCAGCAGGTCGCGGCCGCTGGCGGCAATCGGCAGCGGCTCGCCGAGCCATTCCGGGCGCGCGGCGGCGGTCAACAGCAGCAACCACATCACCACAAACGGCGCCTGTTGGCGCCAGCCGGGCAGGTTGACGCGTGCGCGGCGGCGGGCCAGGCCTTCGAGGTCGGCGAGGTAGCTGACCTTTAACGCCGGCTCACCGCTGTCGGCCACCGGCAAGACCAGTCGCATCAACCAGGGCAATGGCAACAGGGCGAAGATCCACGGCCAGGCGAACTCAAACATGTTTGCGAATCCAGGTGTCGACGGCTTGGGTCAGGCCGGCGATGGCCTTGTCGTCGAGTTTGCATTCGGGTTTGTAAGCGCCTTCCACCAGCACCATCCAGCGCGTGAGGCCGGCAGCCGGGCAGCGGTTGTCGAGGAACGCCAGCCATTTGCGGCCATTGAGGGTGTGGCTCTGGCTGTAGGGGTAATCGTTGCGGCACAGGCGCTTGAGCAGGCCGTTGAGTTGCTGCAGCCAGGCACCGGCGGGCGCGCCGTCGTAGGGTTTGGGCATCAACGCCAGCTCGGCGAGGGCGGCGATGCGCAGTGGGTCCAGCGGTTGTTCGGCGCGGGCCACCGGGCGGCGCTTGGGCAGCAAACGGCGCAGCGACCACAGCCCCCAGCCGAGCAGCGGAATCACCAGCAGCAACAGCCACCACCCCGGCGCAGGCGGCCAGAAACCGATCGCCGGCGGGGCGATCAAGGGTTGCAGTTGGTCGAGGCTGCTCATTGCTTTTTAACCGGGCGTTGCGGGTTGAGGTATTCGCGCAGTTGCTCGACCATTTCGCTTTGCGTGCTCAACGGCATCAGCAGGATTCGCAGCTTTTGCGCCAGCAGCTCCCAACGTGCGATGCGGGCTTCGGCCTGGGCTTTGTAGGCCTGGCGCAAATCGAAGTTCAGCGTGTCGAGTTCCAGTTGTGCGCCTCGCTCGGCAAAACGTAAGAGCCCGGCGGCGGGCAGGGCGTGGTCCAGCGGGTCTGAAATCGGCAACAGCAGCAGGTCGCAGTGCCGAGACAGCAGGCTGAGCTGTTGCTCTGCGCCTTCGGTCAGCGCGCGCTCGTCGCAGATCACAATCACCAGGCTGCCTGGGCGCAGCACTTCGCGGCCACGGCGCAGCGCCATGCCCAGCGCGTCGGCTTCGGGGCGGCTCTCGGTGTTCAGGCTCTGGTTGACGCGCACCAGGCGGTTGAGCAGTTGCAGCAGGCTTTGTTTGCTGCGCCGGGGTTTGATTTCGTAGTGTTCGTTGTCGCCAAACACCAGCCCGCCGACGCGGTCGTTATGCCCCAGCGCTGCCCAGCCAATCAGGCTGGCGGCTTGCGCGGCGAGCACTGACTTGAACATCTGGCCAGAGCCGAAAAACAGCCGACAACTTTGCTCAACCATGATGAAAATCGGACGTTCGCGCTCTTCGTGGAACAGTTTGGTGTGCGGCTCCTGAGTGCGCGCCGTGACGCGCCAGTCGATGGTGCGCACGTCGTCGCCGGCCTGGTACACGCGCACCTGGTCGAAGTCGACGCCACGCCCACGCAGCTTGGAATGATGCAGGCCGATCAGCGGGCTGCGCTGGCTCGGCGTGGAAAACAGCTGCACTTCGCGCACGCGGTGGCGCATCTCAATCAATTCGCTGAGTGTGACGCGGATGCCATCGCTTGCGTTCATGGGGTTCAAGCGACGGCAACGACGTCGAGGATGCGTTGCACCACACGGTCCTGGTCGATGCCGGCCGCTTCCGCTTCGAACGACAGGATGATGCGATGGCGCAGCACGTCGAACAGCACCGCCTGGATGTCTTCCGGGCTGACAAAGTCGCGCCCGGCCAGCCAGGCGTGGGCACGCGCGCAGCGGTCCAGGGCGATGGAACCACGCGGGCTGGCGCCGTAGGCGATCCACTCGGCCATCTCCGCGTCGAACTTGGCCGGGGTGCGGGTGGCCATGACCAGCTGCACCAGGTATTCCTCCACCGCGTCGGCCATGTACAGGCCGAGGATTTCCTTGCGCGCCGCGAAGATCGCCTGCTGGCTGACGCGGCGCTCGGGTTTGGTTTCACCGTTGAGGGCTTCGCCGCGGGCTTGTTGCAGGATGCGCCGTTCGACGGCAGCGTCCGGGAAGCCGATTTTGACGTGCATCAGGAAACGGTCGAGCTGGGCTTCGGGCAGCGGGTAGGTGCCTTCCTGCTCGATGGGGTTTTGCGTGGCCATTACCAGAAACAGCGGCGACAGGTCATACGTGCTGCGGCCCACGCTGACCTGGCGCTCGGCCATGGCTTCGAGCAATGCCGACTGCACCTTGGCCGGCGCGCGGTTGATTTCGTCGGCCAGCACCAGGTTGTGGAAAATCGGCCCCTGCTGGAACACGAAACTGCCGGTTTCCGGGCGATAGATCTCGGTGCCCGTGATGTCGGCGGGCAGCAGGTCGGGGGTGAACTGGATACGATGGAACTGCGCTTCGATGCCTTCAGCCAACTCTTTGATGGCCTTGGTCTTGGCCAGGCCCGGTGCGCCTTCGACCAGCATGTGGCCGTCGGCCAGCAGGGCGATCAGCAGGCGATCAATGAGTTTTTCCTGGCCGAGAATCTGCGTAGAAAGAAAAGTTCGCAGCGCGAGCAGCGCTTCACGATGTTCCATCGATGACGGTTCCTGGAGAGATTGACCGGGCGTTGATAAAAAGCGCCGGGCCTGGGGCGCTTACTTTAATGCATCGAGGGGGGTGGCGACTAACGGCGTGACGGGTATTTTTGGCAAATCTTGTAGGAAATTTGTATGGGAGCTGGGTCAATGTGGGAGGGGGCTTGCCCCCGATAGCGGTGGATCAGTTTTCACATCTGCGACTGAGCGACTGCTATCGGGGGCGAGCCCCCTCCCGCATTTGATCGTTGGTGCAGCTTAGATTCGGGTGAACGTACCAGTGCCCTTAAGAATGTTCTGCAAGGTTTCCTCAACTTCAGCCAAATCCGACGCGGCGGTGCTGTGGAGAATTTCCAACTGATCCTTGCCCCCCAGCGCATCGGCATCGCCGGCGGCCAGCTCAATCAGCAACGTCGTGTCGCTCAAGGTGACTTTCAGGCCATCCAGGGTCGACGGCTCGTAATCCCAGGTCAGTTCTACTTCCTCTTCATCCGGGTAACGGGTGAGCATGAACATCTCGCCGTTTTTGCCGTGGCAGCAGAGCATGGCCATGTTGTCTTCTTCGTCGTCGCACGGGGTGGCCATCAGTGCGTCAGTGTTCAGTTGCAGCATGGGAAATCCTGTCTGGGGGAGGGCGCAGCGCGCCAATTGTGCCATTGCGGCGAATTTTGTGCTGCATCGTGTGTCAGACGCAGTGCATGACCTGACGGGCAATACCAGTCACTTTCGGTACTCGCGAGCTTGAAAACAGGCGGTTTTTCCTCGGAAAAATCCGGGTTGCTCAAGTCGCAACCCCAAGCCTGCGTACCGATGACCGAATATGTCGCAGCGTCGCAAGCAGCTGTCTTCCTACACTCGTTAAGCTGCGCAACGGATGTGCCCTGTGCCGGGAGTCTGACCTGCCCGTCGTACCGTCGCCCTGCACGGTGTACATCTTATGGAAGTTGTATGTGACCTCATTGTCTTGTCCAGCTTCACCCACCTGTCACTCTGAATTCGTTACTGTAGACCGCGAACAGAGCTGACGGTCTCCCCGCAAGGGGATAACACGCGACGCTTCCATCAATAACAAGCCCAAGCGGAGTACCACAGATGGCGTTCTTCACCGCAGCCAGCAAGGCCGACTTCCAGCATCAACTGCAAGCGGCACTGGCGCAGCACATCAGTGAACAGGCACTGCCACAAGTGGCGCTGTTTGCTGAACAATTTTTCGGCATCATTTCCCTGGACGAACTGACCCAACGTCGCCTTTCCGACCTGGCCGGTTGCACCTTGTCTGCCTGGCGCCTGCTTGAGCGCTTTGATCACACCCAACCGCAGGTGCGGGTCTACAACCCCGATTACGAACGTCATGGCTGGCAATCGACGCACACCGCGGTCGAAGTGCTGCACCATGACTTGCCCTTCCTGGTCGACTCGGTGCGTACCGAGCTGAACCGTCGTGGCTACAGCATCCACACCCTGCAAACCACCGTGCTCAGCGTGCGCCGTGGCAACAAGGGCGAGTTGCTGGAAATCCTGCCTAAAGGCACCCAGGGCGAAGGCATTCAGCAAGAATCGCTGATGTACCTGGAAATCGACCGCTGCGCCAATGCCGCCGAACTGAACGTGCTGAGCAAAGAGCTTGAGCAGGTGCTGGGCGAAGTGCGCGTGGCCGTGGCTGATTTCGAACCGATGAAAGCCAAGGTCCAGGACCTGCTGGCCGGTATCGACGCCAGCCAGTTCAGCATCGACGGCGAAGAAAAAGCCGAGATCAAGAACTTCCTCGAATGGCTGGTGGGCAACCACTTCACCTTTCTGGGCTATGAAGAGTTCGTGGTACGTGACGAGGCGGACGGCGGGCATATCGAATATGACGCCAACTCTTTCCTCGGTCTGACCAAGCTGCTGCGTGCCGGCCTCACCGCCGAAGACCTGCGCATCGAAGACTACGCCGTGGCTTACCTGCGTGAGCCGACCGTGCTGTCGTTCGCCAAGGCCGCGCACCCAAGCCGCGTGCATCGCCCGGCTTACCCGGACTACGTGTCGATCCGCGAGATCGACGCTGACGGCAAGGTCATCAAGGAACACCGCTTCATGGGCCTCTACACCTCCTCGGTGTACGGCGAAAGCGTGCGAGTGATTCCGTACATCCGCCGCAAGGTCGCGGAAATCGAACGTCGTTCGGGTTTCCAACCCAAGGCTCACCTGGGCAAAGAGCTTGCTCAAGTGGTTGAAGTGCTGCCGCGTGACGACCTGTTCCAGACCCCGGTCGACGAGCTGTTCAGCACCGTGATGTCGATCGTGCAGATCCAGGAACGCAACAAGATCCGCGTGTTCCTGCGCAAAGACCCGTACGGTCGTTTCTGCTACTGCCTGGCCTACGTGCCGCGCGACATCTATTCCACCGAAGTGCGCCAGAAGATCCAGCAAGTGCTGATGGATCGCCTGAAAGCCTCGGACTGCGAATTCTGGACCTTCTTCTCTGAATCGGTGTTGGCCCGTGTTCAGCTGATTCTGCGGGTTGACCCCAAGAACCGCCTGGACATCGACCCGCTGCAACTGGAAAAAGAAGTGGTGCAGGCCTGCCGCAGCTGGCAGGACGACTACTCGAGCCTTGTGGTCGAAAGCTTCGGCGAAGCCCAGGGCACCAACGTGCTGGCGGATTTCCCGAAAGGTTTCCCGGCCGGCTACCGCGAGCGTTTTGCCGCGCATTCGGCCGTGGTCGACATGCAACACCTGAACAGCCTGACCGAAGCCAACCCGCTGGTAATGAGCTTTTACCAGCCGCTGGGCCAGGTTTCCGGCCAGCGCGAACTGCATTGCAAGCTCTACCACGCGGATACGCCGCTGGCACTGTCCGACGTGCTGCCGATCCTGGAAAACCTCGGCCTGCGCGTGCTGGGTGAATTCCCGTACCGCCTGCGTCACGCCAATGGCCGCGAGTTCTGGATTCACGATTTTGCGTTCATCGCCGCCGAAGGCGTGAACCTCGATATCCAGCAGCTCAACGACACCTTGCAGGACGCGTTTGTGCACATCGTGCATGGCGATGCCGAAAACGATGCGTTCAACCGCCTGGTACTGACTGCCGGCCTGCCATGGCGCGACGTGGCGCTGCTGCGTGCCTATGCGCGTTACTTGAAGCAGATCCGCCTGGGCTTTGACCTGGGTTACATCGCCAGCACCCTGAACAACCACACCGACATCGCCCGCGAGTTGACCCGGTTGTTCAAGACCCGCTTCTACCTGGCGCGCAAGCTCACCGCCGACGACCTGGAAGACAAGCAGCAACGCCTGGAACAAGCGATCCTCACCGCCCTGGACGACGTTCAGGTGCTCAACGAAGACCGCATCCTGCGTCGCTACCTGGACCTGATCAAGGCCACCCTGCGGACCAACTTCTACCAGACCGACGCCAACGGCCAGAACAAGTCGTACTTCAGCTTCAAGTTCGACCCGCGCGCGATTCCTGAGCTGCCCAAGCCGGTGCCGAAGTTTGAAATCTTCGTGTACTCGCCGCGTGTTGAAGGCGTGCACCTGCGCTTTGGCAATGTGGCACGTGGCGGCCTGCGCTGGTCCGACCGTGAAGAAGACTTCCGTACCGAAGTGCTCGGCCTGGTAAAAGCCCAGCAAGTGAAAAACTCGGTGATCGTGCCCGTGGGCGCGAAGGGCGGCTTCCTGCCGCGTCGCCTGCCATTGGGCGGCACCCGCGACGAGATCGCGGCCGAGGGCATCGCCTGCTACCGCATCTTCATCTCGGGCCTGTTGGACATCACCGACAACCTCAAAGACGGCGCCCTGGTGCCACCGGCCAACGTCGTGCGTCATGACGACGATGACCCGTACCTGGTCGTGGCAGCGGACAAGGGCACTGCGACCTTCTCCGACATCGCCAACGGCATCGCCATCGACTACGGCTTCTGGCTGGGCGACGCGTTCGCTTCCGGTGGTTCGGCCGGTTACGACCACAAGAAAATGGGCATCACCGCCAAGGGCGCGTGGGTGGGTGTGCAGCGTCACTTCCGTGAGCGCGGCATCAACGTGCAGGAAGACAGCATCACGGTGGTCGGCGTCGGCGACATGGCCGGTGACGTGTTCGGTAACGGCTTGCTGATGTCCGACACGCTGCAACTGGTCGCGGCCTTCAACCACCTGCACATCTTCATCGATCCAAACCCGAACCCGGCGACCAGCTTCGTCGAGCGCAAGCGTTTGTTCGAGCTGCCGCGTTCGGCCTGGACCGACTACGACACCAGCATCATGTCCGAAGGCGGCGGTATCTTCTCGCGCAGCGCGAAAAGCATTGCCATCTCGCCACAGATGAAAGAGCGCTTCGACATTCAGGCCGACAAGCTGACCCCGACCGAGCTGCTGAACGCCTTGCTCAAGGCGCCGGTAGACCTGCTGTGGAACGGCGGCATCGGTACGTACGTCAAGGCCAGCACCGAAAGCCATGCCGACGTGGGCGACAAGGCCAACGACGCGTTGCGTGTCAACGGCAACGAGCTGCGCTGCAAGGTGGTGGGCGAGGGCGGTAACCTGGGCATGACCCAACTGGGCCGTGTGGAATTCGGCCTCAATGGCGGCGGTTCCAACACCGACTTCATCGACAACGCCGGTGGCGTGGACTGCTCCGACCACGAAGTGAACATCAAGATCCTGCTCAACGAAGTGGTGCAGGCCGGTGACATGACCGACAAGCAGCGCAACCAGCTGCTGGCGAGCATGACCGACGAAGTCGGCAACCTGGTGTTGGGCAACAACTACAAGCAGACCCAGGCCCTGTCCCTGGCTGCGCGCCGTGCCTACGAGCGTGCTGCCGAGTACAAGCGTCTGATGAGCGACCTGGAAGGCCGTGGCAAGCTGGACCGCGCCATCGAGTACCTGCCGACCGAGGAGCAGCTCACCGAGCGCGCCTCCAGCGGCAAGGGCCTGACCCGTCCGGAGCTGTCGGTGTTGATCTCCTACAGCAAGATCGACCTCAAGGAAGCCCTGCTCAAGTCGCTGGTACCGGATGACGACTACCTGACCCGTGACATGGAGACCGCGTTCCCACCGAGCCTGGTCGCCAAGTTCGGCGAAGCCATGCGTCGCCACCGCCTCAAGCGCGAGATCGTCAGCACCCAGATCGCCAACGACCTGGTCAACCACATGGGCATCACCTTCGTGCAGCGACTCAAAGAGTCGACCGGCATGAGCCCGGCGAACGTGGCCGGTGCCTACGTGATCGTGCGTGACATTTTCCATCTCCCGCACTGGTTCCGTCAGATCGAAGCCCTGGACCACCAGGTTTCCGCTGACGTGCAACTGGAGCTGATGGACGAGCTGATGCGCCTGGGCCGCCGTGCCACGCGCTGGTTCCTGCGCAGCCGTCGCAACGAGCAGGACGCTGGCCGTGACACCGCGCACTTCGGTCCGCACCTGGCAGCGCTGGGCCTCAAGCTCGACGAACTGCTGGAAGGCCCGACCCGCGAAGGCTGGCAGAACCGCTACCAGGCCTACACCGAAGCGGGTGTGCCAGAGTTGTTGGCGCGCATGGTTGCAGGCACGACTCACCTGTACACCCTGCTGCCAATCATCGAAGCCGCCGACGTGACCGGGCATGACGCCGCCGAAGTGGCCAAGGCCTACTTCGCCGTCGGCAGCGCCCTGGACTTGCCATGGTACTTGCAGCAGATCAGCGATCTGCCGGTGGCCAACAACTGGCAGGCCGCGGCCCGCGAAGCTTTCCGCGATGACGTGGACTGGCAGCAGCGCGCGATCACCATCTCTGTTCTGCAAATGGCCGACGCGCCACACGACATGGAAGCCCGTGTGGCCCTGTGGCTTGAGCAGCATCAGGACATGGCTGATCGCTGGCGCGCCATGATGGTCGAAATCCGTGCTGCGGTCGGCACGGACTACGCCATGTATGCAGTCGCCAACCGTGAACTGCTGGACCTGGCGTTGAGCGGTCAGTCGGTGCTGCAATCGGCTTGATCCTGCGGTAAAACAAAAGCCCCCGTATCGTGAGATGCGGGGGCTTTTTGTTTCGCCACGCTTTACCAGACACCCTTGGCCACGTGTGGGAGCTGGCTTGCCTGCGATGGCGGTCTTTGAGTGAAAGATGTGCGAACCGACCCACCGCGATCGCAGGCAAGCCAGCTCCCACAATTGGATCTTTGTACGATCGATCTACGAAGTAATGCTTAAAGGTGGCCGGTAGGCTAATTCTGCTCGTGGGACCTGGCGTGGTTAAATGGGGGCTGTGCTCAACACATTCAGATCAAGCGAGGGTGTATGCGACTTTGTATTTTCTCGGGTTCAAGCGCGGGCCGATTGCCGGTGTATGCGCAAATGGCGGCTCAATTGGGTGAGGCGCTGGCCAAGGCGGGTATCGGCCTGGTCTACGGTGGCGCCTCGGTCGGCTTGATGGGGGCGGTGGCTGACGCCGCGCTGGCCCATGGCGGTGAAGTGATCGGGGTAATGCCAGAGTTTCTGGCCGAAAAAGAACTGGCGCACACCGGCCTCAAAGATTTGCGCATCGTCAGCTCCATGCACGAGCGCAAAGCGCTGATGGCCGAGCTTTCCGACGGCTTTATCGCGTTGCCCGGCGGCCTCGGTACGTTTGAAGAGTTGTTTGAGGTGTGGACCTGGGCGCAACTCGGCCAGCACGCAAAACCTTGCGCTCTGCTGAACATCAACGGCTTTTACGACGGCCTGGCCACGTTTCTCGATTCGGTTGTCAGTGAGGCGTTTCTAAAACCCGTGCACCGCAACATGCTGATCGTGGAACCGAACGTCGAGCGTTTGCTGGCTGCCGTGTTGAGTTATCAGGCGCCCAACGTGCCCAAGTGGATCACGCGAGAAGACACCTGATGCCACAGGCAACCGACGCGGTGGCGAGCGTCAGTTGAGCGTGAGCAATTTCGCCTCCAGATGATCCAGATGCTGGGTCATCAGGCCGATCGCGCGGTTCACATCGCGTTGTTCCAGCGCATCCACAATCGCCACATGCTCCTGCCACGCGCAGTACGTGCAGGCGTGTGCCTCGTATTGAGCAATGATCAATGAGGTCAACGGCACCAGGCTGTTGAGGAACTGCGCCAGGGGCGCGTTGTGTGCCATCGCGGCCAATTGCAGGTGGAACTCCCCGGACAGGCGAATCGCCGTGGCGCGCTGGTCGCGGTCAATACAGTCACGTTCACCGGCGATCAACTCACGTAACTGCCGAATGTGCGCGGGCGTGGCCTGGGCACAGGCCAGCTGCACCACGGTAACTTCCGTCATTCGCCGGGCTTCCAGAATCTGCCGCGTCTGCTGGGCGTCCGGCGCAGCCACTTGGGCGCGCTGGTTGGGACGCAGGATGATCACTTGCTGATGGGACAGCTTGGCCAATACGCGTCGAATCACGCTGCGGCTCACACCGAAGGTTTCGCCCAGGCCTTCTTCGGTAAACCGGCTGGCGGGGGCGATGCGTTGTTCGAGGATGGCATCGAACAAGCGCGGGTAGATGTCATCCACCGAGGGCTTTTTACCGGCCACAAGGCGCAGGGCCGGGAGAATGGGATCGCGTTGCAGCGCGTGGGCGGTCATGGCCGGTCTCCAAAAATTCAGCTGCCCAGATGGTCGTCCGGGATGTTCAAGCGAATGCCCATGCGCAGGCCTTCCTGGAGGATGTGCCGACGCATCTCGGCACTGGCCAGTGCACTGTTCTTGTTGCGGATGGCGCGCACCACGGCTTCGTTCTCTTGCAGACGCTCGGCAAGATGTTCCGGCGAGTTGCGCAAGACTTGCGCGCTCAGCTTGAGGGCGTTGCTGGTTTGCTGCACCACGTTCTGGAAGATCGGGTTGGACGTCAGCGCGAACAGTTCTTCGTGAAAGCCGATGTAGGCGTTCATGCCGGCTTCGGCGTCACCGGCATCCAGGGCTTCGCGCATGTCCATCAAGGTCAGGCGCAGTTGGCCGACTTCCTTGCTGCTGATGGATTGGGCGACCAGGCCGACGATGAAGGGCTCGAGGGTGTAGCGCAGTTGCAGGATATCTTCGAGGCTGGCGTCGGCCACGGCGTCGCTGGCCTGCGGCTCGCTGACGCTGGTTTCCAATACCACCACGCCCTTGCCGGGCATCGAGCGCACCAGGCCAAGGGTTTCCAGCACGATGACCGCTTCGCGCAGGCTCGGGCGGCTGATGCCCATCTGTTCGGCCAGTTCACGCTGGCCGGGCAGCATTTCTCCACGCCGCCACTGGCCACGCTTGAGTGCGGCGCGCAGTTTTTCTACGACTGAATTGACGACGGTTGAGGTGCTGATCACGTCTACGTCTCCTTGGATGTTTCCAATAGGGTCACGATTCCAAGTGGGAGCTGGCTTGCCTGCGATGACTGACTGTCAGTCAACATCGTTATGGCTGACCCACCGCTATCGCAGGCAAGCCAGCTCCCACAGTTGGATCGCGTTGCTAGAACTCCTGATGCGCCGGCAGTACCGGCTTCTTGGCCTGGAAGGCATAGCCTTGCTGACCGTCGAGCACCTTGTTGGCGCGTTGGATATCGATGTCTTTTTCCCAGCGGGCAATGGCTACCGTGGCGACGCAGTTGCCGATCAGGTTGGTCAATGCACGGCCAATACCCATGAACCAGTCGACCGCCAACACCAGCACCAGCCCGACCACCGGGATCGCCGGAATAGCGGTGAGGGTCGCCGCCAGAATCACCAGTGCCGAGCCCGGAATTCCATGGGCGCCCTTGGAGGTGATCAGCGACACCAGCAGGATGGTCAGCAAGTCGGTCATCGACAGCGGCGTACCGGTGGCGTTGGCGATAAACACGATGGCCAGGGTCAGGTAGATCGAGAAGCCGTCGAGGTTGAACGAATAGCCCGTCGGAATCACCAGGCCTACGGTCGAGCTGCCAATACCCAGGTGCTCGAGTTTGCGCATGATCTGTGGCAGTACCGCATCGGAGGAGGCGGTGCCCATCACGATCAGCAGTTCTTCGCGCAGGTACTTGAGCAGCGGCAACATGCGCAGGCCGGACACACGCATCACCAGGCCAAGCACCACCGCGACAAAGACAAAGCAGGTCAGGTAGAACAACCCTACCAGGCTGCCCAGGTGTTGCAGCGAATCCAGGCCGTAGGTGCTGGTGGTGAACGCAATGGCGCCGAACACGCCGATCGGCGCCAGGCGCACGATCATGCCCATGATGCGGAAGATCACGTGGCTCAGCTCGTTGATCAGCCGCGAAATGCCCGAGGCGGCTTCGCCCACCAGGTTCAGCGCGCTGCCAAACAGCACCGAGAACAGCAACACTTGCAGCACGTTGTTGTCAGCGAAGGCGCCGATCACCGAGTTGGGGATCAGGTCCATCAGGAACTGGCTGGTGCCGCGGATGTGCTGGCCTTTGTCGGCCAGTTCATTCAGACCGGCGGAGGACAGCTGCTCAAGGTGAATATTGGCGCCGGTGCCGATGCCGGTACTGAACGCCATGATCAGGCCGATCACCAGTGCGACGGTGGTCAGCACTTCAAAATAGATCACTGACTTGAGGCCGATGCGTCCGACCTTCTTCAAGTCGCCGGCACCGGAAATACCGCTGACCACCACGCAGAATACGATCAGGCCAATCAGCATTTTGATCAGCTTGATAAAGCCGTCACCCAGAGGTTTGAGTTGCGAGGAGAATTCGGGAAGGGCCAGGCCGCAGATAATGCCCAGCATCAGGCCAATCACGACTTGCAGGAAAATCGAACGCGAGCACCATCTGAGCATGGGAGGGATCTCTATTCGTTGCCCTGGTGGTTCCAGGGCTTAATTGTTGTGGTCTTACCGGTAAGTCCAGTGCGCGGCCAGTCTACGCCGGGTTTTTTTGAAATCACAAGTAAATAATCGGCGGTTGACAGTTCCCGGTCTGACCAGTTGGTCGGCAAGCGTGATGCTTGAGCGGTTGGCGGGCTGGAAAAAAATTCGCTTATCATCGCGGCTTGATTCGCGAGGTGATCGATGGACGCACCAGGACTGACCACGGACGCCACAGGGCAGACCCACTGCACCTGGCGCACGGCGGCGCCGGAATACCCGCGCTATCACGACCACGAGTGGGGCGTGCCGGTGGCGGATGATATTCAACTGTACGAGAAGATTTGCCTGGAAGGCTTTCAGGCCGGCATGGCGTGGATCACCATCCTGCGCAAGCGCGAGCAGTTTCGGGCAGCTTTCGAGGGCTTTGATTTTCGCCGCGTGGCGCAGTACGGCGAGGCGGATATCGACCGCCTGATGAATGATCCCGGCATTGTGCGCAATCGGGCCAAGATCGTCTCCACCCTCAACAACGCGCGCAGGGCGTGCGAACTGGTGGATGAAACCGGCTCGTTGGCCCATTGGATATGGGCGTTCGAGCCAGCCGAGGAGGAGCGCCCGGCCGTGGTAGACATGGCTTACTGGACCGGCAACCCAACGTCGCCGGCGTCGGTGCGCTTATCCAAAGCCTTGAAAAAACGCGGCTGGACCTTTGTCGGCCCCACCACCATGTATGCGTTGATGCAGGCGATGGGCATGGTCAATGATCACCTGGAAGGCTGCGCTTGCCGAGCGCAGATCGAAGACCTTCGCCGACAATTCAAACGCCCCTGAATCCTCGAATCCAACACCCTTCAAACTGTGAGAGCTGGCTTGCCTGCGAGGGCGGTGAGTCAGCCAACACATCTGTTTCTGATGTACCGCTATCGCAGGCAAGCCAGCTCCCACAATTCAGTTTTGTGGTGTGGCTGGTTACTGCGGCAGCGGCGTCAACACCTCAGCCTTGTCATCCAGCACCATCACCACCAGCAGCTTGGCCGGCTGGGTCTGGCTGGCGTTGCTTGATTCGAAGTGCCGCGAGCCGGCCGCTTCATAGAACGACTCACCGACCTTGTAGGTAATCGCCTTTTCATCGTTGACCCGCGAGGTGATCTCACCCTCCAGCACATACGCCACGGCAGTGCCGGTGTGGCTGTGCGGCACGGTGGCCTGGCCGGGTGCGTAATCGACGGTGAGCATGATGGTTTTCTTGCCGGGCACGTTGATCAAAGCGTGTTCCTGCAGCACCTTGATGGATTCCTGGTTGTAAACCGGCTCGTGGGCGAGGGCGCTGAGCGAGGCGAGCATCAGGGTGGCAGCGAGCAGTCGTTTCATGATGAAGTTTCCGAGAAGTTCGAGACCTCTTCACCCTACGCCGCCGAGTGCACCTGACCAATGACCAATGCGCGGGAAAACCCGCTAGCCAATCTGCTGCAGAATATCGCGCAGCCGGTCCAGCGCCGGGTCGATGTCGAGCAATTCGATGGCGCCGAAGCCGATGATCAACCCTTGGCGCACGGGGGCGTCATGGAAGAACACATCCACCGGGTACACGCCCACTTCCACGCGCCGCGCCAGTTCCATCAGCAACGGGATATCCACCGGCACCTTGCACAGCGCCGCCATGTGAAACCCCGCCACGCTGGGCACCGCTTCAAACCAGGGCGCCAAGTCACCTGCCAGGCGCTGCAGGATGCGTTCGCGGCGCCCGGCGTACACCGTGTGGCAGCGGCGAATGTGCTTGAGCAAGTAGCCTTCGCTGATGAACTTGGCCAGTGCCCATTGCGGCAGCGTGGAGCTGTGCTGGTCGGTCAGTTGCTTGGCCTTGAGCACCGCGCCGTAAATGGCCGGTGGCAGCACCGCATAGCCCAGGCGCAATTCCGGCAGCAGAGTTTTCGAAAAGGTCCCGACATAAGTAACCACGCCACGGCTGTCCATGCTTTGCAGGGAATCGGTGGGGCGGCCTTCGTAGCGGAATTCGCTGTCGTAGTCGTCTTCAATGATGATCGCGCCCAGCTCGAACGCGCGCGCCAGCAAGGCTTCGCGGCGCGCCAGGCTCATGGGCATGCCCAAAGGGAATTGGTGGGACGGGGTCACGTAGATCAGCCGTGTGCCGTCCGGGATCAGGTCGACCTGAATGCCTTGGGCGTCGACCGGCACGCCGGCAACGTGCGCGCCCATGGCCATGAACAGCTGGCGCGCCGGGCTGTAGCCGGGGTCTTCCATGGCGACCGTGGTGCCCGGTTCGAGCACCACGCGGGCGATCAGGTCCAGCGCCTGCTGCGCGCCATTGGTGACCACAATGTCGTCGGCGCGGCATTTCACCCCGCGCGAAAACGCGACGTGCCCGGCGATGGCCTCACGCAGCGCGGGCAAACCTTCCGGTTGACTGTAAAAGCCGCTGTCTCGGGCGATACGCCGTAACGCATCCTGGGTACAGCGCCGCCATTCATCCTGGGGGAACTGATTGCGGGTGGTGGCGCCTCCGATAAATTCATAGCGCAGGGTGCTGTCGCGCGTGGGATGGCGCATGGGCGAGGGCAGCGCCGCCCATTTGCCCAGGTTGGCGGCACAAGCCAGGTCGGCGGCGGTTTGCACGCGTTCGGTTTGCACCGTATGGGCGTTGACGAAGGTTCCGCGGCCGGTCTTGCCCACCAGCAGGCCTTCGTATGTCAGGGTGGCGTAGGTGTCCGACACGGTTTTGCGCGACACGCCGATTTGCTCGGCCAACAAGCGGCTGGGCGGCAGCTGCGCGCCGACCGCCAGGCGTCCGGACGCAATGGCTTCACGCAACTGCCGGTACAGCTGTTCGGCCAGGTCTTTGCGGCCGTTGATCACCACGTGCAGTTCCATGTTTCATCCCAAGGCATTCGCTCTGGGCCAAGACTACTCGCTCGCGTAGCGCGCTCAAAATGGTCTGCGCATAAACCGCCCGATTGGCTATAGGGCTTATGGAACGGGGGCTCTAGGCTAGCGCACACTGACTTGCCCGCCCGAGAACCGCCCATGGAACGCCGTCTGGATTACTACACCGCCTCACCGCAAGCGCTTAAAGGCATGTTGATGCTGGAGGCGGCGACCTTTGAACTGTCCATCGAAAAACCGCTGCTGGAGTTGATCAAGATCCGCGTCTCGCAGCTCAACCACTGCGGGTTTTGCACCGACATGCATTCGATGGCAGCGCGCCAGCGTGGTGAGAGTGAGCGACGCCTGTTTGCACTGTGCGTATGGCGTGATTCGCCGTTTTTCAGCGCGCGGGAAAAGGCCGCGTTGGCCTGGAGCGAGTCGGTGGCGACGCTGCCGACATCAAGTGTCTCGGATGAACTCTACACGGCAGTGCGCGTGGAGTTCAGCGAGCAGGAATTGGTGGACCTGACCATGGCGGTGTCCAGCATCAGTGGCTGGAACCGCCTGGCGGTGAGCTTTCGCCAGCAACCGCCGAATGCATGATCAGGACAGGAAACCGCCGTCCACGTTCAGTGACACGCCGGTGGTGTAGCTGGAGGCGTCGCTGGCCAGAAACAGCACCGCGCCGGCCATTTCGCTCGGGTCGGCCACGCGTTTGAGCGGGATCTGCGCCAGCGCCATTTTCAGGATCGAATCGTTCTTCACCAGCGCCGAGGCGAACTTGGTGTCGGTCAGGCCTGGCAGCAGGGCGTTGCAACGAATGCCGAACGCTGCGCATTCCTTGGCGAACACTTTGGTCATGTTGATCACGGCGGCCTTGGTCACCGAGTAGATGCCCTGGAACACGCCAGGGGAAATGCCGTTGATCGAGGCCACGTTGATGATGCTGCCGCCCCCGTTCTCGCGCATCAGCTTGCCGGCTTCCACCGACATGAAGAAGTAGCCGCGAATGTTTACGTCCACAGTCTTCTGGAAGGCGCCGAGGTCGGTGTCCAGCACGTTGCAGAACTGCGGGTTGGTGGCGGCGTTGTTGACCAGAATATCCAGGCGGCCGAACTGTTCACGGATACCGGCAAACACCTGGGTGATCTGCTCCATTTCACCAATGTGGCAGGCCACGGCCGTGGCTTTGCCGCCGTCGGCGATGATTGCATCTGCCACGTGCTGGCAGCCTTCCAGCTTGCGGCTGGAGACGATCACGTGGGCGCCTTGCTGGGCCAGCAACTTGGCGATGGCTTCACCGATACCGCGGCTGGCGCCGGACACAAAAGCAATCTTGCCGTCGAGGTCGAACAGGTGGGTCTTGGACATGAAGGGTTCCTTGTTCTTGCAGTCAGAGGGCTGATTTGGCGATGACGTTCAGGCTCATTTGCTCCAGCAGCGTGTTCATGTGGATGAACTGCGCAAAGCGTTTGTCCTGGGTCTGGCCGTGGAAGAAGCGGTAGTAGATCTGTTGCACGATGCCGGCCAGGCGGAACAGGCCATAGGTGTAGTAGAAATCGAAATTGTCGATCTGGAGGCCCGAGCGCTCGGCGTAATAATCGACGAACTGGCGGCGGGTCAGCATGCCGGGGGCGTTGCTTGGCTGGCGACGCATCAGTTGCACCGGTGCCGGGTCGGCGGCTTCGATCCAGTAGGCGAGGGTGTTGCCCAAGTCCATCAGCGGGTCGCCCAGGGTGGTGAGTTCCCAGTCCAGCACACCAATGATCTGCATCGGGTTTTGCGGGTCGAGGATCACGTTGTCGAAGCGGTAGTCGTTGTGCACGATGCTGGAGGTCGGATGGTCGGCCGGCATCTTGTCGTTGAGCCAGGCGCGCACTTTCTCCCAGCTCGGGGCATCTGGGGTCAGGGCTTTCTCGTAGCGATCACTCCAGCCGCGAATCTGACGCTCTACATACCCTTCAGGCTTGCCCAGGTCAGCCAGGCCGCAGGCCGCGTAATCCACCTGGTGCAGTTCGACGAACTTGTCGATAAAGCTTTTGCACAGCGCCTCGGTCTTGGTGGCGTCCAGGCCCAGTTCGGCCGGCAGGTCGGAGCGCAGGATGATGCCGTTGACGCGCTCCATCACATAGAACTCGGCGCCGATCACCGACTCATCGGTGCAATGCACATAGGCCTTGGGGCAGTACGGGAAGCCATCTTTCAACTGGTTGAGAATGCGGTATTCGCGGCCCATGTCGTGGGCGGACTTGGCCTTGTGGCCAAAGGGCGGGCGGCGCAGCACGAATTCCCGGTCCGGGTATTCGAGCAAGTAAGTCAGGTTGGACGCGCCACCGGGGAACTGGCTGATCTTGACCGCGCCGTGCAGGCCCGCAATATGCGCCTTGAGGTAGGGATCGATGAGGCTGGCATCAAGTTCTTCGCCTGGGCGAATCTGAGTCGATTGGTCGTTAAGCGCCATGCTTATCCCTTCTGCTTATTCTAAAGGCCTTGGACTATTGGCTAATCTAATGCGCACCGCCGCCCAGCGACAAGGTCGGGGCGGCTTAATAGGTTAGCGTGTTGGATGATGATCAGCGGGCCTGATGCGCTCAAATCACCAGCATCGCCCGGCCACCGGGGTTGCAGGACAGGTTGGCACCGATTTCGACTTTTGCCAGGTCAATGCCAAGGCCGGCGAGCAGGTTATTGACGATGGGATCGAGAAGCGGGCCAAGTACCCCGCCAATCACGCCCCCAAGCAATGAAAGCAAGCCATTGAGCAGGCCCGTGACCAGGCCCAGCACAGCGCCCAACAGGCTGGCGATTTTTGGCGGGTGGTTGATCAGTTGGATGCCGGTGAGTGTTTCCTTGAGGCTGCTGACGACGTTCGAGGCGGCGAATTGATAATACGCGGGGGGCAGATTGACCGCCGGCGGGTTGGTGTAGGTGTGCGCGCGTTCGGTCCGGGCCACATCGCTGTCGACGCGCACGCCCAGCCCGCCTGCCGCGAAGGCTTGCCGGTCGCTACAGACGCCGGTGCCGCGCTTGCAGGTCTTGGTACCGATGTCCACCACCGGGTACTCGTCGACGTGCAGCGTTTGGGTGGATGAAAACAGGTTTTTGGGGTCAACCTGGCCGATCATCGCGTGCAGGGCCGAGGTTTCGCCAAGCACCGACAATGATTTTTTGCCACTGTCGCAACTGTAATCCGTAACCTTGGCGCTGCCACCCGCGGCCTCCAGGGCAATGTCGAGTGTGTCGCCGATCTCAAGGCTGGTGACCAGGCAACAATTGGGGTCAAGCAGCCCCAACAAGCCGCTCAGCACTTCATTGAGCGCCTGCACCAGGCCTCCCAGCGCGTTATTGACCAGCGTGACGATCGGCAGCTTGACCGAAATCAAGGTGCGCACTTGCGCGGTTCGCACATAAATGGGCTGCGTGGCGATGTTCTTCGGGTCGCCGATGCTTGAGAGTTGCCCAGGCTCGATCACTTTGGTCGAGACGGTGACGCCGAGCAGCCCCAGCACATCCACCGGCAGCTCAACGGCAACGGCGCTGGCCTTGTTCGACAACTGCACAAGGCCCTGGATCAGGTTGAACAGCTGCAGTTTCACATCCAGTGCACTTTTGTCCGTGCCGTTCTGGATGTTGATCAGGTCGCCCAAGTGCAGGATTTGCGTGCCCGGCGCAATCAGCTTGATGGCTTCGAGGTTGTTGATGACGAGGGTGACCGCATCGCCACCGAGTTTGAGGACGTCGATGGCGGCCTGGACCAGTTGGCCGACGGTGGCGTCGGTCTTGAGCAACTGATCGTAATTGCCGGCGCTGACGTTCAAGCGGATCGCCAGGGCATCCAGGTACTTGAGCAAACTGATATCGGTGTTGATCAAACCGTTCCAGCCCACCGCGTCGAGCTGCAACTTGCCGCCCAGCAAGCCGCCGATCAAGGCGTTGAGGGCCACGGACTTGGTGCTGTCGACGGTCAACAAGGTGCTGCGTACGGTGAGTGACGCCACCGTTGGGGTTGGCGCGGCGGCGACCGCGGTCGCGCTCAAGAGCGTCATCATGTTGAGGGGTTGAGCCGAGAACAGCGTGAGTAAGCCATGGGCGAGGCTGGTGTGCACACGGTGGGTGGCGATGACCCGGATGGCCTCGGTTTTGGCAGGGTCGGCGCTGAAGGTGCGCATGAAGTCGGCACCGGTGGCCAGGGTGCCGCAGGCAACGGCCAGCGTGCGATTGTCGTCGACAGTGAAGTGGTTGCGCGCTGCGCTTTGAGTCGCAAACTGGGCCGCATTGTTAGTGGGCGCCGCGCACGTGCCGCTGCGGCTGACCGCTTCGAGCGCCGCTGTGTCGACCACCCGCTGTAACTTGCGCTTCTCCAGGTACAAGCGACCGCTGTCGACCACCAGCAATAGAAACAACAGCGCAATCCCAAGGGTCATCGCGCCGATCAAACCGATGGCGCCGCGCTGGCGGGCCGGGCCGAGTCCATGGCCAAACATTCTGCGTTCCTTCGTCGGTCATGCACCGACGTCCTGAGCATCCCCGCACAGCAGTGTAGTCAGGTTTTACGTCGGCACTGGCTATTCGCTACTAGTTGCGTGGCGGCAGCGTCACCGGTGTAAGCACTGGGCGGCCGGCAAAGTATTCCACCAGGTTGTCGGCCACACGCTGCACCGTATCGTGGGCGGCTTCGGGAGAGAGGCCAGCCACGTGGGAGGTGAGTACGGTATTGCTCAGGCGCTTGAGGGCGTCCGGCACTTTGGGCTCGTCGTCGAACACATCCAGTGCCGCGCCGCCGATACGCCGTTGCTCAAGAGCGGCCACCAGGTCTGCCGTGACTACCACGCTGCCGCGTCCGATGTTCACCAGGTAGCCGTTCGGTCCCAGCGCATCCAGGGCGTGGCGATCAATCAGGTGACGGGTGCTTGCACCGCCGGGGGTGGCCAGGATCAGGAAATCCGAGGTGCGCGCCAGCTCAACGGCGGTGGCGCAATAGGTGTAGTCCACGTCATCGCGGGGCTGGCGGTTGTGATAACTCACCTCCATGCCGAACCCGAGCGCCGCGCGCCTGGCGATCTCCATGCCAACGGCGCCGAGCCCGAGAATCCCCAGCTGCTTGCCGCCCAGGGACGGGCGCATCACCTTCGGCCATTCGCCGCGCCGCACGGCCGCGTCGGTCTGGGGGACGCCGCGCACCAGCGACAGCAGCAATGCCATGGCGTGGTCGGCCACCGACGGCGCATTCACCCCGGCGCCGTTGGTGACGACGATCCCGCGATTGCTCGCCGCCTGCAGGTCCACATGCTCGTAACCGGCACCGATCACGCAGATGATCTCGAGCAAGGGCAATGCGGCGATTTCCTCCGCATACAGCCCCAGCGGGCCACGGGTCAGCACGGCCTTGATCTGCCCGCCATGCGCCTTGATCGCCTGGGCGCGTTCGGCCGGCGTCGGCGCCAGAATCACGTGAAAGTCGTTGCTCTCGATGATTTGCAGGTATTCGTTGATGGTTTCAACCAGGACCAGAACAGTGGTGGACATCGGAAGGCGCTTCCTGAAGGGTTTGAAGAGTGAGTATGCGGGATTTGTAAGACAGAACGTTTTGTTCCGCCAGAAAAATCCCGCATAGACGCCGTTAGAACGTGATGCTGTGCGCTTTCACCCGTTTCACAAACGCCCCGGCCAGGGTTTCGTTGTGATGCTCGATGATCGCCTCGGCAGACAACGCGTTGGTGTTCATGCAGGTATGGCCGTCCTCGGGCAAAGTCACCGAGAACCCAAGCTCGACTGCGACTCGGCAGGTAGTGTCGATGCAGAACTGGGTTTTCATCCCCACAATCACCAGTTCATCGACTTGCGCCACCGCCAGTTGCTGCGCCAGATCAGTTCCCAGGAAACAGCTGGGGCGGGTCTTGTTGAAGACATGGTCGCGAGCGGCGTCGACCTGCAGGCCCGGCCACAACTGCCACAACGGGCTGCCGGCTTCTATCGCAGAGCCTGAGGGACCGGTGTGTTGGGCCACGAAGATCGGCGCGTGGGCGCTGCGCGCGCGTTGAATGAGTTGATTGATGGTGCCCAGCACCCGTTCGCGCTCGAAGGGCTTGTCGGGCCCGTCGTACAAGCCGTTTTGCATATCGATGATCAGCAGGGCGTTTGCCATGGTCTTGCTCCTTGCAGTGGCCAGATGGCGGGGCAATAAAAAGGCCCCGTCCATTGCTGGCGGGGCCTTGGGTTGAATCCGGGGTGTTTTAGTTCAAGCACCCACAGCCACCGCACGACCCGCCATTAGCGGTCGTGGTGGTGGTGCGGGTGAGGTGCAGCGCAATAGGCTTCATGGCCCGATCATGCTGGGACGGGCGCAGGGCTGTCAACGGGCGCGTCCGATTTCGCCTCGGGTAGCAGCGTATTTCGTGCAGCCTCCAGGAATTCGTCTGACAGGCTACTGCCGCGTGTCGCACGAGCGAGCGTGACGGCGCCGATCATCATCGCGTAGTTGGCCAGCATGGCCTGACGGTCTTGAGCCTGCAACTGCGCAAAGATCTCCAGCGACCGTTCAACACCGGCGACGAAGGTGCGCTGTAATTGCGTGTTGGCGGGCTCATGGCACATGTCCGGAGTAAAGGCCGATATCGGGCAGCCGTCGCCGGGATTGTCGCGGTGGGTGGCCGAAAAGTAGTGGCGCAAGATGGTTTCGCATGCCGATTGCGGGTCTTCACTGCGCTCGATTTTTTCCTGCCAGCCCTGGTTCGAATGCTCAAAGGCCTGCTGGCAAGCCTCGGTGGCCAGGGCTTCCTTGGACGCAAAGTGCCCGTAGAAACCACCATGGGTCAGGCCGGCGGCGGCCATCACGTCCGCCAGGCTGATGCCATGCAGCCCGCGCTCACGAAACAGGTGCGTGGCGGCCTCCACGATGATTTCACGGTTGAGTTCGGCTTGTTTGCGGGACACGCGAGGCATGACAGGGCTCTCAGAATAAAGGCGGGCATTGCCTGAAAAGTACAGCAAAGCCCGCGATTCCAAAATAGATTTGTTTGGGCATGTATTACTTCGACGCTGCTGCAGCCCTCTGGAACCGCTGCCTGCAGCGACCCCGACTGATCTGCACCGGGGCACCGTTCCTCAGCTAAGTCTTTGCTTATTCAGGAGAATCCCGGACAATCGCGCGCTTGTTATGGTCGGGGCGCTGCCTGTCAGGTTTTTCTGACTCGTCCCGGCTGTGGAAATGCGGAGATCCGACCGGATGAATGATCAGGCCAATAGCGTCGACGAACGCTATGCAACGACACCTGCAACCCTCACAGGCTGGAGCCGCCAGGACACCACCTGGATGCTCGGGCTGTTCGGCACCGCCATCGGCGCCGGTACTTTGTTTTTGCCCATCAACGCAGGTCTTGGTGGCTTCTGGCCGCTGGTGATCCTGGCACTGCTGGCATTCCCGATGACGTTCTTTGCCCACCGTGGCCTGACCCGTTTCGTCCTGTCCGGCCGTGAAGGTTCTGACATTACCGACGTGGTCGAAGAGCATTTCGGTCTCAAGGCCGGTGCACTGATCACTTTGCTGTACTTCTTCGCCATCTTCCCGATCCTGCTGATCTACAGCGTGGCCCTGACCAACACGGTCAGCAGCTTCATGGAACACCAACTGCACATCATGCCGCCGCCGCGCGCGATCCTGGCGTTTGTGCTGATCCTCGGCCTGTTGGCCGTGGTGCGCTGCGGCGAGCAGGTGATCGTCAAGGCCATGAGCCTGATGGTGTATCCGTTTATCGTCGCGTTGCTGTTTCTGGCCGTGTACCTGATCCCGCACTGGACCGGCGGCATTCTCAGCACCGCCCGTGAAGTCCCGGCGCCGTCGGCGTTGCTCAACACGCTGTGGCTGGCGATTCCGGTGATGGTGTTCTCGTTCAACCATTCGCCGATCATCTCGGCCTTTGCGGTGGACCAGAAGCGCCAGTACGGCGCCAACGCGGATGAGCGCAGCTCGCAGATCCTGTGCCGCGCGCACCTGTTGATGGTGGTGATGGTGCTGTTCTTCGTGTTCAGCTGTGTGCTGACCCTGACGCCGGCGCAATTGGCCGAAGCGAAAGCACAGAACCTGTCGATCCTGTCGTACCTGGCCAACCACTTCGACAACCCGACCATCGCCTTCGCCGCGCCGTTGATTGCGTTCGTGGCGATTGCCAAGTCGTTCCTGGGCCACTACATCGGCGCCAGCGAAGGCCTCAAAGGCCTGGTGCTCAAGACCGGTCGCCGCCCGGCGGCCAAGTCCCTGGACCGCATGACCGCCGCCTTCATGCTGGTGGTGTGCTGGCTCGTCGCCACGCTGAACCCGAGCATCCTCGGCATGATCGAGACGCTGGGCGGGCCGATCATTGCGTCGATCCTGTTCCTGATGCCGATGTATGCGATCCGCAAGGTACCGGCCATGGCCAAGTACCGCGGGCAGGCGTCCAACGTGTTTGTCACTGCTGTAGGCCTGGTCGCGATTACCGCGTTGGTTTACTCGCTGCTGTCCTGACACCGAGCTGTACACCCCAAGGCCGATTCGCACATTGCGTGAATCGGCTTTTTTTTGTGCCTGGAAACCCTGTCCTGGCTCAACCGCTGACGGGCAATGGAGGCTAAGCTGACGCAGGTTTTATTTGCCAGGATGGGCTGATTGAAAACTGCAATTGATGTGACGTCGTCCAGTCGTACCCAGGACCTGCTCGCCGGGTTATCCATTGCCGGTTTGCTGCTGCCGGAGGCTGTGGCCTATTCCAGCATCGCTGCGCTGCCGCCCCAGGCCGGGGTGATTGCGCTGTTTGCCGGGCTGGTGTGTTACGGCATGTTCGGTACCAGCCGCTTTGCGATTGTCTCGGCCACCTCGTCTTCGGCAGCAGTACTGGCCGCCGCCACTGCCAGCCTGGCGGGCGGTGACTCGGCGCTGAGGCTGGCGCTGGCGTTCGGGTTGGTGTTGATCACCGGGGTGTTGTTCTTGCTGGCCGGGCTGTTCAAGCTTGGCGGTGTTACTTCGTTTATCGCTAAACCGGTGTTGCGCGGGTTTGCCTTCGGCTTGGCGCTGACCATCATTCTCAAGCAGCTGGCCAACGTGGTCGGTGTGCACTTGACCGACAACAACTTGATCCGCTTCCTGCCGCAACTGATGGAGCAGCTGCCCCGGTGGAACTGGCCGGCGGCGCTGGTCGCGGCGATTGCGTTGGGAGTGCTTTGGTTGTGCGCGCGGATTCCGCGCCTGCCGGGCGGGCTGCTGGTGGTGATCCTGGGCATTGTTGCCGGGCAGTACCTGGATTTACAGGCCCACGGCGTGGCGTTGATCGGTCTGATCGACTTGCGCTTGGAGTTCGGGCATTTGCCGGTGCTGCCATTCGCCGATTGGCTGCGCCTGGGTGAGCTGGCGTTTGCCTTGGTCATGATCCTGTATGCGGAGTCCTATGGCTCTATCAGCTCGTTCGCGCTTAAACACGGCGACCGCGTGACATCCAACCGCGACTTGCTTGCGCTGGGTGCGGCCAACCTGATCTCCGGGCTGTTTCACGGCATGCCGGCCGGTGCCGGCTATTCCGCAACCTCGGCCAATGAGGCCGCCGGTGCCGGTTCACGCCTGGCCGGAATCGTTGCCGCGCTGGTGGTGCTGTTGATCGTGCTGACCGTGCTGCCCTATGTCGCGCTGACCCCGGAACCGGTGCTTGCCGCCATCGTCATCTACGCACTGGGCCGTGGCTTGAGCCTGCAGCCGCTGGGGCGTTACTTTCTCTGGCGGCGCGATCGTCTGCTGGTGATCTGTGCCGTGGCGGCAGTGCTGGTGCTAGGCGTGCTGGATGGCTTGCTGGTGTCGGTAGCGATCAGCGTGGTGCTGATGCTGCGCCAGATGTCATCGGCTGATATCCAGGTGCTGGGGCGCTTGGGTGACAGCCATGATTTTGTCGATCGTCAACACCACGCCGATGCGGTGGAAGTGCCGGGCCTGTTGATCGTACGGCCCAGTGAGGCGCTGTTTTTTGCCAATGCCGAACGCATTCTGGGCGCGGCGTTGCGCCTGATGCGCCAGTCGCCGGTGGAGGCGGTGGTGCTGAGCCTGGAAGAATCTCCGGATCTGGATGGCACCAGTATCGAGGCGCTGGCGGCGTTTTTCGCGCAGGTGCGCGGGGAGGGCAAGCGCTTGGTGCTGGCGCGCGTGCGGCATGAGGCGTTGGACGTGCTGCAAGCCTTGCCGGAGGCGCTTGCGCCACAGGTCTTGCTCAGTGGCTTGAGCGTTGACGGTGCGGTGCAGTTGGCGCTGCGGCACCAGTCCTGAGTGTGCAACACGTCAGCTGTGGGAGCTGGCTTGCCTGCGATAGCGGTAGGTCAGCCAAAGATGCATCAACTGACGGACAGCTATCGCAGGCAAGCCAGCTCCCACAGGTATTTTGTGGTGGTGTCGAGGTTGTATTCCAGGCATAAAAAAACGCCGCGTACCTTGCGATACGCGGCGTCCTTTATGTCAACACACCTTAGGCTTGAATCACCGGGATGTTGGCGCTTGCTGCGATTTTGCGGAACTCGGCGATCTGGTCGAAGTTCAGGTAGCGGTAAACGTCACTGGCCATGGTGTCCAGTTTGGCCGCGTAGCCCATGTACTCTTCGACGGTCGGCAGGCGACCCAGGGTGGAGGCCACTGCCGCCAGCTCAGCCGAGGCCAGGTAGACGTTGGCACCATCACCCAGACGGTTCGGGAAGTTACGGGTCGAAGTCGACACAACGGTCGAGTTCGGTTCTACGCGTGCCTGGTTACCCATGCACAGCGAGCAGCCCGGCATTTCCATGCGCGCGCCAGCCTTGCCGTAGATGCCGTAGTAGCCTTCTTCGGTCAGTTGGTGAGCGTCCATCTTGGTCGGCGGCGACAGCCACAGACGGGTTGGCAGCTGACCCTTGACCTGTTCCAGCAACTTACCGGCCGCGCGGAAGTGACCGATGTTGGTCATGCACGAACCGATGAACACTTCGTCGATCTTCTCGCCGGCAACGCTGGACAACAGACGGGCATCGTCCGGGTCGTTGGGTGCGCAGAGGATCGGCTCGTTGATTTCAGCCAGGTCGATTTCGATGATTTCGGCGTATTCCGCGTCGGCATCGGCTTCCATCAGCTCAGGGTTGGCAACCCAGGCTTCCATCGCTTGGGCGCGACGTTCCAGGGTACGTGCATCGCCGTAGCCTTCGCCGATCATCCAGCGCAGCAGGGTGATGTTGGAGTTCAGGTACTCGGTGACGGAGTCTTTCGACAGCTTGATGGTGCAACCGGCAGCCGAACGTTCGGCCGAGGCGTCGGACAGCTCGAAAGCCTGTTCCAGCGTCAGGTCGTTCAGGCCTTCGATCTCCAGGATGCGACCGGAGAAGGCGTTCTTCTTGCCTTTCTTCTCTACGGTCAACAGGCCAGCCTGGATCGCGTAGTAAGGAATGGCGTGAACCAGGTCACGCAGGGTGATGCCTGGTTGCATTTTGCCTTTGAAGCGCACCAGGATCGATTCCGGCATGTCCAGCGGCATGACGCCAGTGGCTGCGGCGAACGCGACCAGACCGGAACCGGCCGGGAACGAGATGCCCATCGGGAAACGGGTGTGGGAGTCGCCACCGGTGCCGACGGTGTCCGGCAGCAGCATGCGGTTCAGCCAGCTGTGGATGATGCCGTCGCCTGGACGCAGCGATACACCGCCACGGGTCATGATGAAGTCAGGCAGGGTGTGGTGGGTGGTCACGTCGATCGGCTTGGGGTAAGCCGCGGTGTGGCAGAACGACTGCATCACCAGATCGGTCGAGAAGCCCAGGCACGCCAGGTCTTTGAGTTCATCACGGGTCATGGGACCGGTGGTGTCCTGGGAGCCCACGGTGGTCATCTTCGGTTCGCAGTAGGTGCCAGGACGAACGCCTTTGCCTTCTGCCAGACCGCAGGCGCGACCGACCATTTTTTGCGCCAGGGTGAAGCCCTTGTCGCTTTCAGCCGGCGCTTCCGGCAGCTTGAACAGGGTCGAAGGCGGCAGGCCGAGTTCGGCGCGTGCCTTCTCGGTCAGGCCACGGCCGATGATCAGCGGGATACGGCCGCCGGCACGGACTTCATCCAACAGCACCGGCGTCTTCATTTCGAAGGTGGTCAGGACTTCATCGGTGCCGTGTTTGCAAACTTTGCCAGCATGCGGGTACAGGTCGATCACGTCGCCCATGTTCATGTTGGTGACGTCGAACTCGATTGGCAGTGCGCCGGCATCTTCCATGGTGTTGTAGAAGATGGGAGCGATCTTGCTGCCGAAGCAGAAGCCGCCAGCGCGCTTGTTTGGCACGTAAGGAACGTCGTCGCCGAAGAACCACAGTACGGAGTTGGTCGCCGATTTACGCGACGAACCGGTACCGACCACATCACCGACGTAGGCGATCGGGAAGCCTTGGCCACGCATCTCTTCGATCTGCTTCATCGGACCGGTCTTGCCTTGCTCGTCCGGCACGATGCCTTCGCGAGCCATTTTCAGCATGGCCAGGGCGTGCAGCGGGATGTCAGGGCGGGACCAGGCGTCCGGGGCAGGGGACAGGTCGTCGGTGTTGGTTTCGCCGGTGACCTTGAACACGCGCAGGCTGATCTTGTCGGCCAGGGTAGGGCGGTTCTTGAACCACTCGCCATCAGCCCAGGATTGCAGCACGGCTTTGGCGTGCTCGTTGCCGTTCTTGGCTTTTTCAGCCACGTCGTGGAACGCATCGAACATCAGCAGGGTGTGCTTGAGTTGGGCGGCAGCGACAGGCGCCAACTCGGCGTCGTCCAGCAGCTCGACCAACGTCACGATGTTGTAGCCGCCTTGCATGGTGCCAAGCAGTTCAACCGCGCGTTTTTTGTCGATCAGGGGAGAAGTGGCTTCGCCCTTGGCCAGGGCAGACAGGAAACCGGCCTTGACGTAGGCAGCTTCGTCAACGCCTGGTGGAATGCGGTTGGTGATCAGGTCAACGAGGAATTCTTCTTCGCCAGCCGGGGGATTTTTCAGCAGCTCGACCAGGCCTGCGGTTTGTTCGGCGTTAAGCGGCTGGGGAACGATACCCAGTGCTGCACGCTCTTCGATATGTTTGCGGTAGGCTTCAAGCACAGTTATTACCCTCATCAGTGGTCCCACGGGACGCTCATCCAGAAATGAACGGCACGCATGCGCTCGGGGGCTTTTTGGGCCGCAAAGCCAGCGCTGCCGGCATTCCTCACAGAAGCTGCTTTCAAAGTTTTACGCCTGCAGAACGGAGCTGATGAGGGTTGGCGCTGGCATTTACCTACCGGGTAATAACCATCGCCAACACCGTTCTGAAGGAACGACTGTGCTCGTGACGCTTTGAAAACAGCTTCCAGCGGATTATTGGCGCCTTACAAGGCCGGATGATTCTACGGCAAAAAAAATCTAAAGGTAAGTTGCCTAACCAAGTTTGCTGGGTGATCAACCTTAGACAAAGGGCTAACATGCGGCATTGTTTCGCGGATTTGTGTGTCGTTGCCTATGCCCAACCAAACCATCAAGACCCCCTGCGTCGGCCTGTGCTCCACGGTTTACGGCGACCTCGTGTGCCGTGGCTGCAAGCGCTTCCACCACGAAGTGATCCTGTGGAATGGCTATAACGAGGAAGAAAAACGCGCGGTCTGGCTGCGGCTCGAGCAACTGCTGGTGCAAGTGATGGCCGGTAAACTCGAAGTGTTCGACCCCAAGATGCTGCGCGGGCAGTTGGAGCAGCGCAAGATTCGCTTTGTGCCGCACCAGTCCGAGTACTGTTGGGCCTACCAATTGATCGCCCGTGGCGCGCGGGTGATTTCCAACCTGGAAGCCTATGGCATGGTGCTGCTGCCAGAGTTTCGCGACTGGGCGTTGCCGGAGCTGCGCGATGCGATTGATCGGGAGTTTTTTATCCTCTCGGAGGCGCACTACCAGCGCTATATCGCCCCGGGTTTCCTCAACGATGCATTTGCTGGCTGACACCACACAGCGAAAATGTGGGAGCGGGCTTGCTCGCGAAGAGGGAGTGTCAGCCAATCAATTAATTGACTGATCCGCCGCTTTCGCGAGCAAGCCCGCTACCACAAGGGATTTTCAGTGGGTCAGGCCTTGGTCGCCAGTTCTTCCAGGTGATCCATCAGTTCCTGCGGCTTGAGCACCAGCACATCGCTTTCCACCGCATCCAGCACCACTTCCGCCGTATTGCCAATAAGCGCCCCGGAAATCCCCGTGCGCGCCACGGTGCCGATAATCGTCACCGCCGCCTGCCACTTATGCGCCGCATGAGGAATCAGCACATCCGCCGGGCCTTCTTCGATGTGCAGATGGGTGTCGTCGATATCGAACTCGGCCTGGAACGCCTTGCACTGCTCGCGATAGCGCGCCTCGATGGTTTCCTTGAGCTGAAACGTCGGGTCACTGGCCGACAGCATCGGCGAGGGATGGGCGCTGATCACGTGCAATTGCGCCTTGGCCAGGCTCGCAATTTCGAAGCCGTGATCAATGATGGTGTTGTGCAGCGCCAGATGTTCACTGTCGTGGTTGCCCACATCGATTGCCGCCAGCACCACCTTGTCGGCCCACGGCGTCGAGGTTTTCACCAGCAGCACAGGCGTTGGGCAATAGCGCAGCAGCTTCCAGTCGGCCGGCGTCAACAAGGCCTTTTTCAGCGGGCTGTCGGCGAAGTGCTGCTTGATCACCAGCCCACAGCCCTCGGCTTGCTGCACATCGATGATGGTTTCATGCAGGCTCTCATTCCACGCCTGCTCGGTGGTCACGCTGTAGCCGTCTTCATGCAGGCCGGACTTGAGCAGGCTCAGCAGCGCCGAATGCTCATGTTTCTTGTCGCAGACCAGCAGATGCAGGTGCGCGCCGGTGACCCCGGCGATCAGCTTGGCGCGCTTGAGCGCCAGGCTTTCCGAGTGCTCGGGCTCGATGACCACCAGGATGCTGCGGATAGCTTGCATGGACGGATCTCCAGAGACGCAAAAAAGGGGCCTTGCACAACTATAGTTGCTGCCCGCCAGACGTCATGTTGATGCACATCAAAGCCAGTGGCTGGTGGTCTGCGGCGGGGTCGGTATAATCGGCGCCCTTTTGTGATCCTTTTGCCAGTGAGCCCGATGAACCTGCCCGAAATCCACGAATTCCTCGGCTGCCGCACCCCCGACGCCTGGGTCCAGGCTGCCTTGGCCGATCAGGCAACCCTGCTGATCGACCACAAGAACTGCGAATTCAAAGCCGCCAGCACCGCCTTGAGCCTGATTGCCAAGTACCACGCGCATGTTGACCTGATCAATATGATGTCGCGCTTGGCGCGCGAAGAGCTGGTGCACCACGAGCAAGTCATGCGCCTGATCAAAAAGCGCAAAGTCGAGCTGCGCCAACTGCACGCCGGCCGTTATGCCTCGGGTTTGCGCAAAGTGGTGCGCAGCCATGAACCGGTCAAACTGGTGGACACCCTGGTGGTCGGCGCCTTCATTGAAGCGCGCAGTTGCGAGCGTTTCGAAGCGCTGGTGCCGCATTTGGACGAAGAACTCGGCAAGTTCTATTTCGGTCTGCTCAAAA
The DNA here is from genome assembly GCF_022662455.1 of Pseudomonas sp. TREG-RG-20F-10-E-6-01. Lineage (NCBI taxonomy): Bacteria > Pseudomonadati > Pseudomonadota > Gammaproteobacteria > Pseudomonadales > Pseudomonadaceae > Pseudomonas > Pseudomonas sp. TREG-RG-20F-10-E-6-01. The sequence goes on along the minus strand of NZ_JAKNQP010000004.1, from coordinate 191,762 downwards.
GCGAGGCGCGGCACTTCCAGGGTTACTTGAAACTGGCCTACCAGTATGGCGACGCCAAAGACATCGCCCAGGTGATCGAGCGGGTCAGGGCGACCGAGCAGGAACTGATCGAATCACCCGACATCGAGTTCCGCTTTCACAGTGGCGTGCCAGCCTGAGGCGACGGCCACGCCCAGCAGTGCGGTGATCCCGGTCAGCAGCAGGATCACCGTTTGTGTGCCCAGCGGCGCCGCCAGCACGCCAATCAACAAACCCGCCAACGGCTGCGACAGGTTGTTGAGCAGCGTGATCACGCCCACGGTTTTGCCAAAATCCTGTACCGGAATCACGCGCTGACGGGTGCTGCGCAGGTACAGGTTAAACATCTTGTCGAAGCCGGTGATCAGCAGGAACCCGAAGGTGTAGGCCCACACGTTGGGGCTGATGGCCGTGATCAGCGCACCCACGCCGATCATCGAATACGACAGGCCGCCCAGTACCTTCAACGGCAAGGTTGCGCGCGCCAGGTAAAACAGAATCCCGATCGTCACCACCGCGCCCGCAGCTTGCAGCAGGGCGTACGTATCCTTGCCGGCGCCATAGTGGCCGGTGACCATCGCCGCCGACGTGGCCAGCGTCACGCCAATAATCAGGTTCACGCCCACCGCCAGGGTGATGATCCGCTTCAATTCGGCGAGCGTGCGGATATGCCCGAAGGCAATGCGCAGCGGTTGCAGCCAGATGTCCCGGTGCTGCTCGAAGGTTGGCAGGCTCACCGCGCTGGTGCGCTGCCACAGCAGCATGGCCAGGTCCGCCAGCACAAACAGCCCGGCAACCCCCAGCACCACCCAATGCCAGGCCCATACTTCAAGCATCAGCGCCGCCAGCAGCGGGCCGAGCACCAGGCCACTCTGGTCGGCGATTTGTGAATAGGAAAGGGTCTTGGCGTAGGTGTACTGCTTGAAAATATGCGGCATCAACACTTCACGCGCCATGATGCCCTGGGTGGTCAGCACGCCGCACAGCGCCGAGAGCATGACGATCCAGTAAATGCCGTCGAACACGCCGTACAAGGCCACGGCTACCACGCAGGCCAGCGCCCGGTAAACCTGGCTGATATGCAGGATGCGCACTGGTGAAATTTTGTCGCACACCGCGCCACACACCGGGAAGGCCAGGTAACGCGGCAGTGACTCGACAAAAAACGCCAGGCCGGCCCAGGACACACTCTGGGTGGTCTGGAACACGATCAGTGGCACGATAAACAACAGAATCTGGTCCGCCAGCCGCGACAGAAACAGCGAAACAAAGAACGCCAGGTAATCCTTGCGCATACAACTCCCTGTGAATGGCGTTAAAGATTGCAGGCTATTTGTTAAAAACTCTTAAAAGCATGAAGCTTGGTCGGCCACTGATGGCCAGCGGCTTCTGTTGAGCAGCTTGCCACCTATAATGCCCGCACTTCAATCCGCGCAGCCACACTGAGAATTTATGGAAAACCTGGGTCTGGGCAAGGTCTTGCTCGTTGAGGACGATGAAAAGCTGGCAGGGCTAATCGCGCACTTCCTGTCGCAACACGGTTTCGAGGTACGAGTGGTGCACCGCGGTGACGAAGCCCTGGCGGCGTTTCTCGACTTCAAGCCGAAAATCGTCGTGCTCGACCTGATGCTGCCCGGCCAGAGCGGCCTGCACGTGTGTCGCGGCATTCGTAACCTGTCCGACACGCCCATCGTGATCCTGACCGCCAAGGAAGATGACCTGGACCATATCCTCGGCCTTGAGTCCGGTGCCGACGACTACGTCATCAAACCCATAAAACCTCCGGTGCTGCTGGCGCGATTACGTGCGCTGCAACGTCGCCAGGTGCCCGAACCCACCGTGCGCGGCTCGCTGGAGTTTGGCCGGCTGGCGATTGACCGCAGTTGCCGGGTGGTCAGCCTGGGCGGTGAGAAGATCGACCTCACCACCATGGAGTTCGAACTGCTCTGGCTGCTGGCCAGCAGCGCGGGCAAGATCCTCTCGCGCGACGACATTCTCAACCGCATGCGCGGCATTGCCTTCGATGGCCTGAACCGCAGCGTCGACGTGTACATCAGCAAACTGCGCAGCAAACTCAATGACAACCCGCGTGAGCCGGTGTGCATCAAGACCATCTGGGGCAAGGGCTATCTGTTCAATCCATTTGCGTGGGAGGTTTAGATGCTGCGGCTGTTTCTGCGCCTGTATGTGATCCTGGCGCTGGGGTTGGCGGGCGCGATCTGGCTGGTCAACTACACCTTCGACGAGTTACTGCCCGAGGCCAACGAAACCTATAACCGCGAGGCGCTGCGCGGTCCGGCCTATGGCCTGGTGGAGCAGTTGCGGCCCTTGCAAGGCGAGGCCCGGCAGGCGCGCCTGGCCCAGCTGCAGCCTCATTATGGTTTGCGCCTCAAGCTGGTGCAGAGCGACACCCAGGCGCTTACCGAGCGCGAACAGCAGCTGTTGGCCGATGGCTTGCTGGTGGTGCGCGGGGATTTCATGGAGTTCCTGACCAATATCGACGGCGGGCCGCAACTGCTGGAAATCAAACTGCCGGAGGAGCCCAAGTGGCTGTACCTGTGGGCCTATGGTTTTCTCGGCTTGTGCCTGGCCATCGTCCTGTATTTTTGGGTGCGCCCGCACTGGCGCGACCTGGAGCATATCCGGCTGGCTGCGCAACGCTTTGGCGACAACGACCTGGCGTCGCGCATCCTGCTACCGCGCCGTTCCACCGTGCGTGAGCTGGCCGGGCACTTCAACCAGATGGCCGAGCGCATCGAAAGCCTGATCGCCAACCAGCGCGAACTGACCAACGCCGTTTCCCACGAACTGCGCACGCCGATTGCGCGCTTGTCGTTCGAGCTTGATCAACTCAGACAGCAGGCCGACCCGCGCCAGAGCCGTGAGCTGATCGCCGACATGTACGCCGACCTGGGCGAACTGGAGGAAATGGTTTCCGAACTGTTGACCTACGCCAGCCTGGAGCGCGGCGCCACCCAGGTTACCCGTGAAAACATCGAGGCCCACAGTTGGCTCGACAGCGTGATCGGCAGCGTGGCCCTGGAGGCTGAGGCGGCGGGTGTGCAGCTGTCGCTGCGTACCTGTGAGGTCGACTTTATCCAAATCGAACCGCGCTTTATGGCGCGCGCCGTGATCAATCTGCTGCGCAACGCCATTCGCTACGCCGAGCGCCGTGTCGAAGTGTCGTTGATCAGTTTTGGCAGCGGTTACGAAGTGCGCGTCAATGACGACGGCCCGGGTGTGCCGATGGAAGGGCGGGCAAAGATCTTCGAACCCTTCCTGCGCCTCGACGCCAGCCGCGACCGCCGCACAGGCGGTTTCGGCCTGGGCCTGGCCTTGGTAAAACGGGTCAGCCAGTGGCATGGCGGCCAAGTGGAAGTGCTGGATTCGGAGTGGGGCGGAGCGTCGTTTCGAATGACCTGGGCGTATGCCGAGTAAGGCTTGGCGTGGATTCAGCAATGCCCATGTGGGAGAGGCCTTGCCAGCTCCCACCTTTGACCGAGTACAAACGAGCAGCACACCCATCTACCTGATGCACTGAGATCCAACTGTGGGAGCGGGCTTGCTCGCGAAGGCGGTGGTTCAGTCAGCTCATGTGTCACTGACATACCGCTTTCGCGAGCAAGCCCGCTCCCACATTTGACCGAGTACAAACGAGCAGCACACCTATCTACCTGATGCACTTCGAATGCTAGGGCTGCGCGGGCCAACAATCTTTGGGCGCTTTGTCGGGAAACGGTCAAAGACTGTTAACGGGTCAACCCGAGGCGTTCGTGCCATTGGGCTATGGATTCTTCGGGGTATTCGTCGAACTGCAGGTCGCCTTTGCGCACGCTGACTTCAACCCAGGGCGCCCTGGAGCCGAGCATCAAGTGCGTGTGTTCCGGCGGCACCGGCAACGGCGTGTCGATGGCTGAGGCGAACGGATGAATCAGCTCAGGCCACTGCGGGCTGAACAGCCACAGTGCGCTGCCGCATTGCGAGCAAAAATGCCGTTCGGCGGTGCTCGCATGTGCACGGCTGGCGCCCTCGGGCTTGAGCCTGGCGTGGTAGATCGAAATCTGTTTGCGCCCCTGAACCTTCAGGCTTTGCGTATCACCGGCAAGGTTGATCGCATAACCGCCGCCGCCTTGGGTTTTGCGGCAGATCGAGCAGTAGCAACGCTGGTAGGGGTACGGGTGCTGGCTGGTCAGACTGAACGTTACGGCACCGCAATGGCAGGATCCTTCGAGTTGCATGGCAGTCTCCTCTGGCAAGGTGACTGTTCAGCTTAGGCGCTTTGCGGCATCAGGGTAGCAATCAGCGCCCGAATGGTGCCCGGCAGTGCTTCCAGTTCGCGCACCAGAATACTGCGCTCGCGAATGGCCCAGGGTTCATCCAGTTTGACCGCCACCAACTGCATGGTCCGGCTGTGCCGCACGGCGGCAGACTCGGGAATGATGCCGATGCCCACGCCAGCCTCGACCATCCGGCAGATCGCCTCAAAGCTCGACACCTGGATACGCAGCGACAAATGCTTGCCGAGCCGTTCCACGTGCTCGCGCAAAAAGGTTAACAGCGTGCTGCCTTCGTGCAGGCCGATATGTTGGTACGCGAGGGTTTGTTCCAGCGTCACTGAAGGCTGGTCAGCCAACGGATGACCCACGGGCACCATCAGCACCAGTTCATCGGTACTGAAATGCAGCACCTGCAAACCTGCCGCTTCAACCGGCCCGGCGATGATGCCCATGTCGCTGGTGCCATCGAGCACACCGCGCACGATATCGCGGGACAGGCGCTCTTGCAGGTCGACGGTCACGCCGGGGCGCTGGGACAGAAAGCCCGCCAGCACCTCCGGCAAAAACTCGGTGACCGCCGTGGTGTTGGCGAAGATGCGGATATGCCCGGCCGAATCCACGCCGTATTGGGTGAACTCGCTCTTGAGGTAATCCACTTGGCGCATGATCAGCCGCGCATGGTGCAGCAAGCGTTCGCCCGCCGGGGTGATCTCCACGCCCCGGCTGTCGCGGTACAGCAGGCGCGTGTCGAGTTGGCCTTCCAGCGCCTTGATCCGCGCACTGGCGGCAGCGGGCGAGAGAAACGCGCGTTTCGCGCCTTGGGTCAGGCTGGGGGATTCGGCGATATGGATAAACAGGCGCAGGTCGGCGAGATCGAAGTGCATGCAGAACACCTATTCGGCAACGGTGAAGATCAATTGTGGGAGCTGGAGGTGTGACAAGCGGCGTTCAGCATAACCGAACGCTGGTTTATTGAAATGCAAATTCTCAGAACGGGCAGGCGCTTGCATGATCCGGGGCAGACCACCACTGCCAGAGGATGCGTACCCGATGAGCGCCACCGATTGGATCGGCCGAAGTGAAACCGCCCACGACCACCTGAGCCACAACCTGCTCAAGCGTATTGCCGCGACCTTCGGCGAAGCGGTGCCCCAGGATGGCGAGGCCGTTCCACCGTTGTGGCAGTGGTGTTTTTTTCAAGACCCGCTGCCCGAATCGGCCCTGGGCACCGACGGCCACCCGGCGCGTGGCGGCTTCCTGCCGCCGGCGGACAACCGCAATCGCATGTGGGCCGGTGGGCGCATCGAGTTCCTGCACGCCTTGCGCGCCGGTGAGGCGGCCACCCGCGAATCGACCATCACTCAGGTCGAAGAAAAGACCGGCCGCACCGGTTCGCTGCTGTTTGTCACCGTGCGCCATGACTATTCCCAGGGCGGTCGCCTGGCGATTCGCGAAGAACAGGACATTGTCTACCGCGAACCCACGCCACCCAAGCAGGGCAGCGGCGAGGCACTGGCCCAGGGTGAATGGCAGGAGACCGTCGAGCCCACGCCAACCCTGCTGTTTCGCTACAGCGCCGTGACCTTCAACGGCCACCGCATCCATTACGACTACCCCTACGTCACCGGCACCGAAGGCTATTCGGGCCTGGTGGTGCATGGGCCGTTGATCGCCACCTTGAGCCTGCGCGCGTTTTGCCGCGCCCATCCGCAAGCCAGCCTGCGCCGGTTGGCCTATCGCGGCGTGCGCCCGTTGATCGCGCCGCAGCCGTTTGCGCTGAGCGGGCGCCTGACGGCACCCGGCGTGGCGCAGTTGTGGGCCGGCAATGCCGAGGGCGTGGCGCAAACAGCCGAACTGCATTTCGAATAAACCAGAACAACAGGCGGAGAGCCGTTAATGAACCCCAATGACAACGAAGAACTCAATGCCATCCGCGAAGGCGTGCGCGCCCTGTGCGCCGAATTCGATGCCGCTTACTGGCGCAGGATCGACGAACAAAAAGGCTTCCCCGAAGCCTTCGTCAAAGCCCTGACCGACGCCGGCTGGCTGTCGGCGATGATCCCGGAAGAATACGGCGGCTCCGGCCTGGGCCTGGCTGAAGCCTCGGTGATTCTTGAGGAGGTGAACCGCTGCGGCGGCAATTCCGGCACGGTTCACGGCCAGATGTACAACATGTTCACCTTGCTGCGCCATGGCAGCGACGCGCAGAAAAGCTTCTACCTGCCCAAGCTCGCCAGCGGCGAACTGCGTCTGCAATCGATGGGTGTCACCGAGCCCACCACCGGCACCGACACCACCAAGATCAAGACCACCGCGATTCAGCGCGGCGACAAATACGTGATCAATGGCCAGAAAGTCTGGATCTCACGCGTGCAGCATTCCGACCTGATGATCCTGCTGGCGCGCACCACGCCACTGGCCGAGGTGAAGAAAAAGTCCGAGGGCATGTCGATCTTCCTGGTGGACCTGCGCGAAGCCATCGGCAACGGCCTGACCGTGCAGCCCATCGCCAACATGGTCAACCACGAAACCAACGAGCTGTTCTTCGACAACCTGGAGCTGCCCAAGGGCAGCTTGATCGGCGAGGAGGGCAAGGGCTTCAAATACATCCTCGACGGCCTGAATGCCGAGCGCACGCTGATTGCCGCCGAATGCATCGGCGACGGCCGCTGGTTTATCGAAAAGGCCAGCGCCTATGCCCGCGACCGCGTGGTATTTGGCCGGCCTATCGGGCAGAACCAGGGCGTGCAGTTCCCGATTGCCGAAGCGCACATCGAGATCGAAGCGGCAGACCTGATGCGCTGGCGCGCGTGCGCGGAGTACGACAGCGGCCAGAATGCCGGGGCCAGCGCCAACATGGCCAAGTACCTGGCAGCCAAGGCGTCCTGGGAAGCGGCCAACGCCTGCCTGCAAACTCACGGCGGCTTCGGGTTTGCCTGCGAGTACGACGTGGAGCGCAAATTCCGCGAAACCCGCCTGTACCAGGTGGCGCCGATCTCCACCAACCTGATCCTGTCCTACGTGGCCGAGCATTTGCTCGAACTGCCACGCAGCTTCTGAGGGCCTGACCATGAGCCATACCCAAGCCCTGTGTCGGTTCCTCGCCGAGTTGAACTACGAACAGTTGCCCGAAAACGTGCTGGCGCGCACCGAAGACCTTTACCTGGATTGGCTCGCCTCTGCATTGGCGAGCAAGGGCGCGCACCCGATTCCTTTGTTCGAGCGCTACGCACAAAAGATGGGCCCGAGCAGCGGTCCGGCGCAGATCATCGTCAGTGGCGCCAGCAGCAGCGCGTATTTCGCCGCGCTGGTCAACGGCGCCGCGTCCCATCTGGTGGAGCAGGATGACCTGCACAACAGCTCGGTGCTGCACCCGGCCACCGTGGTGTTTCCGGCTGCCTTGGCCGCCGCGCAAGACCTCGGCAAATCCGGCCGCGAGTTGCTGCTGGCGTCGGTGGCCGGTTATGAAGCCGGGATTCGCATCGGCGAATTCATGGGGCGTTCTCACTACCGTATCTTCCACACCACGGCGACTGTCGGCACCCTGGCGGCGGCCGTTGCGGTGGGCAAGCTGCTGGATTTCAACGAAGAACAATTCATCAACCTGCTCGGCAGCGCCGGCACTCAGGCCGCCGGCCTTTGGGAGTTCCTGCGCGATGCCGCCGACTCCAAGCAACTGCACACCGCCAAGGCTGCCGCCGATGGCTTGCTCGCCGCGTACCTGACCGCAGACGGACTGACCGGCGCGCGCAATATTCTTGAAGGCGACCAAGGGTTGGCGGCGGGCATGTCCAGTGACGCGCAGCCGAGCAAATTGTCGGCCGACCTGGGCACGCGCTGGGCGCTGCTGGAAACCTCGTTCAAGTTTCACGCCTCGTGCCGCCACACCCATCCTGCCGCCGATGCGCTGTTGGATTTGATGAAGCGCGAAGGGCTGGGCGCTGAGCAGATCGCCCGCGTGCAAACCCGTGTGCACCAGGGCGCCATTGATGTCCTGGGCCGCGTGGCAGTGCCCGCGACCGTGCACCAGGCCAAGTTTTCCATGGGCACGGTGCTCGGCCTGATCGCCGTGCATGGCAAGGCCGGGCTCACCGAGTTTCACCAGCTGGCGCTGACCGATCCCGCCGTTGCGAGCTTTCGCGACAAGGTCAGCATGACGCTGGACCCTGAAGTGGACGACGCCTACCCGCAACGCTGGCTGGGCCGTGTCACCGTCACCACGGTCGACGGCCGTACGTTGCACGGCGCCATTGATGAGCCCAAGGGCGACCCGGGCAACACCTTGAGCCGTGAGGCGCTGGCGGACAAGTTCCAGCGCCTGACCCACTTCAGCGGCGCCCGCTCACCGGCCCAGGCGGATGCACTGATCGACAAGGCCTGGAACCTGCGTAACGCCGCGTCCATGGCCCACTGGCTTTGAGGATTTGTGATGAATAATCAACGACCGCTGGACGGCATCACTGTCGTCAGCCTGGAACACGCGATTGCCGCGCCATTCTGCACACGTCAATTGGCCGATTTGGGCGCCCGCGTCATCAAGATCGAACGCCCTGGCGCCGGTGATTTTGCGCGTGGTTACGACGAGCGCGTGCGCGGCCTGGCCTCGCATTTCGTGTGGACCAACCGCTCCAAGGAAAGCCTGACCCTGGACCTCAAGCAGGACGAGGCGGGCGCCATCCTCGACACCCTGCTGGCCGACGCCGACGTACTGGTGCAGAACCTCGCACCCGGCGCGGCGGCGCGCATGGGCTTGTCGTTTGAAGCGCTGCACGCGCGTTTCCCACGGCTGATCGTCTGCGATATTTCCGGCTATGGCGAAGGCGGGCCTTACGAGAAGAAAAAGGCCTATGACTTGCTGATCCAGAGCGAGGGCGGCTTTCTGTCGGTGACCGGCGGCCCCGGTGACGACCAGATGGCCAAGGCCGGTTGTTCCATCGCCGATATCTCTGCGGGCATGTACGCCTACAGCGGCATCCTCTCGGCACTGCTGCTGCGCGGCAAAACGGGCAAGGGCAGCCGCATCGACGTGAGCATGCTCGAAAGCCTGGTGGAGTGGATGGGCTACCCGATGTATTACGCGTTCGACGGCGCGCCGCAACCCCCGCGCGCCGGGGCGGCGCACTCGACGATTTACCCGTATGGGCCATTCCCCACCGGCGACGGCGGCACGGTGATGCTTGGTTTGCAGAACGAACGCGAATGGGCGGCGTTCTGCGACAAGGTGCTGCTCACGCCGCAATTGGCCACCGATGAGTGTTTCTCGGCCAACTTCAAGCGTTCGGCCAACCGTGAAGTGCTGCGCCAGATCATTGTCGATAGCTTTGCGCAGCTGGACGCCGAGGCGGTGATCCAGCGTTTGGAAGACGCGCAGATTGCCAGTGCGCGTGTCAACGACATGCAGGGCGTGTGGGACCATCCGCAGCTCAAGGCGCGCGACAGCTGGCGTGAAGTCCAGAGCCCGGCCGGGCCGTTGCCGTCGCTGCTGCCACCGGCGCGCAATGCCGCGTTCACGCCGCGAATGGACGCTGTGCCGGCACTCGGGCAGCACAGCCAGAGCATTCTCGATCGGCTTGGCTACTCGGTCGATGCCATCGACAGCCTGCGCGCGCGCGGCGTTATCTAATAAGGAATTCAAGTGATGCCAAAGCCTTTGGTTCGTTCGGCCTTGTTTGTGCCCGGCAATCGCCCGGAGCGGTTTGCCAAAGCGTTGGCCAGTGGCGCCGATGCGGTGATTGTCGATTTTGAAGACGCGGTCGAAGAGCCGCTCAAACGCCAGGCGCGGGATAATCTCGGGGCGTTTCTGCAAGGCCATCCCGAGGCGCAGGTGTGGGTGCGTATCAACGCGCCGGAGCATGCCGAGCATTTCGAAGACGTGGCGTTCTGCAAAGCCCATGCAAATGTGGCAGGCGTGCTGTTGCCCAAAGTCGAGAGCGCGGCGCAGGTGGCGGTGGTGGCGGCCACCGGCAAAATGATCTGGCCGATTATCGAAAGTGCGCGGGGTTTGTTGGCGGTGGCTGAAATCGCTCGGGCGCCGCAGGTGGAGCGCCTGTCGTTCGGGGGCCTGGACCTGGCGCTGGACTTGAACCTGAGCAGCCATTCCGCGGCCGCGCAGTTCGCCCTCGACCAGGCACGCCTGGCGTTGATCGTGCATTCGCGTGCGGCAGGGCTGGTCGCGCCGCTGGATGGCGTGCACCCGGCTATCGATGACCCTGAAGGTTTACGGCGTTCGATCCGGCACGCCTACGAGATGGGCTTTGCCGGCGCGCTGTGTATTCATCCCAGGCAGGTGGCGGTGATCCACGAGGCCCTGGCGCCGAGCGCCGATGATTTGGCCTGGGCCAAACGCGTGGTGGATGCCGGCGCACACGGGGCAGGGGCCTATCAGATTGATGGGCAGATGGTGGATGCGCCGGTGCTGCTGCGCGCGCAGAGGTTGCTGGCGGCCAAGATATAGCTGACGAAACCGAATCAAAAACTGTGGGAGCTGGCTTGCCTGCGATTGCGGTGGTTCAGCTAACAAATCCACTGCCTGACACACCGCTATCGCAGGCAAGCCAGCTCCCACACTTGATCTTTATTGTTCTGAAGATTGGCGTTCGTCCTAGCCGAACGCAGGTATCTAAAATTCGAAATTCACTACACACGTGACATCAGGCACCTTGCCCTACAACACAACAATAAGAAGGTGATTGTCCATGCTCAAGCTTTCTCGGGCGCTGCTGTGCGCCGCCACGTTGTTTGCCGCGGGCCTGGCCCAGGCGGCGGACCCGATTGTGATCAAGTTCGCCCACGTGGTCGCCGAAAACACCCCCAAAGGTCAGGGCGCGCTGCTGTTCAAGAAGCTCGCCGAAGAGCGCCTGCCGGGCCGCGTCAAGGTTGAGGTGTACCCCAACTCGTCGCTGTTCGGCGACGGCAAGGAGATGGAAGCGCTGCTGCTGGGCGATGTGCAGATGCTGGCGCCGTCGCTGGCCAAGTTCGAGCAGTACACCAAGCAAGTGCAGATTTACGACCTGCCGTTTTTGTTCAACGACCTGGCCGCCGTCGACCGCTTCCAGGCCGCTCAGGGCAAAGCCCTGCTGACCTCGATGCAAGACAAAAACATCCTCGGCCTGGCCTATTGGCACAACGGCCTCAAGCAACTCTCCTCCAACAAAGCCCTGCACGAACCCAAGGACGCCCGTGGCCTGAAGTTCCGCGTGCAGGCCTCCAGCGTGCTTGAGGAGCAGTTCAAGGCGATCCGCGCCAACCCGCGCAAGATGAGCTTTGCCGAGGTCTACCAAGGCCTGCAGACCGGCACTGTGAATGGCACCGAGAACACCTGGTCGAACTATGAAAGCCAAAAGGTCAACGAGGTGCAGAAGTACTTCACCGAGTCCAACCACGGCCTGATCGACTACATGGTGATCACCAACGCCACGTTCTGGAACGGCCTGCCGCCGGACATCCGCACCACCCTGGACCAGATCATGCTCGAGGTCACTGTGGAGGTGAACAAGCAGGCCGAGGCGCTGAACCAGTCGGCCAAGCAGAAGATCATCGACGCCAAGACCAGCGAAATCATCGAACTGACCCCCGAGCAACGCCAGCTCTGGCGCGAAGCCATGCGCCCGGTGTGGCAGAAGTTTGAAGGCGAGATTGGCGCCGACCTGATCAAGGCGGCGGACGCGTCCAACCAGTAGTTGGGCGAGCACCCGGACTCACGGTGCAAAGGGCTTTATGTGGGAGCTGGCTTGCCTGCGATGCAGGCAACTCGGTGTATCTGCAGAACCGAGCTGCTCCCATCGCGGGCAAGCCCGGCTCCCACAGGTTGAGCCGATTTCCACCCCGACATCATTCCCGCTTCGCGAGGTTTTGCCATGCAAACGCTAAGGCGCGTCTGGGAGCACCTGGAGGAAGGTTTTATTGCCTTCCTGCTGGCCGCCATGACCCTGGTGACATTTGTCTACGTCATGCTCAACAACATCTACACGCTGTTCTTTTCCCTGGCGGACAAGTGGGCGTGGAGCAGCAACTTCTTCAACGCCCTGGGCGACCACACCATGACCTGGGCCCAGGACATGACCTGGAGCGTGGCGCTGACCAAGGCCATGTTCGGCTGGCTGATTTTCTTCGGCATCTCCTACGGTGTGCGCACCGCCGGCCACCTTGGCGTGGACGCGCTGGTCAAGCTGACCAGGCGGCCGGTGCAACGCTTGCTCGGCATGCTCGCGTGCCTGTGCTGCCTGGCCTACGCGGGGCTGTTCATGGTCGCCAGCTACAAGTGGGTGAGCGCGGTAATGACCGCCCATATTGGCGCCGAAGACCTCGACCAATACGGCGTGGACGTGGGCGATATTGTGATCATCGTGCCCATCGGTTTCGCCCTGGTGTTCATCCGCTACCTGGAAATTTTCTACCGCATCTTTACCCACCGTCAGGTCGGGTTGGGCCTGGCCGACGAGGCCGGCGAGGCCAGCAAGTTGGCCGGCAGCCATGAGGAGCGTCACTGATGGCCGTGCTCTGTCTGTTTTTGCTGCTGTTCGTGTTCATGTTCCTCGGCGTGCCGATTGCGATTTCCCTCGGGCTGTCCGGCGCGGTGTCGATCCTGATGTTCAGCCAGGACTCGGTGAGTTCGCTGGCGATCAAGCTGTTTGAAACCTCCGACGCCTACACCTTTTTGGCGATTCCGTTCTTCCTGTTGTCCGGTGCGTTCATGACCACCGGCGGCGTGGCGCAGCGCTTGATCGACTTTGCCAACGCCTGTGTCGGCCACATCCGCGGCGGCCTGGCGATTGCGGCGGTGTTGGCTTGCATGCTGTTTGCCGCGCTGTCGGGCTCATCGCCGGCGACGGTGGCAGCGGTGGGTTCGATTGCCGTGGCGGGCATGGTGCGCTCCGGTTACCCGAAGGAATTCGGCGCAGGGATCATCTGCAACGCCGGGACCCTGGGCATTCTGATTCCGCCCTCGATTGTGATGGTGGTTTACTCGGCGGCCACCGAAACCTCGGTGGGCAAGCTGTTTATGGCCGGTGTCATTCCGGGTTTGCTGCTGGGGTTGATGTTGATGGTCGCGATCTACATCGTTGCGCGCATCAAAAAACTGCCGGCTCAACCGCGTGCGACCTTTCGTGAGTGGCTGACCTGTGCGCGCCGCGCATTCTGGGGCTTGCTGTTGCTGGTGATCATCCTCGGCGGCATCTACAGCGGCATGTTCACCCCGACGGAGGCCGCGGCGGTGGCGGCGGTGTACTCGGCGTTCGTGGCGTTGTTCATCTACAAGGACATGAAATTTCGCGACTGCCCCAAGGTGTTGTTGGAGTCCGGGCGCCTCGCGATCATGCTGATGTTTATCATCGCCAACGCCATGCTGTTCGCCCACGTGCTGACCACCGAACAGATCCCGCAGGAAATCACCGCTTGGGTGATCTCTGAAGGCCTCACGCCGATCGGCTTTCTGATCATGGTCAATATCGTGTTGCTGGTGGCGGGCAGCTTTATGGAGCCCTCGGCCATCGTGTTGATCCTGGCGCCGATCTTCTTCCCGATTGCCATGAAGTTGGGCATCGACCCGATTCACCTGGGGATCGTGATGGTGGTGAATATGGAAATCGGCCTGGTGCACCCACCCGTGGGATTGAACCTGTTCGTGACCTCGGCGGTGACCGGCCTCACCCTGGGGCAGACCATCCGCGCGGCATTGCCGTGGCTGATGATCCTGCTGGTGTTCCTGATTATGGTGACTTACTTGCCGTTTATTTCGCTGGCGTTGCCGCACTGGCTGGGGATGTAACACGTTCAGAAATGTGGGAGCGGGCTTGCTCGCGAAAGCGGTGTGTCAGTCAACATCTTCACCGACTGACACGGCGCCTTCGCGAGCAAGCCCGCTCCCACAGTTGATGTGTGCGAGGCTTTAGTGATCCATCGCGCTCAAGATCGCGTGCGCCACCTTGACCCGTTCAGCGTTGGGGTAATTCTTGTTCGCCAGCATCACCACGCCCATGTCCTTGCTCGGCACGTACACCACGTACGCCCCGAAACCGCCGGTCGAGCCGGTTTTGTTGTACAGCACATTGGCCGGTTGCGGCTGTGCGGGCGTCAGCCAGTTGACCTTGTGCGGCTCCATTGCCATAGGCGTGGAGTTGCCCTCCAGCAAGGCTTGCAGCGTGACCGGGTAAGGGTAGCGCTCCCAGCCCAGGCCCTGGGTCATGCCGTTCACGGTGTAGTAGCCCGCGTGGGTGGTCGCAATCGCTTGTTGCAGCGGCTTTTCCAGGGTTTGCGGGTGCATGTTCACCATCACGTAGTGAGCCAGGTCGTGGGCGCTGGTCTTGATGCCGTAGGCTTCGCTGTCCAGCGCGCCGGGGCTGACGCGTACGGGCTTCTGGTTGTTGTCGTAGCCTTGGGCGTACAGCGCGGATTTGTCCGCGGGCACGCTGACGTGGGTGTTGGTCAAGCCCAGCTTGGGCAGCAGGGTTTTTTCCATGGCCACATTGAACGGCTGGCCCAGGCTTTGCGCCGCCAGATAGCCGAACAGCCCGATGCTCGGGTTGGAATACAGGCGTTGTGCGCCCGGTGCGTAAGTCGGTTTCCAGTGCTGGAAGTAGCCGAGCATGGTCTCGGCGCTGTCGGCCGCGTCGGGAAATTGCAGGGGAAGGCCGCCGGCGGTGTAGGTTGCCAGCTGCAGCAGGCTGATCTTGTCGAAGGCGCTGCCGGCCAATGCGGGCAAGTGCTGGCTGGCGGTGTCGGAGAGCTTGAGCTTGCCGGTCGCCTGGGCGTAACCGCCGAGGGTGGCGGTGAAGGTTTTACTCACCGAGCCGACTTCAAACAGGGTGTTTTCGCTGACCGGCTGCTGGGTCTCTTTTGAGGCCGTGCCGTAGTTAAAGTATTGCACCTTGCCGTTCTGGACCACGGCGACCGCCAGGCCCGGAATGGCCTGTTGTTGCATCAACGGTTTTACGCGGGCGTCTACCACGGCCTGCAGGTCAGTTGCCGCCACGCAGTTGCCGGCAGCGATGAATACGGCCAGGGCGGTTAAATTACGCACTCCAAACAGAGAAAGTTGGGGCATGATGTCGCTTCCATGAGGTGATCGATTAAATAGAAAGCCTGCGCAGGCGGGGCAAATGTAGGCAGTTTGCCGGCCGCGATCAAACGATCATATCTCGCACCAGCCATTAGAAAATCTGGGGTCAAGCATGCTGCGTTCCCATCTGCCGCTCAATGCCTTGCGCGCCTTCGAGGCGTCGGCCCGCCACTTGAGTTTTACCCGGGCCGCCATTGAGCTGTGTGTGACCCAGGCGGCGGTCAGCCATCAGGTGAAAAGCCTTGAAGCTCAGCTCAATGTCACCTTGTTCAAGCGCCTGCCACGCGGCTTGATGCTCACCCGTGAGGGCGAGACCTTGCTGCCAGTGGTGCGCGAATCGTTTGACCGCATTGCCCAGACGCTCAGCCAGTTCGAAGGCGGGCATTACCGCGAAGTGCTCACCGTAGGCGCGGTGGGCACCTTTACCGTGGGTTGGCTGCTGCCACGCCTGCCGGACTTTCAGGCGCGCTACCCGTTTATCGACCTGCGCCTGTCCACCCACAACAACCGTGTGGACGTGGCCGCCGAAGGCCTGGATTACGCGATCCGCTTCGGCGCTGGCGCCTGGCACGGCACCGACGCCTGTGAATTGCTGGCGGCGCAGTTGACAGTGCTGTGTACGCCCAGCATTGCCGAGCAGTTGCGCACGCCCGTGGATTTGTTGAAACACACCTTGCTGCGCTCCTACCGCGCCGATGAATGGAGCCTGTGGCTCCAGGCCGTCGGTTTGCCCGCCGATACCCTGATACCGCGCAGCATTGTGTTCGACTCTTCACTGGCAATGATGGAGGCGGCGCTGCAAGGCATCGGCGTTGCGCTGGCGCCGGCGATTATGTTTTCGCGGCAACTGGAAAGCGATGTGATCCGCCAGCCGTTCGACATCGGCATCACCACCGGCAGTTATTGGCTGACGCGCTTGCAGTCGCGGGCCGAAACCTCGGCGATGCTGGCGTTCAAGGCGTGGCTGCAGGACGTGTGTGCACAGCCGGGAAAACTGTCTTAATGCCACTATCTTGATACAAAATGAAACATCTCTTGGCGGCGAAGCTCTACTGTATCTCCCGTACTGAGTTCATCCATGAAAACCCCGCGCCCCGCCGACCGCATGCCCCACCTCACGCAACTGCGCAACTTGAAGATGGCGCGCTCCGCCCACGCCTATGTGCGCGGCAGCACGGTGCAGTTTTACGAATGGCTGCACAGCCAGCCAGGCCGCCGCTTGCCGCACGGCCCGGCGATCTGGATCTGCGGCGATTGCCACGCCGGCAACCTGGGCCCGACCGGCGATATCAAGGGCCGTATCGACATGCACATCCGCGACCTTGACCAGACCGTGATCGGCAACCCGGCCCACGATCTGGTGCGCCTGGCCTTGTCGTTGGCCACCGCCGCACGCGGCTCGGACCTGCCGGGAGTGACCACCGCGCGCATGCTTGAAGAGATGATCGGCGGCTACGAACAAGCCTTCAAAGACAAGCCCGATGAAGTGCCGCCACGCCCATCCCAGGTCAAGGCCGGCATGCGCAGCGCGGTGGAGCGCACCTGGAAAAACCTGGCGCGTGAACGCATTGAAAACGTGCGGCCGACGATTCCGCTGGGCAAGCACTTCTGGGCATTGTCGCGGGCAGAAAAGGGCGCCCTGCAAACCCTCTGCGCCTCGGATGAAATCCACCAGTTGGTCACCTCGCTCAAAGGCCGGCCCAAAGACGCCAAGGTTGAGCTGCTGGACTCAGCCTATTGGGTCAAGGGCTGCAGTTCCCTCGGCTTGCTGCGCTATGCGGCACTGCTGGGCGTGGGCGACAAGGATGATCAGGAATATTGCCTGATCGATATCAAGGAAGCCGTCGGCGCCGCTGCACCGCGTACACCGCGCGCGAAGATGCCCCGCGACAATGGGCGACGGGTGGTGGAAGGCGCGCGCCAGCTGTCACCGGGCTTGGGTGAGCGCATGCTGGCGACGCGCTTTTTGGATCACGGATTCTTCATCCGCGAGCTGCTGCCCCAAGACATGAAGCTGGAGCTGGATGAACTCAGCGAAACCGACGCCATGCACGCCGCCGGCTACCTGGCCCGCGTGGTCGGCATCGCCCATGCCCGGCAAATGGACCGCGACACGCGCAAGCAGTGGATGGCGGTGCTGCAGGAAAACCGCTCGAAACAGCTGGATGCGCCGTCGTGGTTATGGACCAGCGTGGTGCAGTTGGTGGGGAGCCATGAGCAGGGTTATCTCAACCATTGTCGGCGGTATGCGCTCGAACACTGATCTGGAAAACTGCGCGTACCCAATGTGGGAGCTGGCTTGCCTGCGATAACGGTGGGTCAGCCAGCCTATTGGTTACTGAAAGACCACCATCGCAGGCAAGCCAGCTCCCACAGTTTTTTACTGTGAAAATTGAAAATGAAAATCGTGAAAGTCGGGGTCAGACCACGGTTTTGGATTAAGCGTGGTCCGCCCCTTATTTCTAAGCTGAGAGCTGGCTTGTTGTGGCGAGCGGGCTTGCCCCGCGTTGGGCTGCGCAGCAGCCCCAGAAGCGTCAACGCGGTTTTCCAGATGTATCGCGTCGTCAGGTTTCAGGGCCGCTTCGCGCCCCAACGCGGGGCAAGCCCGCTCGCCACGGCAAGACAGCCTCCACATTTAGAGTGGGGTCAGGCCAGGTATTTGTGGAACCAGCCGAGGGTTCTTTCCCACGCCAGATTCGCCGCCGCCTCGTCATACCTGGGTGTTGAGTCATTGTGAAACCCGTGGTTGGCGCCCTTGTAGATGTACGCCTCGTACGTCGTGCCCGCCGACTTCAAGGCCTTCTCATACGCCGGCCAACCTTCGTTGATCCGCGTATCCAGCTCGCCGTAGTGCAGCATGATCGGCGCCTTGATGCGCGGCACATCTTTCGCCTCCGGCTGCTTGCCGTAGAACGACACCGCCGCGCCCAATTCGGGGTAAGCCACCGCCGCCGCATTGGTCACGCCGCCGCCATAGCAGAAGCCGGTAATCCCGACTTTGCCGGTGCTGTTGTCGTGGTGCATCAGCCATTCGATGGCGGCGAAGAAGTCGTTCATGAGTTTTTCGGGGTCGACTTTCTGTTGCAGTTCCACGCCTTTTTCATCGTTGCCCGGGTAGCCGCCCATGGAGGTGAGGCCGTCCGGCGCCAGGGCGATGAAGCCGGCTTTGGCCAGGCGGCGGGCGACGTCTTCGATGTAGGGGTTCAGGCCACGGTTTTCGTGAACCACCACCACCGCCGGCACCTTGCCGCTGGCCTTGGCCGGGCGTACCAGGTAGCCGCGCACCGTGCCGTTGCCTTTGGGCGAGGGGTAGGTGATGTAGTCGGCGATGATCTCCGGGTCGGTGAACTTGACCTGTTCGGCCAGCGCATAGTTGGGGCTCAGGGCCGCCAGCAGCGCAGAGGCGGTGAGGCCGCCGAAGGTGAACAGCGCGGCGCGGTCGAGAAATTCGCGGCGGTTGAGCTTGCCGTGGGCGTAGCCGTCGTAGAGTTCCAGCAGTTCGGGGGCAAAGTCTTTCGCGGTGAGACGAGTCATCGGTGCATTCCTCGATTAGCGGTGGCAATCAATGTAGACCAGGATCAGCCCTCGCGACCATGCGCGGCAGCGGCCAGCTGCCCAGTGTCGACGCGCACGAACACCGAGTCACCGATGGCGGTGAGCACGTCACCTGCGTACACCTCGCAGACCACGCGGCTTTTGCGTCCCACCTCGCCCTCAACCCGCGCGCGCAGGCTCAGCGTGACGCCCATGGGCGTGGGTTTGATGAATTTGATGCCGAGATTGCCGGTGACGCAATCGATGCGCGGCAAGCTGCCGGGTTCACGTTGCTCGGCGCGGTAGTGATAAGCCATGGCCGTCCAGTTGGAATGACAGTCCACCAGCATGGCGATCAGGCCGCCGTAGACCAGGTCGGGCCAGCCGCTGTATTTGGCCTCGGGTTGATGCTCGGCGATGACATGGACGCCATCGGCGTCCCAACGGCTTTTGATGTGCAGGCCATGTGGATTGCTGCCGCCACAGCCGTAGCAGATGCCTTCGGGGGCGGTGGTGTCCTGCAGAGAAGGGGTGGGCATGAAAAGTCCTTATTGTTTTTCGCGACTACTCTGTTTAGCAGGACGCGCGCCCGATGGGAATAAATCCATGCCATGGCGTGTTAGCTCAGCACGTGTGTCCTTTTCTCTCGCGGAGCGTTTCATGAAGCGTCGAATGTCCAAGGTGTTTTTGCTGGCCCTCGTCTTCGGTTGGTTTTCCAGCGCGCGGGCCGTGGAATATAAAGACGTCAACCGCACCGCCAGCCAGATCAGCTTTACCTTCCAGCAGTTCGGGCAGCGGGTGTATGGCACCTTCAGCGACTTTGAAGGCACCCTGACGTTCGATACGCAAAAGCCCGAGGCGGCGCATGCGTTGCTCAAGATCCAACTCGCCAGCATCGACGCCGGCAGCCCGGACGCCAATACCCAGTTGCAACAACCGGCGTGGTTCGACACCACGGCCTATCCGGTCGGCGTGTATGAATCCAACGGCGCCACCGCGCTGGGCGACAACCGCTACACGATCACCGGCAACCTGACGATCAAGGGCATCACGCGGCCGGTGGAGATCACTGTGCTGCTCAAGGAGCAAAGCGGCATCGGCGTGTTCGACGGCGAGTTCGTGCTCAAGCGCGATGACTTCAAGATTGGCGAAGGTGAGTGGGCGGGCAACAGCGTGGTGTCCAACGACATCACCATCAAGTTCAAGATGGTTGCGCCGCAGCGTTAGCGCGCGAAGCGCTTCGCACCGGCCACGCAGCCGATCACCGCAACCGTCACCAGCACCATGCCGAGGCTGACCTGCTCATGCAGCAGGCCCGCTGCCAGCGCCAGGCCAAAGAAGGGTTGCAGCAACTGCAACTGGCCGACGGCGGCGATGCCCCCCTGGGCCAGGCCGCGGTACCAGAACACAAAGCCGATGAGCATGCTGAACAACGCCACATAACCCAGGCTCAGCCAGGCCGGCAGGCTGATGCCGCTCAAGGTCGCGGGGGCGAGGATCAGACTCAGCGGCGCCACCACCGGCAGCGACACCACCAGCGCCCAGCAGATCACCTGCCACCCGCCCAGGGTGCGCGACAATTTGGCGCCCTCGGCATAGCCCAAACCGCATGCCAGCACTGCCAACAGCATCAGCACGTCACCCACGGGCGCGGCGCTCAAGCCTTGGGCGACGGCGTAACTCATCACCAACAGGCTGCCGAGCATCGAAAACAGCCAGAACACCGGGCGCGGCCGCTCGCCGCCACGCAGCACGCCGAATACCGCTGTGGCCAGCGGCAGCAGGCCGATGAAGACAATGGAGTGCGCCGAGGTCACGTATTGCAACGCCAGTGCCGTCAGCAGCGGGAAGCCAATCACCACACCGAGCGCGACGACTGCCAGCGGCATCCACTGCGCGCGCGCGGGGCGTTTCTCCTTGAACACACCGAGCAGGCACAGCCCCAGCGCGGCGGCGAGGGTGGCGCGGATCATGGTCAAAAATACCGGGTCGAACTCCATCACCGCCAGGCGCGTCGCCGGCAGTGAGCCGCTGAAAATGAGCACGCCAATAAAACCGTTGATCCAACCTTGAGTGCTGCTGTCGAGGCTGTTGAGGCGAAGGGTGCGTTCCATGAGGGCGTGCCTGAAAAGGTTAGGTTGCGTTTGGCCATCCTAGGATTGAAGATTAAGACAATCAAAAAATTGTCATGGATACATCACCTATGCCACGTGCTCGCTACAAGTCGCTGGTCGATGCTTTTGCCGCGGATATTCGCAGCGGTGCGCTGCCACCCGGCACGCGTCTGCCCACCCACCGGCAATTGGCCGCCGACCATGGCCTGGCGCTGGTCACGGCCAGCCGGGTGTACAGCGAGCTTGAGGCGATGTGCCTGGTCAGTGGCGAAACCGGGCGCGGCACTTTCGTGCGCGAGATCTCGTTGCCGCCGGGGCAGGGCAGTGGGCAGATGACGGTGGCGACGGGCATGCTCGACCTCAATTTCAACTACCCGTCGCTGCCAGGCCAGGCCGATTTGCTGCGCACGGCGTTGCGCCAACTGGCGCTGTCGGGCGACCTGGAGGCGCTGCTGCGCTACCAGCCCCATGCCGGCCGCCTGCACGAGCGCGCGGCCGTGGCGCGGCACCTGTTGAACCGAGGGCTGGTGGCGGAGGCCGAGCAAGTGCTGGTGGTCAGTGGTGCCCAGCACGGCTTGGCGGTGACGATGATGGCATTGCTCAAACCGGGGGATGTGATTGCCGTCGATGCCCTGACGTATTCAGGCTTTAAAGTGCTGGCCGAAACCCTGCACCTGGAAATCGTCGCGATCCCGGTCACTGCCAGTGGCCCGGATCTGGACGCCCTGCAACGCCTGTGCAGCAAACGCCCGGTGCGCGCGGTGTACAGCATTCCGACCTTGCATAACCCATTGGGTTGGGTGATGAGCCTGGAACAGCGCGAGGAATTAGTCGGCATTGCCCGACAACACAACCTGATGCTCATCGAGGACGCGGCCTACGCGTTTCTGGCAGCAGAAGCGCCGCCGCCATTGGCAACCCTGGCGCCTGAGCGCACGGTGTACGTCGGCGGGTTTTCCAAGAGCGTCGCGACCGGGTTGCGGGTCGGCTTTATTGCCGCGCCCCCGGCCTGGGTAAAGAAACTGGAACGCACCATCATGGCCACCACCTGGAACGTGCCCGGCGTCATGAGTGCGATGGCCGTGGCCTGGATCGAGGACGGCACGGTCGACCAACTGGAAGCGCAGAAGCGCCAAGATGCCAGCGCGCGACAGGCCTTGGCGGCGCACGTGCTCAAGGGCGTGCATTACATCAGCCACCCGTCATCGTATTTTCTGTGGCTGCCGCTGGGTGAAGAGGCCAGGGCCGATCAGATCGCCATGGCCTTGCAGCGCGAGGGTATTTCGGTGTCGACCGCCGAGCCGTTTGCGGTCTCGGCAACCGTGCCCCACGCGCTGCGTTTGGCGTTGGGCTCGGTGAGCATGTCGGCGCTGCGCGAGGCGCTGGTGAAGGTTCGCGAGGTGGTGCAATGGTGAGCTGAGGCGCGCTCGCTCACCGCCAGTCATCAGTATTTGTAAGCCTGACGCCCGATCAGCAGCCATTTGCCCTTTTGCTTCTGCCAGACCTGGAAGTTGTCGATGTCGGTTGGCGTGTCTACGCCGCTGTTCACCGCCAGTGCGTGAAAGTGGTTGCGCACCAGGGCGGTGTCGCCGTCGAGGGTAATGGTCTGGTTCTGCATTTCGAGGGTCTTGAACGCGCTGGTGTGGGTTTCCAGATCAGCAATGAATTGCGCTTTGTTCTGCACCTTGCCGCTGGAGTGGCCGTAGGTGAGTTTGTCGGAGGTCAGCGCATGAAGCTGCTTGAGGTCCAGGTGCAACATGGCTTGGGTCAGTTGGTCGACCGCTTGGGCCACATCCTTTTCGGCGGGGGCAGGCGCAGCTGCGACGTAGCCGGTGAACAGGCACAGAAAACCGATCAGCACTTTGACGTTTTGCATGGGTGTTTCCTTATTGTTGTTGGGGTCGGGCACGATGATTTAAGTCGTCGTACAACCATGCAATATTTCTGATGGGGAAAGAAAGTGAAATTTCGAAATATCTTGAAAGGGTTGGGCATTGTTTCGTTATGAATCCGGCGAGGTCTTGTACGACATCTCAACACAGAAACCGATGGTGCGAGTTTTGCCTTGCCGCTTCCTGCTCAAGTAGCACATCGCTATGCTACTGCCGACACAACAAAACGCCCGAGGGGAAAATGGATTTTAACTGGCACAGCGACGTCATTACCCGCGCTACTCCCGTCACCCCCCACTACAAAAATACCCAGAACGTTCGCCGTTTCATGCTTGAACACTGCGGCCCGGGGTTCAAGTTCGACCGGCCTTTCATGGCCTGGATTCGCAGCGACATCCCCAAGACCCTGGGCGATGTGGTGGATGAGTGGCAACGTCGCAACGAGGTTTGACGAGCATGACAGCAGACGAAAAATACCAGGCGGCCCAGCAGCGTCTCGGCTATCAACTGGATGAGTTCAAAATCGGCGGCAACTACACACCCTTGGTGCGCGATGGTCACCACCTGTACATCAGCGGCCAGATCCCGCGGGTTGGCGACACGATCGTGCTGCCTGGCAAAGTCGGCGAAAGCCTGACCCTGGCCCAGGCACAAATCGCCGCCGGCATCAGCGCGCTGCGTTGCATGGGCTTGCTCAAGCAGGCATTGGGCTCGCTGGATCAAGTCAAGGCCATCGCACGTATCACCGTGTACGTGCGCAGCGCCGAAGACTTTGATCAGCAAAGCGAGGTGGCCAACGGTGCGTCGGACCTGCTGCATGAAATCCTCGGCAGCGCTGGCACGCACACCCGCACCTCGGTGGGGGTGATGCAGTTGCCGAAGTCGGCAGCGGTCGAGATCGACATGATTGCTGTCGCCCACGGTTGAAGCCGGCATGATCAGCCAAGGCATGGGCGTACTGATCAACTACGGCATTCACCTGGCGCCGGGGCTGGTACTGTTTGGGCTGTGGTTTGCGCTGACGCCCAGGGCAATGCCGGCGATGCGCATCCTGATCCTGCTGACGGCATTTGTGTTGATGCGTGACGCGATGACGCCGCTGGGGATGTGGTCGCTCAGCAGTGAGGTGCAGATTGCGTTCAGCGCGAATGCCTTTGTGTTGGCGGCGTTGGGCGGGATGTCAGTGCTGCTGATCATGTTGCTTGCACGCACGGCGCCGCAGTTATGGCAGTTGATGCGCTGGACCATCGGCAATCCTGCGCTGGGCCTGGCCGTGGGGCTTGTGGTGGGCTGTTTGCTCGGTGTGCCGCTGCGGGTTTACCAAGGCATCGAGGCGTTCGAGATTCACGGCTACTGGGTCTGGCTGCCGGGTATGGTGGTCCTGGCTTATGGCGCGAATGCGTTGGAAGAGGTGCTGTTTCGCGGGTTTTTGCAGGGCTACCTCGAACAGCAAGTGACGCCATTGCGCGCGGCATTGATCAGCGGCGTAGCCTTTGCGGCCTGCCATGCGTTCCTGGCCTTGAGTGTCACCCAACTGGGCTGGCCGGTATTGCTGTTCACCCTGATCGAAGGGCTGGCCTGCGCGCTGGTGCGCATGCGCTACGGCGTGTTGCCGGCGACCGTGGCCCATGGCACCGCCATCCTGCTGATTGCCGTGCCTTACCTGGCTTGATGTGAAATACAGTAAAACTTGTGGGAGCGGGCTTGCCCGCGAAGGCGGCCTTTCAGTGACAAATAGGCTGGCTGATCCACCGCTATCGCAGGCAAGCCAGCTCCCACAATTGGACCGTGTTTAGCCAACTGCTGATTGGCGCGGCCTGAAATGCAGTCAAAAACTGTGGGAGCGGGCTTGCCCGCGAAGGCGGTCTGTCATTGGCAAATAGGCTGGCTGATCCACCGCTATCGCAGGCCAGCCAGTTCCCACAGGTTGAACGTGTTTAGGCTGCTGCTGATCGGCGTGGCCTGAAATGCAGTTAAAACTGTGGGAGCGGGCTTGCCCGCGAAGGCGGTCTTTCAGTGACAAATGGGCTGGCTGGCTCACCGCTATCGCAGGCAAGCCAGCTCCCACAATTGGACCGTGTTTAGCCAGCTGTTGATTGGCGTGGCCTGAAATGCAGTCAAAAACTGTGGGAGCGGGCTTGCCCGCGAAGGCGGTCTTTCAGTGGCAAATAGGCAGGCTGATCCACCGCTATCGCAGGCAAGCCAGCTCCCACAATCGGACCGTGTTTAGCCAGCTGCCAGCGGCGGCGTACGCGGCGGGATCAGGCGTTTGCTGCCGGTGGCTTCATACGCCGAAGCAAAGCGCAGCAGCGCCGAATCGTCATAGGCGCGCCCGGCGAAGGTCAACCCCACTGGCATGCCGATGTCCGCCATTACGCCCATCGGCACGGTGACGGTCGGCACGCCCAGGTGGCGGATCGCGAGGTTGCCGTTAGCCACCCAGACGCCGTTGCTCCAGGCGATATCCGCCGAGGCTTCGTTTACGTCGGCATCGGCCGGGCCGACATCGGCCACGGTCGGGAACAACACCGCGTCCAGGCCCCGTGCGTCCATCCAGTCTTCCAGGTCGATGCGCCGGGTCTGTTCCAGCCCGCGCAGGCCATCCGGCACGGTGCTGATTTCGTTCCACGGTGTGATGCCGCGCTCGGCCATGCGCACGTATTCGTCCATGCCGGCGGCCAAATCGTCTTCACGGTTGGGCAGGGTGCCAGGGTCGTGCGGGAAGATTTTCGGCCCGTCGACATCCGCCAGGCGGTTGAGTGCCGGGTCGTCGTTGGCGCGCAGGAAATCATCGAACGCCCAGGCCGACAGTTCCCACAATTCGTCGTGCAAAAATTCCTTGGAGACCAAGCCACGGGTAAACACCGTCGGCGCGCCAGGGCGGTCGCCTTCGCAGTTGGAGACCAGTGGGAAGTCGACTTCAATCACTTCGGCACCAGCCGCTTCCAATGCCTGGCGCGCGGCGTGCCACAAGTCGATCACACTGGCACGGGTGTTGATCTTTTGCCCGGTCGGCCCGCCGATCCCGGGTTTCTCGCTGGTGCCGGCCTCGGGGTCGGCATTGATGTACATGCGCGGCACGCCGAAACGCTTGCCGGCCAGGGATTCGCTGCCCACAGCCAGGTCAGCGTAAGAGGCCGGGCGCACCGACGCCACGCTCGGAATCGGCACCCACGGTTGCAGGCGCCAGAGGTCGCCGCGCGTGTCGGTGTCTTCGGCGACCACGACGTCGAGCACTTCAAGCAGGTCGGCCATGGTGCGTGCGTACGGCACCACCACGTCCATGGTTGGCGTCAGCGGCCAGTTGCCGCGTACGGAAATAATCCCGCGCGACGGCGTGTAGGCACACAAGCCATTGTTGGACGCCGGGCCGCGCCCGCTCGACCAGGTTTCCTCGGCCAAGCCGAAGGCGGCGAAGCTGGCAGCCGTTGCGGTGCCCGCGCCGTTGGACGAGCCGGAGGCAAACGGCGCCGTCAGGTAGTCAGCGTTGTACGGACTTTCTGCACGGCCATAAACGCCGCGCTGCATCCCGCCATTGGCCATCGGCGGCATGTTGGTCTTGCCCAGGCAGATAGCGCCGCCGGCGCGCAGGCGCTCGATGGTGAAGGCGTCGCGCTGCGCCACCAGCGCGGCGAAGGCCGGGCTGCCGGAAGCTGCCGTCAGGCCTTTGACCAGGTAGCTGTCCTTGGCGGTGTAGGGAATGCCGTCCAATGGCCCCAAGGTTTCGCCCTTGGCCCGGCGCGCATCGGCGGCCTGGGCTTCTTCAAGCGCTTGGGGGTTACGCACCACCACGGCGTTCAACTGGGTCGCGGTCTGCGGGCCGTCATAGGCCTCGATGCGTGCCAGGTAAGCCTTAACCAGTTCAACGGCAGTGGTCTGGCCGCTTTCAAGCGCAGCGCGCAATTGGGCAATGGAGACTTCGGTAACTTGCATCAGGTTTTTTTCGCCGCCTTCAGGTGGGAGGTATGGCGGCAGTCTACGTACAGATATTTCACAAAACCAGCGCCGCATATTCCGCGTAAGCGGCGCGCATCACTTGCCACGTGGGCGCGTCAGCAGGAATCAGATGTTCGATGCGCAGTGACGTGAGGGTGATGTCCTGGGGCATGCCGAAGGTGGTGAAGGTGGACAGGAAATTCAGTTCACCGCGATGTGAGCGGATGCGCGTGAACACCAGCGGCGGCATTTCATTGGGCAGCTCGGTGCTGCTCGGCACCGGCAAACGGGCCAGTAACCCCGCCAATGCAGGATTACCCAGCGCTTCGCGGGTTGCGCGTTGCCAGGCGACGGTGCGGATTTCTTCGGCGTTGATCAGGTGATCGCCCAGGCCGCCGGTTTGCAACAGCGTGGTCAGCAGGTTCAGCCCATCGGCGGCATTCGGCTCAATCCCGACCAGCTCAAACAACAGGCCGGTGCTGGCGTTGGCGGCGAGCACTTGCCACTCGCTGCCCAGCAGAATCGCCGGGGCGGGGTTGTTGGCGTGCAGCACATGGCTGACGGCTTCACGGACGGCGGCCATGGCGGGTGCGGCGAGTGGGGTGGCGGTGTAACGCGGCGCGTAGCCGGCGGCGAGGAACACCTGGTTGCACTGCTCCAGCGGGGCCTCCAGCGCCGTCAGCAGAGTATGCAAAGTACCCGGGCCTGGTTTGGCCCGGCCGGTTTCGATGCAACTGAGGTGGCGCTGGGAAACGCCCGTGATCAAGGCCAGGTCCAGCTGGCTGAGCTTGGCCTGTCGACGCAATTGGCGCAGGTGCTGGCCGGCAGTTAAAGGGGTGTCCATGGCCTGATCATGACCTCCGAGGTCATTGCGAGAGGCGCAACCTTATCACTATGTTGAGCCTCGATCCTTTCAAGGAAGGCACCATGCGCAGACCTTATTTCGCCCTGGCCGGTTTGCTGGGCTTTTCGTTGTACACCTTGGCTACGATGCTCACGGCCGAGCAATCACTGTTGGCATTTGGGCGGGAATTGATGTCGCGGCCGGACACCGCGCAGGTAGTGATTGACCTGTACCTGATGGCGCTGCTTGCGTGTGCGTGGATGTACCGGGATGCGCGCGGGCGAGGGCGCTCGCTGGCATCGCTGGTGCCGTATTTTTTGCTGACGGCGGTGTTTGTGTCGGTGGGGCCGTTGCTTTACATCGTCGTGAATGGGTTTGCACACCGTCACCACCAAACCTGAGGCAAGCGGGTTTGCAGTGGCGAGCGGGCTTGCCCCGCGTTGGGTTGCGCAGCAGCCCCAAAAAACTGCCGACGCGGTGCCCCTGAAACAATGCGGCGTCCATTATGGGGCTGCTGCGCAGCCCAACGCGGGGCAAGCCCGCTCGCCACAACAAGCCATTAACCGTACGAACCGGTTCCCGTTCGGTCCACCAGCCGAATGCTGTCACGCCCGCCGCGTTTGCTTTCATAGAGCGTGGTGTCGCCTTGTTCGATCAGCGCCGTCAGGCTCGGCGGTGGCTGGTCGAACAGGTTGGCGCCGATGCTCAGGGTGACCGGTGCCGGGGTGGTGAAGGTGTGTGCGGCCAACTGCCGGAACTGCTCACGCAAGCGGCTGCCCAGCTCGACAATCTGGGCGGCCGAGGCCTTGGTCAACAGGATCACAAACTCATCCCCGCCCAGGCGAGCCGCCAGCGCGCCTTCGGGCACCACCGTGCGGATCATCTCGCTCAGGGCAATCAGTAAACGGTCGCCGGCGGTATGCCCGTAGAGGTCGTTGACCAGTTTGAAGTTGTCGATATCGATTAACAGCAAAGCGCCTGGGTGTTGCGGCGATACCTGGGCAAACAGCTGCGGCGCACGCACATCCAGGGCGCGGCGGTTGTACAGCGCCGTCAGCGGGTCGCGGGCCGCCAGCCGGGCGATCTGCTGTTCACGCCGATAGCGCTCGGAGCCGGTCATCGACAACGCGATCAACATGATCGCCATTGCGCCCTCCACCAACGAAACCTGGATGATTTCGCCCTTGAACGCGGCAAGATCGATCAGCGTGCCGGGGATGATTACCGACAGCGCCTTGGCCACATAAAACGCGCCGTGAAGCAGCAATACATAGCGCAATTGCACCGCGCCGATGCTCAGGGATTTGCCGTGGGGGCGCAGCAGGAAATTGGCGCGCAAGGTCGGCAACGCGACCAGCAATGAGTTGACCATCAGCATGGCTTTGGACCACGCCAGGTCGCCGGGCAATAGCAGCATGCCGAGCCAGGCGGCCAGCATCAGCAGCCAGGCGCGCGACAGGCGCACGTGGGTAAAGCGGGCCACGCCGAGCAAAAACAGCCAGTGCGCGCTCACCAGCAAGCCGTTGGCAAACCAGATACCGATCATCAACAGGCCGCTGCTGCGCAGCAGGGCCAGGGTGGAGCCGACGCTGATGATCGCGAAACCCGCCGCCCAGAACAGCAGCGACGGCTCACGCACGCTGCGCCATTCCACCGCCAGATACAGGGCAGCAGCAGCGGCCAGCGCGATGGTCAATATCAGAATCGTAGGAGGGTCGAGCGTCATGTCGTGCCGGGTCTGCCTGGGTGTGCGCTTGAATATCCGGATTGTAAGCGCACACGCAGGTTTTTCAGAGCACTCCGTGTAATAGCATACGGCCAGCCGATGATTGGCCGGTCAGACGCCTTTGGTTGAAGGCAGCAGGATCGTCAGGATGCCCGCCAGTGGCAGGAACGAACAGATTTTGTAGACGTACTCGATGCCGTGGTTGTCGGCGAGCAAGCCCAGCAACGCGGCGCCAATCCCGCTGAAGCCGAACATCAGCCCGAAGAAGATCCCGGCGATCATCCCGACGTTGCCGGGCACCAGTTCCTGGGCGAAGACCACGATGGCCGAGAAGGCCGAGGCGATGATGAAACCGATCACCACGCTGAGCACGGCCGTCCAGAACAGGTCGACGTAGGGCAGGGCCAGGGTGAAGGGCGCGGCGCCGAGGATCGAGAACCAGATGACTTTCTTGCGGCCGATCTTGTCGCCGATCGGGCCACCGGCAAAGGTGCCGACGGCCACCGCGCCGAGGAACAGGAACAGGTACATCTGCGAGTTGGCCACTGACAGGTGGAATTTCTCGATCAGGTAAAAGGTGAAGTAGCTGGTCAGGCTGGTCATGTAGAAGTATTTGGAGAACACCAGCAGCGCCAGTACCACCAGGGCAAATGTCACGCGGCCCTTGGACAAACCGTGGGTGGCCTTGCCGCCCTGCTTGAGCTTGAACAGGTTGAGGTGGTGGCGGTACCAGCGGCTCAAGCCATACAGCACCATGATCGCGAACACGGCGAATAGCCCGAACCAGGCGATATGGGTTTGGCCGTAAGGAATGATGATCGCCGCCGCCAGCAACGGGCCGAACGCGCTGCCGGTGTTGCCGCCAACCTGGAAGGTCGATTGTGCCAGGCCATAGCGCCCGCCCGAGGCCAGGCGTGCCACGCGTGAGGTTTCCGGGTGGAAGGTCGACGACCCGACCCCGACCAGCGCCGCCGCCAGCAGGATCAACGGGAAGGTGCCGACAAACGCCAGCATCAGGATGCCGATCAGCGTGCACACCATGCCCGCCGGCAGCAGCCAGGGCTTGGGATGGCGGTCGGTGTGGTAGCCGATCCAGGGTTGCAGCAAGGACGCGGTCAACTGGAAGGTAAGGGTGATCAGGCCGACCTGGGTAAAGCTCAGCCCGTAGTTGGCCTTGAGCATCGGGTAGATCGACGGCAGCACGGCCTGGATCAGGTCGTTGATCATGTGCGCCAGGGCACAGGCGCCCAGGACACGCATGACCAAGGGGCTTATTTGCGGCGTAGCGGTTGCAGTGGCGGGTGGCGCGGTCAGGCTCGACATGCAGGCATTCCATACAAGGCAGCGAACAGGGGCAGTGCGTACTTTAGCGCGCTGCCCGTTTCTAAATGTTGCGGCGTTTATGCTAGATTCGCTGAAAATGCCTGTCTCGCGTAATTCGGGCGCCAACCATCGCAAAAAGGGCGAAATCATCAAACCACTGGATGTATTTCTGCGGGAGATCGACGAGGGCGACTGGGCTGTCATCAGTTCTGCGACCGATTACCCCGAAAACTGGGTGATCCCCGACCACAGTCACGAAAAGCATCAGCTGTTGTACGCCGTCGAAGGCGTGATGGTGGTGTATTCGGCGTTGAACCAATGGACGGTGCCGCCCAATCGCGGGTTCTGGATGCCCAGCGGGCAAGTGCATTCGCTGCGTTGTGTGGGCACGTTGAAGATGCGCAGCGTGTTTGTGCGCCCGGACTGCTTCCCCAACCTGCCGAGCGAGCCCAAGACCGTCGGTGTGTCGCCGTTGTTGAGCGAGCTGATCAAAGCCTCGGTGAGTTTGAAGCCGCCGTACGCCGAGGACTCGCGCGAGGCGAGGATCATGCACCTGATCCTCGACGAACTCGCGATCCTGCCGGCCTTGCCGTTGTCACTGCCCCAGCCGGCCGACCTGCGCATCAACCGTATCTGCCAGGCGCTGCAGCAGGAACCGGGTGATGCCTCGACGGTCGCCGATTGGAGTGATCGCCTGGACCTGGACCAGAAAACCATCCAGCGCCTGTTCCGCAAGGAAACCGGCCTGACCTTCGGCCAATGGCGCCAGCAGGCGCGGTTGCTGCTGGCGCTGGAGCGCATTGCGGTGGGGGAGAAGATCATCGATGTGGCCATCGAGCTGGGCTATGAAAGCCCAAGCGCGTTCACCAGCATGTTCAAGAAACAGTTTGGCAAAACCCCGAGTCAGTTTTTCAGATAGCGCTGGGGGGTACGTAGGTCGCTGTGGCACGCCGCGAGGTCAGGTAAGCCACGAGGCCTGCGATACCCAGGGTGGCACCCGAGGCGATTGCCGATTGGAAAGCCAAATCCACCAGCCTGCAGGCGCTTTGGGCTATGAAAGCCCTTCACAGTTCAGCCGATTGTTTGGCATGCCGCCAAAGCGCGAGAGTGCTGCACGGCGGGGCAGGGCGGTGGTTACTGATCAGCTGTTGTCAGGTTAGCGAAGAAAATACAGCCAATCAGCCGCGCAAACAGGCTCAGGGTTTCCGGCAGGTTGGGGTCGTCAAACAGCATCGCCCGTGAGTCCAGTGCACACAGCGCGCCGAACAGGCGGCCATCGGGCAGAAAGATCGGCGCACCGGCGTAACTTTCGATGGCGTACTGCTTGACCACCGGGCGGGTGGCAAAGCGGCCATTCTGGCTGATTTGCGGAATGAACAGAGCCTGCGGGTCGACGCAGAATTCACTGCACAAGGTAGTTTCCAGGTCGAGTACGTCGTCGACATGAATCCCCATGTGCAGCGGGTCATAGGCCGAGCACACCACCCATTTCAGGTCAGTGAATTTGGCAATGCCGGCAAAGCGCATGCCGGTCAGGCGGGTTACCAGTTGCAGGATGCTGGTAGTGGCTTCGATTTCGGCGATGGCGGCGCGTTCGTCCGCGCTGAGTAACGAGTGGGCTGCGGTGACGCTTGGAACCATGCTTGGGCACTCCAGTGGCGTGGCGGCGGGGGCCACCACGCATGGTCAGGTATCAGTTGATTCGCGGATGCTGTTGCACCAGGTTCTGGCGCTTGGCTTCCAGGGCGGCAATTTCGGCATCGATGTCTTCGATCTTCTGCTCGATATTGTCATGGTGCTCTTGCAGTATTTCCTTGGCTTCTTCCATATCGGACGCTGCTGGCGCCGCGCCGCGCAACGGCTTGTTCGCGGTTTCCTTCATGGTCAGGCCGGTAATCAGGCCGACCACCGCAAACACCATCAGGTAGTAAGCGGGCATGTACAGGTCGTTGGTGCTTTCCACCAGCCAGGCCACCGCGGTGGGTGTGAGGCCGGCGATCAGTACCGAGACGTTGAACGCGCTGGCCAACGCACTATAGCGAATGTGGGTCGGGAACATAGCCGGCAGCGTCGAGGCCATCACGCCGATGAAGAAGTTCAGCACCACGGCCAGAATCAACAGACCGGCGAAAATCAGGCCGATTTTACCGCTGGTAATCAACATAAACGCCGGGATAGACAGCAACAGCAGCCCGACGCTGCCGGCGATGATGAAGGGTTTACGGCCAATCTTGTCGCTGACAAAACCGATGAACGGCTGCACGAACAGCATGCCGACCATGATCGCGATGATGATCAGCACGCCGCTGTTTTCTTTGTAATGCAGGTTGTGCGACAGGTAGCTCGGCATATAGGTGAGCAACATGTAGTACGTCACGTTGGTGGCCGCGACGATACCGATGCAGGTCAGCAGGCTGCGCCAATGCTGGGTAGCCACCTCTTTGAACGACACCTTGGGACCGTGGGTCAGGCCCTGGCGGTCGCCTTGTTCAAGTTTGTCCATGTGCTGCTGGAACGCCGGGGTTTCTTCCAGCGCGTGACGCAGGTACAAACCGATGATGCCCAAAGGCAGGGCGAGGAAGAACGGCAGACGCCAGCCCCACGCCTCGAAATCGGCTTCACCGAGGATCGTCGAAATCAGCACCACCACTCCGGCGCCGAGCACGAAACCGGCAATCGAACCAAAATCCAGCCAGCTGCCGAGGAACCCGCGTTTACGGTCCGGGGCGTACTCGGCGACGAAGATCGAGGCGCCGGTGTACTCACCGCCTACCGAGAACCCTTGGGCCATCTTGCACAGCAACAGCAGGATCGGTGCCCAGATGCCAATCGAGGCATACCCGGGAATCAGGCCGATGGCAAAGGTGCTCAAGGACATGATGACGATGGTTGCGGCGAGGACTTTCTGCCGTCCGTATTTGTCGCCCAGCGCACCGAAGAACAGGCCACCCAGCGGGCGAATCAGGAAGGGCACCGAGAAGGTGGCCAAGGCGGCAATCATTTGCACGCTCGGTGAGGCATCCGGGAAGAACACCTTCCCGAGCACATAGGCGACGAAACCGTAGACACCAAAGTCGAACCACTCCATGGCGTTACCCAGGGCGGCGGCGGTAATCGCCTTGCGCACCTTGGCATCGTCGACGATGGTGATGTCTTTCAATCCGATGGGTTTGACGCTTTTCTTACGTAATTTCATGCGGGCCACTCTAAAACAGAACAGGGGAGGTGCCATCGTTGCGATGGCACCGCTCTGTCAGTTCAGATACAAGCGGACATGAAATAATTCACCGCTATTTACCTTTTTTTGCAGATGAATTGAACTTCACGACCTGACCAGGGAATTATCAGAATGCCCGTCACCGCCTCACGCCTGATCTATCGCACGCCAGAGGCCAGCGATGTGCACCGATTGTTCGCGATCTTCGGCGACCCGCAGACAAACCTGTTCAACCCGAGTGGCCCAATGGCCAGCCTCGACGACGCGCAGCGCCTGCTCAACCACTGGCTCGAACAATGGGCCAGCCAGGGCTATGGCTGGTGGGCCATTGCCCGTCGCGAGGCGCCCGATCACCTGATCGGCTTTGGCGGCGTGGCGCCGCTCAATTACCTGACCGAGCGGCGCATCAACCTGGGCTATCGCTTCGCGGTCGATGCCTGGGGGCAGGGCTATGCCACCGAGCTTGGCCACGACGCGCTGACGATGGCGTTTCAAACGCTGGGATTGCCTCAGGTATTCGGGCTGGTGCGACCGGATCACGCCGCGTCGATCCGTGTGTTGGAGAAGCTCGGCATGCAGCCCTTCGGCCTGCTTGACGATGTGCCCGGCAAAGCACCCAGCCGAGTATTCAGGATTTGTCATCCTACAACTGCGCGTAGTTAAGCATTTTCAAATCTGCTTAATCCCTGGTTAAAAGGCAATTCTGGTGATTGACACCGGGTAGGCGGCCCGATATAAAAGTCACAGTTGTACGACGACATATGACGTTACATATGTCTTATCTAACAAAAATAAAAAGTGATGCCATGAATTTGAATGAGCCCATCAACGCCCATCGCGTCGGCACGGCCGTCGGCAACTATCGCTGGACCATCTGCGCGATGTTGTTCTTTGCCACTACCGTCAACTACCTCGACCGCCAAGTCCTCAGCCTTCTGGCGCCGCAGTTGTCGACGCAATTTGGCTGGAGCAACACGGACTACGCCAACATCGCGGCGGTGTTCCAGTTTGTCTACGCGATTTCCATGCTGTTTGCCGGACGCTTTGTCGACAAGATCGGCACCAAGGCCGCCTACGTGGTGGCGATTGGCATTTGGTCCACCGGCGCCATCATGCATGCGTTCTCGGTGCCGATGGGTGAGGGCATCGCTGCGGTGAGCGGCGCTATCGGCCTGGCGGTGATTCCGGTGTCGATTGCCGGTTTCATGCTGTCGCGCGCCGTGCTGGCGATTGGCGAGGCGGGCAACTTCCCCATCGCGATCAAGGCCACTGCCGAATACTTCCCGAAAAAAGAACGCTCGCTGGCCACCGGTATCTTCAACTCCGGGGCTAACGTGGGGGCGATCCTGGCGCCGATCTGCGTGCCCTTGATTGCCGGCATATGGGGCTGGGAAGCGGCCTTTATGGTCATCGGCATGCTGGGCTTTGTCTGGGTGGCGGTGTGGGCGGCGGTTTACGAAAAACCGGAACAGCAAAAACGCTTGTCGGCCGAAGAGCTGGCTTACATTCGCAGCGACCAGACGGTGCAGCCGTTCACGCCAGAACCTGCGGGTGCTGTTGCGAAAAAAGTCTCGTGGTTCAAACTGCTGACCTACCGCCAGACCTGGGCATTTGCCTTCGGCAAGTTCATGACTGACGGCGTGTGGTGGTTCTTCCTGTTCTGGCTGCCCACTTACCTGTCGGCGCAATACGGCATGAAAGGCGCGGACATCGTGATGCCGCTGGCCGTGCTGTACAGCATGACCATGGTCGGCAGTATCGGCGGCGGCTGGTTCCCCAGCTACTTCATGGCCCGTGGCGATGCTCCCTACGACGGGCGCATGAAAGCCATGCTGGTGATCGCGCTGTTCCCGCTGGTGGTGTTGCTGGCGCAGCCCTTCGGCTACCTGAGCTTCTGGGTGCCGGTGCTGCTGATCGGTGTGGGCGCCTCCGCGCACCAGGCGTGGTCGTGCAACATCTTCACTACGGTGTCCGATATGTTTCCGCAAAAAACCGTGGCCTCGGTGGTGGGCATCGGCGGTATGGCCGGGGGCTTGGGCGGTGTGGTGATGACCAAGATCGGTGGCTGGGTATTCGACTACTACAAGTCCATCAACGACATCCACACCGGTTACATGATCATGTTTGCGATCTGTGCCCTGGCCTATCTGGTGGCGTGGAGCGTGATGAAGGCGCTGGTACCGCGCCATAAGGAAATCACTGACCTGTAATCGCGCAAGCGCCCGCGCTGGCGACAGCGCGGGAACGCCTTACAGCTCGCGGGCCCAGGTTTCACTGATCAACGATTTGCCGAAGCTCACCGTCGCTTCTTGGTCTACCAGGCGGAACCCGGCTTTCTGATAGAGCTTGCGCGCATCGGTCAGCGCGTCGACCGTCCACAACAGCATGCTTTTGTAACCGGCATTGCGCGCAAAACGCAGGCATTCTTCCACCAGCCGCTGACCGATGCCCATGCCCCGTGCACTGGCGTCCACGTAGAGCATGCGCAGCTTGGCGGTGGTTTCGTCATGGCGCACCACGAAGATTGACCCCACCACTTCACCGTCCTTTTCGGCGATCCAGCAGCGCTCGGCGCTCGGGTCGAATTCGCGCAAATACTTGGCGACAATCTCCGACACCAACGCTTCAAACTCCCAATTCCAGTGGTACTCACGCGCATACAGCGCCGATTGCTGTTGCACCACCCGGCCCATGTCGCCGGGCTGCGGATCGCGCAGCAGGTAACTTGGCGTGCCGCCTTGCAACAGTGTCTGGATACGCTGCATCGACGCCGTGAGTTGCTGCTGTTGCTGCTCGGGCAAGGCTTCGAGCAAGGCGATGACTTCCTGTTGGGTCTGGTTTTCCAGCGGCGCCAGCACTGATCGACCGAGGTCGCTGAGGTGCAGTTGCACCGCCCGCGCATCGGTGACGGAGCGCACTTTCTGGACCAGACCTTTCTTTTCGAAGCCGCTGATCAGCCGGCTCAGGTAGCCCGCATCAAGGCCGAGCATCTGGCACAGGTCGGCGCTGGTCAGGTCGCCACGGGAGGAGAGTTCGTACATCACGCGGATTTCGGTCAGCGAGAAATCGCTTTGCAGCAAGTGTTCCTGCAGCACGCCGATCTGATGGGTGTAAAAACGGTTGAAACCGCGAATGATCGCGGCGCGTTCGACAAGGGTCGTGGTCATGGCAGTGCTCGGGTGGTTGCCTCAAGCAAATATATAGTTGCCTAAGGCAATCAAGTCAACCGTTTTAACGCCCGACGATCGCTCTTCGCTGCTTTCACCAGATAGCCAGGCCGTGACACTCAAAGGTCTCGGTGGGTGCAAGTGAGCCGATGCTGTGGGTCATCCTCGGCGCTCCCGTCAGTGTCGGGCGTTGCGGCAGGCTTTGTGCCTGTCAGGATAATACCCACCGCCATGACCACGCCGATCAGCACCGCCGCGAGGCCGGTGGCTTCCATCCACGAAGGGCCGCGACCGTGGAACCACAGGCCGAGCAGGGCCGCGAAGAGCGATTCGAGGGCAATCAATTGGCCGCTGAGCACCATCGGCAGTCGTCGGGTGGCAGCATTCCAGGCCCAAGCACCGACCACCGTGGACATCAGCGCGATGATCAGGCTCCAGGCATACAGCGCACCCGCCTGGGCTAAGCCAAATCCCAGGGTTGGCAGGCGCAGCAGGTTGAATACACAGAGCAACGGCAGCAGGCAAAGGGCAGTGCCGCCGGCCCCCACCAGCATTAACGCGGTCCAGAGGCCGGTGGCGGTTGCTGGAAGGGTTGTCAGGTGTTTTTGATTGATCACGCTGAATCCCAGCCACAAGGCAACGGCGCTGAACGAAAAAAACACACCGGCCAGCCACGAAACGGCACTCAACGCCGGTTGGTGCAGGCTGCTGATGTTCGACAGCAAAAGCCCCAGCGTCAGGCACGCTAAAGGCGCCGCCAGCCGGCCCCACGCCATGGTCTTGTTCCGGGCATTGCCAATCAGGGCCAGTAGCACTGGCACCATGCCGACACACGCGGGCGTCAATACCGGGCCGCCCAACATCACGCCTGCGCCGATGCACACGCCGTACGCCAGGCAACCTGCCGCGCCAAGCGCTGCGGCCAGCCAGCATTGCCTTGGGCTGAGCCATTTCAGTTGGGCCCGGCTCAGGATCACTCCGCCCACGCCCAGTACGCCGACCCCCAGAAACCGTACGGCCATCAGGTCATAGAGGCTGTAGTCACCAGTGACATAAGGGGCGATGAAGTTCAGCGCCCAGCCCAATGTGGCGACACACGCGAGCAGCACGCCGACAAAAACAGAGGTTCGTAGTG
The DNA here is from genome assembly GCF_022662455.1 of Pseudomonas sp. TREG-RG-20F-10-E-6-01. Taxonomy (NCBI): domain Bacteria; kingdom Pseudomonadati; phylum Pseudomonadota; class Gammaproteobacteria; order Pseudomonadales; family Pseudomonadaceae; genus Pseudomonas; species Pseudomonas sp. TREG-RG-20F-10-E-6-01. The sequence goes on along the minus strand of NZ_JAKNQP010000004.1, from coordinate 153,520 downwards.
AGGTCATCCGAGGCATCCGTGAAGTCATGGATGAATGGTGCACACCCGCCGGGCTGTGCTACAAACGAGTTCTCGGGCCCGGATGCATAACCTCAGATTATGAATACGCTTGGTAAAAACCTGCCGCCGCTCGCCAGCCTGCTACCGTTTGAGGCCGCCGCCCGCCTGGAGAGTTTCTCCAGGGCGGCAGATGAGCTGCACATCACTCAGGCGGCGGTCAGCCGGCAAATTCGTGGGCTGGAAGACAACCTCGGGGTGAAGCTGTTTTATCGACGTAATCGTGCGGTTTTCCTGACCCAGGAAGGGCGTGAATTGGGCCAGGTGGTCAGCCAGGCGCTGCACAGCATCAGTGACGGCGCTGCGGGTTTGCGCGCGTCCACGGCCCAGCGCCGTGTGGTGCTGCTTTGTCAGCTCTGCGAGGCGTTTTATTGGCTGATGCCACGTCTGTCGACGTTTCACCAGCAATACCCGCACATCGAAATCCAGGTGGTGACCTCGACCCGGCCCCTCACGGAGTTCAAGGACCACTTCGACGTGGCCCTGCAAAGTACCCGACGCCCCAGTGGCGCCCATCCGTTGATGCTCACCGCCTCTGACGAGGTATTTCCGGTCTGCAGTCCTGCGTACCTGAACGCTGAACACCCCTTGCCACTCAGCGAATTGCACGCCCATACGTTTTTGCACCACAGCGCCGCGCCACCGCATTTGATGGAGTGGGACGAGTGGTTGCAGGCATTTGGTCAGGTATTGGCCGCGGATGCGCGTGGCGCCACCTTCGATAGCTACCCGTTGATGTTGCAGGCCGCTGTGGAAGGGCACGGTATCGCCATGGGCTGGCGTCGCACCGCCAGCCGTTTGATTGAAAGTGGGGCGCTGGTAAGACCCTGCGCCGAGAGTGTGCAGCTACCCGAGGCGATTTCGGTCTACAGGCAGCAAGGCGCAGGCCCGCGCAGCGAAGTTGCGGCGCTGCTGGCCTGGCTTGAAATGCAATTGCACGGTGAGGGCTGACAGGGGCGAATCGCCCCTGTCATACACGGGCTAGCGATTACGTGTTACGCGCCAAATGGTATTGGCCAGGTCATCGGCAATGATCAGCGCACCTTTGGGGTCCACCGTCACGCCTACTGGGCGCCCACGCGTCTTGCCGTCATCGCCACGAAAACCGGTGGCAAAATCAATCGGTTCACCCGCCGGCTTGCCATTGCTGAAGGGCACGAAGATCACTTTGTAGCCCACCGGGTTATCGCGGTTCCAGCTGCCGTGCTCGCCGACAAACGCACCGTCGGCGAATTTCTCACCCATCGCAGGGCTGGAAAAGTCCACACCCAACGCTGCAACGTGGGAGCCCAGGCTGTAATCGGGCTTGATGGCGGCGGCGACTTTCGCCGGGTTCTGCGGTTGCGCGCGTGGGTCGACGTTCTGGCCCCAGTAGCTGTAGGGCCAGCCATAGAAGGCGCCTTCACGCACCGAGGTCAGGTAGTCGGGCACCAGGTCCGGGCCGAGTTCATCGCGCTCGTTGGCCACCGCCCACAATTGCCCGGAGCCGGGTTGAATCGTGAGCGCGGTCGGGTTGCGAATGCCGGTGGCGTAGGGTTTGTGCGCGCCGGTGGCGGCATCGATTTGCCAGACCATCGCCCGGTCGATTTCCACTTCCATGCCGCGCTCGGTGATGTTGCTGTTGGAGCCGATGCCCACGTACAGCTGGCGCCCGTCCTCACTCACGGCCAGCGACTTGGTCCAGTGATGGTTGATCTGCGCCGGCAGGTCGGTGATTTTGGTCGGCGGGCCACTGGCTTTGGTCTGGCCGTCGGCGTAGTCAAAGCGCACCAGCGCGTCCTGGTTGGCGACGTAGAGTTTGCCGTCGGCGTAGGCCAGGCCATAAGGCGCATTGAGGTTGTCGGCAAATACCGTTTTCAATTCATAGGTGCCGTCACCGTCGGCGTCGCGCAGCAGCGTCAGGCGGTTGCCGCCCTTGACCTTGGTGTTGCCCTCGGCCTTGATCACGCTGGCGATCACGTCCTTGGGCTTGAGCTTGGCCGCGCTGCCGCCACGGCCTTCGGCGACGAGGATGTCGCCGTTGGGCAGCACCAGGGTCTGGCGCGGGATAGCCAGGTCGGTGGCAATGGCGGTAACGCTGTAGCCCTCGGGCACCTTGGGTTTCTGCTCGCCCCAGGGCGCGGGCTCGGCAATTTTCATGCTCGGCAACAGGCTGCTTTGTTGCTCGGGCAATTTCGGGTCGGGGCCGCGGGCCTGGGTTTTGTCGCCTTCGCCACCACAGGCGGTCAGCAACAGGGCGGCGCTCAATACGCTCAGGGTGTGAAAGGGTTTCATTGGGCAACTCCCGAGCGCAGGTTAGTCAGGCCGATCCACGTTGCGGCGATGGCCAGCACCGTGACGATCACCGACAGGATCAGGCCGCCAGGCATCATCGCGTAGGCGTCCTTGGCGTGCTGAAAGGCGTTGACCAGCCCAAGCACCCAGGTCGCCAGCAGCAGCAGGAAATAAGCTGCAGGGCGCCCGGCCTTGCGTTCGGCGCGCAGCAGGTTGACCAGCGCAAACAACAGCGCAAAGCCACTGAACACCAGCGCGCCGGCGATCAGCCAGGATGCAAAGTTGGCCCACTGGATCTGGTAGGTCTGGCCGTAGGCAATGTCACTGAGCAAGGCACCCAAAAACAATGGCACGGCGCCGGCCAGCAAGATCGAGTGCAGCGGGCCAGGTCTGACGGTGGGATAGGCGGGGAGGGTAGTCATGTCGGTGGCGGCTCCTTATCGTTCAGCACCCTGGGATCAGGGCACGGTGACTTCGCATAGGAAAGGAGCCTGGCATTTGTAAGAAAGTTCAGTGGGGCTTCGTGTCGAGATGTTTTTCAAACCACGCCGCATACGGCGTATTGGCCACCCGGTAACGGTTGTAGTCCGGGCTGCCATCACGCCACCACACCGGGCCACGCTCACCGAGTGCAACCTTGGCCTGCTGCACCTGCTGGCGCGCCGCGCGCAATTGGCTGGCGTCGCCGCTGGCCTTGGCCGACTTGACGGCGCGGCGCGCATCCATCAAAGCGTTGACCCAGCGCTGTCGCGTGGCTTCATTCAGCTCGGGGTTGGTGCAGCGCCACAGCTGACCCTTGACCACAAAGTAGCGCCCGTCGGGGGTGCTAAGCATGGTGCCAGCGCAGGACGCGCAACAGGCCCCACGTCATGGAAAACACAATTGCCATCCAGCCGGCAAACAGGCTGCAGAGTGTCATTGCAAGGTTCATCATCACCTCCATTGCGTTATCGTTCCTTATAGGTGACCGCCAGGTGAAACCGGGATTCAACTTGATTCACGCACGACGCGCGTTGAATGAACCCTTAGCGGCGCCATGCGCCTAACATTCTGTTGTCCTCACGCTCACTCATTACCTGGCCTTTCCATGAACCATCCTCGCATCGGCTTTGCCTGCCAGTACAAGCACGCTGAACGCCTGCCGTCAGCCAGTGCGCTCAAGTTAATCGAAGGCCCCTACAACCCACGTACCACCACTTTGCGCTGGATGGAGAGCGTCGAACCTCAGGTCGCCCGCAGCAAATTGGTCGAGGTGGTGACCCACAACCTCGCGGCGCAATTGCGCCTGCTGGCCTATGTCGCCGAGCTGCCTGCGACGCTGCGCATGCTGCGCTTGAGCAGTGACCTGCTGCCGTTCTACAGCCACCCGAAAGTGGCAGATGTCTACAAAGACCCGGCCCTTGTGCGTCAGTTGAGCGAGGGGTTCGCCGCCATCGGCGACCTGGCTCGCGCCTCGGATATCCGGTTGTCCTTTCACCCTGGGCAATATTGCGTGCTGGGCTCGGACAACCCCGGCGTGGTGGAAAACAGCGTGGCCGAGTTCGAATACCACGCCGACATGATCCGCATGATGGGCTACGGCCGCCGCTTTCAGGACCTCAAGTGCAACGTCCACATCGCCGGCCGCTTGGGCGTTGAAGGCACCCGCGCGGTGTGGTCACGCTTGTCCGAGGTGGCGCGTAATTGCATTACCTTTGAAAACGACGAAAAAACCTACGGCCTGGACCACTGTCTGCAAGTCGCCGACCTGGCACCGGTGGTGCTGGACATTCATCACTGCTGGATCAACGAGGACGAATACATCGACCCCGATTCGCCACGGGTTGCCCGCGTCATCGAAAGCTGGCGCGGCGTACGCCCGACGATGCATTACTCCCAGCCCCAGGAAAGCCTGCAAGCGCTGGGGTTTGACGCCGAGCACAAGCTGGAAATGGACGCGCTCCTGAAGGTGGTCGCCAAGCGCGATCTGTACGCCCACAGCGCGCAAATGTGGAACCGCTGGACCAATGACTACGCGCTGCAGTTTCTCGAGCGCTTCGACATCATGCTGGAGGCCAAAGACAAGAACGTCGCGGCGCTGGCATTTTATGAGTATTGGCAACGTCGTTCGGCGTGAAAAATGGCATGCTGCGTGGCCCGACATAAGGAACCGTTCCATGCCAACCCTGCATCTGTTGTGCGGCAAGATTGCCTCCGGCAAATCCACCCTGGCTCAAACCCTGGCCGCCGAGCACGCCGCCCTTGTGCTCAGCGAAGACCAGTGGCTGGCGCAGCTCTATCCGGGTGAGATTCTGTCGATTGCCGATTACCTGCGCTGCGCCCAGCGTGTTCGCGCGGTGGTGGGGCCGTTGGTGATCAATCTGTTGAAATCGGGCATCAATGTGGTGCTTGATTTCCCGGCGAACACACTGGCCAACCGTGAATGGTTGCTGGGTTTGGCAAAAGCAGCTCAAGCGCCGCACCGCCTGCATTACCTGGAACTGGACGACGCCACCTGCCGCGCCCGCTTGCATGCGCGCAATGCTCAGGGCGAGCATGATTTTGCCGCCACGGACGCCGAGTTCGACCTGATCACGCGCCATTTCTGTGTGCCCAGTGAGTCGGAAGGCTTGGTGATTGAGGTGCATCGCCCATGAGCGCGCCTCCAGGTGTCGATGCCAATGGCTGTGTGCTGACCATTGCCGATGCGCCCATTCAAGCTCAATTCCAACCGCTGCTGGCCGATGTACGCGAGTCTCTGGCAGGCGCAGGGCTGGGCTTGCACAGCCTTTACCTCTACGGCAGTGTCGCGAGGGGCGATGCCAGCCCAGGCGAGTCCGACCTTGATGTGACGCTGGTGCTGACTGATCCGCCGGATGCGCACGTACTCGAGGCGTTGGAGCAGCTGCGCCAGGCCCTGGAGCAACGGCACGAGGTGGTGAGCAAGATCGACTTCGACATCGGCCACCGCGCCGAGGTGCTGGCGCCCGAGAACCGCAACCGCTGGGGCTTCTGGCTCAAGCACCATTGCCGTTGCGTGTGGGGCGATGATCTGTCGCTGCGCTTCGAGCCGTTTCGGCCCTCACGTGACATCGCCTTGGCGCTCAATGGTGACTTCGAGCCGGTGTTGAACGGTTACCTCACACGCATCGAACACGCCAACTCGGCACCTGAGCGACTTCGCCTGCAACGCGAAGCGGCGCGCAAGTTGATTCGGGCGACGCACACTTTGCGCACGGCAGACGCGTCAGGCTGGCCGCAAACCCTGGAAGAGCATGTGGCCTTGTTCGTGCTGCATTACCCGTCGATGCGTGTCCAGATCGCCTACTTCCTGTTTGAGGCGCGTAACCCGAGTGCCGAATGCGCGGCGTTTTCCACGCGCCTGCAGGCCTTTGTCAGCTGGATGGTTTCACCGCAGGCTTAGATAGGTGTATGGCGCTCAACCTCACTTTGCATACGCCGAGCCTATGATTAACTTTCGCCTGATTCGCCACCTCCGGCTGTTCCTTGCCGTTGCCGAAGAACAGCATTTCGGCCGCGCAGCCAAGCGTCCATGGCGTGCGGCTGGCGCTGATTACCCAGTGCGGGCACTTCCCGATGTATTCCAACCCGGCGGCGATGTGGCACCAGATTGCAGACTTCCAGCGCCGCACGCTTTAGGACTTGAAGCGTCCCACCAAGGCGTTCAACTCATCCGACAAACCTGCCAATCGCCCCGAATCATCCTGGGCTGAGTTGGCCAGGCTTTCGACCAATCGCGCCTCGTCGTAGATCTGCTGGATGTGCCGGTTGATCTCTTCGGCGACGCTGTGTTGCTCCTCGGCGGCGGCGGAAATTTGCAGGTTCTGGTCGCGGATTTCATTCACCGACAGCTGAATGCCCTCAAAGCTGTCTCGCGCGCTTTCAATCGACGACACGCTGGCGCGTGACAGGTCCAGGCAACTGCTCATCTTCTGCGTGACTTCCTCGGTCTTGCTGCCCAGGGTGCCGAGCAGTTGCTCGATCTCGCCAGTGGAGTCCGAAGTGCGCTTGGCCAACGCGCGTACCTCATCGGCCACCACGGCAAATCCTCGGCCTTGATCACCGGCGCGGGCCGCTTCAATCGCCGCGTTGAGCGCGAGCAGGTTGGTCTGTTCGGCGATGGCGCGAATGGTGCCGAGGATCTGGTTGATGCTGCGGCTACCGGCTTCCAGCTCGACCATCGCTTGGGACGACTCGGTCAGGCGGCGGCCCAGGCGATTGACGTTATCGGTGGTGACTTCGATCTGTTGCTTGCCCTCGGCCACGCGGCGATGGCCGTTCTCGGCCGACTCTGCCGCGCCACTGCAGGAGCGCGCGACCTCGTTGGCGGTGGCGACCATTTCGTTGAACGCAGTGGACACCAGTTCCACCGCCTCACGCTGACGGCCGGCGGCGTCGTTCATGTTGTGCGCCACCTGGCTGTTGACCCGTGACGCGTCCTGCAAGTTGGTCGAGGCCGCGCCGATATGCTGGATCAGCTGACGGATAGCGGCGAGAAACTTATTGAACCAGCCAGCCAGTTCGGCGGTTTCATCCTTGCCCTGCACCTGCAATTCATGCCGCAGATCGCCTTCACCTTGGGCAATGGATTGCAAACCGGTGCTGACCTGGCCGATCGGTTTGACGATCACCTTGGAAAACGCCGCTGCAATCAGCCCGAAGATCAACACCAGCACCGCCACAATGGCTGCGGTCAGGTACGTCATGCGCGTGGCAGCCGCCATCACCTCGTTGTATTCGATCAGCCCGACGTAACGCCAGCCGAGGCCGGGCGAGGTCCAGACGTTGGCCATGTAGCGCACGCCGTCGATGACCACCTCGGTGGAACCCTGGGCCGTTTCGGCCAGATGCGCGTAAGGCGCGCCGAGCGCTTTGAGCGGCTTGAAGTTGTGCGCGGCATCGCGCGGGTCGACCAGCACCACGCCGTCTTCGATCAGCATCACGTAGCCGCTTTCACCCAGCTTGATGCTCTTGAGCAATTCGGTGAGGTTCTTCAGCGACACACTCACCACGAACACGCCCTTGGCCTTGCCGGTGGTGTCCAGCAGCGCGCGCGCGGTGCCTACCAGGGCCACGTCATCCTTGTCGTAATAGTAAGCGGGGGTGCGCACGGTTTTGTTGGGGCTGGCCATTGCGGCCTTGTACCAGGGGCGGGTACGCGGGTCGTACTGGGACAGTTGCGGGTCATCGGGCCATTTGGCGTAGGTGCCGTCTTCCAGGCCGATGGACAAAATGGCCGCCGAAGGGTGGGTGGCGCCGAAGCGCGCGAATTGGTCGATGACCTGCTGAGCCTGGGCCGGCAGCGATTGGCTGGCCGCATTGGCAGGCCGGTAATCCTTGAGCGTGTTCAGCGAAGTGTATACAGGATCAGCGGACATCTGATCGACGTTCTGCAAGGTGCCATCGAAGAATTGCCGGATGTTGCCATCGATCTGGCGTATTTCACGGGTGCTGCCGTCGATGAATTGCTCCACCGCCTGGGTTCGTGTGTTCATCACGCAGATCAGCGCGACCAGGCTGACCGGGATAAAGGCCACGGAGACGAACGCGAGTACCAGCTTATTTTTTATCTTCATCGAGACGACCATCGGCAGGGAGGGCGACCAAATCATCGTCTCTATCAGCGAGGCGGCGATTTGCTATCACTGCCTGTTTCGGCTAGGAGGCGGTAAATCTTTAGCAGTATTTTGTGCACAACAAAAATAGTTTTTGTTCTGGGGTTTCGAGCGATAGAGCACGGTCATTCGATTGATGACGTGGTAGCTATCTGCTGGTCGCGCCCGGCTGGGTGCGCACGCAAATGGGCGACCCCGGTGCGCCGCTTGAAATCGGCGAAAGCATCGCGCTGGTGGTGGAAACCGTGGAAGGGCACGCCGGAGCGCCGGGCCTGACGTTTACGGATCGGCACGGCCTGACGTTACCTTGGTGACCCTTGCCCGAGGTTTGTCAGCGTAGACCTTTGGTTGCCCGTATCGAATCGTCCTTGATGTCCTCGGCGAATTTGCGCATCAGGCGTACCAGGTTTTCGAAATCGCCTTCCTCCCAGGTCGAGAAGATCGACACGCCCATGCGCTCGCGGGCGTCATCCACGCGGTCGGTCATGGCCTTGCCTTTTTCGGTGATGACTGACTCGCGTACACGACGGTCCACGGCGCTTTCCTGGCGCAGGATCAGGCCGAGGCTTTCCAGCTTCGCCACTTGGCGGCTCACGGTGGTGTAGTCGCGGCCCACGCGGTCGGCCAGTTCGACCACGCCAATCGGACCCAACCGTTCAACCAGCACCAGCAGCGGAAACAGCGCGCGGTCCAGGGAAATCCCGGCCTCGCGCACCATTGCTTCGTCACGCTGGGGGCGGTTCATCACCCCAACGATCTCCACGAGCGAGCCGTGCAAGTCACGCAGTTGTGCGCTCATATGTGCGTTTTGCACGCTTTTTGTTGACACTGTGTTTCTCCGTCATAATATGTGCGTATTGCACATATAGGTGATCCGTATGAACGAGCGATGCGCTGTCGATGTAGTGATTTGCGGTGCCGGTGCGGCCGGCCTGACCCTGGCGATCGACTTGGCGCGACGGGGCATCACCTTCCGCCTGGTCGAGAAAAACGCCGAGCCTTTTCACGGCTCACGTGGCAAGGGCATTCAGCCGCGGTCGCAGGAAATTTTCGAAGACCTCGGGATTCTGGATCGCCTGTTCGCTGTGGGTGGAGTCTATCCGACTGAGCGGCGCTACCGCGACGATGGCAGCTACACCGATGCCGATTCCATCGAGCGCAACGCCTCGACGGCAGCCGAGCCGTATCAACAACCGTTGATGGTGCCGCAATTTCTGACCGAACGCGTGATGCGCGAACGCTTGCTCGAGCTAGGGCACCGGCCGGAGTTTGGTTGCGAGTTGGTGGGATTCGAGCAGGATGATGAGGGCGTCAGCGTACAGCTGGCCAGCGCGGCAGGTACGCAATCGGTGCACGCGCGCTGGCTGGTGGGTGCCGACGGCGGTCGCAGTTTTGTGCGTCACGCCCTCGAAATCGGGTTTGCGGGAAAGACGCTGGGCGCGCGTGCGCTGGTCGCCGATGTGCAGTTGTCAGGGCTTACGCGGGACTGCTGGCACCGCTTCGGCGAAGGCGACCTGCTACGGCAGGTCGCCGTGTGCCCTCTGGCCGGCACCGAGCTGTTCCAGATTCAGGCGCCGATTGCGCTCCAGGCGCAGGTCGACCTCAGCGCACAAGGGCTGACGGCATTCATCGCAGAGCGCACCGGGCGCGATGACATCCAGGTGCACGCCGTCTCCTGGGCGTCGGCCTACAGCATGAATGCCCGCTTGGCCGATCACTATTGCGTCGGGCAGGTGTTTTTGGTCGGCGACGCTGCGCACATTCATCCACCCACTGGCGGCCAGGGGCTCAATACCAGCGTGCAGGATGCCTACAACCTGGGCTGGAAACTGGCGGCGGTGGCCAACGGTGCACCTGAAACGCTGCTCGACACTTATGAACAAGAGCGGCGCCCGATAGCCGCTGCGGTGCTGGGCTTGTCGACCCAGTTGCTCCAGGGCATGCAACGCGGCGACATGCGCCGGGGCAGGGAAGTGCATCAACTCGACCTGGGCTACCCGCAATCGTCACTCGCGCTGGGGCACGCCGAACGCGTCGGCAACCGTGCGCCGGATGCGGGGCTTCGCGGCGCCGGCGGGCAATCACTGCGCCTGTTTGATATGTTCAAGGGGCCGCATTGGACGCTGCTGGGATACGGTGTTGCACCCGGCTTGGTGTCGCCTCGGGCCGGGCTGCATATCCACCTCATCGGCGCGCACGGTGAGCTAATCGATGACCAAGGGCAGTTTCAAGACGCTTATGAACTGGCGCCTGGGGAGTGGGTGCTGGTGCGTCCGGATGGCTATATCGGCGCGATTGTTTCGTCAGGCAGTATCGAATCCTTGGAGGCGTACTTGTTGCAGGTCGGGCTTTCGCCGGTGCTGCTGGACAAGGCCTGCTAACCGCCGCGGGTTATCGACGCTTGAGGATGGTTTGCAGGGCGGCGGCCAGGACGGCGATATTGCCGCCTGCTGAACCGCCGCAAAGGCCAGTGCTTGGTCAGTTCGTAGAATGGCTGCACTGCACTGTCCATCGGAGTCACTCCTCAGTCGGCATGCCGTGCGCCCGTTCGGTTGCTGGGCTGACAGGGTTAGCCCGGCCAATGTTTGCATGGATACGTCTGGTTCACATAGCCTGCTGCTTTCTTCCCCGCGTCATTAAGGACAATGCATGCCGCTGATTTCACACCGCGTAGAACTGGCCCGCAAGGGTGCCAACGACAAGGTTATCTGCCGCATGGCCTCGGGTTGGGCAGTCATGGGCGACGTACAGTTTTTGCCAGGTTACTGCCTGCTGCTGCCCGATCCCGTGGTCGCCAGCCTCAATGACCTGGACGCCAACGCCCGCGCTACCTACCTGCTCGACATGGCGCGCATCGGCGATGCCCTGTTGGCCGCCACCGATGCGTTGCGCATTAATTACGAGATTCTGGGAAACTCGGAACCGCAGTTGCACAGCCATATTTTCCCTCGCTACGCCACGGAGCCGGACGACAAACGCACGATGCCCGTATGGTTCTACGACTGGAAAACGGCACCGCCTTACGCTGAAGAGCAGCACGGTGACCTGCGCAAGAAGCTCGCGCAGTTGCTGACCTCCCCACTGGACGCAGGATGATGATGCAAAGAAATAAGCTGGTCCCGGAATTGATGGTCACTGACCTGAATGCCAGCCTCGAATTCTGGGTGTCATGGGTAGGCTTTAACGTGGCTTACCAACGTTTGGAAGAAGGGTTTGCCTACCTGGACCTCAACGGCGCGCAGGTGATGCTCGAGCAAATCGACCCGCGCGCCAATCAATGGCAAACGGCGGCATTGGACCTGCCGTTGGGGCGCGGTATGAATCTGCAGATTGATGTCGCGGCGGTAGGTCCGGTGCTTGAGCGGCTGGATGCTGCGGCGTATCCCATGTTCAAGCCCTGCAAGGATGTCTGGTATAGGGCCGGTGAGGTCGAGGTCGGGCAGCGTGAGTTTCTCGTGCAGGACCCGGACGGCTATTTGGTCAGGCTGGTCGAACGACTTGGCGAAAGGGCACGCCGGCTCGATGACGGGGTGCCCACATAGCGCGTGGCTCAGTGCGCGATGGCATTCAGCTCAGCGACAGTCTCATCGGTCAATGCCAGTTCGCCCACCGCCAGGTTTTCATGCAAGTGCGCCACCGACGAGGTGCCGGGAATCAGCAGAATGTTCGGTGAGCGGCGCAGCAGCCACGCCAGCGCCAGCTGCTTGGGCGTCACGCCCAGCCGCTCTGCCACACGCGTCAGTGTCGATGACTGCACCGGCGTAAAACCACCCAGTGGGAAGAACGGCACGTAGGCAATGCCTTGCTGTGCCAGCTCGTCGATCAGGGCGTTATCGTGCTGGTGCGCGATGTTGTACAGGTTCTGCACGCACACGAACTTAACGATGTTGCGCGCCTCGGCCACCTGCGTCGGCGTCACGTTGCTGATGCCGATATGGCGCACCAGGCCTTGCTGTTGCAGTTCTGCCAGCGCGGTCAGTGGCGCTTCGTTCGAGCCTTCGCCGGGGCCCATCAGGTTGTGGGACGCGCGGAAATTGACCACGTCCAGTACATCCAGGCTCAGGTTGCGCAGGTTGTCATGCACGGCCTGTATCAGCGCTTCCCTGGAAGGCGCGGCATGCCAGCCACCTTCGCTGTCACGGCGGGCGCCGATCTTGGTGACGAGGGTGAGGTCATCGCGGTAAGGGTGCAGCGCCTCGCGAATCAGCTGATTGGTGATATGCGGCCCGTAGAAGTCGCTGGTGTCGATGTGGTTCACGCCGGCTTCGACGGCCTCGCCCTGATCCGCTGCACCACCACCCGAGTGGCTGAGCGCGCCGGCATGTCGGTGGGCAGCCTCTACCAGTACTACCCCAACCGCGACGCGCTGCTTGCCGCCGTACTGCAAAAACACCTCGAGTGGGTGGCCGAGGCGGTCGAGTTGGCGTGCGGCCGGCACCAGGGCAGGCCGGTGGCGGAAATGGCGTGCGGCCTGGTCAGCGCGCTGGTCACCGCCAAGTTGCGCGACCAGGGCATTTCCAAGGCGTTGTATGCCATTGCGGGCGAGCGGGGCGGTGCCGAATTGGTCGCGCGCATCAATAAGCGCATGGTAGCGGTGATCGCCGCCATGCTGGAGACGGCGCCGGATGCGCATTTCGAAGACCCGATCCTGACCGCCGGGATTTCCCTGAGCGCTATCGTCGGCCCGGTACGGACCCTGCTCGAAGGCAACGCATCGCCCGCGTTCGAGCCGGACTTGAGCAGCAGACCACGCTGCTGTTACGGGGCTATCTGCAAGCCCATCAGCACCCGGTTTCAAACAAGGAATAAAGCGAATGCGCGAGCGCAAGGCATCACGATTGTTGGTGATAAACCCGGCGGGCGAAGTCCTGCTGTTCAGGTTTGTGCATAAAGACGGCGCCCTGGCCGGCCGGGATTACTGGGCCACGCCCGGCGGCGGCGTCGAGGCGGGCGAAACCTTCCACGCGGCAGCCATCCGTGAACTGCGCGAGGAGACGGGCATTGTGGTCAGCGCTGTTCAAGCGCCTGTGGCACAACGCAGCTTTGAGTTGATGCTGCCCAGCGGTGAAACGGTATTGGCGATTGAGCACTACTTTATCGTTCACGTCGCGAGCGAGGCGCTGTCCAGGGCAGAATGGACGCCGCAAGAGACGCAGGTGATGGCCGACCATCACTGGTGGTCCGCTCAGGCGTTGCGATCGACCAAGGACAGGGTATGGCCCCAGGGACTGGTTGAGATGCTGGTGAACGCGGGCATTTTTGCCGCTTAAGCAGCGGCAAGAATATCGAGTGTTTGCATGACCCTGGCGTAGTCCATCGCCAGGTTACTCAGCGACAGCGCATGCACATCCTCGGCAGGCCAGAGCCGCCCCGACAAGTCGGTTTGATCGAATGTATAGCAAGCGTCTGAAGCCACGATCACGTCAAAACCCAGGTTGCCGGCGGACCGCGCCGTAGACTCGACGGAATTGTTGGTTATCACGCCGACGATCACCAACTGCCTGATCGCGCGCATCTGCAGCCAGCGCTCCAGGCCGGTGACCGCGAACGCATCCGGCACGTTTTTCTCCAGCACCTGCTCATGCGCGAGCGGCGCCAGCGCTTCCTGGAATTCACAGCCTGGCTGGCCTGGCCAAAAGACCGAGCCGGGTGTGCGCGACATATGCCGGACATGCACGACCGGACGTTGCGACTGCCGCCAGGCGCCCAGAAGCTGCTGCATGTGCAACTCGGCCTCTGGGTTGTTGCGGCGCCCAAGCTTGGGATGGTGCATGCCCTGTTGCATGTCGATGATTACCAATGCTGCGTTTGTGGCTAACGGTTCCATGGCCCATCCTTTTGCTGATCTGGAGCGAACATATCAGCGATTGCCGGCATGCCAACAGGGATTTGTTCGAACCCAGCGCTGTTTGCCTTTACACTGCGGCCCCCAATTTCAGCAGGGATGCTCTGGATGCGCGCGCTACTGGCAGAAATCATCCTCACCCTCAAAGACACCGCGAGCGCAAAAGCGACCGCGACGGCGCACTATACGGTGCCGATGGAAACCGAAAACCTGATCATCGTGCGCGAGCCGCTGGCGTCGCAGCGCGTTGGTCCGTACCACATCCAACGGGTGAAAAACTTCGCGGTGATCGAACATAACTCGGCGCCGGACAGCCCCGACTACTTCACGGGCATGTACCGCAAGCAGCCCGCTCAACCCTGAGTGGGTCAGCGCAGCTTCTCGAGCATCTGGTAGTACCACATGCCCACCGCCAGCATCGGGTTGCCGAACACATCGCCCAGCGGCACCTTGATGTGTGTGCAGCCGGCAAAGGTGTCGTACTTTTCCAGCGTGCCGGTCAGCGCTTCGGCCATGATCTCGCCCATGATGTGGCTGGTGGCGATGCCATGCCCCGAGTAACCCTGGCAGTACCAGACATTCTCTGAGAGCTTGCCCAGCTGCGGGATGCGATTGATCACAATGCCCATCGCACAACTCCACTGGAACTCGATGTCTACCCCCCTCAATGCGGGAAACGTACGCTCGATGCAAGGGCGCAGTTCCGCAGCGATGTCGCGTGAGTCGCGCCCGGAATAGTTCGCGCCGCCACCGAACAGCAAGCGCCCATCGCCCGTCAGGCGGTAGTAATCGAGCACGAACCGGCAGTCGTACACCGCCAGGTCCTGTGGGTTGATCTGCTGCGCCAGCGCGCCCAGCGGCGCGGTTGTGACAATGCCGCCCATGGCCGGGAAGATTTTGCCCTTGAGCTGTTTGGGTTCGAGCCTGTGGTACACGTCGCCGGCCAGCAGCACCTGGCGCGCGTCGATGCGGCCAAGGGCGGTGATCACGGCAGGCCGGTCGCCATGCACGATTTCCAGCACTTCGGAGTTCTCAAAAATCAACGCCCCCAGGCCGTGCGCTGCGCGGGCTTCGCCCAGGCATAGGTTCAGTGGATGCACGTGCAGGTTGCGCGTGTTTTTCAGCGCACCGAGGTACAGCGGGCTGTCCAGATGCTGACGCATGGCGGCCTGATCGAGCAGACTGACCTGATCGCCCATGCCGCGCCGTTGTGCTTCATCGTGGAAAGCACGCAGTTCGCTCAGGTGTGAGGGCTTCATCGCCGCATGCAAGTGGCCGTGCTTGAGGTCGCAGTCAATTGCGTACCTGTTCACGCGTCGCTCGATGATCTCGTGACCACGCCAGCGCAGGTGCCAGATGAAGTCGTCGACCTGCGTGCCCAGGCGGTTGCGCATTTGCTCGCGCATGGCCTCATCGCCCGACAGGCTGCCGGTGACTTGCCCGCCATTGCGCCCACTGGCGCCCCAGCCGATCCGGTTGGTTTCGACAATCGCGACCTTGAGCCCGCGTTCAGCCAGCTCGACGGCACTGGCAACGCCGGTGAAGCCGCCGCCGATAATCACCACGTCAACGCTGACCTGGCCTTGCAGGGTCGGGTACTGGGTAGCATCGTTGAGGCTGGCGGTGTAATACGAAGCGCTGCGCTGGGCAGCACCGATGACAGGTCGCATGGCTGCGGTCATGGAAGGATCCTTCTGAAAAATGAATGCCGGTAAGGCGTTTCAACTTGATCAGAGGCGTGCATCGGGCGGACGCGCATGACGGCAATGCCACAGCGCCCAGAAGGCCAGGATGATATTGAACAGCGGGTTTTCGCAGGGACGCGCCTGCGCCTTCGGGAAGCAAGGTTGCAGGTGGCGAGAGAACACACGCAATAGCGAAATCATGGTTGCCGATGCTCCCACCACGCGCAGGTGCGTTAAATCGCCGTTTGTGTACCTTCAGTTATGGCTTCGTTAAACAATCGTCACGGCGGCGCAACGCCCCCTCATACGACGCTTTCGCGATACAAGGCGCTGGTATGCCCTACGCCAGCGGCGTTCAAACGCGCCACCAGGTCCTCTCGAGCCGCACGCCCACCTGTACGCACATACTCAAGCTCCGACGCGGTAATCAACACCACCGGCACCAGTCGCACCGGCGACAGCGGCATGTCTTCAAGGCGGGTAGGGAAGTCTGGTTGCGGCCCACCGAGCAGCACCCCGGTGGCGTCGTCTTCGGTGACGAACAGCTTGGGCACTTGATCGCTCATTTGATGTGACAGGCTGAACCCAGGCAGTTCCAAAGACAGTACGCCGTGAGTGTCCAACTGGTGGGTAATGCCGCCCGCGTTGGCCACGGTCTTGGCGACGTGTTCGAGCAGTTCGAACGCCCAACTGCGGCGCAAAGGGTCGACATCACCCGGCTCGCCACGCGCGTCGTCGGGAATATCCGGCGTTTCCAGGAACAATTCCATCTCAAACCCATTGCCCAGCCCTTCTGCATCGTCGAAGGGATCGGACAGGCCTTCGGTGGCGAGGACGATGGATCCATCACGGCGCACCACACGGTACGCCTGGCGGGTGGAGGGCCAATGAGGACCGCCGGTAAAGCTTGGGCTGATCATGTACGTCAGCACGTCCTGCTCCACGCTCCCCACGGTCTGCCAGTGACGGTCCAGGCATTCACCGCTGGCAAGGCGCGCTGCGATATTGGCTGCATCTGCTGCAGTTTCAACCGGCTCAACAGGTTCAGTCGGCGCGGGCAGGGCCGCTTCGGCGTCAGGTTTTTTGGCAGTACCGAACAACTTCTTGAAGAAGTTCATGGGCATTCCTTTGCTGGAGATGAGTGCTTTACAGCTGATTGAGTGCGTTTACATAGGCGCGAAACATATCAGCCATTCCATCGGCGTAAACAGATATTTCTGCCGCCGTACGTGGGCTGCCGGAAAAATCCTTACCCACCGAACTGAGCGTGGTCAGGATCAAATCACAGGCCAGTGCACGGCGTTCAGCAGGCACGTCGGGTAGCAATTCAAGCATGAACGTCTCGAAGGCGCGCTGACCTGCCGCGCGCACTTCCACGGCTTCGGGCGCATCGCGGTACAGCGGCGCGGCGTCGCTCAGGGCGACGCGCAAATGCGCTTCTTCACATTCGGAATGGATAAACGCATGCACCAGAGTGCGCAGGCGCTCAAGCGGCGCAACGTCGGTTCTCTCCAGAATGTCGCGCAGCATCTGCGTGGTCTGCTGCCACTCATCGCTCTGCAGTCGGAACAGGATGGCCGCCTTGTTGGGGAAGTACTGGTACACCGAACCGACACTCACACCGGCCTTTTCCGCCACCCGCGCGGTGGTAAAACGCGTGGCGCCTTCCTTGGCCAAAACCTGAATAGCCGCTTCCAGGATCGCCGCCACCAGCTCGGTGGAACGCGCTTGTTGTGGCTGTTTGCGTGAGGAAATACGGGCGGTCTGGCGGGTTGTCATCTGGGGCTCCAGCAGCGGGGCTAACGCGAATAGCGAATGCGACGAATCACTCGCATACTTTTAATGCGACGAATTAGTCGCATCTTAGCCCCAACCTCACGGAAATCAATCATGTCGACCCTGACCACCGCGCCAATGGCGCCCCTGATCGAACGCCTCTACGCACAAGCCAACGCGGCCACCAGCCCACTGATCAACAGCGTTTCGCGTGAAGAACGCGACCGTCTGATGCACAGCAAAACCGACTACCTCGCGCTCTACACGATGCTCAAAGACCTGTGGCTGCCGGTCTCCCGCGACACCGGCACCTTGCTGTACCTGTTGGCGCGCAGCACCAAGGCGCAGGCTATCGTGGAGTTTGGGACGTCGTTTGGCCTGTCCTCCTTGTTCCTGGCCGCCGCGTTGCGCGACAACGGTGGCGGCGTGTTGATTGGCAGCGAGTTCGAGCCCTCGAAGATCGCCCTGGCACGCGAGCATTTCATTCAGGGCGGAGTGAGTGACCTGATTGAAATCCGCGAGGGCGATGCCTTGGTGACGTTGGCCACGGGCCTGCCGGAAGCGGTCGACCTGCTGCTGCTCGATGGCGCCAAGAGCCTGTATGGCGACGTGCTGAACCTGGTGGAAAAACACCTGCGGCCCGGCGCGCTGGTGATAGCCGACAATACTGACTATTGCCCGCATTACCTGGCGCACGTACGCGAGCCTGCGAACGGCTACCTGTCCGTGCCCTTTGCCGATGACATCGAACTCTCGATCCGCTTGCGCTAACAGGAGTCACCTCATGCATGTATTTGTCACGGGAGCCACCGGCTGGGTGGGCTCCGAAGTGGTCAAGGACCTGATCGGCGCCGGCTACCTGGTCACCGGTTTGGCCCGCAGCGATGGCAAGGCCCAGGCACTGGCGGCCACCGGCGCGAAAGTGCTGCGCGGCTCGCTGGATGACCTGGATGTTCTGCGCCGAGCGGCGTGGGGCGCGGACGCGGTCATCCATACCGCGTTCAACCATGACTTCACACGGTTCATCGAAAACTGCGCGCAGGATCGTCGCGTGATCGAGGCGCTGGAAAGTGTGCTCAAAGGTTCGGACACGCCGCTGATCGTGACCTCAGGCCTGTCGGGCCTGGCGCGCGGCGCGCTGGAGAGTGACTTGCCGAACGCCGGCGCCCCGCGCCAATCCGAACCCACCGCGCGGCTGTTGGCTGAGCGTGGCATACGGGCGGCAACCGTGCGGCTGGCGCCGTCGGTGCACGGGGTGGGCGACCATGGTTTTCTGCCGATTTTGATTAGGCTGGCGCGGCAGACGGGCGTGTCGGCCTATATTGGCGACGGCGAGAATTGCTGGTCTGGCGTATACCGCACCGACGCGGCGCGGGTCTACCGCCTGGCGCTGGAGGAGGGCGTCAGCCAAGCCGTGTACCACGCGGTGGCGGACGAGGCCGTGCCATTTAAAGCTATCGCTGAAGTGATCGGGCGTCGCCTCGGTGTGCCGGTGGAAGCTCGGCCGCGTGAGCATTTTGGTTGGTTCGCGATGATGGCCGGGGCTGATATGGCCGCGTCCAGCGCGCAAACCCGTGACCTGCTCGGTTGGGTGCCCAGCGGGCCGGACTTGCTGACAGACCTCGATCAAAGCGATTACTTCACCCTCTGACAGGCGGTTTTCATGAATCAAAATGTCGTGCTGAAACTGCTGCCGATCACCCTGTCGGTGTTCGTCGGTTTCCTGATCATCGGCCTGCAATTGCCGGTACTACCGCTGCACCTGAACCACACGCTGGGCATGAGCACCTTGGTGGTCGGTATGGTGGTCGGTGCGCAGTTCGCCGCGGCGTTGCTGTCACGGGCCTGGGCCGGCAATTTTGCCGACATGCGTGGGCCCAAGCGCGCGATGTTGATTGGCATGCTGGTGGCGGCCAGTTCCGGCGTGCTGTACCTGGCGTCGCTGGCGTTTGTCGACACACCGGCGCTGTCAGTCTGGGTGCTGCTCGCCGGGCGCGTGGTGCTGGCCTTGGGTGAAAGCCTGATCATCACCGGCTCGATGGGCTGGGGCATGGGCCTGGTCGGGCCGCAGAACGCCGGCAAGGTCATGGCCTGGATCGGCATTGCGATCTATGCCGCATTTGCGCTCGGGGCACCGTTGGGCGTGGCGATCAATAGTCAGTGGGGGTTCAGTGGAATCAGTATCGCGACCCTGCTGTTGCCGCTGTGCGCCTTTGCCATCGTCGTGGGGGCCAGGGGCGTTGCGCCCACCAGCCAGCGGCGCACCTCGTTTTACAAAGTGCTGGGCACAGTGTGGTTGCCGGGCCTGGGGCTGGCGTTTTCCAGCATCGGTTTTGGGCTGATCACAGCGTTTATCGCGCTGCTGTTTGCGTCCAAGAACTGGGGTAACGCGTCGTTCGCCTTCACCGCGTTTGGCCTGGCATTTATTGGCGCGCGAATCTTCTTCGGGCACCTGCCGGACAAGCTCGGTGGCGCAGTCGTCGCGTTGGTCTGTGTGCTGATCGAAGCGGCGGGGCAGTTGTTGATCTGGGGCGCAGGCTCACCGCTGATGGCCTACCTGGGCGCAGCGCTGACCGGCTTCGGTTATTCGTTGGCGTTCCCGGGGTTTGGTGTCGAGGCGATCAAACGTGCGCCCCCGCAAACGCGCGGGCTGGCCATGGGTGCCTATGTGGCCTTCCTCGATATTGCGTTAGGGATCAGCAGCCCGTTGGCCGGCGCTTTGGCCGGCGCCGCCGGGGTAGGGTCGGTGTACCTGGCCGGCGCCGGGGCGGTGGCGATGTCGGTGGTGGTGGCGTGGGTGTTGTTGGCTAAACAGCCGGCACTCAGCGCTTGCTGAACGCCAGGCGCGCGGCAAATACAACAAAGATCAAGCCCGTGGTGCGGTCCATCCACTGGATGACCTTTTCTCGGCGCAGGAAGCCAGACAGTGGCCGGGTGGCGCCAATCAACGCCAACGACCATGCCAGCCCCAACACCACGTGAATGCTCACCAGGCCGAAAGTCCAGGCAATCAACGAATGGCCTTGGGGAATGAACTGCGGCAGGAACGACACGTAGAAAATCCCCACCTTGGGGTTCAGCACATTGCCCAGCATGCCCTTGAAAAACCAGTTGCCGCCGGGCCTGGCGTCAGCGTTGACCGACGACAATGAACGGCGCGGGCGCAGCAGCATGTTCACGCCCAACCCTGCCAGGTAAGCGGCGCCGCAGTACTTGAGCAGGTTGAACGCCACCTCCGACACTGCAATCAACGCGCCCAGCCCAAAAGCCACGGCCGCGCCCCACACCAGGCAGCCCGCGTTGATGCCGAAGGCAGCGTGCAGCGCCTGGCGCTTGCCTTCTACCGTGGCGGTGCGCAGCACCAAAGCGGTGTCGAGCCCCGGCGTGAGCGTCAGCACAGTGGCGGCGAAGGTGAAGGCGAGGAGGTTGTCAGTGATGGACATGGGCTTTTCCGTTCAAGTAAGGCGTCAGATCCAATCCGGCCAGATATTCAAGGAGGCCAACGCTGACCTCGATTACCGCGTCGCAAAACTCTTTATTGCCGCGCCAGCGTAATGTGGGTCGGGGTCCAGCATAGCTTCGAATCAGCGCCAATAACGGATTTGCCCAAGGCGCTGGCCTAGGACTGCGCGTTGTCGACAAAGACGCAAGACTCGAAAGCGGCGTAAGTGGTTAGCCTTTAACGCCGGATTTCAGTTGGGTCAGCGCCGTCGCAACGGCGTGGTATGGACCGCTTGGCCAAGGATGAGCACTGATGATGAGGTGGATGGCATAATCCTTATCCTCGATGCCCAGGCACCTTGGACTTTCTTATCTCAACACCTGTGTTGATTAGTCATCCGCGTGTCGAAACGCTACTCTCGGCGCCCATTACCCATCCACCGACCGTCACAGTGAGTGACGGCCTTCATGAATCAGGACGATGAACGACTATTCTTCCAAGCTCGCAAATTATTGGCGTAATTCACTGGCCGATGCCGAAAACGGCAATGGCGCTTTATCGCCGAGCCAAGTCAAAACCTATACTGCTTTGCCCATTGACGCGTTAGCCAAGGGCTGTGTACCTGATGAGCAGCTCAGCTTGTTGTTTGCGGGTGAGCCTGCCCAACAGCTGCACGTTGAAGTCACCCTGCGCCCCTTTGTGTACAAGTCGCGCCTGGAACACCGTCAGGCGCGCAATGGTTTACCCGCGTGGATCACTCCAGTTCTGTGCCGCGTATCAGTGACCCGCGATGGGCGTATTTATCCGACTGCACAGGCGCTGGTGCCTCGCGACATCCTTGATCCATTGGATCGCGATAATTTCACCATCGGTGCTCAGTTCGACCTGGACACGTTTCTGTCAGCAGAACAAGCGCCACAGCTGGATCTGCCTGCGGCCGGTAGCGAGCTTAGTGCCGATCAATATCAAGAAAAGTGGATCAGCTATCTACGGTTCTGCAAGAAGATGTTCCACACGGTTTCCGACGGTTGGAATGGGGTCGATGATGGTTTTGATCCGGTCAATTATTGTTTTATTTTCAAGGAACAAAAGGCAGAAGGTTTTAGCCGCAATATCGTCGCGCTCTATGATCATCTGCGAGAGGCAAAACCCACGGCGCCCTTGTTTGATCGTTTCGCTCAACGTGAACCCACACCAGACGAACCCTGTTTACCCACCAATAGCCTGTTCGCCAGGCGGCTAGGGCATGCCGGTGACGAATACGCGTTAGCACCCGCCCAACGCGATAGCCTGGCGCACCTGCTTTGCGGCGAGAGCGGTGATGTGTTGGCCGTTAACGGGCCTCCTGGCACCGGTAAAACCACATTGCTCTTGTCCGTTGTTGCCTCGCTCTGGGCCAAGGCTGCGGTAGACGGTGATGAGCCGCCAGTGATTGTCGCCAGTTCTACGAACAACCAGGCTGTCACCAACATCATCAAGGCGTTCGGTAAAGATTTCTCAGAGGGCACCGGCCCCTTTGCGGGACGCTGGCTACCCGACATCAAGAGCTTCGGGGCGTACTTCCCCAAGTCCTCGGCAGAAGCGGAAATGGCCCGCACCTATCAAACCAAAAGCTTTTTCCAGGAACTTGAGTCGCAGGCCTATCTTGATAAAGCGCAGCAAGCTTATCTTGGCAAAGCCGCCATCGCATTTGCAGGTGAGCCGGTTCCTACCGTCAAGAATACAGTGAGTAAACTTCAGGCAGAGATACGAACGCGTCAGCACCAGCTCGCCGAGATTGAGAAAGGGTGGGCAACATTGGTGGCTGTCCGCAACGCTGTTCAACGGCTGCTGGGGAATGATCCACAGGCGGGGATCGCACGTCTTGAAGCCCAACTCACGAACCACGCCGAACAGCTTGCCAAAGCGCAAGCCCGCCTCAAGGATTTCAAGCATTACCTGGCTCATGAACCATTGATCTACTCGCTGTTTAGCTGGTTCGGTCCAGTCGCGGCTAAACGTCTTCGACTGGCGAAGTTGCGAGTTGATGAAGCTGATACCGCGCTGCAGGCAGCCGCCGATGTCAGCTCGATCGAACGTCAGTTGACCGCCGTTGTTGCTCTGGCCGCCCAGGCGTTGAAACCACTTGAAACGCAACTGGCGCAGGTCCGCGAGTTGATGCAGAGCCTGCAACGTGAGGTGTCGAATTGGCAGACGGTCATCGCGGTATTACCGAAGGCTGCTGGCAAAGCGGCCGCACAGGTGACATTTGATGATTGCGACAGTTGGGCGGATACCTCTTTGCGTTTCGAGATCTTCTTGCTCACTACGCATTACTGGGAAGGACGTTGGTTGATGGAAGTCGCTGACGAATTGCCAGACATTCTTAAAAGCCGTGGCAAAAAGGGTCGCAAGACCTTGGAGAAGAACTGGCGGCGCTGGATGAAGCTGACACCGTGCGTCGTGGCTACGTTTTTCAGGCTACCAGCAGAACTGCACTGCAAGCGCCACGATGGCAACGGTTTTGTTGATGATTACGCATTGAATTTTGTCGATTTGCTGATCGTCGACGAGGCTGGTCAGGTCTTGCCTGAGGTCGCAGCGCCATCATTCGCATTGGCCAAGCAGGCGTTGGTCATTGGTGATACTCAGCAAATTGAACCTATTTGGTCGATTCCCGCTGCTGTCGACATCGGCAACCTGATCAGCGCGGGCCTGTTGTCTCGGGACAAGGTGGATGATGACTACGCTGCCTTCTGCGACAGCGGACGCAGTGCCGCCAACGGCAGTGTCATGTCAATTGCGCAGTCGACCAGCCGTTACCATTACGATCGCGACCTCGCCCGGGGTATGTACTTGTATGAACACCGTCGTTGCTATGACTCGATCATCGATTACTGCAATGCCCTTTGCTACAAAGGCAAGTTAGAACCGCGCCGGGGGGCAAAACCGCACGGTGGCTTGCCTGGGCTCGGCTATCTGCACATTGATGGCAGGTGCCAGCAGAAACAGGGCGGTAGCCGTCACAACCTGCTCGAAGCGCAGACGATTGCCGCGTGGATTAAGGCTAATGAACAGGAACTCACACAACGCTACAAGAAGGAACTGTGGGAGATTCTGGGTGTGATAACCCCCTTCGGCGCACAGACTCAGTCGATCATCGAGGCGTGCTCAGCGTTGGGTATCCGTACCGGCAAAGGCGACGGTGAAGTCACCATCGGCACTGTTCACTCCTTTCAGGGGGCAGAACGGCCAGTGGTGATTTTTTCGGCGGTTTACTCCAAACATGCCGATGGTCCTTTCATAGACCGCAGGGACAGCATGCTGAACGTTGCTGTTTCGCGGGCTAAAGATAGCTTCCTGGTGTTCGGTGATATGGACTTGTTCACCCAGGTGTCCGCCAGCAAACCGCGCGGACGCTTGGCCCTCTACCTGCTCAGTGACGCGGCGAATGAGCTGAAGTTTGATTTCCAGCCTAGGGTCGATTTGCTCACTACGCGCACCGGATTGAGCCATTTGCATGAGTTTGCCGAACATGATCGGTTCCTGTTGCGTACCTTGGAGATGGCCCGCCACCAGGTTCAGATAGTGACGCCGTGGGTTAAGTTACACAGGATGCATGAAAGCGGTGCTTTGGACGTCATGGGCGGGACGGTGAAGCGTGGTGTCGAAGTAACGGTCTATACCGACTTGCGCTTCAATACTGATATCAAGCGCGGTAAGCCCGATGGTGATACAGGCAAAGTAGCAGAATTCAAGGAGGCCATAGCTGCTTTGAAATCCCGTGATGTGCAGGTTCGTGTGGTCAACAAGGTGCATAGCAAGATTGTCATGGCCGATGAAGAATTGCTGTGTGTCGGGTCGTTCAATTGGCTGAGCGCGGATCGTTCGGGTGATTACATACACCATGAGACGTCCATGGTTTATAGAGGGCCCGATGTGCGAGACGAACTCATCGTTAACCGAACGAGCCTTGCGCAGCGCCTGAGTCCGCGAGCGTTATAGCCTGATGCATCGCTGCGTCAGCTGAGGGCTGCAAGCAGCTGACGCAGCGATGCAAAGAGGCACCGATCGGCAGCCAATTCGGAAAACCCTGAGACTTCCCGGCGAAAATCTTCATAATGGCGGCCAATTTGTTTAGCTCGTTCTGGTGTGCCCGCATGGAAATTAAGGTCAACTTTCTCGACAACCTTCGGCTTGAAGCCAAGTTCGATGACTTCACGGTGATTGCCGACCAACCCATTCGCTATAAAGGCGATGGTTCGGCCCCGGGTCCGTTCGATTACTTCCTGGCTTCGTCGGCGTTGTGTGCGGCGTACTTTGTGAAGCTGTACTGCGAAACACGCAATATCCCCACCGAAAATATTCGCCTGTCGCAGAACAACATCGTTGATCCGGAAAACCGCTACAACCAGATCTTCAAGATCCAGGTCGAGTTGCCGGCGGATATCTCCGACAAGGACCGCCAGGGCATCCTGCGCTCCATCGACCGTTGCACCGTGAAGAAAGTCGTGCAGGCCGGGCCCGAGTTCGTGATTGAAGAGGTGGACAACCTCGACGCCGATGCCCAGGCGTTGCTGATGCCTGGCGCTAGTTCTGAGGCGGGCACCTACATTGCTGGCAAAGACCTGCCGCTGGAGCAGACCATCGCCAACATGTCCGGCATTCTCGCGGGCCTGGGCATGAAGATTGAAATCGCCTCGTGGCGCAATATCGTGCCTAACGTCTGGTCGCTGCATATCCGCGACGCCCACTCGCCGATGTGCTTTACCAACGGCAAGGGCGCGACCAAAGAGGGCGCACTGGCGTCGGCGTTGGGCGAGTTTATCGAGCGGCTTAACTGCAACTTTTTCTACAACGACCAGTTCTGGGGTGAGGAACTGGCCAACGCGCCGTTCGTGCATTACCCGGATGAGCGCTGGTTCCAGCCGGGCCGCAAAGACGAGTTGCCGCCTGAAATCCTCGACGCCTACTGCCTGAAAATCTACAACCGCGATGGCGAACTGCGTGGCTCGCACCTGTTCGACACCAATTCGGGCAATGAAGAACGCGGCATTGTTTCGCTGCCGTTCGTGCGTCAGTCCGATGGCGAGGTGGTGTACTTCCCGTCCAACCTGATCGAAAACCTTTACCTCAGCAACGGCATGAGCGCGGGCAATACCCTGGCCGAAGCGCAGGTGCAGTGCCTGTCGGAGATTTTCGAGCGCGCGGTCAAGCGCGAAATCATCGAAGGCGAATTCGCCCTGCCGGACGTACCGGCTGAAGTGCTCGCCAAGTACCCGGGAATTCTTGCCGGTATTCAAGGGCTGGAAGCCCAGGGTTTCCCGGTACTGGTCAAGGACGCGTCACTGGGCGGTGAATTCCCGGTGATGTGCGTGACCTTGATGAACCCGCGCACCGGCGGCGTCTTTGCCTCGTTCGGCGCCCATCCGAGCCTGGAAGTGGCGCTGGAACGCAGCCTCACCGAATTGCTTCAGGGCCGCAGCTTCGAAGGCTTGAACGACCTGCCGCAGCCGACCTTTGAAGGCCACGCGGTCACCGAACCGAACAACTTCGTCGAGCACTTTATCGACTCCAGCGGCGTGGTCTCGTGGCGCTTCTTCAGTGCCCAGTCGGACTACGAGTTCGTTGAGTGGGATTTCTCGGGCCAGGGCGAAGACTCGAATGCTCAGGAAGCCGCGACCCTGTTCGGCATTCTCGAAGGCATGGGCAAAGAGTCCTACATGGCGGTGTACGAACACCTCGGCGCAACCGCCTGCCGCATCCTGGTGCCGGACTACTCGGAAATTTACCCGGTGGACGACCTGATCTGGGACAACACCAACAAGGCGCTGTTTTTCCGGGCCGACATCCTCAACCTGCACAGCCTCAGCGATGACGAGCTCAAAGCACTGGCTGAGCGCCTGGTGGAAAGCGAGCTGGACGATTACACCGACATTACCACCTTGATCGGCATCGAGTTCGACGACAACACCGCGTGGGGCCAACTGACCATTCTGGAGTTGAAGCTGCTGATCTACCTCGCCTTGCAGCAGTATGAGGAGGCGAAAGAGTGCGTGGAGATGTTCCTGCAGTACAACGACAACACCGTTGATCGCGGCCTGTTCTATCAGGCGGTGAACGCGGTGTTGGAGATGCACTTGGACGAGGACCTGGAACTCGCGGATTACGAGGCCAACTTCCGCCGCATGTTCGGCAATGAGCGCATGGACGCGGTGATCGGCTCGGTCAACGGCACGCTGCGTTTTTATGGCTTGACGCCAACCAGCATGAAGCTGGAAGGGCTGGATCGGCATTTGCGCTTGATCGACAGCTACAAAAAGCTGCACGCGGCGCGTGCGAATATCACCTCAGCCTGACGCCCTCTGTGGGAGCTGACTTCACCTCGGGCCAGACGCTAAACCCTGTGGGAGCGGGCTTGCTCGCGAATGCGGAGTATCAGTCACCGGATGTATTGACTGACCCACCGCTTTCGCGAGCAAGCCCGCTCCCACATTAGGACCTTCCTTGTCAGGGCATGCTGGGTCAGATCAGAGCCAATGCCTGCGCCAGGTCGGCCCGCAGGTCTTCGACGTCCTCAACGCCCACCGACAAGCGCACCAAACCATCGCCAATGCCCAGCTGCGCCCGCGTTGCTGCCGGGATGCTGGCGTGGGTCATGATCGCCGGGTGTTCGATCAGGCTTTCGACGCCGCCCAGGCTTTCGGCCAAGGCAAAGATCTTCACGTTTTCCAGAAAGCGTGTGGCGCCGGCCAGGTCACTGTTCAAATCCACCGAAATCATCCCGCCAAACCCGCGCATCTGCTTGCGTGCCAGTTCGTGCTGGGGATGCGAGGCCAGGCCTGGGTAATAAACCCGTGAAACTTGCGGCTGTTGTTCCAGCCAGGTGGCCAACTCCAGGGCATTGCTGCAATGGCGCTCCATGCGCAGCGCCAGGGTTTTCACGCCGCGCAGCGTCAGGAATGCATCGAACGGGCCGGCAATCGCGCCGACCGAGTTCTGCAGGAAACCCAGGCGCTCGGCGAGCTCCGGGTTGTGGCCGACAATGGCGATGCCGCCGATCACGTCGGAGTGGCCGTTGAGGTATTTGGTGGTGGAGTGCACCACGATGTCGAAACCCAGCTCCAGCGGGCGCTGGATCCATGGGCTGGCAAAGGTGTTGTCGGCCACGCAGATGATGCCGCGGTCGCGGCAGATTCGCGCGATGGCACTCAGGTCAGTGAGGCTGAGCAGCGGGTTGCTCGGGGTCTCGACCCAGACCATGCGTGTGTCGTCTTGCAACGACGCTTCAAACGCTTGCAAGTCGCTCAAGTCGACAAAGCTGAAACGGTGGCCGGCGCTGCGCTGACGCACCTTGTCGAACAGGCGGAAGGTGCCGCCGTACAGGTCGTTGCCGGAGACGATATGCGCACCCGCATCGAGCAGTTCCAGCACGGTGGAAATCGCCGCCAGCCCGGAGGCAAAGGCAAACGCCTGGCTGCCGCCTTCAAGGTCGGCCACGCAGCGTTCCAGGGCAAAGCGCGTGGGGTTGTGGGAACGACCATAGTCAAAGCCCTTGTGCACACCGGGGCTGTCTTGCAGATAAGTGGAGTTGGCATAGATCGGCGGCATCAGCGCTCCCGTGGTCGGGTCGGGTGATTGCCCGGCGTGGATCACGCGGGTGGCAAAGGCGCTTTTATCGGGCTGACTCATGCAAGGGATCTCCGTAGGTGATTAAGCAGGTCGACGCGGGTGATCAGGCCATAAAACCGTGAGGCGTCAGCAATGATGGCAACCAGGCCGCGATCAAGTTCCGCCTGCAGTTCGGCCAGGCTGGCACTCGGGGCCAGGGTTTGCAAAGTGTCGGTCATGGCGCTGGCAACGATCATGGAGAAGTCGGCGGCGTCATGGTGCAACCCCAGCAGGATGTCGGACTCGTCGATCACGCCAACCAGTTCGCGGCCTTCGACCAGCACCGGCAGTTGCGAGACATCGGCCAGGCGCATGCGCTGGAAGGCTGTGAGCAGGGTATCGTCGGGGCTCACGCTGATCACGCGGCCGTCTTCGAAGCGGCGGGCGATCAGGTCGCGCAGGTCGCCGTAGTGTTTGTACTGGAGCAGGCCCGCGTCGTTCATCCACTGGTCGTTGTAGACCTTGGACAGGTACCGCGTGCCCGTGTCGCAGACGAAGGTGACCACGCGTTTGGGCTCGGTCTGCTCGCGGCAATAACGCAGCGCAGCAGCGAGCAGGGTGCCGGTTGA
Organism: Pseudomonas sp. TREG-RG-20F-10-E-6-01; assembly: GCF_022662455.1. Taxonomy (NCBI): domain Bacteria; kingdom Pseudomonadati; phylum Pseudomonadota; class Gammaproteobacteria; order Pseudomonadales; family Pseudomonadaceae; genus Pseudomonas; species Pseudomonas sp. TREG-RG-20F-10-E-6-01. The sequence goes on along the minus strand of NZ_JAKNQP010000004.1, from coordinate 124,607 downwards.
CGAGCCGCCGAGAATACCTTCGGCCTTGAGCAGTTGACGGGCGTGGTCGAAGCTTTCTTCATCGCTGATGGAATAGGCGTGGCGCACGCTGGAGAGGTCGGCAATCGAGGGGATGAAGTCTTCGCCGATGCCTTCCACGGCCCACGACCCCGGCGTTTCCATCCTGCCGCTGCGGCTGTATTCAGCCATCACCGAACCCACCGGATCGGCCAGCACCATGGCCAGTTCCGGCTGTACGCGTTTGAAGAAGCGGGTCAGGCCGGTGAGGGTGCCGGCCGAGCCGACGCCCACCACGATCGCGTCCACGTCATGCTGGGTTTGCGCCCAGATTTCCGGCGCGGTGCTGGTTTCGTGCGCCAGCGGGTTAGCCGGGTTGTTGAACTGGTCGGCAAAAAATGAACCGGGAATGTCCTTGGCCAGGCGCGCAGCCACGTCCTGGTAATACTCGGGATGGCCCTTGCCAACGTCGGAGCGGGTGATATGCACCTCGGCGCCCATGGCCTTCAAGTGCAGGACTTTTTCGGTGGACATCTTGTCGGGCACCACCAGCACCACGCGGTAGCCCTTGGCCCGGCCGACCAGCGCAAGCCCCAGGCCGGTGTTGCCGGCGGTGGCTTCGATGATGGTGCCGCCGGGGCGCAGGCGGCCGTCGCGTTCGGCGGCGTCGATCATTGCCAGGCCGATGCGGTCCTTGATGGAACCACCGGGGTTTTGGCATTCAAGCTTGAGGAACAGGGTGCACAGGCCGGTATCAAATCGGCTGACCTTGACCAGCGGCGTGTTGCCGATCAATTCGAGTACGGCGGGGCGGGAAAGCGTGGGCATGTCGTCACCTGGTACGGAAGAGGCGTAGGGGAGGGACAGCAAAATGCAAAGCATGGCTTGGAACATAGGCCGGGATCGCGCCGGTCGCAACCGGGCGGTCCGTTGGATGTCTTTTTTTGGCGCATGAGCGCGTGTTGACGTTTAAACGCCGCGCATCAAAACCTGCTGCAACCGCTCTATAACGCCAGTGCTGGCGGTTTGCATCGGCGCGCGCAGCTCACTGGCGATCAAGCCTTGCATCGCCAGCGCAGCCTTTACCGGCGCGGGGTTGGGCTCCATGAACAGGGTGTTGATCAGGGGCGTTAACCTGAAAAAAGTCGCCCTGGCCTCGGTGAGCTGGTTGTCGCGTACCTGCTGGTACAGCGCCACGAAGTCTTCGGTGTGCACATGGGCCGAGGCTGCAATCGCACCACTGGCGCCCTGGCACAGCGCGTTGAAGATTTGAAGATCTTCGCCACACAACACCTCCACGTCGCCGCTGGCGAGCAGCGCCAAGGTAGTCGCCAGGTTGCCGCCGCAGTCTTTGATCGCGACGATTCGCGTGTGCTTGACGATGTTCAGCAAAGTGGCCTGTTCGAAGGTCACGCCGGTGCGGTAGGGAATGTCATAGAGAATGATCGGCACACTGGAGGCGTCGGCCACCGTGCGGAAAAACGCTTCAAGGCCGGCCTGGGAGGGGCGGATATAGCTGGGCGCCGGCACCAGCAAGCCGGCCACCGGGCGTTTGAGGATTTCGCTCTGGAACTGCAGCAGTTCACGCTGGTTGTTGCCCGCCAGGCCCATCACCACGCGCTGCGCCGGCACGAGTTGCAGCACCGCATCCAGCACGGCCAGTTGTTCCTGACGGCTCAGTGACGCGGCTTCCCCGGTGGTGGTGCAGACCATGATGCCGGCCACGTGCTTTTCCAGCAGGTGGCTGACCAGCCGGCGCAGGCCGATAAAGTCGATGGCGCCGTCATGAAACGGCGTGACCACGGGAACCCAGATACCTTGAAACGATGACATGCACTTTCTCCTGATGGTTGACCGCTGGAGTCACCGTCAGAAGGGCAGAGGGATTGTGCATGGGAGGGACGTCCGTCGCGCTCAATGTCCTGTCAGCTCATCTGACGGGACAGCGCGCCCCGGTCACATGAGCGACTGTTTCTTCGATTTGAGGGCGTGCGCCACGCAACCTTGCGCCTTGGCAATCAAGCCAATGGCACAAAGGTTAACGAAAGACGATGCAGACATGCGCTGACACACCCTGAATAAGGCCTCCATCTTCAGCGGACGTGACGGAATGTGTCAACCCCGCTTCAGCTGCTCACGCACAAATGCTGCGACCTCGGCGGCCAGCTCCGCATCTTCCGGTGCGCCCATGAAACCGCCGTGGGGCATGGCTTCGAACACATGCAGCTGCGCCGTTACCCGTGCCTGGCGCAGGGCGCGGTGCAGGCGCACGGTGTTGGACAGGAACAGATCACGGGTGCCGCTCTGCAGAAAAGTTGGCGGGAAACCCTGGGTGAAATCGCCAAACAGCGGTGACAGGTACGGGTGAGACAAGTCCGCACCGTTGGCATACAACAGATTGACGTTCATCAGCGGATTGGGCAGCACCACGTCGACGGTGCGGTTGACCTGGAAGCTGTCGCCGGACTCGGTGAGGTCGACTTCCGGCGACAGCAACACCAGCGCGGCTGGCAATGGCAGACCTTCGTCACGCGCACGCAACACCATGGCGGCCGCAAGGTTGCCGCCCGCTGAGCGGCCACCGATCACGATCTGTTGCGGCGCGTGTTGCTTGAGAACGTGCCGATAGACGGCCAGGCAGTCATCCAGCGCTGCGGGGTAGGGATGATCGGGCGGCATGCGGTAGTCCACGCCATAGCAGATCACGTCGTGCAGGTCGGCTTGTCTGCCGGCCGCGAGGCGGCAGTTTTCGCCGCCGCCGAACACCAGCGCGCCGCCGTGCAGGTCAATGTAGGCAAAGGGCGTGGCAGACGCCGGTGTGGCGACATGCACGCTGGCGTTTTCAACCCTGATGGTGTGCAGGCTGGCCAGCAGCGACGCCGCTTGCCCCGCGTTGGTGCTGGCGTAGTTTTGGGCCACGGCGGCCTGCAGACGGCGCCAGCCGTCATGGTCCTCGGGCGTTGGCATCGCGTGCAGTGCATTGAGGGGCACACCGTCAGCCCCGACCAGGCGTTGCAGTGTGGCCTGCGCTTGAGGGCTGATGGACTGCGGGACGGGCAGTGTACGGGGTTCAAGTTTGACGCCGTGGCTCATGGGCTTGCTGCTCGCGTTCGACGACTTTGGGAGCGTCAGGATGCCAGAACGTGGGCCGGTGTGGCGAGCGGGCTTGCCCCGCGTTGGAGTGCGAAGCGCTCCCAATGAGGCCGCCTCGGTACCACCGGCATACCCCATTGGCAGGTTGCGGGGCTAGCCCGCTCGCCACTACGAGCCTGCGTTCACTGCCGGGCGGTGCTGTTACAGAATGCTGTAGTCCCTGACCACGCCATTGTTGAGGTGGATGTTCAGGCGGCGGCTCTGTTGCTGCGGTGCAAGGTTGTCGATGGCTGTGCGCCGGGTGTCGAGGGCATTGTCGTAGGTATTGCCGGGGATACGGTTGGAAACCAGCCCGAGCAAGTGGCGCATGGACGCGTTCTGGGTGGTGGAGGGCGCGTAGTTCCAGGTTTCGGTGCCGTCGGATGAAATCGACTGGTCCTGCGGTTCGCCATACAGGGCTTTGAGCTGTTGGGAGGTGGTCTTGCCAGAAATGATGTGCGTCCTGACATACGTGGTGTCGAACAGCGAAATATCCGGCCCGGCTTTGCCCTGAATACCCGGCAATGACAGGTTGTTCAAGCTGCTGAGGCCGTTGACGCCATTGGCGCAACCCGTCAGCAAGAGGGCGGTGGCAAGCGTTGCGATAACAGTACGACGGGCCATGATTTTCTCCGTTTAGTCAGGGCTCTGGAACGTCGGCCAATGATAAAACGGTGAAAAACACGCGGAAAAAATGTTCCTGTCTGCGCGTCTCAATGACTTGCCTGGGTGTCTCAGACCGCGTTCATCTGCCCCAGGATGTTGCGTAACGAGAACCCGGTGTGGCGGCTCACGCGCTCCGGTGCCTGGGCAGCGGCGCTCAACTCCCGGGCCTCGCGCGGCGAATAGCCAAAGGCTTGCTTGAAGGTGCGGCTGAAGTGCGCATCACTCTTGAAGCCGAACTGGAAGGCCAGCCCCGACACCCGCTGCCGCGCGCCGGTATCACTCTGGATAATCACCCGCGCGCGGTTCAACCGGCGCTGCTGGATATACGCCGCCACGCCGGATTCCTGGCTGAACACCCGATACAGTTGCGCCCGCGAAATACCCAAGTGTTTGCACAGGAAAACCGGGGACAATTCCGGGCTGCGCAGGTGCTGTTCAATCAAGCGCCGGGCGCGGTTGAACAGGGTGTGGTCGATCGCTTGCTCGGCGGTTTGCAGGTTGGCCACTGTCGGCGCCAAAGCTGCCGATACCATGGCCAGCGTCGCCTGTTGGGCGTGCGGGATTTCCTCGGGTGTCAGGCGCGGCAGGCGCTGTTGCAACGCGCGCATATGGTCTGCGAGCAGCTCGCTCAAGCCGCCCTGCAGCACCTGGCCATGCACGTCTTTGTAGCCGACGCTTTGCGCCAGCAAGTCGCGAGGAATGGTGAGGATCACGGTATCGCCAGCCGTGATCAGGCAATCGAGTTCACGGGCCAGGTCCAGCATGTAGATCTGCGCGTTACCCGCCGCCAGCGTGGTGCGGCCTGCTGTGCCATTAATCGTGTGAGTCAGGCCCAGGCAGAGGTAGTAGTGGTCGAGGCTGTCACGGCGAATCATTTGTGTGGAACGCTTGACCCGATACGGCACCGGCTCGCCGGCACCGTCCCAGGCACCGCAGCCCATCAATAACGAACCCAGGTAACCGGTGGCCAGGCGGTAATTGAAGGCGGCGGATTCAGGCTCGCTGATGGTGATATCGAAGATCGCATTCACTTCCTCGCGCCACACTTCAAAGCGTTGGCGCGGTGGGTAGGGTTGGGTGGTAAAGGTGAAAAGCGGGTTCTCCACAAGCGGCTCCATCCATTAAAGCTGTTGTTTGATCGCCGCCTTATCGATCACGGACCAGACGTGGGCGATCTTCCCGTCGACGAATTCGTAGAATACGTTCTCATCGAAGGTCACCGTCTTGCCGTTGATCGGCAAGCCGAAAAATTCACCTTTGGGCGTGACGTGGAAGTTCAACCGGCTGGCGACGGTGGGCGGATCCGCGACCAGCAGTTGGATGCGGAACACCAGGTCGGGGATCTCGCGAAAGTCCCGCTCCAGCATCGCGCGGTAGCCGGCAAGGCCGACGGGGGTGGCGTTGTAGGTCACCTGCGGGTGCACGAAATCGCCGAGGCGCTCCCAGCCCTGGCGGTTGAGGCAGTCGATATACCCTCGGTAAAGGCCGGCGAGCTGGTTTCGGGTCATGGCGTGTTCTCCTTCTTGAAAAGCACTCATCGACTTTACCCGTGTGTGTGCCTACGGCGCGCTGGTTATATCACCCAGCAATTGCCCAAGCCCTTGCGGGGTTGAATAGAGGGCTTCCAGCGCCGCGACGTCGGCCAGTTGTTCTGCGGACAAGGCTTTTTCCTCACGCTCAAGCTGGCCGCGTAAATAGTCCTCGTACTCGGACAGCTTTTGATTCAGCGCCACGCGCACGAGGCCGCATGCCTTGAGCTTGTTAGGTTCAAAGCCCTTTCCCATATCCACATGCATGGCGAGGGTCGCCGTCGCGACAGCGTACCCTTGTGTCGCGGCCTTGAGCAGCCATCGGTTCGCCGTTGGATAGTCTGCCGGCACTGCACCGCTGCTGCTGTACAGATAACCAAGCATGTACTGCGATTTGGCCCGGCCCGCGTCGCCAGCGCGGGTATACCACCCAATGGCGGCGGGTACGTCTTTGGGAGTGCCGATGCCATTCAGGTTGGCCATCCCGAGCCATTCGTACGCTTCGCTATTGCCTGAGTGGGCGGCCTGGGTCAGCAGCTGGATGCCTTGCTGAGGGTTTTTCGGCGTGCCTACGCCCGTGAAATAAAAGGTCGCCAACAGCGTTTGGCCCTCAGCATCGCCTCGCGCACTGGCTTTGCGCGCCCAGAAGAATGCCTTGCGGTCGCTTTGCTCAACGCCAATGCCTCTGAAATAGGCGTCGGCAAGCCGTTGCTGGGCGCGGGCATGACCTTGCTGCGCAGCCTTGCGATACCACACCGCGGCTTGAGCGCTATCGCGCGGCATTTCCACGCCGCCATAGTTTGCATCCCCCAAAAAAAACTGGGCTTCAGAGTTGCCTTTCTCGGCTGATAGCGTGATCCACTCCAGGCCCTTGCGGTGATCAACGGCCACACCGCGCCCGAAAAAGTAAAAAAAGCCGGTTTTGAACTGTGCGAAGGTCTCGCCTTTTTCCGCCGCGCGCAAATACCACTCTGCGGCCTTGACCGGGTTTTTATCGACGATGATGCCTTCGTCGTAGAAGGCGCCAATCAACAGTGTGGGGCTGTGGGGGCTGCGCCACAGACTGATCGCCAAGGCGACCAAGCAATAGGCCAGAAGGCCAAAGCACAGTAAAGCGAGGGGTAGGGCGAAGCGGCGCAATGTCGAATCCATTCGTGAGGTGCAGGTGGGCAGTGTAGCGGCGCTTGCGAGCGATGGCATCACTCGCTGTTTCGCAGCGACCTCAAGCGCGACGCGCCATCAACAGCACCGTTGCCGCTGCCGACAACAACCCCGCGCAGCATCGATTGAAAATTCGTTTACCGCGCGGCTCGGCAAACCAGCGACGCATGTGCAGGCCCATGTAGGCATAGGCGCTGATGGCGATCCATTCCAGCACCAGGAACATCGCGCCCAGCAGCGCAAATTGTGGCGTGATCGGCTGGCCTGGCACCACGAACTGCGGCAGGAAGGCTGTGAAGATCAAGATAGCCTTCGGGTTGCCCGCCGCCACCAGAAACTCCTGACGCGCCAACGCCCATAACCCCACCTTTTCCGTCGCCGATTCAGCCCCTGCCTGCGGATTAGCCCGCCACAACTGAAACGCCAGATAAAACAGATACGCCGCGCCCAGAATCTTGATCGCGTAAAACAACAACTCCGAGGTTTGCAGCACCACCGCCAGGCCCGCCGAGGCGAGGGCGATCATGCCGGCGAAGGCCAGTAAGCGGCCAACACCGGCGAGGCAAGACGTGCGATAGCCGTAGCGGGTGGCGTTGCTGACCGACAGCAAGTTGTTCGGGCCTGGCGCCATGTTCAGGGCGAAGCAGGCGGGGAGGAAGAGGGCGAGCGTGGCAAGGTCCATGGCGGCTCCGGGTTGGGCGGGGAGCGTTGAGGATAAGGGCAGTTGAGGCGGCTGGACAATCCGCGCGTTGCAGTGAAGGGCACAAGCGGACCGGCCTATGCCAGTAGCGGGCATTCCAATCCGGCATAAATGTTAGTCCCGGTTGCCGTCTACAGGGGGGTCATTGCCTCCTTCAATCTTCCCGCTGTGGCGCCAACCTGGCGCCCCGCCGCGTCGTTCTCACATGGGCGGGCGGCGCAATGCAGGCCAGATTGGAGGTACGCCACGTGAGCAAAAAACTTGAAGGCAAGGTCGCTGTTATCACGGGTGCCAGCGCCGGAATCGGCCTCGGTATTGCCAAGGCGTTTGCCAACGAAGGCGCTCGCGTGTTCATCACAGGCCGGCGTCAATCTGAGCTTGACCGCGCGATCGCTGAGATTGGCCACGGTGCGGTGGGCATCCAAGGCGATGCGGGCAAGCTTGCCGATCTGGACGCGCTGTATGCAAGCGTCAAGGAAAAAGCCGGGCGCATTGATGTACTGGCATTGAACGCCGGGTTCTATGAGTTCATGAAGCTCGGCGAGATCACCGAGGAGCATTTCGACAAGACCTACAATGCGAACGTCAAGGGCCTGCTGTTCGGTCTGCAGAAAGCGCTGCCGCTTCTGGGAACAGGCGCATCGGTAATATTCACCGGTTCAATCGCCGCTTCCATCGGCATCCCCAGTATGTCCGTCTATTCATCGACCAAGGCCGCCGTCCGCAATCTGGCGCGCGGTTTCATACTGGACACCAAGGAACTGGGCATCCGCATCAACGTATTGAGCCCCGGCCATACGCTTACCCCGGGACTGCAGTCGTTGATTCCCGAAGCCGCGCGTGACGGCATTGTTGGCAGCATCCCTCTGTCTCGCTTGGGCAGCCCGGAAGACTTGGGCAAGGCGGCCGTATTTCTCGCCTCTGACGACAGTGCTTACATTACCGGCATCGAGCTTCATGTCGATGGCGGCGTCTCGCAGTACTGAACTGAAAACTTGAGCACCCGAGTTGGAACGGCCGCGTTATCTGATGGGCACGGCGAACCCATTCGCACAGCCAATTTCGCCAAAGGATGTATCGATGCAAAGATTATTCCGCAGGATCATCATGTTCTCAGCACTGTCCCTGTTCACGGGCGTTGTGATTGCGCAATGTGTAGACGACATCAAAACACGCCCTGACGACGTCACCCTGGTCGATATTCCGACAAGTGCCGCTCACAAAATTAGCGTCGAGCGACGTGGCAAGATCGTACTGATTGGTATCAACCGACCCTATATTCAGAACAGGCTTGATCCGCAAGCGTACCTGGCCCTCGCCAAGGCGTATTACGACTACGACCATGACCCTTCACTGCGCGCCGCTGTGTTGTTCGGCCACGGTGACAACTTCTCGCAGGGCCTTGACGTTGAGGGCTTCAAGGCCGTTGCCAGCTCGGGCGGACCGACGCTCGGTGCCGGGCTGATCGACCCGCTCGGCAAGAAAATGCCCTATCTCACCAAACCTCTGATCGTGGCGGTCCACGGCGACACGTGGAACATGGCGCATGAGCTGTTTCTTGTCGCCGACATACGGGTTGCGGCGAACAACACTAACTTCGGGCAGGATGAAAACACGCATGGTCGTTTCCCGGGCGGCGGATCGACAGTACGATTCGTGCGCGAAGCCGGCTGGGCCAACGCCATGCGCTACATGCTGACAGGCGATCATTGGACCGCCCGTGAAGCCTATCGCATGGGTACTGTGCAGGAGATCCCCGATCGGCAGTCAGCCCTCGACAAAGCGATCGAGTTGGCAAACAGGATCGCCGCCAATGGCCCTTTGGGGATCAAGGCATCGCTGGCTTCTGCGCATCGCGTCATCGACCCGGTGCAAGCCGACGCCCTGTCCGCATTAGATGCGCAACGCTCAACGCTGTATAAGTCAAATGACTTCCAGGAGGGGCGCAACGCGGAGGCTCAAGGGCGGTTGCCGGTCTATCACGGAAATTAGAACCGTCAGGTATGGCGAGGCCTGCTGAGTGGGTCGCGCCATTACCGGCGGCGGTCAACTTGATTGAAGGTGCCGGGCTAATCATTCGCGAATGGGTGCTGACGCTGCAGTCAACGATAAGGTTTAAACGGATTGAGTGATGCGCATGATTGACGATTTGAAGATCAGGTACCCGAAAGCCAGTGCATGGGCATTTGGGGATACTCCAGACATGGCAGATGAGCTGGCTGGACTTGTCGCTAACAGCATTAAAACAGCGTCATGTTGCTCACTTTCATCATTCAACCATCAAGATGAATCGTCAGCGATTGGCGGTTACAGCATCATCCTCAACAGTCGGGGCGAGCCGGTATGTGTCATTAGGCTTGTTTCGCTGCGTATCATTCGTTACTGCGACGTGAATGAAGCGTTTGCAAGAAAGGAAGGCGAAGGGGATCTCAGCCTCAGGTACTGGGCGCAGGGCCATAAAGATTTTTTTCAACGGGAGGGCTCGTTCGACGAGGCGATGGAGCTTGTGGCAGAAGAATTCGAGTTGGTGGAAGTGGTGTAAAAGACAACGTTATCCAGCCAACATCCGGCAGGTGCTGCCAGCTCAGGAAGGCGACAGTCGCTCATTCTTGCGCTCACCTTCTTCAAGGTCATTTCGCGCTTTACTTGAACTGACGCGCAAAATAACCTCTGCCCGGCAGGCAGCGCCCTGCCTTTTAAGCCACAGCCTGGTGCGTCAATTTTCTCGACGAATAGCGGTAATGCTTGCGGCTGAGGGCATTCAACAGTGCCCACCTTTCAAGGAGAGAATGTTTGGCGACCACCGATGTTGTACACACGCTGCGCCTGCCGGGCGACCTGGATTATTACGATCGCAGGTCGATCCTGCTGCCGGTAGATGTCACCGCACTTGAAGCCTGGAATATCATGACGGCCGAACCGGGTCCATTCCTGCACATGGCGTTTCGGATCAGGGATGCCATTTGCGCGTTGTTTGGGGTGAAACGTATTGGCGGGTTTTCCGGCACGCGGCGAGAGCATGTGCAGGTCGGCGAGCGGCTGGACTTCTTTTTGGTGGAGCACAGCGCTCCCAACGTGCTGGTACTGACCGAGCGCGACCGGCATCTGGATGTGATGATCTGCCTGTCGATCAGCGATCGTATGTTCACGATCACCTCATCAGTGATCACCCATAACGCCTTTGGCCGCTTTTATATGGTGCCGGTCGGTCAGGTGCACAAGCTGATCGTCAACCGTGACCTGAAGCGACTCAAGCGCAGCCTTGAAGGGTAGGACGGCGGCTCAGTCGCTTTTTTCCATCGCCGCGTAATACGCCACCAGCGCATTGGCGTGGCCATGGCCCATGCGGTGCTCGGTTTTTAAGCCAGGCGACCCTTTCCATGTGCTTCTGGGCATTGACGGTTTTGAGCAGCTCCAGCCAATGGCTGATGGGCTGCCCATACTTTTTTTCGATGGCGGGGAAGTACGACGCCGGCCCATTGGTGCTTGTCTCGTCGGTCATGCTGCAACCTCCCTTTGGTGCCCTGTAAGCGAGGGGGGGCTCGCCTGAACTCAGGCTAGTAAAACGTGAGGGATTTCGCCTGCCTTACCGTGGCCGTTCGACACTCAAGGAAGATAGCTAAGCAAGTTAGCTATATGTTGGCGTGGTCGTCACCTCAAGATCCAGAGCAGCCAAACGCATGAAGCCACCCGCATCTGTTCCCGCCCCAGACCACGACCCACGCGGCCTGCAGATCGCCAGCGATGCCGTCGCGCAGCAGCTGCAACAGATCGCCATCCTGACCCGCAAAGCCGCCAGCCATCTTGCCGATGCCTTGTCCATCAACCAGACCGACATGGCGGCGCTGGAGCACTTGATCACGGACGGCCCGTCGCCACCGACCGAACTTGCCTCGCGCCTGTCGGTGACGACCGCGGGCATCCCCCCAGGTCTCGACCGCCTGGAGCGTGCCGGCCATGTGATTCGTGAGCGCCAGCTTGATGGTGTGTCCGGTTCCCGCCTCGGTGGCCCTGGTATATCAGCACATTGCGCCAATGCTCACTGGGTTGAACGCCGTGCTGGCGACGCAGCCTATTGCGCCTCGCCCATCAGTGGCATGGGCACCAGCCTGGGCCTGTGAGGGGCGTATGTGTTGGCCGGCGAGCTGGGGCGCCATGTAGATCACCCCCAAGCGTTCGCCGCCTATGAAACCCTGATGCGGCCCTACGTGGCTCCAGCGCAAGGCGTGCCCAAATGTGCGCCGCGGTGGGCGTCACCTCACTGACCTGCCGGACTATGCCCTGAAAGGTCAACTCAAATGAGTGACCTTCTTTGAGGTGTATAGGCGTATGGTGGTTTATACCCTCATGGCAGGCATTCAACATGGACAGCAGTTTAGGCGGGCGCTTAAAGGAAGAGCGCAAAAGGCTTTTACTCTCCCAGCACGATTTTGGTGTGATAGGGGGTGTGGCCGAAAACGCACAGGGCCACTATGAAAGGGGCGAGAGGCTGCCCAAATCGGACTATCTGATGGCGATCCGTCGCAGAGGGGTCGATGTGCTGTATGTGCTGAGCGGGGAGCGTTCGCACATGAGCGCGGATGACCTCACGGTGGAAGAAACCGAAGTCGTCAATCAGTACCGCACGCTGCACGAGGCGGATCAGGGGGCGATTGCTCAGATCACCTCCTCATTGTCCCGAGACTCATGACTTCATTGATGAAACCTGCGCCCCAGGGCATCCAGGCGTACCGCAATCGGCGGTAACCGTTCACTGCTGCGGGCCAGCGTCTCCACATCATCCGCGGTGCTTTGCGCAATGCTCTGCACCGCTTGCAAGCGCCCGACAATCTCCAGGTTGGCCGTGGACTGCTCGCGCGTGGTGCTCACAATTCGCCCATTCAGGGCGTCGATGCGCGCGATATCGGCGCCTACCGCTTGCAGCATCTGTACCGCCAACTGGCTGTCTTGTACGCAACGCTCTACGCCTTGCTGGCTGTCATGCATTGCCTCGACTGCCTGACGGCTGCCGTGTTGCAAGCCTTCGATGATCTGTTTGATTTCCTGGGTGGACACCGCCGTGCGCTGGGCCAGGCTGCGTACTTCATCGGCGACCACGGCAAACCCTCGGCCTTGCTCGCCAGCGCGCGCGGCTTCGATGGCGGCGTTGAGCGCGAGCAGGTTGGTCTGGTTGGCGATGCTGCTGATCACTTCGAGCACCGAGCCGATCTGCTCGGCTTGCGCCGCGAGGTCTTGCACGGTGGAGTGGGTGCCGTGAATGCGTGAAGCCAGTTGGCTGATTTCATGCTGGGCGCGGCCGACGCTTTCCTGGCCGCGCACGATTTGTTGGCTGGCTTGGCCGGCGTGCTCGACAGCCTGTTCAACGTGCACGGTGATGTGGCCCATGGCGTCTTCCATGCGCTGCATCGAGCCGGTCATCTGGGTGATTTCTGCCAACTGATGGCGTGCGCCTTTTTCCAGGGTGCCGCTGGCACTTGCCAGTTCCTGGCCGAGTTGGCCAAGGCCCTGGGAGTCGCGGGTCACGCCGTCGATCAGGTGGGTGATTTGCTGCAGGAAGTGGTCGAAGCGCTTGGCCAGGGAAACGTGCACTTTGCCTTCACCTTGGGCGGTTTCGACGGTGAGCTGGGTGGTCACGGCGAGCATTTTCTCGAGCATTTCCTGGCTTTCGACCGCCTCTCGCTGGCTGTGGATGGCCAGGTAGAGCAGGGCGACGGTCTCCATCACCACGTAAAAGGCGTGGACGAACACCATGCTCCAGCCGCCGTGGTGTTCCATCACAAACACCGGGAAGCCTTGATGTTGCAAGGCATGGAAGACCACGTGATGCACGGCGATCGTTGCCGCCGCGACCAGGATCGGCAGCCAGTCGCGGTAGAACGTCAGCACCGCCAGCAACGCGAAAATGCCGAAGTGTGATTCGATCACGCCTTGCGCCTGGTTGATGTGCAGGGCGGCCATTACCATCAAGCCGGCGCCCAGCAGGCAGCGCATCAAACGTGTTCCGCCGAGGGCGCGATAGAGCACCGTCAGCACCACACTGGTGCCTGCGCCCACGGTCAATGCCTGAAGCCAGGTGTCGTGCCAGAACGCCAGCCCGAGTGAGAACAGAAACATCAGCCAGACCAACGCCAGCATGATGCGATTGGCCTTGCGGTAGTGCTCTAGAAAACGCGGGCGGGTGGGCATTCACTCTTACTCCATGTGTTCGGCGGGTAATAGGCAAGCATGCGGCGTGCCACGACGGGCCGCCGGTGGAGTGAAGCAGGTATTCGTGTGTTTTTTGATTCAGGGATGCCAGAACGTTATCGGCATCCTTGAACGGGACTTTAAGAACGGCTACCCGAACGGATAGCCGAGGCTGCGATGATGATCAGAAGGTGTACTTGGCGGTCAGCATCATGTTGCGTGGGTTGCCGTACGCGTCACCGCCGTAGCTCACCGAGTTGGCGATGGTCGAGTAGTAGCGACGGTCGAAGATGTTGTTGGCGTTGAGCTGCAGGTCCAGGTGCTGGTTGACCTGGTAGCCGGCCATCAGGTCGGTGACGGCATAGCTGCCCTGTTTGAGCCGGTATTTACTGCCGTCCGCGAGGGCAAGGTCGTTGTACATGCGGCTCTGCCAGGAGACGTTGCCGCCCACGCGGAATTTTTCCAGCGGGCCCTGAAGGTTGTAGCGCGTGGTCAGTTTGAACAGCTGTTCTGGCGTGTCGGTGTCGTACTGCTTGTTGACCTTCTGCGGGTTGGCATCATCCTTGATGGTGTGCGTGCGGGCGTAGGTGTAGCCACCGCCGACCTGCCAGTTCTCGGTTAACGCGCCTTGCAATTCGACGTCGATACCCTCGCTGCGAATTTCGCCGGAGGCTTCGTTGCAGGAGGCCTGCGGGCAGTTCGGCACGAACACTTGCACCGCCCGGTTTTCCTGGTCGACGCGGAACAGCGCCAGGCTCGCATTCAGCGCGCCGCCCAGGTATTCGCCCTTGATGCCGACCTCGTAGTTCTTGCCGACAATCGGCTTGACCGGCTTACCGGACGTGTCCTTTTCACTTTGCGGCGTGAAGATGTCGCTGTAGCTGACGTAGACCGAATGATGGTCGTCCAGCTCGTAGATCAAACCTGCGTAGCGGGTGAGGTTGCGGGTGACATGATAATCACCGTCGCCGTCACGGTTGTCGTAGTCATACCAGTCAAGGCGCCCGCCGAGGATCAGCTTCAACGGGTCGGCCAGGCTCAGGCGCGTGGTGACGTAGACGCCATCCTGAGTGGTGACTTCGCGCTGGTTGTCGGTGTGGACGAAGTCCGGCTTGCCGGCGGTGAGTGGCCAGTTGGTGTCGTACGGGCTGTAGCTGTGGGTGGTCAGGTCGTAGATGCGCTTGCTGGCGCCCACCACCAGTTCATGGGTACGCCCGAACGCCTGGAAAGGGCCGCTGGCAAAGGCGTCGATGCCGGCCTGGTTTTCATCGTAGGCCGCCTGGTAGACCGTGCGGGCCGGTGTATTGTTGACCCAGCGCGACTGGTAGGAGCCTGAAAACAACGCGTTCTGTTCGGCGTAGTTGGCGTTGACTTGAAGGCTCCAGTCGTTGGCCAGGCGCTGACGCAGCTCGGCGAACACCGTGTTGATTTCCTGGTCCTTGTTCTCCCAGCGAGTGCCGGGGTTGTAGGAGCGCGGCAGGTCCAGGTGATGGCCGTCCTGACCGACCATCGCCGATCCCCAGAAGTAGTTGGTCTTGTCCTTCTGGTTGGAGAAACCCAGGGTCAGGGTGGTGTCTTCGCTCAAATCCGCTTCGGTGACGGCGTAGAAAAGGCCGTGATCTTCCTGGACTTTATCGATGAAGCTGTTGGCATCACCGTAAGAGGTGACCACCCGGCCGCGCAATGTGCCGCTGTCGTTGAGCGGGCTGGAGGCGTCCAGCTCGCCACGGTAATTGTCCCAGCTGCCGGCGGCACCGGTGAGGGTGACTTTCTGCTCGTCCAGCGGCCGCTTGCGGATCAGGTTGATGGCGGCTGAAGGGTTGCCGGCACCGGTGACCAGACCTGTTGCGCCGCGCACTACCTCGACGCGGTCGAACATGGCCAGGTTCGGCTGGGCGCCGACCGAGACCCCGTTGTAGCCGCTGGGAATGCCGTCATACATCAGGTTGTCGATGTCGAAACCGCGCGAGGTGTACGACTGCCGGCCAGGGCCGTTGGAGAAATTCAGGAACAACCCGGGCGTGGCCTTGACCACGTCGTTGATGCTGGTCATCGCCTGGTCATCCATACGCTGTCGCGTGATGACTGTGACGGCCTGTGGGGTTTCGCGCATCGTCAGTGGAAGTTTGGTTGCCGTGGCCATCGAGCCGGTGGTGTAGGACGGGCTGCCTTCGGTGGTCGCGCCGAGTTGTTGCTCGGTGTTGATCTGCGTTGCACCCAACTCGACAACGTCGGCTGGCTGCTGCGTATCGGCGGCGAAGGCCGCTTGTGAGCTGGCAATACAGATGGCCATCGCGATCAAATTGGGTGAAAAACCTTTACCGCCGTGTTGTTGCACAGACATGAAACCGACTCTCCCGAAAGCGCCGTCCCTAGCGAATAACAAAGATGATGATAATTATTCGCATCAGTGTGTCAGATTGGATCCGAGCAAAAAAGCCTTTGACGTTAAATGCTTAACAAATTTTTCACATTGTCGATGCGGGCTTGTCGCCAGCTCGGGCGACGACAGGCAGCCAATACAGGTGCACAACGCCGGCAGACGGGACACTGGAGTTGTTGCCGTGGCACTGATCAAGGCGCCGTGGGTGATGTTGATGACTGGCGCGCAACTGCCTGGAAGGCACGGTACTGAGCGTCAACGACGGTGCGGTGAACGCCGAAGTGGTGATCGAATTGGCCGGTGGTTTCGAAGGTTTACGCCATCGTCACCCGCGACGCGGTGGGGGAGTTGGGTTTGGCGCCAGGCGTCATCGCGACAGCGGTGATCAACGCCTCGCACATCATTCTCGGCGTGCCGGCCTGATCAACACACGGTGGCCCGAGTCCATTCGGACCACCGTGTTCAATTGGTAACACTGTTCAAGCCAGAGAGTGCCATTCCCCTACAGCCGTGCGCTGAGCAGCAAAAAACACGCCCCGCCCAAGGTCGGTACCCGCGCCAGGTCGTCGCGATAAGGTCACAGGTGATCGGCGTCGAACACGGCCTTGGCGAACGCTGCCGGTGCTTCCTGCGGCAGGTTGTGGCCGATTCCGCCATTGATCAGGCGAAATTGGTACTTGCCGGTGAAGCGCTTGGCGTAGTCCTCGGGTTGCGGGTGCGGTGCGCCATTGGCGTCGCCTTCGAGGGTGATGGTCGGCACGCCGATGGTGGGCGACTGGGCCAGTCGCTGTTCCAGCGCGTCGTATTGCGCCTCGCCTTGCACCAAACCCAGGCGCCAACGGTAGTTGAAAACGGTAATAGCGACGTGATCAGGGTTATCCAGGCCTTTGGCGCTGCGCGCGAACGTGGCGTCGTCAAAGGCCCACTTCGGCGAAGCGGTTTGCCAGATCAGCCTGGCAAATTCGTGGGTGTTTTTCTGGTAGCCGGCGGCGCCGCGCTCGGTGGCGAAGTAGAACTGGTACCACCACTGCAATTCCGCCTTGGGCGGCAGCGGTTGCTGGCCGGCAGCCTGGTTGCCGATCAGGTAGCCGCTGACAGACACCAATGCCTTGACCCGCTCCGGCCACAGCGCCGAGACGATATCCGCCGAGCGCGCGCCCCAGTCGTACCCACCGAGTACCGCCTGCTTGATCTTCAGCGCGTCCATGAAGTCGATCACGTCCTGTGCCAACGCCGCCGGTTCACCGTTGCGCAGGGTTTTATCCGACACGAAACGCGTGGCGCCATAGCCGCGGGCATACGGGATCAACACGCGGTAGCCTTTGGCCGCCAGCCGCGGCGCGACGTTGGCGTAACTGTCGATGTCGTAGGGCCAGCCGTGCAGCAGGATCACCACCTGACCGTTGCCCGGGCCAATGTCGGCGTAGGCCACATCGAGCACCCCGGCCTTGACGTGCTTGAGCGCGCCGAAGGCGGACTGGTCATGGCTGGCCGGCGTTGGCGGCTCGGGCATTTCAGCGTGCGCCACGCCCAGGGCGCCGAATGGCAACAAGGCCAATGCCAGAAAAAGCGGACGGTGTTTGGAGCGACGGGTCAACAGAGTGTGCAAGGCGAGCCTCCTGCGGCTGATGGGTGCCTGACACTCAGTTGACCGCTGCGCTGTATCGCGCATATTTCAGGAACGGTCTCGGGTTAAACGCTGTGTATCGCCACGCCTGCTGTACACACTGCGATACATATCCGCCCGCGCTACGCGAACACGATCTCATACGGCTCGCGCATGCGCTCCAGCAGTTCCTGGGCGAGCATCGGCGCGAGCCCGATGGTCGGGTCGCCGACCAATTGGCTGGCGTAGGCATGAGCGGCGTGAAGTTTGCGCGCGACACTCCAGCTGTCCAGACGCACCTTATGCGCCCGTTGCCAAGGCATCATCGCCGCTTCACGCGCCGGACTGTGCCAGGCCCAGATGGGCAGTTCATAAAGCCGCGCGCCGATCAGGCCGCAGGCCTTGGCGCTGGCACGGCCGACGGCGTCGTGGTCGTCATTGCCGTCGTTGCGCCACGTGGTGAACACCACGTCGCCCGGCTGCAGGTAACGCGCAATGAACTGGCTCATCGGCTGTTCACTGCTCGCCAGGGCGTCGTCACGAAAACCGCCGCGAATCCACTTCAAGCTGTGCAGCGGCATCCCCAGCCGGCGCAACGCCTCGGCGCTTTCCTGGGGGCGAATCACACTCAGGCGGCTCGCCGGCCATGCGTGAGACCCCGGATGGCTGGCGCTGCCATCGGTGATCGAGATCAGCAGCAGCGGGTGCTCCAGAGTACTGAACAGTTGCAGCAGCCCTCCACACGCCAGCACTTCATCGCCAGGGTGCGGAGCAATCACCACCACGCGTGCACCGGGCGGCACCAGTGAAGAAGGAGGGATAGCGGGAATTTGCGCCAACTGTGGCGCGCTGTTCCAGATTTGCGCGGGACCGCGGCGGCCCTCGCTTAAGGAGGCAGGCTTCATGGGTGTCACATCCTTGTCGATTGATGCTGGGCCGTACCCCGTTGACGGGACGACGCTCTTTTTGTTCGCCGCAGACTCCGCTGCGGTGATGCGCGGTACTCCAACCCTGGAATACCGGCAAGGCGCTATCAGCATAGTCAAGGATTCATGGGTTTTACATCGTGAAATGTTGATTTTTTCAGCTGGCCTGCATGAGGCTCTTCAAATAGTCACCAAACCCGCCTTGGGCGCGGCAGTCGAGCCGGCCACTGGTAATCACCTGTGGCCTGTGACTCCAGGCGATGGACGCGCCGCAACGCTCCAGATTGCGCACCAGTTGCACATCTTCGTGGCACGCCAGGGGCTCGAACCCGCCGGCCTGCACATAGGCGCCAGCACTCACGCCCAGATTGGCGCCGTGAACATGCCGATGGCCGTCTCGGGCCTGGTAGGCCTGGGTGTAGCGAATTTTCGCCGCGGGGTCGAAGCCTTCACTCCAGGCGTCCACGGTCACGGTGCCGCACACCGCGTCAACACCCAGCGCCAATTGCGCCACCAGCCAGTCAGAGGCGACGCGGCTGTCGGCGTCCGTGCACGAAATCCAGCGTGCACCTTGATTCAGCAAGTGCCGCGCACCCACACCGCGCACCTGCCCGACATTGCGCGCCTGCACGTGCAGGCTGTGCACCGCATAGGCTTGCACGATCGCCGCACTGCCATCGTTGCAGCTGTCGAGCACGGTGAGGATCTGAACCGCTTCGCCGAGCAGCCCCGGATGGCGGGCAGCAACCAGGGCGGCCTTCAGGCATTCGCCCAGCAGCGCCTCTTCGTTATGCACCGGGATCAGAACGCCGATTATCGCAGCCCCTCCAGGGTGGCGACCGAGGTACTGTCGCGACTCCACAGGTCGAGCAGGAAATCACTTTCGTGATGCTGCACCACCGGCGGCATACCCAGCCGTTGCTGCAGCAGGGTATGCACCTGTTCAGCGGTCTGCGGGCAACCTTCAATGCGGGGGCGCCAGTGACAGGCAAGCAGTTGCCCGTCTTCGGTCAAGGCGCCAAGGGCGCAGTCAACCAGGCGGTGCAAATCATCGGCATCCAGGTAGTAGCACAGCTCGCTCAACACGATCAGTTCGAACGAGCCGGTCGGCCACTGTTCCGGCAAACGACTTTGCTGCACCTCGGCATGGGGGAACCCCAGCAACCGGGTTTTTGCCAATGCCACTGCGGCACTGGCCGTGTCACAACACACCAGGTGGTCACAGCGCGGCGCCAATTCGGCGCTCAGCTCGCCGTTGGCGCAACCGGGTTCGAATATCGACGCATAACGCGGGCGGGTCAGCGCCGCCAAGGTCAGCGCGCGTTTGCGCTGCTCGTACCAGCGTTGGCGAAATGCCCAAGGGTCATCATTGCCGGCGAACAGTTGGTCGAAATACGGCGTGGCCACGCTCATACAAACACCACTTCAAAAGGCTGCAGCAGGCGTTCCACCACATAAGGCGCGAGCACAGGCGGCAGGCCGATCTGCGGGTCGCCCTCCAACTGGCTGGCAAACGCGTGGATGGCATGTCGCTTACGCGCCACCGTTTCGGGCGTCAGCGGGATTTTGCGCGCGCGGTGCCAGGGCACCTGGCTGTCTTCGGGGGTTGCCCAGTGCCAGGTCCATACCGGCAATTCATACAGGGTCGCGCCGACCGCATGCGCGGCCTTTGCACTGGCGCGGCCGACGGCCTCATGGTCGCAATGCCCATCTTCGCGCCAGGTGGTGAATACCACGTCGGTGGGTTTGAGGTAGCGTTGGATAAACGTGCTCAGTTGGTCTTCCTGCGCCGCCACCTGACTGTCGCTGAATCCTGCGCGCAGCCATTTGAGGCTGTGCAACGGCAAACCCAGGCGGTGCAATGCTTGGGCTGATTCCTGCGGGCGCACCACACTCAGGCGCTCCACCGGCCAGCGCTGGGAGCCCGGATGGCTGGCGCTGCCATCGGTCACCGAAATCAGCTGAATCGGCCGGCCGATGGCTGCCAGGCCTTGCAGCAGGCCGCCGCAACCGAGCACTTCATCGTCCGGATGCGGGGCAATAATGACTGCCCGATGCCCTTCGGGTACTAACTGTTCGACGCTGATGTGCGGCAGTTCGGCCATGTGCGACGAGGCTTGCCACTGATGCAGTGGCGTGCCCTGGCCTACGATTGGATTGGGTTTCATAACTGCCACCTCCCTGTGGGCTGCTCGGCCACCTGTTCGCCCAACGCCGCCAGGTCGCGTTCCGCATGGCTCTGGCGCACGTACACCGGCAGGTCGGCCATCAACTGGGCAAAGTGCGGGTCTTTGCAATAAGGCCCGGCACCTGCCGCGCGGCCCACATGGTGGATGACCTGCTCGACGGTATCTTCGATGCAGGCGCGCACCTGCTGCGCCAGCAGCCGTGCATCCGCCCGTGGCGCGCGGTCAACCTGTTCGGCACTGTCACGCAATACACAGGCCGCACTGTTGAGCACGCTGTCCACCGCGCCCAGGTGGGCGAGGGCATGGGGCTCGGGGCGCTTGCTGCATTGCTCGCGCAACACCTCGGCCAGGCGTTGCGCGCCGCCGTACCAGCAGGCGGCAATGCCAATCCCGCCTTGCCAGAAGCCAGGGCGGGACAGGTAATCACCCGGCCCGCCGACGGCAATACCCTTGGCCCCGTCGAACACAATCTCGACGCTGCAAGTGGCGGCCATGCCCACGGCGTTCCAGCCTTCATTGGTGACGGTAATGCCGGGCTGATCCATGTCCACGGCAACCAGTTGCTGACGGTCTTCGTCGTCCCAGGCGGTCAGCAAGCCATGACTGACCACCGCCGCCCCGGAACACCAGGCCTTGCGCCCCTCGATGATCAACCGATGGCCATCACGGTGCACACGCACCTTGGCTGTCGGCGGTTCGGCCGCCCACATGCCCCACAAGCTGCCCAAAGGCGGCAGGGGGCTGTCGAGTTCGGCAATGATCGCCAAGGCATCGGTGTGGCCTTCGAACAACTTGCACAGGCGCAGATCGTGGCCCGCCACCTGGGCCAGACGACTGAATCGCTCCAGCGTCTGGCCACTGCCGGGTAACGGCAGCTGGTCCAGGCCTTCTTCCTGAAGTGCCTTCAGGGCTTGGCCCAAAGCGTGCGTGTCCGCATAGCCCCGGTAGCTTTGAAGGAATCCATGCAACGCCATTTCACACCTCGTCGTGCTGCAGTTCAAACAGCAACAGCGAGCGGCCGGTGACCGCGTACTCGTGCTCGAAATCAAAGCGCTCCTGGCCGCGCACCGCCGGCTCATTGGTGTCGAGCATGCAGGTCCAGAACTCGCCTTCAGGCACCGGTGGCAGGCGGAAATTGACCATGTCGTGGTGGGCGTTGACCACCAGCAGCAACGTCGCATCGCCACCCGGGCGGCGAATCCCGGTTTCCTGGGCGCGGCCATCCATCAGCATACCCAGGCAGCGGCCATGGCTGTCTTGCCACTGTTCGGTGGTCATCTCGTTGCCATCCGGCGCCAGCCAGGTGACATCCTTCACCCCGATGTCTTCGTTGTAGTCACCCACCAGGAAGCGTCCACGGCGCAGGATCGGATACGCCAAGCGCAGCTTGATCAGGCGTTTCACAAACTTGAGCAACGCCTTGCCGTCGTCGTCCAGCTCCCAGTTGACCCAGCCGATCTCGCTGTCCTGGCAGTAGGCATTGTTGTTGCCGTGCTGGGTGCGTGCGAACTCGTCACCGGCCACCAGCATCGGTGTGCCTTGGGCCAAGAGCAGGGTGGCAAAAAAGTTGCGCATCTGGCGCAGGCGCAGCGCGTTGATTTCCGGGTCTTCAGTAGGCCCTTCGACGCCATGGTTCCAGGACAGGTTGTTGTTGCTGCCGTCCTGGTTGTTTTCGTCGTTGGCTTCGTTGTGCTTGTCGTTGTACGACACCAGGTCGTGCAAGGTGAAGCCATCGTGGGCGGTGATGAAGTTCACCGAGCTGTACGGGCGTCGACCACGCTGGTTGAACATCTCGCCGGACGCCGTCATGCGTGCAGCGAAGTCTGCCAGCTGGCCGTCGTCGCCTTTCCAGAACGCGCGCACGGTGTCGCGGAAACGGTCGTTCCATTCCACCCAACCCGGCGGGAATTTGCCCACTTGGTAGCCACCGGGGCCGCAGTCCCAGGGTTCGGCGATCATTTTCACCTGGCGCAGCACCGGGTCCTGGCGGCAGGCCACGAGGAAGCTGTGGCGTTCGTCGAAGCCATCGCGGTAACGGCCCAGAATGGTCGCCAGGTCAAAGCGGAAACCGTCCACGTGCATCTCGGTGGCCCAGTAACGCAAGGAATCGGTGACCATTTGCAGCACGCACGGGTGGCTCAGGTCCAGGGTGTTGCCGGTTCCGGAATCGTTGATGTAGAAGCGCTTGTCGTCAGGCATCAGGCGATAGTAGGAGGCGTTGTCGATGCCGCGCATGGACAGGGTCGGGCCACGCTCGTTGCCTTCGGCGGTGTGGTTGTAGACCACGTCGAGGATCACTTCCAGCTTGGCTTCGTGCAGGTGCGCGACCATTTCCTTGAACTCGGCGATCTTGCCGCTGGCCAGGTAGCGCGGGTCCGGGGCGAAGAAGGCGATGCTGTTGTAGCCCCAGTAGTTGGTCATGCCTTTTTGCAGCAAGTGCTGGTCGTTGACGAATGCATGCACGGGCAGCAATTCCACCGACGACACACCCAGCTGGCGGATGTGCTTGAGCACGTCATCTTCCATCAGCCCGGCGCAGGTGCCGCGCACCGACTCGCCAACCGAAGGATGGCGCATGCTGATGCCGCGCAGGTGGGTTTCATAAATGATCGTGCGGTCCCATGGCACCCGCACCGGCTGGTCGTTGCCCCAGGTGTGCGCCGGGTCGATGACCTTGCACTTGGGCACGAAGGGCGCGCTGTCGCGTTCGTCGAAACTGAGGTCGTCGTCGGGGTGGCCGATGGTGTAGCCGAACAACGCTTCGGACCATTTGAGTTCGCCCACCAGCTGTTTGGCATAGGGGTCGATCAGCAATTTGTTGTGGTTGAAGCGGTGACCATTGGCCGGGTCGTATGCACCGTATACGCGGTAGCCGTAAATCAGCCCAGGGTGGGCGTCGGGCAGGTAACCGTGGAAGGTTTCGTCGGTGTATTCGGGCAGTTCGATACGTTCCAGCTCAACTTCGCCGGTGTCGTCAAACAGGCACAGTTCAACTTTGGTGGCGTTGGCCGAGAACAGCGCAAAGTTGACGCCCAGGCCGTCCCAGGTGGCGCCGAGGGGGAAGGGCAAACCTTCACGAATCCGCGACGGCTCGTTTTCCGGCGTCGGTTGTTTTTTTTCTGGTTTGCTCATTGAGTTGCTCCTGCAAGGGTCTTTTTTCGGGCCGAGCGCGACCGTGCTGGCGATCGTTCAGCTGACGCAGTGGATATTCAAAAGGGAACCTCCTGCCGGCAGCGCCGGGAGGAGGCCCGTAAGGTCGTGACGCTTAAGGCTTGGGTTTTTTCGGTGCTGCGGGCTTTTTCGCCGCAGGCGGCGCCGGTTTGCTCGCCGCCGGTGCTGGCGGCTTGGCTTTGGGCGCAGGCTTGGGCGCGGTTTTCGGCTTGGCAGCGGCCTTGGGCTTGCTCGGCGTCAGCGCTTCGGCTTCGGCCAGTTTGCGCGCCATCTCCCAGTGGCGGGTGTCCTCTCCGTGGGGCTTGCCCTCGGATTCCCAGATCTGATGCGCCAACTCGCGAATACGTTTGTCTTCAGTACTCATCACAATGCTCCTCACAGAAAAGTTTCAGCTTTCTTGATCATCAGGATTGATAAAGACATTGACCGGGAAATCCCCCAGGGCAGCGCTGATCAACAGCTCCTTGTTTGGTGTGACTGCGCCTGTATGAAAAAGTCCCTTCCAGTTTTGCGTTGTCGCGGCGAACGGTAATTTCACCCGCGTATCGCCCCAAACCTGCGCGTTGATGTGGGGCCGCTCACCGTTTTCCAGCAGGCGATGAGGCCAGCGCGGCACCACCACCACCAGGCGTTTGCCTTCATGTTCGCGACAGAATGCGACCACGTGTTCTGCGTACGTGCCGGTGACCTCCAGCGGTGTGTAGCGGACGCTGCGGAAGATCTCGGGGTTCGCCTTGCGCAACGCCAGCACTTGGGCAATCAGCGCTTGCTTGACGCGCCCGTCGCGCCAGTTGGACAACAGTTCAGGGATGTCCGGCGGTGTGTTCAGCGCTTGTTGCCGTGCGCTGAAGTCCACCGGACGACGGTTGTCCGGGTCCACCAGGCTGAAGTCCCAGAACTCATCGCCCTGATACAAGTCCGGCACACCCGGCACGGTGATACGAAGCAAGGATTGCGCCAGGCTGTTGATTGCGCCCGCCGCGGCAATCGCGTGAGCGGCATTGCCCAGGGCGGTGCGCAACGCGCTGCCGGCCTCGCTGAGCAACAAGCGCGAGAGAAACGCCTCGACGCCTTGTTCATAGGCCTCGTTCGGTGCGCTCCAGCTGCTTTGCAACTTGGCTTCGCGCAGGGCCTTTTGCTGCCATTGCCAGAGGCGCTGCTGGTAGTTCTCGACGTCCAGGTGCAGGTCCAGTGGCCAACTGCCCAGCAATACTTGATACAGGATCAGCTCGTCACCGGCCGACGGGCTATTGGCATCCTCGCGCAACGGGGCGGCGAGGGTGCGCCAATGCTCGACCTGTTCGACATACCACGGCGCGCATTCACTCAATACCGCCAGGCGTGCGCGGGTATCTTCGCCGCGCTTGTGGTCGTGGGTGGCGGTGGCCAGCAGGTTGTCGGGAAAGGTCTGCAAGCGCTGTTGGTTGACGGTGTGAAACGCCGCCACCGGCGCACTGAACTGCTCGGTGCTGAAACCCACGTCATTGCGCGACAGCAGTACTGCCGAGCGATAGAACGCGGTGTCTTCCACGGCCTTGGCCGCGGCCGGAGAGGTCAGTTGCTGGAAGCGCACACAGGCATGCTTGAGTATCTTGCGCTCACGCCCGATCGGGCGATGGCGCCACGGCTGGCCACCCAGCCATTTTTCCAGGTGATCGAGCACCGGCCAGTCGCCTTCGCTCAAGGTGCTGCGGGCACCGGCCAGGGCTTGCAGGAAAAACACGTCATCGTTTTCGCTGCGGCCACGGGCGCTGATGTAAGTGCGGTACACCGGGAAGTGCACGATCAGCTCCTGCAAGGCGCGGCGGATCGCGCCCAGGGTCAGGTCACGGGTCATCACATCGTCACGGGCCACTTGCAGCAGGGCCTGGGCCACGCTTTCGAAGTCACCGGCCAGCGAGCCATTCAGGATCTGCTGGCGCGCCAGCCAGGCTTCTTCGATAAACGCCGCTGGCCGTCCGCTGTGGCGGGTCCACAACTCGGCAAGCGGCTCGAAGCCTTGAGGATCGTGCTGCAGCAACGACAGCTGGTTCATGAATTCGTAGCCGGTGGTGCCGTCCACGTTCCAGTCTTCGCGCAGGGTTTCGCCTTCACCGAGGATTTTTTCCACGAAGATCGGCAAGTGCCGTTCGGGCGCCAGTGAATCAACCCGACGCCGCAGCTTGCGGCAGTAACCGCGTGGGTCGGCCAGGCCGTCGATATGGTCGATGCGCAAGCCATCGATCAGGCCTTCGCTGATCAGCTCGAAAATCTTGCCATGGGTGGCCTCGAACACCGCCTTGCGTTCGACGCGCAAGCCGCCCAACTCGTTGACATCAAAGAAGCGCCGCCAGTTGATATCGTCCGCCGCCGTGCGCCAGCTGGCGAGCCGGTAGACTTGTTCTTCGAGCAATTGATGCAGACGATTGAAACCCTCGGGCTGGCGCGCGTCGAACTCGCCCAGACGTTGCTCGATGGCCTGGCGCACGTCGCTTTCGGTCGCGCGTTCGGCCAGCGCCTGCTTGAGCCAGGCGGCTTCGTGGTAGGCATCATCCTGACAGGCCAGCGCGCTGAAACGCTCGGCCAGCGGCCGGAGCGGCTCGTCGGCGCCGAGGATCAATGCGTAGTCGCGCGGGCAGATCGGGAAGCGGTGTTCGTAATGCTCGACGTAAAACGCCCCATGCTCAGCGTCGAAATGCAGCGTCAGCGTGCCGGTTTGCAGGGCCTCGCCGTAGTCGCTGCCCAAGAACGGCATCAGCAGTTGGCCTTTGAGCAACGGGTCTGGCGAGTGCCACTGAATATCGAAGAACTCGCTGTAGGGGCTCAGGCGTCCCCATTCGAGCAGGTCCAGCCACCACGGGTTGTCCGCGCCACCCACGGCCATATGGTTGGAGACGATATCGAGGATCAGCCCCATCTGGTGTTCACGCAGCGCAGCGACCAGGCGACGCAAGGCCGGCTCGCCGCCCAGTTCGGGGTTGACGGTCGTCGGGTCGACCACGTCGTAGCCGTGCATGGAGCCGGCGCGGGCACTGAGTATCGGTGAGGCGTACAAATGGCTGATGCCTAGCTGGGCGAAGTACGGCACCAGAGGCACCGCATCGTCCAGGGTAAAACCTTTATGGAATTGCAGGCGCTGGGTAGCGCGCAGGGGCAGTGCTTTCATCGGTCACGCTCATAGGCTTGGTTACGCGCAACGGCCAGCAGTTCGAGGCGGCGGGCAGCGCCGGCGTTGTCGAGCAGGCTGGCGGCTTCGCCCGGCAGGCGACGGCGCCAATTGGGATGGGTGTCAGTGGTGCCGGGCAGGTTGGCTTGTTCTTCGATGCCCAGCGCGTCTTCCAGCGGCAGCAATACCAGCGGCGCACGGGTATGGCCGAGGTAGCGCACGCTGGCGTCGATCATGTGGTCGGTATCGTTGCGAATTTCATCGACAAAGTTCTGCGGGTCCTGGCTCAAGGCCTGGCGCAGCGCCTGACGTTCGCGCAGGCGGTGTTCGCTCCATTGCTCGACCGTCGGTGCGTCGATCAGGCCGAGCTGGATATTCCACTCGATGTCGCGGCTGTGCCACCAACCGTTGAGGGTCGGCAAGTCGTGGGTGCTGGTGGTTGCCAAGGCGTTGTCCGGCCAGTCGAGGATCGGCCTGAACTGGCCATCGTGATTTTGTTCGAACAGCAGCACGCGCATGCCCAGAATCGAACGCGCGCTGAGTTTTTCGCGCAGGCCGTCGGGCACGGTGCCGAGGTCTTCACCCAGCACAATCGCCTTGTGGCGCTGGGATTCCAGCGCCAGCAGCCGCAGCAGGTCGTCCACCGGGTAATACAGGTACGCACCCTCGCGCGGGGAGGCATCCATGGGGATCACCCACAGGCGTTGCAGGCCCATCACATGGTCGATGCGCAGGCCGCCGGCATGGGCGAAGTTGGCTCGCAGCATCTCGATAAAGGCGCGGAAGCCATTGCGTTTGAGGCCCTCGGGGGAAAACGCAGAGATGCCCCAACCTTGACCGGCGCGGTTGAGAATATCGGGCGGCGCGCCCACGGTGAGGTTCGCCAGCAATTCATCCTGGCGGCTCCAGGCCTGGCTGCCGCCGCCGTCGGCGCCGACGGCCAGGTCGGCGATCAGGCCGACGCCCATGCCGCTGCCACGCGCCGCTTGCTGCGCACGCTCCAGGCAACGCGCGATCAGCCATTGGCTGAACGCGTAGAAGCCGATTTCGTCACGGTGCTCAGCGGCGAACTTAACCAGCTCAGGGCTTTGCGGCGAGCGCCAGGCTTCGGGCCAGTGCCGCCAGTCGAGGTCCTCTCCCGCGGCGGCGCGAACGGCCTGCACGGCTTCGAAGCGGCAGTGGTTCTCCAGGGCTTCACCGCCGTTCTGGCGAAAGCTCAGGAAATCGGCATGCTGGGGGTGTCCGCCGTGGCGGAAGTCTTCATACAGGGCGCGCAACAGGCGCTGCTTGGCCTTGGCGGCGGCGGGCCAGTCGATCAGGGTGTGTTGTTCCAGCGTGTGCAGTTCTTCGGTCAAACCGCAGGCGTCGATGGCATTACGCACTTCGCGCTCGCCCAGAATGCAGGCAGGCGAGGCGTACAGGCTGTTCAGAAACAGGCGGCTGGACGGCGAGTAGGGGCTGAAGCGCTCGGTGTCGGCGCTGAACATCGCGTGCATCGGGCTGATCGCCAAGGCATCGGCGCCGCGTTCGGCGGCGGCGCGGACCATGTGCTCCAACGCCTGTGTGTCGCCAAAACCGCCGTCGCCGAGACGACGCAGCGCATACAGCTGGGCGCTCAGGCCCCAGGCGCGCGCGGGTTGGGCGTCAACCGCTTCGGCCACGCTGTAGCAATGGGCGGGCGCCACGGCCAGGGTGAAGGTCTGGTCGTCGATGTGCACCTGGTGATAGCCCAGCGCGATGACGCCTGGCAGCACGGCATCACCGTCGAGGCGCAGCTCCAGGGTTTCGCCGGTTTCCAGGCTGACGCGGCAGGGCGTGTCTGCGGCAAAGTAGCGTGCCAGGTCGAGGCCTTCGCCGCTGTCGACGGTCATCAACGGCGGCAGGTGCTTGTCTTGCTGCACCTGTTCGAGTTCGAGCAGGCTGGCGTTGATTTCGGCATCGGTATCGGCCGGGTGGCCCAGACCTTTGAGAACGGCGCGCAAGGCGCCGGGTTTTACATGTTGCGGGCGGCCGTTTGCGTCGATCCAATCGACGGCCAGGCCCGCTCGGCTGGCGAG
This sequence comes from Pseudomonas sp. TREG-RG-20F-10-E-6-01, assembly GCF_022662455.1. Classification (NCBI taxonomy): domain Bacteria; kingdom Pseudomonadati; phylum Pseudomonadota; class Gammaproteobacteria; order Pseudomonadales; family Pseudomonadaceae; genus Pseudomonas; species Pseudomonas sp. TREG-RG-20F-10-E-6-01. The sequence continues at coordinate 95,759 of NZ_JAKNQP010000004.1, read as the reverse complement.
TATTTCCAGGTTCGCTTCGCTCAAAGGTGCTCTCCAACAGGGGATAGGGCAACGCGTGCGCTGAAGGGCGCCAAATGCGCCCCTTCACCGGCAAGCGTTTCAAATAGCAGGTGCGGCGGCGCGGGGTGATCCAGCGGTTCTGCGCCCAGGTTCAAGTCAATCTGCAACACACTGCCGTTGCCCAGGCGCCAGCGCGCGCTGACGGCGCCTTGCCCCAGTACTTGCGCACCCAAGGCCACGCTGCCGGGCAAGTGCGGCACGATCCGCTGGTGGCGCAAGCTCAACAGTTGGCGGTAGAACTGAGCGTGTTGGTTTTCGGTGAAGACGGGCGCTGATTGCACAAAGGTGGGCAGCGCGTTCGGGTCGGGAATGTGTTCGCGCCTTTGCGGGTCCTTGAATGCGGCAAAATCGGCAAACTCGTTGCGCCGGCCTTCGCGCACAGCTTCGGCGAGCTCGCCATGGTGATCGGTGAAAAACAGGAACGGTTCCTCGGCGTTCACTTCATCACCCATGAACAGCAACGGAATCATCGGCGACAGCAGCAATAACGTCGTGGCTGCCTTGAGCGCCTGCGGTGAGCACAGCTGATGCAGGCGTTCGCCCAGTGCGCGGTTACCGATCTGGTCATGGTTCTGCAAAAACGCCACGAAGGCGCTGGGCGGCAAGTCCCCACTGGGTTCGCCGCGCTCATGGCCATGGCGGGTGGTGTGGCCCTGATAGATGAACCCTTCACCCAGGCAGCGCGCCAGCTTTTCGGTAGGGTTTTCGGCAAAGTCGCTGTAATAGGCGTCGGTTTCGCCGGTGAGCAATACGTGCAGCACGTTGTGAAAGTCATCGTTCCACTGCGCGTCGAAATCGTTTTTCAACAGGCTGGCCTGGTTCAGCTCGTTTTCCAGCACCAGCCAAACGTGCCGGCCTGTGTCTACCTGTTGGCGAACACGGTGGGCCAGCTCCTTGAGAAAATCGGGATTGTCGATCGCGTGCACCGCGTCCAGACGCAGGCCGTCGAAGCGGTATTCGAGCAACCACATCAACGCATTGTCGAGGAAGAAGTCGCGCACTTCGCGCCGATCAAAATCAATGCCAGCGCCCCAGGGCGTGTGCACATCTTCTTGAAAGAAGCCTTTGGCGTATTGGCCCAGGTAGTTGCCGTCCGGGCCGAAGTGGTTGTAAACCACATCGAGCATCACCGCCAGGCCGTGTTCGTGGGCGCTGTCGATCAATTGCTTGAGCTGTTCCGGCGAGCCATAAGAGGAGTGTGGCGCATAGGGCAGAACCCCGTCGTAACCCCAATTGCGTTCGCCGGGAAATTGCGCCAACGGCATCAATTCAATCGCAGTGACGCCCAGTTCAGCCAGGCGTGGCAGTTGCGCTTGTACGGCGGCGTAGCCACCCAGCGCACCCACGTGCAGCTCGTAGATCACCGCTTCGTGCCATGGGCGGCCTTGCCATTGGCTGTGGCGCCACTGATAGGCGAGTGGATCGACAACCACGCTCCAACCATGAACATCCTGGGCTTGCGCCCTGGATGCCGGGTCGGGTACATCGTTTTCGCCGTCGATGTTGTAGCGGTAGCGAGTGCCCGCCGGGCACTTTATCTCTACCTCAAACCAGCCATCTGCCTGAGGCAACATGGCGATGGACTTGCCGTCTTCCAATTCAACGCTGACATAAAACGCGTCTGGCGCCCACAGGGCAAAACGCGTGTGTTGCGCGTCCAGCATAATTGCGCCGTGGGGCCAGGTTTCCAGAGTCCGTGACGGCATCTATGAAGCCCTCCCTTGATTATTTGTTCGATTTCCCCAGTGCTTTAGCCACAAGCTGTTCATACAGTTCGGCGTAGGGTTCCACTGCCTGGGACCAGTTGAACGGTTGTGTCATGGCGCGACTGCGCATCGCATTGAGCAGGCCGGTATTGGCAAATACCCTGAAGGCGCGGCTCAGCGCTTCCTTGTAGCTGTCTACCGTGGATTCATTGAACAGGAACCCGGTGACGCCATTTTCAATGGTGTCGGCCAGGCCGCCGGTATTGCGTGCCACCGGCAGCGAGCCGAAGCGCTGGGCGTACATCTGGCTCAGGCCGCAGGGCTCATAGCGCGATGGCATCAACAGGAAGTCACTGCCGGCGAACATGCGGCGGGCGTCGGTTTCGTTGAAGCCGATGCGCACGCCCACCTGGCCCGGGAAGCGCAGGGCCAGCTCACGCATGGCGTGCTCTTCTTCAGGCTCACCTCGGCCGATGATGGCAATCTGGCCACCGTTCTCGACGATAAAGCTGCTGACCGCCTCGGTGAGGTCCAGGCCTTTTTGGTAAACCAGGCGCGACACCACGGCAAACAGCGGGCCGGTGGAGTCGTGCAGGCCGAACAACTCACGCACGTGGGCGGCGTTGATGGCTTTGCCTTCCCAGTCACCAATGTTGAAGTTGTGGGTCAGGTGCGTGTCGGTGGAGGTTTCCCAGCTTTCATCGATACCGTTGGGGATGCCACTGAGCAAGCCCTGTTGAGTCTTGCTCGCCAGGAAGCCATCGAGGCCGCAACCGAATTCCGGCGTGGTGATTTCCTGGGCGTACGTGGCGCTCACGGTGGTGATATGGCTGGAATACGCCATGCCAGCCTTGAGGAACGACATCTTGCCGTAGAACTCCATGCCTTCCTGTTGCAGGGCATGCGGCGGGATCCCCAGCTCAGGGGTGGAGGCCAGGCTGACCACGCCTTGGTAGGCGAGGTTATGAATGGTGAACAGCGTTGGCGTACGCGAACCACGCCAGTGCATATAAGCCGGAGCCAGGCCAGCGGGCCAGTCGTGGGCGTGCACCAGGTCCGGGCACCAGTGGATCTGTGCGAGGTTGGCAGCCATGTCGGCGGCGGCCAGGCCCAGGCGTGCGAAGCGGATGTGGTTGTCCGGCCAGTCACGGCCGTTGTTGGCGCCGTACGGCGTGCCTTCGCGCTCATACAGCTCGGGGCAGATCAGCACATAGATGACCAGGCCATCCTTAAGATCCATGCGCCCGATCTTGCACGGCGGCAGCGCTGCGTGGCCACCCAGTTCGCCGATGATATGGATCGGGTTGTCGCTTTCCATCACTTGCGGATAACCCGGAATCAGCACACGCACGTCGTGCAGATGCGCCATGGCGCGGGGCAGGGCGGCGGACACGTCGCCCAGGCCGCCGGTTTTCACCAGGTCGGCGAATTCGGAGGTGACAAACAGGACTTTCTTTCTATTAGGGTTCTGACTCACGATCGGCCGCACAGTGTTGGGCAGGTCGGTCAACGATGTTGGCCCCCCTACCGGCTGACTAAAACGCTCTCCCTGAGTTTCTACTGCAGCACTGATCATAGTTCTCTCCGACATATCTGGTTGGCTAATGGCCCGCTGCCATCGGCTCCGAAGACCGCATCCTGCGGCCAGGCGCACAAGCACTGTACAAACTGGCAAGGCGTATGCCAGTTGCACTCATTGCTAAAAAAGAGTGGATGGACGGGCATTTGGCGTGAACCGCGTGCACTCGCCTCCCTTAAAAACTGGACCTATGGCAGAGTTGGAAAGTTTCGATTTTTTGCGGGGTTTTTGTTTTGGAACGGACCCATCGGTCATGAGTCTAGGCCAGATCCCAGAGCCTGTATGGTTTATGCGGGAATTTTGTAGGACAAAAAACTTTTAACGATATGCAAGGTTGAATGCTTGCGCTGATCGTCGGGGTTGTCGGGGAATGCGTGGCCTCAAGACGTGCTCGCGTTGAGCCGCACACTGCCCGGGGTCCTGCAGTCAAGCGCAGGGTCGCTTCGCGCGCCCCCGTGGGTGCACGCACCTCGCCAGAGCAGTGCGTACGCCCCTGATTGGTGCGCTACCCGAGCACGCGAATGGGCGTGTCGCCGGCCCAGGCCTGGATATCCTCGATCATCTGCTGGTAGAACTGCCGGTAATTCTGCTCGCTCACGTAACCCACATGCGGCGTGGCCAATACATTAGGCAAGCGCCGGAACGGATGTTGCGCAGGCAGTGGCTCTTGGCTATACACGTCCAACGCGGCCCCGGCCAAGCGTCCGGTGGACAAGGCCTGCACCAGCGCCTGTTCGTCTACGATCGGCCCGCGTGCCGTATTCACCAACCGTGCGGTTGGCTTCATCCAGCCCAGCGCCTGGGCATCCACCAGGCCACGGCTGCGATCACTGAGTACCAGGTGCACCGTCAGGATGTCGGCCTGTTCAAACAGCTCGCGCTTGCTGACCCAGGTCACTCCCGACTCGGCCGCACGTTCTGGTGTGAGGTTTTCACTCCAGGCGATCACACGCATGCCGAACACCTGGGCAAATTGCGCGACCTTCTGACCAATGCTGCCCAGCCCCAGGATCCCCAGGGTCTTGCCGTACAGATCACCGCCCAGGCCAACCTGCCAGCCGCCGTCGCGCAACGCATTGGCCTCGACCAGCAGGTTGCGGGTCGAGGCCATGATCAGTGCCCAGGTCAATTCCGGCGCCGCCTGCTTATAGCTGTCGGTGCCACACACCTGGATTCCCAAGGCCTTGGCCGCCGCGATGTCGATGGCCGCGTTGCGCATGCCGCCGGTCACCAGCAATTTCAATTTGGGCAGGCCCTGCAACAGCGCCTTGTCGAAGGTCGAGCGTTCGCGCATCACGCAAATCACTTCAAACCCCTTCAAGCGCTCAATCATCAACGCGGTGTCCGCCGGGTAGTCGTGCAGGAAATGCACCTGGCCCACCGACTGCAGCACCGACCAATCCACCACGCCACTGGCTACATCCTGCCAATCATCAATGACTGCGATCTGTACCGACATTCACGAGTGCCTCGAAAAAAGGTTGGATTAAAGGGCGTTCAACCCCTGCAACAGCGTCTGATTAAACTTCACCGGCTCTTCCATCTGCGGCGCGTGCCCAAGGCCCGGGAATTCCACCAGGGTTGCGCGGGGGATCAACTTGGCCACTTGCTTGCCGAGCACGTCGTAATGGCCGAGCCTGGCCTTGACCGCTGGCGGCGCGATATCGCTGCCGATGGCGGTGGTATCGGACGTGCCGATCAGCAGCAGCGTGGGCATCTGCAAATCCTTGAACTCGTAGTACACCGGCTGGGTGAAGATCATGTCGTAAATCAACGCCGAGTTCCATGCCACCTGGGTGTGCCCCGGGCCTTTGTTCAAACCGGCGAGCATGTCGACCCAACGGTCGTACTCGGGCTTCCAGCGCCCGACGTAGTAAGTGTTGAGTTCATACTGGCGAATGCCGTCGGCGCTCAGTTTCAGCTCGCGTTCATACCATTGGTCAACGCTGCGATAGGGCACGCCCAGCGCTTTCCAGTCTTCCAGGCCGATCGGGTTGACCAGCGCCAGCTGCTCGGTTTGCGCCGGGTACAGCAGCGCATAGCGGGTGGCAAGCATGCCGCCGGTGGAGTGGCCGACGATGGTGGCCTTTTGAATGCCGAGTTTTTCCAGCAGTTGGTGGGTGTTGAGCGCCAGTTGCTGGAAACTGTATTGGTAGTGGTCGGGCTTGCTGGACGTGCAGAAGCCGATCTGGTCGGGCGCGATCACCCGGTAGCCAGCGCCGCTCAAGGCTTTAATCGATTCATCCCAGGTGGCGCCGCAAAAATTCTTGCCATGCATCAGTACCACGCTGCGCCCGTTGGCCTTGCCTTGGGCGGGCACGTCCATATAACCCATCTGCAGGCTTTTGCCCTGGGACTGAAAGTTGAAATGCTCAACGGGATAGGGGTACTTGAAGCCTTGCAACTCGGGCCCATAGGCGGGGCCTTCAGTGGCGGCAAAGGCGGGGACTGCAGTGCTCAGCAACAGGCTGGCAGCGCACAGTGAGCGGATCAACGTCATGGGGCAGGCTCCGAAAACAGTGTCTCGGATGCTGTGGCGAGGGGATTAAGCGAGGATTAACGGAGCGCTGCGTGACCAACCAGCGCCCCAGCGGTGATCGCTTCAAGGCGCGCTCAAACCCTGCAGTAGCGCTGCGTTGAACCGTTCAGGGTCTTCCACTTGCGGCGAGTGGCCCAGGCCGTCGAATTCCACCAGCGTGGCACGAGGGATCAACTGGGCGACTTGCTTGCCCAGCACCTTGTAGTTGCCGATTTTCGCCTGCACTTGTGGCGACGCCAGGTCACTGTTGAGGGCCGTGGTGTCCTCGGTGCCAATCAGCAGCAGCGTCGGCACCTGCAGGTTTTTGAACTCGTAGTACACCGGCTGGGTGAAGAGCATGTCGTACAGCGCCGCGGAATTGCGCACGACCTCTGTGTGGCCGGAGCCATTGGTGAGGCCGACCAGCATGTCCACCCAACGGTCGAAGGCCGGTTCCCAGCGCCCCGCGTAGTAATGGCGCTGTTGATAGGCGCGCACGCTTTGGTAGGTCAGCCGGCTCTCTGATTGAGCCCACTGGTCGACGGTACGGTAGGGCACGCCGAGGGCTTTCCAGTCCTCCAGCCCGATGGGGTTGACCATCACCAGTTGCTCGGTTTGCTGTGGGTAGAGCAAGGCGTAGCGGGTGGCGAGCATGCCGCCGGCGGAATGGCCCAGGACCGTGGCTTTTTGAATGCCGAGCTTTTGCAGCAATTGATGGGTGTTGATCGCCAGTTGCTGAAAGCTGTATTGGTAGTGATCAGGCTTGCTGGAGGTACAAAAACCGATCTGGTCCGGCACCACCACTCGGTAACCGGCTTCGCTGAGCGGTTTGATCGAGCCTTCCCAGGTGGCGGCGCAGAAGTTCTTGCCGTGCATCAGCACAATGCTGCGGCCATTGGGCGTGCCTTTGGGGGCGACGTCCATGTAGCCCATTTGCACGGTTTGGCCTTGGGACACGAATTTGAACCGTGCCAGCGGGTAGGGGTATTTGAACCCCTGCAGTTCGGGACCGTAGGTGTCGTGTTTGCCGGTGGCGCAGCCGGTCAGGGTCGCGGTGAGTAACAGGCCGGTGAGATAGAACATACGCTTGGCGTGCATGGTGGGCTCCGCAGTGAAAATCGGATGCTGTCGGCAAGCGATTAATCGAGGATTAACCCCTTGGACCGGCCGATGGGCACAGCTCAACGGCGCGGATAAACAGAAGATTCTTACGGGGAATGTCCGCATAACCGTGCGTATACGTAGGAAATTAAGGGCCGACCGGGCTAGCGTCTAGCTGTCAGATTTGACAGTGTCGACCAATGGTCTCGCGTTACCGGTGCGTGAGCTGGCTCAGCGTCACGAGCGCTAGCACCGCGTATCGCGCGCCCTTGGCCACGCTGACCAGCAGCAGAAAGCGCCAGAACGGTTCACGCATGACGCCAGCCACCAGGGTCAGCGGGTCGCCGATAATCGGCACCCAACTGAGCAACAACGGCCAATGCCCCCAGCGTTGGTAGTGCGCGCGCGCCTTTTCCAGGTGCCGCGGGCTGACCGGAAACCAGCGCCGCGTCTTGAAACGCTCGACCGAGCGCCCCAGCCACCAATTCACCACCGAGCCCAGTACGTTGCCAACGGTGGCGAGCGCGAGCAGCCACCACAGGCTGTAATGGCCGCTGATCAACAGGCCCACCAGCGCCGCTTCCGATTGCATCGGCAACAGCGTGGCGGCACCGAAGGCGGCGAAGAAGAGGCCCAGGTAACCGGTGAGCATGACTCAATGGGTCGGGTAGTCGGCCACCACCACGTCTTTGCCTTCGCGGGTCAGGCCGATGACCTGATAGGCGTCGCTTTTGCCGTCCATCTCCATGCCCGGTGACCCCATGGGCATGCCCGGCGCCGCGATGCCGAGCAAGTCGTCGCGTTTGCGCAAGGCCAGCACCTGTTCGGCAGGCACATGGCCCTCGACGAACTTGCCGTCGATCACGGCGGTGTGGCACGAGCCCAGGCGCGGTGCCACGCCCAAGCGCTGCTTGACGGCACTCATGTCGGCTTCGACAAGGTCGTTGACCTTGAACCCGTTGCTTTGCAGGTGACTGATCCACTTTTTGCAGCAGCCGCAGTTGGCGTCGCGGTGCACGTCGATAGGGATCAGCTCGGCAGCCTGGGCCAGGCTGGAGGTGAGCAAGGCTGAAAGCAGGGCCAGTCGCAATGGGTTTTTCATGCGGGTCTCGTGAGCAAGAGGACGTCGTCGGGAATGGGGGCGATCATGACGACGTCATCGCAGGCAAGCCAGCGTCTACAGGTCGGAGGAGGTGCCAGTAATGTTTCCAAATTATACGGAGGGCGCGTTTTCCAGCCGATGCTTGAGCTGGTCCAGGGCAACGTCGGACAGCTCGACCATGCGCTCATGCAAGGTGGCCAGTTGCAGCTCGGTTTCGTAGGTCAATATGCGCTTGAACAGCGTGCCACCGTGATGGGACTGCAAAAAATAGTGAATGGCGCCGTCCACGGCCAGGGAAGTGAACACAGTCTTGAATTCAGTCGGATGGCGGGCGATTTGCACGCGATAGCTCATGGGCACACGCACACCCAGCAGGTCGATGACTTCGGTAAAGCGGGTGCCGGCCGGGAGTGAGCCGGTGGTGCCGGTGTCGGCGCTGAGGGAAGTGGGGTGCCACTCGTGCCAGCGGTCAGGCTGGGTCACGTAGTCGTAAACGACGTCAATGGGGGCTTGGATAAACCGTTCCTGAATGATCCGCTCCAAGCGGCTCGAATGCTCGACAGCGTGCATGACACACCTCCTGTGTGGCGAGACTTTGCACTAGGAGCTGTCAGGATAGTCCCACTCCCGTGTTTTGCACGGGAGTGTTTCATGCATTTATCAGCGCACCTTGAAGCGACTCATCAACGCAATCACTCGGCCATTGGCATCCAGCAGGCTCTGTGTATTGGTTTCAGTGGCGTGGCCACTTTCCACCAGTTCTTCGACCATATGTCGGATCTGCACCATGCTGCGGTTGATCTCCTCGGTCACCGCGCTTTGCTGCTCGGCGGCGGTGGCGATCTGAGTGCTGAGGTTGTTGATATGGCTGACTGAGCCAGCCATCTCGTCCAGGCCCGTGTTGACCCGCGCGGTAGCATCCGCGGCCGACTGACAACTGGCCTGGGTGTTTTCCATGGCGGTCACCGACGAACTGACCCCGGTGGTCAGGCGTGCGAGCATTTCGTTGATCTGCGAGGTGCTGGCCTGGGTGCGTGCCGCCAGCGCCCGAACTTCGTCGGCCACCACCGCAAAACCACGGCCTTGCTCACCGGCCCGCGCCGCTTCAATCGCAGCGTTCAACGCCAGAAGGTTGGTCTGGCCGGCAATTGCGCCGATCACCCCGAGGGTTTCGGTGATGCGAGCAGCGTCCTGGCGCATGTTTTCCACGGTGTGGGTGGCGCTGGCCACTTCGCCGATCAACGCGCTGACGCTGGTGGAGGCTTCTCCGACCACCACCCGTGAGCGGTCCGCGTGTTCGTTGGCGCGCTGGGTGAAGGAGGCGGTTTCAGCGGCGTTCTGCGCCACGGTGTCGGCGGTGGAGCTCATTTCGGTGATGGCCGTGACCGTTTGATCGGTCTCCGACGCATGCCGCACCAGAATCCGGTTGGTGTGCGCCGAGGTCTGCTGCAATTGCTCAAGCCCCGTCGACATGGCGCCCGTGGCCTGGGTCACTTCGCCGATCATGTTTTGCAGGTAGATGATGAAGTGGTTCACCGAGTGGCCAATGGCGCCCATTTCATCTTCGGCACGGATGGTGATGCGGCGCGTCAGGTCGGCATCGCCGGCAGACAGCGCGTCGATATTGATGCTCAGCGACTTCATGCGCTGCACCAGTTGGCGGATGGCATAGAACGCCAGCAGCACCAGCAGCAACACCATGGGAATTTGCAACAGGGCCAGGCTGCCGAGCACATCATCACGCTGTGCGGTGATCAGCGAAGTCGGCAGGGCGGTGGCGAGGAACCAGGGCGTGCCCTCGATCGGGCGCATGTAGAAGGTGCTGGCCACGCCCTGGTTGTCGAATTCGGCGCGCTGGGCCTGGTCGCGGTGGGCGAGGGCCTTGCTGACCTGAGCGGCAAACGCCGAGGTGCCGGCCAATTCGCTGATATTTTTCAACACCACCGGGCCGCTGAGGCGCGTGCTGTTGCTGATGATCTTGCCGTCGCCTTCGACGATCAGCATCTGCCCGCCGATGTCTTTCTCTTTGCTGGCGACCAGGTCATTGAAGAAACCCAGGGTCACGTCAATGGTGGCAACACCGTAGGCGGCACCGTCGCGCTGGATGGCCATGGCGCAGTTGGTGCGTGGCTCCTGGCTGGCGTCGTCTTTGTAAGCCGCCGCCCAGGCGCACTGGCCACGCGGTGAGGCGAGACCGCCTTTGTACCAGCTCTGATCGTAGTAATTGGGCGCCGCGTCGCTGTTCCAGAAGGTATTGACCGCCAGCTTGCCCGACGCATCGCGGTGCCAGAACGTGCTGTGCTTGTTGCGCCCCGGCGTGCGCTGATTCGGCAATGGCCAGATGCCGCCACCGAAGACTTTCAGCTCGCCGTACTGGTCCACCAGGCCGGGCAGGACTTTGTCGATGGCATCGCTGTCGAGCAGGGGGATAGTCTGGGTGATGCTGCGTTGCTGGGCCTGAACCTTGTTCAGTTCGCCCTGAATCTGTTCGGCTACTTCCGCGATGCGGTTGAGCACCACCTGTTCTTCAGTGTGCCGCAGCTGGGGCGCGACCAACTGGCCGATCCCCACAACCGTCAACACAGATAACACCAGGACGAACAGCACCAGAAACAGGGTGTAGCGGGTTTGGATGGAGCGCAGTGGGGGCATGAGGTCGTCCTTACGAAGCGTTTATTATTGACGCGGCTGTGTTAGAGCTTCATCGGGCTATCGGCTTGGCAAGGAGGAGCTTGAGGTACCATCGTGCAAGAAAAGTCAGGGCGCACCGTAAGCCGGTGCACCCTGACCACATGGGCTATTTATTCACCAGGCCCATTGATGCCTCGGTGTAGCGCAAACCCGCAGTAGCGCCCGCCGGGAAGATTGACGTCAGCGCCGCCAATTCGGCAGGGCTCAAGTTGATATCCAGGGCCGCCACGTTTTCTTCCAGGTATTTGCGCTGCTTGGTGCCGGGAATCGGGATCAGGTAATCACCCTGCGCCAGCACCCAGGCCAGCGCCAATTGCCCGGCTGTAACGCCCTTTTGCGCAGCCAACCCTTTCACTTGCTTTACCAGCAGCAGGTTTTTGGCAAAGTTCTCACCTTGAAAGCGCGGGCTGGAGCGGCGGTAGTCGTCGGCGGCGAAGTCCTCCGGACTGTTCAGCGTGCCGGTGAGAAACCCGCGCCCCAGCGGGCTGTAAGGCACAAAGGCGATGCCCAGGCGCTGGCAGGCCGCCAGGCAACCGTTGTCTTCCTGGTCGCGGCTCCACAGTGAATATTCACTTTGCAGGGCGCTGATCGGGTGCACCTTGTGCGCACGCTCCAGGCTAGCCGCCGAGGCTTCACTCAGGCCCAGGTAACGCACCTTGCCTTGCTTGACCAGTTCGGCCATCGCGCCGACGCTTTCTTCGATTGCCACGTCGGGGTCAACGCGGTGCTGGTAGTAGAGGTCCAGCGTTTCGATGCCCAGACGTTTCAAGGTGCCGTCAATGGCCTCGCGAATGTACTCGGGGCGGCCATTCACACCGCGCGCCGACGGGTTGGCCGGGTCACGCACAAAGCCGAATTTGCTCGCCAGAAACACCTGGTCGCGTTTGCCGGCGATGGCTTTGCCGATCAGCGCCTCATTGGTGTGAGGGCCATACATGTCGGCGGTGTCGAGCAAGGTGACGCCCAACTCCAGGGCGCGGTGCAAGGTTGCAATCGCTTCCTGGGTATCGGTGCCGGTGGTGTAGAAATCAGTCATGCCCATGCAGCCCAGGCCGATGGCGCTGACGTGAGGGCCGTTTTTGCCGAGTTGACGAGTATGCATCGGGGCAGCTCCTTGGGGGGAAAGGCCCCCATTGTTCTCCTCGACAACTGAGGGATAAAGCGGCTAAAACCGCTATCACTATTAGGATTTTCTAAACAATGCCCCGGGAGAACCTGGCTTTGGACCGATTTAACGCCATGCGCGTGTTTACCCGAATCGTCGAACTGGGTGGCTTTGCCAAGGCCGCCGACAGCCTGCAACTGCCACGCGCCTCGGTGACTATCCTGATCAAGCAACTGGAGGCGCACCTGGGCGTGCAGTTGCTGCAGCGCACCACCCGGCAAGTCAGCCCGACGCTGGATGGCGCCGCGTACTACCAGCGCTGCGTCAGCTTGCTGGCAGACCTTGAAGAGACCGAAGCGGTGTTCGCTACCCGAAGCAGCCCGCGTGGCACATTACGCATCGATATGCCCTCGGGCATCGGCCGATTTCTGGTCATACCTGCACTGCCGGAGTTTTCCGCTCGCTACCCGAACATCGACCTGGAAATCGGCCTCAACGACCGCCCGGTCGACCTGATTCGCGAAGGTGTGGACTGCGTGCTGCGCGGTGGCCTTGCGCTGGACGACTCGCTGGTGGCGCGTCCGCTGGCAATGATGGATCAGGTGACCTGTGCCAGCCCCGCGTACCTGCAGCGTTTCGGCGTGCCCGCCAACCTTGACGAGCTTGCCGGCCACCAGGTGGTGGAATACTTCTCCAGCAGCAGTGGCAAGCGCTATGGCCTGGAGTTTCAAGTAGGGCAGGCGCTGCGCCTGGTGGACCTGCCCAAGCAGGTTGCCGTCAACAGTGCCGACGGTTACCTCGCCGCCTGCGAAGCGGGCTATGGCCTGGTGCAGACGCCTTATTACCACGTCATGCAGCAACTGCAGGCGGGCAGCCTGGTGGAGGTATTGGCCGCGATCAAGCCGCCGCAACTACCGCTGACGGCGCTGTACCCGCCGCATCGCCAGCTGTCACCCCGGGTGCGGGTATTGGTCGATTGGCTGGTGGAGCTGTGCGCGCGACCGGGCAACGGGTTGCAACGTCAGGCTTGAGCCTTGCGGTAGGCGCCGGGTTGCTGCCCGGTGACTCTGTAAAACGCTCGGGTAAACGCCGCCACCGATTGATAACCCACGGCCAGCGCCACATCCGCCACGGTCTGGTCTTCCTTGAACAGCTGGCAGGCGTGGCGCATGCGCATCATCAACAGCACCTGCCCCGGCGACTGCCCGCACAACTCGTTAAACCGCTTGAAAAACGCCGAACGCGACAGCCCGGTGCAGGCGGCCATGCTTTCCAGCGTCCACGCATCAGCGGGGTGTGCGATCAATTGTTCCAGCAGGTTGGCGAACGCCGGTTGCCGGCCCAGTGCGGCGAGGCCACCCAATTCGGTGTTGTCGATGACCTGTTGACGCAGCACGTACAGAAACAGCAGGTGGCAAAGCCGTTCAAGCAAGGCCGAAGAGGGCGCCGGCGTGCGCTCGCACTCTTGCAGGATCAGTTCGAACAGGTTGCGTGCGGCGATCAGGGACGGGTCGCCGGCACGCAGGATGATCCAGGCGGGCAGGGTGTCGACGATCATCGCCGACAAGCCCGAATGAAAATGAAAGAACCCGCAGACCAGGCCCACGCCATCGCTGGCCAGGCTGTCCAGCGGCAGCATCGGCCGGCGCGGGCACTCCTGCGCCCCGGCGGCCGTGGCCTCGCCCGACAGGCGATAGGCCAAATCGCGCAACAGAAACACCGCGTCGCCATTGTTCAGTTGCAGGGGGGTGGATTCGTCATCGATATGCAGCCAGCATTGGCCCTGAACGATCAGGTGAAAGCTCGCCCTCGCCAGCCCATGCGTGCTCGCATGCCAGTCACCGCAATAGCGGCCGACATGGAACAAACTGGTGTTGAGTTCGAGGCTGTCTAATAACCAATCGACAAGTGCACTGGACGAATTCATCTAACGGAAAGACTCAAGAGCAAGTAATCGCTACTTTAGCCTATTGAGGCGATTTTTTATAACCAACAGACTGGATACACGAATCCATCAGGAGACCACTCCATGTCCCGTGTACCGTTGCTCACCCCAGAAACCGCGCCGCAAGCCGCCAAACCTTTTCTCGAAAATGCCCTGAAGGCCTCGGGGTTCATCCCTAATCTGCTCGCCGTATTGGCCAACGCACCGGCCGCGCTGGAAACCTACATCACGGTTTCGGGCCTCAACGCCAAGGCAGAATTGAGCCTGGCCGACCGCGAAGTGGTGCAACTGATTGCCGCCACCACCCACGGTTGTGATTTTTGCGTTGCCGGCCACACTGCCGTGGCGCGCAACAAGGCCAAGCTGCCTGAAGACGTGATTGATGCCCTGCGCCAGCGCGGCGAACTGCCCAATGCCCGCTATGAGACACTCGCCGCCTTCACGCGCGAAGTGATCGCCACGCGCGGTGACGTCAGCGATGCAGGCTTCGAGGCGTTCCGTGCTGCCGGTTATTCCGAAGGCCAGGCCCTGGAAGTTATTTTGGGCGTGAGCCTGGCAACCCTGTGCAACTTCGCTAACGTGTTTGCCCGCACGCCGCTGAACCCGGAGCTGGCGCAATACCGTTGGGAAAAACCGGCAAGCTGAAGCGCGCATGCATCGGCGATGGTCCACCTGCTGTAACAAGGAGAAACATGAATGCTTGACCCAATCTTGAGCCGTTGGCTCGATGTTCAAGCGCAGGCCCTGGATGTGGGCAGTAGCGATCCACAGGAAGTGCTGCCAAGGCTGGCAGAGTCCAATGTCTTGCGTATCGGCGTGCCCAAAGCGCTGGGTGGCCTGGGCGGCGACGTCACCGGCGCGGTTGACGCCATCGCCAATGTCGCCAGCCATTCCCTGGCGGCGGCATTTGTCTGCTGGGGCCAGCGTTCCTTTATCGAATATTTGCTGCAAAGCCCCAATGAGCGGCTGCGCGAGCACCTGTTGCCGGACTTGCTCAGCGGCAAGCTGGCCGGGGCGACCGGCCTGTCGAATGCGATGAAGTTTTTGTCGGGCATCGAGACCCTGCAAATCAGCGCCGAGCCGACCGAAGACGGCTGGACCCTCAACGGCCGCCTGCATTGGGTGACCAATTTACGCAAGAACGGCTTTGTCGCGGCCGCCGCTATCGAGCATGCCGCCGGCGGTGCGCCGTTTATCCTGGCGATTCCTGATTCGGTTGCCGGCTTGCAACGCTCGCGCGACCTGGAACTGATGGGGTTGCAGTCGAGCAATACCGCAGCACTGGGGCTCGAAGGCGTCGAGCTGAGCCGTGAGTGGTTGTTGCATGAAGATGCGCGCAAGTTCCTGCCGGCCGTGCGCCCGGCGTTTCTGGGCTTGCAATGCGGCATGTCCATTGGCCTGGCCCGTCGTTCGCTGGCGGAGGTGGCCAACCACCTGGGGTCGAGTCGCACGGTGTTGCGCGATGAGTTGGAAGCGTTGCGGGTAACCCTGGATCACTTGGTCAACGACCTGAAAAAGGGCCTGCTCGCCGGGCGCTTTGCGGCCGAGCCCGTGCCGCTGTTCAAGCTGCGGATTGCCCTCGCAGAAACCGCCGCCAGTGCCGTGCAGCTTGAACTGCAAGCCAGCGGCGGCAAGGCCTATCTCACCGCCCACGGCAGCGGTTTTGCACGGCGTTGGCGTGAATCGGCCTTTGTGCCGATCGTGACGCCAAGCCTGGTGCAGTTGCGCACCGAGTTGCATCGCCAGGCCAATCTATGAACCAGGCGGTATTGACGGCCCAGGGCATTTGCCTTGGGTATGCCAGCGGCCCGGTGTTGCAAGGGTTTGATTTGCAGCTGCAACCGGGCGAAGTGGTATCGATCCTGGGCCCCAGCGGCGTCGGCAAATCCAGCCTGTTGCGTGTGCTTGCCGGTTTGCAGGCGCCCCAGGGCGGTAGCGTGCGCGTGCTGAGCGAGCCCTTGAATGGCCCGCATCCACGCGTTGCAGTGGCATTCCAGGACCCCAGCCTGTTGCCCTGGCTGAGCCTGGAAAAGAACGTCGCATTTGGCCTGGATTTCGCCCGCCAGCCGCACTTGAGCACCGAGGAGCGGCGCCGTCGCGTTGACCACGCCATTGCTGCGGTGGGGCTGGAACACGCCCGCCAACAGTTTCCGGCGCAATTGTCCGGCGGCATGGCCCAGCGCACCGCATTGGCCCGCTGCCTGGCACGCCAGCCACAGGTGTTGCTGCTGGATGAGCCGTTCGGCGCGTTAGATGAAGTCACCCGCGCCGATATGCAACACCTGCTGCTCAAGGTCAACCGCGAGCAAGGTTCGGCGGCGGTGCTGATCACCCACGACATCGATGAGGCGCTGCTGCTGTCCGACCGTATCCTGCTTCTGGGCAACCGCCCAGCGCGCACTTTGGGCGAGTGGCAGATTGACCTGCCACAGCCGCGTGAAGAACAGGTCGAGGCCATCGGCACGCTGCGTATCGACATTCTGAAAACCTTACGGCAGGCGAGCCGCCCTCAACCCAACCCCCTTGAACTGCTGGAGCCCAACCATGTGTCTGGATGACCTCACTCACTCGCGCCGTGACTTTCTCAAACTCTCGGCGGTGCTCAGTGCCGCCGGTGCCATGCCGCTGCTGAGCAGTTTGCAGGCGCGCGCCGCCAGCGAGCCGGACGCGCCGGTGCGCATCGGTTACTTGCCGATCACCGACGCCACGCCGCTGTTGGTCGCACACAACAACGGTCTGTTCGAAGCTGAAGGCATCAAGGCCGAGCGCCCGGTGCTGCTGCGCAGTTGGGCCCAGGTGATCGAGGCGTTCATTTCGGGACAGGTCAACGTGATTCACCTGTTGTCGCCGATGACGGTGTGGGCGCGTTATGGCAGCAAGGTGCCTGCCAAGGTTGTGGCCTGGAACCACGTCGGCGGTTCCGGCCTGACCGTGTCGCCGGGCATTACCGACGTCAAGCAACTGGGCGGTAAGTCGGTGGCGATTCCGTTCTGGTACTCGATCCACAACGTAGTCGTGCAGCAGTTGTTTCGTGATAACGGCCTGACCCCCGTGGCGCGTGCTGCCGGCAGCGCGATTGGCGCCAACGAGGTCAACCTCATCGTGTTGCCGCCTTCCGACATGCCGCCGGCCCTGGCCAGCAAACGCATCGACGGCTATATCGTCGCCGAGCCGTTCAACGCCCTGGCAGAAAACCTCAAGGTCGGCCGGGTGCAGCGCTTTACCGGCGATGTGTGGCGCAACCATGCGTGTTGCGTGGTGTTCATGCATGAACATGACCTGACCAACCGTCCCGAATGGTCGCAAAAGGTCGTGAATGCGATCGTAAAGGCCCAGGTGTGGACGCGCGACAACCGTGAAGAGGCGGTGAAGCTGCTGTCCAAAGACGGCCCGAACCGCTACACGCCACACGCTGAGCCGGTCTTGAGCAAAGTCCTTGCGCCGGCCGCCGCCGACCGTGCTGCCTATTTGGCCGACGGTGCGATCCAGCATGCCAATTGGGACGAACACCGCATCGACTTTCAGCCCTACCCATTCCCCAGCTACACCGAGGAACTGGTGCGGCGCTTGAAGGACACGCTGATTGAAGGCGACAAAAAATTCCTCGCCGACCTCGATCCGGCGTTCGTTGCCAAAGACTTGGTCGACGACCGTTTTGTGCGTAACGCCATCGAATCGGTGGGCGGCATGAAGACCTTCGGTTTGCCGGATGGCTACGAACGGCACGAGGAGATTGGCGCTTGAGTAAAGGCAGAATCCCGGGCTGGTTGCTGGGGCTGAGTGGCTTGGCAGGCTTGCTGTTTTTGTGGTGGCTGGGCGTCAAGGTATTGGGCGACGCCGACGGGTTGTCGGCGCGCTTTTCAGTGGCAGCGACCTTCAGCAGCTTGTGGGAACTGCTCGGGCGCAGCGAGCTGTACCTGCACATCGCGGTCAGCCTGAAGCGTATTTTCGTCGGCCTGTTTCTCGCGTTGTGGGTAGGCGTGCCACTGGGCCTGCTGGTGGGCAGTTCGCGCAACCTGGAGGCGGCCACCACGCCGGCCTTCCAGTTTCTGCGGATGATTTCACCGCTGTCGTGGATGCCTATCGTGGTGATGTTGATGGGCGTGGGCGACCAGCCGATCTATTTCCTGCTGGCCTTCGCGGCTGTGTGGCCGATCATGCTCAACACCGCTGCCGGCGTGCGTCAACTCGACCCGCGTTGGCTGCAGTTGAGTAAGAGTTTGAGCGCTACGCGCTGGGAAACCTTGCGGCGGGTGATCATCCCCGGCGTGGTGGGGCATGTGCTGACCGGCGTGCGCCTGGCCATCGGTATCTTGTGGATCGTGCTGGTGCCGTGCGAAATGCTTGGGGTCAGTGCGGGGCTGGGGTACTACATCCTCGACACTCGGGACCGTCTGGCCTATTCAGAACTGATGGCCATGGTGCTGCTGATCGGGCTACTGGGGTTTGCCCTGGATGCGTTTGCGCGTTGGTTGCATCAGCGCTGGGTGCACGCTGGCTGAGCGCCCCGTTTTCCGGGCTGGAAAACGGGGCGCAGGCGCGATCAGCGGTGTTCGTAGCCTGGGCCGCCGTCGTAGCGATGATCGTGCCAGCCGCCACCGCCGCCGTGTGGGAAAAAGAAGCAGCCGCTCATGCTCAGCATGATCAGCAATGGAATCAGCAGTGTGATTCGACGTAACATTTGAAAATCCTCTAGGGTGCTCACAAGGTCAATCAGGCGTGGGACAAGCCAAACTTTTTCATCGCCTGTAACATACGACCCTGCCGACCCTCATCCATCCCCGTCACTGGGTATGTGCTTGGCATGTTAGGCGATACAAAGTGGATACATTTATCAGGTTCAGGAACCCCGTCATGACCCAAAAGCAACGTTTGAAATATTCGATTCTGATTTCCCTTGTGGTGCTGGGGACGATGTTCGGCCTGTCCTATCTGCAGAACACTGGGGTCATCAGCGAAAAAACGTTCCAGTACATCGCCATTGCCGTGGCGGTGACTGTGGTAGTGATCAACGGCATCATGCGCCGCAAGGTCAAGCCCAACTTCTGATCGCGCCAGTCAGGCGCGACCATCGAGCACTTTGGCAGCCTCTTCATGGAGGCTGTAGCTTTTATCGGCATTGAGGGTGATCACGCCCTCGCTGCACAGGCGCTTGAGCACCTCACGCACGCTGAGAAACGACAACGGAATGCCCAGCTCCAGCAAATGGCTGTGCACGCCGCGCACCCCGAGGGTGCGCTGGTTGTCGGCAGCGGTGAGGAGGGCGTCGATGACCTTCAGCCGAATCAGGCTGGTGCGCAAACCGAAGCACTTGAGCAAATGGCGAATACGCTGGTTGCCTTGCTGTTCGGGCGCTTTGCCGAACGCGTGTGCGCCGCCGCTGCCGTAATTGGCGTCGGCGGCCGGTGAATGTCCGTCCGTGGGCAGTTGCGAGTTGTACATGCAGAAAACTCCTTATCAGAGCCTGATCAGGAAAATGATGGCGCTCTTACCTAATAAGACGAACGAGCGACAGAAATCATGAAGTGCTGAATGTAGAAATTTTGTCGGTATCGACTTTGTCACAGCGCGCACGCCTTAAATAAACGCGTCCGGCGGCTAAATTATTCCCGGTTCATTGCGTCCTTACGGTGGGGTAGCTGCCCCTTGTGAGGGTGTTCAATTTGACTGTGGAGCTTGCGTGATTATTTCCAACCGGTTGTCCAGGGTGTGCGTGGCGGGGCTGTTGCTGGGAGCCAGTGTTGCCGCGTCGGCGCGCGAGCAAGTGACACAGGCGTCGGCGGACATTCGCCGCACCACGTTTGGCGTGCCGCACATTCGCGCCAACGACGAACGCGGCCTGGGCTTCGGCATCGGCTACGCGTATGCCCAGGACAACCTGTGCCTGCTGGCCAACGAAGTGGTGACGGTGAGCGGCGAGCGCGCCAAGTATTTCGGCCCCGAACAGGCGACCCTGGAGGAGCGCAACAACCTTGCCAGCGATGTGTTTTTCACCTGGCTGAATACACCCCAAGCGGTGAGCGCTTTTTGGAACGCTCAGACGCCACAGATACAGCAGCGGATTGAAGGCTACGTCGCGGGCTACAACCGCTACCTGAAAGAGCAGGGCGCGCCGGCACAATGCCAGGCGGCGTGGGTTCGACCGATTGTGGCGCAAGACGTGGTCAAGCTGACGCGCAGGCTGCTGGTGGAAGGCGGTGTCGGTCAATTCGCCGAAGCCCTGGTTGGCGCCACACCGCCTCAGGCCACTGCCAGTGTGAAACCCGGTTTAAAAGCCTTTGAGCAGGCGTCGGCCAACCAGCAACGTTTCAGCCTCGACCGCGGCAGTAACGCGGTCGCGGTAGGCCGTGATCGCTCGTTCAATGGCCGTGGCATGCTGTTGGCCAACCCGCATTTTCCGTGGGTGGGCGGCATGCGCTTTTATGAGATGCACCTGACCATCCCCGGCCAACTGGATGTGATGGGCGCCGCGCTGCCAGGCTTGCCGCTGATCAACATCGGCTTCAACCAGCATGTGGCCTGGACCCACACGGTCGACACGTCCAAGCATTTCACCCTCTACCGCCTGACGCTTGATCCCAAGGATTCGACGCGCTACCTGCTCGACGGTCAATCGATTCCCCTGGAGAAAAGCTCCGTCACCGTGCAGGTCAAGCAGGCCGATGGCAGCCTGAGGCCGCAGGCGCATACCCTGTACAGCTCGCAATTCGGCCCGGTGGTGCAATGGCCCGGCAAGCTGGATTGGGACAGCCACTACGCCTTCAGCCTGCGCGACGCCAACCTGGGCAACGACCGCGTCCTGGAGCAGTGGGACGCCATGAACCGCGCCACCAGCCTCAAGGCGCTGCAAACCTCGGTGCACACCCTGCAAGGCATCCCGTGGGTCAACACCCTGGCCGCCGATGACCAGGGCCAGAGCCTGTACATGAACCTGTCAGTGGTGCCCAACGTCAGCGCGGCCAAACTTGCGCAATGCAGCGACCCGCGCGCCGGCCTGCAACTGATCGTGCTCGACGGATCCCACAGCGCCTGCGCCTGGGACATCGACCCGCGTGCCGCCCAACCCGGCATCTTCGCGGCCGCCGACCTGCCGCAGCTGGAGCGCACCGACTACGTGCAACACGCCAATGATTCGGCGTGGATGGCCAACCCCAAGGCGCCATTGACCGGGTTTTCGCCGGTGATCAGCCAGGATCATATCGGCCTTGGCCCACGCGCCCGATTCGCCCTGCAGCGCCTGCAATCTCTGGCCAAACAACCGATCAAGGTGACCGACCTGCAAAACATGGTCATGGACAACGAGGTCTACCTCGCCAGCCAAGTCATGCCCGACCTGCTCGCGTTCTGCGCCAAACACCTAGGCGGGGATGCGGCGACATTGCAGCCACTTTGCACCAGCCTTAAAAACTGGGACCAGCACGCCAACCTCGACAGCGGCGTCGGCCTGGTGCACTTCATCAATCTGTTCGAACACCTGCAGGCACTCCCCGACGCCTGGCGCGTAGCCTTCGATCCGGCGCAGCCCCTGACCACTCCGCGTGGGCTGGCCACCGAGCGCGAACCCGTGGCCAACGCCCTGCGCGAAGCCATGCTGGCCTCGACGGCAGCGGTGAGCCAGCTTGGGTCGACCCGCTGGGGCGACATCCAGGTCAGCGGCCAAACTCCGATGCACGGCGGCCCGCAGCAGCTGGGCATCTACAACGCCATGCAAACCGTGCCACGTGCCGATGGCAAACGCGAAGTCGTCAGCGGCACCAGCTATTTGCAAATCGTCACCTTCGACGACCAAGGCCCGCAGGCCCTGGGCGTACTGGCATTCTCCGAATCCAGCAACCCAGCCTCCCAGTATTTGAAGGATCAGACCCGCGCTTTCTCCGAGAAAAAACTACGCCCGCTGCCCTTCACCGACGCCCAGATCCAGGCTGACCCGCAGTATCAGCAACAGCTCATCAAGGAGTAGGGCAGGTGCGCAACCCCTTGATGCCAATACGAAATATTTTTGAAATCAAGGGGTTGCAGGTAAAAGCAAATGAGTACATAATGGCGCCCATCGAACGCAATGAATTATTAAAAACTTCAATGTATTCAATAAGTTAGAGTAGAGGCAGGGTTCTATAGCCCACTCAAGTTTTTATGCGGTAAATGTCAGCGGTCAGGGCATTTGTCGTTTGAGGCCGAGTAGCAAAATGGTTATGCAGCGGATTGCAAATCCGCCTACGCCGGTTCGATTCCGACCTCGGCCTCCACTCTTAGAAACCCCGTAGATTAACGTCTACGGGGTTTTTTATTTGCTGCGATATACCTACCACTTCCGCATCTTTTCGAATCACTTCCGCAACAACCTGCACGGCATTGATGAATTTTGGGCGTTTAGGGTACGGCTCAAGCGTTCAATTATGCTGCGGCTAGGCTTTCATAAATGGCTTAAAATTGAACGAGATGGGCTTTTTCGCAAAAGAATGGAGGAGTTACTAGACGGTAATAAGATGTCCTTTTAAGGTGCGACTGCTCAACTGTCAGCCGCATTTAATACTCAGCAGCCTGACTACTCTTGACACGGAAACATGCGTACTACCTAGCTAGCCGGCAGTAGAATGGAATTTTGGCCACGACAGTATTGTATTGGTCAGTGATGAGGGGGTTGCCCTCTATTTTCACTCGCAGTAGTGTGAACCTTCTGCGGTAAGATAAATCTCAATGACGGCTTAATCTCTCCACCTGCAGGGCGACGCAGTGAACTCTAATGACTAGTGACTTTAGTGAAACCGATTATCTGAGATCTGAGAACGAGTCGCTTCGCTCGAGATTAGCTGCGGCCGATGCACAAATGGAACGTGACGCGCGCGCTCGTCAGGGCCTAGAGCATCTGAGTGTCGCCTTAACGGCTGGTGGAGTTATTGGGACCTGGAATTGGATCCCAAAGCGAGACTGTTTCACCGGAGACGCAGGATTCGCCAAAGCGTTTGGACTTGATCTAGCCCTGGTCAACGTTGAAATGCCCATCGGCAGAGTTCTTGAACACGTTCATCCTGAAGACAGGCCGAGCTTGGACGCTGCAATTGAAAGGGCCATCGTCCTAGGTGGTGCTTATTCTCATCAATATCGAGTGATGCGCTCAGACGGCAAATATTATTGGCTGCTCGCGAGCGGACGAGTTGATTACGATGAACAAGGAGAACCGATAAGTTTCCCAGGATTTGTAATCGATGTAACAGAACGACGGACAGCAGAGGAGCGTCTTCGCATTAGCGAAGCCCTTACGAAAGAAAACGTGCAGAGGGTGCAGCTTGCATTAGATGCAGGTGCAATAATAGGAACGTGGAGCTGGGACCTGCAAACGGACCTTTTCAATGTCGACCAAGCGTTCGCTAGCGCATTTGGGCTTGACCCAGCACTTGGACGAATGGGCATCCCTTTTGCTCAAATTGTGGCCACTGTTCATCCGGATGATCAGCAAGGTTTGGCGTCTGCCATTCACGACGCCAGAACGCGTGGAGGCGCGTACGCACATCAGTATCGCGTGAAGCGTAATGACGGACGTTATTACTGGCTAGAGGCCAATGGTTTCGTTGAGCACTCGCCTGAGGGTATACCCCTTCGTTTCCCAGGAGTTCTCATAGACGTTGAGGGTAGGCGAGCCATCGAAGCGGAACGTGATCGCGCAATAACAGAGCTGCGGGCTTTGAATGATACGCTCGAGCAGCGCGTCGCGGAGCGCACTGATGAGTTGATCAAAGCACAAGAGAGACTGCGCCAATCTCAAAAAATGGAGGCCGTTGGACAGCTGACTGGTGGCTTAGCACACGACTTTAATAACCTGCTAGCTGGCATTTCGGGGGCGTTGGAAATCATGCTGATCCGACTACGCCAGGAGCGCTTTAGCGATATAGGGCGTTATATAGCAGTAGCTCAGGATGCATCAAAGCGTGCCGCCGCTTTGACCCATCGGCTACTTGCCTTTTCCCGTCGCCAGACACTCGACCCTAGACCAACAAATATCGGCCGGCTCGTTGATGGAATGCAGGACCTGATCCAGCGAACAGTTGGCCCTAGTATCACAGTGGAAGTCATCAGTGCGCCGGGGCTTTGGGTTACCTTGGTGGATCCATCACAGTTAGAAAATGCACTTTTAAATCTTTGTATTAATGCACGTGATGCGATGCCTAGTGGTGGTCGAATAACCATTGAAACGGCTAATCAGTTCATTGAAGGGCAAGATTCACATCTACACCAGGTCTCGACTGGAGACTACCTTTCACTCCGTGTGGTTGACACGGGCGTAGGCATGTCGCCTGAAGTAATATCCCGGGCCTTTGAGCCTTTCTTCACCACCAAGCCTCTCGGCGAGGGTACTGGTCTTGGGCTGTCCATGATTTATGGATTTGCTCAGCAATCAGGTGGGCAGGTTCGTATCAGTTCAGAGGAAGGGCATGGCACAGCGGTGCATATTTACCTTCCCCGTTATGATGACGAAACAGTAGTCGAAGCGGATACACCCGAGTCTCCCGGATTGCATCTCCAGGAGCTGATAAAGGGAGGGACGGTATTAGTTGTTGACGACGAGCCCTCTGTTCGTATGCTGGTTTCAGATATTCTGGACGATCTTGGCTACGTCTCGATCGAGGCAGTAGACAGCGTTGCTGGCCTTAAACTGCTGCAGTCTAACTTACGAATCGATCTGCTTATCACAGATGTTGGCTTGCCTGGCGGGCTAAATGGACGTCAGATGGCCGACGCTGCTCGCGTGTTTCGTTCGGATCTCAAGGTTTTGTTTATCACGGGCTATGCTGAGAGCTCGATAATAGGGAGCGAACAACTGCCTCTAGGGATGTCTGTACTCACCAAGCCTTTTCAAGTCGATAAAATGGTTTCGCATATCCTTTCACTTATCGAAGGTCGCCCCGTTGAGTGAGTTCATGTTATTGGGCATCTTTAACAAGCGGTTACTTTAGCCAGATCAACATGGATCGTGCGCGTTCATAGGTTTATTGTGTGCGATATCAGACTATTTTTTTTATTACTTTGGGTGATTTCTAGACAAGCCTGAATTTATCTTAACTAAGTTAAAAATTATCTTGTTGGCTTAACTACCTCACCCACTCGCCTATAAACTCTCTTTGTTATCTCTTCAGTTGAGTGGCCCAGCAGACGGCTAGCATGAGCTAACTCGATTTCGCTAGCGGCTTTCGGCCTGATATCCTTGAACTGGAACTGCCTAATGCTAGTAGCCAGCGCGGGATCACCATCAGTGGCGGCTTTTATCGCAGCTTTCTCTCTTGCGTCGTCCCACCTGTTGCGCAACATCTGCTGGCTCATTCGAAGTCCAGACGCGTTTGTTATCAAAGTTGACGTGCGGATTCCATTGACGGCTCTGCGTTCTTGCAGGTCGTCGATAAAGCTACTCAGGCCGGATTGGATTCCGTCATCTTCCAAGCGCAGACGGAGACGTTTATCGGTCTTGCCCTGACCAATCAGCAAAAAGCCATTGCTCAAGTCGGTGGCTGCAACCTTGAGCACATCAGCGGGACGTTGGCCGGTCAGGTAGGCCAGATCCATCGCGTCCTTGAGTTCCTGTACTGCTTCCGCGTATACCGCGTTCCATACGGTTTCACCGGCATAATAGTCACGTGGCTTTTCCTTGTTGCGGCGAACGCCAAAGCAAGGGTTTGCTTTGTCAGTCAGCCCCCATTCTCGTGCAATGGTAAATGCATGGGAGAGCAGGGCGATCTCACGATTGGCCCTCACCTTGGCTGTCCTAGCGTCACGATACTGCGCTACTACCTGAGGCGTGATCGACTCAATAGGGGCGCCCTCAAATGCTCTTCTTAGCTGCTTGAGTTCCTTGCGGTTGTCGGATTGGGTGCGTATCGACTTGCCCGGGATGATTTCCTTTTCGTAGCGATCAAATACATAGCTCATCAGATGGGTAGGCTTAGGCGGTGTCTTGCGCTCCAGTCTTGCCCATTCCACTTTGGCCTGATCGAGGTCTGTTCCGAGTGGTATTTCCTTCCGCTTCCCGTCGGTAGTTCTCCCGTCGTAGTAATACGATGTCCAAGTCTTTCCACTCTTACCCTTGCGGGTGCGCCGTATCATCCGTGGTGGCAGATCTCTATTGGCTTTACTTCTCTGGCGCATCAGTCAGCCCACCTTTGCAAGGTCGAGCGACCATGTTTCAGCCACGGTATTAACAGCGGATGGTTTGACTCCTGACAGTTTCATTCGGGCATAAATCCGGCCAACTATTGGGCGGCGAGCGCCTGTCAGAACAAACTCCCAGTGGTTTTCGGTCAACCACTGGATCTGCTTGGAGGGGATCTGATAGCCGGTGATGGTCGCCAGTTCTTCATCGGCAAGGGTTTCGCTTTGGACTTCCATCATCATGCCTCCGCATCAAGTTGCGCAGGGTAGGCCGCCAGCCACATCTTCGCGGCAAAGGCGCTAAGCTGCAGGCGCTGTTTGTTCACCCTGCCGACCATGATTTCTGTGCCTTGGAACGCTTGCCAAGTTTCGACGGCGAGTCGCAGTGACGTGGTGACATTCGTCATCAGTTCGTGGTCTTCAAGGGTGCAGGCTGACGATGCGGCATTCTGCTCGCGGGCCAGGTTGGCGCCACGATCAAAGCCGCGCGCGAAGGCTTTCTTGCGTGCTTTAATAAGGAAAAACGCGGTCGCAATCCAACCTACGAGCAGGCCGGCGACGATAATGTAAGTTTCGATTTGCATGTGCTGTTGCCTCATTAGAGCCCGCCGCCGGACAGTTTTGGTGAGAGGACGGCGACGGGGTGTTGCAGGGAATTAGTTAGAACGTGGCTTCATAGAGCGGCACGTTGGTGATGTCGCCTTCGATCTTGGCGCGCACGGCGTGGTAGGCTTCTTCGAGCACCTTGTCGGCGCGCACCAGTTCGTACCACATGACCAAGCGACCTTCCTGAATGCGGTAGCGGAAGCGGGCGGGCACGCAGAAGGTATCGCCGCCGAGGAACGGCTTGAGCGCAATGAAGAACTCTTCGGGGATACGCAACTGGCCAGCTTCGCCTGCGCGCCCGTCGATCTCTTCGTTGTAGGTCAATTGCACCTGGCCGTTGTCAAGGCGAGTGCCTTGTCGGAACGTGATGTTCTTCTTGGCTTCCAGGGTGCGGCTGATTTCTAGCATGTCGGCAGCGCTTGGGGTGTTCTCATACTCGGGGTGGTGAGTGATGTCTTTCACGTTGTCTTCGATGAATTCGGCGAAGGTAGCCTGGTCCATGCGCTTGCGATCCATTTCCTTCCAGTTGCCCCATTCAACGGTGGTCGGGCAGCGGTACGTCGCTTCATGATCGCGCCACGCGGGTGTGGCCGGATCGTGGTAGTCGATGACTGCCGTGAAAGTCCGGCCTTCGGGGCCGTTGCAAAACACTGCCGTGGCCTGAGTGGAAAAGCGATTCACGTAGCTGATGAACGACTCGGCATCGAGCACGGTGAGCTTCTGCTTGATGCGTGAAGGTGCGGGCAGCAGGTGTTCCAGGCTTTCGATGCTGACCCCGTTCGGTACGAGTGCCAGCGGCGCAGGTATGCCCGGGACCTCCATTGGTTTGCCGAGGGACTGAGCCAGGGTGACCATGTGCTGTAGGGCTTGTCGCATTGGATGTGCTCCAGTGGGTGAAAATTTGGTGAGAGATTGGTGGGGCGGGTGTTACTGACTGACCTGGCGCAAAGCGCCAGGCCCGGGCTCCTCCACGACACTGCGCAGCGGGATTTCCTGCTGGCGTGGGTCGCGGCGGGTGATGTTGCCTTCGGGCGTAAGGAAGAACAGAGATGTACCGCGAGCCAGAACAGGCTCTTTGGTCTTAACGTCGGCCTTCACGGTCATCTGGCCGCCGCCATCAGGCTTGTAGGTGAGCTTGATGGTTAGATCGCCGCCCTTGCCGGTCATACGGATGGCGTCGATCAGGCTGTGCTGGGCTTCGGTGAGTTCGTCCAGTAGGCCACCGGCCTCAATGTCGCGCAGGGTGTCCATAAAGGGACGTGCTTTGGTGTTCATGTGCTGTGCCTCATTGGATGTGTCGCCCCTGATCGGCAGGGGCTACCGTTTGAATCAGGCCGCTTGCTTCGTTGCTTGGGCGTCGAGGTAATCGGCCAGGTCGTGGAGGTAAACGACTGGCTTGGCGCGGGCGGAGCAGTGCAGCCGCTTAACCACCAGCGCGATCCGACCGGCCTTGATTTCGCTCAGTAGGTAACGGTCGGTACGTATATGCGTGAAGTACTGTTCACGCACGGCGGTCAAGCTTGGGCACGGCGTGGCGAACTGGCGCCGGAGTTGGTCCAGAGTGGTTGTCACGCGGAATCCTCCCCTTGCCCCTCCTTTTGGGGCACCAGCTTGAGGCGGATCAGTTCGGCGAGACCTTCTTTGCTTTTGCCCTTGGCCGCTGCCAGGACGTTGCCTTCGACGTCCGCAACGACGGCGCCGTAGGGATATTCCGGGCACTTCACCGGCGTCACATAAGCGACCTGGCCTTCGGAGATCACTGCATCGACACAGCGGAAAACTTCGGCCAGCTCGACCGACACGCAGGGCAATGCCTCCAGCAGTTCAACGGCTTCGGCTGAGGCGCCGATCAGAGTGGCGCGGCTGATTACCGTTGGGTGGTTGAGGTACATCGGCACCAATTTCAGGGCGCCTACAGCGGAGTTGATGGCGTTCGGCGTCTTCATGCTGCTGCGTCCTTGTTGGTGATAGTGATGTCCAGCTTCTTGGCGATCCACTCAACGCCGGCTTCCTTGACCATCACTACGGCGTAATGCACGGGCTTGCCGATCGTTGGATTCCAGCGCACGCGAGCGTCCGAAAACAGGTAGCCGCGCTCGCGATGGGCGCTGGCCAGGTCGCCTGATGAGTTGATCACGCCAAGTTCCCGCAACCTGGTGCGGAAGGCGCGGGGCTTGAGCCCGAGCAAAGCTGCGGTTTGATCCAGGGTGCGGTTCATGGCTGCGGCCTCAGGCTGTGAGATGTTCGGAGTGTTGCTGGATGCGGCGAACCATCAGGAACGCCTTATCCAGCGAGCGCAGGAACTCCTCGACCGTGCCGTAATTAGTCAGCGTTAGATCATCCTTATGAGCAGCTACCCCGGCCTCGCTGACGTGAGGGTTCACGGCTGGTGCATCGGCCCGAAAAATATGAATGACCGTGCCGCCGCGGCGACGAATGAGGTCCGCTTCGTTTTCAAAGCGCACGTCGCTGATGACGAAGCCCAGCACCGCGCCCAGCGCCTTCGTCATGTAATCGAGGTTTTGTTCAGCGAGCTTTACCCATACATCTGGGTGCACTGTGTTGCGTGCCCACTCAGTGCCCATTGACTGCATCAGCTGACGTGGCGAGCGGTCGAGCCAAGCCAGTGGCTGCTCCTTGCGATCGTCTTCGAAGTCGGTAGGGTCGAGGTTGAAGATCGCCATCAAGCCATCGCGGAGCGGATCAGCGAATGCGTAGTGCTCCAGAAGGTAAGTGCCAATCAGGTGTTCGGCGGCTGTCGACTTGCCGGAGCGGGCGCGGCCAGTGAGGCCAATCAGAATAGGCCTCATGCTGCGTCGCCTCCCAATGGGCCCAGGTCATCGCTGGCGGTGTCGATGGGGGCGGGAGCAATCGTGGCGCGACCCAGATTGACGATGACCAGAAGGCCGGTGTTGCGCTGGATGCGTTCTACGGCGGCGGGGCTGGTTGCCGCCGCCGGGTGAAGGTAGACCGGGCAGCGGGTGTTGCTGTGCTGTGTCGTTTGCATGGTTCGTACTCTTTGGTGAGAGGGGTACGAGACAAAGTTAGCAATGGCTAACGAATTAAGCAATAGCTTCCGCTAACGTAATTTTCAGCGGTCCAAAAAAAGCCGCCAGCGGCGGCTCTCTTGCATCTTTGGGTTTACGTCTGAACCTGGCTGGGTGGAACAATCCCGCCGACGTAATGAATTGTTTCAATCTCAGAGCGCGGCACGGTCAGTCGCCCGTAGGTGTCATTAATGGACATCAGGCTCACTTCCTCAGCATTTGCATAGAGGAGTTCTTTGATCGTTTTTTCCCCGTTAGTCAGAGCTAATAGTACGTACTCACCAGGTACTAACTCACGTCTCGGCTCACACCACACGACCCAGCCGTTGCGGATGGCGGGCGCCAACGCGTCGCCTTTGATTCGAAGCGAGTAAGCGGTCGGGTCTGAGGTTGGAACGTCCACCCACCCGGCCCCTCGTGCCAGCTCTTCCCATGCTCCATCTTGTTTCAATTGGGCCACTCCTTGAAGGGGAGCCCGCCGGAATGGATTGATGAGAATTGGGCCTGGTTCTATGCCAGACGCCAACCCATCCTGGGCTGAGCGCGCGGGCATTAAAAGAGTTCCGCCAGTGAGGCCGATCTTATCTTCGAGATTCTTGGCGGCCTTATCACCCATAGGTCTATGGCCGTTCAGCAATTGGGAAAGGTATGAGGGGTCGAGATTGTGGCGATCGGCAAACTCTTTAGTTTTGAGATCGCCGATCAGGGCCCTGAGGGCTTCAACGCGGAGCTGGCTGATATTCATCCAGTTATCTTAAAAGCGTTTAGCATTTTGTAAATTGCAAACCGCTATTGTTAATGTCGTTAGCGGCTGCTATCTTTCGCAAAACGGAGGTGCACATGAGCTTGCATGCATACATAAAAATTCTCGATAAGGCGAAGCTGGATGACCTGGCGGCGCGTTGCGATACGACTGCTGGGCAACTAAAGCAAATTGCATATGGGAATCGGCGTGCCAGCGTCGTGCTGGCTGTTTCGCTTGAGCGTGAAACTCAAGGGGCAGTCACCTGTGAACAGCTCCGCCCTGATGTTGATTGGGCGTATTTGCGCGGCACTAAAGCGGCTTAAAGGGTGCTGGGCTGGGGCCTCTCACCAAAGATCCCCCAGCCCAGCTACGACGATACACAGCACATGCACATCGGTCGTGGTCGTAGGATAGGGCGTGCCCGTTTCTATGGCTAGACCGTAAAAGGGGTATTTACGGTTATGAGTCGAACAGATCAATCACCGGCCACTGTGCCGGTTCTTTCACTTCGCAAAGCCATCTACCGCGCAGCCCATGATTACAAAGGCGGTGTAACCGCGTTGGCGCTCGACATGGTGATGGATTACGACGGCCTTCAAAAGAAGGTCAAGCATGACTTCGAACAGCGCTGGCTGGATCCTGATGAACTTGAAGAGCTGATCCGGCTGACGGGCAACTCTCTGTTGCTGGATGCATTGATGCGGCCAGCCGGTATGGTTTGGTACAAGCCTGAAGCAGCTGCGCCGACCAAGACTGCTTTGCTCGCTGTCAGCAAGGTGCTGCACGAGACTGGCTTGTTCGTGTCGAGCATGCATGAAGGCGCCGCGGACAACATTTGGGAGCCACATGAAGTCCAGTTGCTGGAGAAACATGGCGCCGATGTGATCCGCGCGGTGCTGGGCATCATGGCTGGCGCACGCGAAGCCATGGAGGCACGAGATCATGAGTGACATCATCGATGTAGCCAATGACCAAGCAGAGTATTTCCTACAAGTGGCGCTTGATCGCCGCCCACGCCCAACCTGTGCCGTGAGTGCGCAGTTCTGTGAAGATTGTGATGACCCTATCCCGTTACTTCGTCAGCAGGCTGTTCAGGGGTGTGCGACCTGTGCCAGTTGCCAGGGGTTGCGGGAGCGGCGGCGATGAGCGAGCAATCTACCAGCACCGCGATATCGTCCTGGGCTCGCCGCTATATCGAAACCTTCAACTTTGCCTTGGTCCCGATTGACCCGGGCGAGAAAGCACCGAAGGGCATGGGCTGGAACAAGCCAGGTGGGTACATCACCGACGCGGCCGCAGCCGAAGCATTCTGGCAACGCAACCCTAATCACAACCTGGGCGTAGTGCTCGGGCCCAGCCGTGTCTGCTCGTTGGATGTGGACGATGTGCAGTGGACGCGGTTTGTGTTGTTCGACCAAATGGGGCTTGATCTGGATGCCATGGCGGTGGTCTATCCGACCATCGTGGGCAATCCTTTGCGGTTTCGCGTGCTGTTTAAGATGCCGGACAACATCGAGCTTACGCGCCACTCGCTTTCTTGGCCCAATGAGAAAGACCCCGATGGGTCGATTCACAAGGGGCTGATGGCTCGGGCGAAGGCGGCGAAAGAGCAGGGGGATGTTGCTGGTGAAGCAGCTGCTAAAGCCGAGGCTGAGGAATACAAACGTTTTACGGTGTTCGAGCTGCGTGCGGGCTTGGTGCAGGACGTATTCCCGCCATCGATCCATCCGGGCACTGGCAAGCCGTACACCTGGCGTACTCCGCCGAATGCTGCTGATGGTCTGCCGGTGCTCACCACGGATCTGCTGAATATTTGGCAGAATTGGGACGTCTTCAAGCGCAACGCCGAGGCCGCGTGCCCCTGGGCGCCCAAGCCAAAGAAGCCCGTGGCGAAACCGATCAAGCGCACTCCACCCACCGACGGCAAACCTTCGGTGATTGATGAGTTCAATCGGTGCCACGATGTGGAGGAGCTGTTGCGGGCTCACGATTACATCAAGCGCGGTAACAAATGGTTGTATCCGCACAGCAGCACCGGGCTACCTGGCGTGACGGTCACAGACCGCAAGGTCTATTCGCACCACGGCGCGGATCCGCTGGCGAACGGGCACCAGAACGACGCGTTTGAGGTGTTTTGCCTGCTTGACCACGATGGCAACCAGTCGAAGGCAGTGAAGGAAGCCGCTCGGATGTTGGGTATGCAGCACGCGTCGCGGCCAGCACCACAAGATCTTCCCCCGGCCCCATCGGCGGATGCCAGCGAGCAGGACTCAAGTACGCAGCCCAGTGAAGCCGCTCCGGCTGCTGACGGGGGGGCGGGGGAGGCGTTGACCTATGAGCAAGTGCTCCGCCGGTACGTGTTGGTCGAGGGCACCACCCATGTGTGGGACCTCGACAAGTCACGGATTATGAAGAAAACCGCGTTTGAAGCGCGGGTTGGCAAGCCGCTGGCCAAACAATGGATGGATGACACCGCCAAAAAGTTGATCTCGGTAGACAAGGTTAGTGAGATCGAGCAAGCCCGCAAGATGGCAAGCAAGAAGGGCGGTGCGCTGAACTTGGAGCCGATTGAGCGCTACGTCTACATCGACGGCACCAAAGACGTGTGGGACCGGGAGAAGAAACGCCGCATCGCGGAAGGCGCCGTCAAGATGGCGCTCGGCGATATGTACGGTATGTGGTTGAACAGCCCGGAGCGGCGAGTCGTCGACGTGGAGAACATTGTGTTCGACCCGACGATGACGAAGGATCCCAACGTCTACATCAATACCTTCGACGGACTGCCAATGGAGCCCAGCCGCGACGACGCGTCTTGCGAGAACCTGCGGTGGTTGATCTCCTTCCTTTGCAACCACGATCAGTCCTCGCGCGATTGGCTGATCAAGTGGTTGGCGTACCCTTTGCAGCACCTGGGCGCGAAAATGGATACGGCCGTGCTGGCTCACTCAACCATGGAGGGGTCAGGCAAGAGCCTGCTGTTCGCCGATGCATTCGGTTTGCTCTACGGGCAGTACGCGGCCACCGTCGGACAGACCCAACTCGAAAGCAACTTCAACGCCTGGCAAAGCCGCAAGCTTTGGGCGGTGTTTGAAGAGGTTGTGAGTCGTGACCAGCGTTATAACCAGGTAGGCAAGATCAAGCATCTGGTCACCGGCAAGACAGTGCGCATGGAGTCCAAGTTCATCAACGGTTGGGAGGAGGCCAACCACATGAACGCCGCCTTCCTCAGTAACGAGATTATGCCCTGGCCGATCGCGCCCAGTGACCGGCGAATGTTGGTGCTATGGCCGATGGAGACGCTTCCGGTGGTGCGCCAGAAAGCGGTTGGCCGAGAGCTGGAGAATGGTGGTGTTGCAGCGCTGTACGCGTGGTTGTTGGCCGTTGACCTGGGCGACTTCGACCAGCGCACCAGACCGCCAAGCACTGATGCGCGTGAGCGGTTGGTGGCATTGAGCCGGGCCAGTTGGCAAACTTTCCTGTTCCTCTGGCAGTACGGTGAGCTTGGGCGTGATATGTGGGGCGCATGTTTGTCCACCGACCTCTACGCGATGTTCCTGGAATGGTGCCACCGCAACAAAGAGCACGTGATGAGCCAGACGAAGTTCTCGTTGTTCATTGGCTCGGAGGTGGACAAAACCCGCGCTATCCCTTGGACCGAAGGCAGCAACCGCAAGTTTGGAGCGTTCTTCTTTCCCCGCGATGAGCAGGCTTCCCAGCCCCCATCACTCAGCTCGGCCGACCTGGGCAAAGCGGTGGTTGCTTGGCGGGCTGCGGCGCGCCTGGCGGGCTGGAACGTCGACAACTGGGACCACATCAAGGCGGCTGCAGCATGAATCCGACTAAAAGTGTGTTGGGTGTGTTGGGTGTGTGTTGGGTTGGTTTTCGATACCCCACACAATTTCAAGCCTTCTATTTCGCGGCTTTCCTGGCTGTGTGTTGGGTGTGTTGGGTTTGGCATCGCGCACGCGCATGGGCGACGTTATTTGAATCCATGGAAGCGAGATTTTTTTCTTATGCGAGAACCGTTAAACCCAACACACCCAACACACTAAACACATTTGATTTAAAGCTATTGAATTTAAAGGGTTTTAGGTGTGTTGGGTTTGTGTTGGGTATGGCGTTTTTTGTGTCGGGTTGGTTTTTGACCGGGGGAGCGGGGCGATGATCGAAGAAATGGAAACTCTGTTGAAGCATTGGGGCGAGCAAACGCGGCGCTGTGGCTCTGCCGGCGGGCTGGCCAGCCCAATGGCCACGATCATGGAATGGGGTGGTTGCGCTCCCCGTGGTACGCCTGGGCCACGGAGCCTGCTTGATGGTGGTGCTGGTATTGACGCTGTTGCGCAAGAGGTCGCGGCGGCGCTGGCCGAGGTGAGTCGACAGGATGAGCGCGGTCACATGCTCGAGCGTCTTGCGGTGCTTCGTTATACCGATGACTCGGCGCCAACGTGGTTGATGCAGTTGCACCTGGTCGGTTCCCCATCCCGAGCGAAGCAAACCTACTATGACTGGGTGCATAGCCTTCATCTGCGGTTGCTACAGGTGTTGGCTGATCGGTCTGGGGCGAGAAAGTGGCTTACCGCTGGTCAGGGAGCTTTGCCTCAAAGTCTCCTCAAAGCTGCGTCAAAGTTGCGTCGAGTCAGTTAACCGAAATTGCCCCCTTTTCGGTTCCGTACTCAGGGGGTAAAAAGTCCCCACGATATGAAATTTGCGCCTTGGCGCTCCCCGAGCACGTGCTGTGCACCCCGTCCTGGCTCTTGCCATGACACTGAAACCCTGCCCCCCGGCGGGGTTTTCTTTTTTGTGTCCGGCACACTCCTTCATTTGAGGCACAACATGACAAATGAGCAGCAAGCGCTGGCTGAGATGCCGATCTGGTTAGTGATCGTACTGGCTCTGGTCGGCGGCGTATCGGGTGAGATGTGGCGAGCCGATAAGGACGGGGCTCGCGGCTGGGCGTTGGTGCGGCGGCTGGTACTGCGATCGGGTGCCTGCATCGTCTGTGGCGTGTCGGCCATGATGTTGATGATAGCGGCTGGCATGTCGATTTGGACCGCCGGAAGCTTGGGTTGCCTGACGGCAATGGCCGGTGCCGATGTTGCCATTGGCCTTTACGAACGCTGGGCCGCCAAGCGGCTGGGCGTATGCGAAACCGACTCCCAGTCGAGTCGTGCTGAATAGCATCCACCCACTCGTTAAGCAGGTCGTCAGACATGAACGAATCCAGGCAGCAGCAGATACTCGCCGGGCAGTCTTCTATTGCCCAGAAAGTTTTTGGTCACGTACCGATCCAAACGAGCTGGAGCGTTCCCGCTATCCACGCCGCCACTCAGGCAGCCAAAGCCACTGGTGCCGCAGCCCCTGCAATACGCCGCGCGCTTGGCGAACTCAAAGATGCCGGACTGATCCGTGAGCCGGTATCCGGAAAGTTTCAGCGTGACGCAGCAACCTCAAAACTCAGAAAGGACCGGGCCGTGACTCAGGTAGCCAAGCAGACCGTTGTTTCGATCAAGAAGCCCGAGGGCGCATTGGATGTGTTGGCGGCACTGTCTGGGGAGGTGGTGAGTCTTTCTGACGAGTTCAGCAAGCGCATGAAGGCTTTGGCCGGCCGCATCGAAGAGGTAGCCCTTTCGGTTGAGGCTGAACGCGAAAGCAATGCCGAAGCCATCGTCAAAGCCAAGCGGCTGCAAGAAGCGTTGCGTGAGTTTGCGTAAGAGGAGACCGAACCATGAAGGTACATGTTTTTGAGAAAAGCTCAGAAGTACTGTGGGTCAAGACAGAAACCGGCGGTCTGACAAGTCTGTCTTACCGCCGGGATGGAACGCTGGAGAAGATCATTGCTGCGTTGGAATCAGCTTTGTTACAGGCTCGTGCGGAACAGAATTGCCCGATCGTGGGTACTGATGTTGCAGCTGATAACTCCGCAGCTCTCGCAGAAATGTTAGATCGTCAGTTCCTTGTTGATGTTAGTCATCACCCATTCCCAGATGCCCGGGGACCTGAAGAACGAATGCCAGGCAGTTGGGGCGCGGAAGTGAACGCGATTCCCGGACTGCCAGATGACTGCGACGTGTCCAGCTAGGTCTGCACCCCAAGCTGCTTGTTGGAGCGAGTCCATGATCTCTTGTTGAGACATGTTCGACTGAGAGCCGAACGAAGACGTCAGCGGAAAGATGATCATGTCTTGGCCGCTTTGGCGGACATGAGCAATTTGATATTTAGCCATCTTTTACCCTTCGTGATTGATGAGGCGTCCTTCCTCGGCATGCCTTCTGCTGAGGAAGGACTATCTGATGGTAGCACTTTGCTTTCTATGCCCGCTGTGTCGACCCGGACGGCCTCGATTTCCGGGTGGCACGATTTTGGGGGGCCGAAAAATCGACGGGGACCCTGGTGGGATTCGAGGGGCACGGGGCATGAAACCCGCGGGAAAGTGTTAGCGGCAAGGTTTACCACGTTGGTTGACAGAGGTTGACGGTGGTTGACAGTCCTAGGTTGACAGGAGGTTTACATGACCATTTTGAGCCGTACGGAATATGCG
This sequence comes from Pseudomonas sp. TREG-RG-20F-10-E-6-01, assembly GCF_022662455.1. Classification (NCBI taxonomy): domain Bacteria; kingdom Pseudomonadati; phylum Pseudomonadota; class Gammaproteobacteria; order Pseudomonadales; family Pseudomonadaceae; genus Pseudomonas; species Pseudomonas sp. TREG-RG-20F-10-E-6-01. Next base: position 58,878 of record NZ_JAKNQP010000004.1, on the reverse strand, counting down.
GTAAGTAAGGGCTGGTCCCGTCAGTACGTTGGTAAATTGGTCCAGCGTGGCCGCCTTGTGCTGACACTGGACGGAAAAGTGGACGTTGAGGCAAGTGAGCAATACCTCGCAATGACTAGCGATCCCGCCCGTAGTAATTCACTCGGCAAAGTTCCGCTGGTCCTCGGCCATCAAGAGCGAGAGCCCGCGTTTCCTCATGCTTCGCAGGGCGCGATTCCCACGGCTGCGCCGGACTACCAAAAAGCACGGACCCGGCTTGCGCTGGCCCAAGCTGAAAAGGCTGAGAGCGAAGTACTCAAAGCTAATGGTGAGTTGGTTGAGCGATCAGTCGTCGATGAGGCCGCTTTCGCATCGGGTCGGATGGTTCGCGATCTCCTATTGGCTCTGCCACCTAAGCTCGCCCCAGAACTTTCAGCAATGAGTGATCCCTGGGATATAGAAAAACACCTGATGAAAGAGCTCCGTAGTGTGCTTGAGGATGCCGAGCGCATTTCCACAGAAGACTTTATTCATGCTGTAACGACTACGAGCTAAGCCTATGCCTGCCGAATATGCCAACGGTGCAGAGGTGTACCGCGAGGCGTATTACCGTGGGCTGCGTCCAGAGCCAGCGCTTTGGGTTGATGAGTGGGCCGATGAGTACATGCGTATCCCGCGTGATACCGGTGCTGCCGAACCAGGTAAATACCGTACATCGCGAACACCCTATGCTCGCGAGCCAATGCGGTGCTTGTCGCCATCGCATCGGTGCAAACGTGTGGTCACTATGGTGGCCTCGCAACTTATGAAAACGCAGATCGCCTTAAATTGGATCGGTGGTCTAATCCACATGGCACCTTCCAACATCCTCACCTTGTTGCCGAGTTTGGGGCTGGCCAAACGGGTGTCCTCGCGAATTAGCAAGACGATCAAGGCAACGCCCGTATTGCGGGAGCGTGTCGCCTCTAGTCGTTCGCGTGATTCACGCAACACCATGGACACTAAGGAGTTTGAGGGTGGGTCGCTGTACGTCACCACAGCGGGGTCTGCTGCAAACCTTTCAGAGCTGTCGGCGCGCTACGTGTACGGCGATGAGATCGACCGCTGGGAAGTCGACGTAGGCGAAGAGGGCGACCCCATCGAGCTGGCGGAAACGCGGGGCAGTACCTTCGGCCGCAATGCCAAGTTCTACTTCTCCAGCTCGCCGACGATCAAGGGTGCCTCGCGGATAGACGATCTGTTCGAGGGCAGCGACCAGCGTTACTACTACGTGCCGTGTCCGACCTGCGGGCACATGCAGACCCTGGAGTGGGAACGGCTGCATTACTCCCAGGACTTCAACGTGGTGCACTACGAGTGCGCCGCGCCTGAATGCGATGTGCTGATCGAGGAACACCACAAGGGCGACATGCTCGCCCGTGGCGAGTGGCGCGCCCATTCGAAGGGCGACGGTGAGACGGTCGGCTTCCACCTCAACGCGCTTTATTCGCCGTTGGGTTGGACGGGCTGGAAGTCGCTGGCGAAGCAATTCGAGAAGGCGAAAAAGGCCCAGGCCAAGGGCGACCTTGAACCCATGCAGGTGTTTTACAACACCCGTCTGGCGAAGGTCTGGGACAGCGCGCAAGAGCAGACCAAGGCCTCGGTGCTGATCGAACGGGCACGTCGGGAAGGGTTCTCACTCGGTGCGATGCCCGCCGCCGTGATGATGATCACAGGTTCTGTGGACGTGCAAGCTGACCGCCTGGAGTTTATGGCAATGGGCTGGGGCGTCGGCATGGAACGATGGGTCATCGATCATCGAGTGATCGCGGGCGATCCTTCGGACGAACGCACCTGGGCAGTTCTGGATGAGCTGCTCAAGGAACGCTACCGGCACCCGTGCGGTGTTGGCCTGGGCATTCTCGCGACCGCCGTCGACTCCGGTGGTCATCATACGGACGAGGTCTACCAGTTCTGCCGCGTGCGGCGCTGGCGCAACATCTTTGCGATCAAGGGCGCGAGCAAACCCGGCAAACCAGTGATCGCCCAACGGCCGTCCATGGTTGACGTGACCTGGAAAGGCCAGACCGAACGCGGCGGCGCCGAGTTGTGGTTTGTCGGCACTGACACCGCGAAGGACTGGATCTATAACCGCTACCCGTTCGAGTCCGGCCCGGGCGCGCTGCACTTTGCCAACGACCTGCCGGACGAGTTTTTCGCCCAGTGCGTGGCCGAGCGCAAGGTCGCCAAGTACGTGCGGGGCCATAAGCGTATCGAGTGGATCAAGGGCAAGGCCGAGCGCAACGAAGCGCTCGACCTGATGGTGTATTGCCTGGCGATGGCGCATTACCTCGGCATCAACCGCTACCAGGAACATGACTGGGAGCGGGTAAGGCAGTCGCTGGCGCAGTCGGGTTTGTTCGATGAAAAGGTGGTCGCCGCCGAACGTGTCACGGCCGCCGAGCAAGCTACCGAAACACCGCCGCCGCAACACGTTGCCCCCGTCGCCCAATCGCGACCCGCTGCACCCCCACAACGCCGCAGCTCCACCAGCGGCTATTTGAAGAGGCGCTAGTGTCAAGATAGCCCGATCATTGGACTCAGTATTCGCACGCCAATACCGAATGCTTCAGATACTAATCCGCGTGCGACTTCTTTTCCGCCTTTTTTAGCGCTGGTAGCAAGTTGCTCTCCAATAGAGGTAGTGGAGGCCACGCTTTTGGGGATGGCTTTCAGGACCTCAAGGCCTTTTGCGGTCAGTACTGCATCGTCTATGCGCATGTAGGGGTAGGGCTTACAAGTGATGTAACCCGCTTGCATTAACCATTCGGCAGTGGCGATGAAGAATTCTGCGTCTTCAGTAGGTACTTCGGTCCCGTATCGCTCGTCGAATCGCATTGCGTTTTCAACGAATGAACCCGCCATGAGCATCTGGGGAAGCGGAAAACTTTGGTAAAGCTCGGCAAAAAGTTTGCCGGTGATGTCATCAAATTTCTCAATATTGGAGACTGCCATGTCAGTAAACCCTGAGGAAAAAGCGCAACAAGCGCAGAAAATTAAGGCTGCCGCCGAGCTCCAGCAGGAGCTGCGTCGCGTCGTATCGGATCAGTTAACAGGAAAAATGGATTGGGTTCGTGCTCGCACTTATTGGCGAACGCGCCTTCCAGACATTCCGTCTGAAGAGTTGGCCGACGCGCTGACTCACATCCTGGCTGGCGGCAGTTTCAGGCAGGAAATTCAGTCGAGAAACCAGAACTTCGTCTGACGGCTTTTATATCACACCGCCAGGACCCTCCAGAGCAGAGCCCATGTCATTTACTCAAAAGCACCTCGACGCGGTTGAGGCGGCCATTGCTCGCGGTGAAAAAACCGTACGTTACGGCGATCGCACCGTGGAATACCGCTCCATCGACGAACTGCTCAAGGCCCGCGACGAGATCCGCACGTCGCTGAATCAAGCCGCTGGACCGCGCTCTCGCGTAGTCAGGCTCTACCACGGAGGCAAGGGAATCTAATGGCTCGACATTATCCGACGCTGACCCGTAATGGATTCTTGCTGCCGTCGAACATCAAGGCCAGTTACGAAGGCGCCGGTGAGGGCCGACGCTCGGCCAGTTGGGAAGCCACCGACAACGGCATCAACAGCATCAATACCCCGGCCCTGCGCAACCTGCGTGCGCGTTCGCGGGCGGCGGTGCGTAATGACCCGTACGCGTTCAACGTCATCGACAAGCGCGTCAGCAACCTGATCGGCACCGGCATCACGCCCAGGCCGACCACGGACGACGCCGAGCTGCGCAAGCTCAAGCAGCAGCTGTGGGATGACTGGGTGGATGAGGCGGATGCCGATGAGCTGACCGACTTCTACGGCATGCAGGCTCTGGTGGCGCGCACCGTTGAAACGGCCGGTGAATGCTTTGTGCGGTTGCGACCACGCAGCCCCAGTGAGGGCTTGGCGGTGCCGCTGCAGCTGCAGGCGCTGGCGCCTGAGTTTGTCCCCCATGACAAGTTCGAGACCGCCAAAAACGGCAACATGATCCGCGCCGGTATCGAGTTCAACCCGGCCGGTAAGCGTGTGGCGTATTGGATGTACCTCTCACACCCACGCGACTCGTCGTCACTGAACGTTGGTTACAACCAGTTGGTTCGCGTACCGGCAACACAGGTGCTGCATATCTTCGAACCGATGGAGCCCGGGCAGTTGCGCGGCGTCCCACGGTTGGCCCCGGTGCTGAAGCGCCTGCGCAGCCTCGACAATTACGACGACGCGGTGCTGTTCCGGCAGGAAGTGGCGAACCTGTTCGCGGGCTTCATCAAGCGCCCGGCACCGGAGGCTACGCAGCAGCCTCGCGATCCCGTTACTGGCATGCCATTGAACGTTGACCGTGACGGCTTCACGCCGATGGTCGCCTTGGAGCCCGGCACCATGCAGGAGCTGGGGCCAGGTGAAGAGGTGGAGTTCTCCAAACCACCGGATGCCGGCAACAACTACCCGGACTTCATGCGGCAGCAGTTGATGGCGGCGGCGGCGGGTTCGGGCACCCCGTACGAGATCCTTACCGGCGACATGCGCGAGGTCAACGACCGGGCACTCCGGGTAGTGCTCAACGAGTTCCGCCGGCGTCTGGAGCAACTGCAGTTCGGCGTGTATGTGCACCAGTTGTGTCGCCCGGTGCGTGCCGCCTGGATGGACATGGCGGTGCTGTCCGGTGCCCTGGCGCTGCCGGACTACGCGCAACGTCGACGCGAATATCTGCGCACGCGTTGGGTGCCGCAGGGCTGGGCCTACATCCAGCCGGTGCAGGACGTTCAGGCGCGTCGGATGGAAGTGCAGGCGGGCTTTGGCTCGCGCAGCGAGATGTGTCTGCGCAACGGCTACGACGCGGAAACCATCGACGCGGAAAACGCCGCTGACCTCGCCCGGTCCACGGACCTCGGCCTCAACTACACCACGCTTGATGCCATCGAGACGAATGACGACAAGGAACAATCATGAGTAAAAAAGCCAAGCCCCGCGTCTTTGACAAGGCGGGCAAGCAGGTCAAGGTCGCCGACAAAAGCTGGTACACCCTTCAGGCTAGCGGCGAAGCCGAGCAACGCAGCATCGAAATCTTCGTGTATGGCGAGATCGGCGCCTGGGGCGTTACCGCCAATCAGTTCGTGCAGGATCTGCGCGCCATGGATGACGGCGCATCACCGGTGATTGTTGCCTTTAACAGCATCGGCGGGGACTTGTTCGACGGCCTGGCGATCCACAACGCGCTGTCGCGCCTGGGCGAGCGCTGCACGGGTCGCATTGATGCCCTGGCGGCGAGCGCTGCCAGTGTCGCAGTGTGCGGCGCTCACCGAGTGGTGATCGCGGCCAATGCCATGTTGATGATCCACAACCCCTACACCTTTACCGGTGGTGATGCCGAAGACTTCCGCCGTGTCGCGGATGTGCTGGACCAGACCCTGGAAGCGATCATCGCTGCTTACAAGGCCAAGGCGCCTGACATCGACGAAGCCGAGCTGCGACGCATGGTCAATGCTGAAACCTGGCTTACGGCCAACGAAGCGGTGGCACTGGGTCTGGCTGATGAGGTGGGCGACGGCTTGAAGGTCAGCGCCTGTCTCGGCCAAGGCAGTGTGCTGCAGCGTTTCCAGAATGCTCCGGCCGAACTGCTCGCCCAGCTTGATGAAGAGCCGGAAGTGGAGCTGCCTGAGCTTGTCGATCCACCGGCACCTGTACTGGATGCGGCCGGGCTAGCGCTGATGGTCACCAAGGGGTGTGCGGCGGCCGGCATCAGCAACCTGGTAGATCCGATACTCGCTGCGACGAAGTTGGAAAGCGAAGCCGTGATCCAAGCCGCGCTGACCAATGCCAAAGCCCTGCACGGCCTGTGTGTCGCGGCACGCTTGCCCGAGCTGACCGGCGAATTCATCGCTGCCGGCCTGGACGAAGCCGCCGTCAGGGCGCGGTTGTTCGACAAGCTGGTGAGCAGCGGCGGTGGCTTTGAAATCAACAATAGCCTGCCGCTGGACGATGACCCAGCCGCAACGATCAAGGCCAAACAGGTCGACACCCACTCAATCTGGGCCACCCGTCAGGCGGCACAGAACGGAACCTCGAAAGGAGCAAGAGCATGAAAATTGAATCGATGCACGCGGGCGAGTTCCTGCTGTCCGAAGGCGCTGGCAACATCTCCCGCGAAGCGATCAACGTCGCCGCCGGTGCCGCCTTGGAGCCTGGTCAGATCCTCGGCCTGGTCACACTCACCGGCGAGTTCGCCCCGTATAAGCCGACCGCCGAAGACGGCACCGAAAACGCCATCGCGATCCTCTATGGGCCACTGGGCGAATCGGATGTGCCACGTCGTGGCCGCGCCATCGTGCGGCTGGCCGAGGTCAGCGAGGCACATTTGACCGGCCTTGATCCTGCTGCTGAAAAGGCCCTGGCTACCCACTTCGTGATCGTCCGCTAAGACGTTCACCCCCTTTTATTCATCCCGCTGCGTGCGGGATTTTTTGTTTCTGGAGAGTACCCATGGCCGATATCGCCATTTTTGAAGACGATGCATTCAGCGTTTCCTCGCTGACCGCTGCAATCAATGACCAGGAATACCTGCCAGGTCGTATCAGCAGCCTGGGACTGTTTCGCGAAGAAGGCATCAGCACGCTGACCGTGCAGATCGAGAAGGACGGCGACACCCTGGCGCTGGTGCCAGCTGGCGAGCGCGGTACCTCAGGCTTGGTGGTTGGCGGTACCAAGCGTCAACTGATCCCGTTCAACACCGTCCACCTGCCGGAACGCTTCACCATCAAGGCCGACGAGATCCAAGGCATCCGCGCCTTCGGTACCCGCAGTGAGTTGCAGGCCGTGCAGGACGTGGTCAACAAGCGCCTGGCGAAAGCGCGCCGCCAGTTGGATGCCACTCACGAGTTCCAGCGCATGGGCGCGTTGAACGGCCAGGTATTGGACGCCGATGGCAAGACGGTCCTGTTGGACATCTATAAATCGTTCGGCGTGAATCGCCAGAAGCTTCAGATGGGCTTGAACAGTCCAGACACCGAGCTGCGGGTTAAATGCGGCGAAGCGTTGGACATGCAGGAGGAAGCCCTCGGCAGCGTCACCAGCAGCGGCTCCCGCGCGATGTGCGGCAAGAACTTCTGGAACAAGCTCATCGTGCATAAGTCGGTCAAGGAGACCTACCTCAACACCATGCAGGCCGCGTCCCTGCGTGGCGATGCCCGTGAAAGCTTCGAGTTCGGCGGGATCGTCTGGGAGCGTTATCGCGGCAAGGTGGCCGGTGTTGCTTTCGTCCACGACGACAAGGCGCTGCTGATTCCCGAAGGTGTGCCGGATCTTTACATCTCTTCCTTCGCGCCGGCCGACTATATGGAAACGGTCAACACCCAGGGCATCCCGTACTACAGCAAGATCGAGCCGCTGCCGTTCAACAAGGGTGTCGCCGGTGAAGCCCAGTCCAACCCGCTGCACCTGTGCACGCGGCCTCGGGCGCAGATCCTGCTGGAGATGTGACCGTGGCTTTCCGCGAACTGATCGACGACATCGACGCGGTGGTGTTCGAAACACTGGGCGATACCGCAAGGATCGAGGGTCGTGACGAACCAGTGCTCGGCATGTTCGCGGCGCCCTGGTTGCAGCCCAAGCTCGGCAAGCTGAACACCGGCTTGCGCGAGCCTCGGTTTGAGATCCGCGTCAGCGATTCGGAAGGCTTGAAACGCGGGCTATTGGTTAGCGTCGATTTGCCTGCTTTGGACGGCGGCGGCGATTACGACCTGCTGCAGCTGGAGCCGAGCGGCGACGGTCTGGTCGCCTTGATTCTGAGGTTACGCCCATGAGCATCGGTAGCCATTACAAGCCCTCGGCTGGCGGCGGCATGATTTCTATCCAATCTTCAGCAACAGACCTGCAGGCGTTTCAGGACTTTGCCAAGTTGGTGCCCAAGGCAGCTGCGACTGCTCATCGTCGAGCCATCAACAAGACGCTCGGGTGGTTGCGCACACACATCGCCCGGGCGGTCAGTCGGCAAGAGCGCATCGCTGTTGCGGCGGTGCGTCAACGGTTGCGCAGTTACCCGGTGTCCGGCGGGGCTTCAAGCGGCAAGCTGTGGTTCGGTCTGAACGCTATCGAGTCCAGCCGGATCGGCCGCGCGCGGCAGACTGGGAGCGGTGTATCGGTGGCGGGGCGGCGTTATCAAGGCGCGTTCCTCAAGAAGGTCTACGGCAACAAGCCAGATATTTGGATTCGCACCGCGAGCAAACATTTTAATGCTGATGATTATCCTGACAGCACGGTGTCACCTGGTCGCGGGGCAAGTTCTGGATGGGTCGCGGAAAATGGCAATCGCTTTCCGTTAGCCAAGGCCAAAGTGTCACTGGAGCAAGCCCGTCCCCATTTTGAAAGCTGGGTACAAAAGGCCGATGAACGTTTGCTGGAGATCCTGAAACAAGAGCTCAACTACGAGCTGCAGAAATACCTCAAGAGGATCGGTAATGGCTGACGAACCTTTTAGCCTGGATCAGCTTTATCAGGCGATAGAGCAACACCTGTCGAGTCACCTGCACGGGGTTCAGGCCGTAACTGCCTGGCCGAACATCGAAGAACGTATCGCGTTGCCGGCTGTGTTTCTGGAGCTGGCTGAGATTGAGCCGGGTACCGACATCGGCACGGGTGAAGCCGTGTTGGTGTGCAAGTTCGAGGCACGCATCATTGTTGACCCGATTCATCCCCGACATCAGCAACAGGCGGTGCAGTTGGCTACTCAGCTCGCCGTTCTACTGCGCGCACAGACCTGGGGGTTGGCGGTCGAGCCAGCGGAGTTCGTCCAGGCCTTACAGGATTGGACACAGCCAGCGCTCGATGGGTACACCGTATGGCTGGTGGAGTGGACGCAGCAAGTGTATGTCGGTTCCGAGGAATGGCCTTGGCCTGACCAGCCGCCGGGCATGCTGTTATTCGGTTTCAACAACGACGTCAAAGAGGACTTTGTTCCTGCGGAGGACTTGTGAGCGGATACGCCACTGCCCAGCACGACCGGATGCTGGCGGGGGTAGTGAAGGAATGCTTCGTAGTGGCGGTCGATCTGGCCGCCTCCCCGCCGGTTTGTCGGGTTTCAGATGGCGAGTGGGTTAGCGCATGGGTGCGCTGGCACAGCATCGCCGCCGGCAAGGCCAGGCACTGGCGGGCACCCTCCATGGGGGAGCAGGGGACTTTGATAAGTGCCAGCGGTGACGTGGCCCAAGGCACTTTCATACCCGGCCTGTATGGCAATGCAGGCCCACCACCGGATAACCGCGATCATGTAGAAGTCTGGCGTTTTGACGATGGCGGCTCGCTGATCTACGACTGGCAGGCCAAGAGCTACAGCATCACCCTGCCGAGCGGTACGGTGACTATCAGAGTCGCCAGTACAGAGGCAGTCATCACGGACAGCGCCGTGAACGTGACCACCGGCAACATCAATCTGAAAGCAGCGGTGCTGATCGACGGTGCATTGCACGTTACAAAGGGCATCACTAGTGCTGGCGCGATCATTGACGCCGGTGGCAACAGCAACCACCACACACATTAATTTCAACTCACAACAGCCCGCCCAGTGCGGGCTTTTTCACATCTGGAGTCTGCCTTATGAGTAAGCCTAGAACTGATGGCGATCTGTCCGGGTCTGTCGAAGCGGTTGCGGCCTCGGGATTGAAGCACGCACTGCTTGGTCCACCCGTGAATGCTGACACGGTGGCGTCCATCGTTCCCGCACGCGTATTTCGCGACAAGGTTTTCACCTCGCGCACACTGATCCTTCCCAGCGGCGAGGCGCTTCCTGTGATTGCAGGTCGCGTCACCGCATGTGGCGATGATCAATTTGCGTTCTTGAAAGCGCATCCAGATCTGGAGCAAGTCAAGGAGTAATCACAATGATCGGAATGGACCGCCACACCGGCCAGCCCATCTCCGGCATCGCGCACTTACGCCAATCAGTTCCAGACATCTTGGGCACCCCGTTGGGCAGCCGCCGGCATCGGCCGGAATACGGCAGCATGCTACGGCGGTTCGTTGACTTGCCCGTTAATGAGGGCTGGAAAAGCGCCGTACAGGCGGAAGTCGCCCGCGCCCTAGGGCGCTGGGAGCCGCGCTTAAAAATGGACCAGGTGCGCGTCATTTCCGTGATCGGCGGGCAAATCAATCTGAAGCTCGTCGGCCAGTATCTTGGCGACGCCGTCACGCTGGAGGTGGCCGTATGAGTACCGTAGATCTTTCGTCGTTGCCGGCGCCGACCGTGTTGGAGCCGCTAGACTTCGAAGAGGTGTACCAGGAGGCGTTGGGAGTCTTTCGCGGCTACATGGGCGGTAACTGGACCGCCGCGCTGGAAAGTGATCCGGTGGTCAAGGTGTTGGAAGTCGGCGCTTACATCAAGGTTGGTAATCGCGCACGGGTCAATGATGCTGGCAAGGCGGTGCTGCTGGCGCACGCCGTGCGCGGCGACCTTGATCACCTGGGGGCCAACGTCAATCTAAAGCGCCTGGTCATTCAAGCTGAAGATCTGCTGGCAGTGCCACCGGTGCCGGAGGTCAAAGAGGATGACGATCCGTTTCGGGAGCGCATTCAATTGGCCTATGAGGGCCTGACCACCGCCGGGCCGCGTAACAGCTACATCCTGCACGCCCGAAACGCATCTGGGTTGGTGGCAGATGCTACGGCCGAAAGCCCAGCGCCTTGCTACGTGACGGTAACGGTGTTGGGCCTCGACGGGGAGGGCGTGGCTTCGCCGGCATTGCTGGCTACGGTGTCTGCCGCGCTGAATGACGAAAACGTTCGGCCGGTGGGAGATCGAGTGACGGTGCAAAGCGCCCAGGTGATCCGCTATCAAATTAACGCGATTCTGCACATGGCCAGTGCTGGCCCTGAAGCCGACGCCAGTTTGGTAGAGGCGAAAGCTCGATTGGCTGCCTGGATCAATCCGCGCAAGCGGCTGGGCGTCGAGGTGGCACGATCCGGCGTAGACGCTCAGTTGCACGTTGCCGGCGTTTCTCGGGTGGAGTTGATCGGCTGGCAGGACCTGGCGCCCACCAAGGCTCAGGCGGCGTTTTGTACGGGCTACACCGTGACTCTGGCGGGTTGATATGAAAAGCCTACTGCCGATCAACAGCACGCAATTGGAACGGGCCATGGAGGCTACGTTTTTTGAGAAAACGATTGTCCCGCTCCGTGACCTCTACAACGCCGATACCTGCCCGGTGCATTTGCTGCCGCACCTGGCGTGGGCGTGGTCAGTGGATCGCTGGGATTACCGATGGACTGAAGCGACAAAACGCGCCGCGATCAAGGCGTCTTACTACATCCATGCTCACAAAGGCACCATCGGTGCGTTGCGCCGAGTAGTCGAGCCCCTGGGCTACCTGATCGAGATTGTCGAGTGGTTCAAGATGGTGCCGGAAGGCATCCCGGGCACGTTTGCGCTGAAGGTTGGCGTTCTCGACACTGGCATCACTGAGGAAATGTATCAGGAGCTGGAGCGGCTGATTGATGACGCCAAGCCCGTCAGCCGTCACCTGACAGGGCTCGCTATCAGCCTTGAAACCACCGGTGTGTCGAACATGTTCGCCAGCGTTTATGAAGGCGATGAAATCGACGTATATCCTCCCGTCCTGCGCGACATCAGCACCACTGGCGTGATTGGCAGTACCGGCCGTGAGCACTCTATCGACACAGTTAGCGTTTATCCGCCGATCACCGGCGTCATCGACCTTGCCTGCTACATCGGCGCAGCCGGGCGGGAACATTCCATTGACACACTGGACATCTACCCATGATCGATTCCAATTCGCAGTTTTTTGCGCTTCTTACCGCGACCGGTGAGGCCAAACAGGCCAATGCCGACGCGCTGGGCATTCCCTGGAAACTCACCGAACTGGGTGTGGGCGACGCCAACGGCACCGACCCTATCCCTGACCGTACACAAAAAAAACTGATCAATGAACGGCGCCGGCGGCCACTGAACAAGCTTTCAGTTGACCCGTCAAACCCCAATATCATCGTGGCCGAACAAATCATCCCAGCCGATGAAGGCGGTTGGTGGATTCGAGAGATGGGTCTGTACGACTCCGATGGAGCCCTGGTAGCTGTCGCAAATTGCCCGGCTACCTACAAGCCATTGATGTCTCAAGGATCTGGTCGCACTCAAGTTATTCGCATGAACTTCATTGTCTCCAGCGCGGCGAACGTTGTGCTGAAAATCGACCCGGACGTCGTTCTGGCTACACGCCAGTATGTCGATGATTCGGTGGTCGACGGGATCAACAGGCAAGACGTGAAGCAATCAGTACTGGTGGCAACGACTGGGCCGATCCAGCTGGCTGGTGTACAAACGATTGACGGTGTGGCAGTGCCGCTCGGCTCGCGGGTGTTGGTCAAGGACCAGGCGCAGGCAAAAGATAACGGGATCTACCTCACAGCGGAGATTTGGAAGCGCACCAGCGATGCAGATACCAGCGTCAAGGTCACCCCGGGCTTGTTGGTTGCCGCCGAGCAGGGCGCGGTGAATGCCGATACGTTGTGGTTGCTGTCGACCGACGGGGCGATTGTCCTGGGAACCACGGGACTGAATTTCAAAAATATTACGCAAGGTCTCGCGCCGATCAGTTCGCCGGCGTTTCTGGATAAGCCCACAGCTCCAACAGCCCCTCTGTTTGACAGCGGTAAAACGCTGGCTAATACAGAATTTGTGCAGCGGGCGCTCGGTAACCTGAGTGGTATCAGGATCTATGAAATCACCGCCAGCATGGCCGCATCAGATTTTGGTCGTCTTGTTCTGGCGAATTCTGGGTCTGCAATCTCATTGACTCTTCCTCCAATTGGCAACGTGCCAATTGGAGCGACGATCCACATCAGAAACGTCGGTGGGGCTCCGTTAACAGTAGTGCCACCCGCTGGTGGAACTATGTCCGCCGTTGCCACGCGCACGCTGCCGAGCGTTGTGGTCAACGTCGGCGGGTCTCTTGACGTAACCGTGCAAGGCTCCAATTACTTCATGGCCGGTTCGGCGTCTTTGAAGCACATCGCCGACTTTGCCGAATCGACAGGTCATCAAAAGTTACCTGGTGGGGATGTTGAACAATGGGGTCTTTATGTTTCGGCTCCATCAGGTTCTGACACGGTAATCCCGCTGCCCTACGCGCTTTCGGCGGTGCCTACAGATATTCAGCTGACGTTCGCCGATTTTACTAGCGGTCAAAGAGTTGGTGAATATCCGGTATTGCAAGCGAGAAATAGCACGCTCGGGAGCATCACCGTTCGAAATCTCTATAGCGCTAACGCCTCATTTTTCTGGCGAGTCAGGGGTAAAGCATGACTGTCTTTTATAGTCCTGAAACAGGCTTCTTCTACGACGATCAGGTATGCACGTTTATCCCTGCTGATGCGCGGGAGTTCTCCGCCGAAGCCAGGGACGAGCTGTTGGCTCAAGTCAGTCATGGAAAGCGTTTGGTTTGTGGGCCGGATAAATGGCCTGTTGTGGTAGACGCTCCGGAGCAGACAGACGAACAGTTGGCCGAAGTCGAGCGGTATTGGCGCTCGGTTCAGTTGACGTCTACAGACGGCGTAGTGACCCGGCATCGTGATGAGATTGAAGACGGGTCGCCAACCTCGCTAACACCGGAGCAATACGCCGAGTTGCAAGCATATCGGCGCTTACTCCGTAACTGGCCTGAAGCTGGTGAGTTCCCTTTGAGCGAACATCGCCCTACGGCCCCTGACTGGCTCTTGTCGCTGCAGCAGTAAACGCCCCGCACTGACGGGGCGTTTTCTTTTCCACTACACGTAACACGTACATCCCTAACGGCCTCGCTCATGCGGGGCTTTTTCGTTTCTGGAGATCGAGCTTTATGAGTTTCTTTCATGGCGTTACCACGACCGACATCAAGACTGGCGCACGCACTATTTCGTTGCCGTCTTCTTCCATTATCGGATTGTGCGACACCTTCAACCCGGGCGTGCTTGGCGGCGGTACTGCCAAGGCAGGCGAGTTGAAGCTGATCACCTCTGAGCGCGAAGCCATTGCCGCTTTCGGTGAAAGCTCGGCGATCACCAAGGCCTGTAAAGCAATCTACGCCAAGGCCAAGGCGGTGATTGTCGCCATCGGCGTACCGAAGCTTGAGGACGCGGCGCTGCAAACCTCGGCGATTATTGGCGGCGTCTTGGCATCTGGTCAGCGGACCGGCCTGCAGGCGTTGCTGGATGGTAAAAGCCTGTTCAACGCGCAACCACGGTTGTTGATCGCGCCGGGACATACCGCCACGCAAGCAGTGGCTACACCACTCGATAGCCTGGCGCAGAAGCTGCGGGCTATCGGCATTCTCGATGGTCCTGGCACCACGGATGAGGCAGCGATGCTCTACGCCGATAACTTTGGCAGTCGCAATCTGTTCATGGTTGACCCGGGCGTTCAGTACTGGGACACCGAACTCAGCAAGACTGTTGATGCGCCGGCGTCGGCCTGGGCGGCGGGCTTGTTCGCCTGGACCGATGCTGAATATGGCTTCTGGGCCTCGCCGTCGAACAAAGAGTTCTCGGGTATCACCGGCACGACTCGGGCGGTTGAGTACCTGGACGGTGACGAGACTTGCCGCGCCAACCTGCTGAACAACGCCAATATCGCGACGATCATCCGCGATGACGGCTACCGCTTGTGGGGCAACCGCACGCTTTCGAGTGATCCGAAGTGGGCATTCGTCACCCGCGTTCGCACGCTGTTCATCCTTATGGACGCGGTGCAGGCAGGCCACAAGTGGGCCGTAGACCGCTCGATCACCAAGACTTACGTCAAGGATGTGACTGACGGCTTAGACGCCTTCATGCGCGACCTGAAGGCCCAGGGCGCGATTATCAATTTTGAGGTGTATCCGGACACCGAGCTGAACACCGCCAGCCAGATTTCCCAGGGCAAAGTTTATTGGCGCATCCGTTTCACCGACGTGCCGCCGGCAGAAAACCCGAATTTCCTTTTTGAAGTCACCGATCAGTGGATGACCGAAGTTCTCGAAGCAGCCTAAGGGGCCTAGTCAATGATTCCTCAAACTTTGTTTAACACGAACCTGTTTGTCGACGGCGTGAACTTCGCCGGCGATGTGCCGACTCTGACGCTGCCTAAGCTGACGGTAAAGACCGATGAATATCGTGCCGGTGGCATGGCAGGTGCCATCGAGATGGCGCAAGGCCTGGAGAAAATGGAGGCGTCCTTCGTCACCAAGGGCGTGCGTCGTGAGTCGTTAAAACACTTCGGCTTGGCTGATGGCACGGCGTTTAACGCGACATTCCGAGGGGCTTTCAGAGGGCAAAAAGGCGCAGTGACGGCGGTGGTCGCCACCCTGCGCGGCTTGCTCAAAGAGGTCGATCTGGGCGACTGGAAAGCCGGTGATCCGGCTGAGATCAAGCACGCCATCGCGCCGTCTTACTACAAGCTCGAAATCGACGGTCGCCTCATGTACGAAATCGACATGGTCGCGGGCGTTCAAGTGATCGACGGCAAAGATCAACTGGCTGACATCCGCACCGCGCTGGGCCTTTAAGGGAATAGATCTAAATGAATAAAGCTACTTTCAAAGAAGTGCCGGCCTGGCTGTCACTCAATGCGCTCGCCGCCGTCGTGACGCTCACGCGGCCAAGCAATTCCAACGGCGTGTTGGTCGAAACGTTGACATTGCGTGCGCCGGTCGTTCGGGAGGTGCGGGCAGCCGACCGCGCCTCTAATGGCGACGACGAACAGCGCGAACTGATGCTGTTTGCGGGGTTGGCAGATGTCGGTGTCAAGGACCTGGAAGGCCTCAAATTGGCGGACTATCGCCGTGTACAAACCGCTTACTCGCACCTGGTTCCCGATACCGACTACACCAACGTAATGCCGTCGTGGTTGTCTGTGACCACGGATCAGGCAGTGGTGACGCTTTCCTGTCCGAGCACAATCAATGGAGTGTCGGTTGATAAATTGGCCCTGCGCTCTCCGACGGTGGGCGATGTGCGTACGGCAAATCGTGACGCGGGCGGGGATGACGAGCAGCGGGAGCTGATTTTGTTTGCCGCGCTTGCCGGTGCGCCTGTCGCAGATCTGGAGGGCCTGAAGTTGGTGGATTTCAACCGTCTGCAGGCCGGCTATTTTCGTATGGACCAAGACGACGGGCTTTGATCCTGGCGTAATGAAAATGGCCGCGAAACGTCTGGCGGCGGAAACCGGATTTTCCGCTGCCGAAATTCAGTCGATGCCGTTTGCTGAAATGGTGTGGTGGCTCACGGATTGAGCTGCCGTCGGTAATGCAGTGCAAATGGGGGCCATGACATGGCGAACAAAATCGCCCTCGGGCTGGTGATTGGCGGCGCCGTCAGTGCGACTGTCGGTGCCGCGTTCAAAGATGTAACGGGCCGTATTAAACGTCTTGAGGCGGAAGGCCTCAAGGCGCGGGTTCTGCAGCGAACTATCGGCGATACCATTCGCTTGCGTGATGAATGGAAGAAAGCCCATGACAGCGGTTCTGAGGGAGCATCCAAGCTGCTGGGGCGGTTGAACTCCAATCTCGACAGCTTGAAAAAGCAGGGTATTGAAGTCGGCCGGCTGGAGAAGGCCTATCGGTCAATGGGTCAGACCGCCAATAAAGCGGAACTGAAGGCCCGGGGGCATCAGCAACTTGATGCAGGTAGGACCGGGATGAAAAGCACAGTCGGCGCCGCTGTCGTCGGAATCGGTGCTCTAGCTGTTCCGACTAAGGTCAGCGCGGACTTTGGAGCCATTGTTCGTGATATCGCGATCAAGGCTGGCATTGCCAATAAGCCGCAAGAAAAGGAGGTGTCACGCAAGATCATTGATACCTCGCGCGACACAGGCATGGCGCGCAACGATGTGGCCGACGTGGTTAACCAGTTGGTGAGCGCCGGCATGGATTTGAGCAAGGCCCTGGACTATGCGCCAGTTGCGGCCAAATTTGTTGTAGGACAGGGATCGAACGGTGTTGATACTGCGAAGATGATCAACGCGCTGGGTCAGAACGCCAAGATCACTGATCCCAAGCAGATGCAGCAGGCTCTGGAAGCGATTGCCTACCAAGGACAGGCGGGCAGCTTTGAGGCGGTCGACATGGCCAAGTGGTTCCCTGAGCTATTGGCGAACATGGGCAGCCTCGGTATCACTGGCATTGATGCGGTGACGCAGTTGGGCGCCATGCTGCAGGTGCAGATGAAGTCTGCCGGCGGCGCCGATGAGGCGGCGAACAACCTCAAGAACTGGATGAGCAAAATCGGCTCTGGCGAAACCGTCAAAGCGTATGCAAAGGCGGGTATCGACTACAAAGGGTCGATGCAGACCGGTTTGCAGAACGGTATGTCTACGCTTGAAACCAGCATGGCGTTGGCGCAGAAGTACATCCAGGCCACTGATCCGAAGCGCGCGGCGGCGATGGCTGAGGCGACGGCAAAGATCAGCAAGGAATCCGACCCGGAGAAAGCCAAGGCCATGATGGCCTCGCTTGAGGAGTCACTGCGCACCGGCGATCTGTTCGCCGATATGCAGGTCAAGGCTGCGCTTTCCGCTTACATGCAGAATAAGGCGCTATACAGCCAGCTCAAGAATGATTCGCGAGACGCAACGGGCATTCTCGATAAAAACCTCAGCGAGCGACGTGAGGCGTCGTCGCAGAAGTGGGCCGAGATGGCTCAGTCGATGGATGATGCAATGCGTAGCGTCGGGGACGCCTTGCGTCCGGTCACGGACACCGTGGCTGAAGCATTGACCAAAGTCACCAAGGGCATTACCTCGCTGTCTGACAGCGCGCCCGGCGTTGTGACGGGCATCACTGCAGTCGGTGGTGGGCTTGTCGCTCTCAAGGGCCTGCTTAGTTCGTTCAAAATCGCTAAAGGATTGCTCAACGTTGCGCGGGGCTCGTTAGGTGGCAAGTCCGGTGAAGTACAAAAAGTCTTTGTGACGAACTCCCCGGATGGGGGCGGTTTTGATGGCAAGGGCAGCGACCCCAAGGGGAAGGCCGGTAAAGCCCTGTCGTTGGTTGAGTCCGGGCTCAAGGCTGTGGCCGCTTTCAAGGATGACTCAGATGATGTCGAGGGTAAGGATGATAAGAAACCCGGCAAGTTCGACATTGTTGCGACAGGCCTTAAGGTTGTCTCTCTGGCAAAAGAGGCGGCGTCTGGCAATGAAGGCGGCGCCACGGTTGGCGATTCGGCAGCGGGCGGCGCTGATGTTCAAAAGGTTTTTGTCGTCAATGCAAACGCTATGGGGGCGTCGAATGGAGGTATAGGCGACCTTCGTCGACGTGGTCCCGGCTCAAGGCGTAACCCTTCGCGTCGGCGGCCCATACCGCCTCGTGTGGCTAGTTCGCCGCGACCTCGGGTACCGGCGCCGCGCCCGTCAATGCCACGGCCACCAGCTCCGGCCCTGCGCCCGTCAGTGCCACGGCCAACAGCTCCGGCCCTGCGCCCGTCAGTGCCACGGCCACCAGCTCCGGCCCTGCGCCCGGCAGCGCCACGGCCACCAGCTCCGGCCCTGCGCCCGACAGCGCCACGGCCACCAGCTCCGGCCTTGCGCCCGGCAGTGCCACGGCCTCCGACTCCGGCCCTGCGCCCGACAGTGCCACAGCCTCCAGCTCCGGGCCCACGTCCGCCAGTGGAGCGTTCGCCTGCTCCGAGCTCGCGTCCGCCAGTGCCACGGCCGCCGGTTGCAGTTCCGAGTTCACCGGCGGCTCGGCCTCCTGTGCCCGGTCCGCGTCCACCAATGCCGCGACCACCGGTACTGGCTCCTAGTCCGCCAGTGCCAAGGCCTCCAGCGGTGATCCCCCGGCCGCCGCTTTTACCAGTTACGGTTCCAACGGGGGCGTTAGCTAAATTGGGTGGGGTGGTGCAAGCGGTCGGTAAGATTGGCAAAGCGGCCAAGATGATACCCGGCGGTTCGCTGATGGAGGCCGGCGCCATGGCCTTCGATACCTATCAAAACGCCAAGACCAAGGACGAGAAGGCCGAGGGGTATGGTGCCGCCGCTGGTAATCTGGCCGGTACCATGGCCGGCGCTGCTGCAGGTGCGGCTATTGGTTCGGTAGTGCCGATTATCGGCACAGCTGTTGGCGGGCTGATAGGCGCCTACCTGGGCAGCATGGGTGGGGCTGCGGTGGGTGGCGCTGCGGGTAAGTCGTGGTTTGGGGGCGATGACGAAAAGCCTGCGCCTCCGGTAACACCTTTGCTGATGGCGCCTCGGCCGGGGCCGGCTATTCCAAGCTTGGCTGCCATGAGCAAGTCATTCAATGGCCAGAACGGTTCGGGTGCGCTGCTGATGGCACCTGCGCCGCATTCGCCGGCGTTGGGTGACGTGGCGCGCTCGATGGCGGTGTCTGCACCGACCAAGCCGGCGGCAGTGGCAATTCAGCCCAAAGAACCAGAGAAGCCCGTGCCAGCCAAAGTGGATCAGAAGTTTGAGTACTCGCTGACGATGCCAATTACGGTGCAAGGGGATGTGAAGGATCCCCAGCGCTTGGCGCAAGACCTCATGCCGCATATGCGGCTCATGATGGCGGATGCGGCTAAACAAAACGCCGCGAAGCTGTACGACGAACCCCACCTGTAAGGAGGCCCAATGGCTTATATGGAACAGATGCAATCGGGCCTCAAGTACCTGGTCGAAGCCGGAGAGGCTGGCAGGCGAAGTGCTGACGGTATGCTTGGGCCAGTCAACGGCGCGATCAGGGAGATAACCGGCGCTGCATCAGAGTTGGAAAATATCCCGTTTGTGGGGCCGTCAGTTGGTGCCAAGTTACAGCGGGTCATGCGTGGTGTGAATGCAGCACAGGCCAAGGTCGGCCAGGTGGCGGCCGTGTACGGCCGTGCGACACGGGCGGCCGCCGAAGTTCAGGAACGAATGGGCACACTGAAGGAGCAGGCGGGCAAGGTTGCTACGGCAATCAACAAGATCGCCGGTAATGTCAGTCCTTCGTTGGCGAACATTGTGCCTACCAGTGCCTTTGCGATGGATGCAACGCCGGCACCGGAAGCGGTGAAACCGTTTCCGCACCTGCTGATCATCCAGCCCCGCGACCCCAAGATTCAGCCGTACTACTTCAATTTAGATACGGCTGCCTTTGACGAACTGAGTCGCTCGACTGAGTTTCGCTGGGCTTCCCAGGAGCGACTGACGCGACGTCCGGCGCAGCAGGCTGTGGGCATGGGAGAGGAAAAGCTCACGCTTAAAGGGACGATCTACCCAGGCTTCAAGGGTGGCCTCAAGCAGCTTGATACCCTGCGCACCATCGGCGGCCGGCTCCAGCCGCTCACGCTGACCACGGGCTATGGTGAGGTGATCGGCACCTGGTGCCTGAAGACCATCAACGAGGAGCAGGGCGCGCTGCTACACGGCGGGATTCCCCGTAAACAAGGGTTCACTTTGGAGTTTGCGCGCTATGGCGACGACATGCAGAACATCTGACGGTGACATGCTCGATGTCATTTGCCATAACGTTTACGGCCATCTCAATGGCACCGTTGAGGCGGTACTTGATGCCAATCAGGGATTAGCAGATGAGCCCCAGCCTTACCGTGCTGGCGTGGTGATCGTGCTGCCAGACCTGCCAGGCCCGACCGAGGAGGGGATTAGTTTGTGGGATTGACCCCGAACAACACCGCCAGCAGCACTTCACGATAAACGTGACGATACTTTGATCATGACCCGCCCTGTGCGGGTTTTTTTTGGACTAAATCCATGACTCCCACTTTTCGAATCGTCGCCGACGGTGCCGATATTACAGCCAAGATCAATGATCGCCTGTTGTTGCTTCGGACTTCAGACAAGCCGGGAATGGATTCCGACGAGTTTGAATTACGAATAGATGATCGTGACGGCCAAGTGGTACTGCCTCGGCGCGGCAGCTCTGTCGAGATCTATCTGGGATATGCCGAAACATCCCTGAAGCGCCTGGGGCGTTATGCGGTGGATTCGGTCGAGGTGTCCGGACCGCCGGATACGATTGTGATAAAGGGCAAGGCCAGCGACATGCGAGGCAGCGGCAAGACCATCCGTAGTGGTAGTTGGGAGGACGTGCCGCTGTCCAACATTGTGGCTGACATCGCCGCACGCAATGGATGGCAAGCGGGGTGCCAGGTAGCGACGAAGGTCGCGCGCGTGGATCAACTCAACGAGTCTGATTTTAATTTCATGACGCGCCTGGCAAAGCAGTACGACTGCACGGCTAAGGTCGCAGACGGCAAGTTGTTGGTGATGCCGCGCCAGGGCGGGCAGACCGCCAGCGGTAAAGCGTTCGGTGCGATCACCCTGACCCGCAGTGACCTCAGCCGATGGCAATTCAGCTTGGGGGATCGCAATTCGCACAAGGCCGTATCGACCAAGCACCAGAACAAAAAGGACGGCAAGTTAGTGGTGGTCACCGTCGACAACGTCGATGCTCCTGATGGCTTGCCGGCGGTTCATACCGACCGACATATCTATCCGAACAAAACCGCCGCTGAAGCGGCCGCCAAGGCCCGTTTGGCAGCGTTCAATCGTTCGACTGCTGACGTGCGGCTTGAGATGCGCGGGCGGACAGATCTGTTCGCGGAGCGATCAATCAACGTGCAGGGTTTCAAGGTTGGTCTTGATGGCGAATACATGGCGGATTCGGTCGAGCAGGTGTTCACCCAATCAGGCTGGTCGACCACGGTGGAGTGCAATGCGGGCAAGCAAGGTAAATCCAAAGGCAAGAAAAAGAAGGAAAAGAAGCCGCTCAAAGTATTGAGCGTCGAGAAGCAGTAGTGGATCGCATCGCTGAGTTAGTGCGGTTTTTTGTGTCTGTGAGTGGACCGCGGCTGCATAAGCATAGAACCGAATGCTCGCCGCCAAGCCGGTGTTTTTGCTCCTGCACGATACATACGGAGCATGATTTACTACGGCATCGTGGAATTTTCGTCAGAAACCCTGCCTATATTTTAAAGTGTTATCCCAGCGACAAGGGGGCGCTTTAACTTCGCTAAACGAGCCGTCAAGACTCGCTTTAATGCGGGTAATTTGCATATGTCCCGACGAGGTGAAAGGGAGTTTTGACGTCCATGTTATGCAATATTGCCCTTGATCAAGGAGGGCAACTTTGCAATTTAGCAGTCCGCACTCCCCAAGCTTTTTCACCGCTTCAAAATCATGAACGCTAGATTGAATATCGACCAGGGAAGCCCCGGTTTGAAACTCTGCACTCAATGATAATAAAGCCTTGTTCAGCCGAATTTGCTCCATAAAGCCTCCTGTCCTCACGCTAGCAATAAAGGCTTACTGCCATTAGTAGAGAGGGTGATCTTCTCAAAGTTGAAAAAAAAATGAAACAACCGTCAGAGTTCGCTCATCGGTTTTTTTGAATGGAGAAAGCCATGCCAATCACCGAACATCAGTTACTGCAAATCCTCCCGAACGCCCGCCGCCAAGCGGGCGTTTTTGTATCCGCCTTAAACGCAGCCATGATCAACCGTAAGATCGATACGCCGAAGCGCCAGGCGGCATTCCTCGCCCAGGTGGGACACGAGTCTGGTCAGCTGCAGTACGTCCGCGAACTGGGCGGCGATCAGTACCTGAGCAAATACGACACCGGCGCCCTGGCTGCCAAGCTTGGTAACACGCCGGAGGCCGACGGCGATGGTCAGCGGTATCGCGGTCGTGGGTTGATTCAAATCACCGGCCACGACAACTACCTGCGCTGCAGCCTGGCACTGTTCGGCGATGAGCGATTGCTGCGCACGCCGGAATTACTCGAACTGCCCCAATGGGCCGCAGAGTCTGCCGCATGGTTCTGGTCTGTAAGCGGGCTGAATGCGCTCGCGGATCAGGACCAGTTCAACACGATCACTCGCCGAATCAACGGCGGCCTTAATGGCCTGGAGGATCGGCTGCAGTTGTGGGCCAGGGCGAGGGCGGTGTTATGCGTCTCTTCGATCTGATCCCGGCGCAGTTCCGTATCGCTGCTATCAGCTTGCTGTTAGTGGTGGTGGTCGCAGGATCTGCAGCATTGGCCTGGACTGCTCAGGACTGGCGTTATGGCAGCGTGCTGGAGCGGCAAACCCGGCTGCAGGCGGACACCCTCAACGAAATATCCCAAGCGTTTGCTGCTCAGCTGCGTACAGAGCAGGACAAGCGCCTTGCCCTAGAGCTCCGCCTGCATAACAAAGACGAAACCCACTACAAGGAATTGACCGATGAGCAAATCAAGCAAGCTCGTCTGCGTGATCGCCTGGCTACTGCTGATCTGCGGCTGTCAGTCGTACTCGCCGCAACCGAAACCACCGGCAGCTGTTCAGTGCCAACCACCACCGCCACCGGCCGTGTGGTTCATGGCCCCACAAGAGCCCAACTTGACCCAGCGCATGCTCAACGAGTTATCGGAATCACCGATGCCGGCGACCGAGGATTGATCGCCCTGCGGGCCTGTCAGTCCTACGCAAAAGAAGTTTCTACACCGAAGTAAAAGGAGCGGCCGGGCAGGATGCGTCAACATCCAATCCGGCCACCTTCCCCGCAGAACGTCCCTGCAAGTCCAGCCATGGCTCCTGCTTCGTGCACAAAGCGGAGCGAGCCTAGCACTGTTTATCCATACAGCAAAGGTCTTGCTTTTATATGTCCACACCCATCATCTCTTGGATGGGCGGCAAACGCCGCCTGGCCGACCGCCTTATACCTCTCTTCCCACCCCACGAATGCTACGTTGAAGTCTTTGCCGGCGGCGCCGCGCTCTACTTCATGCGTCCCCAGGCCGCGCCGGTTGAGGTCCTCAACGACATCAACGGCGACCTGGTGACGCTGTACCGCGTCGTGCAGAACCACCTGGAGGAATTCGTGCGCCAGTTTAAATGGGCGCTCAGTTCCCGCCAGGTATTCGAGTGGCAGAAGATGACCCGTCCCGAAACTCTCACCGATATCCAGCGTGCCGCTCGGTTTTTCTACCTGCAGCACCATGCCTTTGCCGGCAAGGTGACCGGGCAGACGTTCGGCACCGCGACAACTGGTCCAGCTATCAACCTGTTGCGGATCGAGGAAAATCTATCTGCAGCGTGGCAGCGCCTGTCCGGCACCTACGTTGAGAATCTGGGCTGGCTTGAGTGTGCCGAACGCTACGACCGCGGCCATACCTTCCACTACATGGATCCGCCTTACTGGCAGACCGCCGGGTATGGCGTGGATTTTCCCTTTGAGAATTACGAGCGCATGGCTGACTTCATGCGGCGCTGCAAAGGGAAGGTCATGGTCAGCATCAACGATCATCCGGACATTCGGCGGGTGTTCGAGGGCTTCCATTTTGAAGCGCTCGACATTCGTTACACCACAACCAACCAGCGGCAGGGAAAAGCGGAGGTCAGCGGCGAATTGGTTATCATGAACTGGGAGCCGGCGGCCTTGGGCGGGCTTTTTTGAAAGCGTACCGATCTCAATCCGTGTTGTTAATTATATCTTCCGGTAACGTGTTACTGGAGTCATAAGTCATCCCCGTTGTTCCTGCTCACGGCCTCCACAATTTAAACCCGTCGCTCACTGAGCGGCGGGTTTTTAGTGTCCGTAAAACCAAAGATTGACCCTCGTTGGGGAGGGCTAATGGTCAGCTTAATTCTTAGACGCTAAATAGCCGCTATCGACAATAGCGACTTATTCATAATTTATTAATGGACACCTTAGTCAAATCATCTTGCCTGCAAATTTATTATTCGTAATTCAATTCACCGAATAGACTGTACATTAGGTCCCCTTTCAGAACCTCAAATGGAAGGTCCACGTAGTCATTCCGGTGACGCGGTAGAGCTTTACCATCGTGAGGTGCATTTTTAGTATGTCCCTGCACTTGCTCCCCGTTCTCTTTGATGTAAGGCAGTACAACGATTCGTCCATGGTTCTTGGATAGAATCGTACCTTCAAGCCACATCGCTTCTCCAGTCTCCGAATTACCTGAAGCACCTACTTGCTTCACTACCCACTGCGGAACATTGCTATTCTCGTACCAAAACACAAAGCTACCCACGATCAAAACCCGCTGCCCTCGATGCAGGGCATCTGCGAGCAATAGTTTTACGCTTGAAAGATGTAGTAGCTTATTTGCGCGAGGAAGAAGGGCATCACGAATTGCAGCTTTGGTTCGGCCCCAGTGGTCGGTACCACTCATCCCAAACCCTCGCGCGATTTTCTCGCGGTAAGCATAGACGGCCACCTTGTGACTATTACCTCCAAAGCTGCGCCAAGTGTTATTCCCCTCGCATTCAAGACGCACGCCGTACCGCGCCAAGAAAACCAGCTGAACATAGGGGTGTTGCAGTAGGCATTTATGAAGTTCTGCTCTTAGGACGTCATTATCACCCAAGACAGTCAGGTCATCCTGTCGAGGTCGAGGGTCCGCTTCATGACGCTTGATAGCTTCCATCAACATGAGCCTTTCCTCGCTCATCAAACGTTCTTCAGCTGTCAGCGCTTTTTGCACCTTCAAACGCATCGACTCGGTCTGTTGAAATGGCAAGGTTAGATTGTTTACAGCATGTTCAAGCAGCAGATTTGTGGATTTGGCCTCCGTGACAGCAGTGTCGTAATCTCGATAGATAATCGAACCAAAGCCGCCCTGAGCGACCTCGTCGCGACGAAGGTACCAATCAATATTCCCGTCCGGCTTCAGCTGTAACTCAAACATATGCCAGACGGCATCATTTTTGACGCATGGCTGTGGCCAGCAACCCAATACGGGTAGGCGGTCACGGTGTCGCCTCAATGACTTCATGGTAAGTCGCTCTGTTTACCTGGATGCTTGATCTTAGGCAGAAGCATTCCTACAAAGCCATTAGTTCTACTCAATCTTTCTTTTAGCGATCGTTGTAAGCTGCCTCCGTCACGCTGTCTTAGAAAGGGCTGCCTTTATACGCCGTCGATCGAAGCTGTCCATGCCAGTCAGATTGTGACCGGAAGTAGTCTGTCAGATTATTTATATTGAACATCATCAGGGTTGCTGCTGGCTAGCTCGATTCTGAACTGTTGGACGGCCGCTTTCGACCGATTCTGTTGAAAAAGTCGGTCTGCCCAAACTGCCTGATCATTGACTGGAGAAAACACCTTTTTTGCACGCTGCTACGTGAAATCCGAGTCCGGAAGCCTCTGCCTAAAGTAAAGATTTCAATCTCGGGGGCGTACTTTTCTGATGCGCAAACCATGGCCGGCTTTTTCAACAGAATCGACCCAAAGCAGCCATTGGGCGAAATCGTAGACACCTCATAGGCAAGCTTTTGTCGATTCAGAAACGCCACGCGGCGCATACCTTAGGTGAATTCCTGTTTTCGAATTTCGCACTCGGCTAGTACATTTTCTAGCCAAGATTCATACCAGTACCACGTGTTCATTACGGTGACACCAAAACCTTTCCCTTGTTTCTTTGCATCGTGGAACTGCCACATTTGGGTGTGATGCATCATATTGAATCGTGGGTAGCCCGAATTTTTTACTTTTTCAACAATCTTTGAAGGTAAGAATTTAGGGCGCTCAATCTCTTTGATTTGAATATACTTAGTATTCATGCCCTGAGCCATTTCAGATCCCGGCTTAATGAATTCAATAACCTGATCTGCCTGGCCCTTGTGGTTCGCAGTTTTAGGAACAAAAAAAACACGATATGAGAATTTTGGATCATTAAACTCCTTATCGGTCAAAGTCAAATCAAATGCAGTTATATAAGCACGAATGTTTTCAGGAAGGCCGTCCGCTTGTGATAGTCTATCTACTTGATCCTTGTTTAATGACGAGAATTGCAGGCTAAAAGACAAATGCTTATCTATTCCAAAGCTATCACCAAATAACGACTTAATTAGTTCATTGTAGTTTAGGCAGCAAGCCTGAAATCTAGCGCTTAACAATTGATCTATTCTAGTCGTCATTTGGTGTTCGATCTCATGCCTCAATCCGATTAGAAATCTGAGGTTGTTCGCAGCACTCACATCAACTGGTGATTCTGCTTGATTCAAACACTTCTCTAGCTCCCAATGCTTTACAGCACCCTTAGAAGTTTTTTGAAATCTTTTCCGCTTCCCTACTAACTTAAAGTAGCGATATTCAACCCCTTTTTTACGGTAAAAAGCATGGAGCAGATAAGTCCAAGAAATCATCATCAGAACTATAAATATCTCGGATTTAAATGTGAGCGCAGGGTTGTTGAATATCTGGACTGAAGCGAGGGCTGCTTCTCTCGATTTTTTTATAAGCTCACCGGCCACAGAACCAACCGATCGCACTCTTTTCGCTGGTACCATTCTCATTATCCTTAATTTGAATCACATGTGGTTAACATACGGCTATGAGGATGACCGTTGCCCGCGCTCAGCACCAGCCTTTTGCTC
Source organism: Pseudomonas sp. TREG-RG-20F-10-E-6-01 (assembly GCF_022662455.1). Taxonomy (NCBI): domain Bacteria; kingdom Pseudomonadati; phylum Pseudomonadota; class Gammaproteobacteria; order Pseudomonadales; family Pseudomonadaceae; genus Pseudomonas; species Pseudomonas sp. TREG-RG-20F-10-E-6-01. Next base: position 31,553 of record NZ_JAKNQP010000004.1, on the reverse strand, counting down.
CGAAATCATAGCGATAGATCTCGGGAAATCTAGGCTGCGCTTGCGGTTTGATGAGTTGAGTGGTGGTCTCGATCCGACACTTAGCCGAACGTGGATGGGCGAATTTGAGGCTATCCTGTGAATTGAATTAGAAATGCCGCTTCCAGGGCTGCCACGACCCTTTTGCACGAGCGACCGCTCTTGGCCGATTCTGTTGAAAAAGTCGGTCTGCCCAAACTGCCTGATCATTGACTGGCGAAAACACCTTTTTTGCACGCTGCTAGGTGAAATCCGAGTCCGGAAGCCTCTGCCTAAAGTAAAGATTTCAATCTCGGACGCGTACTTTTCTGATGCGCAAACCATGGCCGACTTAATCGGCCGAAAGCAGTCAGTCAGTCAGAAGAATTAATATTGCCCATCATCAGGCTTACCGGCAGCGATACTGAAATGACATAGAAGTGGCTTAGCCGGCACTTGAACCCTTGAGCTTGGCTAGGCCCTGTTTGATATGGCCGGCGTTTTCACCAATCGTTTGCAGTGCTCCGCGGACATTCTCCCCCACCTCTGACGCCCCCTGCAGTTCGACATGCAGTGTCAGCTCCATCAAGGCGGCCTCAAGCCCCAACTGGTTGGTGTACATCCTCTCCACTACATCTGACAGCGAATAATCACCTGGCATGGCGTCGACTCCTTTCGAAAAAAGTACAAGCATAGTACCGGTAGTGCCCTTGTCAGGCAGGAATCGCAAATTGCTACAAAGCGAAGCGACTACGGCAGGTTAGACAAGCTGGCCGGTGCATTGGAGGAGGGCTATGCCCTATGCATCATCGGATCGACTATCCAACAGTAGGCGACGATGCGCAAAATCCATTCCGCAATCGATGCAGAGCCGCCCGATTTTAGAGGCCTCTAAGGCCGATTAAAAATTGATGACGCGGAATTGAATTCTGCCTAATTACTTGATTAGTAACACTATTTTGGTGGATTGCAAATCCGCCTACGCCGGTTCGATTCCGACCTCGGCCTCCACTCTTAGAAACCCCGTAGATTAGCGTCTACGGGGTTTTTTATTGCCTTCAAATTGACTGCGCTCAGCCTTGAGCGGTTTCGCGAGCGATAGCCCGGTATTCCCTTGCAGCTGGCGACCGGCTTGAGCGTGGTGCTTTCGCTGTCAGCCGCGCCGGGCCTCAACGGCAGTTCCCCGTTTTCCGCCGGGCTGTATAGGCCCCAGCTACTTGCGAACGCCGAGGCGTATCTGGATGAATTGCGCCGCGCAGGCGCAGTTATTCGCGAAGACATTGAGTAACCGTCACCTGATGACAACACGAGGCAACTTTCAAAGTAAAAAAGGAACGGCTCTATTCAACTAAATAGATCCGTTCCTTTATCAGTCATGGAAGCAAGTGACGCGATTTACACTGACGCTGCACTATAAAAAGACTGACAGCGAGAGCCAATTTGATCACGCCATTGTTGTTGGCGTGACAGTCATCCCCCAAACGGCCCGCTCTTTATCTGCTCGCCTTTTTTCGCACAAGAGGGTGGGTTGGACATGCCGAAGGTCAAGATATTGCCGCCGTTGATAATGCAATTGAATTGCTTGTTATCGTTGGTTTTCAGCAATACGTAGGTGTTGGTGCCCTGGGTTTGACGATTGACAATAGTCAGGTCCGCAGGGGCGTAGCCCAGTGCGCCGGCGCTTTGCGATTTCACGTCATCATCGCTCAACATGTTGGTCTTGCCTGCGAGCGCATTGCAGCCGCCCAACAATGCCACAGTGATGACCAGTGCAAATAACTTGTGCAGTGACATGTTCCTTATCCTTTTGCCTATAACACGTGAATTAAGCGCTTATGCGGTTCAGCTATCGTCAATTAACAGCGCAAGTGATAAACCTGCGCTGTTGTTTCGCGATGGCTGTTAACAAGCGTCAATTATAAAATGTTACAAAAAGTTCCAGAGAGAAATCTCTTGTCTCTCCGTCTCCATTACTTGTCTGTGTGTCTCGTCGGTGACCCCCGCACTGTCATCGCCTGCGAACCCTCGCAGTTGAACCTGTAAGAAAATGTAACCGTTCGTCGGAACCCACGCACTATCAAAGGGATACAGAGGTCGATCTACAGAACAAATAAGACAGGTAGCTATGCGATCTCTAATTTTGGATATGCCTAACGGGCGCCAGCTCGTAGAAGAACTGGACCTGGCAACGGAGCAGATGATGGCGACGCCCGTCGAGCAGATTGGCGGTGAACAATGGCAGGCGGCATTTGCCAGGCAGCAACGGGCGTTCAGGCTGTGGAGCGATTATCTGCATTGCAAGGCTGACGGCAGGGGGCTGGACTGTCCTCGTAAGGTTGCTTAGGCGTTTGACTGTCAGTTACAAGAAGGGCATGCCTTGCTCTGCAGACGGGCGGGCCTGGCACCACGCATCCTTGGAGTAGCGAGCCCATGTCAAACGCCGCCAGCATGTTTACGCGACAGTTCTTTCACGGCACTCGGGCTGACCTCGAGCCGGGAGACATGATCCGCGTCGGTTATCCGTCCAATTTCACCGAAGGGCGTGCGCTGTCCTGGGTCTATTTTGCGGGTTTGCGGGCACGTTGGACGCCGCTATCTGGGGGGCCGAACTGGCACTTGGCGATGAGCGCGAACGCATTTATGTCGTAGAGCCCACGGGCCCGATCGTGGACGATCCCAACGTCACGGATAAGAAGTTTCCCGGCAATCCGACGCTGTCCTATCGCTCCCGCGATCCACTGCGGGTCGTTGCCGAAGTGGCCCAGTGGCAAGGGCATTCGCCAGAGCGGTTGCAGCAAATGAAGGACAATCTTGCCCGTTTAAGGGCCGAGGGCGGCGATGTCATCCTCGACTGATGGGCCAGTACCTGCGCGTTGAATAGCGATCAAGCCTGGGCCTCGGATCTGGCGATACGCTGCGCTTTGACCTCATCTGCATACAGGCAAATTTTCCCCTGCTGAGCTGTCAGCAACGCACATATTTTCATCAACGCCACCGCTTCGGCCGGCGTCCTGCCAGTGCCGGCCATGGCCTTCAGTTCAACCACTGACCAGCCGATAACCGCCGCCGCATCTTCAAGGTCATAAAACAGTTCTTGCTGCGCAGTCCTGAGCCCATCGAGCCCCTGCATAAACTCTTCCATCTGCTACCTACCTGACATTGCTTGAAGTCCAATCCATTCACCCCCACCCCTCTTTCAGCCAGGTCTGGGGGATTACCCAAATGCCTCATGAAATCCCGTGCGTCCTGCCCTCACTTGCCCCCGGTGACGTCAAGAAACGTCCCGGTAATGAACGACGCTTCATCGCTCGCCAGCCACAGGATAGCCCGCGCAACTTCTTCGGGTTGTCCGCCGCGGCCCATGGGGATTGAGTCCTTGACCCGATCCACCCGACCCGGCTCTCCGCCACTGGCGTGCATGTCGGTGTAGATATGGCCGGGGCGGATACAGTTGACGCGGATGCCGTCTCGCGCAACTTCTTTGGCGAAGCCGATGGTGAACGTCTCCAGGGCGCCTTTTGAGGCAGCGTAGTCGATATATTCGTTCGGACTGCCGAGCCGAGCCGCCCCGGAAGATACGTTGATTACAACGCCGCCGCGGCCGTTATGGCGATGGGACATGCGTTTGACCGCTTGTTGCGCGCACAGCATCGGGCCGATGGCATTGACCGCGAAGATGCGCTGCATGCGTGCAAAGTCGAGGTCTTCGAGGCGCGATTGTGGGCCGAGTATGCCCGCGTTGTTGACCAGCACATCGATGCGGCCGAACTCGCGGTCAATCGCGGCGAATAAAGCCGCGACCTGCTCCGGCTCTGCGCTATCTGCGCGGACCGCCAGCGCTCGACGTCCGGCGGCTTTCACGTCGTTCGCCACGGCCAGGGCGGCGGCCTCGTCGGACACGTAGCTGATCGCGACATCGTAGCCGCGCGCGGCGGCCAGACGTGCGGTGGCCGCACCGACGCCGCGGCTGCCACCGGTAATCAGGATGACAGGGGCCTGGGGAAGGGTGCTCATAACGCGTAAACCTCACTGTGTGACAGCAACGGACGGCCTCAGCCGATAAGTACAGTGCCGAGCGCGATCACCGCGCAGGCCAGAAACTTGCGCAGCGTGAATGCCTCGCCGAGAAACCAATAACCGATCAGCGCGGCAAACAACACGCTGGTTTCACGCAATGCAGACACCGCGCCCATGGGCGCAGTGGACATGGCGTAGATGATGATCCCGTAGGCCAGCAGCGAGACCAGTCCGCCGCCCAAAGCCGTCGCGACACCGGGCCGCCAGCTGAACAAACTGCGCGTCCCGCGTAAACCGATATACACCAGAGGCATCAACACGCCCCACAACGCGCACATCCACACGGTATACGCCAGAGGCGCGCCAGACAGCCGTGCGCCAACACCGTCGGTCACGCTGTAAGCCGCAATAAAAACCCCAGTGCCCAATGCGTACGGCAGGCTGGGAACGGCAAGCCTGCGTTTATTGAGCGCCAGGGAAATGATGCCGCCAGACACCAGCGCAATGCCCAGCAGCGCAGCGCCGGTGACTGCTTCCCCGACAAAAACCGCAGCACTCAGGGCGATCAGAATAGGCGAGGAACCGCGGGAAATCGGATAGGTTTGCCCCAGGTCGCCAACCTTGTAGCTGCGTACCAGAAACAGGTTATAGCCCACATGCAGTACCGCCGACAGCCCGGCGTAGCACCAACTGGCCCGGGCGGGCGGCGCCAGGAACGGCGCGATGAGCACGCTGGCAGTGGCCACCGCCAGGCACATCACCGTCATCGACCACAACCTGTCGGCGCCGCCACGCAGCAGCGCGTTCCAGCTGGCGTGCAGGAGGGCGGCGAACAGAATGAGCAAAACGATATGAAAAGGCATGCGCCATCCTAAGCAACGGCGCGCCTGCACTAAAGCGAAGTCCCCTCATCCTGGCATGAGCAAACGTTCATGCTTTAGCGGTAACTCAGTTGAGCCTGCTGTGACGCTTCCATCAGCCAGTGACGAAAACTGACGACGTGGGGCTGCGATTCGATGCCTTTTGGGCAGACAAAATAGTAGGCCACCGGGGAGTCGAACGGCACATCAAACAGCCTGACCAAACTGCCGTCGCGGATCTGCGCTTCGACATGCCCGCTGCGCGCAAGCGCGACGCCCTGGCCCAGCAGCGCAGCCTCGATGGTCATGTTGGTGTCTGCAAACCGCACACTTTCCTTGAGCGCCGCGATGCCCGTGCCGACATGCTGGAACCAGGCCTCCCACTTCGGCACCAAGTCTGCGCCGTCGCGCGTCAGCAATGGGTAACGCAATAACTGCGCAGGCGTTTGTGGCATGCCAAAGCGGTGCAGGAGATCGGGGCTGGCCACGGGGAAAATCTGTTCCCTGAGCAGAAACTCCGAGTGCAGGCCCGGATAATTGCCATTGCCCAGGCGAATCGCCACGTCAGACTCGCTGCTGGAAAAGGTGATGGCTTTGTCGCTGGTTTCCAGCGTGATCAGAATTTCCGGGTGCTGCTGCGACAGACTCGGCAACCTGGGAAGCAGCCATTTGAGCGCAAAGGAGTAAGTGGTGCTGACCTTGAGGCGCACCCGGCCTTTGTGTTCCCGAAGGTCAGACAGGGTGGCTTGCAGGTTCATGAAAAACTCACGCACGATCGGCGCAAGCGCGGCGCCGGCGGGTGTCAACGTCAGCGACTTGCCGCGCTGAAAAAGCTCCAGACCCCAAATCGCTTCAAGGTGTTTTAACTGATGGCTGACAGCACTTTGGGTGACATGCAATTCCTGCGAAGCCGAGGTGAAGGTGGCATGCCGTGTGGCAACCTCAAAGGCGCGCAAGGTGGCGGTGGGCGGTAAGTCTCTCATCGGATGCAAGCCGGTGGCCATGAATGAAGGCTCATGGTAGTTGATTTGCCGTCAATCGCCTGCTCACCGTGTCCATCCCAGCCCCAGCGCCTTGTGCAGCGACGCAAAATCCTTCAGCAACTCTGCGTCCGCGGAAATCCGGCTTTCTTGTGCCTGATAGCGCGTGCGCTCCGCATCCAGCCAATCCAGCGTACTCGCGGTACCTGCACGGTAACGCTGACGCGTCAGGTCGGCTGCACGCACTGCGGAAGATTCCACCGTGCGCAACAGCAGCACGTTCTGGCGCTGGTGCCCGTAACGCGCCAACGCCACGTCGGCATCGCGCAAGGCACTCAACACCACGCTTTTATAGTTGGCCAGGGCCTCGTCCCGTCCAGCCTCTGCCCCTTTGACGCTGGCGGCAACACGGCCGAAATCCAGCGCGTTCCAGGTGATCCGAGGCAGGATCAACCAGGTGCCGTTGTCCTTGCGTGCAAGGTGCCCGGGGTCACCGGCCGAGAATGACAGGTCACCCATCAAGCTCAGTTTGGGAAACCAGTCTGCGGTCTTCTCGCCAATCTGGGCATTGCTCGATGCCAGTTTGCGTTCGGCGATGCGGATGTCCGGGCGTGCCTTCAAGAGTGCGGCCGGGTCGGCGACCGGCACCGCCTCCGGGATAGAAGGCAGGGGCTGCGCGGTGGCCAGTTGGCTGTCCAGCTCGCCGGGTTCCAGGCCGCAGAGCAGGCCAAGCTGGTCGAGCGATTCGACGATGGCGGCTTGCAGCGGCAGGCGTTGGGCCTGGGTGTTTTGGGCCTGTGTCAGTACCTGCTCCAGTTGCAGTTGCGAGGCCACGCCGCGCTCGCGCCGTTGCTGGGTGAGGTCCAGGGCCTGGTTTTCGATGCCGACGCTGGCGTCGACCAATGCCAGGCGTGCTTGCTGGTCGCGCAGGTCGGTGTAGGCCTGCACTATTTCCGCAGCCAATTGCACTTGGGCGTCAGCCAGCTGGGCTTGGGAGGCGTCGGTCTCGGCTTGGGCGGCTTCGACTGCACGGCGTGTGCCGCCAAACAGGTCGGCCTCCCAGCTGGCATCGAAACCGGCGAGGTACAGGCTCAACGGGCCGCGGCCACCACCATTGTTGCCACCCAGCGCGGAGGTGTCCGGGGAGCGCAGTTTGAGCATCGCGGCATCCCCAGTGACCTTGGGCATCGCGTTGGCTTGCGCGCCGCTGAGGCTTGCGCGGGACTGCTTGAGGCGCGCCTGGACCGTGGCAATGTCCGGGCTGTTTTGCAGGGCTTGCTCCACCAGCTGGTTCAGTTGCGTGTCGCCCAGGGTTCGCCACCACTGCGCGACACCGGGAGTGCTTGCCGATGCGCTGTCAGCGTGCGGCAGGTGCCCGGCCGCCAGGGTTTTTGGCGCGACGTTGGGGGCGCCGTGGTAATCCGGGCCGACGGTGCAAGCCGACAACAGGCCGACAGTCAGCAGGAGGGGAAGGGTGCGAGGAATCATCGTTGTACCGTGCGCTTTTTCAGGATGAAGATCAGGGGCAGGCACGCCAGCATCGCGAGTCCCAGTACATAAAACGAGTCGTTGTAGGCCATCACCGAGGCTTGTTGCGCAATGTCATTGGCCAGTTGTGCGAACGCCTGCACCTGCGCCGTCGATGCATCGCCGGTTTGCGCGAGGTAGCTGGCGGTGTGGCTGGCCATGTGGTCTTGCGCCAACTGGCTGTTGGCCTGGATGCCTTCGCGCAGCCTGTCGTCATGAAAATGGCTGCGCCGGTCCATCAGCACGCCGAGCAGGGCCAGGCCGATGGTGCCGCCCAGGTTGCGCGACATGTTGTAAAGCCCGGCGGCGTCCCCGGCGTCACGGGTCTCGACCGAACGCATCGACAGTTGGCTGAGCGGCATCATCACCAGAATCTGCCCAAAACCACGCAATAGCTGCGACCAGACAAAGTCGTGCCCGACACTCTCGGTGGTGAGTTGGGTGTCGACAAAGCAGCTGGCCCAATACAGCAACAGCCCGGCCCCGACCATCCAGCGCAGGTCATAACGGCCGAGCATGCGCGGCAAAATGGGCATCAGCAAAAACGCCGGTATGCCCGACAGCAACATGATCGCGCCGGACTGCTGCGCGTTGTAGCCCGAGAGGATGCCCAGGAACTGCGGCACCAGATACGCCGTGCCATAAATCCCGGCGCCCACGGCGGTACCGATCAATAGCACGCTGCCAAAGCTTTTGTTCAGCACCAGCTGCAGTCGCACGATCGGCGTACTCGAGCGCAACTGCCCGACAGCAATCAGGAAAAAGCCGATCACCGTGGCGATGCTCAGCCACGTGATCAGCAGCGAGTCGAACCAATGCTCACGCTGGCCTTCTTCCAGTACCACCGTCAGCGAACTCAGGCCCATGGCCAGGCCGAGGATGCCCAACCAGTCGGCACTGATGAAGCGTTGCAGGTTCATGCGCTCGCTTGGCAGGCCGGTGATCAGCAGGGTGATCAGGGCGATGCTGATGGGCAGATTGAGAAAGAAGCACCAGCGCCAGTTGATGTTTTCCGTGAGCCAGCCGCCGATGACCGGGCCGAGCAAGGGGCCGAGGATCACGGTCATGCCAAACATCGTGGTGCCGATGGCCAACTGGTGCGGCGGCAGGCGCGTGCGCACGATGGTTTGCGCGGTGGGAATCATCGCGCCGCCGGCGAAGCCCTGGCCGATGCGCCCGGCGATCATGGCGCCGAGGCTTGAGGACAGGCCACAGAACATCGAAAACGCAGTGAACATCAAGGCCGTGCCGATCAGGAACCGGCGCAGGCCGAACACCCGGGTCAGCCACGCGGCGAGGGGGATCATGACGATTTCCGACATCAGATAGCCCGTGGCGATCCACGTGCCTTCGGTGCCAGTTGCGCCGATTTGCCCCTGAATCTGTGGCAGCGCCGAGTTGGTGATCGACACGTCCAGCGTCGCCAGCAGGGCGCCGAGTGCGCCGGCAGCCACGGCGATCCAGTCGGTCAGCGAGGCGTTGCGCGGTTTTTCTGCGGCCTCGGCCATCCGCGCTTCAGCCATGATTGGCGTCCGCGGCATGGGTGCGGGTGTCGACGTCAACGGTTGCCGACAGGCCAGGCATCAACGCCGCGCGCACCTCATCGGGTATGTCCAGCGAGATGCGCACTGGTACGCGTTGCACGATTTTGGTGAAGTTGCCGGTGGCATTCGACGGCGGCAGCAGCGCGAACTGCGCCCCGGTGCCCGGAGACAGGCTGTCGATATGGCCTTGCAGATCACGCCCTGGCAGCGCGTCCACGTGCACGCTGACGGATTGGCCGGGACGCATGTCGCCGATCTGGGTTTCCTTGTAGTTGGCGGTCAGATAAATCGCGCTGATCGGTACCACTGTCAGCAAGCGAGTGCCGGGCTGCACGTACTGACCGACACGCACGCCGCGGTCGGCCACGCGCCCGTCCAGCGGGCTGCGAATCACTGCATCATCCACGTCCAGCTGGCTTTGCGCCTCGCTGGCCTTGGCCACGCCGAGTTGCGCCTGGGCTTGTTTGAGTTGTGCTTCAAGCGTGCCATAGCGGGTCTGACTGGAGCGCAAGGCGGCCTGTTTGGCCGCCACGGTGCTGCGGGCCTGGGCCAATTGGTTATTCAGCTGCGCCAGGCGCTCTTCCGGCTCGGCACCTGAACGCGCCAGCGGGGCGTAGCGCGCGACTTCGGTCTGTGCGTGTTTTGCATCGGCCTCGGCGCCTTGCAACTGCGCGCGGGCTTCGGCAATGGTCGAGTCCTGCTGCACCAGGTCGGCCTGGGCCTTGGCGTAGTCGGCCGTGCGCGCGGCAATGGTTGCCGAGGCTTCATCGCTGACGGCCTGGTATTTGCGCGCATCCAGGCGCACCAGCACATCGCCGCGCTTTACGTCCTGGTTGTCGCTGACCAGCACTTGGGCCACGTAGCCATTGATTTTGGGCGCCACACTGATGCTGTCGGCTTGCAGGTAGGCGTCGTCGGTGGTCTGGATGAAACGTCCGGTGAGCCACCACCAGGCAGCCCAACCCACAGCACCCACAAGTGCGACGGTGGCGATGGTCAGCAGTATCCGTCGAGCCTTGCCGCGTTGACGGTTGACGGTGTCTTCAGGAATGACCTGAGGCGAGGGAGGTGCAGCGGACATCGGGTCACTCCAGATTTATAACAGATGGAATAAATTCTATTTTTCGCGAATTTTTGTCAACTGGTATATTTTGGTCCGGTATTCGAAAGGAGCTGCACATGGCACGACATAAACCTGCCGCCGAGGGTGGTTATCAGCGTGGCGAAGAAACCCGCGCGCGCATTGTCGACGCGGCGGTCGTGGTCTTTGGCGAGCGCGGCTACGACGGCGCGTCGACCCGCGACATCGCCACGGCCGCGGGCGTCAACGCGCCGGCGATTCAGTACTATTTTGACGGCAAGGAAGGCATCTATCTGGAGTGTGTCGAGCACTTGATCACACTGCTGTGGCGCAAGATGGCGCCGTGCGTGGAGGCCGCCGAATGCGCGTTGGCTGATGAGGCCTCGGACGATAAAACCCTGATCGACGTGTCGCTGGGCATCCTCGGTACGGTGGTTTCCACCATCCAGGACAGCCCGCAAACCACCGCCTGGCGTGCGTTTCTTGACCGCCACCAGGCCGGCCTGTGTCCAGAAAGCGCGACAACCGCCTTTGAGGATCGCTTCAAGGCGCGCATTGGCCGGGTTATCCGCCAACTGATCGCGCGCCTGGCCGGTTTTGCGGTGGAGGACGAGCGCACCGTGATTCATTCGATGGCACTGTTCACCCAGGGCCTGGCATTCCGGGTGCAAAAACCCAAGCTGCTTGAGGCGTTGAAGTGGGCCGAAGTCAACCAGAAGGAAATGGAACTGGTGCGCGACGTGGTGCTGATGCAGGCCCGGTTTACCCTCGAAGGCCTGGTCAAGCAACGCGGCGTGATCGCTACGTGATGTGATGTTCAACCCCAGACAAGGACGCAACGATGTCGCTCTATACCGTTACCATTCCCTGCTTCGCCCAGATGCTGAACTCGCTCAAAGGCCTGCTCGCCAAAGGTGAGGCTCACGCTGCAGCGCTGGCTTTCGACCCGCAAGTTCTTCTCGATTCACGCCTGGCACCCGACATGCACCCCCTGGCGACTCAGGTTCGCTACGCCTGCACCCAGGCGCGCGAGGCGGTCGACCGGCTAAGCGGGCAGCCGCTGTCGACGCTGCAGGCACCGACCTCGATGGCTGATGCGCGCTCACTGATCGACCAAACGCTGGCAGTGCTCGCCGGCGCAGATCGCAGCGTGATTGAGCGTCGGGCAGATGAATCCATCGCCATCGAACTCCCCGGCGGTATCGCCTTCCAGATGACCGGCAACGAATACGCCGTCAATTGGGCCACGCCGCAGTTCTATTTTCACCTGATGACCGCCTACAACATCCTGCGCCATAACGGCGTGCCGCTGGGCAAAGCGGACTATGTGCCGCATATGTTTGCGTATGTGCGTCAGGGCTGAACGCAGCACTAAGGGCGGCGGCGATTGGGGGTCTGCGCAGTGTCGACACGTGCTGTACGAGTGGTCTGCCGCCGCGCTTTTTTGCGGATGACCTGTGCCCAGATGCCGCGAAAATCGGCCAGCCGTTGTGAAATGTTGTGAAGCATGGGGAATGGCCCTTTGCCCATGCTAACGTCCGCATCGGGGTATCGTCAGCACGACGATTTCATTCGTTCCATTGAGGGAGCAGCGCCGATGTCTACTACCGTAACGCCCGCGTCTGGCGGGTCGAACACGCCAAAGTCCTCGCCGTCGTCTTTCGACGACAAGTTGAACATTGCCAAGTCCAGCAAGGTCATTGCCGATTACATGCGCCAGACGGGCAAGTCGGCCATCACCAAGCAGGAGCTGTCGCAACTGGCCAGCAATGCCTCAGGCAAGGTGCCAGCGAACGTTTCCGACGCTGCCAAGTACATGGAAAAACACCCGGATGTATTCACCGCCATCGAAACCCACGACGTGGCCGGCGCCGACAACCTGTCCGGCGTGTGGAACTTCGACTGGGCAGCCAATGGCGGGCTGAAGGGCACGGCGACCGATGCCATCGCCACCATGCAGGACACGTTTGACATGGCCATCGCCAAGTCTGCGCAGATCACTGAAATTTCCACCGCTAAAAAAGCCGAACTGGACTCGACCAAACAACGGCCGCAGAACTGAGACCGCAGGTTGTCAGCCACGCCCAAAACGGTTCCCGGCGCTTCAGTGGGGACCGTTTTCTGCCTGACCGGCGGTCAGTGTCACTCAATACCCGCAACTCAACCACGGCGCTGTGCCGACACTCATGGCTTGGCCTTTTGTGATGCGTTCAGCGCAGATTCAAGCAACGTGAGCAATATACCGGTCAGTGAAAGCAATCCACTCGCCACTGCCGGAGAAACCTTGATGCTTGTGATCGTCGGCGTACTTGCCAGCGTGGCCGTGTGGATCTGGTGGACCTATCCCCCGCGAGTTTCTCGACAACGCCAAAGTGTATTCCTCGATCCGACCCTAGCTGTACGGGGCAGCCAGGGCTGCAACCGATTACTGTCGCAGGCAACCACCGCCGTCTGGATGCCGCGCCATGTTCATGTCTACCAGCCTGCTCTCAGCCTTCGTGCTGTTTGCCTTCGTGTCCTCGATCACACCCGGCCCCAACAACACGATGCTGCTGGCCTCGGGCGTGAACTTCGGGTTTCGCCGGTCGATGCCCCACGCGTTGGGAATCAGCATCGGCTTTATGCTGTTGGTGATTTCGGTGGGGCTCGGTCTGGGCGAAGTGTTCAAGGTATTTCCGTGGGCCTACACCCTGTTGCGGTATGTGGGCGCGGCTTACTTGTTGTACCTGGCGTGGAAGATTGCAACCTCCGGCGGCATGTCCGAGAGCGAAAACGAACACGCCAAACCCATGACCTTCCTCGGGGCGGCGGCGTTTCAATGGGTCAATCCCAAGGCGTGGATCATGGCGTTAGGGGCGATCACCACCTACACGCCGGCCGAGGGCTATGTGACCAACGTGCTGGTGATTGCCCTGGTGTTTGCGGTGGTCAACTTGCCCAGCGTGTGTGTCTGGGTGGTTTGCGGCACTGGCCTGCGCACTGTGCTGCGTGAACCGCGTTGGTTGCGTCTGTTCAACGTGTCGATGGCCGGGTTGCTGGTGGTGTCGCTGTACCCGATGCTCTTTGCGAGTTGATAAAGTTCGAGACGGTGACGCACTCACACAGGCGAGATGGTCGCCAGCAAGCCGATGCCGATGGTCAACACCAAAAAGCCGAACAGGAAAAGTGCCATCTTGGTCATAAGGCCTCCGAAGGGAAGGGAGCGACAGGAATGTCGGGTTGGCGCCATTGTCCGCCTCGAGGCGTTTTCGATACAGACGCAGATAGCAAAGAAAAAACCGTATCAGATGGCCCCGCGCCTGCCCGGCAGCAGGCCTGGAAGGCGGGCGGGTTTCTAAAGATCAGGCACGCGGCTGGCGTTCAACAGCGCCGCCGGGGCAACCGCACGCCCAGGCACCACGCCTGGGGAATGCCGAGGGACAGCGCCTGCATTTGCCCCTAAGATAGCGCCCACTGCATCAACAATAAGCGTGGGCCAACCCTCGATGGAAAGACGCCAATTCAGCGGTGGCATGCAAGGCAAGAACCTGCGCTACCTGAATGACTCCCCCCAGCAGCGGCCGCCGGTTACCCGTGTGGGCTTCCTGCTGCTCGAACACTTCTCCCTGCCCGCATTCACCCAGACCCTCGACACGCTGATCACCGCCAACCTGCTGCGTCCCGAACTGTTTTCCACCCGTACGTTTGGTTGCGGCGACGGCGAGGTGATCAGCGACCTGGGCCTGGTGATCCGTCCCGATGCACGCCTGGACGTGTCGGCGTTGCCGCAGTTGGACCTGTTGGTGGTGTGCGGCGGCTTTCGTACCGAACTCAAGGCCGATGACGAATTCAGCCAGCTGTTACGCAGCGCCGCCGAACAGGCTGTCGCCCTTGCCGGGTTGTGGAACGGCGCCTGGTTTCTCGGCCGCGCCGGCCTGCTGCAGGGCTATCGCTGCGCCATCCACCCGGAACATCGCCCGGCGCTGGCGGAGGTCTCCAAGGCCGCTCAAGTGACCAGCGAGCCCTATGTGATCGACCGTGACCGCCTGACGGCCTCCAGCCCCTCAGGCGCGTTTCACATGGCCCTGGACTGGATCAAGGGTCTGCACGGCAAGGCGCTGGTCGAGGGCATTGAAGACATTCTGGCGTTTGAGGAGTCGCGTTACCGACGCATCAAACCCACGGAAAATGTCTGCGTCAGTGCGCCGCTGCGTGAGGTGGTAAAGCTGATGGACGCCAACCTTGAAGAACCGCTGGAACTCGACCAGTTGGCCGTCTACGCCGGTCGTTCACGCCGTCAGCTGGAGCGGCTGTTCAAGGAACAATTGGGCACCACGCCGCAGCGCTACTACATGGAACTGCGGGTCACCGAGGCGCGGCGCTTGTTGCAGCACACCGAACTGTCCCAAGTGGACGTGCTGGTGGCGTGCGGTTTTGTCTCGCCGAGCCATTTCAGCAAATGTTACAGCGCGTATTTCGGCTATCGCCCCTCCAAGGAGAAGCGGCTGGTCAAGTAGTCTGCGCGCGTTGATTGTCTATCTGGACGACGTTCTATCAAGGAGTACCGATGCCTATAACACTGTCAGACCGTTACCGTGGCAGCCTGCTTGGGCTGGCCTGTGGCGACGCGGTCGGCACCACGGTTGAGTTCATGCCCCGCGGCACATTTGCCGCCGTGACGGACATGGTCGGAGGCGGGCCGTTCAGCCTGAAGCCTGGCCAGTGGACGGACGACACATCGATGGCCCTGTGCCTGGCCGAAAGCCTGCTGAGCAAGGGCGGCTTTGATGCGAAGGATCAGATGGGCCGTTACCTGAACTGGTGGCAATGGGGCTATTTGAGTGCCACGGGAGACTGCTTTGATATCGGCATGACCGTGCGCGAGGCCTTGACGGCTTTCCAGCAGCATGGCGACCCATTTGCCGGTTCTACACACCCGTATTCGGCCGGCAATGGCTCGATGATGCGCCTCGCGCCTGTGGTGTTGTTCTTTTTCCCGAACCTGCAACGTGTGCGCGCATTTGCCATCGACAGTTCACGCACAACCCACGCGGCTCCAGAGGCCATCGAGTGTTGTGTGGTGCTCGCGCAGGCGCTTTGCAAGACCTTGAGCGGCATACCCAAAGACGAGGTGTTGCGCGTCTCGGACAGTGCGCTGACGGCGCCCAAAGTGCTGGCTATCGCCGCCGGCGAATACCGTAACAAGGCGCGTGGCGAGATTGCCGGTTCCGGCTATTCGGTTGCCTCGCTGGAAGCCGCGTTCTGGTGCTTCTACCACACCGACAGCTTTGCCGATGCCGTGCTCGCCGCTGCAAACCTGGGTGACGATGCGGACACCACGGCTGCCATCGTGGGCCAGTTGGCGGGCGCCTACTATGGCGTCCAAGGCATCCCCGCCGGCTGGCTGGAAAAATTATGGATGCGCGAGGAGATTCAGCAGATGGCGGATGCCTTATCGGACGCCTCCAGGGCCGGCCACTGAGGCCGGCACCCGGCAGCGTTGCTCAGAATCGCCCCAGTCGATAGGGCGCAAGCGTGGGCAGCCCGGACAGCGAGGGTTGTGCGGCGGCCAGTTGCGCGACGATCTCCGCCGTCACCGCCGCTTGCGTCAAGCCCAAATGCTGGTGCCCAAAGGCAAGCAACACCTTGCCGTCGCACAGCCGATCAATGATCGGCAATGAGTCGGGCAGGGAAGGGCGAAACCCCATCCAGGCGGTCGCGTCCTGCGCGTTCAGGTCCTGACGGAACAACCCTTGGCTCAGCCGGTGCAATTGCCAGGCACGCTGCATATTCGCCGGGCGCTCGAGCCCTGCGAACTCGACGGTGCCGGCCAGGCGCAAGCCATCGCTCATGGGCGTCATGATGAACTTGCGCTCAAACGAGGTGACGGCAAACGGCAGGCGGTGCTGCTCCCTTGGCAGCATCAAGTGATAGCCGCGCTCGGTGTCCAACGGCACTGTTTTACCCGTGAGTGCCGCGGTGAGTCTGGCCGAGTGAGCACCGCAGGCGATCAGCACCTGGCGCGCGGTGACGACGCCTTGATCGGTCATCAGCGACACGCCAGCGCCTTCCAGCCGCCCATCCAGCACGCGCTGCTGCACAAACTGCACGCCACTGGCCTGGGCGGCGCTCACCAGTGCGCAGACCACGGTGTACGGGTCAATAAAATGCCCGGTGGCGGGGAAAAACAGGCCGCCTCGGATAGCCTCGCTCAGTTGCGGCGCCACCTGGCGTATCGCCTCGCCTGGCCAGAATTCCACCGCCACGTTCTGCTGCTGCATGCGCAGGCGCAATGCATCGATCGCCTCAGCTGACGCGGCGCGCTCAAACACCAGCAAGGAACCGTCTGGACGCAACAACTGTGGCCGGTCGATGCTCTGCAACAAGCGTTGCCACGCCGCCAGGCTGGCTTCATTCAGCGCGCGAATACCTGCGACCGTGCGCCGGTAGCGCGCCGGGCGCAGGTTCAGCAGCAGGCGCGCAAACCAGGGCAGGGCGCGCGGCAGGTATTTCCAGTCCAGGCGCAGCGGGCCCATGGGGTCCATCAGCATCGCCGGCAGGCGCTTGAGGATCGACACGTCGGCAATCGGAAACACCTGTTCGGTCGCCAAGTGCCCGGCATTGCCATAGGAGGCGCCCATACCGGGCTGCTGCGGGTCGATGACCACCACGCGCCGGCCTTGACGCGCCAATTGCAACGCGCAGGCCACGCCGATGATCCCGGCGCCGATGACGACGGTGTCTGCAGTGTTGGAATCGGACATGGCCTAGGCCTCTCTCTGACCGTCGAGCAAACGCCTTAACTGCAACGGGTTGCCCTGTTGCAGCGCGCAAGGCAACAAACCATCGGGGAAGTCCTGGTAGCACACCGGGCGCAAAAACCGCAGGATCGCCGCTGTGCCCACCGAGGTGCTGCGTGAGTCCGAGGTGGCAGGGAAGGGCCCGCCGTGGACCATGGCGTCACACACCTCCACACCCGTGGGCCAGCCGTTGACCAGCAAGCGCCCGGCCTTGCGTTCAAGCACCGGCAGCAAGGCTTTGGCACGTGCCATGTCCGCATCGTCCAAGTGGAGTGTGGCCGTCAGTTGGCCTTCCAAGTGTTCCGTGACCTGGCGGACTTCATCTTCGCTGGCGCACACCACCACCAGCGATGCGGCGCCGAAGACTTCTGCTTGAAGGTGCTGATTGCGCAAAAAGTCGTGGGCCGGGGCGACGAACAGGTGCGCCTGCCCCTGGTTGGAGCCGTCGGCCGCCTGACCTGTTGCTGCAATCCGGGCATGTTCGGCCAGCGTACTCACGCCGCTTTGGTAGGCGTGGAAAATGCCCGGCGTCAGCATGGTTTGGGCCGCGCAACCGCGCAGCAACTGCGTTGCGCTGGCGATGAAAGCATCCAGTGCGCTGCCTGCGACGGCAATCACCAACCCAGGGTTGGTACAAAATTGCCCGGCGCCCTGAGTCAACGACGCAACAAACCCCTGCGCCAATGCTTCGCCACGTGCCTGCAACGCGGCAGGAAACAAATACACCGGGTTGATCGAGCTCATCTCGGCGTACACCGGGATCGGCTCCGGCCGCGCCTGCGCCGCCTGGGTCAATGCGATACCCGCGGTGCGCGAACCGGTAAAGCCCACGGCCTTGATGCGCGGGTCGGTGACCAGCGCGATGCCGATGTCCGTGCCCGCGCCGTAAAGCAGTGAAAACACCCCGCCGGGCAAACCACAGGCCTTCACCGCCTGGGCCACCGCGCGTCCGACCAGTTCACTGGTGCCGGGATGGGCACCGTGTGCCTTGACGACCACCGGGCAGCCGGCCGCCAGGGCCGAAGCGGTATCACCGCCCGCCACCGAGAACGCCAAGGGGAAATTGCTCGCGCCAAACACGGCCACCGGTCCCAGTGGCACCTGCCGTTGACGCAAGTCTGGACGTGGCAACGGCTGGCGCTCGGGCTGCGCGGTGTCGACACGCACGCCCAGCCATTCACCGGCGCGCACGGTGCGCGCAAAGCTACGCAACTGCGCGCAGGTGCGGCCGCGTTCGCCCTGGATGCGCGGGCGCGGCAGGCCCGTTTCGGCCATGGCGCGTTCAATCAACTCATCGCCGAGGGCTTCGATAGTGTCGGCAATGACGTCCAGAAAGCTGGCGCGCTCGGCCAGCGAGGTTTCGCGATACGTGTCGAACGCAGCCCACGCCAGGGCGCACGCCTGCTCGACATGCTCACGACTGCCGCCGGCGTAAGCCGGTTCCAGTGGCGCGTCGGTGGCGGGATTGATGGCCCGAATCGCTTCGCGATGGCCGGAAATTGCTTGCTGACCGATAAGCATCTTGCCCGTCAGAGTCATGGGGTCGTCCTGGAAAAATGAGGGTTGGCCGCTGTGAGAAACACAGCGGCGCGCAGGGCTCAGGCGAGGTTCTGTTCGGCCGACCAGTTGGCGTACCACTGGCGGAACAGCGCGTACTGGTGCTCGGCATAACGCCGCTGCGCATCACTGAGCACGTCGGTGTCGTTGAAGTGCAGGGCGTAACCCCGGTCACCGTTAAGCACCATCAAATGCTTGTAATACAGCACCAGGTCGCAGCCTTCGTCGAAGGAGGACAGCACGCCCAGCGCCGCTTCCAGTTCGCGGGCCAGGCGCCGGGCCTTGGCGTCACCTTTGGCGGCTTGCTTGCTCAGGGCCACCAGTTGCAGCACTTCGCGCGGCAGCGCATTGCCGATGCCGGTGATGGCGCCGGTGGCGTTGCAGTTGACGAAGCCATGCACCACCTGGGTGTCGACGCCGACCATCAGGGTCACGTTATCGTCCTGGGAGGTGATGTTTTCAGCCGCGTAACGCAGGTCGGCAGCGCCGCCGAATTCCTTGAAACCGATGAGGTTAGGGTGTTCGCGGCGCAGTTCGAAGAACAGGTCGGCGCGGGTGGCAAAACCGTAGTACGGGCTGTTGTAGATCACCGCCGGCAGGTTTGGCGCGGCATTGAGGATGGCCGAGAAGTGCGCTTTTTGCGCGGTGGCCGACGCACCGCGTGACAACACGCGCGGGATCACCATCAGGCCATGGGCACCGACGTTGGCCGCGTGCGCTGCATGGGCCACCGCTTCACGGCTGTTGACCGCACCCGTGCCGACAATGGTCGGCACACCGGCAGCCACCAGGCGCGCCACACCTTCCTGGCGCTGGGCCTCGGTGAGCAGCGGCCAGTCCCCCATGGAGCCGCAGTACACCACGGCGCTCATGCCGATATCGATCAGCTCGCGCCCTTTGGCCACCAGGGCGTCAAAGTCCGGCGTGCGCTCATGCGTGCACGGGGTCATCAGCGCGGGGATGCAACCGGTGAAAATGTTGTCGCTCATTGTTTTAACTCCTTGCAGCGTTCAGTAAAAAATCGGGGCTCAGATGCCCCAGGCGAAAGGGTCCTGCGTGTCGATCAGCAGGGTGCTGTCGGCGGTCATGTAGGCGCGGCCGGTGATAAACGGGCGTACGCGCTCGCCGTCCCATTCATAGCGGCCTTCGAATTGGCTGCCGGTGATGCTGGCTTGCACCCAGATTGCACCGGGCGCGAGCTTGCCGTCGGCGGCCAGGCACGCGAGCTTGGCGCTGGTGCCGGTGCCGCACGGCGAACGGTCGTAGGCTTTGCCGGGGCACATCACGAAGTTGCGGCTGTCGGCGTTGGCGTCGTCTGCGAACAGTTCGACATGGTCGATCAGCGCGCCATCGGCGCCGTGGATGCCTTGGTTTTCCAAGGCCTTGAGCATCGTCCAGGTGTAGTCGGTGAGGGCGTCGACGTTGCCCATCTCCAGCGTTTGCCCGTGCTGCGAGACCAGGAAAAACCAGTTGCCGCCCCAGGCAATGTCGCCGTGGACCACACCATGGCCTGGCACGTCCACCGCCACGTGGTGACGATGGCGATAGGCGGGCACGTTGCGCAGGGTCACGGCGCCGTCTTCGTGCAGGGTGGCCGTTACAGGGCCGACCGGCGTGTCGATGCTGTGCACGCCGGGCTCGATGCGCCCCAAGTGGTGCAACGAGGCGACCAGCCCGATGGTGCCGTGGCCACACATGCCGAGGTAGCCGGTGTTGTTGAAGAAGATCACCCCGCACGTTGCACCCGGAGTGACCGGCTCGCAGTACAGCGCGCCGACCAGTACATCATTGCCGCGCGGTTCCAGCAGGCAGGCGCGGCGCCACAGGTCGTGCTCGGTGCGCAAGTTCTCCAGTTGCTCGGCGATGCTACTGCCTGTCAGCGTGGGAAAGCCGTCCAGCACCAGGCGCGTGGGTTCGCCGCCGGTATGGGAGTCGATCACGTGCAACCGTTTCATAAAATGCTCCATTCAGTGGGTGGCCGGGGACAAAAGCGTGCTGTGCCGGGGCTCGTTGGCGACTTCGCTTTCGTCGTCTTCGTGTTCCAGGCGCACGAGGTGGGCAGGCACGCCGGTGGCCGCGCCCCAGTAATAAATGCCCAAGGCGCAGGCCGCGACGATCAGCGTGTCAAACGGGTGGCTGAGCACGCCGAGGCCACCAAAACTGCCGAGTTTGGAGAGCAGGAGGGTCACCGCGTAGAAGCCGATCAACCACGCCGATGAGCGCACTTGCTGCTTGATGTTCAGGTGTGCGGTCGGCACCCAGCGTGCGCACAGCAGGTACACCCCGAACATGAGGATTTGCAGGCCGAGCAGCCACGACACGATGCTCCAGCCAGACCAGTACACAATCAGCGCGGCGATGATGAACGACAGCGGGCCGAGTACCGCCATGCCCTTGACCCGAAACGGCCGTGGCATGCCCGGTGCATTGCGGCGCAGCGCGGCGACGGTCACCGGGGCGACGGCGTAGCTTAGGATCAGCGCGGCCGACACCACATTGATCAGCGCTTCCCAGGAGGGGAACGGCAGGGTCCAGAACACCGACAGGCCAAAGGTCAGCCACAGCGCCGGGCGCGGGATGCCGGATTTCTCGTCGATACGCGTGAAGATCTTGAAGAACGTGCCGGTCTGCGCCCAGCCATACACCACGCGTGGCGTGGCATTCATGTAGATACTGCCGCAGCCGCTGGGCGAGATCACCGCGTCCGCCACCACCAGGTACGCCAGCCAGCCCACGCCCAGCGCCAGGGCGATATCGCGATAAGGCAGCGCGAGTTCCTTGCTGATCCCCGCCCAACCATTGGCGAGCATCTCGGTGGGCACGCCGCCGAGGAACGCGGTTTGCAGCAGCACATAGATGGCCGTCGAGAGCAGCACGGAGAGGATCAACGCGATCGGAATGGTGCGTTGCGGGTTCTTCACTTCACTGGCCACCGAGATGATCGGCGTCAGGCCCAGATAGGCAAAAATCACGCCGCCGGCCGACACCGCCATCTCTATGCCCGACAGGCCGAACGGGGCAAAACCCTGTGCCTGGAAGTTCGCCGGTTTGAAGAAGGTGAACAGCACGCCAATCACCAGCAGCGGCACGATGAACTTGAACACGCTCACCAGGTTATTGGCGATGGCGAAGGTCTTCACACTGCGGTAGTTAAGGACAAAGAACAGGCACAACAGCGCCAATTGCATCAGCCAGCCCAGGGTGGTGGGGTCGCTGGAGCCGGCCTTGGTCAGTTCGGGAAACCAGGCGGCCGCGTATTGGCGCGAAGCGACCACTTCAATCGCCACCAGGCTTGAAAACGCAATCAGCGTGATAAAGCCCATCAGGTAGCCCAACAGCGGGCCGTGGGAATACACCGGGTAACGCACCACGCCACCGGCACGGGGCAGGGCGGCGCCGAGTTCGCAATAGACGATGCCCAGCAGCAGCACGGCGAAACCGCCGATCAGCCAGGAAAAAATCCCCGCCGGCCCGGCGATGGCCGAGACGTGACTGGCCGCAAACAGCCAGCCCGAACCGAAGATGGCGCCCAGCCCGATAAAGGTCAGGTCCATCAGTGAAAGTTGTTTCTTGAACTTGCCTTGAGCAGACATGGCGGCGCCTTCTTGTGAGTTATTGGATAGGCAGGTAGTGGCGTTATCCTGAACGCATCAAGGGCGTGGCGATTGATGTTTTGCGCCTGTGTGGATGACGAATTCGGCACAGTTTGCCGCGCTCGACAGTCACTTCGGCATGGGGCAATCTGCTCGAAAACAGGGGAGTCCAGTTCATGCTGCCGAGCGCATTTGCGAGCCTTTTTCAGGCCAATCGTCCCCACGACATGCAGCAGCTATTGGCCGGGGTGGCGCAGCTGTTGCCGATGCTCGACGTGATCCCCAATGCCGCGATCTTCATCAAGGACATCGAGGCGCGCTACGTGCTCGCCAACCACACGCTGGTGCAGCGCTGCGGGCTCAAGCAGTTGCAACCGCTGCTGGGCAAGACCAGTGCGCAGGTGTTCCCCGCGCAACTAGGGCCGGGCTATACCGAACAGGATCGGCGCGTGCTGGAACAGGGGTTTGTGCTTGAGGACCAGCTGGAACTGCACCTCTATGGCACGCGCGAACCCGGCTGGTGCCTGACGCACAAATGGCCGCTGTACAGCGATGAAAACCAGATCATCGGCCTGGCGGGCATCTCCGTCGACCTGCAGTCAGCCAGCGAAACGCACCCGGCGTACCAGCGCCTGGCCGCTGTCGACGCGCACATCCGCACGCATTTCAACCGGCGCGTCAGCCTCGGTGAACTGACGCGCATCGCCGGCATTTCCGTGGCGCAGCTGGAGCGCTACTGCAAACGCGTTTTCCACCTCACGCCACGGCAGATGATCCAGAAAGTGCGCCTGGAACACGCGCACCGGCTGCTGCATACCGAACTGCCGATCACCGAGGTCGCGCTGCAATGCGGCTACACCGACCACAGCGCGTTCACGCGCCAGTTCAGGGCGTTGACCGGGTTTACACCGAGGCAGTATCGGCAGGCGACGCAAGGCCGTGCGTGAGACCTGAGCCATTGAGCTTCGCCGCGAGCAGCGCCCGCGCTGTTGCCAGCGCGCACGCGGCGAGCGACTAGATGGCGGTTCCCGGTGGCCACAATGACGCCGCGTGATTTTGCTCATGCGCCCGGCGAGTCGAGTGCGCGATTCAACGCCTAGGAACTGCGCTGCACGGACAGTGCAAATTGCAATGCAACGAATCGCACCCGTGGCGGCTCCTATGCTTACAGATAACTTTTTCACGCACACAGGTAACGGGCTTATGACGGCGGCGGACAACGATCATGTGAACTGGCTGGTTGAGCAATCGATGCTGCACGCGGCGCGCCAGCGCGCCAAGCTCTATTCGGGGCAAGGGCGATTGTGGCAGCAGCCGTATGCGCATACCCGGCCGCGTGATGCTTCAGCCTTGTCGTCGGTGTGGTTTACCGCCTACCCGGCCTCGATCGTGACCCGTGAAAACGGCACGGTGCTGGAGGCGCTGGGGGATGAAAGCCTGTGGCACGCGTTGTCGAAGATCGGCATCCAGGGCATTCACAACGGCCCACTGAAAAAATCCGGCGGGCTCTCTGGTACGCGGCATACGCCGACCATCGACGGCAACTTTGACCGCATCAGTTTTGAAATCGACCCGCAGCTGGGCACCGAGGCGCAGCTGCAGGCGCTGACGCGCATGGCCGCTGCGCACAATGCGGTAATCATCGACGACGTGATCCCATCCCACACCGGCAAGGGCGCGGATTTTCGCCTGGCCGAGATGGCGTACGAGGACTATCCCGGGCTCTACCACATGGTGGAAATCCGCGAAGAAGACTGGCCGATGTTGCCCGATGTCGCCGAAGGCCGGGACGCGCAGAACCTCAGCCCGGTGCAGGTGGATGCGCTGCGCGACAAGCATTACATCGTCGGCCAGTTGCAGCGGGTGATCTTCTTTGAGCCCGGCGTGAAGGAAACCGACTGGAGCGCTACCCCGGTGGTGGTCGGCGTGGATGGCAAGCCGCGCCGTTGGGTCTACCTGCATTACTTCAAGGAAGGCCAGCCGTCGCTGAACTGGCTGGACCCTTCGTTCGCCGCGCAGCAAATGATCATCGGCGACGCCCTGCATGCGATTGACGTGATGGGCGCCAAGATCCTGCGCCTGGATGCCAACGGCTTTCTGGGGGTGGAGCGCAAGCTCGAGGGCGGTGCCTGGTCGGAGAGCCATCCGCTGTCGATTACCGGCAACCAGTTGCTCGGCGGCGCGATTCGCAAGGCCGGTGGGTTCAGCTTTCAGGAGCTTAACCTGACGGTGGACGACATCGCCTCGATGTCACACGGCGGCGCGGACCTGTCCTATGACTTCATCACGCGCCCGGCGTATCAGCATGCGTTGCTGATGGGCGACACCGAGTTTCTGCGCCTGATGCTGCGCGAGATGCACAGCCAGGGCATCGACCCAGGCTCCCTGATTCATGCGTTGCAGAACCACGATGAACTGACCCTGGAGCTGGTTCATTTCTGGACCTTGCACGCCCACGACAATTACCTCTACCAGGGCCAGACTTTCCCCGGCAACATTTTGCGTGAGCATATCCGCGAACAGATGTACGAACGCCTGACCGGCGAACATGCGCCGTACAACCTCAAATTCGTCACCAATGGCGTGTCCTGCACCACCGCCAGCATCATCACTGCAGCGCTGGGGATTCGTGACCTGGAGGCGATTACGCCGGCCGATATCGAGCAGATCCGGCAGATCCATTTGTTGTTGGTGATGTACAACGCCATGCAGCCTGGGGTGTTTGCCTTGTCGGGTTGGGACCTGGTTGGCGCACTGCCGTTGGCGGCCGATGAAGTCGCGCATTTGATGGCCGACGGCGATACCCGCTGGGTGCATCGCGGCGCTTACGACCTGGTGGACCTGAACCCCGAGGCCGAGCTGTCGGCGGGGCAGATGCCGCGCTCCAAAGCCTTGTATGGCAGCCTTAACCAGCAGTTGCAGGATCCGCAGTCGTTTGCCTCGCAGCTGCAAAAAATCCTCGCGGTGCGCAGTGCCTATGGCATCGCCGCCAGCCGGCAGATTCTGGTGCCGGACGTCGAGCATCCCGGCTTGCTGATCATGGTCCACGAGTTGCCAGCCGGGAAGGGTACGCAGATTACCGCGCTCAACTTTAGCAACAGCGCGATCACCGAAACCCTGCACCTGCCCAATATCGCGCCGGGGCCGGTGGTGGACATCATCAATGAACGGGTTGAGGGCGACCTCACTGCCGAGGGTGAATTTACGATCACGCTGGATGCCTACGAGGGCCTGGCGCTGCGGGTCGTCAGTCATTCGCCGATGATTTGAGTGCGGCCTTAACGCGGGCTCGGAACTGCAGTGCGTGACAATGCTTCGCCCAAGGTTTCTTCCAAGTGCTGAATGCGACGAGAAACCGCGGACTGCGTCAGGCAAAGGGTTTGCGCTGCCTTGGTCAGTGACACGCTATCGACCACGGTGACGAAGGCCTTCAAGTCTTGAAGTAGCATGCGAAATACTCATCATCTTTTGGAAAATTATGCGCTTGATGAATCTTGTGGTGGCGACTAGCGTTGTATCACTGGCCGCCGGTGTGGATGGCCGATCAACCCTGTTAAGGATATGTTCATGCCTTTAGTCCGAATTGACCTTGCCGCCGACACTTCTACTGACACCGCGACGGCCATCAGCGAGGTGGTCTACGCGGCGATGACCAGCGTTGCTAACGTGCCTGAGCACGATAAATTCCAGATCATCAACCGTCATGCCAAGGATGAACTGGTGTACCCGGCGGCCGGTTATCTGGGGATCACCTACACGCCCAGGATTGTGTTTATCCAGGTGACCTGGAACGCCGGGCGCAGCATTGACGTGAAAAAGGCCTTTTATGCATTCATCGCCGAAGGCATTCACGCCAGGACCGGGTTGCGCAAGGAAGACGTGTGGATCAGCCTGGTGGATGTGAAGCGCGAAGACTGGTCGTTTGGTAATGGTGAAATGCAGTACGCGCCGACCGAGTGACGCATGCACAAAAAAAGGGGCGACTCAGTCTGAGTCGCCCCTTTTTTCATTCGGCGTTCAGCGCCTGCAGAAACGCTGTGTGTTGCAGCGTTTGCGAAAACATCGGCAAGGTAAACTGCTCGGCTGCGCGCTGTTGTTCTTCACTGAACGTCGCGGTGCAATCGGTCAAGGTCACCACGTCATAGCCTTTCTCGTACCCTGATCGAACCGTGCCTTCGACGCAGCAGTTGGTCAGGAAGCCTGCGACGACCAGGTTCTGGATGCCATTGTTGCGCAGGACCAAATCCAGACCGGTGGTGGCGAACCCGTCCAGCCCGCGTTTGCCTTCGATCACGATGTCGGCGGCTTCGCGCGTCAGCGCGTCGCTGATCTCGGCGCCCCAGGTGCCGGCACGAAAGGCGTTGCCGTCGGCGACGCCCTTGAGAATGCCGTAGGAGCGTGTGGTCAGCTCAGGATAGCCGTCGGCAAATTGGATCGGTAAGTGGATGATCTTCACGCCCAGCTTGCGTGCCTGCTCAATCGTGGTAGCGGTGTTTGCCAGCATGTTGGTGGTGTGCATGACGTCTTTCACGGCGTCATGGAACACTCCGCCGGGGGTGGTGAAGTCGTTCTGGTATTCAATCAACACAATTGCGGTTTTATGCGGGTGCATGGTCGCTCTCCGATCAATAGGGTTTATTCGTTACTGCCTTCAACCAGGGCGACGCTGTAGGTCGTACCCTTCAAACAGTGTGCGGCAACCGCCGGATACGCGGGGCTGTTTGCCCAGGCGAGTCTCGGACAAGCCGGCGCCATACAGCGGCGCTGTGTCAAAGAAACGGATGCCTTGAGCCCAGGCGGCAGCGACGTTAGCGGCCGCCTCGTCTTCGTCAATGGCGCGGAACATGTTGCCCAGCGGCGCCGTGCCGAAGCCCAGCTGCCCGATAATGTTGTCATTCAAACTCATCGCATCACCTCGGCCTCATCAGGCCTTTAATCGTAGGTCAAGCACGACGGTTGGGTCGTGTTCGTAGAGGAATTTCTCAAGCGAGAATGAAGAGGCATGGCTGCAAACATCCATTAAATAGATTCTACATAAAATCTATTGTAGGTTTTTGAGTGTTCAAGCGTGAGTGATGTTTGCCTGGCTGCTCATCGGCCTGGCGCAAACAGGCTGGTTATTGCGATGCTAACGGCCTACGCGTCACGACCCGCCCACATCGAATTTATGGAGAAACATCGATGCAATCGCTGCCCATTCCGCCGTCCATCGTCGGGCACACGCTTGAGTTGCGCCCGTTGGACAGCGCAGATTTCGAAGCCCTGTACCGCGTCGCCGCCGATCCTTTGCTGTGGGCTCAGCACCCGAGTCCAACCCGCTATCAGGCGCCGGTATTTCGTGAGTGGTTCGACGAGGCATTAACGTCGCAGAGCGTTGTGGTGGTGATCGACCGTGCCAGTCATGCGGTGATAGGCAGTTCTCGGTACTACGACTTCAGTGAAGAAAAACGTGAGGTTGCGATTGGGTACACCTTTTTAGCCCGCGAAAAATGGGGCGGCGCGGCGAATGGGGAACTCAAGCGCCTGATGCTCGACCACGCATTTCGCTGGGTCGACACCGTATGGTTCCATATCGGCGCTCAGAACATTCGCTCACAACGGGCCATGCA
Source organism: Pseudomonas sp. TREG-RG-20F-10-E-6-01 (assembly GCF_022662455.1). Taxonomy (NCBI): domain Bacteria; kingdom Pseudomonadati; phylum Pseudomonadota; class Gammaproteobacteria; order Pseudomonadales; family Pseudomonadaceae; genus Pseudomonas; species Pseudomonas sp. TREG-RG-20F-10-E-6-01. The sequence continues at coordinate 4,009 of NZ_JAKNQP010000004.1, read as the reverse complement.
GAAAATCGGCGGGCGGTTGTCGCATTCCGCGACGAAGGATGTCGCCGGGCGCCCCCAAGAGACCGTTTTTTATAAAGTTGAGCGTGATGCGTTGGTGGGTAACGAGTTGTAGCGGATCAGGATGCGAGTGTGATCGTCGGTCGGCGGGACGCGGGGGGAGTTGCGCAGGGCAAAAAGAAAAGGGTCTGTCCGACGGACTTTGCTGGAACGCTCCAGCGCTTTCTCGCATCGGAGCTTAACAGCCGTCAATGCCCAGCCCGCGCTGGGCTTTTTGCAGCTGGCGAAAGTGTTTTTTAACAGGGGTCACAGGCTTACTTTAACGGAAAAGTAGCCTTGAATTCTGTCCCACTTTCAATGGTTGAGCTAACCGACACCGTGCCGCCGTGTGCCTTCACGATTTCGCGGACAATGAAAAGCCCCAATCCAACACTGCGACTATCTTGCGCAAGATTGACACCACGAGTCATCGGACTGAAGACCGTGGCGAGGAAGTCTGGAGGAATCGGTATACCCCAGTTGTGCACCACCAGCTCGAAACCTTGCTCCGTAATGGAGGAGGTTACTGTCACCGGGCGATCCACCGCTCCATATGTAACAGCATTGGATATAAGGTTACCTGCAAGCTGCGTAAGCCTATCGCTGTCAGCCATGCATAGACCCTGGCCATTGGTTGAATGCAGAAGCTCTCGTTTGGGATAAACGATTCGAAGCTGCTCGACAGCCGCAGCGATCAGCAGGTGTAGGTCGATAGTCGTTTTTGTAACCCCAATACCGCGCCCTATTCTGGCCTGCGTGAAATCCAACAAATCGTTGATAAGCCTGCGTGCCCTTTGCGCCGCTTCCTGAGTGTGCCGAACCAATTTCTGCTGCCTGGGGGACAGATCATTCCGCTCCAGCACCTCGGTGGCCATTGAGATCACCGATAGGGGATTACGCAGATCGTGACTCACTATCCCAATCATTTGCTCAGAGAATAGAGCACGGTCTTCTGCTGCTGCCTGCTCCCGTTTTACGTCTGTGATGTCATGAAGGATACCGACAAACTGAACGAGCTTGTTATTTGGGTCGAATGCCGCACGCCCAGTGGAGAGTACCGTGCGCTGAACGCCGTCAACGCCGTTCAATCTATAAATGCAGCGATACTCCTGAGCTACCGATCCGAGAGCCGCCGAAAATAACTCGGCCTCTCTTGGAAGGTCATTAGGGTCTATCAGGTCTGAGTAAACTGACGCTGAAACATCTTGGTTTGACGGGTAACCGAGCAATTGCGCGACGCTGTTATCGTAACGACGCTCAAGTGTCACCGGGTCGACGTCCCAAACGTGCATCTTGGCCGACTCTAGAGCAACTCGCAGCCTCGCATCGGCAACCGACAAATCCCGCTGAAGAGCTAGGTGAGCTTCGAGCGATTCCTCAGCTTGCCGTTTGGAAATCAGCACTTCCTGCTCGAATCGATGCCTCTCGATCACTACAAACGCGCAAACCTCATCGAAAATGCCGCCAAGGTGTTCCCGCCTTGTTGCATTGAGAATCATCGGTAATTTTTTACCCTCAGACGTCGCAAACTCAAGCTTTACCTCGGAGATGGAACGCTGCATCTCAAGCAAAGGCATCCAGTGAGTTTGATGGAAAATTCGTCCTCCGACAGTCAGCAACTCTTGTAGTTTACGTCGGCCAACCAACTGATCTTTGGAGTATCCCAACCACTCGCAGAAGGTGGCATTTGCGCGAAGGATTAAACCGGCCTTGCTGGTGATAATGAGGGCGCAGGGAGCGTGCTCGTAAAGCATGTCGGCATCAGGGACTGGGTCGTCATTAGCCGCCATGAGCAATTCGACCCTGAACGCTTGCAATGAAGCTTTGGATCGAATTGATGCATAGATCAGGGGCACTCAGGTGCGGGCAATGCCCCACGTTTTCTATCACCTCAAGACGATTATCCGGGATCACCTTGTTGAGGTAACGACCTACTTCGACAGGTGCAATGATGTCGTCGGATGACTGAATAATCAGCGCCGGCGCCAGTAGCTTGGCCACGTCAGTGCGGTTATCAGATAGGAACGTCACCCTGGCGAACCGCTTCGCAATATCAGGGTCTGTCTGGCAGAAGCTATTGGTTAATTCGACACCAAGATGGGGCTGTCCAGGCGCGCCCATGATGGCGGGGGCCATGGAGCTCGACCAGCCAAGGTAGTTGCTTTCCAACGTCTCCAGAAGAGAGTCGATGTCCTCCCTGCTGAAACCACCAAAATATTCACCATCGTTGATATACGACGGTGAAGGCCCAACCATGACATGCGCCCCGAATAGATCAGGCCGCTTATTCGCGGCGATTACGCCCGCCATAGCGCTGACAGAATGCCCAACAAATATGACCGGGCAGTCCGCAAACTCCTCAATAATCTCCACGATGTCCTGCGCGTACCCTTTCAATGATGAGTACCTCACAACCTCATAGGCTGAGAGGTCTGACTTCCCACAGCCTACAACGTCGAAAAGAATCGTCCGAAAGTTGTCGCGGAATGCCGGCTCGACGAGTCTCCACATGTTCTGATCACACCCAAAACCATGCGCAAAAACTAGAGTGACAGGGCCTGAACCGTGGACGCGTACATTGTTGCGGGTTAGGACAGACATTTAAGCCTCCTGCGCTGATCACACATGGAATTCGAAAGGGCGAGTTTAACAGTCTACGTCATTAACTGCCGTTGTCCGTCCTGCTTGGCAGCAAAAACCTGGACGATAGCAAGCCTCAACGGGCATGACGCAGCAGGCAAATGAGAACGCATGTATGGCAGCCGGTTTAAAAACTTGAGACGTGATGCTTAAGCGTATGCCTGGAGGTGGCTTTTCGGATGGTTAGCCAGGCGCCGTGAAAATCTCTTGTTTTTGTGAGGCCTGATGTTGGCGGAATGCTCGGCGCAGGCGAGCCCTTGGCTGAACGCTACATCGCTGACCAACTGCCGGTTGGACAGGAGGTTGGGGGGGACTGCAAGGTAGGCTTGCAGCGCTGCCCATCTCGCTCCCTAGATCTGGGCGGTGTCCGGTATGTTGGTACGCTGCGTAGGGGCTGCCATTCGGGCCTGCCAGGCATACGTTCGCGCTATTGCACGCTGACGATTAAATCAATTAGTTCTACGAAGCCTGACAAGGACTTGCCGGCTTTTGTTCAGCAGCAAGGTTGGTGAAAAAAATGCAGCCTATTAACTTGGCGAATAAAACTAAAGTCTCCTCAAGATCCGGGTCTTCAAACAATATTGAGCGTGAGTCCAGCGCGCATAAAGCACCAAAGAGTCGCCCATCAGGAAGGAAGATAGGAGCGCCTGCATAACTTTCCAGTCCGTATCGCTTGACGACATGGCGATCTGAATATCTGCGATCGCCACTGATTTTTGGAATGAAGAGGGCTTTGGGGTTTCTTCTCAGCTCGCTGCAGAGGGTGATTTCCAACTCCAGGATATTTCCAGCCTCTATCCCTAGATGGGTTGGGTCGAAAACTGAGCAAACTATCCAGTCCTTTTCCGTGAATTTGGCAATCCCGGCAAATCGCATTCCTGTAAGGCGCGTAACAAGCTGCAAAATAGCGCTTGTGGCCTCCAGTTCAGCTATTTCAGAGCGTTCATCTGCGCTCAGCACAGAGTGCAAGGCAATCTCATGAGAAGCCATTTTTATCCCCTGCTGTCTGTAGCTGAGCGTGTCACTGTTGATTGGTAACTCTGTGCCATGAACGCACTGTGCTTGATCCAGCTTTTAGGTCCGGAATCGGAGAACCAAGTCATTCAAGTTGACTGCTAGACGTGATAATTCATTGCTTGCAGTCAACGTCTGGCGGGTACCCTCAGTGCTTTGAATTGCCAGGTCACGAATGCTGATGAGACTGCGATCTACGTCACGTGCGACGTGAGCTTGCTCCTCGGAAGCGGTTGCAATCTGAATATTGCGGTCGTTGATTTCCAGTACGGAATCAATAATTTGGCGTAGCGATTGGCCTGCTTGCTCTGCCGTATCT
>NZ_JAKNQP010000039.1:0-645 GCF_022662455.1 Pseudomonas sp. TREG-RG-20F-10-E-6-01 | reverse complement strand
AGATTGACCCCATGGCTACAACCGTTAACAGCGACCTGATCATCTACAACGATGAGGCGCAAACCGCATACCTGGAGCGTGTCCAGGACAACCTGGATGTGTTCAACGCATCGTCCAACGGCGCGATGGTGCTGGACAACGAGCTGATCGAAGGCGACTTCCGCAAGCGCGCGCTCTACAAGCTGAGCGGCTCTCTGGAGCATCGCGACGTCAACTCCGACGGCAAGGTAACTGCCAAGAAGATCAGCGCCGGCGAAGCTGTCGGCGTCAAAGCTCCCTGGAAGTACGGCCCGTATCAGACCACCGAAGAGGCATTCAAGCGCCGCGGTCGTCCGGTCGAGGAGTTCTCCCAGATCGTCGGCGCCGACGTTGCTGATGCGACCTTGGAAGGCTTCATCCAGTACGCAACTGCTGGCCTCCGTGCCGCCATCGGCTCCAACGCTGACATGGTGGTTTCGGCCAACATCGAAACCGACGGCAAGAAGACGCTGACTCGCGGTATGCGAAAGTTCGGCGACAAGTTCGGCCGTATTGCTCTGTGGGTCATGCACTCCAGCGCCTACTTCGACATCGTCGACGAAGCCATCACCAACAAGATCTACGAAGAAGCTGGCGTTGTGATCTACGGCGGCCTGCCGGGCACTT
>NZ_JAKNQP010000038.1:0-733 GCF_022662455.1 Pseudomonas sp. TREG-RG-20F-10-E-6-01 | reverse complement strand
AGTTGCACCGGTAATAGTGGTGCTGACAGTCGAACCATTGTTGTAGACGTCGTTAGCCGGAGTTTCAAAGACTACCGAGCCTGCAGATTTGCCGGCTTCGATGACGATGGTCTGGCCATTAGAAAGCGTCACAGTCACCGGCGTCTGCGCAGGGTTGGTCAGCGTCGCGGTGTAAGTGATTTGACCGCCTTCGGTGACAGTCTCGCCCGCCGTCAACGTGACGGTAGTGGTATCAATCGAATCAGTAATCGTAGTGACCGCAGGCGCAGTGCTCGGCACCAGATTTTCAAAGTTGCCGCCCGTTGCCCCAGTAATAGTGGTGCTAACAGTCGAACCATTGTTGTAAACGTCGTTAGCCGGCGTATCCACCACGACCGTGCCAACCGACTCACCCGCCTTGATGGTGATCACCGAGCCATTGCTCAAAGTGACCGTCACCGGCGTCTGTGCAGGGTTGGTCAGTGTCGCGGTGTAAGTGATCTGACCGCCTTCGGTGACAGTCTCGCCCGCCGTCAACGTAACAGTGGTGGTATCAACCGAATCAGTAATCGTAGTAACCGCAGGCGCAGTGCTCGGCACCAGGTTCTCAAAGTTACCGCCCGTTGCCCCAGTAATCGTGGTGCTGACAGTCGAACCATTGTTGTAAACGTCGTTAGCCGGCGTATCCACCACCACGGTGCCAACCGATTCTCCGGCCTTGATGGTAATCACCGAGCCATTGCTCAAAGTGACC
>NZ_JAKNQP010000037.1:0-1104 GCF_022662455.1 Pseudomonas sp. TREG-RG-20F-10-E-6-01 | reverse complement strand
GGCGGGAGGACTGAACCTCTATCAATACAGCCCAAATCCCGTCGGCTGGATCGATCCTTGGGGTTGGAGTTGCGTTCAGTTCAAACGCTGGAAACGCGGCCAAGCCATAGACAAACCGTTGCCTAACGGCAAAGCTCCGGCTTGGGATGTGGTAAGAAATCGGTACTGGAAAAACCGCCATGAAGCTTCAAAAACATCTGGCGAATTCAGTCCGTCTAACATGAGCCGTATGAAGCGTGGTTCGGCACCCCTGGACGCCAACGGCAACTCAATGGAATTGCATCACCACAACCCTCAAAGAAACGGTGGTAGGGATGTGAACAATCCTCGAAACCTGCGTGAGGTCACTCGCGAGCAGCACGCAGCACTTGATGAATTCAGACATTTAGGAAGCAAGTAATGACCGCTATAGACATCATTAAAAAATTCGTCGAAGGCTCTATTTCACCCAAGGAATTCGAAGAAAATGTCTACGCAGATGCAACTGTCGAAGCGTTGCTGAAAGGTGAGAAAAACTTGCCAGCGTACGTCAGTGAACCTGATCTCTATACCTATGCAATCAGTCAGGACTTTCGAAATTTTGAGTGCATTTACAATGTTCAAACGCTTCTGTCGGGTGTTCTGAGCAAGAATGGCATTACTCACACGGTGGAAAAAAAGTACGAAAATCTATTTAACCTGACGCTAAAAGTTCAACCAAAGTGGCTGTCCCTATCATCCGACTATCTATCGAACCTAATCGAAGAGCAAAAAAACCTGAGTCCGAAAGATTTGCAATCGTGGTTGAAGGAAAAAATAAAAACTGATTTTCGGTGTTTGAAAACACAGCCAAAATGGCTTCAAAGCCCCGAATGGCCAATAGAAAGCGGAAAGCCGATGGTTTTCGTGGGGCAGCTCGACATTAGCGAATTGAGCCACGACAGCGCACAGGCTTACCTTTTTTTTGATGAAGATAAAAAGACCTTCCATACCATCACCCAAGCATGCTGATGAGCAGTTAAGTGGGGAACATTTAAATTTACAATCAAATAAATCCCTACCCTTTGGCAATTCCCAAGCCCTGCGCTTCGCCTACGACGTCCATGGTCAGTTGCTCGCCGAACG
>NZ_JAKNQP010000036.1:0-1171 GCF_022662455.1 Pseudomonas sp. TREG-RG-20F-10-E-6-01 | reverse complement strand
CCATGAGCAACCAGCGTTATCCCGAAGAATTCAAAATCCAGGCGGTCAAGCAAGTGACCGAAAAGCAGCTTCCTGTCTCGGAGGTGGCTGCACGATTGGGTGTGTCTGTGCACAGCCTCTATGCCTGGGTTAAGCGCTACACCAAGCCTCAGGAACAGCGCGTTGAGGAGGATGATCAGAGCGCTGAGGTTCGTCGTCTACGTGCCGAGCTGAAACGGGTGACGGAGGAGCGAGACATCTTAAAAAAGGCCGCCGCGTACTTTGCCAAGGAGTGCGGCTGAAGTACGCCTTTATTAAGCAGCAAGCGGGTCATTACGCGATTCGACGGCTTTGCCTGACGCTCAAGGTTCATCCCAGCGGCTACTACGCGTGGCTATCAGAACCAAAATCTGCGCGAGCCAAGGACGATCAGCGACTGCTTGGATTGATCAAACACTCCTGGCTGGAAAGCGGTGGCGTTTATGGCTATCGAAAGATCCATGATGACCTGCGAGAGGTTGGTGAGAGCTGTGGCCGTCACCGGGTGGCTAGGTTGATGCGCCTTGAAGGTTTACGTTCTCAGACTGGGTATCGACGGAGGCCTGGAAAATACGGCGGTAAGCCAGCCGTTGCCTCACCGAACTTACTGAAGCGCCAATTCGATGTCAGAGAACCCAACAAAGTTTGGGTCACAGACATTACCTACATCCGAACATATGAAGGCTGGCTGTATTTGGCCGTGGTGCTCGATCTGTTTTCACGCCAGATCATTGGTTGGTCAATGAAGTCGCAGATGACCAGCGACGTAGCCATTGATGCACTGCTGATGGCGGTTTGGAGACGTAAGCCGAAGCAAGAGGTGATGATCCACTCGGATCAAGGCAGTCAGTACAGCAGCTCAGACTGGCGAAGCTTCTTGAAAGCTAACAACCTGGTAGCCAGCATGAGTCGTCGAGGTAATTGCCACGACAACGCTGTGGCGGAGAGCTTTTTCCAGTTGCTGAAGCGGGAACGGATCAAGCGTAAAATCTACACTACACGCCAGGATGCTCGAGATGATGTGTTCGATTACATCGAGATGTTTTACAACCCAAAACGACGCCACAGTTTCAACAATCAGCTGTCACCGGTAGAGTTTGAAAAGCGTTACGCAGCGAGCCTTGAGAGTGTCTAGAAAACCCGGGGCGATTCA
>NZ_JAKNQP010000035.1:0-1207 GCF_022662455.1 Pseudomonas sp. TREG-RG-20F-10-E-6-01 | reverse complement strand
CAACTCGGTTGTTGAGGGCGGCAACATCACTTACACCGCTACGCTGACTAACCCAGCGCAAACTCCGGTGACGGTGACGCTTTCTAATGGCCAGACCATCCTCATCGAAGCCGGTAAATCTGCGGGTTCGGTACTCTTTGAAACCCCGGCTAACGACGTTTACAACAACGGTTCGACCGTCAATACGACGATCACTAATGCCACTGGCGGTAACTTCGAGAACCTGGCGACTAACCCAGCACCAGCGACTACCACCATCACCGACTCGATCGACACCACCACCGTCACTCTGACGGCTGATCAATCGGTCGTTGAAGGCGGCAACATTACCTACACCGCTACGCTGACAAACCCGGCGCAAACTGCGGTGACTGTGACGCTTTCCAATGGTCAGACGATCAACATCGAAGCGGGCAAGTCCAGCGGAACTTTAGTTTTCGAAACTCCAGCTAACGACGTTTATAACAACGGTTCGACCGTCAATACGACGATCACCAACGCCACTGGTGGTAACTTCGAAAATCTGGCAACCAACCCTACGCCAGCGACCACCACGATTACCGATTCGATCGATACCACCACCGTCACGCTGACGGCAGATCCATCCGTCGTTGAAGGCGGCAACATTACTTACACCGCCACGCTGACCAACCCTGCGCAAACCGCTGTGACGGTCACGCTGAGCAACGGTCAGACGATCAATATCGAAGCGGGCAAGTCCAGCGGAACTGTAGTTTTCGAAACTCCGGCCAACGACGTTTACAACAATGGTTCGACCGTCAACACGACGATCACCAACGCCACTGGTGGTAACTTCGAAAACCTGGCAACCAACCCATCGCCAGCGACGACGACCATCACCGACTCGATCGATACCACCACCGTCACGCTGACGGCGGACCCATCGGTCGTTGAAGGCGGCAACATTACTTACACCGCCACGCTGACTAACCCGGCGCAAACTCCGGTGACTGTGACGCTTTCCAATGGTCAGACCATCGTCATCGAAGCCGGTAAATCTGCGGGTTCGGTAGTCTTTGAAACTCCGGCTAACGACGTCTACAACAATGGCTCGACCGTCAACACGACGATCACCAGCGCCACCGGCGGCAACTTCGAGAACCTGGCGACCAACCCAGCGCCAGCGACGACGACCATCACCGACTCGATCGATACCACCACCGTCACGCTGACGGCGGACCCATCA
>NZ_JAKNQP010000034.1:0-1897 GCF_022662455.1 Pseudomonas sp. TREG-RG-20F-10-E-6-01 | reverse complement strand
ATTGTTGTAAACGTCGTTGGCCGGAGTTTCGAAAACTACAGTTCCGCTGGACTTGCCCGCTTCGATATTGATCGTCTGACCGTTGCTCAAGGTAACCGTCACCGCAGTTTGCGCCGGGTTAGTCAGCGTGGCGGTGTAAGTAATGTTGCCGCCTTCAACGACCGAGTTATCGGCAGTCAGAGTGACGGTAGTGGTATCAATCGAGTCGGTGATGGTGGTCACTGCTGGCGCTGGGTTGGTTGCCAGGTTTTCGAAGTTACCGCCAGTGGCATTGGTGATCGTCGTATTGACGGTCGAACCGTTGTTGTAAACGTCGTTGGCCGGAGTTTCGAAAACCACAGTTCCGCTTGACTTGCCCGCTTCGATGTTGATCGTCTGGCCGTTGCTCAAGGTAACCGTCACAGCGGTTTGCGCTGGATTGGTCAGCGTAGCGGTGTAGATAATGTTGCCGCCTTCAACGACCGATGGATCCGCCGTCAGAGTGACGGTGGTGGTGTCGATCGAATCAGTAATCGTGGTGGTCGCTGGCGCTGGGTTGGTCGCCAGGTTCTCGAAGTTGCCACCGGTAGCGTTGGTGATCGTCGTGTTGACGGTCGAACCGTTGTTGTAAACATCGTTAGCCGGGGTTTCAAACACCACCGAGCCTGCAGATTTACCGGCCTCAATGACGATCGTCTGACCATTAGAAAGCGTCACAGTCACCGCAGTTTGCGCCGGGTTAGTCAGCGTAGCGGTGTAAGTAATATTGCCGCCTTCAACGACCGATTGATCAGCCGTCAAAGTGACGGTGGTGGTGTCGATCGAATCAGTAATCGTGGTGGTGGCTGGCGCTGGGTTTGTTGCCAGGTTTTCGAAGTTGCCACCGGTAGCGTTGGTGATCGTCGTATTGACGGTCGAACCGTTGTTGTAGACGTCGTTAGCCGGAGTCTCAAACACTACAGTGCCGCTGGACTTGCCCGCTTCGATGTTGATCGTCTGACCGTTGCTCAATGTCACGGTAACCGCAGTCTGCGCCGGGTTTGTCAGCGTAGCGGTGTAAGTAATGTTGCCGCCTTCAACGACCGAAGGATCCGCCGTCAGAGTGACAGTGGTGGTGTCGATCGAGTCGGTGATCGTGGTGACCGCTGGGGCAGTACCTGGAACCAAGTTCTCAAAGTTACCGCCAGTTGCACTGGTAATAGTGGTGCTGACAGTCGAACCGTTGTTGTAGACGTCGTTAGCCGGAGTTTCAAACACCACCGAGCCCGCAGATTTACCGGCTTCGATAACAATGGTCTGGCCGTTGCTCAAGGTAACCGTCACAGCGGTTTGCGCTGGGTTAGTCAGCGTGGCGGTGTAAGTAATGTTGCCGCCTTCAACGACCGATGGATCAGCCGTCAAAGTGACGGTAGTGGTATCAATCGAGTCGGTGATCGTGGTGACCGCAGGTGTAGTGCTCGGCACCAAGTTCTCGAAGTTACCGCCGGTGGCGTTGGTGATCGTTGTGTTGACGGTCGAACCGTTGTTGTAGACATCGTTAGCCGGAGTTTCAAACACCACCGAGCCTGCAGATTTACCGGCTTCGATAACGATGGTCTGGCCATTGCTCAGCGTCACGGTGACCGGAGTTTGCGCCGGGTTGGTCAACGTGGCGGTGTAAGTGATATTGCCGCCTTCAACGACCGAGTTATCGGCAGTCAACGTAACGGTAGTGGTATCAACCGAATCGGTAATCGTAGTGATCGCAGGTGTAGTGCTCGGCACCAAGTTCTCGAAGTTACCGCCAGTTGCACCGGTAATAGTGGTGCTGACAGTCGAACCATTGTTGTAAACGTCGTTAGCCGGGGTTTCAAAGACTACCGAGCCTGCAGATTTGCCGGCTTCGATGACGATGGTCTGGCCATTAGAAAGCGTCACA
>NZ_JAKNQP010000033.1:0-2246 GCF_022662455.1 Pseudomonas sp. TREG-RG-20F-10-E-6-01 | reverse complement strand
CGCACCGCGTACCGAGTCACCCAGAACCTTGCCCTGGAACTTAGCAGCGAACGATTCAGCCTTCTCGGCGCGCTCGCTGATGGTCTTCAGCTGCTTGTCGTAGTCACCACGCAGACGCTCGGTCCGGCGGTTGAAGACTTCGTCCACCTTGCCCTCGGTCAGCAGCTTGGTTTCTTCGTCCTGCCCGGCACGGTTGAGCAGTCCTTTGACGGCTTCAATGTCGATGCCTTCAAACTGTGTTTCGAACTGGGTCAGCTTGCCGGAGGTTTCCTTCAGCTTGCCCAGCAGTTCCGAGTTCTTGGTTTTGAGACCAGACACAGATGCTTCAACGGCAGTCGCGATAGCGGCCTTGATTGCCGGGTTTTCCAGGTCGATTTCGTTTTCTTCTGCCACGTTGATGCACCCCTTGGGTTTGGATTAGCCTGCCTCGCAGGCAAATGAAATCGCGTCCCTATTTCAGGGGCGATAAAAATGGTGAAAGTTATGGCGCGGATGGACACAAGGCTGGAAAGCGAAGGAGCTGAATTTCTCGTGCTAGGGCAATTGCTGATTCACAAAATCGCCGCTTACAAGACTTATACCAACATGTCTGGATACGACATCGTGGCTACCGACGCTGCGCAAAACTCTTCCGTTCGAGTTCAGGTAAAAAGCCGTTGGAGAACAGGTGCGACTGGATTCCCCATCAAAAACTTCGATTGCGAATTTGTGGTCGCGGTATTCCTCAATCGCGGATCTCCAGACGGAAAAAAGCAGCCTATCCCACCGCATTACTATGTTTTGCCAGTAGCAACGATCCAGGCCCTTCCTAGATCTGAGGGCTGGAGCAAGGTGGACCTGAAGCACTTGCCCGATCTTGAGCAGTACAGAGAGGCGTGGGGCTTGATATCAGACGCCTTAGGATCAATTCGGGCCGACGCCTGCCCTTTGGAACGCTAGTGGTTCCAGTGTTTTCATCTGCGCGAGAGTCAATGGCGCAAAGTTGCGATCAAGCTGCAGCTCTGCGAAGCGTTCAACGCTTAGACCACCCTCGCGAAACAGCTTGGCCCGCATAGGACCGATTGCCTCGTCCTGGAACGAGGCTGGCTGCTGCTGGAGCCAGTGGTAGTAATCGATGTCAGCACTGACCTGCTTTCCGCCGTCAGCACCTACCGAGGCACGCGTTGCGCCCTTGGCGAACATCGCGCTGAGCTTGGTCAACAGAATGAAGGTGGTGCGGCAGTTAGGGTGGAAAGGCGGTCTTGGGCCGGAATCCACCGGAAACTTGCGTTTGTCCATCGAGCGGCACAACTGGCTGGTCTTGCTATCCAGCGTGGCCACCATCTGGATCTCTTGCACGATATCCGTGTTGGCCTTTGCGACCTCCATCCGCGCCTGGGAGGCCACATGCTGAATCGCGGTATGCACGACCGTGCTGGCATTGCGGTTGGTGGTGGCCAGGATGCCGTCTTTGTATCCTGCCGCCTTGGTGCCGCGAATGTTGCGAATGATCTGGAAGTTCGTCTGCCCTTCGAAGAAGCCCTGCCGGATCGTGCCGGTGACGCGCTCACGCTCTGCACTGGTCCAGCCCTTGATGAAGGCCTTAAGCAGCTTCCCGCCGCCGGTGCCACGTACACTGAGCGGGTTCGTCAGCACTGCGGTGCGAATTGCAGCGGCCGTCGGCGCGACCACATCCAGCGAAACGCCAACCGGCGCCGACCTGGCAAGGCTGGTCGCCTCAAATTCGGCCTCGTAGTTGGCGATGTCCACCAGGTCGAGGTTCAGTTGCGCGCTGTAGCGGTCGAAGATGCCCAGCAGCAGGCTATCCACCTCTTTCAGCAGCGCTTCCAGGCGCTTGACGTTGTACTCAGTCAGGTCCGACTGGATCAGCCGATCCCGTATACATCGGTCAATCTCCTTGAGGAAGGGTGCAAACTTGCCCACCTCCCCCGCCTTGAGCTTTTCGAGGAAGACCGCGTGCCGGATCGTGGCGTCAAGGATTGCTTGGTTTGCCGCCATTTGGTTTGTCCTCATCGTCCAGGCCTAGACCGTCGCCCTGCTCCTGCAATTCGCCGTCGATCTGCAGGTCTGTACGCTCTGGCGCAATCAGGCCAAGTTTGCGCAGGTAGGCCCGCAAGTCGGCCTTAGCGAAACCGCGTTGCTGCCAGAGCGAAACCAACGCAGCGATCATCTGCGGATCAGCCGTCAGCTCTACGAACTCTTGATTGACCTGGTAGGCAACCTTTTTGTCGGCAATCCCCATGTAA
>NZ_JAKNQP010000032.1:0-2320 GCF_022662455.1 Pseudomonas sp. TREG-RG-20F-10-E-6-01 | reverse complement strand
GAAGCCGCTGGACCTGGTCGTGTGCATGAAGCACCCGCCAATGCCGCCGCAGTTTCTGGCCGAGGGTTCGGAAAAGGTCACGATCAACGGCCAACCCGCCGTGCGCAGTGGTGATCGCAGCACCTGCGATGCGACGGTGGTGTCGTCGGGGCTGATTTCCTCCAACGTGACCATTGGTGGCGGTTCGGTGGTGGTGCGTGAAATTCGCAGCGGCAAAACGCCAGGCGTCGGGCTGGCGGTCACGGCACTGTTGATGCTCAAGGGTGGCAAGGGCAAGTTCTTCAGCAAGTTACCGTGCATGTTGGTCAGCGGCGCGACGTCGATGGCCATCAGCAGCGCGATGGGCGCTGCGGCCAACGCCGCGATGGGCTCGTCGAACCCGGTGCATGCTGCGACGGGCGCGAAGATACTCGGCGATGTCGAGGAACTGGATTTCGTGCTTCCGGGCATTTTGCCGATCGGTTGGCAGCGCTTTTACAACAGCCGCGACGAACGCCAAGGTAGCCTGTTCGGTACCGGTTGGAGCGTGGCCTACGAGGTGTGCGTCGACATTCAGCCGCATCCCGAGGGCGGCGAAACGCTCGTGTATACCGACGAGCAGGGCCGGCCCATCGACATGGGCTCGATTCCGTTGGGCGGCGCAGTATTCAGTGCCGGTGAAGGGCTTGCGGTACGGCGACACCTGAATGGGGAGTTGTTGATCGAAAGTGACGACGGCGTGTACCGCTTGTTCGAGCCGACACCGGCAAACCCGTCGCGACTGCGCCTGAGCCAGTTGGGTGACCGTAACGACAACCGCATTTACCTCGACTATGACGACGCCGGGCGCCTGGTGCGTCTGCGCGATACGTTCGATCTGGTGCAGGTTGAGCTGATCCGTGATCAGGGCCATGTGACCCACATCGAACGCCTCTATCCGGATCAACATCGTGAATTGCTGGTCAGTTATAGCTATGACGCCCAGGGCAATCTGGCACAGGTGCGCGACGCAACCGGCCAGGTGCAGCGACGCTTCGCCTACGATGCCGGGCGGCGCATGGTTGAGCATCAATTGCCCACCGGGTTGCGCTGTTTCTATGAGTGGGCACTGGTTGAAGGCCTGGAATGGCGCGTGGTCCGGCACTGGACCGATGAGGGCGACGCCTACCAGTTCGACTACGACTTGCAGGCGGGCCTGACCCGCATCACCGACGGTTTGCAACGCGTCAGCACTCGGCACTGGAACACTCAGTACCAGATCATTCAGTACAGCGACAACCTCGGCCAGACTTGGCTGTTCGAATGGAACGACGAACGCCAGTTACTCAGCGCCACCGACCCGCAAGGCGGTCGCTATGAGTACAGCTACGATGAGAGCGGCAACCTGATCGGCGAAACCGACCCGCTCGGGCGCAGCGACTCCACCTTATGGCTGGAGCACTGGGCGTTACCGCTGGTGGAAACCGACGCCGCCGACAACAGTTGGCAGTATCGCTATGACCCGCGCGGCAACTGCATCGCCGAGACCGATCCGCTGGGTTACATCACCCGCTATCGTTATGACGCCCACGGCCAGGTCGTGGAAATCATCGACGCCACCGGCAAAAGCAAACAACTGCGCTGGAACCCGTTCGGGCAACTGGTCGAGCATATTGATTGCTCGGGCTACCCAACGCGCTTCAGCTACGACGAGCGTGGCTATTTGCAGGTCATCACTGATGCCTTGGGTGAACGCACGCAGTTCAGCTACGACGCCCAGGGCCGATTGCTCAGCAGCCAACTGCCGGACGGCCGCACCGAACATTTCCAGCGCGATGCCAGCGGGCAGTTGGTGGGCTATACAGATCCCGCCGGGCACACCACGCTCTATCAACACAACCGGCGAGGCCAGGTACGCCAGCGCACCGACGCCCATGGTCGCCAGGTGCAGTTCGGCTACGACAGCTACGGGCGTCTGCAAGCGTTGGTCAATGAAAACGGTGAAAGCTATCGGTTTGCGTGGGATGCCGGCGATCGGCTGGCGGAACAGCAAGACCTCGACGGCAGCGCCAAGCGCTACGACTACGACCGGCTGGACAACATCACAGCGGTGACTGCCGTTCCAGCGCCTTATGGCAATGGCTTGGCGGTGGTCCCCGAAACGCCGCCAGCGCCCATCGTTCATCGGCTGGAGCGTGATGCGGTCGGCCGACTGGTCGCCAAGACCACCGACGATGGCCGCACTGAGTACAGCTACGATGCGGTGGATCAGCTCACGGCGGTCACCTTCACTGATCTGCAAGGCAATGCCCAGGCGTTGGGTTTCGCCTACGACGCTGTCGGCCAGTTGCTTGCCGAACAA
>NZ_JAKNQP010000031.1:0-2452 GCF_022662455.1 Pseudomonas sp. TREG-RG-20F-10-E-6-01 | reverse complement strand
CTACATGGGCATCGCTGACAAGAAGGTCGCGTACCAGGTGAATCAAGAGTTCGTCGAGCTGACCGCCGATCCGCAGATGATCACGGCCTTGGTTGGCTTGTGGCAGCAAGGCGGCTTCGCCAAGGCAGACCTTCGGGCCTACCTGCGCAAGCTGGGCCTGATTGCGCCAGAGCGTACAGACCTGCAGATCGACGGCGAGTTGGAAGAGCAGGGTGACGGACTGGGCCTGGACGACGAGGACAAACCAAATGGCGGCAAACCAAGCAATCCTTGACGCCACGATCCGGCACGCGGTCTTCCTCGAAAAACTCAAGGCGGGGGAGGTGGGCAAGTTTGCTCCCTTCCTCAAGGAGATTGACCGATCTATACGGGATCGGCTTACCCAGTCGGATTTGACCGAGTACAACGTCAAGCGTCTGGAAGCGCTGCTAAAGGAGGTGGATAGCCTGCTGCTGGGCATTTTCGACCGCTACAGCGCGCAACTGAACCTCGACCTGGTGGATATCGCCAATTACGAGGCCGAGTTTGAGGCGACCAGCCTTGCCAGGTCGGCGCCGGTTGGCGTGTCGCTCGATGTGGTAGCACCGACGGCTGCTGCAATTCGCACCGCGGTGCTGACGAATCCACTCAGCGTGCGCGGCACTGGCGGCGGGAAGCTGCTGAAGTCATTCATCAAGGGCTGGACCAGCGCCGAGCGTGAGCGGGTCACCGGCACGATCCGGCAGGGTTTCTTCGAAGGGCAGACGAACTTCCAGATAATCCGCAACATTCGCGGCACCAAGGCGGCAGGGTACAAAGACGGCATCCTTGCTACCACGAACCGTAATGCCAGCACGGTCGTGCACACCGCGATTCAGCATGTATCGTCCCAGGCTCGCATGGAGGTGGCCAAGGCCAACACTGACATCGTGGAAGAAATCCAGATGATGGCCACGCTTGATAGCAAGACCAGCCAGCAATGCCGCTCGATGGATAAGCGTGAGTTTCCGGTGGATTCCGGCCCTAGGCCGCCGTTCCACCCGAACTGCCGTACCACGTTCATCTTGCTGACAAAGCTCAGCGCGATGTTCGCCAAGGGCGCTACGCGCGCTTCAGTGGGCGCCGATGGCGGTCAGCAGGTCAGTGCTGACCTCGATTACTACCACTGGCTTCAGCAGCAGCCTGCTTCCTTCCAGGATGTGGCTATCGGTCCGGTCCGGGCCAAGCTATTCCGGGAGGGCGGGCTGAGCATCGAGCGATTTTCCGAGTTGCAACTTGATCGCAATTTTTCACCTCTGACCCTCGCACAAATGCGAGCGCTTGAGCCGCTGGCTTTTGAGCGCGCAGGGTTGCTATAACGCCTTCAATCAAATGGAGGTGGTATGAAGTACTTCGTTGTGTTTGGAGTCATGGTCGCATGCGTGGTTAGCGGTCTTCTTGGGGCGACTATCGGGATAAATATGAACCCGGAGTCAACTACAAAGTACGTTATAAGCTGGGGCAGTCTGGGGGATTGGGTCGCTGGTATTGGTGCCTTTTTCGCGGTCGGTGTTGCGCTTTGGCAATCGTATGTCCAGCGCCGAGAGGACGTTGAAGACCTCACGATAGATCAGGCGCAAGGCAATGAGCGCTGGCGGATTTCTATTGTTTCTAGAGGAAAGAGGCCTGTAAGAGTTCTATGGATTGGATTCTACTCAAAAAAAATAGACACGATTCTTCCCATCAAGAGCTTCATTTTTCATGGGGATAGTGCGTCTCTACCTCAGACCCTTGGCTATGCCGAAAACATTGATTTTCTGGTTCAGCCAGAGATGTTTTTGGACTTGGCAGTTAACGCCGTGATCACCTTTGACAAGCTTGAAGATCTACAGATACAAGCGAAAACGACGCTGGGCGAGTTTCGAGAGCCCGTATCTCCGGAAACTAAGGCCGCCTTTATTGCGGCCATGAAGAAAAAATTCGATGAGGCTAAGCTGCGCGGAAGCAGTTGAGCGAATAACTGATACACACAGCCCTGGCACATGCCGGGGCTTTTTTATGCCTGCAAAGCCGGCGGAATATACCCAAGGGGTTCATCAACGTGTCAGAAGAAAACGAAATCGACCTGGAAAACCCGGCAATTAAGGCCGCTATCGCGACTGCCGTTGAAGCATCCGTTTCTGGCCTCAAAACCAAGAACACCGAGTTGTTGGGCAAGCTCAAAGACACCACCGGCAAGCTCACCCAGTTCGAAACCCAGTTCGAAGGCATCGACATCGATGCCGTTAAAGGTTTGCTCAGTCGTGCTGGCCAGGACGAAGAAACCAAGCTGCTGACCGAGGGCAAGGTGGACGAAGTCTTCAACCGCCGCACTGAGCGCCTGCGCGGTGACTACGACAAGCAGTTGAAGGCCATCAGCGAGCGCGCCGAGAAGGCCGAATCCTTCGCCGCCAAGTTCCAGGGCAAAGTCCTGGGCGACTCGGTACGCGGCGCC
>NZ_JAKNQP010000030.1:0-2524 GCF_022662455.1 Pseudomonas sp. TREG-RG-20F-10-E-6-01 | reverse complement strand
CACCTACACCGCCACGTTGACCAACCCTGCGCAAACCGCGGTAACCGTGACGCTGAGCAACGGCCAGACGATCAACATCGAAGCGGGCAAGTCCAGCGGAACTGTGGTTTTCGAAACTCCGGCCAACGACGTCTACAACAATGGTTCGACTGTCAGCACCACTATTACCAGTGCAACTGGCGGTAACTTTGAGAACTTGGTTCCAGGTACTGCCCCAGCGACCACCACGATTACTGATTCGATCGACACCACCACCGTCACCCTGACGGCGGACCCATCGGTCGTTGAAGGCGGCAACATTACTTACACCGCCACGTTGACCAATCCAGCGCAAACCGCTGTGACGGTTACCTTGAGCAATGGCCAGACGATCAACATCGAAGCGGGCAAGTCCAGCGGATCTGTGGTTTTCGAAACTCCGGCCAACGACGTTTACAACAATGGTTCGACCGTCAACACGACGATCACTAATGCCACTGGCGGTAACTTCGAGAACCTGGCGACCAACCCAGCGCCAGCGACCACCACGATTACTGATTCGATCGACACCACCACCGTCACTTTGACGGCTGATCAATCGGTCGTTGAAGGCGGCAACATTACTTACACCGCTACGCTGACTAACCCGGCGCAAACTCCGGTGACTGTGACGCTTTCTAATGGTCAGACCATCGTCATCGAAGCCGGTAAGTCTGCGGGTTCGGTAGTCTTCGAAACTCCGGCCAACGACGTCTACAACAACGGCTCGACCGTCAACACGACGATCACCAATGCCACTGGCGGTAACTTCGAAAACCTGGCAACCAACCCAGCGCCAGCCACCACTACGATCACCGATTCAATCGACACCACCACCGTCACCCTGACGGCAGATCCATCGGTCGTTGAAGGCGGCAACATCACTTACACCGCCACGCTGACCAACCCAGCGCAAACCGCGGTTACCGTGACGCTGAGTAACGGTCAGACGATCAACATCGAAGCGGGCAAGTCCAGCGGAACTGTAGTTTTCGAAACCCCGGCTAACGACGTTTACAACAACGGCTCGACCGTCAACACCACGATCACCAGCGCCACCGGCGGTAACTTCGAAAACCTGGCAACCAACCCTGCGCCAGCAACCACCACGATCACCGACTCGATCGATACCACCACCGTCACTCTGACTGCCGATAACTCGGTTGTTGAAGGCGGCAACATCACTTACACCGCTACGCTGACCAATCCAGCACAAACTGCTGTGACGGTCACCTTGAGCAATGGTCAGACCATCGTCATTGAGGCCGGTAAATCTGCTGGCTCGGTGGTGTTTGAAACTCCGGCAAACGACGTCTACAACAATGGTTCGACCGTCAACACGACGATCACCAACGCTACCGGTGGCAACTTCGAAAACCTGGCAACCAACCCTGCGCCAGCGACCACCACCATCACCGATTCGATCGACACCACCACCGTCACTCTGACTGCGGACCCATCGGTCGTTGAAGGCGGCAACATCACCTACACCGCCACGTTGACCAACCCAGCGCAAACCGCGGTAACCGTGACGCTGAGCAACGGCCAGACGATCAACATCGAAGCGGGCAAGTCCAGCGGATCTGTGGTTTTCGAAACTCCGGCAAACGACGTCTACAACAATGGTTCGACCGTCAACACGACGATCACCAACGCCACTGGTGGTAACTTCGAGAACCTGGCGACCAACCCAGCGCCAGCAACCACCACGATCACCGATTCGATTGATACCACTACCGTTACCCTGACGGCGGATCCTTCGGTCGTTGAAGGCGGCAACATTACTTACACCGCAACGTTGACCAATCCAGCGCAAACCGCTGTGACGGTTACCTTGAGCAACGGTCAGACGATCAACATCGAAGCCGGCAAGTCCAGCGGCACTGTAGTGTTTGAGACTCCGGCTAACGACGTTTACAACAACGGTTCGACCGTCAACACGACGATCACCAGCGCCACTGGCGGTAACTTCGAAAATCTGGCAACCAATCCTGCGCCAGCGACCACCACGATTACCGATTCGATCGACACCACCACCGTCACTCTGACGGCAGATCCATCCGTCGTTGAAGGCGGCAACATCACTTACACCGCCACGCTGACCAACCCGGCACAGACCGCTGTGACGGTCACGCTGAGCAACGGCCAGACGATCAACATCGAAGCGGGCAAGTCCAGCGGAACTGTGGTTTTCGAAACTCCGGCCAACGACGTTTACAACAACGGTTCGACCGTCAATACGACGATCACCAACGCTACCGGTGGCAACTTCGAGAATCTGGCGACCAACCCTACGCCAGCGACCACCACCATCACCGACTCGATCGACACCACTACCGTCACTTTGACGGCTGATCCATCGGTTGTTGAAGGCGGCAACATTACCTACACCGCTACGCTGACAAACCCTGCGCAAACCGCTGTGACGGTCACGCTGAGCAACGGTCAGACGATCAATATCGAAGCGGGCAAGTCCAGCGGAACTGTAGTTTTCGAAACTCCAGCT
>NZ_JAKNQP010000003.1:0-828045 GCF_022662455.1 Pseudomonas sp. TREG-RG-20F-10-E-6-01 | reverse complement strand
AAAGCAAGATCAAAAGCAAAAGCACGGCGGCCTGAAAGCCGACCTGAGTGGTAGAAGCAAAAGCAGGGCAACAGCAGATCAACACACCTCTACCTGATGCACTGAGCTCCAAATGTGGGAGCGGGCTTGCCCGCGAATGCGGTGGTTCAGTCAGCCCATGTGTCACTGGCACACCGCCTTCGCGAGCAAGCCCGTTCCCACAATTTCACCGAGTGCAGCCCGCCAGCACTGCACTGCTTTTGCTTTTCTGTGGGAGCTGGCTTGCCTGCGATGCAGGCACCTCGGTGTATCAGTAACACCCAGTAGATGCCATCGCAGGCAAGCCAGCTCCCACCTTTGATCGAGTACACACGACACCCATCTACCTGATGCACTGCGATCCAAATGTGGGAGCGGGCTTGCCCGCGAAGGCGGTGGGTCAGTCAGCTCATGTGTCACTGGCCGACCGCCTTCGCGAGCAAGCCCGCTCCCACTTTTGACCGAGTACAAACGACACCCATCTACCTGATGCACAGAGTTCCAAATGTGGGAGCGGGCTTGCTCGCGAATGCGGTGGTTCAGTCAGCCCATGTGTCACTGGCCGACCGCCTTCGCGAGCAAGCCCGCTCCCACAATTTCACCGAGTGCAGCCCGCCAGCACCGCACTGCTTTGCTTTTCTGTGGGAACTGGCTTGCCTGCGATGCAGGCACCTCGGTGTATCAGTGACACCCAGTAGATGCCATCGCAGGCAAGCCAGCTCCCACATTGAATTGAGTTCAGCTTCAAGAATCAGGTCGGCTGTCAGGCCGCCTCGGTTTTGCTTCTACCACTCAGGTCGGCTACTAGGCCGCCGTGCTCTGCTTTTGATCTTGATCTGCTTTTGACGTTGATCTTAGGCGCCCCGTTAAACCACGCTGGCCTCACGCAGGCTTGAATCCGTGGGTAACCCGGCAGGACGCCGGGTTAGCCGCGTCGGGCCATGGATGGCCCGTTGCGGCGGCCCACGGATTCAAGCCGGAGTGAGGGCACACCGAGCCTAAGCGAGGTGCCGAGTGGTGGGGCAAGAGCCTTTTGGTTACTTTTGGGCTCTTTTCAAAAGTGACCCGCTGTAAAAGCGGAACCCATAGCGGCCGTTACTCAAATAACGGATATGTACTCCATAAAAACCTGCTCCCAAGGCCGCCACGTCAAACAGCACATACATCCAATTCCAACCCCCCCAATGCCCCCCAAACTCCCCCCATCGCACAACCCTCCAGGGGGGGAATCAACACCATGGACCCAACACCCAAAACCAGCCCCGACGAAGTCGTCACCCTGGTCGTCAAACACCTGATCAAACCCGGCCGCGAAGCCGACTACGAAGCCTGGCTCCGGCGCATCGTGCGCATCGCCGGCGAACGCCCTGGCCACCTCGGCGTCGACGTCGTGCGCAGCAAACAAAACCGCCTGGCGCTGTTCACCTGCGTCCTGCGCTACCGCTCCACCGACGACCTCGAACGCTGGCTCGGCTCCCCCGAGCGCCAAGCCCTGATCAACGAAGCCACGCCCATGCTCGCCGACGGCGACAACACCGAAATCGGTGCCGTCAACGAATTCTGGTTCGCCCCTCTGGCCGACAGCGCCGCCAAACCTCCGCGCTGGAAACAAGCCGTGGTGACCTTGTTTGTCATCCTGCCGCTGACCCTGCTGATCCCGATCATCTGGGCCCCGGTGTTGCGCCTGCATCCGTTCCTCTCCAACTACGTGGTCGCCACCTTCCTGGTCACCCTGACCATCGTGCTGCTGGTGGTCTACCTGCTGATGCCGGCCGCCACCCGCCTGTTCGCTCCCTGGCTTGAAGCCTCTGTAAAGGAAACCCTATGAACGCCGATCTGATTCTGTTCAATGGCCAGTTCCACACCGTGGACCGTGAAAACCCGCGCGCCACCGCCGTTGCTATTCACCAGGGCCGCTTCGTCGCGGTCGGCACCGACGCCCAAGCCATGGCGTTGCGTGGCAGTGCCACGCAGGTCATCGACCTCAAGGGCCGCACCGTCATCCCCGGCCTCAACGACTCGCACCTGCACCTGATCCGTGGCGGGCTGAACTACAACCTCGAACTGCGCTGGGAAGGCGTGCCATCCCTGGCCGATGCGCTGCGCATGCTCAAGGATCAGGCGGACCGCACGCCCACCCCGCAGTGGGTGCGCGTGGTCGGTGGCTGGAATGAATTCCAGTTCGCCGAAAAACGCATGCCGACCCTGGAAGAGCTGAACCAGGCCGCGCCGGACACGCCAGTGTTCGTGCTGCACCTGTACGACCGTGCCTTGCTCAACCGCGCGGCCCTGCGGGTGGCCGGCTATACCAAAGACACGCCGAACCCACCGGGTGGCGAGATCGTGCGTGACAGCAACGGCAACCCCACTGGCATGCTGGTGGCGCGGCCCAACGCGATGATCCTCTATGCGACCCTGGCCAAGGGCCCGAAATTGCCGCTGGAATATCAGGTCAACTCGACCCGCCAGTTCATGCGTGAACTCAATCGCCTGGGCCTCACCAGCGCCATTGATGCCGGCGGCGGTTTCCAGAACTATCCCGATGACTACGCGGTGATCGAGCAACTGGCCAAAGACGAACAACTGACGGTGCGCATCGCCTACAACCTGTTCACGCAAAAGCCCAAGGAAGAACTCAGCGACTTCAAGCACTGGACCGGCAGCGTCACCCTGCACCAGGGCGATGACTACCTGCGCCACAACGGCGCCGGCGAGATGCTGGTGTTTTCGGCGGCGGACTTCGAGGATTTCCTCGAACCGCGCCCCGACCTGCCGCTGAGCATGGAGCAGGAACTGGAACCGGTGGTGCGGCATTTGGTCGAGCAGCGCTGGCCGTTCCGCTTGCATGCCACTTACAACGAATCCATCTCGCGCATGCTCGACGTGTTCGAGAAGGTCAACCGCGACATTCCGTTCAATGGCCTGCCGTGGTTTTTTGACCACGCCGAAACCATCACCCCGCACAACATCGAGCGCGTGCGTGCTCTTGGTGGCGGTATCGCGATCCAGGATCGCATGGCGTTCCAGGGCGAATATTTTGTCGAGCGTTACGGCGCCAAAGCGGCCGAAGCCACGCCGCCGATCAAGCGCATGTTGGCTGAAGGCGTGCCGGTCGGGGCGGGCACCGATGCCACGCGGGTGTCGAGCTATAACCCGTGGAC
Source organism: Pseudomonas sp. TREG-RG-20F-10-E-6-01 (assembly GCF_022662455.1). Classification (NCBI taxonomy): domain Bacteria; kingdom Pseudomonadati; phylum Pseudomonadota; class Gammaproteobacteria; order Pseudomonadales; family Pseudomonadaceae; genus Pseudomonas; species Pseudomonas sp. TREG-RG-20F-10-E-6-01. The sequence continues at coordinate 824,866 of NZ_JAKNQP010000003.1, read as the reverse complement.
CTCGTTGTACTGGATGGTCAGCGGCCGCACCGTCGGCGGCCTGGAACTGCACGCCGAAGGCCTGCCGCGCCTCACCGCGTTGGAGCTGTTCACCCACGGCAGTGCCTGGTTCTCGTCGGAGCAGGGCAAGAAGGGCCAGATCAAGGTCGGCCAGTTGGCGGACGTTGCCGCGCTGTCGGCAGACTTTTTCAGTGTCGATGAAGAAGCCATCAAGTGGATTGAGTCGGTGCTGACCGTGGTCGGCGGCAAGGTGGTGTACGGCGCCGGCGACTTCGAAGATTTCGCACCGCCACGCGTTCCGGTGCTGCCGGACTGGTCGCCGGTGGTCAAGGTGCCGGGGCACTGGCGCCCAAGCTCACCGTTACAAGCCCAGGCCCATCAATGCAGCGGCCCGTGTGGCGTGCATGCCCATGGCCATGAAAAAGCGCGCCTTTCCAGTGTGCCGGTCAGCGACTTCCAGGGTTTCTGGGGCGCGTTTGGCTGCTCGTGCTTTGCCTTCTAAAACTCCCCCTCTCAATCAAAAACAGGAGCTATCCCATGACTTACAAACGCTTGAACAAAGACGACGCCGTGGTGCTGTTGGTTGACCACCAGACCGGCTTGATCTCGCTGGTGCAGGATTTCTCGCCCAATGAATTCAAGAACAACGTGCTGGCGCTGGCGGATGTGGCCAAGTTCTTCAAGCTGCCGACCATCCTCACCACCAGCTTTGAAACCGGCCCCAACGGCCCATTGGTGCCGGAGCTCAAAGAGCTGTTCCCGGACGCGCCGTACATCCCGCGTCCTGGCCAGATCAACGCGTGGGACAACGAAGATTTCGTCAAGGCCGTCAAGGCCACCGGCCGCAAGCAATTGATCATCGCCGGTGTGGTGACCGACGTCTGCGTGACGTTCCCGACCCTGGCCGCGCTGGCTGAAGGCTTCGAGGTGTTTGTGGTGACCGACGCGTCCGGGACGTTCAACGAGGCCGTGCAACGTGCATCGTGGGCGCGCATGAGCGCAGCGGGCGCGCACCTGGTGAACTGGTTCGCGGTGGCCTGCGAGCTGCAGATCGACTGGCGCAACGACATGGAAGGCCTGGCCAACCTGCTGTCGCCGCGCATTCCCAACTACCGCAACCTGATGAACAGCTACTCGGCGTTTACTGCCAAGTAACCCGACAGACAGCACACCGCTGAACCCTGTGGGAGCCGGGCTTGCCCGGCTCCCACATTTGATTTGTGGTGCCATGACTGACCGGTTATAAAACAGCAAAATGTCCACCGAGAAGCGACAATGAACCCCTTCGAAGACATGCGCCTGTTCTGTCAGGTCATGGAGTCTGGCAGCTTCACCGCCGCCGCCGAGCAACTGGGCCTGTCCAAGCAATTTGTCAGCCGCCGCCTGATTCAGCTGGAAGAGCGCCTGGGCGTGCGCCTGCTCAACCGTTCCACGCGCCGCCTGGACGTCACGCCGCTGGGCCAGAGTTATTACGAATCCGCCTTGCGCCTGCTCAGTGACGTCGAGCAAGTGGAGCAGGGCATCGCCGGCCAGAACAGCGAGCCGCGCGGCACGCTACGCCTGAGTGCGCCGCTGTCGTTTGCCATGGCTCACCTGGGCTGCCTGTTGCCGTCATTCTTGCAGCGCTACCCGCACGTGTCGGTGGAAGTGGACCTCAGCGATCGGCCTGTTGACCTGATCGGTGAAGGCTACGACCTGGTGTTGCGCATCGGCACCCTTGAAGACTCGACCTTGATCGCGCGGCGTATCGCCAGCGTCGAGCGGGTGTATTGCGCCAGCCCCGAGTACCTGGCCCTGCGCGGCACACCGCTCAAGCCCCACGACCTGACCGACCACGATTGCCTGCCCTACGGCCACGGCCGCCAGGTTCAATGGCGCTTCCAGACCAAGGGCAAGCTGCAGTCGGTGAATGTCAGCGGGCGCATGCGCGTGAACAACGGCGAGTTGTTGCGCGACACGGCGATTGCCGGGTTGGGTGTTACTTACCTGCCGACGTTTATCGTGGCTGAGGCGCTGAAGGATGGGCGCTTGGTCACGCTTCTGGAAGACTTCGCCCCCGACGCCCTGACCTTGTCGGCCGTTTACCCGCAGCACCGGCAGAGCTCCAGGCCCGTGCAGGCGCTGGTGGAATTCTTGCGTGAACGCCTGGCGGGTGGTTGCTAAATCATTCCAGAACCCGGTGAAGATCAAATGTGGGAGCTGGCTTGCCTGCGATAGCGGTGGTTCAGTTGGCATTGTTTCAACTGATACATCGCTATCGCAGGCAAGCCAGCTCCCACATTTTGATTGTGGTTCGGCTCAGAGATCGACGAGGTTGGCCAGCGTCGAGCCCTGCACGTAACGCTCAAGATTCGCCAGAAACGTATCGGCAATCTCCTCTTGGCTGTTGGTCGAAATCGCCGAGGTATGCGGTGACAGCCTCACCCGAGGATGGCTGTACAACGGATGCCCATCCGGCAGCGGTTCCGGCTCGGTCACGTCCAACGACGCCAGGCCGATCTGCCCGTTGTCCAACGCTTCCAACAACGCCTCCTGATCAAGCAAACCACCGCGCGCGATGTTGATCAGGTGCAACCCCGGCTTGGCGCTGCCGAGCACATCGCGGTTGACGATATGCCGCGTGCGCTCGGTCAGCGGCGCCGCCAGTACCAGATGGTCGGCACGGGCGAACAGGTCGTGGATATCCCGCGCGGCTTCGACGCCGTCCACGTCAAAAGAGGCATGGCTTTGACGCAACGCAACCACGTTGATGCCGAGTGCCAACGCCTTTTGCGCAAGGCTTTTACCAATCGCGCCAAAGCCGAGAATGCCCAGGGTTGTGCCCTTGAGCGGTCGCAATGGCGTGAAATTCCACTGGGCATCCTTCACCCAGATAGCCGGCAAGTGCTTGGACGCGGCAAAGATCGCCGCCAGGGCGAACTCGGCGAGGTTGTCGGCGGCGCTGCCACGCGAGGTGGTCACCGGTGGGCCGTTGAACAGCCACTGCGGGTAGAAGTCGATGCCCGACGAGACCAGATGCACCCACTGCGCGCCGTACGGCCAGCCCGGCGGCGGGGTGTCTGGCGCGGTGTAGCCGCGCACGTTGATCGGGCGCAGCAAGAGGATATTGGCCTGGGGCGGCAAGTCACTCGGCACACCAACAGGCACGCCGATCACCTGGGCTTCGGGATGAATCGAGGCGAGGCGTTCGCGGATCACCGCGTTGTAATCTTCGTCCAGCTGGCTGGCAATAATCACCTGACTCATGAGCGCTCCTTATTCATTTTGGGCCACGTTGGGCGAACACAGCTTTGCCGACGCCTTGCAGCACGGCGTCGTTTTGTGGGGTATGCACGCGGCTGCACAGCACATCGCGGTAATGGCGTTGCAGCGGGCTGTGGCGTGACAGGCCGGGGTTGCCCGAGGCTTCGATGGCCAACTCGACGGCGCGGATCGCGTTGCCGGTCACCAGGTACTTCAACTGCGCGGCATTCGCGGCCGGTGTGTGGCCTTCAGCGGCGGCATCCAGCAGGCTGCGGTTGGCAAACAGCAGCGTGTCGATATGGCCGACGGTTTCCTGAAAACGCGGCAAGGTCGACAGCGCTGCGCCCAGATTGGATGGCTTGCGCTCCTCCAGCCATTGCACCAGCCAGTCCCGTGCGGCCTGGGCCACGGCGTCATACACCGAGGACAGCAACACCGACATCCACAGGAAACCATCGCCATCCAGCTCTGGCTGCGGTGCGCTCCAGGGGCTCACGCTGACGGCGTGGTCCAGCGGCACCAGCACGTTGTCGAGCAGCACTTCATGGCTGCAGGTGGCGCGCATGCCCAGGTGGTCCCAGGTGTCGATGATGCTCACGCCGGGGCTGTCTTTAGGCACCAGCCAGGCGCCCACCAGCGGGTCGGCGTCATCGCTGCGCGCCCACAAGCTGAACCAGCTCAGGCCATGGCTGCCGGTGGAGTAAATCTTGCGCCCGCTGATGCGCCAGCCTTCGGCAGTGCGCACGGCGGTGGTCGCCGGCAGGCCGCCACGCGCCGGGGTGCCCAGGTCGGGTTCGACACGCAAGGCATTGATCAGCGCGCCGTTGCGCACCGCGTCTTCGGCGACGTGCACGCGCAAGTGCTGGGGCCAGGTCTTGCTGTCTTGCAAGCGCGTGTGTTGCAGGTACTGCATCACCAGGATCAGCGCGGTGGAGGGCTCGCCCTTGGCAATCGCGCTGATCGCCTTGCGCGCCTGGGGCAAGCTGGCACCGCCGCCGCCCAAGGCCTTGGGCACGGTGAGGGCGACCAGGCCGTGGTCATGCAACAGCGTGAAGTTATCGTGGGGGAAGGCGCCGCTGGCGTCGTACAGGTGCGCAGTGCTCGCCAGCTCGGCGCTGAGGCGTTCGAGCAGGGCTTCGAAGTTGGCGACTTCCACGGAGCGTAAGGACGGTTGGGACGTCATGAGCATGTACTCGGTCAAAAATGTGGGAGCGGGCTTGCTCGCGAATGCGGTGGTTCAGTTAATGAATAGGTTTCCTGACACACCGCTTTCGCGAGCAAGCCCGCTCCCACATGGAAATTGTGGTCTTAGATAGCGATACGCACAGGCTGTTGGCCCAACAAGCGCTCCACCACCTGCAACGCCGCCGGCGCCCAGGTGGCCACACGTTCGGCATGCAGCTCAGCTAACTGACGGTTCAGGGACTCGCTCATGCCAGCGCCTCCTGTTGCTCTTCGACCTAGGTGGCGACGCTGTAACGGTTGACCGGCACGTCCAGCCCGAGGTTGTCGCGCAGGGTGTGGCCGGTGTATTCGGTACGGAACAAGCCGCGCTGTTGCAGCACCGGCACCACCAGCTCGGTGAAGTACTGCAAGCCATCCGGCAGCACCGAGTTGATGATGAAACCATCGCTGGCGCCGGTTTCGAACCAGGTCTGGATCGCATCGGCGACTTGCTCCGGGGTACCGACAAAATCGCGTTTGGGCCGCGAGAAACGCAGGGCCACTTCGCGCAGGGTCAGGCCTTCGTCCTTGGCCAGTTGCTTGATGCGCTCGGAGCCGCCTTTCTGGCTGTTGGCGCCCAGGTCGCCGAGTTCCGGGAAGGGTTCGTCCAGCGGGTATTGGCTGAAGTCGTGGTCGTTGAACGGGCGGCCGAGGGCGACAATCGCATCTTCCACGGTGACCAGGTCCACGGCCTGCTGATAGCGGCTTTCCACCTCGGCGGCGTCACGCCCGACAATCGGGCGGATACCCGGCAGGATCGACAGGCTACTGGCGTCACGCCCGAAGCCTTTGGCGCGGCGCTTCAAATCGGCGCTGTAGGCTTTGCCTTCTTCAATGTGCTCGACGTGCACGAAAATCGCATCGGCGTTTTGCGCCGCAAAGTTGCGCCCATCTTCCGAGGTGCCGGCCTGGAAAATCGCCGGCTGGCCCTGGCGCGAACGCGCGATGTTGAGCGGGCCTTTGACCGAGAAAAACTCGCCTGTGTGGTTCAGCGCGTGCAGCTTGTGCGGGGTGAAAAACTCGCCACTTTGCTTGTTGTACGCAAAGGCGTCGTCCTCCCAGGAATCCCACAGGCCCTTGACCACGTTGAGGTGTTCCTTGGCGATGCGGTAGCGCACGGCATGCGGTGGGTGCTCGGCCTTGCCGAAGTTGTCGGCGGTGCCGCTGAGCCATGAGGTGACTACGTTCCAACCGGCGCGGCCGCCGCTGATGTGGTCCAGCGAGGCAAACTGACGTGCCACCTGATAAGGCTCGGTGTAGCTGACCGTCACCGTGGCGACCAGGCCGATGTTTGTGGTCAGCGCGGCGAGGGCCGAGAGAATGGTCAACGGCTCGAAGCGATTGAGGTAATGCGGGCTGGATTTGGCGTGGATATGCAGGCTGTCGGCGATGAACACGAAATCGAATTTGGCGCCTTCGGCCAACTCAGTCTGCTGCTTGTAGAAAGCAAAGTTCGTACTGGCATTCGGTTGCGCCTGCGGGTGACGCCATTCGCCCCAGCCGTGACCGACGCCGTGCACCATGGCGCCCAGCTTCAAATGGCGTGGTTGCAATTGATCTGGCTTGCTCATGTGTCGCTCCTTGCTTAGCGCGATGCTTGGGGAGTGGGAAAACGCTCGGCGTTAAAGCTCTTGTCGAAACCCTGCGACACGTCGATGTGCTTGGGCAGCAGGCCTTCCTTCTGATAGGTGTCGGCCGTGGCTTGCAGGCCGCTGATCACGCTGTCGTCGATTACCACCGGGCTTAGATGAGTGTCTTTGGCCACCTCGACGTGCACCGCCAACGGCAGGCCGGTGATTTTCGATTGGGCGGCAGCGTATTCATTGGGGTGCGTATTGGCCCACGCATAAGCGCGATCGACGCGGGCGACAAAGTCGTCCAGTTGCGCGCGTTTTTCGCTGATGGCCTGGTGGGTGGCCGCAAAATACAGGTGGTTGCTCAGCAGCTGGTTGCCGCTGACCAGCACCCTGGCCTGACTTTGTGAGGTGACCACCGTGGTGTACGGGTCCCACGTGGCCCAGGCGTCGACGGTGCCGTTATCGAGCACCAGCCGCGATTCGGCGGGCAGCAGGAAAATGAATTGCACATCCTTGGTGGTCAGCCCGGCGCTGGCCAGGGCCTTGATCGCCAGGTAGTGGCCGATGGAACCGCGCCCGGTGACAATTTTCTTGCCCTTGAGGTCGGCCACCGTCTTGATCGGTGAATCCTTGGGCACCACCAGGGCGGTGGTGTTGCGCCCTTCGGCGTGGATGATGCTGACCACTTTGAGTGATACCCCGGCGCCTAGGGCGAATACGTAGGGCGCATCGCCGAGCGCACCGACATCCACGGCACCGGCATTCAGGGCTTCGCCCAACGGCGAGGCGGAGGGGAATTCCGACCATTGGATGATGTAGGGGACGTTTTGGGTTTCGCCCGAAGCTTCCAGCAGGGCCTTGATGGTGGATTTTTGATTGGCCACGCGCAGCGGTTGCAGGTCGGCGGCCTGGGCGGTGGTGAGCAGGCCAAAGGCGAGGGCGGTGCCCAGCAGCAGGCGTTTGAACGCAGGGGTAAAGGTCATGAGCGGTAGATTCCAGACAGTTCGAAAAGGTGTGGGTTACCTCCGCCTGGAAAGGGGTCGGTGCGGCCTGCCCCGGTCGGGGCAGGCGTGAAGGTGGCTCAGATCACATAGAAACCATGGGTGCCGTCGCGGGCCAGCTGGTCGACCAGGCCGAACTCCCAATCCAGGTACGCCTGCATGGCTTCCTTGGGGCTGTCGGTGCCTTCGTACGGTCGGCGGTAGCGGTCGATACGCGGTGAGGCCAGGTGGGTTTCACCGGTTTCCAGCGGCAGTTGCTCGGCGATCCAGTGGGTGGTGCCGCCTTGCAGCAGGAACACCGGCTTGCCGGTCAGCGCCTCGACTTCGGCCACGGCCAGGCGCGCCAGCTGGCTGGTGCCGCAGGTCAGCACATAACGTTCGGCAGGCGGTACCTTGGTCAGCGCTTCGGGCAATTGCGCCCGCAAGACCCAGTGGGCGCCGGGGATGTGGCGCTTGACGTAATTGACGCTCGGGGTGAAATCCAGCACCGCCGTGTCGCCGTGGGCGAGCCACTGCGCCAGGGTGTGCGGGCTGATCAGCTCGGCTTGCTGCGGCGCCGGTACGGGGGCTACCCAGGCACCGGTTTCGCTGAAGTGCGCTGTTTGCAGGTCGTCGAGCACATGCACTTCCCAGCCCAGTTGCGCGAGCCAGGAGGCGGACATATTGGCACGCACGCCGTCGTCATCCGCCAGCACCAGGCGCGCACCGCGCACGCTGGCGACGTGATCGGTTTCCTGCACCAGCTGGCCGCCCGGTGTGGAACGGGCGCCGGGCAGGTGGCCGGCTTCGAATTCTTCCGGGGTGCGCACATCGAACAGGTACGTGGTGCGGTGCGGTTCCTGCTGCCAGCGTTGCAGGTCAGCCAGGGTGGCGCGGCCGACGCGGGCTTTGTCGGCCACGCGGCGCGCATCCCGGGCGGCGATCTGGCGGTGTTCTTCGCGGGTTGGCGCAAAGCGCCGCGACTGGCCGTGGGCGAGTTTCTGCCCGGCCAGCGTCCAGCCGATGGTGCCGTTACGCAGCGCCGACACCGGGTTGGCGATGCCAGAATTGATCAATGATTGAGTGCCAATAATGCTGCGCGTGCGCCCGGCGCAGTTGACGATGATGCGTGTGGACGGGTCCGGCGCCAGTTCACGGGCGCGCAGCACCAGCTCGGCACCGGGCACGCTGATGCCGGTGGGGATGCTCATGGTCTGGTATTCGTCGAAGCGGCGCGCGTCGAGCACCACCACGTCGGCTTGGTTGTCGAGCAGGGCCTGGACTTCTTCGGCGGCCAGGGACGGCGTATGGCGCTCGCTCTCAACCAGCTCGCCAAAGGCTTTGCTGGGCACGTTGACGTCGATAAACAGCTCACCACCGGCCTTGCGCCAACCGTCCAACCCACCTTCAAGCAGGCCGACCTGGGTGTAGCCCAGCGCAACCAGGCGCTCGGCTGCTCGCTGCGCCAGCCCTTCACCGTTGTCGTAGACGGTGACCTGGGTATCGCGGCGCGGAATGCGCGCGTACACCTCAAGCTCCAGTTTGGACAGCGGGATATTTGCAGCGAACAGCGGGTGCGACTCGGCAAACGGTGCTTCTTCGCGCACATCGACCAGGGCGACTTCTTCACGGTCCAACAGGGCCTGACGGATCTGGGCGAAGCTGCGGTTCGATACGGTGGTCATAGGGCAGGGCTCTTTTCTTTGGACACATCCCAGATGTTCGGGAGGTAGGCGTTGGAATAACCGGAGATAAACAGTTTCTCGCTGCCGTCGGGCTGATACACCGCGCGGCGCACCGCGCCGATATTGGCGCCGTACACATGAATGCTGATCGACACCTGGTCGCTGTGGGCATTGCTGACCTGATGGATATCGCCGACCTTGGGCGACACGGCCTCGACCTGACCCGGCACCAGCTGAATCGGTTTGCCCTCGGCAACGAGGCGGCCGTCGGGTGCGCGTTCAAAGCCCTGGGAAAATTCCGAGCCGCGCAGCATGCCGATCAAGCCCCACACCCGGTGGTCATGAATCGGCGTAGTTTGCCCCGGCCCCCACACAAAGCTGACGATGCAAAAGCGCTGGCGCGAATCGGCATGCAGCAGAAATTGCTGGTAACGCGCGGGGTCGGGTTGGGCGTATTCGTCGGGCAGCCAGTCATCGTGGCTGACCAGTTGCGCCAAGAGCTTGCCGCCACGGTGCAGCAGGTCGCCTTCGCGTGGATTGCCGTCGATCAATTCCGCCAGGGCGCCTATAAAGGCTCTGAGTCTCTCGGGGTGTCGGGCCTGGGTCATGGCACTTCCATCGCTGCTTTAACGGGGAGGGTGTGATGGGTTTATATAAGCATAATGTTTATAGTTAATATGCTATTTTTTAATGATTAGCTTATAGCTTTAGGTAATTTAGAACCGGTCTGCATAGCGTTAGACGTTATCGATCACAGCGTGGACTATCCATGCAGCGTTCCTGCAACTATGCTTCGCACACATCTTAATGACTGTTCTCTATGTGCGGCCCAAATGAAAATTGACGATATCGATGCCTTTGTCGAAGTGATTCGTTGCCAGTCCATCAGCCATGCCGCCGAGTCGTTGCAACTGACCCAGCCGGCCATTACCCGCCGTGTGCAGAACTTCGAGCAGGCGCTGGGCGTGGAGTTGTTCGACCGCAACACCAAGCCCCTCAAGCCTACGCTGATCGGTACGCGCGTTTATGAACAATGCCGGCTGATCCTGCGTGAAATGGATGCCCTGCGCGAACTGGTGGCCACCGATGCGCCGCCCACTGGCGTATTGCGCCTGGGCGTGCCGCAGACCATTGGCGACGTGGTGCTGCTCGATGCGCTCAAGCACCTGCGCACCGAATACGCCGACCTGCGCACCCAGGTCGCCACGGGTTGGGGCAGCCAACTGGTCAGCAAGATCGAGCGCGGTGAACTGGACGCGGCGGTGGCGCTGTTTCCGGCGGGCAAGATTTTCCCGGACAACATCGTCGGTGAGTCCATCGGCAAGATGGAGTTGGTGGTGGTGTGTGCCAAGGCGCAGTTGCCGAAGAAGCCGTGCAAGTTGGCCGATGTGTACCAGAACGGCTGGATTCTGAACCCGGATGGCTGCGGTTTCCGCGCCGGCTTGCAGCGCACCTTGTCTGATCAGGGGTTGGCATTGCGGGTGAACCTGGAAACCTTCGGCACCGAGTTGCAATTGGGGCTGGTGGCCGACGGTTTGGGCCTGGGGCTGGTGCCACGGCCTTTGCTGGAGCGCAGCGCTCACCGTGAGCAACTGGCGGTCATGCCGCTCAAGGATTTCAAGCCAGTGATGGATTTGTGGCTGATCTATCCGCATTTTCTCGGCAACCTGCAGGGGCCGGTGGATGCATTCGGCAAGCGGGTCGCGGACTCGCTGCACAAGATCCGCAACGCCGCCTGAGTGAGGGATGTGGTTTTTTATAAAAAAAAATAATAATTAGCTTAGATTAAAATGTGCTTTTTATTATTTTTCGGCATCCCCTAGGCTGCCTGGAAGTCCTTAAGGCCATCCAGGAAGTTTTGCCATGAGCAGCGTCACCTCTCTATCCAGCGTTTCCAGCAACGTCCGCCAGCGCGTATCGCCTGAAGAGTGGGAGGTGCGCGTCAAACTGGCTGCGGCCTATCGGCTGGCGGCGTTGTACAAGTGGACCGATCACATCTACACGCACTTCTCGGCCCGCGTGCCGGGTCCGGATGAGCATTTCCTGATCAATGCCTTTGGCTTGTTGTTCGATGAGATCAGCGCGTCCAACCTGGTCAAGGTTGACCTTGACGGCACGATTGTCGACGACCCTACGGGCCTGGGCATCAATTACGCAGGTTATGTGATTCACAGCGCCATCCACGGTGCGCGGCATGACCTGCAAGCGGTGCTGCACACGCATACCCGTGACGGTATTGCGGTGTCGGCGCAGAAGGACGGTCTGTTGCCGATTTCCCAGCACTCCATCGCGTTCTCCGGGCGTATCGCGTACCACGGCTATGAAGGCGTGGCGCTGGACCTGGACGAGCGTGAGCGGTTGGTGGCGGACCTGGGGGACAAGAGTGTGATGATTTTGCGTAACCATGGGTTGTTGACGGCGGGGGTGAGCGTTGAGCATGCGTTTCAGCAACTGCAGGGGCTGGAGCGTGCGTGCAATATCCAGGTGGCGGCGCAGGCGGGCGGCAATGCGCAGTTGATCTTCCCGCCGGCGGAGGTGGTGGCCAAGGTTGAAGAGCAGGCCAAGGTGTTCAGCAACGGGGCCGGGCCGGGTGTGGCGCGGCATTGGAATGCGTTGGTTCGGCAGTTGGAGCGTACGGATACTGAGTATAAAAACTGACGTTGGCGGCGGTGTGGGGGCTTGGGGGGCTGGTTTGTTTGTGATGGGGGGTGTTTAGGTAGATTGGGGGCATATCCGTTGCTGCGGTAACGGCGGCTGGCGGTTCCGCTCTTACAGCGGGTCACTTTTGGCAAACGCCCCAAAAGTAACCAAAAGGTCTTTGCCCCACCACTCGGTGCCTCGCCTAGGCTCGGCATTCCCTCACTCCGGCTTGAATCCGTGGGCCGCCGCGACGGGCCATCCATGGCCCAACGCGGCTAACCCGGCGTCCTGCCGGGTTACCCACGGATTCAAGCCTGCGTTCGGCCAGCGTGGTTGACGGGGCCTGTCAGATCAAAAGCAAGATCAAAAGCAAAAGCACGGCGGCCTGAAAGCCGACCTGAGTGGTAGAAGCAAAAGCGGATCAAAAGCACAGCAACACACTTCTATCTGATGCACTGAGCTCCAAATGTGGGAGCGGGCTTGCCCGCGAATTCGGTGGTTCAGTCAGCTCATGGGTCACTGGCACAACGCATTCGCGAGCAAGCCCGCTCCCACCTTTGACCGAGTACAAACGACACCCATCTACCTGACGCACAGAGAACCAAATGTGGGAGCGGGCTTGCTCGCGAATGCGGTGGTTCAGTCAGCCCATGTGTCACTGGCACACCGCCTTCGCGAGCAAGCCCGCTCCCACAAGTTGACCGAGTTAAGCTGCCAGCACCGCACTGCTTTGCTTTTCTGTGGGAACTGGCTTGCCTGCGATGCAGACACCTCGCTGTATCAGTGACACCCAGTAGATGCCATCGCAGGCAAGCCAGCTCCCACCTTTGACCGAGTACAAACGACACCCATCTACCTGATGCACAGAGTTCCAAATGTGGGAGCGGGCTTGCTCGCGAAAGCGGTGGTTCAGTCAGCTCATGTGTCACTGGTCCACCGCCTTCGCGAGCAAGCCCGCTCCCACAAGTTGACCGAGTGCAGCCGCCAGCACCGCACTGCTTTGCTTTTCTGTGGGAGCTGGCTTGCCTGCGATGCAGGCACCTCGGTCCATCAGGTACACCGGGTTGATGCCATCGCAGGCAAGCCAGCTCCCACCTTTGACCGAGTACAAACGACACCCATCTACCTGACGCATAGAGATCCAAATGTGGGAGCGGGCAAGCCCGCTCCCACAATTTGACCGAGTTTAACTGCCAGAACCGCAGTGCTTCGCTTTTCTGTGGGAGCTGTGTTTACGCGACCTGCTTGGCCTGCTCGCGCTCTGCGACCAATTGGCGGGTGAGTGGAATCAAGCGCTTGCCGTAGTCGATTGCATCATTGAGCGGGTCGAAGCCGCGAATCAGGAAGGTGGTAATCCCCAGGTCGTAGTAATCCAACAACGCTTCAGCGACTTGTTCGGCGGTGCCCACCAGTGAGGTGGAGTTACCTTGGGCGCCGAGCAGCCCGGCAATCCCGGTCCACAACCGCTTATCCAGCCGCGAGCCTTGCGCCGCTGCTGCCAGTAAGCGGCGTGAGCCTTCGTTCGGCGGTTCCCGTCGCACGAATCCGTTCTTCTCAGCCAGCGCCGTGGCCTGTTGCAAGATTGTCTCGGCACGCGCCCACGCCAGTTCTTCGGTCTCGGCGAGGATCGGGCGCAACGACAAACTGAAGCGGATCGTGCGCCCATGCTTGGCCGCTTCGGCGCGCACCTGAGTCACCACTTCGCGCACTTGCTCATAGGTTTCACCCCACAGCGCATACACGTCGGCATGTTTGCTCGCCACCGCAATCGCTGCCGTGGAAGAGCCGCCGAAATACAGCGGAATGTGCGGCAGCTGCGGCGACTTCACCGTCGAGTGCGCGCCTTGCACCTGGTAGTAGGTGCCCAAGAAATCGAAGGGCTGCTCGCTGGTCCATTCCTGGCGCACCACGCTGAGGTACTCGTCGGTGCGCGCGTAGCGTTCGTCCTTGCCGATGTGGCTGCCATCGGCGCGCAGTTCGCGGTCATCGCCACCCGTGATGATGTGCACGGCGGTGCGCCCGCCGTTGAAAACATCCAGGGTGCTGAACTGGCGCGCAGCCAGCGTGGGCTGGGCGAAACCGGGGCGGTGCGCGATCAGGAACTGCAGCTTTTGGGTCACGCTGGCGGCATGCGCGCCGATCAGCGTGCTGTCCGGGCTGTTGGAATGGAAGGCCACCAGGGCGCGGTCGAAGCCGGCCTCTTCGTGGGCGCGGGCCACGGTTTCGACGTAGTCCGGTTGCAGGGTCGGCCCGCTGCGCGGGTGGATCTCAGAGGCGTGATGGCCGCCGATGTAGCCGATGAATTCAATGCTCATGGTCAGTCCTTGTCAGGTACGGGATCAACACCTCCTCCGGGCGTGGGGTCGGTCACTCGGCTCAAAAGTAAGGGCGGGAGTCGGGTCTGTAAAATGCCTGTTGGTTCTAACCTAAGTATTAAAATATTGAATTATTGCTCGGTTTATTTATTAGTAACGTGCATTAAGCGGTGAGCTACAGGCTCAGACGAATCTGCGCACACAGCCCACCGCCCGCGCGATTGCTCAAGGTCAGCGAGCCACCGATCGCCACCACCAGCTGCTGCGCAATCGCCAGGCCCAGCCCGGTGCCGCCGGTGCCGCGATTACGTGAGCTTTCTAGCCGATAAAACGGCTGCATGACGTGCACCAGTTCGTCCTCGGCAATCCCGGGTCCGCGGTCCAATACGCTGATCGACAGCTGCCCGGTTGGCGTCGAGCCGACTGCCAGTTCTGCGCTGCCGGCGAATTTCAGCGCGTTGTCCAAGAGGTTCACCAGCACCCGCCGTAAGGCGTGAGGGCGGGTGTCGAGCACCAGCGCACTTTTACCGCTGATGCTGACCTGCTTGTGCATGTCTTGATAATCAAACACCAGGCTGTCCAGAAACGCGTCGAGGTTGATGCGATGACGGGCTTCGGTAGCGCCGTGCACGCTGCGCGCGTAGGCCACGCCTTCGCGCACCAGGTGTTCCATTTCCCCCAGGTCACTCCAGAGCTTGTCGCGGTCGGCAGAATCTTCCATGAACTCGGCGCGCAGTTTCATGCGGGTAATCGGCGTTTGCAGGTCGTGGGAAATCGCCGCGAGGATCTGCATGCGTTCCTTGAGGTATTCGGCGATGCGTTGTTGCATCTGATTGAACGCCGCCGCTGCGTGGGCCACTTCGGTCGGGCCGTGTTCGTCCAGCGGCGTCGGATGAGCGTTCGGGTCGAGGGTTTCCACCGCGCGGGCCAGGCGCGTCAGCGGGCGAATCGCCAGGCGCACGGCCAACCAGGTGCAGCCGAGCAACAGCGCCAATTGCAGGATCAGCACCACCGGCAACCAATAGGCCACGGGCAGGGCGGCCGGGCGTACATCGAGGGTGATCGGGTTGCCGTCGGCCAGGGTCAGGTGCGCCTGGAAGTGCTTGTGCAGGCCGGGAATGGTGCGAAAGGTCAGCGCGTACTGCTCGCCCAGCGCATCCGCAATCGAGGTGGCGGCCATCGGCACGTCGTCACTGCTCATTGGCTCACCGGTCTCGCCGGCATTGAGCAGGTAATGGTAGTTCTGGCGGTCGATACGCGGCAGCCAGCTGGCCCGCTCGTTGGCGGGCAGGCGGTCGAGGATTGCCACCGAGGTCGACACGTCGTTCTCCAGGTTGCCGAGCATCGCGGTGCGCGCGCTGATATAGCGCTCGTAGAACTGCGCGCTGAACGACAACCCATGGGCGCACACCAGGCTGATCAGGAAGATCAGCGACAACTGCGACGCCAGCGTGCGCGGCCAGCCCAAGCGCCATTTCATTGCGTGGCTCCAAGGATTTCCACCGCCAGAGAAAACACATACCCCTCGCTGCGCACGGTCTTGATATACGCCGGTTCACGTGCGTCATCCAATAGGCGTTGGCGCAGGCGGCTGACCAGCAGGTCGATGGAACGGTCAAACAGATCCGCGTCACGACCCTGGGTCAGGTTGAGCAATTGGTCGCGGTTGAGTACGCGCTGCGGGTGATCGAGGAACACCCGCAGCAGGCGATACTCGGCGCCGCTCAAGGCCACCAGCGTGTCGTCTTCGTCGAGCAGGTGGCGGGCGGTGGTGTCCAGGCGCCAACGGCCGAAACGAATCAGCCGCCCGGTTTCACTCACCACCAGGTTCGGCGGCAGCATGCGCGTGCGCCGCAACACGGCGTTGATCCGCGCCAGCAGTTCGCGGGCGGCGAAGGGTTTGACCAGGTAATCATCGGCGCCCATTTCCAGGCCGATGATGCGGTCGGTTTCATCGTTGCGCGCGGTGAGCATCAGCACCGGCGTGGCTTTGTGCTTGCCCACCCGCAACTCGCGGCACAGCTGCAAACCGTCGTCGCCGGGCATCATGATGTCCAGCACGATCAGGTCAACCAGGGTGGTGTCGAGGAAACTGCGCATCTGGCGGCCATCGGCGACCACTGTGGTGCGCATGCCGTTTTTCTTCAGGTAATTGCCCACCAGCTCGCGGATCTCGCGGTCGTCATCGACGATCAGGATATGGTCGACATGGTCCATGCTGCGTTCCTCGTTAAATGCTCATGGGCCGCAGTCTAGCCATCGCCACAGGGTTTGCCTTGTGCCCTTTGTATTGCAGTGTATCTGGCGATAACGAGATACACAGCGAGGCAAAAAAACCGACAGGCCAGCGTCCGGCGTCGTTCACCTGCGTGCCTAAGCTAATGCTAAAAAGGTATTTATTAAGGTTTTTTAAGATCGTTTAGCTTGGTTGCTCGAACCCAAGACGCTTATGGAGTGAGCCGCCGATGCTGCAATCAGTCACCACCTTGCCGCTGCTGGATCTGTCGCAGCTTGA
Organism: Pseudomonas sp. TREG-RG-20F-10-E-6-01; assembly: GCF_022662455.1. NCBI lineage: Bacteria > Pseudomonadati > Pseudomonadota > Gammaproteobacteria > Pseudomonadales > Pseudomonadaceae > Pseudomonas > Pseudomonas sp. TREG-RG-20F-10-E-6-01. Next base: position 808,687 of record NZ_JAKNQP010000003.1, on the reverse strand, counting down.
CGGCACGCCTCAGCAACGCGGCGAATTTCTCGATGCGTTGCGCGCTGCCGCGCGGCAGATCGGCTTTTTCTACCTGACCGGCCACGGCATCGACCCGGCGCTGCTGGCTCAGGTGCAGCAGCAGGCGCGCGCATTTTTTGCCTTGCCCGAGGCCGACAAACTGGCGGTCGGTATGCTCAACTCGCCGCACTTTCGCGGCTACAACCGCGCCGCGTCGGAGATCACCCGCGGCCAGCCGGACCTGCGTGAACAGTTTGATGTCGGCGCCGAACGCGAGCCACTGAACGCGGATCAACACCCGGCCGCGTGGGCCCGTCTGCAAGGCCCGAACCAATGGCCAGCCGCCTTGCCCGAACTCAAGCCGTTGGTTTTGGCCTGGCAGCAGGCAATGACGCAAATGGCGTTGCGCTTGCTACGCGCCTTCGCCCAAGCCTTGTCGTTGCCCGAGCAGGCCTTTGACGCACTGTACGGTGACCAACCCAACGAACACATCAAACTGATCCGCTACCCCGGCCGCCACGTGCAACAAAGTCGCCAGGGCGTGGGCGCACACAAGGATTCCGGCTTTTTGAGCTTTCTGCTGCAGGACGAGCAGGCCGGTTTGCAGGTGGAGGTGGAGGAGGGCCGCTGGATCGACGCGTCGCCGCGCCCCGACACGCTGGTGGTGAATATCGGCGAACTGCTCGAGTTGGCCAGCAACGGTTATTTGCGCGCCACCGTGCACCGCGTGGTGTCGCCGCCGGTGGGCAGCGAGCGTTTGTCCCTGGCGTTTTTTCTCGGTGCGCAGTTGGATGCGGTGGTGCCGGTGTATGACTTGGCACCCGAACTGCTGCGCGATGCCCACGGGCCGACCAGCGACCCGCGCAACCCGTTGCTGCGCGATGTCGGCTGGAATTACCTCAAGGGCCGTCTGCGCTCGCACCCGGATGTTGCTCAACGTTTCTATGCCGACGCCACACTTCCCCACGCACTGTCCGCCTGATCAGGAGATCAATCACCATGCTGAAGACATCTGCACTTACCCTGGCGGCGTTGCTGGCCTCATTGGGCGTGTCGGCCGCCGATGCGTTGCGCGTCGCCGCCGACCCGATTCCCCATGCACAGATCCTCGAATACGTGCAGAAGCTCGACCCGAGCCTGAACTTGAAGATCATCGAAATTCCCAGCGGCGTGAACTCCAACGAGTTGCTGGCCCATGGTGATGTCGACGCCAATTACTTCCAGCACCTGCCATTCCTCAATGCTCAGGAGCAGGCGCTCGGGCAGAAGTTCGCGGTGGCCGCTACGGTGCATATCGAACCGTTGGGCATTTACTCCCATCGCCATACCGGCTTCGCCCAGGTGCCGGACAAAGGCACGGTGGCGGTGCCGAACAACGTCACCAACCTCAGCCGCGCGCTGTACCTGTTGCAAGCCAATGGCCTGATCACGCTCAAGCCGGGTTTCAATGACGCGTCCAGGGAGCAGGCCACGCCCAAGGACATCGCCGAGAACCCCAAGCATCTGAAGATTCTGGAGATCGAGTCGCCGCAAATTCCGCGCGCGCTGGACGATGTGGACCTGGCGGTGATCAATGGCAACTTCGCCCTGGAAGCCGGGTTGGTGCCGGCCAAAGACGCCTTGGGCCTGGAGAAAGCCGAGGGCAACCCTTACGCGAATATCCTGGTGACCACACCAAAACTCGCGGATGACCCGCGCATCAAGCAACTGGCCAAGGACCTGCGCTCGCCGGAAGTGGCCAAGTTCATCAGCGAAAAATACGCGGGCTCGGTGATTCCGGTGGCGGCCGAATGATCGTCGTCGAGGGCGTCAGCAAAACCTACGCCGACGGCCAGCCGGCGGCCCTGGATAACGTGTCGTTGCGGATAAACGACGGGTCGATTTTTGGCATTGTCGGCCGTAGCGGGGCGGGTAAAAGTACCTTGCTGCGCTGCCTTAACCTGCTGGAGCGGCCCACCTCCGGGCGCATCCTTTTGGACGGCCAGGACCTGACCCAACTGAGCGACAGGCAACTGCGCGAGCAACGCCAGCGCATCGGCATGATCTTCCAGGGCTTCAACCTCCTGCATTCACGCACGGTGGCGGGTAACGTCGCGGTGCCGCTGGAAATCGCCAAGGTGCCCAAGGTTGAGCGCGCGGCGCGGGTGGCCGAGTTGCTGGCGTTGGTGGGCTTGAGTGACAAGGCTGAGGCGTTTCCTTCGCAGCTCTCCGGCGGGCAGAAACAACGCGTGGGCATTGCCCGTGCATTGGCGGCGCGTCCGGCGTATCTGTTGTCGGATGAAGCCACCAGCGCGCTGGACCCGCAAACCACCGCGTCGATTCTTGAGTTGTTGCGCGACATCAACCGGCAGCTGGGCGTGACCATCGTGTTGATCACCCATGAACTCGAGGTGGTCAAGGCCATCTGTGACAGCGCGGTGTCGCTGGCCGATGGACGTGTGGTGGAAAGCGGCACGCTGCTGCAATTGCAAGCCGACCCGGCATCGCACCTGGGCCGTTCGCTGGCGCCAAGCCTGCCGGTGGTGAGGGCCGTATGAAAACCGACTGGAGCGAGATTGTTCAACTGCTGCTCAACGCCACCGGCGAAACCCTGTACATGGTGCTGCTGGCGGGCATGTTCACGCTGTTGATCGGCTTGCCGCTGGGCGTGGTGCTGTTTATCAGCCGACGCGGCGGCTTGTTGCCTTTGCCACGGCTCAACCGGGCGTTGGGCGCCGTGATCAACCTGGGGCGGTCATTGCCGTTTGTGGTGATGCTGATCGCGTTGATCCCACTGACGCGCCTGATCGTCGGCACCACATTGGGCAGTACGGCGGCCGTGGTGCCGATCACGATTGGCGCTTTTCCATTTTTTGCGCGCATCGTCGAGACCGCCCTGGATGAAGTGGACAAGGGGCGCATAGAAGCCATCGTTGCCATGGGCGGTGACGTGCGTCATGTGATCCTCAAAGTGCTGCTGCCGGAAGCCTTGCCCGCGCTGGTGGCCGGGGTGACGCTGACGCTGGTGATGCTGATCGGCTTTTCCTCCATGGCTGGCGTGATCGGTGGCGGCGGGCTGGGCGACCTGGCGATTCGTTATGGTTATCAGCGTTTCAACAACCAGATCATGGTGGTCACGGTCATCGTTCTGGTGGTGCTGGTGCAGGGCGTGCAAAGCCTGGGGGATCGCTGTGTGAGGTCGCTGGCGCACCGCCGATCCTGACTTTGCCCCAGGGCGAAAAAGCCCCGCGGTCGGTCCGTAACATGGCCCTGATGTTTTCCGAGCCGCGCTCATTGCAACTGCTCGATTATTTGAAACGCGTCGGCCCCAGCGAAGCGCCGGTGTTGATCAATGGCGAGACCGGCACCGGCAAGTCCATTACGGCATGCTCAAGGGGCGCGCACGGCCTTGAGCAGCAGCGTCTCGAATAGCTGCTGCGCGCGTGGTTCATCACTGTGGGCGACATTAAAACGCATCGAATTGAGGTGCGCCGGGTCGTAACCGAACAAGGCGCCCGGCGCCAGAACCATGCTGTGTTTCAACGCTTGCTGGGCCAGCAGTTCGCCGTCCACTCCCTGCGGCAGCCGCGCCCAGATAAACATCCCGCCCTCGTACGCCATCGGCAGCTCGCAGCCGCAACGCTTGAGCCATTGCTCGACGCGCCCGCCGCACTCCATCAACCGTTGCACCATGCGCTTGCGGTGCTTGGCGTAGCTGCCTTCGTTGAGCATGCGATAGACCAGCTGTTCGAACAGCTCTGAGGTCACGCCGCCGCTCATCAACTTCATGTTGGTCAGGTTCGCCGCCAGTTGCGGTGCGGCCACCACATAGCTGACGCGGGTGTTGGCGCTGAGGATCTTGGAGAAACCTGACAGGTACGTGACCTGGTCCAGCCCGGCGAGAGCGGCCAGGCGCGGTGGCGGGTTGGGGTGCAGGTCGCCGTAGAGGTCATCCTCGACGATATGGCAGTGGTAGTGCTGAGTCAGTTGCAGCAAGCGAAACGCCTGGCTGGGGCTGAAGGAATGGCCGGTGGGGTTATGCAGCACGCTGGTGGTCAGGTACAGACTGGGGCGGTGTTCGGCCAGCAGCGCCTCAAGGGCGGCGAAGTCAAAGCCGTCGGGGCGGCGCTCGAGGGTCACCACGTTGACGCCGTGCAAGGCCAGGTTGGCGTGGAAGTTGAAGTAGCACGGCGCGTCCAGCAGCACGGTGTCGCCGGAGCGTGCGAGCAGACGCATGAGCATGTCCAGGCCTTGCACGGTGTTGGGCGTGGTGATGATTTGTTCCACCGGCACTGACAGGCCTTCGCTGTGCAGTTTTTGTTGCAGCGCCTGGCGCAGCGGCAACAGCCCGGCCGGCGCGCCCAGCCCGGCGATGCGCAACGACGGCGCGCGCACCACGCTGCGCAGGGCTTGGCGGATGGCGTCGTTGTTCAGCCAGTCCTCCGGCAAGTGCCCGCTGCCAGGGCGCAGCTCGCCGCCGGCGGTGACCAAGGGGCGGCGCAACACGCTGAGCAGGTCTTGGGGTAACAGGTCGACCCAGGTCATCGCGGCGGGGCGGGCGCTGTCCATCGCCACAAAGTAGCCGCGGCCCTGGCTGGAGGTCAGCAGGTTGCGCCCGCGCAGGCGGTCCAGCGCTTCATTGAGGGTGAATTTGCTCACGCCCAGGGTCTGGGTCAATTCACGCACCGACGGCAATTTGCTGCCCGGCGCCCATTCACCGTGCTCGATGGCGTGGCTGAACGCGTCGACAATCTGCTGAACCTTGGGTGTGCCGTCAACAAAGGCGATGGCGGATACAAACATAAACCTTCCTGGTATTTGCCGGTGATTTTACCGGCCATTCTTACCGGTAAAGTTCGGCCGGATTAGGCCTCACTTTACCTGCCCTGTGCAAGGCTGCCGCTCTAGACTGCGGGCCATCAATGACAGGGATTATGTGATGGAAAGCCAACTGATCAACCCCGGCGCGCCGTTCTGCCTGGGGGTGGCCCAGCATAAATACCTGGGGGCCGAAAAGGGCCTGCAAAGCGCCATTGAAGGGGGCTACAGCCACTGGTACATCGACGCCAGCCTGTTAGGTGAAAGGGTCGAGGACTGGACTGATGCGCGCATCGCCCGCCTGCAGGAGAAGATCGCGGTCAGCGGTGTTCAGCCGATATTTCACAGTAACTTCAAGGCGCCGCTGGGCAGCGATGTCGGTGCTTTTCGTGCGGCGGCGGTGGAGTACGTGGAACGAGAGGTCGATGTTGCCAGCCGTCTGGGCGCGCCGTTGATCATCCACGGCGGCTGCATCGTCGGGCCGCAAAGGGTGCTGGAGGCCAGGGACATTGCCCTTGAGCATTACCTCAAATCGGTCAAGGAGCTGGCGCAGTATGCCGAGGCCAAGGGGACGGATATCTACCTGGAGAGTCTGTCCAACTACGTCAACTACCGGATTTTCACCCACGAAGCGCAATTCGCCTTTGTGTTCGAGCACCTGCAAGCGCACAGCAATGTGTACTGCTTCCTTGACGCCGGCCACGCCCGCCTCGACAGCGGCTTGCCCGCGCAAGTGGTGCGCAAGTACCCCGCGCTGATCAAGGGCATTTCCTTCAGCAATCACAAGGAGGGGCACCACGCCGACAACTGCGCGTACGCCGAGGTGCTGCAGGCTATCGTCGAGACGAACTGGAAAGGCCTGGTGGCCTTTGAAACCTGTCACCACAGTGCGCAGGCCGCCCTGGCCGAGTTGGCGCGCGCCTTTGCCGTTGTTTCTTCCAATCCGGGTTTGGGCTCATGACAAGTACGTTGACGCTTTCTTCGTTTCTCTACTTTCTGCTGTTTTGCGCCACCATGACCTTCAGCCCCGGCCCGATGACCCTGCTGCTGTTGAGCCTGGGTTTGAAGGACGGCCTGCGCAGCTCGATCCCGGCGCAGATCGGCGCCAGTGTGGCGTACCTGATCTCGATCCTGATCTTTGCCGTGGGCTTTTCGGAGTTGATCAAGGGCAACCTTGCCATCACCCAGACCCTCCAGTTGGTGGGTGTGGCCTACATCCTCTACCTGGCCTACAAACAGTGGACCAGCAGCGGCGTATCGATCAACCGGGACGCTGCCGCGCAGGGCGCGCGCAGCCTGTTTGGCAAGGGCTTGCTGACCGGATTTTCCAACCCCAAGACCCTCATCATGTTCAGCGCCGTGTTCCCACAGTTTGCCGGGGCGGGAGGGCACAGCCGCGCGGCAGATATCGCCATCCTCGGGCTTACCTTTTTGTCGTTGCAGTTTGCCAGCGGCTGCCTGTATTGCTATTTCGGCCAGCGCATCAAGCACGTGCTGGAAAACCCCAGGCGACGGGTGTTGCTGCAACGGGTCACGGCAGTGCTGCTGCTGGGTGTGGCGCTGATGCTGGCGCGCGGTTTTTCGCACTGAGGGGCGCTATCCGCAGGCTTATGAGCGGTAGTGGCGATTTGACGTCGCCCTGATAGACTCCAGGCATTCATCCAGGATCACATCAAGCCATGTCAACCGCCGGAGGAAATGGACTTCCGCTCGCTTCACGGTTGTATAAGTCGCGCACGCTGGGGCTGACGCTCGGCTTTGTGTGCGTGGTGTTTGGCATGTTTCCCCTGCATCCCCCGCCTTGGGTGTGGGCGTGGATGCTGATCAACGCCTTTGTCTGGCCGCACATGGCCTATCTGTGGTCGCGCCGCGCCAGCAACTCACTGCGCAGCGAGCGCCGTAACCTGCTGTTTGATTCCTTTTGCGGCGGGTTCTGGGTCGGTGCCATGCACTTCAACCCGCTGCCCAGTGTCACCACGCTGTCGATGATGACCATGAACAACGTCGCCATTGGCGGGCCGCGCTTTATGCTGGCGGGCTGGGTGGCGCAGGCCTTGGGTGTCGGCGCGTCGTTGCTGGTGTTCGCCCCGGCGTTCATCGCCGTCACCACTGAAACCCAGCTTTACGCCTGCTTGCCGATTCTGATGGTGTACCCGCTGGCCCTGGGCTGGATCTGATATCGCCAGGCCGTGACCCTCGCCCGGCACAAACGCGAGTTGCTGGCGCTGAGCCGCACCGACAGCCTGTCCGGCCTGCTAAACCACGGTGCCTGGAAGGACCACCTGGAGATCGAGTTTCAACGCTGCCGCACAGAGCAGGTGGGCGCCGCCATTGCGCTGATCGACATCGACCATTTCAAGACTATCAATGACACCTACGGCCACGTTACCGGCGATATCGTGCTGCGCCAACTGAGCAAAGTGCTGCGACAGAACCTGCGCACCGCCGACCTTGCCGGGCGCTATGGCGGCGATGAGTTCTGCGTGATCCTGCCGGACATGCCCCTGCACCGCGCCACCGAAGTAATGGACGCCTTGCGCGATCGCTTCAACGCCCTGGCGTACACCCAAGACCCGACACTGCGCGCCAGCTTGAGCATTGGCCTGGCGCCGTATCAACCTGCGCATGCGGATTCGACCAGTTGGCTCAACGACGCCGACCAGGCGTTGTATGAAGCCAAGAGCAGCGGGCGCAACCGTGTGAGTTCAGTGCAAGGGAGTTGGTTGCGATCGGTCTAGTGGGGTAGGGTGTCGGCGCCCCCCCAACAAAAAAACAAGGATCGGTCCATGCTCTTCACCTTCTCCCGTACCCTCCTGGCCGCGACCCTGGCCTTGTCCTTCGCTGCGCCGGTCTACAGCGCCGAATCCCATAAACAGATCCAGGCCGGCGCCGAACAGTACAAGGCCCCCGCCCTGAAACTGCTCGAGCGCCTGGTGAATATCGATTCGGGCTCCGGCTACGAGCCCGGCCTGACCCAAGTGCGCGACATCGCCGTAGAAGAATTGAAGCAGCTTGGTTTCAACATCGAGCTGGTGCCGGACAAAGCCGCCAACAACAGTCATGTGATCGCCACCCTCAAAGGCACCGGCAAAGCCAAGATTTTGCTGATGGCCCACATGGACACGGTATTCAAGGAAGGCTCAGCCGCCGAACGCCCGTTCCACATCAAGGACGGCCGCGCCTATGGCCCCGGTGTGATGGATGACAAAGGCGGCATCGTCGCTGGCATCTATGCGCTGAAGGTACTCAAAGACCAGGGCTTCAAGGACTACGCACAAATCACCTTCCTGCTCGACGCCAGCGAAGAAACCGGCTCTGACGCCGCCTCCGAACTGATCCGCACCACCGCCAAAGGCCACGACGTCACCCTCAACCTCGAGCCCGGCCGCCCAGCCGACGGCCTGGTGGTATGGCGCAAAGGCAGCGCCACCGCCGTGGTCGAAGTCAAAGGCAAAGCCGCCCACGCTGGTGTCGCCCCGGAACTGGGCCGCAACGCCGCGATGGAAGCGGCGCACCAGATCCTGCAACTGGGCAAACTGGGCGACGAAGAGAAGAAAACTACCATCAACTTCACCGTGCTCAAGGCCGGCGACCGCGTCAACGTCATCCCCGACCAAGCGACGGCCAAGGCGGACGTACGTGCGGCATTGCCGGAAGAGTTCGACCGGATCGAGAAGGACCTGGCCCGTGTTTCGGCGAATAAGTTGATTCCGGACACCGAAGTCAAAACCAGTTTGCTGCGCGGTTTACCACCAATGCCGCAGACGCCGGAGTCGGACAAGTTGGTCGCAATCGCCCAAGGGATTTACGGGGAGTTGGGGCGTAAGTTGACCATCGAAGGCAGCGGCGGGGCAGCGGATGCCAGTTTGTCTGCCGGGGTTGGAACGCCGACGTTGGATGGGTTCGGGATTGTCGGTGGCAACATCCATACCCCAGAGGAATATGCGGAAGTGGAGAGTGTAGCGCCGCGAATTTACTTGCTTAGCCGGATGATTATGGAGCTCTCGAAGCGGTGACCGGGACGCCGGGTTCACTCATTTTTTGAGGGTGAACCTGGGTATCGGGTGAGTAGGTTTGTTGTGATGAGCCGGCTTATTGTGATGAGCAGGCTTGCCCTGCGCTGGACTGCGCAGCAGGCCCGAAACTGGCGACGCGGACTTGGCTGTAGAACCGCGTCGCCCTTGTTGGGGCTGCTGCTGCTGCTGCGCTGCGCAACACAACGCGAGCAAGCTCGCTCGCCACAGGTAAAGATCGAATAGTCTATTTAGAGGTAGTCTTTCAACGCTTTTCAAGGCTGTATAAAGTATAAATTAGATGTGGACCCTTCGATTTTTTTGGCTTTTCCCTCTTTTAGGTACTCAGTGAATTCGCGTTCCAAGAATTCTTTGTTGGTGTATTTTTTGTATTTATGTGGCAACTCGCACGCGTACATGTACAGTCGCCATGCGTCGAAGCCGTCGACTCTTCCGTCAGGGCCATAATCAAAGTCGATACATATTTCGGATAAGTAAACACAGCAACCAATCCCATGTAGTTCGTAGGTTACGCCGGCGGTGACTGGCCCTCGCTGGGGGATTTTTTTAGAGCGCCATAGACCCAGGATATTTTTGACTCCGAATGAGTTCTCAAGTAGAGCTGTTGCGCTTTTCACTCGCGCTAGATAATCGGTGATCAAATTTTCTATGGAGTGAGTCTTTATTGTTCTTGATCGAATCAATCTGCGGGGTCCTATTATTATAGTTTGATTTTTATGGGTTTGGAGCAAATGATAGATTTGAAAAATAAATGTCACCCTCAAAAGAAATGCATGCGATCCAGTCAGATTATCGCTGTAGAAAGTATGTGTGCTGCGAGGCTGTCGAAGTATATGTAATGTTAGGGGCAGGTCTTTAATGGTCTTGTATTGGTTTTTCAGAGGCTGCTTCTCTCTTATAGTGTTTAAGTCGTTCGAGTAGGGCATTCATGGGAGTCGATGGTTTGCAACACCACTGGCGTGTTGCCGAGGGGTACAAATCGGGAATCCATGGAACATGTGCACCAGAGTCAGGGGGCCGTCTTGCTTGCAGGCCGCAACGGCCGAGCTGGGCAGGATGGAGCGGTTGATCGGCGCGACGAGTGCCACCTCATCCCCGACTTTGAATACCTGATCGACATCCAGTGCCGAAAAGCTGACGTAGCTTTCGGCCCAGAGCTCGTAGGTATTGAGGCAGCGTTTGAAATCGCTGAGAACGGATTCGACGTCTCGCGTCTCGGAATCCATCACGGCCAGTACCAGAAGGCCAATGTGTTGGCGGGTGGCGGCGATCAAAAGACAGCCCCAATAACGGTGGCTTTAACGGAAAAAACCATCTGCAATCCCTCGCACTGTGTGATCAGGCGAAGGACTTTGCCGAGGTTTTCAGGTGGTATCTGTAGAGCTTATCCGGGTGTTGCGTGGGAGGTTTCGGTAGTCCTTGTCCTCTCTCGCCCAAGCACCAGACTGCACAGCGCCGGCAGGAACAACAGCGTCAACACCGTACCCACCAGTACCCCGCCAATCAGCACATAAGCCAGGGACGACCAGAACACCGACAGCGTCAGCGGGATAAATGCCAGGGCCGCCGCCAGTGCCGTCAAAATCACCGGTCTTGCGCGGCGCACGGTGGCTTCGATAATCGCTTCGTGAATCGCCATGCCGTGCTCCTGGTTCTGGCGGATCTGGTCGGTGAAGATCAGCGTGTTGCGCATCAGGATGCCGCCAATCCCGATCAAGCCCAGAATCGCGTTAAACCCGAACGGCTGGTTGAACAGCAATAAGGTCGGCACCGCGCCGATCAGGCCCAGGGGCGCGGTGGCGAAGACCATGAACATTACGCCGAACGAGCGCACCTGGAACATGATCACTGTGAGGGTCAGCAGGATCATGATCGGGAACAGTGCCGCCAGCGCGACGTTGGCCTTGGCGCTTTCTTCCACCGGGCCGCCGATGTCGATCTGGTAACCGGCCGGCAGCTTTGCGATCAGCGGTTGCAGGTCTTTGTACACGGCCATTTCCACGTCGGGCGGTTGTACGCCGTCGATGATGTCGGCGCGCACTTCCACGGTGCTTGCGCGGTTGCGGCGCTTGAGGATCGGTTCTTCCATGACCGCCTGAAAATGCCCGACCTGGGCCAGTGGCACCGAGGTGCCGGCGCTGTTGGTCAGGGTCATATTGTTGAGATTGCCGAGGTCTTCGCGCTGGTTGCCCTGAGCGCGAGCGACCACGGAGACGGTGCGATTGCCTTCGCGCACTTCAGTAATTGGGTTGCCGCTGAGCAAGGCATTGAGCTGCGATTTGACCTCGTTAGGCGTGAAACCCAGCAGGCGCAGGCGGTCCTGATCCAGCACCAGGCGATAGCCGCTGGTGCGCTCGCCCCAATCGAGAAAGGCGTCCTTGGTCAGCGTGTTGGCGGCGACAATGCGACGCACATCTTCGGACACGCCGCGCAGCACATCCACATTTGGCCCGGACACACGAAACACCACGGGAAACGGCACGGGCGGGCCGAACAGCAATTGCGTGACACGCACGCGCGCAGCCGGAAACTCACCGGCGGCTATGCGCTCACGCATGCGCAGTTTCAGCGCATCACGGGCATGCGAGTCCGGGGTTTGCACAATCAGCTTGGCAAACGCCGGGTCGGGCAACTCGGGGTTCAGCGACAGGAAAAAGCGCGGCGCACCGCCGCCCACATAGGTGTCGACCAGGCGGGTCTGTGGCTCTTGCAGCAGGGCTTTCTCCAGCTGCGCCGCCACCGCCTCGGTGCTTTTGAACGCGCTGCCGGGCGGCATGTACACCTCAAGGATCAGTTCGGAACGGTCGGAATTGGGGAAGAACTGCTTCTTCACCACGCCCATCCCTAAGCCGCACAGCACAAAGGCCGCCACCACCAAGCCAGTCACCCACCAGCGCCTGCGCACACAGGCTTGGACCACACCACGCAGTTTCTGGTAGTAACGGCCGGCGTAAATGGCGTCGTGGCCGCCCGGCACCGGTTTGATCTGCGGCAGCAATTTCACGCCCAGGTACGGTGTGAACACCACCGCCACCAGCCAGGATGAAATCAGCGCAAAGCCGACGATCCAGAAGATATTGCCGGCATATTCCCCGGCGCCCGAGCGTGCAAAACCCACCGGCAGAAAGCCGATGATCGTCACCAGCGTGCCGGTCAGCATCGGCGCAGCGGTGGAGCTCCAGGCAAAGGTGGCGGCGTGAATCCGGTCGAAGCCTTCCTCCAGTTTCACCACCATCATCTCGATGGCGATAATCGCGTCGTCCACCAGCAAACCCAGGGAAATAATCAGCGCGCCCAGGGTAATACGGTCGAATTCACGCCCGGTCAGCAGCATGATCACAAACACCACGGACAAGGTCAGCGGCACTGCGGCGGCCACCACCAGGCCCACGCGAAAGCCCAGCGCCAGCAGGCTGATGACCATCACCACGGCCAGGGCGACGAAGAATTTGAGCATGAATTCATTCACGGCCAGGCTGATGTTTTTTGCCTGGTCGGAGACCTTGGCGAAGTTCACGCCCAGCGGCAGATCGGCCTGAATGTTGGCTTCCTGGGCCTTGAGGCTTTTGTCCAGCTCCAGGCCGTTCCAGTGCTTTTCCATGATCACGCCGAGCATCAGCGCCGGGTCGCCCTGATGGCGAATCCGGTAGCTGGGCGGGTCTTCATAGCCACGACTGACGGTGGCCACATCGGCAATGCGCAGCACGCGACCGTTGACTTCCAGCGGCACGTTTTCGATCAGCGCGAGGCTGTCGAAGGCGCCGTCGATACGGATATAGGCGCGGGCGCCGGCGGTTTCGACGAAGCCCGATGGCGCTACGGCGTTCTGCGCGGCGAGGGCGGCGAAGATCTGATCGGGCTTGATGCCCAGGGTAGCCAGGCGCTCGTAGGAAAACTCGACAAAGATCCGCTGGGCCTGCTCGCCGAGGATGTTGACCTTTTTCACGCCCGGCAGGTTGAGCAAGCCCTGGCGCAGTTCTTCAGCCATTTGCACTTGCTGGCGATGTGGCAAGTGCTCGGCTTCCAGTGCGTAAAGGGCGAAATACACGTCGGAATATTCATCGTTGAAGAACGGCCCGATTACGCCTTTGGGCAGTTTCGCCGCTTCATCGCTGAGTTTTTTGCGGGTCTGGTAGAACAGGTCCTGGATTTCACTGGGGCGCGTGGACTCTTTGTAGGTCATGCGCATCGACACAAAACCCGGTTGGGCGATGGTCTCGACGCGGTCGTAGTAGTCCAGTTCCTGCAGACGCTTTTCCAGGCGGTCGGCGACTTGCTCCTGCATTTCCTGTGCGGTTGCGCCGGGCCAGGCGGCGGTGATGGTCATGACCTTGACGGTAAATGAAGGATCTTCGGCGCGCCCCAGTTGACCGAACGAGAAGATGCCGGCGGCGAGGATCGCGATGATCAGAAACAGCGTGACTGCGCGGTGTTTCACCGCCAGTTCGGAGAGGTTGATGCCGCGCATGCTCAGTGGTCCTGTTTGCGATTGAGGGCCAGCACCTGGGCGGGCAGCAGGCGCACCGCGTCACCGCTGTGCAGCAAGTGCGCGCCCAGGGCGACGATGGTCTGGCCGGGTGTGAGGCCGCTGTCGAGCAGGGCGTCTTCCTGGCCGAGACTGGCGACTTTGACGGGGGCGAAGCTGACTGTGTCATCAGCACCAATCAACCACACGCCGGTGCCTTGCCCGGCGTCCTGCAACGCGCCGATGGGCACGCGGGTTTGCTGGGCCTGGCCATCGCCTTGCAGGCGGACGGTGATTGTCGAGCCAAGGGCGAAACGGTCAACGGCGCCGTGCAACACGTAGCGCGCGCGGTAGGTGCGGGTGGTCGGGTCGGCGCTGGCGGACAGCTCGCGCAGGGTGGCAGTCACGGCCTGGTCCGGCGCGCCGAAGGGGAACGCCAAGGCTTTTTGTGAGGCGTGGTCGCGTTGGTTTTCCGGCAGGTTGACGATGGCTTCGCGAGCGCCGTCATGGGCCAGGCGCGCGACGATTTGCCCTTCGGCGACGACTTGGCCGCGGTCCACGCGCACGTCGGTGATGATGCCGTCGCCGTCAGCCTTGAGCACCGAGTAGGTGCGGCGATTTTCGATCTGGCTGGCGTCCGATTGCGCCGAAGCCAGCTCAGCTTCGGCGACGCGCAGGTTGGTCGCCGACTGGTCGAAAATCTGCCGCGACACGGCGCCGGTGCTGGCCAGGCGCTGGTAGCGGTTTTCATCATCGCGGCGCTGGCGCACTTGCGCCTGGGCCGCGTTCACGCGGTTCTTGGCCGAGCGCAGGGCCAGCTCGAAGTCGCCGATGTCCAGCACCAGCAAGGTATCGCCACGGGAGACGTGCTGGCCGGGGTCGACCTTGCGGTCTATGACCTTGCCACTGACCCTGAAGCCCAGGTCGCTTTCTGTGCGCGCAGCCACCACGCCGGTGTAGGCGCTTTGCTGGGTGCCGGCGGCTTCGACTTTGGCTGCGAGCACGGGGCGGGGCGGCGGTACTTCGGCGGCGGTGTCGGCCTTGCTGTTGCAGCCACCGAGGAGGATCAACAGGGCCAAGGGCGTGAGAAGACGCAGGGGAAGAGGGGTCATGACGGGCTCCGGGGGTAACCAGTGAATAAAAAATTATGGACATAATTTTTTACGCATATTATGGTCGAAATATAAATTAATCCAGCCCCCGGATACTCCCCATGGCAAACACCCCGGCCCCCTCGCGAAGCTTGTTGTTTTTACTGGTGGCCCTAACGGCACTGGGTGAAGTGTCGACTCAATTGATCATCCCTGGCCTTGGCGCCATCGAGCAGGCGCTGGCGGCGCCAGCCGGTTCGGCGCTGATGGCGTTGTCGGCGTTTGTAGCTGCATTCGGCCTCGGGCAGTTGCTGTTCGGGCCGTTGTCGGACCGGATCGGCCGTCGTCCGGTGTTGATCGGCGGCCTGGCGCTGTATGTGCTGGCGACCTTGGCGATGCTGCTGGTCAACGACATCGGCCAATTCATTGCCGCCCGCGTGTTGCAAGGCCTCGGCGCCTGCGCCGCATTGGTGTTGGCGCGCACCGTGGTGCGTGATGTGTGGCAAGCCGAAGCCGGGCCGGCCCTGGCGCTGACCATGATCGGCATGCTCTACGCCATTGTCGTCGCGCCGATGATCGGCGGGCTGCTGATCAAGCTGCTGGGCTGGCACGCGCCAATTGTTTTGGCCCTGATCATCGGCAGTGTGGTGCTGGTGTTGGCTGTGCTGTTCTTTCGCGAGAGCAACCACTGCCTCGATCCCACGGCCGGCCATTGGCGTACCCTCGGCGGGCAATACCTGGATCTGCTAAAGGGCCGTCAATACCGGGCGTACGCCGTGGCATTGGCGTGCACCTATGGTGCGATGTTCTCGGTGATTGCGGGTTCGTCGGCAGTGTTTATCAACCTGCTGGGTTTCAGCAGCCTTGAGTACGGCATCAATTTTGGCGTGATTGTGTCGATGCTGATCGTCGGTTCCACCTACACCCGGCGCAACATCATGCGCCTGGGGCCGCAGCGGATTGTGGCGATGGGCGTGACACTGGTGGCCATCGGCGGCCTATCGGCGGTGCTGATTTACGAGCTGTTCGGCCTGTCGGTGCTGGGTCTGGACCTTCCGGTGGCACTGGTGACCCTGGGCGGTGGCCTGGTGCTCCCCGGCGCGGTCACGGGCGCGGTAATGCCCAACGCGCACCGTGCGGGCTTGGCCGCTGGGCTGATGGGGTTTGCGCAGATGTTTGGCGCGACCTGCAGCGGCCTGTTGCTGAGCCATTTGCGCGATGGCAGTGCCACGCCGATGATCGTCATTGAGGCCAGCTTTGCGGTGTTGGCGTTTGTCGCGTTCCACCTGCTGCGCCAACGTCCGGTCAAGGGACTGTCCTATACGTAGGACGATCAGGGCTGCTTTTGCCGGCTAGTGTTCAGAAGCCGACGGACTTATGGTGTAGGCACTTTGGAGGTACACCATGAAAAAAATCATCGGCATCTACACCAGCCCCCGCGCCCATTGGGTCGGTGACGGCTTTCCGGTGCGCACGCTGTTTTCCTACGACGCGATGGGCAAGCACATCAGCCCATTCCTGTTGCTGGACCACGCCGGCCCCGCCGATTTCAGCCCCACCGAACAACGTCGCGGTGTAGGCCAACACCCGCATCGCGGCTTTGAAACCGTGACCATCGTGTACGACGGCGAAGTCGAGCACCGTGATTCCACCGGCGCCGGCGGCACGATCGGTCCCGGCGATGTGCAGTGGATGACCGCCGCGCGAGGCATCATTCATGAAGAATTCCATTCCGAAGCCTTTGCCCGCAGCGGCGGGGCGCTGGAAATGGTGCAGCTGTGGGTCAACTTGCCGGCCAAGGACAAAATGGCCGACGCCGGTTACCAGACCATCGTCGACGGCGACATTCCGGTGCTGCCGTTGGCCAACGACGCCGGGCAATTGCGCCTGATCGCCGGTGAATTTTCCGGTACTCAAGGGCCGGCGCGTACGTTCACGCCGATAGACGTGTGGGACTTGCGGCTCAACGCCGGCAAAGCGGTCACGCTGGACCTGCACGCCGGGCGCAATACTGCGCTGGTGATCCTGCGTGACACCGTGCTGGTCAATGGCGAGGAAGTGGCACGCCAGGGGCAACTGGCGTTGTTCGAACGCGACGGTGATCAACTCACCCTGGAGTCCAATGACGATGCCAAGGTGTTGCTGCTCAGCGGTGAACCGATTGATGAACCCATCGTCGGCCATGGCCCGTTTGTGATGAACACCGAGCAGGAAATCCACCAGGCATTTGCCGACTACCAGTCCGGTCGTTTCGGGCAAATGCACGCCTGACTGCCCACCGCAAACCCTGTGGGAGCGGGCTTGCTGTGGCAAGCCCGCTCGCCACAGCAAGCCCTTCCCAATACATTTTGTTTGCTGCCTTCCCGATTCATGCGATCTTCTGAGCATTCGCCCTGGAGTCGCCTGGATGCCCTCATTTATCGCTGATCACCCGATGTTGTGCGCCGTGGCGCTGATCTTTATCGACATTGCCGTGTGGCGGCTGATTTCCGTCAACCTCGCCAACTGGAAGCTGGCGGCGCGGTTGGCAATCTTTGCCGTGTACAGCGCCGTGCTGTTCAACGACGGCATGAACCCCATGCAGCTCGCACCCTATACCGACAACACCGCCTTGCACCTGGCGGCTACTGCCTTGCAGATCGGCTGGTGGCTGTTCGCCGCACGGACCCTGACGGTATTGCTCGGTGCGGTGATGATGCAACGGGTCGGCCATGGCGGGCGCTTGCTGCAGGATTTGATGGGCGCGGTGATTTTCCTGATTGCGATCATCGCCGCCATGGCCTACGTGCTCGACCTGCCGGTCAAGGGCGTACTCGCCACCTCCGGCGCGGTGGCGATCATCGTCGGCCTGGCGTTGCAAAGCACCTTGAGCGACGTGTTTTCCGGGATCGTACTCAACACCACCAAGCCGTATCAGCTGGATGACTGGATCTCCATCGACGGCACCGAAGGCCGCGTCACCGATATCGACTGGCGTGCCACACGCCTGCAGACCTCCCAGGGCAGCATGGCGGTGATCCCCAATTCCCTGGCGGCCAAGGCCAAGATCATCAACTTCTCACGCCCCGCCGACATGTTTGGCCTGGCCGTCAGCCTGCAAGTCAGCCCGCATGCGCGCCCGCAAATCGTGATCGAGGCGCTCGAGCGCGCGATGCAAGGGTGCCGGCCGCTGCTGGCCAACCCCGCGCCGAGCGTGGCGTTCAAGACCTCCGCCAGTGGCGGCGTCGAGTACGAAATCAGCGGCTTTGTACCGGCCATGACCCTCAAGCGCGAAGTGCGCAACCAGCTTTACGATTTGGCTTTCAGGCACCTGCAGGCGGCGGGTGTAGGGTTGCTGTCCGCCACCGAAAGCGGCGCGCCGCCGGCGTTGTCCGGCGCACGCGCGTTGCTGGAGCGCTCGTCGATTTTCTCCACGCTGCGCCAGGAGGAGAAGGACACCTTCAGCCAGAACATGACGCTGCACACCTATCGCGCTGGCGAGATGATCCTGCCGGCGGGGGAGGTCAGCGATCATTTGTTTATCGTCGAGTCCGGTGTGGTCTCGGTGATGCTGATCAAGGGCGGTCACAAATTCGAAGCCGGGCGCATGGGGCCGGGCGAAGTGATTGGCGAGGCGGGGGTTCTGTCCGACCAGGCGACGCTGGCGGACTTTTCCGCCAAGACCTTCTGCACCCTGTACCGCATCGAGAAGGAATACCTCAAACCCTGCCTGGACGCGCGGCATGACATCAGCGAAGCGATGAAGGCGCTGCTGGATTTTCGCGTGCACGCAGCGCAGGCCATGACCCAGGAAGCGCCGGTGGTGCCGGTTAAAAAAGGCTTTTTGCAGTGGTTGCGCAATCGCGGCTTGTAAGCGCTCAGGGCGCCATCGCGACGCGGTAGCGCTGGTCAAAATCATCCGCCAACTGCGCCAGCGTTACATCACCCAAGCGCGCCATCAATAGCGCCTGCGCCTGGTCGAACGCGTCCGTCAGGGCCGCGTTTACGGCCTGTTCCACCAGGCACTGCGGGTGGTCGGTGGACAGGCCAATGGCGAATATCGACGGCGTGCCCAGCGCGTTGTGAATATCCAGCAAGGTGATGTCGCTCAAGGGTTTGCCCAGCGTCCAACCGCCCTGATGGCCTTTTTCCGAGCGCACATAGCCCTTTTCCTTGAGCAACCCCAAGGTGCGTCGCACCACCACCGGGTTGGTGCCGAGCATCTGCGCGATGGTTTCCGAGGTGGCGCGCTCTTCATGGCGGCCCATATGGATCAGCACATGCAGCATGCGCGAGAGGCGGGTGTCGTTTCTCATCAAATAATCCCCAGTCGAGTCGGCGCAAAGTATCGTTCGTAACCTGAAAAGTTGCGAGACGCTTGACGCGGTATTTTTACGTAACTTATGGTGTGTCGTGAAAGCGCACGGATAACCCTGTGCTCAACACACGAGGTCACGTTCATGGTGCACGACGTCATTATTGTGGGCGGCAGCTATGCCGGCCTGTCCGCGGGCCTGCAATTAGCGCGGGCGCGGCGCAAGGTGTTGATGATCGATGCCGGTCAGCGGCGCAATCGGTTTGCCGCCACCTCCCACGGTTTTCTCGGTCAGGACGGCCAGTCACCCGATGTCATCGCAGCCGAGGGCCGCAGCCAACTGATGGAGTACCCGACGGTCACCTGGGTGCAGGACAGCGTATTGACGGCCGTCGCGCAGCAGGGCGGTTTCAGTGTGCGCACCCAGTGCAATGGCGAGTTAAAGGCCAAACGCCTGATCCTCGCCACCGGCGTGGTCGACGAGCTACCCACCCTCGAAGGCCTGCAGGAACGCTGGGGCACACGCGTGTTTCATTGCCCTTACTGCCACGGTTATGAACTCGATCAAGGCCGCATCGGCGTATTGGCCACCTCGGCATTGGCGATGCATCACGCGCTGATGTTGCCGGATTGGGGCGCCACCACCTTGTTCACCAATGGCGTATTCACCCCGGATGCCGAGCAACAGGCGCAGCTGGATCGACGTGGCGTGATGGTGGAGCGCGCACAGGTTGCGCGCATCAGCGGCGAACGCGCCGATGTGGAACTGGCGGACGGGCGGGTCATTGCGCTGGACGGCCTATTCACCCAGTCGCGTACTCGAATCAGCCCGTTAGCCGAGCACCTGGCCTGCGAGTTGGTCGACGGCCCGACCGGGGCTTATGTGCACACCAACGACATGCGCCAGACCTCGGTGGCCGGCGTCTTCGCCTGTGGTGATGTCGCCCTGGCGGGCGGCTCCGTGGCGCTGGCGGTGGGCGAGGGCGTACGCGCCGGCGTCGGCGCGCACTTCTCGTTGATCAACGGGTGAGGTCGGCCGCGCTGTGGGTGGACAGCTGCGCGCGCAGTGAATATCAACTGACCGACAAAGGCCGCGCGCTGATGCCGGTGCTCGCCACGTTGGCCCAAGGGGGCGAGGCGTACCGAGCCTGAGCATGTCGGTACGCTGGGCGTTGACGACATCGTCGCGCAGGTGAGCTAGGCGGGTTGGCCATCCACCAGTTGCTGGAATAGGGGCGTCAGCAAGTCGATCAACACCTGCGGGTCGGCCTTGGCCAGTGGCGACAGCTCGAGCATCTGGCGCATCACCTGAACGCCTGACACCAGCGCCAACATCAACGCTGCACGCTCCTGGTGATGCGCGCCCTTGAGCGCGGCGGCCAGGGCGGCCTGGTGGCCATTTTCCAGGTGCTCGCGGCCAATCATGGCGGCGCGTTTGTTCGATGCCGACTGCAGCATGATCAGGAAACCTTCCAGCGGCGTGCTGCCGGCTTCGGTGATGCTGACCAGCGCAGTCGCCAGGGTACGACCGAAATTTGCCGAGCTCAGGTTGCCTTGCGTCAGGGGGTACGGGCTGGCCAACGCCTGAGCGATCACTTCCGCGAACAGCTGCTCCTTGGAGGCGAAGTAGCGGTTGACGAGCATCATGGTGACCCGCGCGCCGGCGGCGATGTCGCCCAGCCCGGTGCCATCGTAGCCGGATAGGGCAAACGCTTTGCGCGCAGACAACACAATGGCTTCGCGGGTGACGGCGGCATCGCGCCGGCGGGGAATGGGGTTGGGCATTAGCGTCCTGGTGGCGGGTCATTGTGGGCGCGCATTCCGCGCGCGTCGACAGGGTACAGGGTCTATTTGCTGTCGAGGAAGCCCAACAGTGCGGCATTGCACAACGCCGGGCCCTTCAGCGCGGGTAATGGATCAATGCATCCAAGGCTCAGGGGCATTTTGTTCAATACCGCGTTCAGTGGGTCGTTTACCGTGGTGCCATCTCCGCTTGGCATAACAAAAAGGAACCGCAATGAGCTTGATCCTCTCCATGGCCGCCTTCGCCCTGGCCACGTCCATTACACCGGGCCCCGTCAATGTGGTCGCGCTCAGCTCCGGCGCGCGCTTCGGCTTTGCCGCCAGCCAGAAACACGTGTTCGGCGCCGCCGTCGGCTTCACGCTGCTGCTGGTGCTGATCGGCCTGGGCCTGCATGAAGTGCTGGTGCGCTGGCCGATCCTGACCCAGTTGATCCAGTGGGGCGGTGTCGCGTTTTTGCTGTACATGGCCTGGAAGTTGGCGGTGGACGATGGCCGGCTCGACGCCGACGGCACCGCCACCGCGCCGTCGATGCTTTACGGCGCGATCATGCAATGGCTCAACCCCAAAGCCTGGCTGGCCTGCGTGGCAGGGATGGGGTTGTTTGTGGCGGACGGCGACGCGGGCCAAGTGTGGCTGTTCGCGGCGCTCTACCTGGTGATCTGCTACCTGTCGGTGGCGTGCTGGGCATACGCCGGGACGTTCTTGCGACGCTACCTGAGCAACCCGCAAGGCGTACGCCTGTTCAACCGCTCAATGGCCGCGTTGCTGGTGGCCAGTGTGGGTTATTTGCTGATGGCTTGAGCAAGTCGCGGTACTGCCCCGGCGTAGCAGCGAAATGCTGTTTGAACGCGCGCTGAAAATGCGCCTGGTCGGCAAACCCTGCCGCCAGCGCCACGTCAGCGATCAACTCGCCGTTGCGCAATTGCGTCCGGGCAAACTGGATACGCCGGTTGACCAGAAAGGCATGCGGCGTCAGCCCGTAATACTGTTTGAACGCACGGATCAGATACGACGGCGACAGCTCGGCCGCCAGGCAAATCTCTTCGAGCTTCAACGCCTCGGTGCAGTGCGCGCGGATGTACTCGGCGGCGCGCTCCAGCTTGTGGTTGATCTCCCGCACCGGCGTTAACGGAGGGTTCAAACGCTGTTGCACCTCGGTAAAAAAACTTACCAGCGCGCTCTGTTTTTGCAGCAGTTCGGCGTGCTCATCCAACAGCATTGCGTACAGCTCGATCAGACCGTTGAACAGCACCGGATCGCGGGTGTGGGGCGTGTTGAACGGCCGATAACCCTGATCGGTACTGAAACCCAGCTGGTATTGCAGGTCGGTCAGCCAAGGCGTGTCGAGGTAAATCATGTGATACGACCAAGGCTGGTCGTAGATCGGATTGCACGCATGCACATCGCCGGGGTTCATCAACACCACCGTGCCGGCGCTGATTTCAAACGTCTGCGCGCCGTAGTGGTAATAACTGCGCCCGGTGGTAATCGCACCGATGGAAAAATGCTCGTGGGCGTGACGGGTATAAGTGACCTTGCGCCCGTCGGCGATGGTCCGCGCTTCGATGAACGGCAAACGCTCATCACGCCAGAAGCGCGGCGCTTGCGCGGGGTCAGCGGAGGTGTTCAGCGACATGGCGGTGGCTCCATCCCTTGAGGAACGAAGGGCGATCATTACACAGACCGCCAGGGCCGTCAGCCTGGAAGTCCCATTGGCGTATGGAATACGCCGGCCGAGGTCCATTTATGCTAAAACCCTGCTCACGCCGTTTTCAGTCCTAGAGCCGCATATGACATCGTCTTCGCCCATCCAGATTCGCGCTGCCAGCCCCCAGGATGCCTTATGCATCGGCGTGCTGGGCATGCAGGTATTTCTCGACACCTACGCGACCGAAGGCATTCGCAGCGCCATCGCCACCGAAGCGCTGCAAGCCTTTGCGCCGGCTACCATCTCGCGGCTGATGACCGAACCCGGCTGCGCCCTGGTGGTGGCAGAAACCAACGGCCACCTCGTCGGTTTTGCTCAAGTCAAACTGCGCGCCGAGCACGCGATGCTTCCATCCTCCAACGTTGCCGAGCTACAACGCCTGTACATCCAGGAGCGCTTCACCGGCCGGGGTATCGGCTATCAACTGCTGCAAGCGGCCGAGCAACACGCGGCGCTGGCCGGGGCTTCACTGCTGTGGGCCACGGTGTGGGTCGGCAATGAACGGGCACTGGGTTTTTACCCGCGGCGCGGCTACGAACTGCTGGGCTCGCCGACCTATACGTTCCAGGGGGAAACCCACGAGAACCGGTTGTTTGGTAAAGCCCTGAGCGCAGGCGGGTGAATGATGAGCGAGGCTGAAGCCGCCTTGGGTGTTACCGTCGCCTACCTCAGGGGCGCCCTGGACATCGGCGTTATCGATGTGGCCGCGGTGATTCAATGGGCGGATGCGACATTGGCGACACTGCAGCACCCTCCGTATGCGCTGATAGAACTTGCGCTCATGACCAGGTCGAGTCGCGAGGCGGTCATGGGCCAGCTCCTGCAAGTCGCCGCGCCGGCCATGACCGAAGACGAAATGCTGCCTTATGTGCTGTCGGTTGCGCACAGCCGACTTCTCCGCGACCCCGCCTTCGGGCGACGCCTGGCCGAGGGCATCTATCGCCTATGGGTCCGGTCAGGCTACGACTTACCCGGCACCCTGCAGGCGTGCGGGTATTTTGATGATGCGTACAGCCTGGCGGATAGCGGGGTGCATGGGCATGCCGAAGCCATCGACCGCGAGCTACTCGAATTTACGCAACACTTTGCCGGCCTCGGTTGGCAAACCATCAAAGCGCCTTAGACAAAAACACCCGGCTGCTGCCCGCAGGCATGCACGGTACCTCGCCAAACCGCACCCACCCTTGCTTCTGGTAAAACGCCGGTGCCTGAAAACTCAGGGTGTACAGCACCGCACTCAAGCAACCCCGGCGCCGGGCTTCGTCTTCGAAGGCTCGCAGCAATTGGCTGCCCAAGCCCGAGCCGCGCAGGGAGTCGGGCAAGTGGAACAGGTCGAGGAAGGCCATGCCCAAAGAGGTTTTGCCGGTGATGCCGCCGAGGATCTGCCGGGTGTCCGGATCTCTGACCAGCACCGTCAGTGGCTGGCGGTCGTTGGCTCCGGTGATCGCTTCATTGAACGCGGCGAGACCGTTGCCGAGCAGGCGCTCGGCGTCGGGGTTGGGTTGATCGCTGATTTCAATACGCAAAGCAGTCATCACCGCAAACTCCCTTGGTCAGAGCGCCATCACCATCTCATGCCACGCCATCCCGCCATGGTCAGAAGGCGAAGGCTGCACATAGCTGTAACCCATGCGCGTGTACAACGGCACATGCTGCTCCTTGCACATCAAGTGAATCGTCTGCTTGCCCGTGGCCTGCATGCGCTGCACAAACTCGGTCATCAACCGCTTGGAATAGCCCTTGCCCTGCTGCGCCGGGTCAACCACCACCGACATGATCACCACATTCGGCGCCTCGGCCGAATGCCCCACCAACTCCTTGAACGCCTCGTTCGACATCACCACCTGATGGGCGCAGCCAGAGTTGATAAACCCCACCACCTCGCCATCCGCCTCCAGAATCAAAAAGCCTTCGGGGTACTGCGCAATGCGCGTAGCGATTTTCTCCAGGGTCGCGGCCTCATCGCCTTCGTAAGCGCTGATTTCGATTTCAAAGCAGCGCGCGGCATCGGCGGGAAGGGCGTTACGGAAGGTGAGGGCGGGCATCGGTATTTCCTGGGACGTTAAGCGAAAGGCCACATCATAAAGAAACATCAACTGCCTGACACGGATTGTGGCGAGCGGGCTTGCCCCGCGTTGGGCTGCGAAGCAACCCCAGTCAAAACAAACGCGGTACGCCAGGCAAATTGAGGGACTGGTTTCGGGGCTGCTGCGCAACCCAACGCGGGGCAAGCCCGCTCACCACAAAAAAACGTGGGCTTGAACCGACCGCCGAAAACCAGAAAACCCGCCGAAGCGGGTTTTCTCACAACTCACCTTTCATCAAGCCACAACAGGCACATCAAACCCCCGCTTCTCAATCACCGAAAACACATCTGCCACATCCTGCACCATGATCCTGGCGGTATTGGCGACGGTATTGATGTCGTGCTCGGCATAGTCGGACACATTGGAGCAGGCCATCAGGTGCAGGTAGGCGAGGGCGGCGTTGAGTCGTTCGCTGGCGCAAGCGTGGAGCTCGCTGAGCGGGGCGTCGCTGTCGATGAGGAGGACAGGGTATTCGGTTGCGGTCTGGGACATGGGGGTGAAGCGGCGGGGCGGGTGTTGATTAGTCATGGTAATAGTCCTTAAAAAAGAAAAATTGCCACCTTATGCTGCGAAACAAATGGGTGGCAGCTGTGCGCGGGTTCGCAGACCGGGGGACTATTACCATAACCCGGCAGACCCGAAGGCCTCCCACGCACAACCGCCATAAAACGAGAGGCAGACGTGAATCGACTGCGTCGGGTTTGACGGTACTGGTAATAGTTTTAGGGCTGCGAAACCCTGTCGCTGACCTGGGTCGACGACGGGCCGAACTATAATGCGCCACTGGTTAGGGCGCAACCCGGAGGATATGTCACACCTCGAGGCATCAATTTCACCCATCCATCATTTAGGAGATCTTGGCTGGATCACGAACGTGCTCGTCCATTTGCGTTCTATTTGGCCCGTCGTTTTCTTCGACGTTTGTCAGCAAGATTGCGCACATTATTGGCGGAACTGGCTGGTTGACTCCTGGCACAATCGGGCGCAAATAGCCGAGGATTCGTCAACGGTAACGTTAACGGCCGCAAACGGCCAGAAGCGGCCAGAAGCGGCCGGTCACCAATACGGTGGGGTATAAAAGCGCCTCGTAATTCAACCGAGCGTACTCACGGCTTTTTGGCCTGCCGTCTGCGTGCGATGCTGCGATATGTGGTCCGCACGGCCTCCGCTACAGAGCGTACAGCGGCCATTTGAATCGCCAACACCACGTTAGAAGTCGGTAATTACCGTCCCGGCAATGCTCTCGGCAAATCCATCTCCGAAGACCGTGGCCGGTGTCGCAAATCCCGGGCGCCGTTCACCGTTCAATACCCGGCGCGCAGCTTCCACCGCTGCCAATGGCGTATAGGAATAGCCGTTCACGGTTTCGATCGCAGACGTTGCGGTTACTCCATCAGCGTCTATGACCTCAACCACTGCGCGGGCGCGATGCGCATCCCGTTGCTCTGCCGTGGGTCCGTCAGGCAGTTGCGACAGATCACCTTCTGGAAACGCATCGCCCGCGATATGCACATACATCGCGATATTAGGAATGCCCGTCGAATGCCAGCCTGTGACCAGGTCACCGAAAGAAAGCGGCACGCAAAGGACCGGCCCCTGACCAAAGTCAAAGTCCCGTGGCGTCGCATCGGGCGCCATAACCAATTCGCCGTCCACCCTTGCGAGTAGGCCTGCACCGATGATCTCACTAACGCTCATGGCCGACCCACGGGACATTGATCCTGGGACCTGAAGTGCGATGCTCATTGCAAGCGGATTTTCAACGCGCCTAGCAACCTGCACCGCCAGCGAATCAGTGGGGACGACGTCCCAACCAACGCCTGGCAAAAGCATGACCTTATTGGCAGCGGCTTGAACGCCCAGTCTCTCAGCTAGCCGGTAAACGTTGATCTCGGCGGTGATGTCCAGATAGTCGACCCCAGACTTGATGCAGGCGTTCATCAATGACTCTGCTGTTTGCGCGAATGGCCCCGCGAAGTTTAGTAATACCGAGATGCCAGACAGATCAGTTTCGAGAACTGCGCCAGCATCGAACACTCGATATGGCACGTCCAACTGCGCTGCAAGGATCGCAAGCTGCTGCTTGCTGCGCCCTGCGATTTCAAAATTCAGATCAAGCGCTTTTGCCCGCTTGACCGCCATACGACCGGTGTAGCCCGTGGCTCCGTAGATCAGAAGTGCGCTCATTGGACGTGTTGCCATTTTTTATAGACGAATTCCAGGCTGTACCCATCCGGGTCCAGGACATTGGCTGCGTAGTAATCGGGGTCGTAGTGTAAGCGGGCGCCCGGCGCGCCATTATCGATGGCGCCCTGCGCTATGGCCGCGGCGTAGGCAGCATCAACTTCTACCTTGTTGTTCGCGACGAAACCAACGTGCACAGCCCGCCCTCCAGATACACCTTCACGCAACCAGAAAAACATTCGGCCATTGCTGCCAAAACCTTTCAGGTCTGGATGCCCCGGTGGGCCGTCCTTGCCGTCGTAGTCCAAACGCGCGGTGATGCCCAGCGGCTTCAGTACAGTATCATAGAAACTGATAGAGCGTGCGATGTCGCTTACCGACAAAAAAATATGATCAAGCATGGTGTACCCCCCGTATGTTCAGATGTTGTAGCCGCCGGCGACTTCAATAGTCTGGGCATTGATCCAAGTGCCCTCTTCGGACAGCAGCATGGCAATAACCCGCGCAACATCTTTGGGCTCACCCACCCTTCCAAGCGCTGTTTGCGCCGCCAGCATCGCTTCGAACTCGTCGTTCAGCCCGCCGCCCAGCTCAGTACGGATAGCACCCGGTGATACAGCATTGGCCCGTATGTACCGCTCACCAAACTCTTTGGCCATATAGCGGGTGAGCACTTCGAGCCCGCCCTTGAACGCGGCGTACGGTGCAACTCCGGCGGTGGCTACACGAGTAGTGGCGCTGGTCAGGTTGACGATACTGGCGCCTTCCGCCAGCAGCGGCAGCAATACCTGAGTGAGAAAAAACGGGCCTTTAAGATGCACTTTGAACAAGTCGTCGAACTGCGCCTCGCTGACGGAGGCCAACGGGTTGAACAAGCCATAGCCGGCGTTGTTGACCAGGCCACTCAGCGTTGTGGCATTCCACGTCTCCCGCAGAGCTACCACTACTGATTCGCGAAATGCCTCGAAACTGCCAACATCCGAGACATCGAGCTTTAGCGCTATGGCTTTCCCACCTGCGTCTTTGATGTGCTCCACAACCGAAGCCGCCGCCTGGGGGTTGGCGTTATAGGTCAGGATGACGCCCATACCTTATTTGGCAATATGCTCGGCGGCACTGGCACCGATTCCGCGGCTGCCGCCTGTGATCACGATGACGCCCATGTCTGTTTCCTCTGTGGTTGGAATGTGCGTCCAGAGTAATAATCAGCGCCTAGGGGGTCATATCCGTTCCTACTCTAAACATGCCTGTTTCTGCTTTTTGCTTGCACGAGGAGTCGTTATACCTTCAGCATGCTAATCATGGACAACCAACTCAAAGAACTTAGATCACTGGCGGCCGGTGCTGAAAACCGCCGAACCGAAACAGGCATCCCGCGCGTAGCCATGGTTCAGGGCAAGATCCCCGAGCACCTGCTCGCGGCGGTCTATGACCCTATGATCAATCTGATTCTGCAAGGCAGCAAAAGCATGACGGTGGGTAACCGCACGCTTAGATATGATCCTGCGACCTACTTTGTCATGTCCATCGACCTACCAGCCGTGGGTTCAGTACATCCCGCCGCATCAGGCGAGCCGTATCTGGCAGTCAGTCTGACGCTTGATCCGGCAGTCCTGTCGACCTTATTCGGCGACTTGCCCAAACCTGCCGTCCGCATGGAAAATAATCCCGGCTTTTCGGTGGCCTCAGTTACGACCGAGCTGATGGACGCTTGGATACGAATGCTCCGACTGATGGGCGATCCAGATGCCATCGCAGCTTTGGCCCCGGTTTACGAGCGGGAGATCATCTTCCGCGTCCTACAGGGACCGCATGGGTGGATGCTCAGAGAGATCGCAGCGCCTGATACCGCAATGGCCCGCGTTAACATGGCTATTCAATGGATTCGCCGCGACTTTGCCAAGCCCATCGGCGTAGAACGCTTGGCAGAACGAGCATCGATGAGCGTCTCGGCATTTCATCGCCATTTCAAGGCTGTTACCAATTTGAGCCCCTTGCAGTATCAGAAGCGCGTGCGCTTGCTCCAGGCGCGAACACTGATGGTGGCAAATGCCAAGAGCGTCATGGCTGCGGCCTTCGAGGTTGGCTACGAAAGCGCCACGCAATTCAGTCGCGATTATGCTCGGGTGTTCGGGCTACCCCCTGCAAAAGATGCGGGGCGGATCCTCGGGGATACGAGAGACGTCAGGGTGACGTGAGCACTCAACTGAACCCTTCCGCGCAGTGCCGCACGGAGTCAATTGAAGCCAAATCAGTGAGCGGCAATTCTGGGACGAATATCGATGACGGAGTACTGTACCTGATCCACCCTTGTCCTCTCCTGAGGAGGAGGAATCCACCATGAACACCATTGGAAAACCTCTGACCTTGTTACCTGCTAAGAACCCGGAATTTGGTAGACCGACGAGGATGGGAGTCGATCCTTAGCTGCCGCTCAGTGGCCAGGCAAGCCAACGATGTCGAGAATATCTCTGAATTCTGTGAGATTAAGGGCTTTGCAATCGTCAGGCAGAGATCCATAGCCCCAACGGGCAAAAGCAAACGGTATTCCGTATCCGCGTGCGGCTTCAAAATCGTTCCTATTGTCTCCGATCATTATCTTGGGGAGCTTTCGGTAATCGGCCCGCGCTACCAATGCACCCAGGTGTCTGGGGTCAGGCTTCTTAAAGGACACGGTATCCCCGCCACAGACCACATCCATAAATTTCAACAGGTTGGTTTGCTTGAGAATATCGATGGCAATCGATTCGTCCTTATTCGTACAGACAGATATTTGCCACCCCGCTTCTCGCAACGCGCTAAGGGTTTCAATTACCCCTTCATAAGGTTTTGTCATCGGATGGTCAGTGTGTTCGTAACGCGAGATGAAGGTATCAATCGCTTCTTCCATGTCATTTATTCCACGCAAGTAGAACGCTCGCCTGGCAAATGACCGCATTCCGTCACCGAGGAATAATGAAGTTGTTGCGACCAAAATTGGCTCAAGATTCCGCTCGATCAGAATTGCGTTCAGCTGCGCTGTCATGTCGTCCGCAGAGTCAACGAGAGTACCGTCAAGGTCAAAAATAATCGCATCGGCCTGAATCGGGTGTGCAATTTTCAGTTCATTTATCGACATATATCTTTACTCACGTTTTGCAGGGCTGTGACTAGATGGCAGGGCTCTGGCTATGGCCTTTTTTGCTACGCATCAGCACATACACCGCACCGGATGCGAGTAGCGAGAACACAGCGGCAATCACAAATGCGCCCGCGAATCCCTGGCTGTAACTCTGCTGAGCGAGCCCATTCAGCGTTTTGGTTAAGTCGTGGGGATACATTGCGATAGCACGTTCGAAGTCGCCTGCCATCACGTATTCGGAAAATCCGGGTTTAGCAGACACTCCCGCGTCTATCAGCCTGCTTTCGATCGCCAATTTCACTCCGCTGGCGAGTACCGCTCCCAGCCCGGCGAAACCCAGCAATATGCCGGTAAATCTGGATGTGGTGCTGATGCCGGATGCCATTCCGGCGCGACTCCGAGGAACTGTGCCCATGATCGCCTTCTGGGTTTCGCCATTCAGCAATCCTCCACCAGTTCCCAAAATAGCCATGCCGGAAATCAGCAATAGTTCTCCCTGCTGAATGGCGGCGAACATCAGAATAAGGTTACCCAGTGCAACGATTAAGAGGCCAAGTGCCAGGATGCCCGCGCTCTCAAGGTAAGGCGAAAGTCGCCTACCTACTTGGGGGAAAATCAGCATCGCAATGGCAAATGGAAGCATGGCGATACCCGCTTGGAGTACTCCGTTGCCACGGCCATTTTGTAGAAAGAGCGGTAACAGCGATGCCATGACTTGAGCAGATGAGGCATAGGCTAGCATCGCGAGTACTGCGCCAACGAAGGGCCTGGCTGTGAACAATTCGAGATCAAGCATTGGGTGGGTGCGGCGTTTTTCGACCCAGACAAAGACTGCGAAAAACAGCAGGCCCCCGATCATGCTCACGAGGACAGGGATACTGGACCAGCCATGACTGGGACCGGCTATGAGTGCCCATGTGGCACTGAACATCCCTAGCGCGAAAAGCGCAATTCCCGGGATGTCCAGAGTTCTCGGAATGGGGTCACGAGATTCATCCACCAGCGTCACGACCGCTGCCGCCAGCAATAAGCAGACTGGGATGTTGATATAGAAAGCCCAGCGCCACCCAAGTGAACTACTGATCACTCCACCAATGAGCGGCGAGACAACCATTGTGAGTCCCATGATGCCGCCCCATATCGCCCATGCGTGGCTGCGCGCTTTTTCATCGTGAAAAGTGTGTCCGATGATGGCTAGGGCAGGAGCAAGCAGGAAAGCGGCTCCGACTCCCTGTACCGCTCGCGCCAGATAAAGGCCTGACGCTGAAGGCGCCAAACCACAGGCCAGAGAAGAGACTGCAAAGAGCGCTATTCCGAACAGAAAGACGCGTCGTCGGCCATACCGGTCAGCGATGGAGCCAGCCGGAAGCAGGAGGGCAGCGAAGCAGAGCACGTAGGTGCTTATGACCCACTCGACCTCTGCAAACGATGCCTGAAGATCCCTGGCAATGGTTGGCAAAACAATGCCTACGACGTTCGTATCTAGAACTGTCATGGCACAGCCCGCCGACGCGACAACCAGTATGGCCGCTTCTTTTCTCATGGAATGACAGTCTCTTCTGATAGTGGGAGCGGTAACTGCACTTTTTGAAACGGCCGTTTATTTGAATGCAGCTAGCCCGGCTTGAGCGATCTCTTCATCGTGCTGTGGTGTGTCCGCAGATACCCCTACAGCCCCAACGGTGTGTCCGTTGATGATGATCGGAAAACCACCACGCATCAGCACAAAGCCTTGGGCGGTGATGACGGCAGGTCGGGTGCCGTTGACGGCATCTTCTAGCGCGCCGCTGGGACGTCGGAACAGAGCGGCTGTACGAGCTTTTCCGGGAGCCAGTTCTACACCCGCTGGGACAGCGGCGTTGTCCATTCGAGCGAGGAGAATAGGCAAACCAGCACTATCGACGACTGCGATCACGCACGGCCAACCAGCCTTTTGCGCTTGTGTTTGCGCTGCTGTGAGGATCTGTTGAGCGGCGGCAAGCGTCAGAACTGGCTGGCTAGGCAAATCCGATGCTGCTGCTGGCAGAGAGAGCAGAGCAAGCGCTCCAGAAAGAGCCAAGGCAGTCGCGATGTGAGGAAGGCGGAACATGGTGAACTCCTAATGTAGTGAGTCCAATGATTGGAACAGGGGAAATAATTCAGTACAACAAAGCTTGATGGCTTTATAATTCAGAAAAACTGAATACTAGGTTCCGCTGCCATGGACATTCGCCATCTCCGCTCTTTCGTAACAGTGGCGGAAAATTTACATTTTTCACGCTCGGCCGAGCAACTGGGCGTTTCTGCCCCAACTCTCACTGCGCAGATTCAGGAAGTGGAGAGCTTGTTAGAAGCTCGGCTTTTTAATAGAACAAAGCGATCTGTCGCTTTGACGCCAGCTGGGGAAGCGTTTCTGACAGAAGCCCGCGCTACTCTCGAACAATTCGAGAGAGCTGTTAACGTGGGCCAACGTGCAGGCCGAGGCCAGGTTGGCCGAGTGGAAATCGGATACGTGGGTTCAGCCGCCTTTTTTGGGGTACTCCAGGACCAGATCCAGCGCTTTCGCAATCAGTGGCCAGACGTCATGGTGAACACCAAGGAACTCCCTACCGAGCAGCTCACGGCACTTCTCGAGGACGGTCGGATTGACGTGGCCTTTGTACGGATGCCGGTGCATTTGCCCGACGCAATCTCCAGCCGTATTTTGGCCCGAGACCGATTCTGCGTTGCTTTGCCAGCGGACCATATCCTGGCAAAGGCAGTTGATGACATTCGCCCGAGTGCGCTTGCTGGCGAGTTGTTTGTGCTACCTGAACAAGGGTTAGGGTTGCGTGAAGTGGCCAAGCGCGGGAGATTCGATCCATACATTGGTTCGGCTCCCGGAAGTCTGGTCGCAGTGCTGACACAGGTGGCACTGGGTGTTGGTATAGCAGTCATTCCCAGCGTTCTGATTCAAACTGTTCAACTGCCAAATGTGGTCTTTAGGGAGATAGCTGGGCCTCCCATTTTTTCAGAGGTGGGAGCTTTGTTTCGCCGCCATGAGAGGCTACCGATTGTGTGCAACCTGATTAGCCAGATCCTTGAGACCGATGAACGCGTGTGGAACGGCGATCCTCTGCGGAGGGCACAGAAAGAAATGCTCTGAAGGTTAAATTTCCCGTGGGCCATATGGCGAGATGGTTACTCCTCCAGGGGCTCCTCCACTGGATCAGTACAGGAGACACCAATCAGCGTGTCCTCATTCTCATCCAGCCCCTCAACCAAGGCATTGCCCAAACCTCTGCTTGCACCGGCCAAGAGCGTTTAAGCGCGGGTTATGCGCTTACCAGTACAAGGGGCACTGGTAGGCCAGTGTAGGGGGCATTGGTTACCGCAGCCATTAAAAAAGGCCCCCACACCGGGCTAACGTGTAGGAGCCTTTTGAACATAAGCGGCGTTATGTCGACCTAGGCAATACCAAATTTTTTACTCGCTCAAAATTTCACGGAGGCGCTTCTCAAGCGCCCCTCTGAACAAGATTCGTAGATTGTCTGCATCAAGATTGGAAATAGTCTCCTCAAGTTGAAGCTTAAAAATCAGGTCATGCGTGCGAATCTCACGCCTCCGTGCTTGAAGTGTGGTGGGCGCGCACGCAATCCCGGCGAGTAAATGAGCCGACACGCTATTCGCGTGATGAACATCGCCCCTGGCAACAGACATCAATTCTTACCCTCGGTCTCAAAACGTTGAAGACATGCTTACGAATCTGCGCTCATCTCTAGGGAGTAGTGGGCCTAACACTAAGTTCATAAAGGAACGAAGTGCACCCGTCTTGCGAGTAAAAAACGCACCCAAAATACGCGCCAGTTCCATGGTGGTCCCATGGGGCTATTTTTTGGACGCAAAAAAACCACAAACCATCTATTTTCTATATAAAAATCATGGGATTGCGTTTTAAGAATATGGCAATGAAGAAGAAATTCGAACCCTCAACAAGTCAAGAATCTACCGTATGCCACTCAGCGTCCACGCAATGACTGCTTTTGGCCGCAAGCTGCCAATCGCGAACGGCAGCCATCGCCAAAACCGGACCTTGCCCCACTTGCTAAGAGAACGCTCAACTCGTCCAAGCGTGCTCACAAACTGCACAGGCATCCACTCGCTCACACTGCTAATCTGCGGCCTTTACGCTTGTCACGTGAGTCGCAAAAAGGACGGTTTACATCGCCATGGACATTCAACTTATCAAGCAACGTCTGGCCCGCCCTGCGGTGAAGTTCGTTGCTGGCGGCTTTCGTCCCTCTGGCACCGATGAAGAAAGCTGGCTGGGCAATGTCTTTCTGTTCCGACCTGATGAAGGCGTGCCGACCAACCAGGCGGGGCAGCCATTGCTCCCCTATGCGCAATTTTTTCTGCCCGCCATGCCCTTCAGCAGCCCGCTGCTGGAAGGGGTTCGTGTGTTGACGGTGTTTATGTCTAATCCGCTTCCCGAGCCCTTTGAGCCGATGGGGAACAACTGGGTTATCCGTGAATATGCGGCGGATGATGTGTTGGTTCGCAAGGCGCTGCGGGTGGACGGTTCATTTCTCAAACCCTTCCCACTCAAAGCACAAGCGGTGCCGGAGGACTTTCCACTGTGGGATGGCGGCGGTGTGCCGGCCGACCTTGAGCAAGCCATACTTACGCTGGTACGCGCGGGCGAGGTACCCAGCTATTACGACCTGGTCACCCACACCTACGAACACAAGATCGGCGGTTACCCCTCGTTCTGCCAGTCGGGTGTTGACCCGGGTGAAGGCTTCGAGTTTGTGTTCCAGATTTCGTCCGACGCGAAGATCAATCTGAACGTCGTCCACAGCGGGAGCCTGATGTTCTGGAAGCACATCGAAACCGGTGAGTGGGCACTTTATTATGATTTTTACTAAGGCTTTGCGAGCCCTCGATGACTGACTACCGTGGATTGATTCTTGACGACACCCGTGAAGGCGCCTCCGAGGATGCCATCTCGCAACTGGAGGCGCTGCTCGGTGCGCGCCTGCCGGACGATTACCGGCAGTTTCTCAAGGTGTGCAACGGCGGCACCGTGGATTACGACGTGCTGGCCACTATGAGTAATGGCGATAAGGAGTTGCTGAGCTTTTCGCTGTATGGGCTGCAGCCCGGCGAAGGCTATGAATCCAACCCTTATGAACTGGAGCAACTGCGCAAGCAACCTGGCTTCCGGCTACGGGGGTGTTGCCGATCGGCCGCGATGGCGGTGCGAGCCTGTTGCTGCTTGACCTGCGCGAGGGGCGTCAGGAGGTGGGCGCGATGGTCGCGGGTTTACCTGCATGGACGGGGCGCCGCCAGCAAGGCGATGAGTACGTGGTGTTGGCGGACGGCTTCAATGCCTACCTGGACATGCTGCACCTGTCGCAGGAACGGATTGCCGAGCATATCAATCACTTCGTCATCAGCGCGGATACGATCGAGGCGACATTGGCGTGGCTGGATCAAGGCAGCCCGGGTTGGCGCGAGCGCTATCGGGACGTCTGGAATGCACGGGTTGTGGACAGGCCGATCTGATACAAGCGTGCGGGCGCTTTGAATCCTCTATCAAGGCGTTGCGCATGGGGCTTCTTGAAGAAAGTTTTTCAGCGCGGCCTGATGATTGCCGGTATCGAACAGGGCAAATGGAATTACCGTGATAGGTGAAAATGTCGTCGAGCTTATTGAACAGGTTTATTACCTGCAGATGCCCTGATGGTTGATGAGTGTGAAGTCAAACTTGAACAGTTCGGGCGCGGTTCACGCCCTGAACGCACGGGGTTGCTATCGAGCGCCAACACTACCGAACGGGCCAACTATTTTTCTGGCCATCACGGACATCTATAACAGTGAGGCGGTATGAATAATCAACTCGCCATTTTGATCAGCGACTACCAGGCAAGTGTCGGCGTCGCGGTGGCCATGATGCAGCGGTTTGGCATCCCGCTGCCCGCGACGAATGTGGATTGGGTGGTAAATAATATTCCTCAG
This sequence comes from Pseudomonas sp. TREG-RG-20F-10-E-6-01, assembly GCF_022662455.1. Classification (NCBI taxonomy): domain Bacteria; kingdom Pseudomonadati; phylum Pseudomonadota; class Gammaproteobacteria; order Pseudomonadales; family Pseudomonadaceae; genus Pseudomonas; species Pseudomonas sp. TREG-RG-20F-10-E-6-01. Next base: position 773,126 of record NZ_JAKNQP010000003.1, on the reverse strand, counting down.
CACGGCGAGCTTGAAGGCGGCGTCCGTTACTTCAAGCACGGCTACGGCTGCGCGGTCAGCCTCCCCACCGGTACGGTGGACTTCGACTTTGGGGCCCACGGTGAGATCGATGGTTTCGACGTGTGGCGACTTGCTGATTTTGCCGGCGACAAGTTGTCGGCGTACGGTTTTGCTGATGAGGATGCACTCAAAACGTGCTTTGACGCAGAGGTGGCGGCCGGTGCTCTTATGTATTGCGGGTACATCCTTTACTACTTGGCGGATGCCACCTGACAACTCATGTCGACACAGTTCATTTTAAGTTCTCAGACAAAGCGTCGCAGACTTCACCTGGCCTGCCGCGGGTCGTTCTACGCCGCTCATAACCTTGCAGTGCGATGGTCAGCTTCAGTTAAAGGCAACTGGGCGGGCAAATACGTTCAATGCCCACCCACGTCATGCCTCACAGAACGACTGATTGATCAGAGGACAACAGCTTCCTGACTTCGGCAATGATCAAATCGATATTGAAGGGCTTTGGCAACACAACATCAAACAAGTCCGATCGCTGCATGCCAATGTGCGCCTGAGCGCCGCTCATCAAAATGATCGGTAAATGATTAGCTGAAGGAAGGGCGCGGACAGCGGTGGCGAACTCCTGGCCGTCCATCACCGGCATCATGAAGTCGGTAATGATCAGGGCAGGGCGTTCTCTGTCCAGCACCTCGAGTGCTTTTCGACCGTTGCTGGCCGTTACCACCATGAACCCCTCATCCTCCAGCGCGAAGCTGAGAATATCAGCGATCAAATACTCGTCGTCGACGACCAGAATGGTGGTCATGTTAGTTCAACCCACTCGAAAGCTTAAGAAATTGAACCAGGTGATGACTCAGTGATAACTGAAGGTTCATGTCTTGAAGCCTTTCTCAGAAAAACATTTTGATCTTGGATGACGACCTCAAATCGCGAGGGGTCATAAGCGCTATCTCGTACCTTAAGAATGGATAACGTCCTGCTTAGTTCAGCCCGATTCTCAGAGAACCGCATCAGCATCAGGTTATCGACGATGCTGGACAGGTCAGAGCTCGGTGCGCTGACTTCGGAGCCAAACAGATCGCGCATTTCCCAGGAAGCAAATACCGTCACGCCCCTGGACCGCAGCTCGTTCATCAGGGCGCTGAAGAAGTCAGTAATCCGCGCCGGATTTGTCGAGACTCGCGTCATGCCACTGAGGCTATCGATGAACAGGCGCTTGATGCCCTTTTCCTCAACGATGCTCAGCAGTCGTGCGCCCAGCCCATCCAGCAGGCCTTCGGTGGTTGGCTGCCAGGCAATGCTCAGCGCGCCGCTGTCTTCCATGGCTTTGATATCGATACCCAGTGACTGGCCTTTGAGCCGCAACCGTTGTGGGCTCTCGTAGAAGCCAAAATGCAGCCCTGGCATATCCACCGTCGACTCGGACAGAAACTTCAGACCCAGCGTCGTTTTACCAATCCCGGAGGGCCCGATGACAAGAGACACACTGGAACTGTAAAGGCCTCCGCCCAAAATGCCATCCAGTGAATCAACGCCACTGGCGATGCGCGTCATGTCGGCGCTGTCGGGGGCGGACGGGTGGCTGTAAAGACTTTCGAGGCGGGGATAAACCACCAAGCCATGCTCGGTAATTTCGCACTCATGAAGACCGGTCATTGCTCCGCTGCCACGGGTTTTACGCAGGTGGATACGACGCGCCGAGCGAGTGCCATACAGCTCTTCGCCCATCTCGATGACGCCATCCACCATGGTGTGCTCAGGGCTTCCGTCATCAAGTCGGGAGCTGGTCAGAAACAGCACCGTGCAACCGGCGAAGGCGGCGTGCCCTTGCAATTCTGAAATGAATTTTTTGGTGTCTATGGGCGAGTCGGCTTTAGAGCGCGCGTTGAGCAGCCCGTCTACTACCATCACCGTGGCTTTCTGGCGGCTTATCTCACGCCGAAGCAGCTTGACGACTTCATCCAGACCGTCGTTTTCCAGCGTGTCGAAGGCGCTGACAAATTGAATTTCGGCACCGACTTTGGATGAATCAAAAAAGCTCAACGTAGAAAGAAATTGAAAAAGACGGTCATGTGACTCTGCCAGCAGCGTGGCGACCAGAACCCGGCCCCCATTGTTCGCGTGATGGAACCCAAGCTGATTGGCAAGGATAGTTTTTCCAGACCCTGGGCGTCCTTGAATAATATATGAAGCACCCTCGACCAATCCGCCCTTGAGCAGAGCATCGAGCCCTTCTATTCCGCTTTGAAGGCGTTTTAGCTTTTCCACAATGCGACCCTGATCCGAAAAACAATCTGTTTAAACCAAGCTGATGGAGGGAATGCTACTCCATTTCGGCTCGGGAGCCATTAGGGTTAAATGGAAAGTTGTCGCGCCAGTCGCCGTTGTTATGTCGAAAGAACCCCTCACGAGTGGCAACTTATGGCCCAAAGCAGACTAAGCAGCCGGCTGCGTTTCAGCGGCGTTGCCAGACTGAACCACCCATCGGATCGAACTAAGGTCATCGTTGGCCACCACCCCTCAACGGGCTAATCAAACGCCACGCAAGCGCGCTCGCACAGCCTTCATTCCTGCAACCCCAGCCCAAACGAAAAAACCACCCATACCGCAGCCGCAAAGCCACGATAGGGATGGTCCATTCAGTGCTCTAAAAATACTTCAGCCTGTTACCTCAAACCCCACCCACCAACTTGCCCCCCTCCATGCGTCGCTTATACGCACTGTCGCGACTCGCCAACCAAAAATACAACGGCGACGTCACCACCAACCCCACCACCCAGGACAAATCCGCGCCATTGATGTGTGCGGAAATCGGTCCTACATACAGCGGCGTATTCATAAACGGAATCTGCACTGCAATCCCGATGGCATACGCCAGCAGCGCCTGTGGGTTGTACTTGCCGTAGATCCCGCCATCCACGCGGAAGATCGAGGCGATGTCGTACTTGCCTTTGTGAATCGCATAGAAGTCGATCAGGTTGATCGCTGTCCACGGCACCAGTACCACCAGCAACACCAGCACCATGTCGACAAAGTGGCCGATGAAGTCTTTGGAGGCAAACACCGCCGCCATCGCGCAGGCAGCGAGCACGAGAATCGAGATCACCGCACGGCTTTTGGCGGTAGGAATCCAGCGATACGCAAAGGTCTGCACCAAGGTGATGATCGACAGCACCGCGCCGTAGAGGTTAAGAGCGTTGTGGCTGATCACGCTGAGCAAAAACAGCACCAGCATCAGTGGGCCGATGGCGCCGGTGGCGAGTTTGACGGCGTCCATGGTGTCCATGCCGACCGGGGTGGCGAGCACGGCGACGGCGCCGAAGATGAAGGCCAGGCTGGAGCCAAGGGCAGAGCCCAGGTAGGTGGTCCAGAAGGTGGACGCCACGGGGACGTCGGCCGGCAGGTAGCGGGAGTAATCCGACACGTAGGGTGCGAAGGCGATTTGCCAAAGCGCCGCGAGGGACACGGTGGCCAGCCAGCCAGAGATGTTGAAGCTGCCACGGGTCAGAAAGTCCGTGGTTTGCACGTGGGTGAAGGTGTAGCCGAAGCCCAGCACGATGCCGGCGCCGAGCACCCAGGTGCCGATGCGGTTGAGCACGTGGATGAAGCGGTAGCCGATGATGCCGATGATCCCGGAACCGATGGCGCCGATGACGATGCCGACCGGCACGGGCACGCTGTCGACCACGCCGTGCAGGGATTTACCGGCCAGCACGATGTTGGAGGCGAAGAAGCCGATGTACATGACGCCGGCGATCACCACCACCAGCAGCGCGCCGAGGGAGCCGAACTGGGCGCGGCTCTGAATCATTTGCGGGATGCCCATCTGCGGGCCTTGGGCTGAGTGCAACGCCATCAGCACGCCGCCGACCAGGTGGCCGACGAGGATGGCGACGATGCCCCACACCAGGTTCAAGTGGAACAGTTGCACACCCAACGCGCCGGTGACGATGGGCAACGGCGCGATGTTGCCGCCGAACCACAGGGTGAACAGGTCTCTTACCTTTCCATGGCGATCTTCCGGAGGCACGTATCCAATCGTGTGTTTTTCGATAAGCGGGGCGCAGGATGCTGCAGTGGTAACCATGACGAGCTCCAAGGCAAGGTGAGTACGTTGACGTACTTCGCTGTGCGACGCGTGGGCGACGCTTTGTTGTTGGAGTGATCATCTGCAATGGGCGCAGGGAGGTAAATTAGTAAGTTTGTTGCTATAGACCTTAAAAAAAGTATCTCGCCGGATTTTTTGCTCGGGTATGTTGCAGGGGCTTGAAGCCGTGCGAAAAAGCCGATTTTCGCGCACTTGTTTGGGGTGAAGTCCCACGTTTCTGGAGGTCCCGATGGCTGCCTATAACCTGCGCCAGCTCAGATATTTTGTGACCACGGCCGAGTGCGGCAGCGTCGCCGAGGCCTCGCGCAAGCTGTATATCGCGCAGCCGTCGGTCTCCACCGCGATCAAGCAGCTGGAAGACAGCTTTGGCGTGCAGTTGTTTATTCGCCATCACGCCCAGGGTGTTTCACTCACGCCCAGCGGCGCGCGGTTTTATCGCAAGGCGCTGGAGCTGTTGCGGGTCGCGCATGAGTTCGAGCAGAACGCCTTGGCCGACAATGATGTGGTGGCGGGGCAGATCGATATCGGCTGCTTTGAAACGGTGGCGCCGTTGTATTTGCCGCGTTTGATCGCGGGCTTCAAGGCGCGCTGGCCCGGGGTGGAAATCCGTATTCGTGATGGCGAGCAGCAAGAGCTGGTGCAGGCCCTGACGGCCGGCAGTATCGATGTGGCGATGCTGTTCGAGCATGACCTGGGCGGCACGATTGAAACCACGCCGCTGATGCCGCCGCAACAGCCGTATGCCTTGCTGCCGGCGGATCACCGTTTTGCGCAGCAGGCCAGGGTATCGCTGGCGGACCTGGTGCTGGAGCCCATGATCTTGCTGGATGTGCTGCCCAGCCGTACCTACTTCGTGAGCATCTTTGAAGAGCGCGGGCTGACGCCCAATATCGTGTTCAGCTCGCCGTCGATCGAGATGGTGCGGGGCATGGTGGGCAGGGGGTTCGGGTTTTCGATTCTGGTGACCAAACCCTTTACCGAATACACCTACGATGGCCAGAAGGTGGTGTGTGTGCCGTTGGCGGAGACGGTGACCGGCTCAGGGTTATCGGCAGTCTGGTTGCGTCGCGCGCCGCTGACCAAACCGGTGCAACTGTTCGTCGACTACTGCCGCGAAGAGCTCGCGCGGTTGCTGGCTTAGTACGGCGACGTTTCTGCGCCCAGGCGCGCCTCCAGTTGCGCCAGGGTCGGCGCGCCCCGGTGCCCGCCAAACACTTCGCATTTGATCGCCGCGGCAACGCTCGCGGCGCGCACGCGCTCGGCCAGCGTCCAGCCGTGCGCCAGGCCGTACGCATAGGTGCCATGCCAGACATCCCCGGCGTTGAGCGTGTCGATTGCGCGAATGTGGGGTGTCGTGAAGTGCTGCACCGCAGTGCTCGACCCTTCGCGCTGCCAGATCAGCGAGCCGCGTTCGCCCAGGGTGACGCCGATCACCTTGGCTTCGCAGCGCGACGCCAGGGCCAATAATGCCTCTTCGGGCGGGACGTTGCCAGCCAGCAACTGCAAGGCCGGCTCGGAAAACAGCACATGATCTGCCAGGGGAATCAGCGCGTTGAGGTCTTCCACGGCGGCGACATCGGCATCCAGCAGGGTCGGCACGCCCAGCCGCCGGGCGGCGCTGAAGGCTGCGTGAGCCCCTTGCAGCCAGCGCATGTCGGCCATTACCGCCGCCGCGCCCGCGATGTCCTCGAGTGGCAGCCAGGCGGCGTCGGCTTCCAGTGTGGGGTCGATGAACGGCACGACGAGACGCTCGCCATCACGGTCCACCAGGATGGTCGAGAACGGCGTGCGCCCTCCAGGCACCTGGCGAATCCATGCGGTGCAGACGCCGGACTGGCTCAGGTCCTCGATGAGCATTGTGCCGGTGGCGTCGTCGCCGATACGCGCCCACAGGGCAACCGGGCCACCCAGGCGCGCGATGCTCACCGCGGCGGCGGTGGCCATGCCTGACGCGGCCTGGACCGCCTGGCGGGGGAGAATCTTGGTACCGCGCGACGGGATGTGATCGACGCTGAAAATGGTGTCCCACAGCGCGCAACCCACGCAGATGACACGGTTATCCACCATGGCGCGGTTCTCCCGGCAGTCTCGCCTGCGGGGTATCGAGGGCGCGGATTCGGGCGCGAAAGTGTTCGGTGCCCGCGACGATTTTATCGAGCACGGCGTCCAAGGCCCAATGGCGTTCGCGCACGTCGTAGTCGATCACCCGGCAACGTATGGACGCAAAGGTGCCGATCCGCTGGTGGTAGATTTTCGCCAGGGCCGGGTAGCCCATGCCTTCTGTGGTGGCCGCCAGCACCAGAAAGGTCGCGAGTTCTTCAGCCAGTGGCGGGTGTTGGGCGCCATGCAGGCGCAGCCACCGATACAGGTCGGGGTGGAAGTTGGTGAACACGCCATTGAAGCCCGCAGCCCCGGCTTGCATGGCGTCCCAGGCGATCGCCGCATTGGCGTTGAGAATGCGCAGCGACGAGCCCTGCGCCAAGGCAACGCGCCGCTTGACCACTTGCAGGTCGCAGCTCACGTCCTTGAGCATGATGAAGCGCTGGCTGTCGATACAGGCCTGCAGCTCCTCGTCACTGAGCAAGCGCCGGTAGGGCGCCGGGCACTCGTAGAGGCCCAGGGGCACGTCAGCGGGCAGGCGTTCGAGCAGGGTGTGCAGGTTATCGAGAAACACCTTGCTGCCCTGGCGTTGCGGGTCAAGGTGGTTGGTCACCAGCACCACTGCGTCGGCGCCACTGGCGGCCATCGCATTAAGCTCGTGCACCTGGGTGTCGAGGCAGTCGCTGATATGGCCGGACACCGCCACCGGCACTCGCCCGGCCACTCGCTCAACCACATGCCGGGCAAGTTGGGTGCGCTCGTCGAGGCTGAGCCATTGCATCTCACTGGACTGCGCCACGGCGAACAACGCGTCGCAACCAAGGCCCAGGTACCACTCGATCAAGCGGTCGACGCCGGGGAAGTCAATGTGGCCAGTCTCGTCAAAGGGCGTGAGCATCACCGGCACGATGCCTTCGATGACAGGTTGGGCAGGGCGGGGCATAGAGGCGTCCTCTGGATGAATGTTCATGGGTGAGCCGCCACGGCGGTGACCGCGCAGACTGGCGGGGTATCGGGGATGGGGTGGCGTACCAGGAACAGGTACGACAGGGCGCCGATCATGGCGATGGCGGCGCCGGTCAGCAGTGCGGGCACGAACGACCAGGTCTGGGCGATATAGCCGGTCATGATCGGCGCGAGTGCGCCGCCCAGGAAGCCACCGAAGTTCTGGATCGCCCCCAGTGAAGCCACGCGATTGGCTGGCGCGACGGCGGTGGCCAAAGACCAGGCGCACGCCGATGACGCGTTGGCCAAAAAGATCACCACGCAAATGCAGGCCACGGCGATGACATTACTCTCCACCAGCGCCGCCGGGATGGTGAAGATCACCATGCCCACCATCGCGACGACCATCGCGTTGCGGCGTCCCAGCACCGCCGTCTCGCTGCGTCGGGTGATGCGGTCGGACACCCAGCCGGCGACCAGCGCGCCGATAAACCCGCAGAGGAACGGAATGGCAGCGGCCACGCCGCTCATCTCCAGGCTCATGTGCCGGGCGCTGCGCAGGTAGCCGGGCAGCCAGGTCAGGTAGACCCAGTTCAAGTACACCGAGCCCATGAAGCCGAGCATCATGCCCCAGGTTGTCGCGTGGCAGAACAGTGCGCGCCAGTCAGCAAACGTGACCTTGGGGGTGGTGACGTGGGGTTCATCGCTGTACAGGTAGCGACGCTCCTCTTCGGTGAGCGTGTCTTTGACCGGGTCGCGATAGACCACCAGCCACACCACGGCGACCAACAGCCCGGCGGCGCCGGTGAGGTAGAACGCCCAGCGCCAGTCGAGTGCCGCGATCAGCGCCGAAAGGCACAGCGGGGCCAGTGCGATACCCAGCGGCGAGGCTGAGTTGAAGATGCCGGTGGGCGTGCCGCGTGAGCGCAGTGGAAACCAGTTGCTCACCACCCGCGCGGCAGACGGGAATTGCGGCGACTCACCGATCCCCAGCAGCACGCGGGCGAGCAAGAACCAGCCGAAGCTCGACATCAGGCCGCCAGCCGCCTGGGCCAGGGACCACAGCACCAGGCCGCCGCCCAGCAACCAGCGTGGCCCGACGCGGTCAACCAGGGCGCCGACGGGCAGTTGGCAAAGCGCATAGCTCCAGGAAAAAGCCGAGAGCAGGATGCCCATTTCGCCCAGCGACAGATCAAGGTCGGCGCGCACGAACTCATTGGCAACGGCCAGCGTGCCGCGGTCCAGGTAGTTGATGATGCCGCTGAGCACCAGCAGGCTGAGGGCGAGGGTTTGCTGGCGCCGAATGCGCGGTGGCGCAACCGGGTGTGCAGGTGTCTGAATCATGATGGATGTCTCTTTTTATTGTTTTTGACAGCGTGCGCTGACCCGGCACGTTGGCCCGGCTTCCCGGCTTCCCGCCTTCCCGGCTGACGTGGCAGCACATGGCATTATGTAATCGTTTGTCATCCTGACAAAAATCGTCTCTGGGCCCTCGAATCGTTAACGCGGAGTGCCCAATATAAACACTGATGTTTAGAATGTTTATTTTTTGTCTAGCGCTTACATCCTAGGTTTTCAGTTTGCTGGCTGTCAACGATTCATTGACTGTGCCGAGGTGCCCGCTTAGGTTGTGCGTAACGCTTACTTTTTGACATGAAGCCACCTATGCCCGCCGCAACCACCACGCCCCGCGACACGCCTCATGCGCACAGTACCCAGGAACCGGTGCTCGCCGATGTCGCCCGGATCGCCAATGTGTCCACCGCAACCGTTTCGCGCTATTTGAATGAGCCGCAACGCGTCAGTGAGAAAACCCGCGCCAAGGTACGCGCGGCCATCGATCAACTGGACTGGGTGCCCAACGCGGCGGCGCGTTCGTTGGTTTCCAGGCGCTCGTACACCATCGGTGTGATCGTGCCGACCCTGGAGCACGAGAAATTTCACCAGCAGTTGCAGGCGTTCCAGAACCGTTTGGGCGCTCACGGGCTGGCGGTGTTTGTCGCCTGCTCGGCGTATGACCCGGGCGAAGGTTATCGTCAGGCCAGAGGCATGCTGGCGCGTGGCGTCGATGCGCTGGCACTGCTTGGGGATGATTACCCCGATGCGTTATTTGATCAGCTGGATGCCAAAGGCACGCCGTATGTGGTCACCTTTGGCAAGCGCGCCGGTGCGCGGCACCCTTGCGCCGGGTTTGACCATGGGCAGGCCTACGCAATGATTACCCGGCGCCTGCTGGCGCTGGGGCATCAGCGGTTTGGCATCATTTTCCAGTCGGTCACCGACAACGGCCGCATCCAGGCCCGGCTGCAGGCCGTGCACGCCACCCTGGCCGAGCAAGGGCTGGCCCTGCGGCCTCAGCATCAGGCCATTCGCGCCCAGAGCCTGAACGAGGGGCGCGTCGCGTTTGCCCGGGCCAGCCTTCAACACATCATGAGCCAACAACCGGCGCCCACCGCGATCATTTGCGGTAACGACATGCTTGCCATCGGCGCATTGCTGGAAGCCCAGGCGCTGGGCATTGCGGTGCCTGGTCAATTGTCCATTTGCGGGTTCGACGACATCGAGATCGCGGCCCACAGTCGGCCTGCCTTGACCACCGTTCAGGTGCCCGACCGGCAGATCGGCGAAATGGCCGCGCAGTACCTGATTGATCGTCTTGCCGGGCTTGCCTGTGAGGCGCCGCCGATGCTGGAGGTGCAACTCATTGAGCGCGAGTCGACGGGCGCAGCGCCACGCCAGGATTGAACACACCCTTGAGGGTGAGAGGGGAAGGGCTCCCCCTCACCGTTGAGGTGCGGGTTTGACAGCCCGGCGGCTCAGGCGCGAATCGAGTCCAGCATCCGTTGCAGCATGGCGTCGCAGCCTTGCAACTGCGCCACACTGACAAACTCATCCGGCTTGTGCCCCTGGTCCATGCTCCCGGGCCCACACACCACCGTGGGAATACCCACCGCATCAAACAATCCGCCCTCGGTGCCGAACGCCACGGTGCCGAAATCCCGCGAACCGCTGAACGCGGCGATCAGCTCTGCTGCCTGGCTGCGCTCATCGGTCACCAGCCCCGGATACGCCGACAACTCGGTAAACCGAATCGCACTCTGCGCACTCACCGCTTGCATACGGGGCAGCACCTGCTGTTCGGCGTAGGCCCGCAGCGCTGACGCCACGTCGCCTGGGTCCTGCGACGGCAAGGCGCGAATCTCAAAATCAAACCGACAGTCTGCCGGCACGATATTCAGCGCCTTGCCACCCGAAATCACCCCGGTTTGCACCGTGCTGAACGGCGGATCAAAGCGCGGGTCCTGCTGCTCGCGCAGTCGCTGGCCTATTCGCCCCAGCTCACCGATCAACTCGGCGGCATGCTCAATCGCATTCACGCCAGACGGCGCATACGCCGAATGGCAGGCCTCGCCATGCACATCACAACGCATCGCCAATTTGCCCTTGTGGCCGAGCACCGGTTTGAGTTCGGTGGGCTCGCCGATGATGCACAGCATCGGCTTCACCGGCCGCTGCTCCAGCACCGCCAGCAAGGAGCGCACGCCCAGGCAGCCGACTTCCTCGTCATAAGACAGGGCGATATGCACCGGCAGGCGCAAGTCGGCTTCCACCAACGCCGGCACCAGCGCCAGCACACAGGCGATGTACCCCTTCATGTCCGCCGTGCCGCGACCAAACAGCTTGCCGTCGCGCTCGGTCAACTCAAACGCCGGCACGGTCCACGGCTGGCCATCCACCGGCACTACATCGGTGTGCCCCGACAGCACAATGCCCGGCAGTTGCGTGGGGCCGACACTGGCAAACAGGTTGGCCTTGCTGCGCTGCGCGTTGTAGACCAGTTCGCTGGTCACCCCGAATTCGGCCAGGTAATCGCGCACGAACGCGATCAACTGCAAGTTCGATTCGCGGCTGGTGGTGTCAAAGCCCACCAGCGTCTGCAGCAATTGGCGGCTGGGGCTCATCGCTCGTCCCCGGCCACGCCGTAGCCGGGCGAGCGGTCGGGGGCGAGCGCGCGGTCGATGTAGTCCTGCACTTGTGGGCGGTAGGCGTCCCACAGTTTTTGCAGTTCGCCGATCGGCTGTGCATCGGCCCAGTCCACCCGCAAGTTGATGATCGGCCACGTCAGTTCGCCCACCACTACCAACGCGGCAGAGTGCACCGGGCCGGCTTCGCCACCGGCGGCGATGGCCGCGTGCATGGCGGCCAGCAGGCGGTCGGCGAGTTGGCCTTCGCCTTGCTCGAAGGCTGTGACCATCGCCTCGATCACCACGCGGTCAGCGAGCATATTGCCCGCCGCCACGCATTGTTCGCCCGCCACCGCGTGGTGCGTGCCGAGGGTTTCGCTGCCGCTGAAATGCACGCTGCGGCCCAGGTGATCAATCGCCGTCAATTGCCGGTACTGGCTGTAGCCGTTGCGGGTCAGGGCCTGGTCGACGGCCTCGGCCGGCGCGAGGCCTTGTTCGAGCAGGTCGAGCACGTCCGGGCCCAGGGCCGGCAGCGTGATGTTCTGGGTCGAGACCGCGCCCACACCGGGCCGCAGCCACGGGCAACGCGCGCCCACGGCGATGCTCGATGAGCTGATGGCGATGCCCAGCTGGCCGGTGTCTGCGCAGCGCGCGACGATTGAAAAGGTCATGTGCGGCTCCTTATTCGGGGATGACGGCGATCACGTCAATTTCCATCAGCCACTGCGGCTGGCCCAGGGCCGACACCACCAACCCGGTGGAAATCGGGAACACGCCTTTGAGCCACTTGCCGACTTCCTGGTACACCGGCTCGCGGTAGCGCGGGTCGATCAGGTAGGTGGTGGTCTTGACGATGTGGCTCAGGTCGGAACCGGCTTCTTCAAGCAGTTGCTTGACGTTGCGCATGGCTTGCTCGGCTTGCGCGCGCGGGTCGCCGAGGCCAACCAGGTTGCCGTCAAAATCAGTGCCCACCTGGCCGCGCACGTACACCGTATTGCCGGCGCGCACGGCCTGGCACAGGTCGTTGTCCAGGCTCTGGTTGGGGTAGGTTTCCTTGGTGTTGAACATGCGGATACGCGTGTGAGTAGGCATCAAAAAACTCCAAAAAAAAGTGATCAGGCGCTGACAAATGACGGTTGAACAACCGGTGCGGGTTCACGGTACTCAAGGTATTGGCGCTGGATGGCGATGTGGTCGGCCACGTACTTGGCGTCATGCCAAACGCCCCAGATAAACGACGAGCCACGGCGCGATTGCCAAGGCAAACCGAGGAAGTAGATCCCCGACACGGGGGCCACGCCGCGCTGGTGCTGCGGCTTGCCGGCGGCGTCAAAGGCATCGACCTTCAGCCAGCTGTAATCCACGGCAAAGCCGGTGGCCCAGATGATCGAGGTGATACCGGCCTCTGCCAGGTCCAGTTCCAGGATCGGCTGTTTGATGCATTCGGCGTCGGGGAATACGCGGCGTGCTTCGGGTTCCACCGGCAGGTCGAGGCCATTGCGCTCGATGTAGGCATCCGCCGCATCCAGCAGGGCCAGGTAGTTCTCATCACCGCGTGCCAGGTTTTCCACCAGGTTCGCCTGGAAGGTGGCGGTGCTGCCATTGAAGGATTGGGTCAGGCCGACGAGGGTCATGCCTTGCTGGGCCAGCTCGCGAAAATCGATGGTCTTGCCGCCGTGGGCGCCGCTCACTGCAATGGTCACGTGCTCGCGGCCAGGCTTCATCGCGGCTTGATCCCATTCGCCCAACACGCCTAGCCACCAGCAGAAATCGCGGTTGCGGTAGGCACGCGGCGGACGGTCGTGGGCGCCGACCGACAGGTACACCTGGCGGCCGGAGCGTTGCAATTCATCGGCGATCTGCACGCCGGACGAGCCGGCACCCACGACCAGCACGGCACCGGCGGGCAGTTGCGCAGGGTTGCGATAGTCGGCGGAATGAATCTGGTGCAGCGCGGTGTCTTTGGGCGCAATCGCTGGAATCACCGGTTTCTGGAACGGTCCGGTGGCGGCGACGACGCGGTTGGCTTCGATCACGCCTTCGCTGGTGTGCACGGTAAAGCCCGGACGGCCGACATTGCGCACCACAGCGCTCACCTCCACGCCGGTGCGGATCGGCGCGTTGAATTTGCGCGCATAGGCTTCAAAGTAATCGGCCACGCGCTCTTTAGGCGCGAAGCCATCGGCGGCGACGTCATCAAATTCAAGGCCTGGAAAACGGTCATGCCAGGCCGGCCCATTGGCCACCAGCGAATCCCACCGCCCGGTGCGCCAGCGCTCGGCAATACGGCTGCGCTCCAGCACCAGGTGCGGCACACCGTGCTTGCTCAGGTGCTCGCTCATGGCCACGCCAGCTTGACCGGCTCCCACGACCAGGGTGTCTGTTTTTGTTATTGCTTGCGTCATGTGTCTGTCCTTGCGTAATGCAGTTGGATTCAGCTTGGGCATGGCGTCAAGGCTAGGGGGAGGGCGATTTTTAATAAAATATTATTAAGCTGGGAACAGAGCATAAATATCGGATGCAGAGCGGTGTGCGTAACCCCACAGATCAAATGTGGGAGCGGGCTTGCCCGAGATTGCAATCTGCCGGGTGATGGCGTCATATCTGACCCAACGCCATCGCGGGCAAGCCCGCTCCCACAAGGTTTATGCCATGCCCGCGCTTCGCGCAATGACCCCTTCCGACTACGACGCCGTCCTCGCCCTCATGCAAAACACCCCTGGCATTTCCCTGCGCGATGCCGACTCCCGCGAGGCTACCGAACGCTACCTGGCGCGCAACCCTGAGATGAGTTTTGTCGCTGAAGCTGACGGCCGGGTGATCGCCTGCGTGATGTGCGGCCATGATGGCCGGCGTGGCTACCTGCAACACCTGCTGGTGCTGCCGGACTATCGCCGCCAAGGCATCGCCCAGGCACTGGTCGAGCGCTGCCTCGGTGCGCTGGAGCAACTGGGCATCGGCAAATGCCACCTCGACGTGTTCAAGACCAACACCCATGCCGCCGCGTATTGGCAAGGGCAGGGCTGGACGCTGCGAACGGACATCGACCGTTACTCCTTCACGCGCCCCGGCAACGAAAACGCCTAGAGTTCTGCTGAGTACTTAACGGCCGCCGCCGCGCGCGAGGGCACCTTCAAGCTGCGCAGCAGCGACGACACGTGAATGCGCACTGTGAACGGCGAGATCGCCAGGGCTTTGGCGATTTCCTTGTTGGTCTTGCCCTGGGCGATCAGGCGCAGCACTTCTTGCTGGCGCGCGGTGAGGGTGTGCGTGCCCAGGGGCAGCAGGCCGGAGGGCGCGAACTTGACCAGCACTTCGCCGTCGCGAATCGCCAGGAGGGCCTGGCCGATTTCGTCCGGGGTGATGTTCTTGCCGATAAAACCATCGGCACCCAGCGCCATCACCTGCTCGATCAGCGCCGGGTCATCCACCATCGACACCACGATCAAGGTGGTGCGCCGCAAGTGCTGGCGCAGCTCGGCCAGCTGGCTCATGCAGGTCAGGCCGGGAAAGCGCAGGTCGAGGATCAGTGTGTCGATATCGCTGCCGTCGCGGGTCAAGGCATGCACCGCGTCCAGGTCGCCGGCCTCTTGCACCACGGCCTCGGGCAGCAGGCGCTGCACGGTGCGCAGCATGCCTTCGCGAAACATCGGGTGGTCGTCGGCTATGATGATTCGGCCAGTCATGGTGTGCGCCTTCCTTGGGCAAGAGAGTGCTGTGACATGCTACTTTAGCACCGCGCCACAGGGACGCTGCTGGCACGTACCGGACAGATCGATTGCCGCACAAGGACGTCATCCATGAGTCATGAGACCAACTCCGAACTCGATCAGGCCAACCTGCGCATCGTGGTGGCCGCCATCGCGATTGTTTACATCGGCGCGCTGGGGTTCTTTCCCGGTCAGTCGGTGGACACCTACGTGCCGGTGATCCTGTACATCGTGGCGTTCCTGCTGGCCTCCATCGCGCTGCGCCAGGTCATCGCGCGCTGGCCCGGGCATTACCCGACGCGGCGGGTGCTGGGCATGATCCACGACTACACCGGCACCTCGTTCGGGCTGGTGGTGGGCGGTGAAGCGGCATTGCCGCTGTATGCCGTGATGGTGTGGGTCAACCTGGGCAACGGCATGCGCTACGGCTCGCGCTACCTGGCGATTGCCACGGGGCTGGCGTTGCTCGCGCTGCTGATCGTGTACCGGCTGACTCCCCTGTGGCAGGCGCAACCGTTCATGGTGCTGATGCTGATGATCACCAGCACGGTGATCCCGGTGTACGCGCATATTTTGCTCGAACGCACGCGCAAGGCTTCTGAAGAAGCCATCGCGGCCAACCTCGAAAAATCGCGGTTCCTGGCCCAGGCCAGTCACGATCTGCGCCAGCCGATCCACTCCATCGGTTTGTTCACGGCGTGTTTGCGTGAGGCAAAGCTTGGGCATGACGAACAGCGGTTGGTGGACAATATCGACCGCTCGCTGCTCAACGTGTCGCAGCTGTTCCGTTCGATTCTCGACCTCTACACCCTCGACAACGGCAGGCTGTTGCCCAAATACCAAGTGATTCACCTGGGCGAATTCCTCGCCGACCTGGTGCACCAGCACGCCGAGGCGGCGCACTGGGCCGGCGTGGAACTGCGCCTGCGGCCGTGTGCGTATTGGGTGCAGGTCGACCCCGCGATGTTGGCGACGATGGTGCAAAACCTGCTCTCCAATTGCTTCAAATATGGCGCGCAGCGCCCGGTACTGATTGGCGCGCGCGTTCGCGACGGCGGCGTGTCGGTGCAGGTGCATGACCAGGGGCGGGGCATTGCCGAGGAACATCAGGCGAAGGTCTTCGAAGAGTTTTATCGGGTGCGCCAACTGCGTGACAAGGACGTCGAAGGCGTGGGCCTGGGGCTGTCCATCGTCAAGCGGTTGGGGCAGTTGATGGGCGTGCACGTGAGCCTGCGTTCGCGGCTGGGCCATGGCACTTCCGTGAGCCTGTACGGCCTGGCACTGGCGACGGCGCCGCGCCAACCGGCTGCGCGAGACGACCCGCGCCAGGCCGGCTTGCTGACGGGTCTGAAAGTCTGCCTGGTGGAAGATGACCACAACGTGCTGTTGGCCACCCAGGCCTTGCTGGAACGCTGGGGTTGCGAGGTGCAGGCCGAATCCAGCGGGCAGGGCCTGGTCAGCGACTGCGACATCATCGTCGCCGACTATGACCTGGGCAACCACGCCACCGGCATCGAGTGCATCGATGCCCTGCGCCGGCAACGCGGCTGGGCGGTGCCGGCGCTGATTTTGACCGGGCACGACGTGGAAAAAATCCACGCTGCCCTGCATGACCGCAAGATCGCGATTCTGTCCAAACCGGTGCGGCCTGCAGAGCTACGCGGCACGCTGCGTGACCTCAGCCAGCCAACCGTCACTGCATGAACGGTGCGGCTTGACCGCCTTTGGCGCCTTTGGGCATGCACCAGGCGCTGGGTTTCATCAGGCCAAAGCTGGCCACGGTGAACAAGCCGCCGCTGGCACCACTGGGCACGGTGCAGTTGTAATCACCGGACGCGGTACTGGCGATGTAGTAGGTGGTCATGGAGTCATTGCGCACGTTGGAGATACGCTTGACCGGCTCACCGAGGTTGGTTTCCGACAGCGTCTTGAGATGGTCTTCATTGGGCTTGACGTTGCTGCAACCGGCTATGCCGATGATCAGGGCGCCAAGCAGGGTGAGACGGGTAACGCAGGCGTGCAGGTTCATGAGGCTTCTTCCTTGGGATTGTCAGGGTTTTTCCAGCGCGCAAGGCACCCTCGCGCAACAGGCGTGCGGTGCCGGGGGGAGCGGTGGAAGTGCCGTGGAATATAGCGCCGACGGGCAAAGGGGTCGATTAGCACAAGTGTGCTAATGGCACGATGAGGTCATGGACGGAGAGAAGCATGCTGCAGATTAAACGCGCCACCCAAGCGGACGCCCAGGCGGCGTTCGACATTCGCCTGTTGGCCATCCGCAGCCAATGCATCGGCGTCTACAGCCGCGAACAGATGCTGCTGTGGACCCGCGGCCGCGCCGAAGACGGCTACAGCGCGCTGATGGACAAACCGTTTTACCTGGGCTGGGTGAATGGCGAGCCCGTGGTCACCGGGATGCTCGACCCGGATAACCACGAAGTGGGCGCGCTGTTTGTGCTCCCTGAATTCGCCGGACGCGGGTATGGCAAGGCGATGCTTGATCACTTGGAAAACGTTGCGCGGGAACTGGCCATTGAGCACGTGGTGCTGGATTCGACGCTCAACGCGGCGAGCTTCTACAGAGCATGCGGTTATGTGGGCGACAAACAAGCGGTGTATCACTCGCCGTCGGGGCTGACCCTGGCGTGTATACCGATGACCAAGCGACTGATTGCTGAAGACGCGACTAGCTCCGGCTAACACAGGCAATTCCTGTGGGAGCTGTCGAGCTCCGGCGAGGCTGCGAAAGCGGTGGGTCAGGCGACCGTTGTTTCGGCAGTCCCGCCGCCTTCGCAGCCTCGCTAAAGCTCGACAGCTCCCACAGGGGAACGGGGGCGGGCTTGAAGGGGCGTGCGCAGCCGATCAACTGAGGCCTCGGCGGCGTCCGGGCATGGGCGCGGTCCGTGTGGGAGCTGTCGAGCCCCGGCGAGGCTGCGAAAGCGGTGGTTCAGGCAACAATTATTTCGGCAGTGCCGCCGCCTTCGCAGCCTCGCTAAAGCTCGACAGCTCCCACAGGGGATTGGGGGCGGGCTTGAAAGGAGCGTGCGCAGCCGATCAGCGGAAGCCTCGGCGGCGTCTGGGCATGGGCGCGCTCCTTGTGGGAGCTGTCGAGCCCCGGCGAGGCTGCGAAAGCGGTGGTTCAGGCAACAATTATTTCGGCAGTGCCGCCGCGTTCGCAGCCTCGCTAAAGCTCGACAGCTCCCACAGGGGATCGGGGGCAGGCTTGGAAGGCCGTGCGCAGCCGATCAGCCGAAGCCTCGGCGGCGTCTGAGCATGGGCGCGGTCCGTGTGGGAGCTGTCGAGCCCCGGCGAGGCTGCGAAAGCGGTGGGGCAGGCGACCGTTGTTTCGGCAGTGCCGCCGCCTTCGCAGCCTCGCTAAAGCTCGACAGCTCCCACAGGGGAACGGGGGCGGGCTTGAAGGGGCGTGCGCAGCGGATCAAACGAAGCCTCGGTGGCGTCTGGGCATGGGCGCGGTCCCTGTGGGAGCTGTCGAGCCCCGGCGAGGCTGCGAAAGCGGAGGTTCAGGTAACAATTATTTCGGCAGTGCCGCCGCCTTCGCAGCCTCGCTAAAGCTCGACAGCTCCCACAGGGGATTGGGGTCAGGCTTGGAAGGCCGTGCGCAGTCGCTCGATAACCTGCTTAACCGAGTCCCCCTGAACCGCCGGCGGCGTTGGGCTTTCGCCAAACTCGCGCCACACAAACAGCGTCAACTCGGCGCCGTCGGTCAGCGTCTGCGCTGGCGCCTGTGCGCCAAAACCTTGCAGCACGCGGTAGCGCGGGTCCTGCCAAAACGCCTGCTCGACCCAGTCGTACACCGGGATGAAGTGAAAGTGCAGCGGGAAGCCGGGCATGTGCCCATAGCGGCTGATGTACAGCCATTTGGGCTGCAGCTGCGCCTCGATCACCCGTTGGGTTTTAGCCAGCAAGCCGCCCAGCTCAGTCAGCGCGGCTTCCGGCATGTCGGCGAGCGAGTCGATTGGTGCCTTGGCACCCAGCATCAGGTAGCCCGGCAGCGTTGACGCCAGGTGATGGTTGAGCCGCCAGTGCTCGGTGTCGTGAAGGATGAAAGCGGGGTCGATCGGCATAAGCACGCATCCATGAGAGCCGGGCGGGCAGGATAACAAGCGCGAGCCCCTGTATCCCACAAAAGCCGGCGATCTGTGTCTATCGCTGCGCGTGGCGGGCGGATAGGGTCGAGCCACGTTAACTGACGACCGAGCCCACCATGCAACTGACCGCTGTCCCGTTTGCCATCACCGACTGGTCCACCCTTGAACCCGAACTGCACCCAGGCGTCACCGGCAGTGCCCTGTGGCGCACCTGCCACTTCGGCACCACCCGCGTGCGCATGGTCGAATACACGCCCGGTTACCTGGCCGATCACTGGTGCTGGCGCGGGCATGTGTTGCTGTGTCTGGAAGGCGAGTTGCACACGCAATTGGAAGACGGCCGCGAGTTCACCCTGACGGCCGGGATGAGTTACCAGGTGGGCAATGACATGGAAGGGCATCGCTCATCCACCCTCACCGGCGCGAAGCTGTTTATCGTGGATTGAGCCTCACCCTTTGCGATACACCTGAGCAGACGCCCGCGCCAGGTCAATAATGTTCTGCAGCGGCGCCGACGGGTTGAACGCGCGCCGCACCAGGGTGATCGGCGCCAGCAGCTTGGGCCTGGCGTTGCTGATCCGGCAGTACGCCACGCTTTCGCGGCGCAGAATCAGGCTATCGGGTGTGTTTGCAGATATAGAGAAAGTGATGAGGGCAGATCTTTTGGATATGGCGTTGGCGGGGGCTGGCAGGGGCCGGTTGTGGCGAGCGGGCTTGCCCCGCGTTGGGGCGCGAAGCGGCCCTGAAACCAGGCGCCGCGCGCTCACTGATGTACTGTGGTGGATTGACTGGGGCCGCTGCGCAGCCCAACGCGGGGCAAGCCCGCTCGCCACAACAAGCTCATTCGCCACGCAGTGGCTTAGTGCATCGTGCTGTGGTCCATACCGTCCAGTCCACGGGCCGGCGCTTTGACTTCAATCGACTGTTTCTCGCCCTTGGCGTTCTCCACCGTCAGGGTCAGCGGCACTTGGTCGCCTTCCTTGATCTGCCCGGTCAGGCCCATCAGCATCACGTGGTAACCGTTGGGGTCGAGCTTGACCGCTTTGCCTGCCGGCAGCGCGACCGAGTCCACCGGACCCATGCGCATTACATCGTCCTTCATGCTCATCTCATGGATCTGCACGTCCTTGGCCACCGGCGTTGCCACGCTGAGCAGTTTGCTGTCGGTGTCGGCGGTGACGGTCATGAACGCGCCGCTGGACGGCTGGCCCGGCACCGAGGCGCGAACCCACGCGTCGGTCACCAGCACCTGGGCACTGGCGTGCGCCGCAAGGCCCAGCAGGGACAGGCCGATCAGGGTGCGCTTGAGGTGTTGAACAGCAGTCATTAGCAGACCTCCATGACGGTGAGCAGGTCTTCTGCGCACTCTTTAGCGGTAAGGGATGCCGACAGGCCCAGGCGCAGGTTGCCGCGGGTGTCGAAGACGAAACTGGTGGCCGTGTGCGACAGGGTGTAGGTGTCGCCGGCGGGGATCTTTTCATAAAAGATCCCGAACTCCTTGGCGGCCACGGCGATTTCTTCCGGGGTGCCGTAGAGCGCTTCGAAGCTTGGGTCGAAGGCCTTGACGTACTTGTCGAGAATCGCCGGGGTGTCGCGCTCGGGGTCGAGGGTGATGAACACCACTTGCATGATCTCGCCGTCGCGGCCCATCAGCTTCTTGGCCTGGGCGGCGCGGGCGAGGGTGGTCGGGCACACGGCCGGGCACTGCGTAAAGCCGAAGAACACCACCGGCATCAGGCCACGGAACGAGCTAAGGGTGACGGTTTCGCCGTCGGTGTTCTTGAGCTTGAAGGTGCGGCCCATGATCTTGTCACTGAGGTCCTTGCCGTACTTGAAGTTCAGCTTGGGGCTGTAATCACAGCCGCCCAGCAGGCTGCCCAGGCCCAACAGGCCCATACCGGTCAGCACTTTGCGGCGGGTGAATAACGTACTCATCAACTGTGCATCCTGTGAAACGCCTGGATGACTCTGCAACGGCATGGCAGGCTTTGAAAAGGAGTAATGATGCGGGTGCACAGTCTACCAACCCAGGCCAGCCCACGTAATCTGCGACGTTCTGCCACAGGGCGCGCCGTGCTTCATCCCTTTGGGGCTTCAGTGGTAGAGTCGCCGCCATGAAATTGAGCCACCCCGACCGTTCGCTGATCGCCTGGGCCCTGTACTTCTGCGTGCTGATGAACCTGTTCGTCTGCGGTTTGGGCCATGGGCAGATGCTTGGCGAGCAACTCAACGGCATCGGTGGTGCGTTCTGCTCGGTGGACGGTAGCCAGGCGCCACTTTCCGACAAAGGGTTGGGTAACCCGGCGTCTGGCAACATCTCGAACTACTTTGCCTGCCCGGTATGCGCTGCCGTGACCGTGGCCATCGTGTTCCTCATCGGGCTGGCCTGGCTGTTGGGCCTCGGACACACCCCACGTCCTGCCCATGAGCGGCGCAACAAGGCGCCGCCGCGTTATTCCTGGCCCTCGGCCAACCCCCGCGCTTCCCCCGCATTCTGACGTGTGCCTTGGGCTTCCTGTGTTCAGGAGGCGTTCTATCGTCACGACTGTGAGTGTATTTCATGATCTCTGTATTGCCTGCAGGCGCCAGCCGCCTGGTCAGCAAGGCATCTCGGCGTATGCGCGCCGAACCGACACTGGCTGATTACCCGAGCAATTCGCGCTGCTTCGTGCACCTGGATGCGCGTTTATTGCCGTATTGGCACACCTTGTTCGATATCTGCCCGGCCTTGCTCAAGCTGGATCCACCGGAAGGGTTGAACCTGTTTCGCAGCTTCATGACCTGGGCCTATCACAACCAGCCGCCGCTGGACTGGACGTACCACCTTAACGTTTGCCGCTGGCTGCTCGCCTCGGGGTATCGATCACAGATTGATGAGGAGCCCATCGAGGCTTTCATGGCGGCCGCGGCGGCGCGCTGGATCACTACCGATCGAAGCCAGGCGCAGGGCGTGGTCGTGGGATGGCGAGGGGCGAGGATTTTCGATTGGAAGGGCAGTGCGTTGGCAAGCGTCGAACATCAGCCATTGCCAGCCCCGTTGGACGACTTCGGCTGGTGCCCGTTGAACCGTCAGGGTGATTTCAGCGGTTGGTTGCCAGTGCCCTGAGTCCTTGAGAGGCCACGGCGGGTCCCAGGCCACGCCGTGGCCATGGGCGAAAGGCAAGCGGCAAGGCGTTTCGCCTGGCCCTTGTTAAGCAGCTAGTTGCTGCTGCTGCGCGGAATCTTTTTCTGAGTCTTTTTCGCGTCGGGTTGCTTGTGTGAATTCCCGCTCGTCGAGGCCTTCTCTTTGGGCGGCGTTTCAGCCTTTTTGTCACTGTCGGAGGGGCTGCTCGGATAGGTGCCTGGCGGCAGCGCGGAACCTGCTGCGCTGCTGCCGCTCAGCGAATTGGCGGCGGGGGCGATGGCATCGCCAAAGGCGGCGAAAGCAGGGCTTGCCAGCAACGCTGAAAAGCCGACGATGAGCAACATCCTGTGGGAAATACTGGTCTTCATGACTCAATCCCCTTGCGTGGGCCGAAGCCCGGGAAACCCGGGCCCCGGTGGTGCTTCAATCAAGACTTCTTGGCGCCGCCGCCGGAGCTGTGGGCTCCGCCTTTTTTGCCGGCTTCAGAAGCTTTCTCACGGTCGTTGGCAAAATTGCCGCCGGAGCCTTGACCGCCACTTTTCTTGGCAGTATCTGGCTTGGCTTTACCGCCTGCACCTGTCGTGGTTTTTCCGCTGGTAGCCATTTCAAAATCCCTCTTCGATGAATGAATCAACGGTGTCGCTTAATTGGGAATGCTCAATCGAAATCAAAGTTTGAAATAGTTCGCGGGCATGCGACGAACGGGCATCAGGCCGCGATCGGCTTGGCGCCCAGGGCTTTCTTGTGCGCGGCTTTCATCGCTTCCATTTCTGCACCAAGGGCTTCGAGCACGGTCTTGCCCAACAGCTTCTTGGCCTGCGGGAACATCTCGGATTCCTCTTCTTCGATGTGGTGCTCCAACAGTTCCTTGACCACTTTGACGCGCCCGGAAAATTCAGTGGTCGAAGGCTCGGTCTGTTTCAGGTCGGGCAGCACCAGGGCGTCGACGGTGCGGTGCTCTTCCTTGGCCTCGTGGTACATGATGTCCTGCTCTTTACCGCCGGCCTTGCGGAACGCGGGGTAAAGGATCTCTTCCTCGAGGCGGGTATGCAGGCTGATCTCCATCTCGAGTTTGGCCAGCAATTCAGTGCGTTTCTTGACGCCACGCTCGGTGGACTCGCTCAGTTGGGTCAGCAGCGCCTTGACGCGTTCGTGGTCAGCCTTGAGAAGGTCGATTGCATTCATGGTGGAACCTCACGGATAGCATTCGGGCGTGTCGAAGTGCACGCCTCGTTACTTGGAGGTTGCATCAGTTGTACCAACTTGGATAACTTTAATAAAACCATATTAATCAATGAGATAGGGAAACCTGCAAGGCCGCGCATTCGTGCACCTTGCATGGTTTGCCAGGCAGCAGATTGCAATACGCCGCTTCTAGGCGCCGCTGACTTTCCAATGCTTGATGTCTTCGGCAAACACCACCTGCTGCACCTCGTGGGCAATGCCATAGGCCAGCGATTCATGCGCGGCGATGACTTTTTCCTCAGCCGACAGGCACTTGAAAATATCCAGCTGGGTCTCGGCTTGAGTGGTCTCCAATTCATAGATTTTCACGTAGCGCGCCAGGTCGTTATCCAGGCTCGACAGGTATTCACGCAGACGCTGGTGGTCCACTGAACTCTGGCTGAAATACCAGTTCATCGGGTGAATCAAAAACCGTGAGTGCGGCGTGGTGATGCGTCGGTTCGCCGCCAGGAACATAATGATGCCCATGGACTCGATGTTGCCCGCGTTGATCGCGCACAAGGGCACCGGCAACGCCTTGAGAAAGGTGTAGAGGGTAAAGCCGAAATTGGTGCTGCCACCGGTGGTCGACAGGTTCAGCAGCAGGGAACTGGCGCCTTCGCCGATAGCGTCCAGGCAACAGTCGCGAAAGCGCTCGGTGGTGCTCTGGTCGATCTGGCAGTGAAAGTGGATAACGTGCTCGGTCATCCTGAACCTCCTTAATTCAGTGCAGGCGAGGTGATTCAGTGTTGAGTCTAGAAGGTCGCGCAGGATTAGCTGCAACCGTTGGGCGTGAGCCCTTGCTGAAAATCGAATGGAACCCTCAGGCCATCTGCTTGACCTAATGCATAGACCTCAGGAGGTGAGCTATGCAATTGGAAACTATCTGGATCATTCTGGCCGTGATTCTGCTGATCTTGGAATTATGGGCGATCAACGTCGTATTACGCAGCACCGGTGGCTGGGAGACCAAAGGGCTGTGGTTGATCATTCTGATTTTCGTGCCGCTGTTCGGGCTGATCGTCTGGGCCTTGTTCGGGCCAAAACGTGAGATGGCTGAACAGCGTAAAAGCTGAGCCCATTCAAGACCGTAAACAGGCGCCCATTGGGCGCCTGTTTACGTTCAAGCGGGTGGTTTAGCCCGCAACAGCTTTGGCAATTGCTTCGTTGAACGCCGGCAAGTCATCCGGAGTACGCGAAGTGATCAAGGTCCAGCCATTGGCCTTGCATTCCTTGACCTGGGCATCCACCCAGCCGGCGGCGCCGGCGTTTTCAAGGTCGATCCGCACGCTTTTGTACGAGGTCAGGGTTTTGCCCTTGATCACGCCTGCATCGATCAGCGTCCATGGCCCGTGGCAGATCGCCGCGATGGTTTTGCCCGCCTTGACGAAGTCGTTGATCAAGCGCAGCGCGTCGGCATCCTGACGCAAGGTGTCAGCGTTGACGGTGCCGCCAGGGATGACCAAAGCGTCGAAGTCGCTGCTTGCCACGTCCGACAATTGCACGTTGGATTCCACGGTTTTGTCCTTCTCGGTGTCACCGACGAAGGTCTGGGTGGTACCGCCTTTGCTGGACGCGTGAGTCACCGTGGCGCCATAACCGCGCAGCGCTTCCAGTGGCTTGACCAGCTCATCGCGTTCGATACCGGTATTGGAGGTGATGATGAGGATTTTCTTGCCGTTGAGTTGCGAACTCATGGTCGAGTGTCTCCTGGGTCAGGGGATGGTTTAGTGGTCGTGTTTGGCTTGCAGCTCCTTGGCCATTTTCAGGTGGGCTTCAAGGGTCGGCAGGGTCTTGGCGGCGAAGGCTTTCAGCTCGGCGTTGTCCGAGGAAGCGGCTTCTTTCTGGAACAATTCGACGGTTTTTTCATGAGCGGCGACCTGGTTGTTGGCGTAGGCCTTGTCGAACGACTCGTCGCGCATTTCGAGGATGGCTTTTTTGGCCTTGTCGGTCAGGGCGGCGTCATCGGGTACTTCGATATCCAGCTTTTTCGCCAATGCCGTCAGTTCCTGATTGGCTTTGGTGTGGTCGGTGACCATGTGCTGAGCAAAAGTCTTTACGTCGGCCGAGCTGCTTTTTTCCAGGGCCAGCTTGCCGGCTTCCACCTCGGTGATACCGCCTTGGGCGGCGTCGTCGACAAAGCTGTTGGACGTTGCGGCCATGGCCGTGGAAATCGAGCCTGCAACCAGCACAAAGGTCAGGCCCATTTGTTTCATCAGCAGAGTAGTCATGGTGGATCTCCTTGAAATCAACAGTGGCGTGATGCCGTACCTGACTGTTGAGGGGGAGCCTCGGCAAAAGGTTTAAATTAATTCGCGGTTTTTTCTCCGGTGGTCATGCACGCCAATTTCCTTGAACTATCGAAATTCGACAGGCTCTGCTGCATAAGCGCCCGCTATTTTTTGTGGGCCTTCAACTGCTTGGAGACAAACTGTGACTGCCGATAAAACCCCAACCCCGATCAGTTCCGAAGACGCCCAGAAAGGCACCGACAAAGCCGACAAGGGCCACACGCTGGAACGCCCGAACCCGAAAACCGAAAGTGTCGACAAGGTACTCACGCCCACGTCGATCAAGGACATCGAACGCCAGACCGACGCCATCAACGAGCAAGCCGCCAAGGCTGAGCGCAAGTTGGGCCACTGAGCATGGCCAGGTCGATTACCGCTGCGCAGTTGGGCATTGAGTTAAGGCCTGAAGACGACGCCAGCCTGTTCAAGTGGTTTATCGCCAGCTTCCTGATGGGCAAGCGCATTCAGGCGCCAATTGCTGCGCAGGCGTACAAGGTGATTGTCGAAGAGCAAGGCCGCGATACCGCGCGCAAGTTGCAGCACTGCACCTCCAGGGAGTTGGTGTCGATGCTTGGACGCGCGCATTACGTGCGCTATGACGAAACCACGGCGCAGCGTTTGCTCGACCTGAGTGCCAAATTGAATGCCGAGTATGGCGGCAAGATCAGCCATATTCGCAGCGCCAGCGAAGACCGTCAGGCCTTCGAAAAACGCTTGGGTGAATTTGCAGGCGTCGGGCCCAAGACCATCGAGATTTTTATGCGCGACGCCGCCAAGGTGCTGTTTTGAAGGCAGCGCTGTATGTGGGCTGCGCGGGGTGGAGTTTGCCGCGTGAACAGTGGCCGGCTTTTGCGGGCGAGGGTACACACCTGCAACGTTACGCGTCGCGTTTCAACGCAGTGGAAATCAACAGTTCGTTTTATCGCCCGCACCTGCCCAAGACCTATGAGCGCTGGGCGCAATCGGTACCGCCGGCGTTTCGTTTTTCGGTCAAGGTGCCCAAGCGCATCACCCATGAATTGCGCTTGCAACGCTGCGAAACCGCGCTGGATGAATTCGTCGAGCAGTGCCTCAGATTGGGTGAAAAACTGGGCTGCCTGCTGATTCAATTGCCACCGTCTTTTGGCTATGACGCGGCGATTGCTGCACCGTTTTTCACGGCGTTACGCCAACGATTTGCGGGTGCCGTGGTTTTGGAACCGCGCCACGCCAGCTGGCTTGAAGCCGAGGCGTTATTGCAGGATTTACACATAGGCCGTGTGGTCGCCGACCCACCGGTCATCGACGCGGGCACCGGCTGGCAGGGCGTGCAGTATTGGCGACTGCACGGCTCGCCGCGCATCTATCACAGCGCGTATGGGCCGGAGCGCGTGCAGGCATTCTCGCAGCAACTGAGCCAGTCCGTTGCAGCAGGCACTCCCACCTGGTGCATCTTCGACAACACCGCCAGCGGTCATGCCACTGCCGATGCCTTGTACTTACTCAACCTCCACGCGCAGCACTTCCAGCCCTAACTGCTCATAGGCTTCGACACTCGGTACGTGCCACTCGGTGATCAGCGTATGGATGCGGCTGCACGGGCCCACCACAAAGGGCTCCACCGCGCCGAGCTTGTCGGCCATGGTCACCGCCACCACGTGGGAGGCACTGTCGAGCAAGGCTTGCTTGACCGCCACTTCGTCGAAATGCAACGAGCTGATGCCCACTTGCGGATGCAACGCGCACACGCCGGTAAACAGCAGGTCGGCCTTGATGCTCTGGATCAGCCGTACGGCTTCGTGGCCGCTGGTGGACAAGGTGGCAGGGTTGAGTTGGCCACCCGCCAAAATCACTTTCACATCCGGGTGGTCGGCCAGGGCGATGGCAATCATCGGCGACGGTGTGACCACCGTCAGGCGGATCGCACGTGGCAAGGATTGTGCAATCTGCAGCGTGGTCGAGCCGGAATCGAACAACACGATCTGGCCGTCTTCCACGCGATCGGCGGCCAGGCGCGCGAGGTGGCGTTTGACCTCATTGGTCTCGCCCACACGGGTGAAGAAGTCTTTGCCGGTGTCTTTGGGCCGGGGCAGGGCGCCGCCGTGCACGCGTTGCAACAGGCCGGCGGCGGCCAGTTCACCGAGGTCGCGGCGGATGGTGTCCTGGGACACGGCAAAATGCTCCACCAATTCGGATGCGGTGACTTTGCCGTCGCGCTCCAGCAGCAACAGGATTTTCTGTTTGCGCAACGAAGGCAGGTCGATGGCTTGATGAGTGCTCTGCATGTTTGTGCGTCTTTTTGCGGGTTTATGCGAGATTAGGCCTCTGCCGATATAAACGCAATCACTGGTTGCGCGGCTGATCGGCGGTTACTCTCTGGGCTCAGTTCAGGGAGAGGTGACCTAGATGTCGTTGATCACAACCATCGAAGACTTACGCAAGCTGGCGCAAAAACGTGTCCCACGAATGTTCTACGACTACGCCGATTCCGGTTCCTGGACTGAAAGCACCTATCGGGCAAATGAAAGCGATTTTGCCCGCATCAAATTTCGTCAGCGCGTGGCGCGCAACATCGATGAACGTTCGATCCGCGCCAGCATGATCGGCCAGGACATGGCCATGCCGGTCGCGCTGGCGCCCACGGGGCTTGCGGGCATGCAGCATGCCGATGGCGAGATCCTGACCGCCCGCGCCGCCGCGGCTTTTGGCCTGCGCTACACGCTGTCGACCATGAGCATCTGCTCACTTGAGGACATCGCCGAACAGATCGGCCAGCCATTCTGGTTCCAGTTGTATGTGATGCGCGATCGCGGGTTTGTCGAGCAATTGATCGAGCGCGCCAAAGCGGCGGGTGTGGATGCGCTGGTACTGACCCTCGATCTGCAGATCCTCGGGCAACGCCACAAGGACTTGATCAACGGCTTGTCGGCGCCGCCAAAACTGACCCTGCCGAATATCCTCAACATGGCAACCAAGCCGCGCTGGGTGATGGGCATGCTGGGCACCAAACGCCGTGGTTTCGGCAATATCGTCGGCCACGTTAAAGGCGTGGCGGACATGAGTTCGCTGTCGTCGTGGACCGCCCAGCAGTTCGACCCGCGCCTGAGCTGGGACGACGTGGAATGGATCAAGAAATGCTGGGGCGGCAAGCTGATTATCAAGGGCATTCTCGATGTGGAGGATGCGCGGCTGGCGGCTAATTCCGGCGCCGATGCCTTGGTGGTGAGTAACCACGGTGGCCGCCAGCTGGATGGTGCACCGTCGAGCATCAGCCAGCTGCCGGCAATTGTCGAGGCGGTGGGCAAGCAGATTGAAGTGTGGCTCGACGGCGGCATTCGCTCCGGCCAGGACGTGCTCAAGGCGATGGCACTGGGCGCCAAAGGCACCATGATCGGTCGTCCGCACTTGTATGGTTTGGGCGCCATGGGCCAAGCGGGCGTGACCAAGGCCCTTGACATCATTGCCCGTGAGTTGGATGTGTCGATGGCGCTGTGCGGCTATAACGATATACGCGATGTGAATCGCGATATTTTGCTGCCAGGCACCTTTCCCGAAGGGGTTTGCTGAGCAAAAAGATCGTAAAAAAGTAAAAAGAGTTGTCCACGAAAACCGTGGGTATCTCTGTGGATAACTTTGCGAAGGCCCGGCAGGGTTGGCGATTTAACCCTCGGTTAATATTTGATCAACTTGCGGCGCGGGCCAGTATGGGCAGGGTTTACGCTTGACAGCCAAGCGTGAACCCAGTGCCGAAAAGTACTTTCAAGAGTCGCCGTTGCGACCTGTGGAGTGCGTCACCACCTGTGCGGGCATCTGCGCCTGCATGAGTTTTTCCAGCGCTTGCCCATAATTGCGCCCGGCCAGGCTCATGCTGTTGTTATGCGTGGCGCCAGGCACCAGCAGCAACCGCTTGGGCTCCTGGGCGGCGTCGAACAGTTGTTGGCTGAAACGCGGTGGCACGTAGGGGTCGGCCAGGCCATGCACCACCAGCAGCGGCATGTGCACGCCGGCAATTTTGTCGATGGAGTCGAACTTCTGCGACAGCAACCAGCGCACCGGCAGTGAGGTGTTGGCCACGGCCGCGGCCGCGTCCCCCAGCGAGGTGAACGTGGATTCGATCACCAGGCCGCGCACGGGCACCGGTGTCTGTTGACTCAACTGCGCTGCCAGGTCGATGGCCACCGCACCACCCAGCGAGTGCCCGTAGATCAGACGTTTGCTCGGGTCTGGCTGCAGCACCTGAAAGCGCTCCCAGGCGATGCGCGCGTCTTCATACACACTGGTTTCCGAAGGCAAGTCACCGTGACTCTGGCCGAAACCGCGGTAGTCGATGGCCAGCACCGAAAAGCCCAGTGCGTGCAGTTGTTCAATGCGAAACAGCTGACCGGTGAGGTTCCAGCGCACGCCGTGCAGGTACAGAATCGCCGGAGCATCCTGCTTGTCGGCCGGGTACCACCAGCCGTGCAGGTTCTGGCCTGATTTGAAACTGGCGGGTTTTATATCGAATTCCTGCACGGCCTTGGGCAAACCGGTGTACCAGCCGGCGGTACCCGGTTCAATGCGAAACACCAGCTCGCGCTCCTTGTGTTGAAGCACCGCGCAGCCCACCGGCAGGCCGATGATCAGGAGGGCCATGCACAGCAGGGGAAACCAGCGCAGGCCCAGGCGAGACAGAAAACGAGATGACATGAAGGTTCCAGGACAAAAGCGAAGCTCGGGTTTTACCAGATGGCTTTAAGGGGCAGGAATTAATTCGACAGCCGTGAATGGGGATTGCTTGCAAAGTGTTACAGCATTGAACGACGCGTGCCTGGGTTGTTTGGGTGACCAGGACACGGGATACATCCTGTGGGCCAGCAATGGCCAATTCACGGCGACGTGGTTCACTGAGAACCCCGGGGTGGATTACCCGCGCGATCTGGCACTGATCAAGGCCGCCAGCGCTGAAGAGGTTGCGGCCGCGTGGCCGCGCATCAAGCAGTCGCTGGCTCAGGCCGTGACCCCTTACTGAACCCGATACGCCGCGCGCCGGTCTGCACAAGCGTTTCGCTTGACGCTGACATTGGCGCCGCGACATGCTCGCGCTCCTTTGAGCAGAGGCCAGGCCATGGACAATAGCCCCGTTCGCATCACCGCCGAAGAAACCCTGTCGGACAATTGGTATCTTCTGAAAAAATACACCTTCGACCTGCGCCGCCAGGATGGCAGTTGGCAAGCCCAGACCCGTGAGGTGTACGACCGCGGCAACGGCGCAACGATTCTGCTATACAACCGCGCACAGCGCACCGTGCTGCTTATCCGCCAGTTCCGCATGCCCACGTTCGTCAACGATTACCCCGGCTACTTGATCGAAGCGGCCGCCGGCCTGTTGGACAACGCCACCCCCGAAGAGCGCATTCGCCTCGAAGCCGAAGAAGAGACCGGCTACCGCGTCGGCCCTGTGGAGAAAATCTACGCGGCGTTCATGAGCCCCGGTTCGGTGACCGAGCGCATTCACTTCTTTATCGGCGAGTACCAGGCGGCGGACCGCGTTGGCGATGGCGGCGGGCTGATCGACGAGGGTGAAGACATCGAAGTGCTGGAGCTGAGCTTTGAACAGGCGCTGGCGATGGTGCAGAGCGGTGAGATTGTCGATGGCAAAACCATCATGTTGTTGCAGCACCTGGAATTGCGCATGTTGAAAGAAGGGTGGTGATGCGCGATGCGGGCGTGGGCGTTGCTATGGGTACTGGCGGCCGGCAGTAGCAGCGCCGCTGACGCGTTCTACACCTGGGCTGACCCTGTGCCGCCAATGCCCGGCAAATTGCTGCGCAGTGAAGCATTGACGCCGCAGCAGAGCCTGGCGTCGGCCGGGCTGAACGTGCGGATTCTGTATTCCTCCACCGATGGGCTCGACAACCTCACGCCTGTCGCGGTTTCCGGTGCGCTGTTCGTGCCCAAGGGCGCAGCACCAGCGGGCGGCTGGCCACTGATGGCGTGGGCTCACGGCACGGTCGGCAGTTTTGACCTTCAATAACAGCTTCGAGCGTTCGCCCAAGGCGGCGTTGGATCGGCTGGGGCGTGAATCGGCTTATCCCTCGGTGAAAACCGATATTCCGGTCTTTCTCGGCACCGGCGGTAAAGACCGAGATGTGTTTGCACCGGGGCAAAAAGCCTTGGTCCGGGACGCCTGTCAGGCAGGGGATCGGGTGGAGTGGCATTTGTATCCAGAGCTTGATCACTCCGGGACGGTGAATGGCTCTTTGGGTGATTCGACAGGGTTTTTTCGGCGGGCGTTTGCGGGGGAGGCTATCAAGGGCAATTGTGGCCGATGAGGTGTGAGTGTGGCCGTTGTCCGCTTGCGCAAACAACAAATCCCGCCATGTGGCGGGATTTGTCG
Organism: Pseudomonas sp. TREG-RG-20F-10-E-6-01; assembly: GCF_022662455.1. Classification (NCBI taxonomy): domain Bacteria; kingdom Pseudomonadati; phylum Pseudomonadota; class Gammaproteobacteria; order Pseudomonadales; family Pseudomonadaceae; genus Pseudomonas; species Pseudomonas sp. TREG-RG-20F-10-E-6-01. Next base: position 741,183 of record NZ_JAKNQP010000003.1, on the reverse strand, counting down.
GGGTAAAGCGCGCTACTCAATCAGCGTGATCAGGCCGGGAACAGCTCGCTCAGCTTCATTGCCAGCATCATGTCGCCTTCGGTGCGCAGTTTGCCGCTCATGAAGGCCTGCATGCCGTCGGTGTCGCCGCTGACGATGCCTTCCATGGTTTCGCCGTCGGTGACCAGCGTGACCTGGGCGTCAGGGTTTTCGCCTTCGAGCAGTTCGCAGGTGTTGTTCTTGACCACCAGCGAGAAGTTCTGGGTGTCGTCGATACGGAAACCGAACACCAGGTCCAGGCCGTCGGCAGCGGCTGGGTTGAATTTGGCTTTCATTGCTTCTACAGCTTTGGCTACGTCAGTCATGGTTTCGATCCTTAAGGGTAGAGTCCAGTGACCTTGGGGTCACGGTTGGCCGCAGCTCATCGGAAAGTGATGAGCTGCGGCGCCTTCAACAGTTGCAAGTGGGTATGACTGTTGAAGGAAGCCAGCGCCACCTCGCGTCCACGGAATTTCAGCTGGTTGAGCGAGGTGTTAACAATTTGCCAATTGAGTTCGAACGCCTGGGCAGCAGGCATTCGGGTAATCAAGTGAAGCAGGGCGGTGATCGTGCCGCCGGAGGTGAACACGGCGATCTTGTCAGTGTTCCGGGCGGTTTCGAGAATCCGTTGCAGGCCGCCTTGTACGCGTTCGACAAACCCCAGCCAGCTTTCCAGCCCCGGTGGGTCATAAGTGCCGGCCAGCCAACGCTCGATGATCAACGCGAAGATGCGCTGGAATTCGCTGCGGTTGTGCGCCGCATTGCGCAGGATCTCCAGGGCTTCGGGTTCGGTGCTCAGCAGGTCGGGGAGCAGGGCGCGGATGATCGCCTCGGCGTCGAATTCGTTGAAGGCGCTGTCGATGTCCAGCGAAGGTACCGGCAGGCCACGGGCTGCATATTGATCGAACACGGACGTGGCGGTGTGCTGCTGGCGGCGCAGGTCGCCCGATACACAGCGCTCGAACGTGAGGCCCAGGTCTGCCAGGTGGCGACCGAGCACTTGCGCTTGTTCCACGCCGACGGGCGACAGGACGTCATAGTCGTCTGCACCGAAAGAGGCTTGGCCATGTCGAATCAGATAAATGCTGCCCACGTCCGTTTTCCCGGTACGTTGAAAGTCTGGCGAGGTTATGAGGATGCCGGAGAGCTGTCAATGAAAAAACATACGCTTGTTTTAAAAGCCCGTTAGAGCCCGCTTGCTGGCGGTTTGATCACTGGCTCGAACGCGGTGCCGTCGGTATGCTGGGCCCATCCGCGCCTGGCGCAGTGCATTTTTAAGGAGACATATGGATTTTCTGGCCGAATACGCGAGCTTTCTGGCGAAGACCGTCACCCTGGTGGTCGCTATTGTGGTGGTACTGATCAGTTTCGCGGCGCTGCGCAGCAAAGGCCGTCGCAAGTCCGCCGGCCAATTGCAGGTCAGCAAGCTCAATGATTTCTACAAGGGCCTGCGTGAGCGCCTGGAGTCGAGCCTGCTCGACAAGGACCAGCTCAAGGCCCTGCGCAAAGCCGAAAGCAAAACCGAAAAGAAGAAAGGCAAGAAGAAACCCGAGGCCAAACCCCGGGTGTTTGTGCTGGATTTCGACGGCGACATCAAGGCCTCGGCCACCGAGAGCCTGCGCCATGAAATCACCGCACTGCTGAGCCTGGCCACGCCGAAAGACGAAGTGGTGCTGCGCCTGGAAAGCGGCGGCGGCATGGTGCACAGCTACGGCCTGGCCTCATCCCAACTGGCGCGTATTCGCCAGGCGGGCGTGCCATTGACCGTGTGCATCGACAAGGTCGCGGCCAGCGGCGGTTACATGATGGCGTGCATCGGCGAGAAGATCATCAGCGCACCGTTCGCCATCCTCGGTTCGATCGGCGTGGTAGCGCAGTTGCCCAACGTCAACCGCCTGCTGAAAAAACATGACATCGATTTCGAAGTGCTGACGGCCGGTGAATACAAGCGCACCCTTACCGTGTTTGGCGAAAACACCGAGAAGGGCCGCGAGAAGTTCCAGGAAGACCTGGACATCACCCATCAGTTGTTCAAGAACTTCGTGTCGCGCTATCGCCCTCAGCTGGCAATCGATGATGTCGCGACCGGGGAAGTGTGGCTGGGGGTTGCAGCCCTCGACAAGCAACTGGTCGACGAACTGCAAACCAGCGACGAATACCTGGCCACCAAGGCCAAGACCGCCGAGGTGTTCCACCTGCACTATGCCGAGCGCAAAAGCCTGCAAGAGCGGGTCGGCCTGGCGGCCAGCGGTTCGGTGGACCGAGTGCTGCTGACCTGGTGGAGCCGCTTGACCCAGCAGCGGTTCTGGTAATTCCAGACTGCAGGTTAAGCCCTTGTGGGAGCGGGCTTGCTCGCGAAAGGGCCATCCGGGGCGCTACACCCAGCGCGGTTGAACCGAATCCGCCAACCGCGTCAGGATCAGGCAGCCCGACACCGCGCCTGCGTCGAGCACGCACAACGAGCGCTCACCCAGCCGACTCGCGGGGCCGATTTTCGCGACTAAGTCCTTGGTCGAATCACGCCCCTGCGAGGCAGCGGTTTTCATGGCTTGCAGCGCATCGTTGAAGGAGGCGCCGCCGGCATGCGTGCGCTCGGCGGCGTGCAGCGAACAGGCCAGCGGTTCGATGAGGATGGCTTCGTCGGGGGCGATGGATTTCGGGACTTTGTGGATTGCGCATACGATTTTGGCGCTGGATGATGCGACTCGTAAACGCTGAGCGAAGTGTGGGAGTGGGATTACTGTGGCGAGCGGGCTTGCCCCGCGTTGGGGTGCGAAGCAGCCCCAGTTGAGGCGATTCGGAGTGTCAGGAGAATTCGGTCAGCAGGTTTTGGGGCTGCTGCGCAGCCCAACGCGGGGCAAGCCCGCTCGCCACAGGTGGCCCTGCACCACAGGTAGCTCTGCTTTACAGATAGCCCTGCTTCACAGATAGTCCTGCTATCACAGGTAGCCCTTCTCCACGGGTAGATTTGGCCCATAGGTGGCTCTGTCCACCGGTGGTCCTGCTCCACTGGTATCTGTGCTCTGGAGTGGCCTATTTCGAAGTGTGTGTTGGGGTTACAGATTTTGTAATAGTTTTGCGTTGTAGGAAATTTAGGTTTCGATTGTACGATTCAAGTCCTTTTTCCACTGCAGGACTTGCATGAACACCCTCTCGGAGCCTCCCAGTCGTCTTTCCCCAAGACATCCGCTGCTGCTGTTCCCGCTGAAGCACCCCGTATTCCGATTGCTACCCTTGTCCCGGTCCACTGACCGCGCCTTGCCGTGTCCGGCATTCAGACATCTATAACGAGACTCTATAAATGGAATGGTTAGCGGATCCAACGGCCTGGCTCGGCTTGTTGACCTTGATTGTGCTGGAACTGGTGCTGGGCATCGACAACCTGGTGTTTATCGCGATCCTGGCGGACAAGCTGCCGCCGGAGCAGCGCGACCGGGCGCGGTTGATCGGTTTGTCCCTGGCGCTGCTGATGCGCCTGGGCTTGCTGGCGAGTATTTCCTGGATGGTGACCCTTACTCAGCCGCTGTTCGAGGTCTTCGGCAAGGGGTTTTCCGGCCGTGACCTGATCATGCTGTTTGGCGGTGTGTTCCTGCTGTTCAAGGCCACCATGGAATTGCACGAACGCCTCGAAGGTCATGTGGCCCAGCGTGCGGGCAATGCCACCTATGCGATGTTCTGGCCGATCGTCGCGCAGATTGTGGTGCTTGACGCGGTGTTCTCCCTCGATGCGGTGGTGACTGCCGTGGGCATGGTCGACGAGCTGGCGGTGATGATGATCGCAGTGATCGTGTCCATCGGCCTGATGATTGTCGCGAGCAAGCCGCTGACGCGTTTCGTCAATGCGCACCCGACGGTGATCATGCTGTGCCTGAGTTTCCTGATGATGATCGGCCTGGTGCTGACTGCCGAAGGCCTGGGCTTCCATGTGCCCAAGGGTTACTTGTACGCGGCGATGGGCTTCTCGATTGTGGTGGAGCTGTTCAACCAGCTTGCCCGCGCCCGCCGCAAAAAGTCGGTACAGGGCACATTGCCGGTACGCCAGCGCACTGCGCATGCGGTGATGCGTTTACTGGGGGGCCGCAGTCTGGCGGTGGAGGGCATGGATGACGACGTTGCCGACCTGATGGGCGAGCCGGATGCGACCCAGGGCCCGCTGTTTGATCGACGCGAGCGCGTGATGATCAGTGGCGTGTTGCAGTTGGCCGAGCGCCCGATCCGCAGCTTGATGACGCCGCGGGCCAAGGTCGACTGTATTGATCTGGCGGACGATGCCGACACTATTCGCCGTAAATTGATGCATTCGTCCTACTCGCGGCTGCCGTTGATCCGCAACGGTGCTGTCGATGAGCCATTGGGCTTTGTGCACAAGAAGGAGTTGCTCAAGGAATACCTGGCCGGCCACGAGCCGAACCTGGAGCACCTGGCGCGCCGCGCGGTCAACCTGCTGGAGAGCTTTTCGATCCTCAACGCCCTGGAGCAGATGCGCCAGGCATCCACCCATATCGCGTTTGTGATCAACGAATTCGGCGATTTCATGGGCGTGTTGAGCATGACCGACATTCTTGAATCCATCGCCGGTGAATTGCCGGACGCCAGCGAAATCGAAGGGCCGGATATCGTCGAGGAGGGCGCGGGCTTTCGCGCCAATGGTGCCTTGACCCTTAACCAGGTTCGCCAGCGCACCGGCTTCAAGGCCGTGGCCACCGACGATTACCAGACGCTCGCAGGTTTGGTGATGAGCCTGCTGGACCGCTTGCCGCGAGTGGGCGACAGCCTGGAGCACGAAGGCTGGCACCTGACGGTGGCGGCGGTGGAGGAGCGGCGGGTGACGCAGGTGCTGCTGGTGCCTAGGGCGCGTAGTCTTTGAACACCTGATCCAGAAGTGCTTCCTGTTCTTCTGGCGCGCCAATGCCCTTGAGGTTTTCGACCTCAAGGGCATTTTTGTAGACCACCAGGGTAGGCGTGCCGTCTACGCCGTCGATTCTCGGCGTCCGGGCGGTGTCCAGGATCATGCTCTTCACTCGGCCGGCGTATTTTTCGGCAATGCTATTAAAGCGTGGGTGAACTCCCAGGCACGCCTGGCAGGACTGGGAAGTAAACAGCACGATCACCAGCGGGTGCTGATTCAGAACCTGCTGGTAGTCGCTGAGGGTATCAATCACCGCATTCGCAGCACCCATGATGATCTCCTTGTGCACCTGGCCGAGTGGGCCTGCCGGATACGCTAGATCGCGAGATCACCACCGTCTACTGTCAACCTTCACAGGTAGACAGGCTCATGCATCGTCGGCACGTTCCGTTCGTTCACGTGCCTTGCGCGCCTGGCTCGCGCATTTCTTGTATTCCTCATTGTCCCTGGACGCCTTCGCCCGACGATAGCCATGGTGGTTCTGGCTGGTGTAATCGGTGCTGAAGGCTTCCTTGAGCTTCTGCAGTTCTTCTTTGCATTCACGGCGATCATTACTGGCCGAAGCCGTACCGGCCACCAGACAGCCCAGCAACACCACCAAAAGGCTTACCTTCATCACGCCACGCTCCCGCACACAGACATCCCACCAGCCTAGCCCAGCACAAAAAAACAACCAGAGCCTCGCCAAGAAACCCTGGTGAGTTGCGGCAAACCGGCTAGCTGTAGTGAGCGGTCTTCTCATAGTGAGCGAGCTTCCTGTGGCGAGCGGGCTTGCCCCGCGTTGGAGTGCGAAGCGCTCCCAATCCAGCCGCCGCGCTATACCTGAAAACCCGCGTCGCCAGGTTTTGGGGCCGCTTCGCAGCCCAACGCGGGGCAAGCCCGCTCGCCACAAGAAACCCGCTCGCTCAGCACCGCCACGGTGCACGGTAACGCTACCGTGGTGCACGGCATCCAAACTGTCACCGCCGTGTGTGGCCTTGCGTAGCAACACATCCACAGCTGCTGGCACAGCGCCTTACCGCAGCTCAATATTTATCCAATTGATTTAAAACAACTTTGTCCCCTTCATGTTTTTCTGCAACCGCGTGTGGCACACTTTCTGCTGTCTATTCCGTTGTTGCATACTAAGTTCCGGTATAGCGGAATACACAACTCCTGGAGTGCTTGTCATGCATCACCGACCTTCCGTGTTTAAAGCGTGTGTTTTTCTCTTCGCCGCATCGGCTTCCCTCGCAAGCGTTGTGCACGCGGCGGACAGCAAGCTCGATGATGTGCTCAAGCGTGGGCATCTCATCGTGGGTACAGGCAGTACCAATGCGCCGTGGCACTTCCAGGGAGCGGATGGCAAGTTGCAGGGTTTTGATATCGACATCGGCCGCATTGTGGCCAAAGGCTTGTTCAACGACCCGAGCAAGGTCGAGTTTGTGGTGCAGTCTTCCGATGCACGTATTCCCAACCTGCTGACCGACAAGGTCGACATGAGTTGCCAGTTCATTACCGTCACCGCCAGCCGTGCGCAGCAGGTGGCCTTTACCTTGCCGTACTACCGCGAAGGCGTGGGCCTGCTGTTGCCGAACAACAGCAAGTACAAGGAAATCGAAGACCTGCAAGCCGCCGGCGACGGCGTCACCGTGGCCGTGCTGCAAAACGTCTACGCCGAAGAGCTGGTGCACCAGGCGCTGCCCAAGGCCAAGGTTGATCAGTACGACAGCGTCGACCTGATGTACCAGGCCGTGAACTCCGGCCGTGCCGACGCCGCCGCCACCGACCAGTCTTCGGTCAAGTACCTGATGGTGCAGAACCCAGGCCGTTACCGCAGCCCGACCTACGCCTGGAGCCCGCAAACCTACGCGTGTGCGGTCAAGCGTGGCGACCAGGACTGGCTGAACTTCGTCAACACCGCGCTGCATGAAGCCATGACCGGCGTGGAGTTCCCGACCTACAAAGCCTCGTTCAAGCAATGGTTCGGTGTGGATTTGCCAGAGCCTGCGATCGGTTTTCCGGTTGAGTTCAAGTAAATCGTAAACCCTGGGGCGTCGCTGACGGCGCCCCAATCAGGTACTGCCGACCATGAACTATCAGTTGAACTTTGCCGCCGTGTGGCGTGATTTCCCCAGCTTGCTGGCGGGGCTCGGCCTGGGCCTTGAGCTGGCACTGCTGTCGATCGCGATTGGCTGCGTGATCGGCTTGATGATGGCATTCGCCATGCTGTCCAGGCACCGCGCGTTGCGCATCATCGCCTCGGTGTACGTGACGGTGATCCGCAATACGCCGATTCTGGTGCTGATCCTGTTGATCTACTTTGCACTGCCGTCACTGGGGATTCGTCTCGACAAAATTCCGTCCTTCATCATCACACTGTCGTTGTACGCCGGTGCCTACCTCACCGAAGTGTTCCGCGCCGGGTTGCTGAATATTCCCAAGGGTTTGCGCGAAGCCGGCTTGGCCATCGGCCTGGGTGAATGGCGTATCCGCGCCTACATCACCGTGCCGGTGATGCTGCGCAACGTCTTGCCGGCGTTGTCGAACAACTTCATTTCGCTGTTCAAGGACACCTCGCTGGCGGCGGCGATTGCCGTGCCGGAGCTGACCTATTACGCCCGCAAGATCAACGTCGAAAGCTACCGGGTGATTGAAACCTGGATGGTCACGACTGCGCTCTATGTGGCTGCCTGTTACCTCATCGCCATGCTGCTCCGTTACCTGGAACAGCGTCTGGCGATCCGTCGTTAAGGAGGGTTTCCATGTACGAGTCCCCCAGCTGGCTGCATGAGTTGTGGATCGCCCGGGATACCCTGTGGGCGGGCTTTCAGGCCAGCGTGTATGTGTCTGCGCTGGCCATTATCTTTGGCACGCTGATCGGCATCGTCGCCGGGTTGATCCTGACCTACGGCAAATTCTGGATGCGCGCGCCGTTTCGTCTGTATGTCGACCTGATCCGTGGCACGCCGGTGTTTGTGCTGGTCTTGGCGTGTTTCTACATGCTGCCGGCGCTCGGTTGGCAGATCAGCGCGTTCCAGGCCGGCGCCGTCGGGCTGACGCTGTTCTGCGGCTCTCACGTGTCGGAGATCGTGCGCGGCGCGCTGCAAGCCATTCCCCGTGGGCAACTGGAAGCGCGCAAGGCGATTGGCCTGACGTTCTACCAGTCGCTGGGTTACGTGCTGTTGCCTCAGGCGTTGCGCCAGATCCTGCCGACCTGGGTCAATTCCTCCACGGAAATCGTCAAGGCCTCGACCTTGCTCTCGGTGATCGGCGTGGCCGAGCTGCTGCTGAGCACCCAGCAAGTGATCGCGCGCACCTTCATGACCCTGGAGTTCTACCTGTTCGCCGGGTTTCTGTTCTTTGTCATCAACTACGCCATCGAGTTATTCGGGCGCTACATTGAAAAGCGGGTGGCCTTGCCATGAACCAACCTCAAACCAACCAACCGCTTTTGAACATTCGCGGCCTGCGTAAACAGTACGGCCAGGTCGAAGTGCTCAAGGGCGTCGACCTGTCCATGCAGCGCGGCAACGTGGTGACGTTGATCGGCTCCAGCGGCTCGGGCAAAACCACGCTGCTGCGCTGCGTCAACTTGCTGGAAGAGTTCCAGGGCGGGCAGATCACCCTGGACGGCGAGTCCATCGGCTACAGCGAAATCGCCGGCAAGCGTGTGCGCCACCCCGAGCGGGTGATTGCCCAGCACCGCGCGATGACCGGCATGGCGTTTCAGCAGTTCAACCTGTTTCCGCACCTCACCGCGCTGCAAAACGTCACCCTCGGCCTGCTCAAGGTCAAGAAGATGGGCAAGGACGAAGCCGTGGCCCTGGCCGAAAAATGGCTGGACCGCGTCGGCCTGCTGGAGCGGCGCAATCACTTCCCGGGCCAGTTGTCCGGCGGCCAGCAACAGCGCGTGGCGATTGCCCGGGCGATTGCGACGAACCCCAGCTTGATGCTGTTCGACGAAGTCACCTCGGCCCTCGACCCTGAGCTGGTGGGCGAGGTGCTCAGCGTGATCAAGGGCCTGGCGGAAGAGGGCATGACCATGTTGCTGGTCACCCACGAAATGCGCTTTGCCTACGAAGTGTCGGACAAGATCGTATTCATGAACCAGGGCCGCATTGAAGAGCAGGGCAGTGCGAAGGACATCTTCGAACGCCCGCAATCGCCGCGCCTGGCGGAATTTTTGAAGAACATTCGTTTTTAATCAGGAGCAACTTTATGAGCATTACTCGTTACGGCACCGGCAGCACCGCCGGCGGTGGCCAACCGCGTCCTTTCGCACGTGCAGTGGAAGCGGACGGCTGGCTCTACGTCTCGGGCCAAGTGCCGGCAGTGGACGGTGAAATCATCAACGGCGGCATCGTCGAGCAAACCCGCCAGACCATGCGTAACGTGGTGGCGATTCTTGAAGAGGCCGGCTACGAGTTGAAAGACGTGGTGCGCGTTGGTGTATGGCTGGAAGACCCGCGCGACTTCTGGAGTTTCAACAAGGTGTTCGGTGAATACTTCACCCCCGAACACGCCCCGGCGCGCGCCTGTGTGCAGGCCAACATGATGGTCGACTGCAAGGTTGAGATTGATTGCGTGGCCTACAAGAAAAAAGGCTAAATGCCCCTCTCTTGAAATCCACTGAAGATCAAATGTGGGAGAGGGCAAGCCCCCTCCCACAAGGGATCTCTGCCAGACCCTAGAATTTCGACCGGACCGAACTGCCATGACCGAAGACACCATCAAACGCCGCGCCAAAGGACTGGACCGTGCATTCGATATCCTCGATTTTCTCAAGGAGATCGGCCAGCCCCTGCGCCCGAATGATATTGCCAGCGGCATCGGCAGCCCCAAATCCACCGTCTACGAATTGGTCGCCTCGTTGCTGGAGCGGCGTATCCTGGAAACCGTGGGCAAGGACGGCCACGTCTACCTTGGCCGCCAACTGTACTTCCTCGGCCAGGCGCACCTGCGCCACTTCGACCTGACCCGCGAGGCCGATCACGCCTTGCAGGAGATCGTCAGCCAAACCCACGAAACCGCGCAGATGTGCCTGCTCAACGGGCGTAAATACACGGTGGCGCTGATGCGCGAAGGCGAGCGGCATTTCCGCATCTCGTCGGACATCGGCGAAAACGCACCGATCCCCTGGACCGCTTCCGGGCGCCTGCTGCTGGGGCACTTGAGCGACCAGCAGATTATCGACCTGATCGACTACGACGATTTCATCCTGCCGGACGGCCAGCGCCTGCCGCTGGAGACGTTTCTGGCGCAGATCCGCCAGGCCACGCTCGACGGGTTCTTCTCCTTCGACAGCGTGGCCGACACCTTCACCCATTGCTTCGCCGCCCCGGTGCGGGACGCGCAGGGCATCAGCATTGCGACCTTGTGCATCGTTGCCCCACGGGCCGACGCGATCAAAAACTACAACGACTATCGCCGGGTGTTGATCGACAGCGCCAACAACCTGGCCCGACGCATCAACGAATAGGAGTGTTTATGACTGCCCTCAACGCCGTTGAAAAAGGCGCCGCCGCCGTTGGCGCCCACCTGGTCCGCGACGTCAGCCTGCCGGCCCTGGTGCTGCACCGCGACGCCTTGGAACACAACATTCGCTGGATGCAGGACTTCGTCAGCAACAGCGGCGCAGAACTGGCGCCCCACGGCAAAACCAGCATGATGCCGGCGTTGTTTCAGCGCCAGATCGAGGCGGGCGCCTGGGGCATCACCTTGGCCAATGCGGTGCAGACCCGCGCTGCCTATGCCGGGGGCGTGCGTCGCGTGTTGATGGCCAACCAATTGGTCGGCGCGCCGAACATGGCGTTGATTGCCGATCTGCTGGCCGACAAAGACTTCGACTTCCATTGCATGGTCGATCACCCGGACAACGTCGCCGACCTGGGGCTGTTTTTCGCCGCGCGTGGCCTGCGTTTGAACGTGATGATCGAGTATGGCGTGGTCGGCGGCCGTTGCGGCTGCCGCAGCGAACAGGAAGTGCGCGAGCTGGCCAAGGCGATCAAGGCCCAACCGGCGCTGGCCCTCACCGGCATTGAAGGCTACGAAGGCGTGATCCATGGCGAGCACGCCATCAGCGGCATCCGCGACTTTGCCGCCAGCCTGGTGCGCCTGGCGGTGGACCTGCAAAACAACGGCTCTTTCGACCTGCCCAAACCGATCATTACCGCCTCGGGTTCGGCCTGGTACGACCTGATCGCCGAGTCCTTCGAAACCCAAAACGCCGCGGGGCGTTTCTTAAGCGTGTTGCGCCCGGGCAGTTACGTGGCCCACGACCACGGTATCTACAAGCAAGCGCAATGCTGCGTGCTCGACCGTCGCAGCGACCTCAATGAAGGCCTGCGCCCGGCGCTGGAAGTCTGGGCGCACGTGCAATCGATGCCCGAGCCAGGCTTTGCGGTGATTGCCTTGGGCAAGCGCGATGTGGCCTACGACGCCGGTTTGCCGGTGCCGCTCAAGCGCTACCGGGCTGGAATTGTGCCGGCTGAAGGCGATGACGTCACCGCCTGCATCGTGACGGCGGTGATGGACCAGCATGCGTTCATGACGGTGGCACCGGGGGTTGAGTTGCGCATCGGCGACATCATTTCGTTCGGCACCTCGCACCCTTGCCTGACCTTCGACAAGTGGCAAGTGGGCTGCCTGGTGGATGAGCAGTTGCAGGTGATCGAGTCGCTGCACACCTGCTTCTAGACCGCGTCGCGCCTATCGCGGGCAAGCGCGCTCCCACATTCGACCGCATTCCTCCAGTTGAAATGCAATCAAATGTGGGAGCGGGCTTGCCCGCGAAGAGGCCCTCCAGAACAGCGAGAGACCAAGGCATGAACCCACAACCGCGCATCGCCCTGATCGGCGAATGCATGATCGAACTCCAACACCGCGCCGATGGCAGCCTTCAACAAAGCTTCGGCGGCGACACCCTGAATGCAGCGGTGTACCTGCGCCGCGAGCTGGGCGGCATCGGCACGGTTGACTACGTCACCGCCCTGGGCGATGACAGCTTCAGCGACGCCATGTGCACGCAGTGGGCCGAAGAAGGCCTGGGCCTGGGCATGGTGCAACGCCTGCCCGGGCGTTTGCCCGGCTTGTATTGCATCCAGACGGACGCGAACGGCGAACGCAAATTCCTCTACTGGCGCAACGAAGCCGCCGTGCGCGACTGCTTCACCACACCGGCCGCCGAGCCGATCCTGGCGGCTTTGCCGGGTTATGACGTGGTGTATTTCAGCGGTATTACCCTGGCAGTACTGGGAGAAATCGGGCGTACGCGGTTACTGCAAACCTTGATCGAAACGCGCAAGCGCGGTGGCAAGGTAGTCTTCGACAACAACTACCGGCCGCGTTTATGGGCCAGCGTCGAGGCGGCACGCGCGGCGTATCACGCCGTGTTGGCTGAGGTGGATATCGCCTTGCTGACCGAGGACGACGAGCGTGCGTTGTTTGGGTACGCCGACAGCGAGCAGGTGTTTGCGGCGTACCCGGCGATTGCAGAGGTGGTGCTCAAGCGCGGCGCGGATGACTGTTTGATCCGTTGTGCGGGCGAACGCTTTGCTGTGCCGGCGTTGAAGGTCGAGAAGGTGGTGGACACGACGGCGGCGGGGGATTCGTTCAGTGCAGCGTATCTGGCCAGCCGGTTGAAAGGTCAGTCGCCAGAGGCGGCGGCCTTGGCTGGGCATCGGTTGGCCAGCCGGGTGATTCAGGTGCCAGGGGCTTTGATTGCGCGGTGAATGGCCGCCTGCGGCGGTTCGCAGGCAAGCCAGCTCCCACATTTGACTGCATTCCTCCAGTTGAAATGCGCTCAAGTGTGGGAGCTGGCTTGCCTGCGATAGCGGTCCTGAGCCAACCCCTCAGTCGCGGTAAAACACCTGCACCAGGTGATAGCCAAACTTGCTCTTGATCGGCCCATGAACCACCTTCACCGGCTTCTTGAAGATCACCGCGTCAATCGCCCCGACCATCTGCCCTGGCCGCACTTCACCCAAATCACCGCCGCGCTTGCCGGACGGGCAGGTCGAGTATTTCTTGGCCAGCACATCAAACGCTTCGCCCTTGGCGATACGCTGCTTGAGCTGTTCGGCTTCTTCACTGGTTTTCACCAGGATGTGACGGGCTTGGGCTTTCATGTTGTTACCTGGCAACGGTCAAACGTAAGGGCGCGCGATTATGCCTGAACTCATTCATCGACGCTGATCATGCTGCGGATTTTGGTCGCCAGCAGCTCAACCGAGAACGGCTTGGCCACCATGTCCATGCCGTCCTCCAGGAAGCCCTGGCGCTCGGCGGCTTTTTCGGCGTAACCGGTCATGAATAACACGCGCAGGCCGGGCCGGTGCTGGCGGGCGATTTCTGCCAGTTGGCGGCCGTTCATGCCCGGCAGGCCGACGTCGGTCACCAGCAGGTCCACGCGTAAATCCGACTCCAGCAGCGGCAGTGCCGTGCGTGAATCCGCCGCCTGGTGGGCGGTGTAGCCCAGTTCAGCCAGCACGTTGACCACCAGCATGCGCACCGCGGGGTCATCCTCGACGACGACCACCGCTTCACCGGCCAGTGCCAGCGGCGCTTCACTCAGGTGCTGCGGCAGGTTGCTTTCCAGCGCGGTGCCATACAGGCGCGGCAGGTACAGGCGCACGCAGGTGCCTTGGCCGGGTTCGCTTTGAATGGTCACGTGGCCCCCCGATTGCTGGGCAAACCCGTAGATCATCGACAGCCCCAGGCCGGTGCCCTGGCCGATAGGCTTGGTGGTGAAGAACGGATCGAAGGCCTTGGCCAGAATCTTCGGCGCCATGCCGCTGCCGTTGTCACTCACGCCGAGCATCACGTAGTCGCCGGCCTTGACCGGTTCGAGGGTGGTGATGTCGGTGCCGTCCAGGTAGCTGTTGGCGGTTTCAATCACCAGTTCGCCGCCGTCGGGCATAGCGTCGCGCGCGTTGATTACCAGGTTAAGCAGGGCGTTTTCCAACTGGCTGGCATCGGTATTCACCGGCCAGATGTCCTTGCCCAGCTGCACCTTGAGTGAGATATGCGCGCCTTTGGTACGGCGGAACAAGTCTTCCAGCGACGCCACCAGCGTGTTCGGGTCCAGAGGGCGGCGGTCGAGCGACTGGCGCCGGGAGAACGCCAGCAGCCGGTGGGTGAGGGCGGCCGCACGGTGAGCGGAGGAGACCGCCGCGTCGGTAAACCGGCCGATCTCATCGCTGCGCCCGGCGGCGATGTAGCGCTGCATCAGGTCCAGGCTGCCGATAATCCCGGTGAGCATGTTGTTGAAGTCATGGGCGATGCCGCCGGTCAGTTGACCCACCGCTTCCATCTTCTGCGCATGGCGCAGCGCATCCTCGGCGCGCTCGCGTTCGAACATCTCGTTTTGCAGGCGCTGGTTGGCCTCGGCCAGCGCCTGGGTGCGCTGGGCCACGCGTTCTTCGAGGTTCTCGTTGAGGTGGCGCAGGGCCTCTTCGGTGAGTTTGCGCTCGGTCTCGTCGATCACGAAGATGTAAAAGCCATTCACCGAGCCGTCATTGCTGAAGCGCGGCAGGTACTTCATCAGTGCATGGCGCGGCCGGCCGTCGTGGTGGGGCGTCACGGTCATGAAGCTGCACGCCTTGCCCTTGAGCGCGGCCTCGATCTTGTCTTCGCGCCCGGCATACACCTCATCGCCGAGCACTTCGCGGATGCTCTTGCCGTACAACTCCTGGGGCGTCATGCCGTACCAGTCAAGGTAGGCGCTGTTGTTCAGGCGAAAACGCTGTTCGTGGTCGACGTAACCGATCAGCACCGGCATGGCGTTGATGATCAACTGCAGCTCGGTCTGGCTTTGACGCAGGGCCTGCTCGGTGTGTTTGCGTTCGGTCAGGTCCAGTGCTGCGCCTAAAAAGCGTGACGGACGGCCTTGATGATCCTTGTAACAGCGCCCGCGCGCGAACACCCAGCGCACCTGGCCGTCGGCTTGCAGCAGGCGGTATTCCTCGGCGTACTCGGTGCCGAAGGTGATGCAATGCTTGATGCTGCGCGCCACCGTGCCGCGGTCTTCGGGGTGTACGCCTTGCAGGTAGTCGCTGATGGGCAGCAGGCCGGCGTCACTCGGGTCGACGCCGTGCAGGTAGGCGAAATGGGCATCGGCGATAAAGCGGTCTTCGCCGATGTCCCAGTCCCAGGTGCCGACCGCATCGGTCGCCGCCAGCGCCAGTTGCAGGCGTTGCTCGGTGCTGTGCTGGGCCTTGAGGCTGTCTTCGGAGCGCTGCTGCAGCTCGAGGGCTTTGCTGCGCCGTTCGTTGGTTTCGATGGCGGTGACCAGGATACCGGCGACGGTCCCGCTTTCATCGCGGACCGGGCTGTAGGTCAGGTCGAGCCAGATCTCGGTATCGCGGTGGTTGCGTTGCAGTACAAAGCGTTGCTCGCTGAACGTGCGCACCTGGCCGCTCAGCACGGCGTCGTAGACTGGCGCGGTGAAGCTGGCCAGCTCCGGCCAGGTCTCATGCGCCGGCTGGCCCAACGCGCCGGGGTGCTTGTTGCCCGCAAGCCGCGCAAAGCCGTCGTTGTAAAGCTGCGTGAGCAGGGGGCCCCACAGCAGCAGCATTGGCATCGGTGAGTGGACCACGATGTCGACCGCTGTGCGTAGACTTTGCGGCCAGTCGTTGGCCTCACCGAGGGGGCTTTGCGCCCAGTCCAGCCGCGCAATCAATGCAGCGGCTTCGCTACCGGTGGATGTTCCATTCATGAAAAAGCCCTACACCTGACACTTTGAAGTACAACAAAAGCCGATTATCCCGCGAGACGGGAGCGGCTGACTACCCCTCGAAAAATAGCATGCATTGGGGCTTTGTCTTCAATTGAGTGCTTTTGCGCTGAAACCTTTCATCATTCGGCCAGCTCAGGGCGCTGGCGAAACTGCTCCAGCGCTTGCGGATTCGCCAGGGCGTCGGTGTTCTTCACCGGCTCACCGTGCACCACATTGCGCACCGCCAACTCGACAATCTTGCCGCTGATGGTGCGCGGAATATCGGTGACGGCGAGGATCTTCGCCGGCACGTGACGCGGTGTGGTGTTGGCGCGAATCACCTGGCGAATCTGTTGCTCCAGGGCCTCATCCAGCTCGATACCGTCAGTCAGGCGCACAAACAGCACCACGCGCACGTCATCCTGCCAGCGTTGGCCGATGGCCAGGCTTTCCAGCACCTGCGGGACTTTTTCCACCTGCCGATAAATTTCCGCCGTGCCAATGCGCACGCCACCGGGGTTGAGCACCGCGTCGGAGCGACCGTGAATCAGCCAGCTGCCCGTCGGGCATTGCTCGGCGTAGTCACCCTGGGCCCACACGCCGGGAAACTGGCTGAAGTACGAGGTGCGCAGTTTGTGCTGCTGCGGGTCATTCCACAGGCCAATCGGCATGGCCGGAAAGTGCCGCGTGCACACCAGTTCGCCTTTTTCGCCGATCACCGCTTTGCCCTGCTCGTTCCACACTTCGATGGCCATCGCCAGGCTCTTGCACTGCATCTGCCCGCGACGCACCGGCAGCACCGGGTTGCCGATCACAAAGCAGGAGACGATATCGGTGCCGCCGGACATCGACGACAGGCACAGCTCGGCCTTGATCTGGCGGTACACGTAGTCGTAGCTCTGCGGCGACAGCGGCGAGCCCGTCGAGATCAGGCCCTTGAGGCTGCCCAGATCGTGGCTCAGGCGCGGCTGCAGCCCGGCTTTTTCCAGGGTGGCGAGGAATTTGGGGCTGGTGCCGAACACGCTGATTTTTTCGGCGTCGATCAGGTCGATCAAGCGTTCCGGTCCGGGGTGAAACGGCGAGCCGTCGTACAGCACCGCCGTGGCGCCGAGGGCCAGCACCGACACCAGCCAGTTCCACATCATCCAGCCGCAGGTGGTGTAGTAGAACAGGCAATCCTCGCGCGACAGGTCGGCGTGCAGGCCGTGTTCCTTGAGGTGGGTGAGCAGCACACCGCCGGTGCCGTGGATGATGCACTTGGGCACGCCGGTGGTGCCGCTGGAATAGAGGATGTACAGCGGGTGAGCGAACGGCACCGCGACAAATTCAGGCTCGCCGCCGGGTGTGTAGAAGTCGTCCCACAGCGCGACTCTGGCCTGGGTCTGATAGTCCGCGACGCGCGCTTGAGGCCGCGCGTAAGGCACGATAATCAACTGTTCGAGGGACGGCAGGCGCGCGAGGATCTCATTCAGTTTGGCCGTTTGGTCGATGCCCTTGCCGGCGTAACGATAACCCGCGCAGGTGATCAGCACTTTGGGTTCGATCTGGCCAAAACGGTCGATCACGCCCTGGGTGCCGAAGTCCGGCGAGGAGCAAGACCAGATCGCGCCGAGGCTGGTGGTGGCGAGCATGCCCACCAGGGTTTGCCAGGTGTTGGGCATGCACGCAGCGACGCGGTCGCCCACGCCGACACCGGCTGCGCGCAGGCTGCGTTGCAGGCCGGCAACGTGTTCGGCCAATTCGGCGTAGGTCAGCTGTTCGCGTTGGCCGTCCTCGCTGATCGCGACCACCGCGGGGTGATCGTCGCGACGGCGCAGCAGGTGTTTGGCAAAGTTCAGGGTGGCGCCGGGAAACCACTGGGCGCTGGGCATTTGAGTGCCTTCGATCAGCGCCGCGGTGGGCGGGCTGCGAAACTGCACGTCGAAGAACGCGACGATGGCCTGCCAGAAGTCGGCACGCTGGTCGATGCTCCACTGGTGCAGGGCGGGGTAGTCGGCCAGCTGCAGGCTGTGGCGCTGGTTGATGAAGCGCCGGAACTGGTCCATCCGCGTGTTGCGGATGCGCTCGGGGGAGGGTTGCCAGAGGATTTCGGACATGAGGAAGTCTCTTGTTCTTGTACAAATCTTGCAGCCAACACAGGTCGAATGTGTCTGTTTTATTGGGCCAGCCAGCCGCCATCGATATTCCACGCGGCACCGCGCACCTGCGCACCCGCCTCACTGCACAAAAACAGCACCAACTCACCCAACTGCGGCGGCGTCACAAACGCCAGCGATGGCTGTTTCTCCGCGAGCAAGTCGTGCTGCGCCTGCTGCGGGTCCACGCCTTTGGCTGCGCGGTCATCAATCTGCTGTTGCACCAACGGGGTCAGCACCCAGCCCGGGCAGATGGCGTTGCAGGTGACGTTGCTGGTGGCGGTCTCCAGGCCCACCACCTTGGTCAGGCCGATCACGCCGTGCTTGGCCGCCACATAGGCCGCCTTGCCCACCGAGCCGACCAGGCCATGCACCGAGGCAATGTTGACGATGCGCCCCCAACCCTTGGCTTTCATGCCCGGCAAGCTCAAGCGGGTGCTGTGGAACACCGACGACAGGTTGATCGCGATAATCGAGTCCCAACGCTCGGCCGGGAAGTCCTCCACCGCCGACACATGCTGAATGCCGGCGTTGTTGACCAGAATGTCCACGCCGCCGAATTCACGCTCGGCGTAGGCGATCATGTCGGCGATCTGCGCCGGGTCGCTGACGTCCGCCGGGTGATGGCCGACCTTGCCGCCAAATGCCTGCACCTGAGCGATCACCGCGCTGGCATCGCCGAAGCCGTTGAGGATCAGGTTGGCGCCGGCCTCTGCCAGGCTCAGCGCGATGCCCAAACCGATGCCGCTGGTGGAGCCGGTAACCAGGGCGGTCTTGCCGTTCAATGTCGTCATGAAAACCTCACACAATGCCGGTGGCGTAGAAAGTACCGATCACCACGAACACCGCAAGGGTCTTGATAATCGTGATGCCGAAAATGTCTTTGTAGGCTTCGCGGTGGGTCAGCCCGGTCACCGCCAGCAGCGTGATCACCGCGCCGTTGTGGGGCAGGGTGTCCATGCCGCCGCTGGCCATGGCCGCGACCCGGTGCAGCACTTCAAGGGGGATATTGGCCGCATGGGCCGCCGAAATAAAGCTCTCAGACATCGCCGCCAGGGCGATGCTCATGCCGCCGGAGGCAGAACCGGTGATGCCGGCCAGCAGGGTTACGGTGATCGCCTCGTTGACCAGCGGGTTGGGGATGCCCTTGAGCCAGTCCGCCAGCACCAGAAAGCCCGGCAGCGAGGCGATCACCGCACCAAAACCGTATTCCGACGCGGTGTTCATCGCCGCCAGCAGCGCACCGCTGACCGCGCTCTTGCTGCCTTCGGCGAGCTTGCTTTTGATCGCCGACCAGCCGCACACCAACACCATGACGATGCCCACCAGCAACGCCGCCTGCACCGCCCAGATCGCGGTGAGCTTGGCGATCTCAGTGGTTACCGGCGCGCTCATGCCCGGCAGGCTGAGGCTGTGGGTCTTGCCGTACCACTGCGGGATCCAGTGGGTGAACAGCAAGTTCATCACGCCCACCAGCAGCAGCGGCGACAGCGCGATCCACGGGTTGGGCAGCGCCAGGTTGTCGGCCGTTTCCGGCTCGTTGCGCAGCTCGGTGCCATAGCCTTCGCCGGCGCGCTGGGCCTTGTTGCGCTGGCGCGCCAGGTAGAGCATGCCGGTGCAGAACACGAACACCGTGCCGATCAGGCCCAGCCACGGCGCGGCCCAGGCGGTGGTGTTGAAGAAGGTGCTGGGGATGATGTTCTGGATTTGCGGCGTGCCGGGCAGGGCGTCCATGGTGAACGAAAACGCGCCGAGGGCGATGGTCGCCGGGATCAGGCGCTTGGGGATATTGCTCTGGCGAAACATCTCGGCCGCAAACGGGTACACCGCAAACACCACCACAAACAGCGACACGCCGCCGTAGGTGAGCAGGGCGCAGACCAGCACAATCACCAGCATCGCCTGGCGCGTGCCGAGCAAACGGATGGCGGCAGCCACAATCGAACGCGAAAAGCCCGACAGCTCGATCAGCTTGCCGAACACCGCACCGAGCAGGAACACCGGGAAGTACAGTTTGATGAAACCGACCATTTTCTCCATGAACACCCCGGTAAACGCAGGGGCGACGGCGGACGGGTCGGTGAGCAGTACGGCGCCAAGGGCGGCAATGGGGGCAAACAGGATCACGCTGTAGCCACGGTAGGCCGCCAGCATCAGCAGCGCGAGTGCTGCCAGGGCAATGATCACACTCATGGTGTGTCTCCAGATCGAATTGTTATTTTTGTGGGGTGAGGCTTGGAGAGGGGCTATAGCGAGATGTGTGCCATTTTATTAACTTGTTGAAATATAAGAATATTATTTGATTTATGATCGGTGATTCTGGAATTAATCTCTATTTAGAGACAGGTGAATATCCAATGTGGGAGCGGGCTTGCTCGCGAAAGCGATGTATCAGTCGGCTCATTAGCTGCTGAACCACCGCCTTCGCGAGCAAGCCCGCTCCCACATTGGAATGTCTTTATAGTGAGAATCGTGTCTCTTTATTGAGACTAGGCAATGCCCAGCGCCACCATCTTTTTGTACAGCGTCGACCGGCCCAGCCCCAACCGCTTGGCTGCCCCCACTACATTGCCTTCACATGCCGCCAACGCGGCCTCAATCACCTGCCGATCAAACCGCTCCCGCGCCGCTGCGAACGTCTCACCTTCGACGGTCTCTACGGCGCCACGCGCCACCGGGCTGAACGTGCCAATCGCGGCGCGAATCTCCTCAGCATCCAACACCAGGTCATCGCTCAGCAAGGCCGCCCGCTCCAGCACATTGCGCAGCTCGCGGATATTCCCCGGCCACGCATGCTGCGCCAGCAACGCCAGTGCCTCGCGGTCCAGTTCATGCTGACTGCGCAGCTCCTCCAGGATCGCCTCGCTCAATGCCGGAATATCATCCAGGCGTTCGCGCAACGGCGGCACTTGGATCGGCAGCACATTCAGGCGGTAATACAAATCCGCGCGAAACTCGCCGCGCTTGATCGCCGCTTCCAGGTCCATGGACGTGGCCGCAATCACCCGCACATCGCTGTGCAGCATTTCGTTGGAACCTACCGGTTCGTATTCCTTTTCCTGCAACACCCGCAGCAGTTTGCTCTGCAGCGGCAGGGGCATGTCGCCGATCTCGTCGAGAAACAGCGTGCCGCCCTGGGCAATCTGCAGTTTGCCGGGACGGCCCTTGCGGTCGGCCCCGGTAAAGGCACCCGGCGCAGTGCCGAAGAATTCGGCTTCGAGCAGGTCCGCGGGAATCGCCGCGCTGTTGATGCTGACAAAAGCTTTGTGGGCACGCGGCGAGGCGCCGTGAATCGCCTGGGCCAGCAGTTCTTTGCCGGTGCCGGTTTCACCCAGCAACAACACCGGCGACTGCGCATTCGCACTGCGCCGCGCCCGACGTTTGACGTCCAGGCTGGCCGCGCTGGTGCCGATAAAATGCGCGAAGTTGTATTTGCTCTGCCGCGAGCGCAGCAGCGAGCGGGTGGACGCCAGCTCCTGCTGCATGCTCAGGTATCGCTCGATCAGCGGCGAGAGGTTGCGCAACTCATCGAACAGCGCAAAGCCAATCGCGCCGATCACCGCGCCGGCATCATCATGAATGGGCAGGCGCATCACCACCAGCGGGCCCTTGGGCGTGTCCTGGATGTCCAGCAAAATCGGCTGGTCATTGCGCACCACCTGGCGCAGCAGGCTGTTGGAAATCACCTGCTCGCAGGGTTGGCCGATGGCTTCGTCGGCGCTTTTAAGGCCGAAACGCTTGGCGTAGCGCTCGTTCATCCACACGATATTGGCGTCGCGATCAACTATCACCGTGCCTTCGCTGGACTGCTCGATAATCTCGAACAGCGACTGGATGGCCAGGCCGCGAACCTGTTGGTAGTCCTTGAGGCTGTCGCTGATGTTCATATTTATGCCGTCAACACAAATGGAGGGTGGAGTCGCAGTCCTGTGGGAGCGGGCTTGCTCGCGAAAGCGGTGTATCAGTGCCGCAGGTATTGGCTGACACACCGCCTTCGCGGGCAAGCCCGCTCCCACAGGGGAGAGAGTGCTCCTACAAGGGAATGTGCGCCGCCGCCAGCAGCTCTTTGGTGTAAGGATGTTGCGGCGCGTCGAACACCACATGGCTCGCGCCACGCTCCACCACCTTGCCGTCCTTGACCACAATCATGTCATGGGCCATGGCGCGCACCACGGCCAGGTCATGGCTGATAAACAGGTAGGTCAGGCCGTATTTCTCCTGCAACTCACGCAGCAACGCCACCACCTGTTTTTGCACCGTGCGGTCGAGCGCCGAGGTCGGTTCGTCCAGCAGCATCAGAGCCGGCTTGAGCACCAGCGCGCGGGCGATGGCGATGCGTTGGCGCTGGCCACCGGAAAACTCGTGGGGGTAACGGTGGCGGCTGGCGGGGTCGAGGCCCACGTCCTTGAGCACCTGCACCACTTGCGCATCGCGCTCGGCCAGGCTGCACGGCGCATGCACTTCCAGGCCTTCGCTGATGATCTGCTGCACCGACATGCGTGGGCTGAGGCTGCCGTAAGGGTCCTGGAACACCACCTGCATTTGCTTGCGCCACGGGCGCATTTGCTGATTATTCAGCGGGTCGAGCGCTTCACCCTGGAAGCGGATGCTGCCGGTGGAGTCGAGCAGGCGCAGGATCGCCTGGCCCAGGGTCGATTTGCCCGAGCCAGACTCGCCGACAATCCCCAGGGTCTTGCCGCGCTGCACGCTAAGGCTGATGCCGTCCACCGCGCGCAGGTAGGTTTTGCGCCGAAACAGCCCGCCGCTGAGGGGGAACTGCACCGTCAGGTCATCGACCTGCAACACCGTTTCGCGTTCATCACTGCACAGCGCATCGCCGGCCGGCTCGGCATCCAGCAACAGGCGGCTGTACGGGTGTTGCGGTGCGTTGAACAGCGTCTGGCAGTCGGCCTGCTCGACAATCTCGCCGGCGCGCATCACGCACACGCGCTGGGCAATGCTGCGCACCAGGTTGAGGTCATGGCTGATCAGCAGCAGCGACATGCCCAGGCGTTGTTGCAAGGATTTGAGCAGCAGCAGGATCTTGCGCTGCACGGTCACGTCCAGCGCGGTGGTCGGTTCATCGGCGATCAACAGTTCCGGCTCACACGCCAGGGCCATGGCGATCATGACGCGCTGGCGCTGGCCGCCGGAGAGCTGATGCGGATAGGCCTTGAGGCGCTCCCTGGGCTTTTGGATACCCACCAGCTCGAGCAATTCAAGGATGCGCGCCTGCGCCGCCTTGCCGCCCAGGCCCTTGTGCAGCAGCAGGGTTTCGCCGATCTGTTTTTCAATGCTGTGCAGCGGGTTGAGCGAGGTCATCGGCTCCTGGAAGATCATCGCAATGCGGTTGCCGCGCAGCTTCTGCAACGTGGCGGCAGAGGCGCCGATCAGTTCCTGGCCGCGATACTTCACCGAGCCCGTGGTCTGCGTGCCGGCTTCGGGCAGCAGTTGCAGGATCGAATGGGCCGTCACCGACTTGCCCGAGCCCGACTCGCCGACCAGCGCCAGGCATTCGCCTTGGCGCACATCCAGGCACAGGTTGCGCACCACGGTCTGGCCGCTGAAGGCGACACTGAGGTCGCGGATTTCAATGAGGTTCATAGGCAGTCACTCATGAGCGGGGGTCGAAGGCATCACGCAATGCCTCGCCGATAAAGACCAGCAACGACAGGATCAGCGCCAAGGTGAAAAACGCCGTCAGGCCCAGCCAGGGCGCCTGCAGGTTCTGCTTGCCCTGGGCGATCAGTTCGCCCAGCGACGCGCTGCCTGCCGGCATGCCGAACCCGAGGAAATCCAGGGCGCTCAAGGTGGAAATCGCCCCGGTCAAAATAAACGGCAGGTAGCTCAAGGTGGCGGTCATGGCATTGGGCAGGATATGCCGGCCAATGATCTTGCCATCGCCCAGGCCCAGGGCGCGTGCGGCCTTGACGTATTCCAGGTTGCGCCCGCGCAGGAACTCGGCGCGCACCACGTCCACCAGTGCCAGCCAGGAAAACAGCGCCATGATCCCCAGCAGCCACCAGAAATTCGGCTCGACGAACCCTGACAGGATGATCAGCAGGTACAACACCGGCAGCCCGGACCAGACTTCCAGAACGCGCTGGCCCAGCAAGTCCACCCAGCCGCCGTAATAACCCTGCAAAGCGCCGGCGGCAATGCCGATGGCGGCGCTGATGGCGGTGAGCGCCAGCGCGAACAGGATCGACACACGCGCGCCAAAGATCACCCGCGCCAGCACATCGCGGGACTGATCATCGGTGCCCAGCCAGTTCACCGCCGAGGGCGGACTGGGGGCAGGGCGGCTCAGTTCGTAATTGGGCGTGTCATCGCTGAACGGGATCGGCGGGAACAGCATCCAGCCGCCGTCCTGCTTGATCAGCTTTTGCACGTAGTCACTGCGGTAGTCGGCCTGGAACGGCAGTTGCCCGCCGAACTGCTGCTCGGTGTAACGCTTGAACACCGGGAAATACAGCTCGTTTTTGAAACTGAGCACCAAGGGCTTGTCATTGGCGATCAGCTCGCCGCCCAGGGTCAGGATAAACAGGCCGATAAACAGCCACAGCGACCACCAGCCGCGACGGTTTTTCTTGAAGCGCTCGAAACGTCGACGCGCCACTGGAGACAGATTAAGCATCAGGCGTTCCTCGCGGCGAAGTCGATACGCGGGTCCACCAGGGTGTAGCAGAGGTCACCGATGAGTTTTATCAAGAGGCCAAACAGGGTGAAGATAAACAGCGAGCCGAACACCACCGGGTAGTCACGGGACACGGCGGCTTCATAGCTCATACGGCCCAGGCCGTCGAGGGAGAAAATCACCTCGATCAGCAGGGAACCTGCGAAAAACACGCTGATAAACGCCTGGGGAATCCCCGAGATCACCAGCAGCATGGCGTTGCGAAATACGTGGCCGTAGAGCACGCGCCGTTCGCTTAAACCCTTGGCGCGGGCAGTGACCACGTATTGGCGGGTAATTTCATTCAAGAAAGAGTTTTTGGTCAGGATGGTCAGCGTGGCGAACCCGCCGATCACCAGCGCGGTGACCGGCAGCACCAGGTGCCAGAAGTAGTCGGCAACCTTGCCCACGGTGCTCAGCTCGTCGAAATTCTCCGAGACCAGCCCGCGCACCGGGAACCAGTTCAGCGACGTACCGCCGGCGAACACCACAATCAGGAACATCGCAAACAGGAACGCCGGCATTGCGTAACCGATGACGATGGCGGTGCTGCTCCACACGTCAAAACTGCTGCCGTGGCGCACCGCCTTGCGAATTCCCAAGGGGATCGACACCAGGTAGGTGATCAACGTGGCCAACAGGCCGAGGGAAATCGTCACCGGCATTTTTTCCAGGATCAGGTCGATTACCGTCGAGCCGCGAAAGAAGCTGTTGCCGAAGTCCAGCTGCGCGTAGTTCTTGAGCATCAGCCACAGGCGTTCCGGGGCGGGCTTGTCGAAGCCGTACTGTTTTTCGATGTCCTTGATCAGTTTCGGGTCCAGGCCGCGGCTGGCGCGGGAGCCGCTGATACTTTCGCCGGAACCGCCGCCGATGCCGCCGCCGCCAATCCCTTGCAAATGCGCGATGGCCTGTTCAACCGGGCCGCCCGGTGCGGCCTGCACGATAACGAAGTTGACCAGCAGGATGATCACCAGCGTCGGAATGATCAGCAGCAGGCGCCGCACGATATAGGCAAACATCAGCGGGCCCCTCCACGTTTTTTCAACTCGGCGTTCATTTGTTCATTGGTCAGTGGCGTGGGGCTGATTTCCCACCAGGTTTCCAGGGCTTCGTCGTTCTTGGCCTCGATCGCCGGGCGGCCGAAGCGGTTCCACCACGCGGCCGAGGTGCCGGGCGGGTAGTAGTTGGGAATCCACAGGTAATTCCATTGCAGCACACGGTCCAGGGCATGGGCGTAGGTGAGCATCTGCGCCTGGGTCGTGGCCTTGACCAGGCCGCTGATCAGCGTGTCGACGGCCGGGTCTTTAAGCACCATGTAGTTATTGGCGCCGGGATCGTAAGCCGCCTGCGAGCCGAAGTAGTTGTACAGCTCCAGGCCCGGCGAGGTGGTGACGGGGAAGCCGACGACGATCATGTCGTAATCACGGGCCATCATGCGGTTCACATACTGCGAGGAGTCGATGCGGCGGATATTCAGGGTGATGCCGATCTGCGCCAGGTTGCGCTTGTACGGCAACAGCAGGCGTTCCAGGCCGGGCTGGGCATTGAGGAAGGTGAACTCCAGCGGCTCGCCGTCGGCGTTGACCAGCTTGTCACCCTTGGGTTTCCAGCCCGCCGCTTCCAGCAGCGCCAGGGCTTGCAGCTGTTTGTCGCGAATCATGCCGCTGCCGTCGGTGACCGGCGCCTTGAACACCTGGGTGAACACCTCAGCGGGCACTTGATCGCGCAGCGGTTCAAGAATGGCCAGCTCTTCCTGGGTTGGCAGCTGGCTGGCGGCCAGCGGGCTATTGGAAAAATAGCTCTGCTGACGAATGTACAGGTTGCGCATCATCTGCCGGTTGGCCCATTCAAAATCCCACAGCATCGCCAGGGCCTGGCGCACGCGGCGGTCCTTGAACATCGGCTTTTGCACGTTGAACACATAGCCCTGGGCCGGTTGCGGCATCTCTTTGGCCAGGTGCGCGCGTTGCAGGCGGCCGTCGTCCAGCGCCGGGCCGTTGTAGCCGATGGAATAGCCGGTGGCGGAGAACTCACGGTTGAAGTCGTAGGCACCGCCGCGCAGCACCTGACGGGCCACTTCGGTATCGCCGAAGTACTCCAGGCTCAGGTGATCGAAGTTGTACAGGCCACGGCTGACGGGCAAGTCCTTGCCCCACCAGTCCGGGTCGCGGGTGAAGGTGATGGTGCTGCCGGAGTCGATCTTGCTGACCTTGTACGGGCCGCTGCCCAGCGGGGCTTCGTAGCCGCCGCCGTTGGCGAAGTCGCGGGTTTTCCACCAGTGCTCGGGAAACACCGGCAAGGTGGCGATATCCAGCGGCAGGGTGCGGTTTTCATTGCTGGAAAAATCGAAGCGCACCTGGCGCTCGCCTTCGACTTCGACGTGCTTGACGTCGGCGAACAGGGTGCGAAAGCGCAGGCTGCCCTGGGTCATCAGCAGATCGAAGCTGTAGCGCACGTCTTCGGCGGTGATTGGCGTGCCGTCGGCGAAGCGCGCCTTGGGGTTCAGGTAGAAGCGCAGGGACAGGCCGTCGTCGGCGCGCTCCATCTTCTCGGCGACCAGGCCGTAGACGGTGTAGGGCTCATCCAGGGAGCGCTGGGCCAGCGGGGCGTAGAGCCAGCCGTCGACCTGGGAGACGCCGATGCCTTTGTCGATGTACGGCAGCACATGGTCAAAACGCCCGATCTCGATCGCCGAGCGCCGCAGGCTGCCGCCTTTGGGGGCGTTGGGGTTGGCGTAGTCGAAATGGCTGAAGCCGGCGGGGTACTTGGCCGGTTCGCCGTAGACCGTGAGGTAGGTCTGCGGGGCCGCGATCACAGCGGTGCTGGCCAGCAGCAGGGCCAGGGCGGAGCTGCAGAGTTTTATGGAAAAAGCCAATCGCATTGTCAGCCTTGAGCGCCGGGTGAAGAAGAATAGAGATGTGTACGTTATCGACTTAAGCCTTGCCAGTCATCACATGCACAACGGCCCACCAAAAGGCGGGCCGTTGTTTATAGCATCAGCACAGACTGGATCAGTCCTGGCGGCTGGTGACTTCCAGCAGGTGGTAGCCGAACTGGGTCTTGACCGGGCCTTGCACGGTGTTGACCGGGGCGCTGAAGACGACGGTGTCGAATTCTTTGACCATCTGGCCTGGGCCGAACGAACCCAGGTTGCCGCCGTCGCGGCTGGACGGGCAGCTGGAGTTGGCTTTGGCGATTTCTGCGAAATCGGCGCCGCCTTCGATTTGGGCCTTGAGTTCGTTGCACTTGTCTTCAGTGGACACGAGGATGTGACGGGCGGTGGCTTTGGCCATGGGGAGTAACTCCTTGAATTAAAAAGGGTGAGCGTACCGGATTCAGGCGGTTATTTGTTGGGAAAGTTCCGTTGGGTTTGGGTTCGGTCGGGTTTGGGTTTGGGTTGGGGGCATATCCGTTGCTGCGGTAACGGCCACTTAGGGTTCCGCTCTTACAGCGGGTCACTTTTGGCAAACGCCCCAAAAGTAACCAAAAGGTCTTTGCCCCACCACTCGGTGCCTCGCCTAGGCTCGGCATTCCCTCACTCCGGCTTGAATCCGTGGGCCGCCGCGACGGGCCATCCATGGCCCAACGCGGCTAACCCGGCGTCCTGCCGGGTTACCCACGGATTCAAGCCTGCGTTCGGCCAGCGTGGTTGACGGGGCCTGTCAGATCAGAAGCAAGATCAAAAGCAAAGCACGGCGGCCTGAAAGCCGACCTGAGTGGTAGAAGCAAAAGCAGGGCAACAGCAGATCAACACACCTCTACCTGATGCACTGAGCTCCAAATGTGGGAGCGAGTGCAGCCCGCCAGCACCGCACCGCTTTGCTTTTCTGTGGGAGCTGGCTTGCCTGCGATGCAGGCACCTCGGTCTATCAGTGAAACCCAGTAGATGCCATCGCAGGCAAGCCCGCTCCCACAATTTGACCGAGTTCAACCTCCACCACTGCACCGCTTTGCTTTTCTGTGGGAGCTGGCTTGCCTGCGATGCAGGCGCCTCGGTGTATCAGTGACACCCAGTAGATGCCATCGCAGGCAAGCCAGCTCCCACATTGAATTGGGTTGAGCTTCAAGGATCAGGTCGGCTGTCAGGCCGCCTCGCTTCCGCTTTTGATCTAACCACTCAGGTCGGCTACTAGGCCGCCGTGCTCTGCTTTTGATTTTGATCTTAGGCGCCCCGTTAAACCACGCTGGCCGAACGCAGGTAGTACGGAGCGGGTAAACCGGCAGGACGCCGGTTTAGCCGCGACGGGGCAGGGACGGCCCGTCGCGGCGGCCCGCGGAGTAATGCCTGCGTGAGGGCACACCGAGCCTGGGCGAGGTGCCGAGTGGTGGGGCAAGAGCCTTTTGGTTACTTTTGGGCTCTTTTCAAAAGTGACTCGCCGTAAGGGCGAAACCAACCTCAGCCATCACCCAGTAACGGATATACACCCCGTCACCCCGAGACCCCAGCAGGCACCAAAAACGCCGCCTCCAACAACTGCCGCGTATAAACATGCTGCGGCTCAGCAAAAATCGCCGAAGCCTCCCCCTGTTCCACCACCTGCCCATGCTTGACCACCATCAACTGGTGACTCAAGGCCTTCACCACCGCCAAATCATGGCTGATAAACAGATAGGTGAGGTTGTACTTGGCCTGCAAACTGCGCAACAACTCCACCACCTGCCGCTGCACCGTACGGTCCAGCGCCGAGGTCGGCTCATCCAGCAAAATCAGGCGCGGCTTGAGCACCAGCGCACGGGCAATGGCAATCCGCTGCCGCTGCCCCCCGGAAAACTCATGCGGATAACGGTGCCGCGACTCCGGATCCAGCCCAACCTCACGCAGCGCCGCGATAATCGCGGCCTCCTGCTCAACAGCCGTGCCCATCTTGTGAATCCGCAACCCCTCGCCAACAATCTCGCTGACGCTCATCCTCGGGCTCAAGCTGCCAAACGGGTCCTGAAACACCACCTGCATTTCCCGCCGCAACGGGCGCACCTGCTGCTGAGTCAGCCGGTCCAGCTGCTGGCCCTCAAAACGAATCCCGCCTTTGCTGGCGATCAAACGCAGGATCGCCAGGCCCAAGGTGGATTTGCCCGAGCCGCTCTCACCGACAATGCCCAGGGTCTGACCCTGAGGCAGGCTGAAATTGATACCGTCCACCGCTTTGACGTAATCCACGGTGTTACGCAAAAAGCCTTTTTTGATCGGAAACCACACCCTCAGGTCATCAACCTCCAGCAAGGGCGGCCCGACGTCATTGGCCGCCGGCCCACCACTGGGTTCCGCCGCCAGTAACTCCTGGGTGTAAGGGTGCTGGGGCGACTGGAACAGCGTCTCGCAGTCAGCCTGCTCGACGATGCAACCCTTCTGCATCACGCACACCCGGTGGGCGATGCGCCGCACCAGATTCAAGTCATGGCTGATCAGCAACAACGCCATGCCAAGGCGCGCCTGCAACTCCTTGAGCAACTCAAGAATCTTCAACTGCACCGTCACGTCGAGGGCCGTGGTCGGTTCATCCGCGATCAACAACTCCGGCTCGTTGGCCAGGGCCATCGCGATCATCACCCGCTGCCGCTGGCCGCCGGACAGCTCGTGAGGCAAGGCCTTGAGGCGCTTGTGCGGCTCGGGAATGCCCACCAGCTCAAGCAATTCCAGAGTACGTCGGGTGGCGACCTTGCCAGTGAGCCCCTTGTGCAGGCCGAGCACTTCGTTGATCTGCTTTTCAATCGAATGCAGCGGGTTCAACGAGGTCATCGGCTCCTGGAAGATCATCGCAATACGGTTGCCGCGAATATGCCGGATGGTTTTTTCTTTGAGCGTCAGCAGGTCTTGCCCGGAATAGGTGATGGTGCCGGCCGGGTGGCGGGCCAGCGGGTAGGGCAGCAGGCGCAGGATCGAGTGGGCGGTGACCGATTTGCCCGATCCGCTTTCGCCGACCAGGGCGAGGGTTTCGCCGCGTTTGATATCGAAATTGACGTTATTGACCACCCGGTGGTGATGGTCGCCGGTGACGAACTCGACACAGAGGTCGCGGACTTCGATCAGATTGTCCTGATTCATCTCATTTCCTCGGGTCGAAGGCATCGCGAGCGGACTCGCCGATAAACACCAGCAAACTCAACATGATCGCCAGCACGGCAAAGGCACTGATGCCCAGCCACGGCGCTTGCAGGTTGGATTTGCCCTGGGCCACCAGTTCGCCCAGCGACGGCGAGCCGGCTGGCAGGCCGAAGCCGAGAAAATCCAGCGCGGTGAGGGTGCCGATGGCGCCGGTGAGGATGAACGGCATGAAGGTCATGGTCGAGACCATGGCATTGGGCAGGATGTGCCGGAACATGATCGCGCCGTTCTGCATGCCCAGCGCGCGGGCTGCGCGCACGTATTCGAGGTTGCGCCCGCGCAGGAATTCGGCGCGCACCACATCGACCAGGCTCATCCACGAAAACAGCAGCATGATCCCCAGCAGCCACCAGAAGTTGGGCTGCACAAAGCTGGCGAGGATGATCAACAGGTACAGCACCGGCAAGCCGGACCAGATCTCCAGAAAACGCTGCCCGGCGAGGTCGACCCAGCCACCGTAGAACCCCTGCAAGGCGCCGGCGATCACGCCGATGATCGAGCTGAGCACGGTGAGGGTCAGGGCGAACAGCACCGACACGCGGAACCCGTAGATCACGCGCGCCAGTACATCGCGGCCCTGGTCATCGGTGCCCAGCAGGTTGACCGACGAGGGCGGGGCGGGCGCCGGTACTTTCAGGTCGTAGTTGATGCTCTGGTAGCTGAACGGGATCGGCGCCCACAGCGTCCAGGCGTCCTTGGCCTTGAGCAGTTCTTGGATGTACGGGCTCTTGTAGTTGGCCTCCAGCGGGAATTCGCCGCCAAAGGCGGTTTCCGGGTAGCGCTTGAGCGCCGGGAAGTACCAGTCACCGTCAAAGTGCACGGCCAAGGGCTTGTCGTTGGCGATCAACTCCGCGCCCAGGCTCAGTACAAAGAGGATCAGGAACAGCCACAGCGACCACCAGCCACGCTTGTTGGCCTTGAAGCGCTCGAACCGACGGCGATTGAGGGGGGACAGGTTCATCTCAATGCTCCCGGCTGGCAAAGTCGATACGCGGATCGACCAGGGTGTAAGTGAGGTCGCCGATGAGTTTCACCACCAGCCCTAGCAAGGTGAAGATAAACAGCGTGCCGAACACCACCGGGTAGTCGCGGTTGATCGCTGCTTCAAAGCTCATCAGGCCCAGGCCGTCGAGGGAGAAGATCACTTCCACCAGCAACGAGCCGGTGAAGAAGATGCCGATAAAGGCGGACGGGAAGCCGGCAATCACCAACAGCATCGCGTTGCGAAACACGTGGCCGTAGAGCACGCGGTGGTGGGTCAGGCCCTTGGCCTTGGCGGTGACCACGTACTGTTTGTTGATCTCGTCGAGGAAGCTGTTTTTGGTCAGCAGCGTCATGGTCGCAAAGTTGCCGATCACCAGCGCCGTGACGGGCAGGGCCAAATGCCAGAAGTAATCGAGGATCTTGCCGCTCCAGCTCAGCTCGTCGAAATTGTTCGAGGTGAGCCCTCGCAAGGGGAACCAGTCCAGGTAACTGCCGCCGGCAAACACCACGATCAGCAGGATCGCAAACAGGAACGCCGGGATCGCATAACCGACGATGATTGCCGAACTGGTCCACACGTCGAAGTGGCTCCCGTGGCGCGTGGCCTTGGCGATCCCCAGCGGAATCGACACCAGGTACATGATCAGCGTGCTCCATAACCCGAGGGAAATGGACACCGGCATCTTTTCCTTGATCAGGTCGATGACTTTGGCGTCACGGAAGAAGCTGTCGCCGAAATCCAGCCGGGCGTAGTTCTTGACCATGATCCACAACCGTTCCGGCGCCGATTTGTCGAAGCCGTACATCTTCTCGATTTCCTTGATCAGCGCCGGGTCCAGGCCCTGGGCGCCGCGGTAGCTGGAACCGGCCACCGACACTTCGGCGCCGCCGCCGGCGATGCGGCTGGTGGCGCCTTCAAACCCTTCGAGTTTGGCGATCATCTGTTCCACCGGCCCACCGGGCGCGGCCTGGATGATGATGAAGTTGATCAGCAAAATCCCGAACAGCGTGGGGATGATCAGCAACAGACGGCGAATAATATAAGCCAGCATTTAATCGCCTCCGCTCGCCGGATCGGCGCTTGTGTCCAGGGTAACGGCTGGTTTTACGTCAGGTTTGGCCCACCAGGTCGCGATGCCGACGTCGTAGCGCGGCGGGACTTTGGGGTGGCCCAGGTGATCCCAATAGGCCACACGGAAGGTTTTGATGTGCCAGTTGGGGATCACGTAGTAGCCGAACTGCAATACCCGGTCGAGGGCTTTGGCGTGGGCCACCAGGCTTTTGCGCGAGTCTGCATCGATCAGTTGCTCGACCAGTTGGTCGATGACCGGGTCCTTGAGGCCCATGTAATTGCGGCTGCCGGGTTTGTCGGCACTGGAAGACGCCCAGAATTCGCGTTGTTCGTTACCCGGTGAGGTCGACTGCGGGAAACTGCCCACCAGCATGTCGAAGTCGCGAGAGCGCAGGCGGTTGATGTACTGCGAGACGTCGACGCGGCGGATCACCAGATTGATGCCCAGGTCCGCCAGGTTGCGTTTGAACGGCAGCAATACGCGTTCGAAGTCGGTCTGGGTCAGCAGAAACTCGATGGTCACCGGTGTGCCGGTGGTGTCGACCATCTTGTCGTCGACGATCTTCCAGCCGGCCTCTTGCAGCAACTGGTAGGCCTCGCGCTGCTGGGTGCGGATCATGCCGCTGCCGTCGGTCTTGGCAGGCTCGAACGCCTGGGTGAAGACTTCGGCGGGAAGCTTGTCGCGAAACGGTTCCAGGATTGCCGTTTCATCCGGTCCCGGCAGGCCGGTGGCGGCCATTTCCGAGTTTTCAAAGTAACTGCGGGTACGCGTGTAGGCACCGTTGAACAGCTGTTTGTTGCTCCACTCGAAATCCAGCAGCAAGCTGATCGCCTTGCGCACCCGCACATCCTGAAACATCGGCTTGCGGGTATTGAACACAAAACCCTGCATGCCGGTGGGGTTGCCGTTGGGGATTTCTTCCTTGATCAGCCTTCCCTCGGTGACGGCCGGGATGTTGTAGGCGTTGGCCCAGTTCTTCGCGCTGAATTCCAGCCAGTAGTCGAATTGCCCGGCTTTCAAGGCTTCGAGCGCCACGGTGCTGTCGCGGTAATAGTCAGTGATGCGGTTATCGAAATTGTAGAAACCCTGGGTGACCGGCAAATCCTTGGCCCAGTAATCCTTGACGCGTTCATAGCGAACCATGCGCCCGGCCTTGACCTGCGCCACCTTGTACGGCCCGCTGCCCAGCGGTATTTCCAGGTTGCCCTTGGCAAAGTCACGGGTGGCCCAAAAATGCTTGGGCAATACCGGCAACTGGCCGAGGATCAGTGGCAACTCACGGTTGTTGGTGCGCTTGAACTTGAACAGCACGCGCAGCGGGTCTTCGGCCACCACTTCATCGACGTCGGCGTAGTAGGTGCGGTAGAGCGGCGAGCCGTCCTTGAGCAAGGTCTGGAAGGTGAAGACGACGTCTTCGGCGCGGATCGGGTGCCCATCGTGAAAGCGCGCTTCGGGGCGCAGGTAGAACCGCACCCAGCTGTTGTCGGGGGCCTTTTCGATCTTGCCGGCCACCAGCCCGTATTCAGTCACCGGCTCGTCCAGGCTTTGCATGGCCAGGGTGTCGTAGATCAACGGCAGGTTGTCTGCGGGCACGCCCTTGCTGATGTAGGGGTTGAGGCTGTCGAAGCCACCCATGCTCGATTCGCGAAAGGTGCCGCCCTTGGGCGCGTCGGGGTTTACGTAGTCGAAGTGCTTGAAGTCGGCGGGGTACTTGGGAGGCTCGTTGTAGAGGGTCAACGCGTGTTGCGGCGCGGCGTTGGCCGCGCTGCACAGCAACAGGCCGCTCAGGAATGCGTTGCGCAAATTCATCATTGGGCTTTCTCCGAAGCTTTCAGCCACCACGCGCTCAGGCCCAGGCTGTAAGGCGGCGTGGTGACAAAGGCGAACCGGTTGCGGTACGCCAAGCGATGATAGTTGAGGTACCAGTTGGGAATGCTGTAGTGCTGCCACAGCAGCACCCGGTCAAGGGCGCGGCCGGCGGCCAGTTGTTCTTCGCGGGTCTGCGCCGCCAGCAGTTGTTCCAGCAGGCGGTCGACCACCGGGTTGGCGATGCCGGCGTAGTTCTTGCTGCCCTTGATACCGGCCTGGCTGGAGTGGAAGTACTGCCACTGCTCAAGGCCCGGGCTCAAGGTCTGGTTGAGGGTGATCAGGATCATGTCGAAGTCGAACTGATCCAGGCGCTGTTTGTATTGCGCGCGGTCAACGGTACGCAGGCGCGCGTCGATGCCGATGCTGATGAGGTTCTCGACATACGGCTGCAGGATGCGCTCCAGGTTCGGGTTGACCAGCAGGATCTCGAAGCGCAGCGGTTGCCCGTCACTGTTGAGCAGGCGCTGTCCCGACAGCTTCCAGCCGGCTTCGCCCAGCAACGCCAGGGCGCGGCGCAGGGTGTCGCGCGGAATGCCGCGACCGTCGGTCTGCGGCAGGCTGAAGGCTTGCGTAAACAGGTTGGGCGGCAGCTGGTCGCGGTACGGCGAGAGCATCAGCCACTCATGGCCCACCGGCACGCCAGTCGCGGAAAACTCGCTGTTGGGGTAGTAACTCAGGGTGCGTTTGTAGGCGCTGCTGAACAGGGTGCGGTTGGTCCATTCAAAGTCGAACATTAACCCCAGGGCCTCGCGCACTTTGGTCTGGGCGAAGGTCGGCCGCCGCGTGTTCATGAACAGGCCCTGGCTCTGGGTCGGGATCTGATGGGCGATCTGTGCCTTGATCACGTCGCCGCGGTTGACCGCCGGGAAGTTATAGCCGGTGGCCCAGTTCTTGGCCTGGTGCTCGATATAGATATCGAATTCGCCGGCCTTGAAGGCTTCGAACGCCACGTCGCTGTCGCGGTAGAACTCCACTTCGACGTTGTCGTAGTTGTAGAAACCCTGGTTCACCGGCAGGTCTTTGCCCCAGTAATCCTTGACCCGCTCGAACACCAACTGCCGGCCAGGCGTGACCTTGGTGATGCGATAGGGCCCGCTGCCCAACGGTGGCTCAAAGGTTGTGGCCTTGAAGTCGCGGTTTTTCCAGTAGTGCTGGGGCAATACCGGCAGCTCGCCCAGGCGCAGGATCAGCAGCGGGTTGCCGGCGCGTTTGAACACAAAGCGAATGCGATGGCGGTTGAGGATATCGACCCGCGCCACTTCCTGCAGGTTGGTGCGGTATTGCGGGTGGCCTTCGGTCAGCAGCGTGCGATAGGAAAACGCCACGTCATAGGCGGTGATCGGCTTGCCATCGTGGAAACGTGCTTCGGGGCGCAGGTTGAACACCACCCAACTGCGGTCCTCGCTGTATTCCACCGACTGGGCGATCAGCCCGTAGCTGGAGGTGGGTTCGTCGCCGGACGGCGCGTACTGGCCGGTGCCGACCATCAACGGCTCGTTCAGCTCATTGACGCCGTATTGCAGGAAATTGGGCGTGGAAACCGGGCTTGAGCCCTTGAAGGTGTAGGGGTTGAGCGTATCGAAGGTGCCAAATGCCATGACCCGCAGTGTCCCGCCTTTTGGCGCTGCAGGGTTTACCCAATCGAAGTGGGTGAATTTGGCCGGGTACTTGAGTGTGCCGAACTGCGTATAACCGTGGCTCTCGGTAATCGTCGCGTTCGCCGCAAAGCTCAAGGCCAGACTTATTAGTAGAAGGAGGGGACGCTTCAAGTCAGAGATCCGATCCAGGCGGCTTGGGCTTTATGATCGGTACAGTAACAGCTTGTTCCGGCTGGAAAAAGGCTGTTGGAAAGCTCCTGGTCAGGGGCTGATAAGGTATTGAACGGCGTGCAGAACAAATGTGGGAGCGGGCTTGCCCGCGATAGCATCAACTCGGTGCAACTGATGCACCGAGGTGTTTGCATCGCAGGCAAGCCAGCTCCCACACGGGCCAGCGTTTACGCAGGTTTACCTTGGCCCGGAAACCACCAGCATCTGGCCTGGCTTGAGTGCCTGGCCGGTGCGCGGGTTCCAACGCTTGAGGTGTTGCATTTCAACGTTGAAGCGCTTGGCGACGATGTACAGCGAGTCGCCTTTTTTGACCTTGTACTGCACCGGCTTCTTGCTGTCAGCCTTGGCCACCAGCTTGCGCGTGTCCTGCATCACCAGGGTCTGGCCGACCTTGAGGGCCTGGCCGTTGAGCTTGTTCCAGCGCTGCAGGTCATGCACATCGACCCTGTTCGCCTTGGCGATCAGCGTGAGGTTGTCGCCACTGCGCACTTTGTAGCTGCGGCTGCGCCCGGCCACGCGCGCGGTCTCAACTTCGTCGAACACCTGCTTTTTCGGGCGCATGGCCAGCAGTTCTTCGGGCTTCATCATCGAAAGCGTGCTGGTGAGCAGATGCGCCTTGGAGCTCGGCACCAGCAGGTGCTGGGGGCCGTCGAGGGTGGTGCGTTGTTTCAGGGCCGGGTTGAGCTGGAACAGCTCGTCTTCATCGATTTCAGCCAGCGCGGCAACCCGTGACAGGTCCATGCTTTGCTTGACTTCAACCACTTCGAAGTACGGGGTGTTGGCGATCGGGCTCAGGTTGACGCCATAGGCCTCGGGGGCCAGCACCACTTGGGACAATGCCAGGAACTTGGGCACGTAGTCCTTGGTTTCCTGGGGCAGGGGCAGGTTCCAGTAGTCGGTCGGCAGGCCGAGCTTTTCGTTACGCTCGATGGCCCGGCTGACCGTGCCTTCCCCGGCGTTGTACGCCGCCAGGGCCAGCAGCCAGTCGCCGTTGAACATGTCATGCAGACGTGTCAGGTAGTCCAGGGCGGCGGTGGTGGAGGCGGTGATGTCGCGGCGCCCGTCGTAGGCGCGGGTCTGGCGCAGGTTGAAGTAGCGCCCGGTGGAGGGAATGAACTGCCACAGGCCGACTGCATCGCTGCGCGAGTAGGCCATTGGGTTGTAGGCACTTTCAATCACTGGCAGCAGCGCCAGCTCCAGGGGCATGTTGCGTTCTTCAAGGCGTTCGACGATGTAATGAATGTAGAGGCTGCCGCGTTCTCCGGCGTTCTCCAAAAAGGACGGGTTGCTGGCGAACCACAAACGCTGTTGCTCGATGCGCGGGTTGACGCCCAGGCCGTCCTGCAATTGAAAGCCCCGTCGCATGCGTTCCCAGACATCCTGGGGCACTTCGGGGCTGGGCTTCTCTGAGAGCCAAATAGGTTTTTGCTTGATCTTGGCGGCAAGATTGGGTTTGGGTTGCACGGTGGATTGTGCAGCGAAATGAGTCGATTGGCAGCCCGCCAGAGTAGCGGACACAGCCACCGCCACGGCTTGAGCCAGGCGGGTCAATGCGTCTGAAGAAATGGATTTACGAATAGATGACGACATTGGCTGGAAGTAAGTTCCGGGCAAAAATGTCGGGCGATTCTAGAAAGCGCTTTGGTTCCGGTCAACCATTCAGAAAATCCGTATCAGATTGCATCCGCTTAGAACTTATCTTTCCACGCCCTCAAGCTAGCAAACACCTCGGCCCCAGAGCGGTTATCGCGCCCATTCCGTTCGTCCGCTTTTTGTTTAACGGATGTTTCGGCGGTACGCAAAAAAGGGTTAGTACGTTTTTCCAGGGCGAGGTTGGACGGCAACGTCATCTCGCCGTGGGCCCGCAATTGCTTGACCTGCTCGACCCGTTCGGCAATATCGGCGTTGTCAGGCTCCACCGCCTGGGCAAATTTGAGGTTACTTTGTGTGTATTCGTGGGTGCAGTACACCAGGGTCTCGGCTGGCAGGGCGGCAAGGCGTTCCAGCGAGGTGTACATCTGTTGCGGCGTGCCTTCGAACAGACGGCCGCAACCGGCGGCAAACAGCGTGTCGCCACAGAACAGCAAGCCTTGATGGTAAAAGGCGATATGGCCGAGCGTATGGCCCGGCACGCTATAAATGTCGAAGTCCAGGCCCAGTACGCTGACACGGTCGTTGTCCTGCAACGCGACGTCCCGCGCCGGGATGTTCTCGTTTGCCGGCCCGTAGACCTTGGCGTTTGTCACACGTTTGAGTTGCTCGACGCCGCCGACATGATCATGGTGATGGTGGGTGATCAGGATGTCGCTGAGGGCCCACTGCGGATTTTGTTCGAGCCAGGCCAGCACCGGCGCGGCATCGCCGGGGTCGACCACGGCGCAGCGCAGGGTTTGCGGGTCTTGTAACAACCAGATGTAGTTGTCGGTGAAGGCGGGTAGGGCACTGATCTGTATCATTCTTCGATTCGCCAAGCTGAACACATTGGTGCATCTTAGAACGTCTAGGCGAGTTGGAGAATGCAATGACTGATAAAGCGTTCGCCCAGGCCGATCCTGAGTGGCTGGCCCTGATCGGCGCAGCCCGTGAATGGCTGTCCGGGCCGATCGGGCAATTTTTGCTGGATGAAGAACGGCGCATGCTCGAAGACGAGCTGGGCCGGTTCTTTGGTGGCTATCTGGTGCACTACGGCCCGTCTGCGCAGACGCCGCCTTCTGCGCCTCAGGTGCAGCGCAATGTGCGCCTCGGTGCACCGTTGCCGGGTGTGGAGATCGTTTGCGAGGAGCAGGCCTGGCCTTTGAGCGAGCACGCCGCCGACGTGGTGGTGTTGCAGCATGGCCTGGATTTTTGCCTGTCGCCCCATGGTTTGTTGCGCGAAGCCGCCAGCAGTGTGCGCCCGGGGGGCCATTTGCTGATTGTCGGCATTAACCCCTGGAGCAGCTGGGGCCTTCGCCATGTGTTCGCCCATGATGGCCTGCGCCAGGCACGCTGCATCTCGCCGTCGCGGGTGGGCGACTGGTTGAACCTGCTGGGCTTTGCGCTGGAGAAACGCCGCTTCGGGTGCTATCGTCC
Organism: Pseudomonas sp. TREG-RG-20F-10-E-6-01; assembly: GCF_022662455.1. Lineage (NCBI taxonomy): Bacteria > Pseudomonadati > Pseudomonadota > Gammaproteobacteria > Pseudomonadales > Pseudomonadaceae > Pseudomonas > Pseudomonas sp. TREG-RG-20F-10-E-6-01. Next base: position 701,822 of record NZ_JAKNQP010000003.1, on the reverse strand, counting down.
GCCGCTTGCGTCGGCCAAGTGGCAAGGCCGTCTGGCGGGTTGGGAGCGCCGGGCGGGCGCCTGGCAATTGTCGGGTGGCGGCTTCTATTTATTGGTCGCGCGCAAGATCGTGGTCGGGCTGCGGCCGGTGCGTCAGGTGCAGCGCCAGCCCATGGGCAAGCTGGTGCCGATGCCGATGGCCAAGGTCAATCGCAAGCAAAGCGAACCGTAAACCTCTTTTTGATGACCGCCGAATTTTTCGGCCTCGGGATACTGTCGGTCGATGATCGCCAGCCCGTTTTGATGGATGCAACCGATGACCGATAGCGTAGAACTCTTCACCGATGGCGCCTGCAAAGGCAACCCCGGCCCCGGCGGCTGGGGCGCCTTGCTGGTGTGCAAGGGCGTGGAGAAGGAATTGTGGGGCGGCGAAGCCAATACCACCAACAACCGCATGGAGCTGATGGGTGCCATTCGTGGCCTGGAAGAGCTCAAGCGCCGTTGTGACGTGCTGTTGGTGACCGACTCGCAGTACGTGATGAAGGGCATCAACGAGTGGATGGTCAACTGGAAAAAGCGCGGCTGGAAAACCGCAGCCAAGGAACCGGTGAAGAACGCCGACCTCTGGCAGTTGCTCGATGAGCAATGCAATCGCCATAACATCACCTGGAAATGGGTGCGTGGGCACATCGGTCACCCCGGCAACGAGCGCGCCGACCAGTTGGCCAACCGGGGTGTGGATGAAGTGCGCGGCTACAAACAGAGCTGAGCCGACTGACGTGTTAACATCGCGCCCTTTGACGCACACCACACTGCATACCACCGTTGAGAGCTGAACCCTGATGGCCATCCGATCTGTTGTACTCGATACCGAAACCACCGGCATGCCGGTGACCGATGGTCACCGGATCATCGAAATCGGCTGTGTCGAATTGATGGGTCGCCGTCTTACCGGGCGTCACTTCCACGTCTACCTGCAACCGGACCGTGACAGTGACGAGGGCGCGATCGGCGTCCACGGCATCACCGACGAGTTCCTCAAGGGCAAGCCGCGCTTCGCCGAAGTGGCCGACGAATTTTTCGAATTCATCAACGGCGCCCAACTGATCATCCACAACGCGGCGTTCGACGTCGGCTTCATCAATAACGAATTTGCCCTGATGGGGCAGACCGAGCGTGCGGATATTTCCCGACATTGCTCGATCCTCGACACCTTGATGATGGCGCGCGAGCGCCACCCGGGCCAGCGCAACAGCCTGGATGCCTTGTGCAAACGCTACGGCGTCGACAACTCCGGCCGTGAACTCCACGGCGCCTTGCTCGACTCCGAGATTCTGGCCGACGTTTACCTGACCATGACCGGCGGGCAAACCAGCCTGTCCCTGGCCGGTAACGCCTCCGACGGCACCGGCTCGGCAGAGGGCTCGGGTAATCGCCCTTCGGAAATCCGCCGCCTGCCGGCTGATCGCAAGCCGACCACCATCATCCGTGCCAGTGAGCAGGATCTGGCCGAGCACGCGGCGCGGCTGGAAGCGATTGCCAAGTCGGCGGGCGCGCCGGCGTTGTGGTCGCAGCTGACCCAGCAATAGCCTCGGTCGAACACGGTTAAAAAATGTGGGAGCTGGCTTGCCTGCGATAGCGGCAGGCCAGCCAACATATCTGTGACTGATCCACCGCCATCGCAGGCAAGCCAGCTCCCACTGTTGATTTGCAGCGCCTTGGAAATCTTCATTCGCCACATCCGCTCCCAGCTTCTACCCTGAGTACATAGCCCTGGGGACTGCCCGCACTCATGTACAAAGACCTGAAGTTTCCTGTTCTGATTGTGCACCGTGATATCAAGGCCGACACCGTTGCCGGTGACCGGGTTCGAGGCATCGCCCACGAGCTGGAACAAGAAGGCTTCAGTATTTTTTCTGCAGTGGATTACGCCGAGGGCCGCCTGGTGGCTTCTACCCATCACGGGCTGGCGTGTATGTTGATCGCCGCCGAAGGTGCCGGGGAAAATACCCACTTGCTGCAAAACATGGTCGAACTGATCCGCCTGGCGCGGGTGCGTGCGCCCAACCTGCCGATTTTTGCCCTGGGCGAGCAAGTCACTCTGGAAAACGCGCCCGCCGATGCCATGAGTGAGCTCAACCAGTTGCGCGGGATTCTTTATCTGTTTGAAGACACCGTGCCGTTTCTGGCGCGACAAGTGGCTCGCGCGGCGCGCACTTACCTGGATGGCTTGCTGCCGCCTTTCTTCAAAGCCCTGGTGCAACACACCGCTGACTCCAATTACTCCTGGCACACGCCCGGCCATGGCGGCGGCGTGGCGTATCGTAAAAGCCCGGTGGGGCAGGCGTTTCATCAGTTCTTCGGCGAAAACACGCTGCGTTCGGACTTGTCCGTGTCGGTGCCGGAACTCGGCTCGCTGCTCGATCACACCGGGCCCTTGGCCGAAGCCGAAGCCCGCGCCGCGCGTAACTTTGGCGCCGATCATACGTTCTTTGTGATCAACGGCACCTCCACGGCCAACAAGATCGTCTGGCACTCCATGGTCGGCCGTGACGACCTGGTGCTGGTGGACCGCAACTGCCACAAGTCGGTGCTGCACTCGATCATCATGACCGGTGCGATCCCGCTGTACCTGTGCCCGGAACGCAACGAACTGGGGATCATCGGCCCGATTCCCTTGAGCGAGTTCAGCCCCGAGTCGATCCGCGCCAAAATTGCAGCCAGCCCTCTGACGCGTGGCCGGCCACCGAAAGTGAAGATGGCGGTAGTCACCAACTCCACCTATGACGGCCTGTGCTACAACGCCGAGCTGATCAAGCAACAATTGGGCAACAGTGTCGAGGTGTTGCATTTTGACGAGGCCTGGTACGCCTACGCGGCGTTTCACGAGTTCTTTGCCGGGCGTTACGGCATGGGCACTTCACGCACGCCCGACAGCCCTCTGGTGTTTACCACGCACTCAACCCATAAGCTGCTGGCGGCCTTCAGCCAGGCCTCGATGATTCATGTGCAGGACGGCGGCGCGCGGCAGCTGGACCGTGATCGTTTCAACGAAGCGTTCATGATGCATATCTCCACCTCGCCGCAGTACAGCATCATCGCGTCGCTGGACGTGGCCTCGGCGATGATGGAAGGCCCCGCCGGGCGCTCACTGCTGCAGGAAATGTTTGATGAGGCGTTGAGTTTTCGGCGCGCCCTGGCCAACCTGCGCCAGCACATCGCTGCCGAGGACTGGTGGTTCTCTATCTGGCAACCGCCATCGGTGGCGGGTATCGATCGGGTTGTCACCGCGGACTGGCTGTTGCATCCGCAGGATGACTGGCACGGATTTGGCGATGTGGCCGAAGACTATTTGTTGCTTGACCCGATCAAAGTGACCCTGGTGATGCCCGGCCTGAACGCCGGCGGCGCCTTGAGCGACTGCGGGATTCCCGCCGCAGTGGTCAGCAAGTTCCTCTGGGAGCGCGGGTTGGTGGTGGAAAAAACCGGCCTGTATTCCTTCCTTGTGCTGTTTTCCATGGGCATCACCAAAGGCAAATGGAGTACCTTGCTCACCGAACTGCTGGAATTCAAGCGCAATTACGACGCCAATGTCAGCCTGGCCAGTTGCTTGCCCTCGGTGTTTAAACAAGGGCCGGCACGCTATCAGAACCTCGGTTTGCGCGACCTGTGTGACCAGTTGCACGGCTGTTATCGCAGCAATGCCACGGCCAAACACCTCAAGCGCATGTACACGGTGTTGCCGCAAATCGCGATGAAACCGGCTGACGCCTACGACCAGTTGGTCAGGGGCGAAGTGGAGGCGGTGTCGATTGACGCCTTGCCAGGTCGCATCGCAGCCGTGATGCTGGTGCCTTATCCGCCGGGCATTCCGTTGATCATGCCGGGTGAGCGCTTTACCGAGTCGACCCGATCGATCATTGACTACCTGGCGTTCGCGAGGACGTTCGATAGCAGTTTTCCCGGTTTTGTCGCCGATGTTCATGGGTTGCAACACGAAGACGACGGCGATGGTCGTTGTTACACCGTCGATTGCATCAAAGGGTAAAGGATGTTTATGCAAGCTGTAATGAACCCGAAGTACCCGGGGCTCAGCGTACGGGTCGCCGATGAAGGTTTTGATGCCTACGTGTGGGGCAATGATTTCAGTTTTGAGGTCAGCGCCTACGGCGTGCCGGAGATGGGCAAACGCGTCGATCAGTGGGCCGTTGAGCGCATCCTGCCGTACCGCAAGTGTTATGGCATCGACCCGGAAGAGTTCGCCAGTTTTCGCGATGCGCCTGACAGCGCGATCTTCATGGCGTACCTGGATGACCGTGCGGTGGGGCATATCGTGGTCAGCACCAACTGGAACGGCTTTGCCCACGTCGACGAACTGGCGGTGGCCTTGCCTGCGCGCCGTCATGGGGTGGCCAAGGCCTTGCTGGACGTGACGCAGTTCTGGAGTCGCAAGAAAAACCTGCCGGGCATGATGCTGGAAACCCAGAACAACAACCTCGGCGCCTGTCGTCTGTATGAGCGTTGCGGCTATGTCATGGGCGGGATTGATCAGCTGCGTTATCGCGGCATCGATCCGCAGACCCGTGAAGTGGCGATTTTCTGGTACCGGTTGTTCAAGACCGAGCTCGAACAGGTTTAACTCACCAGCAGGCTATCGGCCTTCTGCGTGACAATGTCCAGCAACGCATTGAGTGCCGGTGACGTCTCCGCGTCCTTGAGAGTCAGCGCGTACAAGCTGACCATGATCGGCGGCGACACCGGGCAAGCATCCAGGCCAGCCTCGCGCGCACCGGACGCGGTGAACGGGTCGACAATCGCCAGGCCTTCGCCGGCTTCCACCATGCTGCGCATCATCTGGTAGGTCTGCACCCGCGTCTGCACCACCGGCAGCGGGCGCAGGGCCTGCAGCTTGGCGTCCAGCAAGCGGCTCAACGGGTCATGCCCTTCAAGCCCGATCAGCGATTGCCCGGCCAGGTCCTGCAAGGCGATGTACTTTTGTTTGGGTTTCAGCCAGCCATGGGGGGCGAGCAATTGCAGCTTGCCCTCGGCCAACACGCTGCTCTGGATTTGCGGGTGTTGCGGGTCATGCAGGCTCAGGCCCACATCGGCTTCGTGCAGCAGCAGGCTTCTGACGATCTCGCGGGTCGGCTGGCTCGACAGGTTGCACGGCGTGTCCTGGAAGCGCCGGCGCAGTACGGCGATGCTTTGCGGCAACAGCTGATTGGCCAGCGGCGGGGTGCACAGCGCGCGCAAGGCCGGAGCGTGATGGAGTTTCAAGCGGCTGGCCAGGCGTTGCACCGGCTCCAGCGCCTCATAGAGGTGACTGATGTGTGCCTGCAGTTCGAGTGTTTCGCGCGTCGCTTGCAAACGCCCGCGCACACTGGCAAACAGCATGAAGCCCAGTTGCTGCTCGGCATCCTTGAGCGTTGCGTCTACATCGCCCACGGGGAGTTGCAACCACTCGGCGGCTGTGCCGAGGTGTCCGGTCTGCAAGATGGCCTGAATCACTTCGATATGACGTAAACGCATCGCCGGAGTCTAGGGTCAGTGGGGCGGGGATTCAATGGCTGGGAAAAAAACAGCGCGGGCCTTGATGCGAGTCGTCTAACGTTCACCTTGCGTGCGCTGCAACGAGCGGGTCATATAAAGAGCGTATCAACCGAGGTTCAACAGGGAGCCCTTCCAATGCCCGGATACACCGCAGTCACAGGCAAACCGCAATCCCAGCAAGGTTTTACACGCTGGGCGGTGCTGGTGGTACTGGTCATCATTGGCTTGCTGGCCCTGGCGGTGGGGCCGCGCTTGTTTGGTGATGTGACGCTGGCAGAGATCGCGACGGCCAAGGCCCAGGTGGCCGAGCTGGGCAAGGCGGTCGAACAGTTTCACCAAGACACGGGTCGCTACCCCACCGATGAGGAAGGTCTGGAGGTGTTGACCACGCCACCTGCGCAGGACGCCAAGTGGAAAGGGCCCTATGTCAGTGACGAGTTGTTGACCGACCCGTGGGGCGTTGCCTATCAGTACCACTACCCGGCGACGCAGCCCAACACGGCGTTCGACCTGTTTTCGTTCGGCAAGGACCGCACGCTGGGCGGGGTCGGCGATAACAAGGACATTACCTACGGCGACAACTGATTCATCTGGCATTAGCCATCGACCTGATTAGAATGGCTGCGCTGATCAATAACGACCAATACAACAAAAACAGGTCTGGTCTCGAATGCCTATTCCCTCACGTTTCTTCGGGGTAACGGCCAAGCAACTCCTGGTGCTGGTGACCGTGGGGTGCGTGGCTGCTTATCTCTTCGATAATCACGATGAACACACGCCGGAAAGCCGCGCACTCGAGGCGTTTATCCGTTCTCAGGAACAGGTGGATGCGCAGGTGGGGGCGGTGCTGGAGGTCGTGTTGATCAGGCAGGTGGTGGCCTATCCCGCTAACGGCGCGCCGGGCTACAAGCGTTCGCTGTATGCGGTTGAGGGCGAGCGGGGGCGTTTGATGGTGACGCTCAAGCAGGTGGAAGGCGAGCAGGGCGTTGAAGTCACGCAGCTACGCCGGCCGTGATCACCCAGCCCAGTCAATGCCATCAATGGCCAGGACTGAGCAGGTCGATAAGCCGAGATCTTATGACGCGAGGGTCGTTTGCGATTCGCGGACGATAATGGTCCCCGACTGGATCAATTTGAATTCATCGCCTTCCAGTTTCTCTACACGATCGCCAATGGCCAGCTTGTAGGTAGTGGTAGGCGCCGAGCCAGCCAGGTCGCCTTGCACCGGGTTGGATTCCTGGAACTCATGCACTGAATACACGCGTCCTTCCGCGTCTCTGGCATGGAACTGTCCGACAAGTACTGCAGCCATCTGTTTAGAACCTCTGGAGATAAACACTCGATTTGCGGTTCTGTAGACCGTCATGGAGCGGGGTAGTTTACCTATGGAAAAAAAATACTATTCGCTGATGTTTTCAGAGTCTTCCTACGCAAGTCACTGCTCGGCAAACGTCTGCGGAATTATCAAAACCTTCTGGTGAACCTGCGGCGAAGACTTTATAACTGCAAGCTCCTTAGTCAAACGTCGGGAAAACCTCCATGAGCAAGGTCTACACGATTGCCGTCCTGGTTGGCAGCTTGAGAAAAGACTCGATCAACCGCAAGGTCGCCCTGGCCCTGGCCGATCTGGCCCCTGCCACTCTCAAATTGAACATTGTGGAAATTGGCGATTTGCCGCTCTACAACGAAGACCTCGAGGGAGCATCGCCGCCCGCAGCCTACAGTAGTTTCCGTCAGCAAGTACGCTCATCCGACGCGGTGTTGTTTGTGACGCCCGAATACAACCGTTCCGTGCCCGCACCGTTGAAGAATGCCATTGATGTAGGGTCTCGTCCTTACGGGCAAAGTGTCTGGGGCGGCAAGCCGGGGGCGGTCATCAGTGTGTCGCCCGGAGCGATTGGCGGCTTTGGCGCCAACCATCACCTGCGCCAGTCGCTGGTGTTCCTTGATGTGCCGTGCATGCAGCAACCGGAAGCGTACCTGGGTGGCGCGGGCAGCGTGTTTGATGACGCAGGAAAACTCTCGGAAAAGACCAGGCCGTTCCTGCAGGCGTTTATCGACGCCTACGGCAAGTGGGTAGAAAAGCAGTCCGCCTGATGCATCTGCCTGTGTAGGAACCTGCCTGCCGGCGATTGGCCCTCACGCCTGGCGCTGCCAATCACATCGCCTTCGCCGGCAAGCTGGCGCCCCGTGGTCAAGCGAGGCGGTCTGCCAGCGCCAGGGCCTGCTCGGTGGCTGCCTGGCGAGACGCCTGATCCACTTCCGGCCCCAAGATGGTTTTTTCCACGTACAGCGAGTGCACATCGGTCACGCCGATAAACCCCAGCCAGGCCTCCATGTACGGTTTCTGAAAGTCCATCGCCTGTGCGTCAGGCGCTGAAAAATCCATGCCCCGCGCATACACATTCACCGCCGTTTTGTCATGCAGCAACCCGCGCAAGCCATGCTCCGGGCTGAACTCGAACAGCACGCCCTTCTGCGAAACCACGTCGATAAAGTGCTTGAGCTTGTAGGGCAGCGCGAAATTCCACAGCGGCACCGAGAACACCAGCAAGTCGGCCTGATGCAGCTGGGTCGCCAGCGATCTCAGCGCATCCCAGGCTGCCGCCTGTTCCTCGGTCAATGCTGTGCCGCTGAGGCCGGCGTATTTGGCCTCCATGATCGGACCATCGAACTCCGGCAGGTCCAGAGCCCAAAGGTCCAGCGTCACCACGCGGGTGTCCGGGGCGTTGTGCTGATAACGCGCGATGAATTGTCGGGCGATTTCCAGCGACGCAGAGCGCTGTTTGCGCGGCGAGCATTCAATGTGCAGAAGAGTGGTCATGACAGGCCTCGGGAATGATGACCTGAACATTGCAACATAGCGCTCGATGAAATATAAATCGTATTTCCCTCGTCTATTGATCACCTATCAGAATATGTTTGATGCCTTGCTGCTCAAGACCTTCGTCGCGGTCGTGGACGAAGGCGGCTTCAGCCGCGCCGGTGAGCGCCTGCACCTGACGCAATCGGCCGTCAGCGGGCATTTGCGCCGCCTCGAAGAACAGGTCGGCAAACCGCTGCTGACGCGCACCACGCGTTCCCAACAGCTGACGCCGGATGGTCAGCGATTGATCGCCTACGCGCGCGGCATCCTGGCGCTGCATCGTGATGCCTGGGCAGAACTGACGCGTTCGGCGTTTGAAGGAAGCCTTCGCGTAGGCGTGTCGGAGGAGTTCGCCGAAGCGCGTTTGCTGCGGGAGCTGCAGGACGTTGCCGCGCAGTACCCTGGCCTGCATATCAGCGTGCAGGTGGGCATCCCCGGTTCGTTGCTGAGTTTGATGAAACAAGGCGAGCTGGATGTGGTGGTGGGTTCGTTGTGCGAGTCCAGTGAGCCGGGCCTGGCGTTATGGCGCGAACCGTTGGTGTGGGCCTGGTCGGTGCAACCGCTGGCGGCATTGCCGACGCCGTTGCCACTGGCCTTGTTTCCCGAGCCCTGTCCGTACCGCGAGGCGGCGCTGTCACGGCTTGCTCAAGCTGGAATTGCTCAGCGTACGGCCATGCAGTGCGCCAGCTATGCGGCGTTGCACGCCGCGGCATCGGCCGGTTTTGCCGTGGCCCCGATGGCGCAAAGCCAAGTGGGCCCAGGCTTGGCGGTCCTCGGCGCCGAGCACGGGTTGCCCGCATTGCCCGATGCCGAGTTTCGCCTGTTCAGCGCGCCGGATGCCGACCCGCGCATGGTCGAGGTCGTCACCCAGGTGGTGCTCCGCTATGGCGCTGCCCGGCGCCACTGAAACACCCCGCGACTGAAGCTCAGCGCAACCAGTTGGTGCGCGCCAGCTCGATCACTTCGTCGCCACGCCCGCTCATCACAGCCTTGAGCATGTACAGGCTGAAACCCTTGGCCTGTTCCAGCTTAATGCTCGGCGGCATGACCAATTCCTGCGTCGCCGTGACCACGTCCACCAGCACCGGGCCGTCATGGGCCAGGGCGCGACGCAGGGCCGGCTCGAGGTCTTCGGATTGCTCCACACGGATGCCCAGGATGCCCATGGCGTTGGACATGGCCGCAAAGTCCGGGTTTTTCAGCTCGGTGCCGGTGTCGAGGTAGCCGGCGGCTTTCATTTCCATGGCGACGAAACCCAGTGATGAGTTATCGAACACGATGACTTTTACCGGCAGTTTCAGTTGCGCCAACGAGATGAAATCGCCCATCAGCATGGCGAAACCGCCGTCGCCGGACATCGAAATCACTTGGCGTCCGGGAAAGGCCGCCTGAGCGCCGATGGCCTGAGGCATCGCATTCGCCATCGAACCGTGATTGAACGAGCCGATCAGGCGGCGCTTGCCGTTCATCTTCAGGTAGCGCGCGGCCCACACGGTGGGCGAGCCGACGTCGGCCGTGAAGATGGCATCGTCGTCCGCCAACTCACTGAGCAAGCGTGCGACGTACTGTGGGTGGATCGGCCGGTCGGCCTTCGAGGGTTCTGCCAGGTCGTCCAGGCCTTGGCGGGCTTTTTGGTAATGCTTAAGCGAAGTCTCGAGAAAGCTGCGCTCGGTTTTGCGCGTCAAGCGTGGCAGCAGCGCGTTGATGGTTTCGCTGACGTCGGCGGCGATGCCCAGGTCCAGCGTGGCCCGACGCCCGAGCGCCTGCGGATTACGGTCGACCTGGATGATTTTTGCGTCGGTCGGGTAGAACTGGCGGTAGGGAAAGTCGGTGCCGAGCATGATCAGCGTGTCGCAGTTGAGCATGGCGTGGTAACCCGAGCTGAACCCGATCAGGCCGGTCATGCCCACGTCAAACGGGTTGTCCCATTCCACATGCTCCTTGCCGCGCAACGCGTGCACCACCGGTGCGCCAAGGGCATCGGCCAGGGCCACGACCTGGTCATGGGCACCGGCGCAACCGCTGCCGCACAGCAAGGTGACTTTCTCGCTGCTCTGCAGGATTTCGCTGAGGCGTTGCAGGTCCTGTTCCGCCGGCAAGGTGCGCGGCGCATGCAGGGCCGGCCACGGCTTGAGGGGGTTTTCCACTTCCAGCAACGACACGTCGCCTGGAATGACGACCACCGCTACGCCACGGTTAAGAATCGCCGAGCGCATCGCGCGGTGCAGCACTTGGGGCATCTGCGCAGGGTTGGTCACCAACTCGATAAAGTGGCTGCACTCCTTGAACAGCTCCTGGGGATGGGTTTCCTGAAAGTAGTTCAAGCCGATTTCGGAGGAGGGGATTTGCGCAGCAATGGCCAGCACCGGCACGTGGTTGCGATGGCAGTCGAACAGGCCATTGATCAAGTGCAGGTTGCCCGGCCCGCAGCTGCCGGCGCACACCGTCAATTCGCCGGTGGCAGCGGCCTCGGCACCGGCGGCGAACGCGGCCACCTCTTCGTGGCGCACGTGCATCCATTCGATGCTGTCCATGGTGCGCAAGGCGTCGGTCAAGCCATTGAGGCTGTCGCCGGTCAGGCCCCAGATGCGCTTGATGCCCGCCTGTTCAAGGGTGGTCGCCAATTGCTGGGCCAGGTTGATTTTCGCCATGAAAAACTCCAATCGTCAGTGAGGTTAAAAACTGCTGATCAATAGGGGACAGTTCGATCACGGCGGATGTTCACCCTTTAGTGTGAAGATTGCGTCATCGTGCGCCCACAGTGGTGCTTTGGTGTTGCTGACATTGCATGTGCAGTCACGATTGCAACCCCCACAATCCTCGTGGCTCGCTCATTGCTGTACCGAGCGGACATAAAAAAGCCCTGGCATGCCAGGGCTTTTTCATGGGCTAACGCTTAGCGACGACGAAACAGCGGCAACGGCTCATCCGTGGCTGCCTGGTACGTCACCGAGAAATCCTTGAGGCTTTCCAGCGCTTCGTACGGGTCTTTGTCGGCACGCAAGGCGAAGGCGTCGAACCCGCAACGGTGCAGATAAAACAGCTGGTCGCGCAGCACGTCGCCAATCGCGCGCAGCTCGCCCTTGAAGCCGTAGCGGTCACGCAGCAGGCGCGCGTTGGAGTAGTTGCGCCCGTCGGTGAAGGCCGGGAAGTTCAGGGCGATGACTTGGAAGTGCTCCACGTCGGCGCCGATCTCTTCGGCTTCTTCATCGGCGTCCAGCCACACACCCAGGCCGCCGTCGCGGGCCTTGAGGGCATGGCCGTGCTCGCGCCACAGGGCCAACGGCACGATCAGATCGTCGCAGTTGGAAATGCCGTCGAAGCTCGCGTCCTTGGGCAGCAGGTGCCAGGTTTCGTCGAGAACTTCGTTGTTCTTAATGATTCGCTGCATAGACGCGCTCCTTGAACAGGTCGATGCCGATGCGCTGGTAGGTGTCGATGAAACGCTCATCTTCGGTGCGCTGTTCGATGTACACATCGATCAGTTTGCCGATCACCTCGGGCATGGCTTCCTGGGCGAAGGACGGGCCGAGGATCTTGCCCAGGCTCGCATCGCGGCTGGCGCTGCCGCCCAGGGACACTTGGTAGAATTCTTCGCCTTTCTTGTCCACGCCCAGGATGCCGATGTGGCCGACGTGGTGGTGACCACAGGCGTTCATGCAACCGGAGATGTTCAGGTCCAGCTCGCCGATGTCGAACAGGTAGTCCAGGTCGTCGAAACGGCGCTGGATCGATTCGGCAATCGGGATCGATTTGGCGTTGGCCAGGGAGCAGAAATCGCCGCCCGGGCAGCAGATGATGTCGGTCAGCAAGCCGATGTTCGGCGTGGCGAAACCGCCTTCGCGCAGCTCGCCCCACAGGGTGAACAGCTGGCTTTGCTCGACGTCCGCGAGAATGATGTTCTGCTCGTGGGAGGTGCGCAGTTGGCCAAAGCTGTAGCGCTCGGCCAGGTCGGCAACGGCGTCCAGCTGCTTGTCGGTGATGTCACCCGGCGCAACGCCGGTGGGTTTGAGCGACAGGGTCACGGCGACATAGCCCGGCTTTTTATGCGCCAGGGTGTTGCGGGTGCGCCAGCGGGCGAAACCTGGGTGCTGCTGATCGAGTGCAGCCAACTCGGCGTCCTGATTGCTCAGGGCCTTGTACTCAGGATCGACGAAGTGCTTGGCCACGCGGTGTACTTCGGCTTCGGTCAGCGTGGTCTGGCCACCGCGCAGGTGTTCCATTTCGGCGTCGACTTTCTGCGCGAATACCTCAGGGGTCAGCGCCTTGACCAGGATCTTGATCCGGGCCTTGTATTTGTTGTCACGACGGCCGTAGCGGTTGTAGACCCGCAGGATGGCGTCGAGGTAGCTCAACAGGTCTTGCCAGGGCAGGAATTCATTGATGAACGCGCCAACGACCGGCGTACGGCCCAGGCCACCACCGACCAGCACGCGGAAACCCAGCTCGCCGGCCGCGTTGTGCACCGGCTCAAGGCCAATATCGTGCACTTCGATGGCGGCGCGGTCCGAGGTCGAGCCATTGATGGCGATCTTGAACTTGCGCGGCAGGTAGGCGAACTCAGGGTGGAAGGTGGTCCACTGACGCACGATTTCACACCACGGGCGCGGGTCGATCAACTCATCGGCCGCCACACCGGCGAATTGGTCGGTGGTCACGTTGCGCAGGCAGTTACCGCTGGTCTGAATGGCGTGCATCTGCACGGTTGCCAGCTCGGCGAGGATGTCCGGCACGTCCTCCAGCGCCGGCCAGTTGAACTGTACGTTCTGGCGGGTACTGATGTGGGCGTAGCCTTTGTCGAAGTCGCGGGCAATCTTGGCCATCATGCGTGTCTGACGGGAAGTCAGTTGGCCATAAGGCACGGCAACCCGCAGCATCGGCGCAAAGCGCTGAACATAAAGGCCATTTTGCAGGCGCAGAGGGCGGAACTCTTCTTCGCTCAGTTCACCTGCTAGGTAGCGTCGGGTCTGATCACGGAACTGCTTGACGCGGTCCTCAATGATGCGCTGATCGTATTCGTCGTATACGTACATATAGGTCCTGTTCTCGGCAAATCTGCGCGCACGGCCGCGCACTCCCAACGGAGCCGGCGCACGATACCAGTTTGCGTTTATGCGCAAAAGTGATGTTTGAGTATATGCAAATAACCAAAATGCCTAATGAGAAGGGTTATCGCGATACCCACATTTGTCATGCGGGCAATCATCAACTTTACTGTGAGCGTGTTTGAGTGCAATCACCTATAAAACCGATAAGAGGCGATGCAATGAGCAATTCGACCAAAGCCCGTAAACCCGACAGTACCGTTGATGCCTGGGCGATTTTGTTTCTGATAATCCTGGTGGTTGGAACCGCCGTGTTCTGGGTTAGCCACCAATAAACCAGCGTTGATTGGACCTCGATTGACTGTCGTATTGCCACTATCATGGCCGTCAACGTTTAAGGTTCTGACAACTATGTTGAAGGTTTTTATTACGTGTGTGTGGTTGCTGGGATCGACGTTCGGGGCCACGGCCCACGCCGCGTCGGTGGTGTTTCTCAACCCTGGCACGTCCACGGAAACCTTCTGGGTCAACTACGCGCAATTCATGCAGGCCGCTGCCAAGGACCTCGGCCTGGATTTGCGCGTGCTTTATTCCGAGCGCGACCCGCGTAACACCCTGGCACAGGCCCGCGAAGCGCTGCAAGGCAGCGAGCGGCCTGATTACCTGGTGCTGGTGAATGAGCGATACGTCGCCCCGCAGATTCTGCGCATGGCCCAGGGCAGCCCAGTCAAGCTGCTGATCGTGAATAACGCCCTGACCAGCGACCAGGTGCAATTGCTCAATGCACACAGCTATCCCAACTGGCTCGGCAGTCTTATCGCCAATGATGAGGATGCCGGTTACCTGATGCTCAAAGAGCTGCTGCGTCAGCATGGCCCCGTCGCACCCGGCCAAACCCTCGATCTGCTGGCGTTTTCCGGGGCCAAGACCACGCCGGCGGCGCAGCTGCGCGAGCAGGGTTTACAGCGGGCTCTGGTCGATTTTCCCTACGTGCGTTTGCGCCAGCTGGTGTACGGCGAGTGGAGCCGCCAGCGCGCGTTCGACCAGGCCACGCAACTGTTCAAACGTTATCCGCAAACCGCGCTGGTGTGGTCGGCCAATGATGAAATGGCGCTGGGCGCGATGGAGGCGCTGCAAGCCACTGGGCGTACGCCGGGCAAGGAGGTGCTGTTCAGCGCCGTCAACAGTTCGCCCGAGGTATTGCGGGCCCGCCTCGATGGGCGCTTGAGCGCATTGGTGGCGGGGCACTTCACCCTTGGCGGCTGGGCGATGGTGCTGCTGCATGACGATGCGCTGGGGCTGGATATCCGCCAGAACGGCGTGAATGAGCGCAGGCTCGATCTGTTTGAGTTGATCGGCCCGGACCTTGCCCAGCGTCTGCTGGACATCAACGCGGCGCAGGTCTACGGCGTAAATTTCCAGGCATTGTCGGCCCAGGGCAAACCCGCCGGTTACGTTTACCCGTTCGGCTTGCAGCTGTTAACGCCTTGAGCGCACTCAAACGCCTGCCAGGTGCAGCACCAGCTTGACGATGGCGAACAAGGTCAGCGCAAACACTGCCGTGAACACAATTCCCATGATCACGAAGTGGCTGGGCTTGCCGTGAGTAAAATCGCGCGCGCGGTTCTTCCCGCTTTGCACCCCGAAGGCTGCGGCCATCACGCTGTGCAGCATTTGCCAGAAAGTAGGGGGCTTATTGGGTGAGTCGTTCATAAAACCCTCGTCATGCGGATCCGGTCGATCCTGAGCAAGCATAGTCAATTCCCCGCAGCGGGCGATAAAAGTGCACCGCTTCGCGGGGCCGCCAGCGTGATTTTCTGATGCTTCCTCAAGACGCATCAGGAATCTGCACGCATGCCTACCCCTTCACTTCATGTTCCCTTCATCAAGACCCGTTTGCCCGGATGGATCAAACACCTGGCGGCGCCGGATATCGAGGCCCTCAACCGCGCCCGCGACCCGGTGCAGCGCTTCAAGAGCGCCTACCCCGAGGCCTTTGCCGCCGCCAGCCCAGCATTGCGCCAGGCCCTGGACGACAGCGGCCGCCGGCGCCAGGCCTCCAGCCAGGCCCTGGCAGCAACGCTGAAAGACTTCAAAGGCGTCACCGAGTTTGCCGAGCCGTTGCTGGCCGAGGCATTGCACAAGACATTCGGCCAAACACCCGACGTCAACACCACCGCGCTGTTCCACCTGCACGCGCCCAACCGGGTCGAACAGCAGTCGCTGTTGCAAGCCGCGCTGCGCAACTTCGAAGACGGCGAACGGTTTGATGAAACCGCGTTGCAGGAAACCAGTGCGCTGGCCCCGGCGGGGTCGCTGGACACCCTGGCGTACGATGAAAGCGAGCGTTATCCCTTTGCGAAATGGCGTTACCGCCTGCGCGACAAGTTGTCGATCAAGCCTGAAGATTTCGCCAGCCTGTGCCGTGAGCTGGACCTGGGTCAGCAGTACCAGCAACACCTGAGCGGCGTGTTTGAGACGCCAGCCACTGCGGCGCAGGTGCGCCGGCAGATGATCGAGGCAAACAAGGACACACTGCGGGTACAAGCCCACATCGCTCGCCTGCGCTCGACTCTCAGCCCCACGGCCTACGCCACGTTGCTGGCGATACTCGATGCCCATCCCGCACCGAGCCTGGATGGCAAGCCGGTGGCTTACAGCCAGTTGAACCTGTTGGGGGTGCAGGTGAGCGAGGTGCTGATCATCGGCGCCAGTGCGCGCAAGCCGTTGCCGGGCGTGGTGACGCTCATCGACGTTTTCCTGCCGGCGGCGGAGCTGCTCAAACCCCAGGTGGGCGACAGTCGAATCATCGTGTGGATCCCCGGCGATCCGCGTAACCCCGTCAGGGAGTACGCATCGCTCAAGGCGTTCACCGCGCAGTTGGCGCTCAACCTGCGCTCGGTGGATTACCAGCGTTTTTTTACCGGCTTCTTGGCCCAGGATGAAGCGCAGATGTTCCTTCGGCGGCTTAGAAGCCAATTGAAGACCACGCGTTGGAACCCGAACCCGCTGCCCCCAGGGCCCAATTACAACCCTGCGGCCTACGCCCACGGGATGTACGAAGAAGTCTGGAACGACAACGTCAACCTGCGGCCCGAAGAGACCTTCATCAACGTCGAGGTGTTCGGCCATCTGTACGAACGGCACCTTGCATGCCTCAGGTCCAACGCGAAGTTGCTGGCGGTGCCCACCGCGCAAGTCGATCACGATGCCTGGGTCAATCGCCTCAAGCACTGGGCCGAATGGGGCTTGAACCTCCTCAATGTGGCGGCGTTTTTGGTGCCGGGCCTGGGCGAAGTGATGATGGCCGTCACCGCCATACAGATCGGCTATGAGGTTTATCAAGGCGTGGAAGCCTGGAACGCTGGCGACAGCGACGAGGCCTGGGCGCATCTTGCCTCGGTGATGCAGAACGTCGCGTTCATGGCCGCGCTGGGTGCCGTGGCGGGCAGGGCGCCGCCGGTTGTGCCGTCGCGCTTCGTCAACGGCATGAGCCGGGTGGTCACGCCGTTCGGCAAACTGCGCTTGTGGCATCCCGACCTTGCGGCCTACAAAAGCAGCGTCTCGCTCAAGGGGCTTGAACCCAACGCGTTGGGGCAATACCCGGTAGCAGGCAAAACCTACATTGCGCTGGAGGGCAATGTTTACGAAAAGACCTTCGACCCGGTGCGCAAGCAATGGCGGATCAAGCACCCGACTGACATCGACGCCTATCAGCCGATTGTGCAACACAACGGGCACGGTGCCTGGCGGCACACGCTGGAGCGGCCGTTGACATGGCGTCGCAGCACATTGCTGCGCCGGTGCGGGCTGCACATGGAGCCATTTTCCGATGCGCAACTGGAACAGATCGCCGACGTCTGCGGGATCAGTGATGATCAATTGCGCAAACTGCACATGGATCAACAGGCGCCGCCGCCGGAGGTGTTGGAGATGGCCCGGCTGTTCGAGGCAGACCGCCAGGCGGACGAGGTGATCAGGCAAATCCGCGAAGGCGCCTGCGTGGAGGGCCTCTGCCAGTTCATGGTGCCGCTGGCGGTGGACATGCCGGGCTGGCCGGTCGAGGAGGTGGTGGAGGTGTTCAGCGGGCCCGAGCCCTGGGGCACTTCCCAGCGGTTTGGCGCAGCGTCGCCGGGCAGCACAAGGCCCACGATCAAGATCACCCAGGCGCAGGTCGATACCGGGCAATTGCCGGCGCACGTGCTGGCAGCCCTCAATGACGAGCAAATCAGCCGTTTGCTGGGCCGCGAAAACATCCAGGCCGGCGCCGACCAGGTGCAGGTGTTCAGAGAGCGTCTGGCCGATCAGGCGCAGGCCCGCAAGAAGGCGCTGTTCGACAGCCTCCAGAGCCGACGGGCGCCGCCAGACACCGACACTCGCGCACTGCAGCGCAGTTTTACGTCACTCTCGCCAGAAGCCGCGCAGCGGGTACTGGCCAGTGCCAGCGCTGCTGAGTTGAGCCAACTGCGCAGCAGTGGCCGGGTGTCTCTGCGCCTGGCCAAAGCCATTCGCGTGCACCTGCATCAGGGCAGTCTGAGCCGCGCCCTGGCAGGCGTGTACCGCGAAAACCTGGCCTCTGCGGCCAGTGACCGCTTGGCGCTGCACAGCCTTGAGCAACTGCCCGGTTGGTCGACGGCTATTCGCATCGAAGAACGGCCCCTGGGCATCAAAGGGCCGCTGGTGGACAGCATCGGCGCAGAACAGGCCGCAACGCGTTATTACCTGATCAAGGCGGATGAAAGTTTTCGGCTGCTGGATGCCGAGGGCAGGGTACTCAATAGCCTTCCCCGGTACGGTCGCAATCTGTTTGAGTCGCTGCTGCACGCGCTGCCTGATGCGCTGCGCGAGTCTTTGCAGGGCGAGCCGGCTGAGGCGTTGCGCAAGCAAGTGGCGGACTACGCGTGCAGCCACCGCGAGGCCATGTCGCGCATCCTCAAGCGCGAGCCGCTCAAGGCCGGCGCCGGTCGCCGGGTACGAAGCCCGACCGGTCAACCGGGTTATGCGGCCAGCGGTGATGCGGTGGGGTTTGCCGACGAGCCGTTGGTTGCCAGGGTGCGCGATATTTATCCCAATCTGGATGATCAGCAGGCGTTGCAGTTCGTCAGGAGTCGACTGCTTGCCGGCGATTCCGATCAGCAGGTGTTCCACCTGTTGGAGAACCGACGCAGGGAGTTCGAGGGCTTGCGCGCAGCATTGGACACCTGGGTCGAAGGCGCCGTGCCTGCCTATCCTCGGGGGGCCAACTGGCCAACCCGGCGCGATATTGCCGAGCGGCTCATCGCCGGCTGGAGAAACGGTGTGTACCGCGGGCAGGCGCCGTTGTTCGAACTCAATCTGTTGGGCACCGAGCCGTTGCCGACCTGGGCTGCCGATTTTTCCCATGTGCGCAAGGTGCGAATCAGCAGTTCACAGCTCGCCGCAGGTGCACTTTCCGAACAGTTTGGCGCGCTCGAAGCCCTCGATATTTGCATTGATTCAGCCAACATGGCTGCATTCGCCGACGTGCTGGCGGGGCTCACCGGCATTACCGAGCTCAAGCTCGAGCTGCCGACGTTTTTCGGCGAGTATTCGCCGGCATTGACCCAGGCGCTTCAAGGCATGAACCAGCTGGAGCAGTTGCACTTGACCGGCAGCCTTCCGGCCCTGGATTACCGTGCGCTGCCGCGTTTGCGTACGTTGCGGCTGGCCGGCAACCTGCGCGAATGGCCGGCAGGTCTGCTGGCGTTTGAGGGGCTTGAATCGGCCGACCTGACCGGCGTGCAGATCGCCGCACTGCCCGACGAACTGTTCACGGGGCATGAGCGTTTGTGGCGCCGCTTGAGGTTGAACTGGAAGGCCCTGGAACCGCAGGCGTTCCGACAGGCCTTTGACTACGTGCAGGGCAATCCGGCGCATCTGGTGGACGAACCGTACATCGTCGCGCAGTACTGTGAACAGCGCCTGGAAGCGCTGGTGCCGCATGTCCCGACCTTCGCCGCCAGTGCACTCGCCGCGTTCCATCAGGACGGCCTGGCGGGCCGTGCGTTGCTGAATAAGGTCGAGGCGCTGCACGAGGCGTATCGCGCCTGGGATGCGCCGCTGGTTGAATGGCAAAGCCGCGATGGCGCGCGCGTCGAGGGCGAGCAAATGCCCTCCCACCATCGCCAGACGCTGGCGGACCGGCTGCGCGTGTGCTGGCGTGACGCGCTGGCTGCCCGGTACGCGACCCGCGAACCGGTGGCGGGCCCGTCGCGAGGCCGTGGCGAGCCGATGAGAGAGACATTGGACTTGCGCGAATATGGTGCGCCGGGCGATTTGCCGGCGCTGGGCAATACGCTGTTCCCGCACATCCGGCGTTTGATCCTGGCCGGTGCAAAGCTCACGGCGGCGCAGGTGAATGGGTTCGTGGGCCGTTTTGTGCAGTTGCGCGAACTGGATCTGAGTCACAACCGCCTGACCGAGCTGCCTCAGGCCCTTGAGACGCTGGAACACCTGAGCGACCTGAGTCTGTGTGGCAACGAACTGACGATCACCACGCCCACCCAGACGCGGCTGAACCGCCTCAAAGCACTGCGACGGCTGGACTTGTCGATGAATCGCGTTGGCCGGCTGAGCGTCACGTCGCTGACAGAACTGGTGTCGCTGAACCTGGGGCAGACCGCGATCGTCGACTGGCCCGAGGGCGTGCTGAACCTGCCGCGCCTGGGTTTCCTCGACCTCAGCCACAGTGCCGTCACCGGCATTCCCGAAGCGGTGCTGGCCGGGCACGATGTGTTGCTGGCCGGCACCAGCCTGCGCGGTTGCCGCTTGAGCCCGACGGCGCTGGCCGTGGCGCAGGCTTTTGCCCGCCGCACCAGCGCCGGAAGACCCATGGCGAGCATGTTTGACCGGCCGTTCGGGATTGATCGCAACGTACTGGCGGCCGGGATGACCGGCGGCGATCCCATGTTCTTCCCGGTAGAAGTGTCGCAGCACCCGGACCTGATAATGCCGTTGGCATTGGCGCCCAAAGACACCGAGGCGTCACTGACCTCGGCCGAGCGCCTGCAACGCCTTGATCCACAGCTTGATGCCACCCAGGCCGGCAAGCGAATCGACACATGGCTGGCGCAGGACGTGAGTGCCACGCAGATCGAAACGGCGTTGCGCCAGTGGCAGGCGCAGCACACCCAGATGATCGAGCGGCTAAATGGCTGGATTGACAGGCCCGCCGTGCGCAACCGTAACGAGTGGGTCAACGCGACCGATCGCCGGCGCGCCGCTGATCGGCTGCTGGCCTGCTGGCGGGAGACGCTGAGCGACGTGCGAGGCATCCAGGCGCCCGCCAATGACGCTGCGCTTGACTTGAGCGGCCTGATCCTCGGCGACCTGCCGGCGCTGCCGGTTACCTTCAACCATGTGCGGGCGCTGGACCTGAGCGGTGTGCGGCTCACCACCGCCTCGAATGATTTTCTACGCGCCTTCCCGCGCTTGAACCGCCTGATGCTCAACGGCAACCGCATGGGCACGCTGCCCGAGGCCCTAACGCAGATGGCAGACCTGACCGAGCTGGGTATCCACGACAACGCGCTGGCGGCCAACGTGCCGTTGCAGAGCCAACTGCGTGGCTTGCCGCGCCTGCAAGTGTTGGACCTGGGGCGCAACGCCCTGAGCACGTTTGACCTCACCGGTCTTGACCGCCTGCAAAGCCTGGATCTGAGTCGCAACCGGTTGTCCGAATGGCCCACCGGCGCGTTGCAAGCCCCCGCGCTGACCCGCCTCGATCTCAGGAACAACTACCCGATAGCTGTGATCCCTGCCGACGCATTTGAGCCGCAACATGCTGCCTTGATGGCCGGTACCGATTTGTCCGGCAACCTGCTGCTTGAGGAAGCGTTGATCCGCCTGCGCGAGTATCAACGCGAAACCGAGCGTGGGCTGGGTTTCAGTGCCGAGGAAATTGACGATCAGCTGGCGGGGTACGGGGCCGAGTCCGATGACGAACAACCTGATGTTCACCCTGAGCTGGAGCCGGCAGCGGTGCAAAAGGCACGCTGGTTTGACGGCGTGTCCGTCGACTCGGAAAAACACGCGATATGGGACACGGTGATCGCCCGTGACGACAGCGGTGATTTCTCCAACATACTGGCGCAACTGCGTAATACCCGCGACTTCGAACTCGACCGCGCCGACCTGGCCGGACGGGTTTGGCAGGTGCTGGAGGCGGCCTACGGCGATGCGGCCTTGTGCGAGCGGCTGATGGGCATCGCGCGTGCTTCCAGGCTTGCGGTGACCTGTGGGGATGGCCGCATGCTGTTGTTCAACGCGCTGGAAGTCGAAGTTTATGAGTTCAATGCCCTGCGTGCCATCGACCCCACCGACAAGGGGCGCG
Organism: Pseudomonas sp. TREG-RG-20F-10-E-6-01; assembly: GCF_022662455.1. Taxonomy (NCBI): domain Bacteria; kingdom Pseudomonadati; phylum Pseudomonadota; class Gammaproteobacteria; order Pseudomonadales; family Pseudomonadaceae; genus Pseudomonas; species Pseudomonas sp. TREG-RG-20F-10-E-6-01. The sequence goes on along the minus strand of NZ_JAKNQP010000003.1, from coordinate 680,032 downwards.
CCCTGCTGAAACTGTCCAGAGGGTTATTCCGCCTTGACCAGCTGGAGGCGGTGGCGCGCGTGCGGATCCGCGAAAACCCGGGCACCGACCCGGCCGAAATACGCCTGGCCTACCGCATCGGCCTGGCCCGGCGCCTGGCCTTGCCCAGGCAACCTGCAAGCATGCTTTACGAAGGTCTTTCCGGAGTACGGCCAGTCGACCTGGAGGCGGCCTATACGACGATCATGGCCCGCGAACAGACACCGCTGTTCATCGAGCAACTGACGGCGCGCGCGTACTGGGTCGATTATCTGCAGCAGCAGTACCCGGACGCGTTCGCCCGGCTGCAGCAGACGCTGGCAGACAGCGCCTCTGCGCTGGAGGATCGCTACCCCGACATGAATTCGGCGTACCTGCAGTAGATGGAGGCGTTGCAGAAGGCCAACAAGGTGCAGCGCCAGGCCTTGATAAACGTGCTGTCAGCGCGGGAGATCGCCGCGCTGGGCCATTAGCCGATCAGTTGTCGTAACCCAGGTTCGGCGCCAGCCAGCGCTCGGTCACGGCCAGGTCCTGGCCTTTGCGCGCGGTGTAGCTCGCGACCTGATCCTTGTCGACCTTGCCCACGGCAAAGTACTGCGCCTGCGGATGGGCGAAGTACCAGCCACTGACGGCCGCCGCCGGGAACATCGCGTAGTGCTCGGTGAGGAACACGCCGCTGCGCCCGGCGTGCATTTCGCGCGCCTGGGGGTCCAGCAATTGGAACAGCTGGGCCTTCTCGGTGTGATCAGGGCACGCCGGGTAGCCGGGAGCCGGGCGGATGCCGCTGTATTGCTCCTTGATCAGCGCCTCGTTGTCCAGTTGCTCGTCCTTGGCGTAACCCCAGTGCTCTTTACGCACTTGCTGGTGCAGCCACTCGGCGCAGGCTTCGGCGAGGCGGTCGGCCAGGGCCTTGACCATGATCGAGTTGTAGTCGTCGCCGGCGTCCTGGTAAGCCTTGGCGACTTCTTCGGCGCCGATACCGGCGGTGGTGATAAAGCCACCGATGTAGTCGGTCACGCCGCTGTCTTTTGGCGCCACGAAGTCGGCCAGGGAGAAGTTCGGCTTGCCGTCGGTCTTGATGATCTGCTGGCGCAGGTGATGCAGCTTGGCAATCGGCTGGCCATCGTCGCCGTAGACTTCCAGGTCATCGTCCTGCACCTGGTTGGTCGGCCAGAAACCGAACACCGCGCGGGCGCTGATGAGTTTTTCGTCGATCAGCTTCTTGAGCATTTCCTGGGCATCGGCGTAGAGCGCGGTGGCCGCTTCACCGACCACTTCGTCTTCGAGGATGCGCGGGAACTTGCCGGCCAGGTCCCAGGAGATAAAGAACGGCGTCCAGTCGATGTACTCGGCCAGCACCTTGAGGTCGATATTGTCCAGCACCTTGGCGCCGGTGAAAGTCGGCTTGACCGGGGTGTAGGTGCTCCAGTCGAACTGCGGCTTCTTGGCAATCGCGGCCGGGTAGCTCAGGCGCTCGGTGCGGGCGCTGCGGTTGGACGTACGCTCGCGCACGTCGATGTATTCCAGGCGGGTTTTCTCGACGAAGCCGGCCTTCAGCTCCTTGGACAGCAATTGCGTGGCCACGCCCACTGCGCGCGAGGCGTCGGTGACGTAGATCACCGCGTCGTTGCTGTACTTGGGCTCGATCTTCACCGCCGTGTGCGCCTTGGAGGTGGTGGCGCCACCGATCATCAGCGGCAGGTGGAAGTCCTGGCGCTGCATCTCGCGGGCCACGTGCACCATCTCATCCAGCGACGGCGTGATCAGGCCGGACAGGCCAATGATGTCGCACTTCTGTTCCTTGGCCACCTGCAGGATCTTCTCCGCCGGCACCATCACGCCCAAGTCGACAATGTCGTAGCCGTTGCAACCGAGCACCACGCCGACGATGTTCTTGCCGATGTCGTGTACGTCACCTTTTACCGTGGCCATCAGGATCTTGCCCTTGGCTTCCGGCTTGTCGCCTTTTTCCAGCTCGATAAACGGAATCAAGTGGGCCACGGCCTGCTTCATCACCCGGGCGGACTTCACCACCTGGGGCAGGAACATTTTGCCGGCGCCGAACAGGTCACCGACGATGTTCATGCCGGACATCAGCGGGCCTTCGATCACTTCGATCGGGCGCGCGAACGACTGGCGCGATTCTTCGGTGTCTTCAACGATGTGCGTGGTGATGCCTTTGACCAGCGCGTGTTCCAGGCGCTTGTTGACGTCCCAGCCACGCCATTCTTCGGTCTCGGCTTCTTTGACGCTGCCGTCGCCCTTGTACTTGTCGGCGATGGCCAGCAGGGCGTCAGTGCCTTCCGGCGTGCGGTTGAGCACCACGTCTTCCACCGCATCGCGCAGCTCGGCCGGGATCTGGTCGTAGATCTCCAGCTGGCCGGCGTTGACGATACCCATGCTCAGGCCATTGCGGATCGCATACAGCAAAAACACCGAGTGAATCGCCTCACGCACCGGGTTGTTGCCACGGAACGAGAACGACACGTTGGACACGCCGCCCGAGGTCAGCGCGTACGGCAGCTCGTCGCGGATGTAGGCACAGGCATTGATGAAGTCGACGGCGTAGTTGTTGTGCTCCTCGATACCGGTGGCGACCGCGAAGATGTTCGGGTCGAAAATGATGTCTTCCGGCGGGAAGCCGACTTCATTGACGAGGATGTCGTAGGAGCGTTTGCAGATTTCTTTCTTGCGCGCTTCGGTATCGGCCTGGCCGGCTTCGTCGAAGGCCATTACCACCACGGCGGCGCCATAACGCTTGCACAGCTTGGCGTGGTGAATGAACTGCTCGACGCCTTCCTTCATGCTGATGGAGTTGACGATGCCCTTGCCCTGGATGCACTTGAGGCCGGCTTCGATCACTTCCCACTTGGAGGAGTCGATCATGATCGGTACGCGAGAGATGTCCGGCTCGCCGGCAATCAGGTTGAGGAAGGTCACCATGGCCTTCTTCGAATCGAGCATGCCCTCGTCCATGTTGATGTCGATCACCTGCGCGCCGGCTTCCACCTGCTGCAGGGCGACTTCCAGGGCTTCGGTGTAGTTGTCTTCACGGATCAGGCGGGCAAAACGTGCAGAGCCGGTGATGTTGGTGCGCTCGCCGACGTTGACGAACAACGAGCTGCGATCAATGGTGAACGGCTCCAGGCCCGACAGGCGGCACGCCTTGGGAATGTCCGGAATCGGGCGCGGTGCGTAGCCGGCCACGGCCTTGGCGATGGCTTCAATGTGGCCTGGCGTGGTACCGCAGCAGCCGCCGACGATGTTGAGGAAGCCGCTCTGGGCGAACTCTTCGATGACCTTGGCGGTTTGCGACGGTAACTCGTCGTATTCGCCGAATTCGTTGGGCAGGCCGGCGTTCGGGTGCGCGGAAACGTGGGTATTGGCCTTGTTCGACAACTCTTCCAGGTACGGACGCAGTTCACTGGCGCCCAGCGCGCAGTTGAGGCCCACGGACAGTGGCTTGGCGTGGCTGACGGAGTTCCAGAACGCTTCGGTGGTCTGGCCCGACAGGGTACGGCCGGAGGCGTCGGTGATGGTGCCGGAGATCATGATCGGCAGTTCGACGTTCAGTTCTTCGAACACGCCTTGCACCGCGAAGATCGCGGCCTTGGCGTTGAGGGTGTCGAAAATGGTTTCGATCAGGATCAGGTCGGCGCCGCCTTCGATCAGGCCTTTGGTGGCTTCGGTGTAGTTTTCCACCAGCTCGTCAAAGGTCACGTTGCGGTAGCCGGGGTTGTTCACGTCCGGCGACAGCGAGCAGGTACGGCTGGTCGGGCCAAGCACGCCGGCGACAAAGCGCGGCTTGGCGGGGTTTTCCAGGGTCTTGGCGTCGGCGATCTTGCGCGCCAGTCGCGCGCCTTCTACGTTTAATTCGTAGGCCAGTTCTTCCATGCCGTAATCGGCCATGGAGATGCGCGTGGCGTTGAAGGTGTTGGTTTCCAGAATGTCGGCACCGGCGTCCAGGTAGGCCTTTTCGATGCCGCCGATCACGTCCGGACGGGTGATCACCAGCAGGTCGTTGTTGCCCTTGACGTCGCTCGGCCAGTCGGCGAAGCGTTTGCCCCGGTAGTCGTTTTCCTCAAGCTTGTAGCTCTGGATCATCGTGCCCATGCCACCGTCGAGGATCAGGATGCGTTCCTTGAGGGCTTGGTGAAGGGCTTGCAGACGAGCACTACGATCGGACATGGGACTACTCTGGTCAGGCATTTCGGAGGGCGTGAATCATAGCAAACCTGTGCCGATTTGGAGCATGCCCAGGTTTTGCATGAATATCGTTCATGTTGGGGCAGGGCCTGGCCCGGTAGACTGCTGGCACTTTATATCGCACGCATTGAATCGGGACCGGATACATGTCACTTCGCCTCATCATCAGCGCCGTCCTGGCCTTGATAGCCAGCAGCGCTCATGCACAGGCTTTACCGCTAAACAGTCCCGCCCCGGCGATCTCTTATACCCGCGACGTTCAGCCGATCTTCACCGAAAAGTGCGTGGCCTGCCACGCCTGTTACGACTCAGCCTGCCAGCTCAATCTGGGCAGTGCCGAGGGCGCGGCGCGCGGCGCGACCAAAGTGCCGGTCTACGACGGCGAACGCAGCCAGGCCGCACCGACCACCCGTTTGTTCGCTGATGCCTTCGGCAAGCAGGCCTGGCAGCAGAAGGGCTTCTACTCGGTGCTGGACGCCCAGGGCAGCCAGGCCGCATTGATGGCGCGCATGCTGGAGTTGGGCCATAACGCGCCACTTGAACCCAATGCCAAGCTGCCCGACGAGATCATGCTGGGCCTGAACCGCCAGAACATGTGTGCCATGCCCGGCGAGTTCAATGCCTACGCCGGCGCGCATCCCAAGGAAGGCATGCCGCTGGCCGTCACCGGCCTGACCGACCAGCAATACCAGACGCTGCAGCGCTGGCTGGCATCCGGCGCACCGATTGATGAGCAAGGTCTGGCGCCCAGCGCCAGGGAAGCCTTGCAGGTGCAGCAGTGGGAAAACCTGTTCAACCAGCCCGGCGCCCGCGAAAGCCTGGTTGCGCGCTGGTTGTATGAGCATTTGTTCCTGGCGCACATCTACTTCGAGAACGGCGAGCCGGGGCATTTCTTCCAATGGGTGCGCTCACGCACGCCGAGCGGCCAGCCGATTGATCTGATCGCCACCCGTCGCCCCAACGATGATCCAGGCACCCAGGTTTATTACCGCCTCTGGCCGGTGCAGGGCGTGATCGTGCACAAAACGCACATCACGTACCCGTTCAGCGCGGCGAAAATGGCCCGCATCAAGGCGCTGTTCTACGCCGGTGACTGGCAGGTCAATGCCTTGCCGGGCTATGGTCCGGGGCGCCGGGCCAACCCGTTCGAGACCTTTGAGGCGATTCCGGCCAAGGCGCGTTACCAGTTCATGCTCGATAACGCCGAATACTTCGTGCGCACCTTTATTCGCGGGCCGGTGTGCCGTGGGCAGATCGCCACGGACGTGATCCGCGATAATTTCTGGACCCTGTTCCAGGACCCGGACCACGACCTGTACATCACCGATGCGCGTTATCGCGGCCAGGCCACGCCATTGCTTGCGATGCCGGGGCAGAACGACGACGTGGGCAGCGTGCTCGGCCTGTGGCTGGCCTATCGCGACAAGCGCAACCAGTACGAGGCCTTGCGCCGTGACAGCTACGCAGACTTGCCGCCGCCGAGTTGGTCGACCCTGTGGGCGGGTAATGACAATGCCTTGTTGAGCATTTTCCGCCATTTCGACAGTGCCTCGGTGACCAAGGGCCTGATCGGCGAGGTGCCGCAAACGATGTGGTTGTTCGATTACCCGTTGCTGGAACGCACTTATTACCAGTTGGCGGTGAACTTCGATGTGTTCGGCAACGTGTCGCACCAGGCCCAGACCCGGCTGTATTTCGACCTGATCCGCAATGGCGCCGAGCAGAACTTCCTGCGTCTGATGCCGGCCGATACCCGCGATGATTTTATGGATGATTGGTACCAGAACAGCGGCAAGCTCAAGCTCTGGCTGGACTATGAAGCGATTGATGATGACAAGCCGAGCGGCTTGCACCTGGATGAAAAGGACCCCAAGCGCGATTTTGCCAAGCAGTTGCTGACGCGTTATGGCTATTTGAATGCCAGCCCGGATCCGATCAACCGCTGCACCAGTGCCTATTGCTCGCGCGACGGGATTGAGCCGGCGCTGCAGGATGCGGAGCAGGCGCTTAGTCGCCTGACGTCGAGGCCGGCGGCGGGGCTCAAGGTGATCGACCAGTTGCCGGAAGCGACCCTGCTGCGCGTTGAAACGGCCAGCGGCAAACGCGTGGTTTACAGCATGCTGCGCAACCGGGCGCACAGTAATGTGGCGTTTTTATTGGGCGAGGCTTACCGCTATCAGCCGGGGCTGGATACCCTGACCATCTACCCCGGCGTAATCAGCAGCTACCCGAACTTCATGTTCAATATTCCGGCGCAGGAAGTGCCCGAGTTTGTGGCGGCGATGGAGAATGCCAAGGACGCCAAGCGCTTCGAGAAGATCGTCGATCGCTGGGGCGTGCGCCGCAGTCATCCGCTGTTCTGGGAGTATTTCCACGACTTGTCGCAGTACATCCGCGAAACCACGCCGGTGGAAGAAGGCGTGCTCGACATGAACCGCTACGAGAATCTTTGATCGACCTTTGACCGTCCGCCATGGTCCCAACTTCATCTAGATGAGTTGGGAAGGGCGGCAAACAATGTTGATCTCGGTACAGGCGTTGCGCGCGCTGGCGGCCTGGACGGTGGTAGGGCACCACTTCATGCAGATTTTCTTCGGTTTCAAGGCGGACACGGCCTTGGGCAGGTTATTTGTCGAAAAGGGCGCCGCGGGCGTGGACGTGTTTTTTGTCATCAGCGGCCTGGTGATTTTCCTGTCTACCCAGGACAAGGACCTGCCGCCGTGGCGCTTCCTGTTGTACCGTCTGCTGCGCATCGTGCCGGCCTACTGGTTCTACACGCTGCTGATGGCGTTACTGGTGGTGGTCGCCCGGCCAATGTTGCCGGACCAGAGCGTCGATGCCGCCCATGTGTTGATGTCGCTGTTGTTTATTCCTTCGCAAAACCCCGGTGGTTATGGCGTTTACCCAACCCTTAACGTCGGTTGGACGCTGAACTACGAGATGCTTTTTTACCTGCTGTTTGCCTGGGCCTTGCTGTTTCGTCGGCAATGGCGACTGCTGGTGGTGGCGGCGTTGCTGTTTGCGGTCTGCGAGGCCTGGACCTCGTTTGGCTGGATCAGTGAGTTCTATCGCTCGGACATTGTCGTCGAGTTTCTGATGGGCATCGGCATCGGCATGCTCTACCGCAAGGGCTGGATTCGCCCGGGGTTATGGCTGCCGCTGCTGGGAATCGCCGCAGCGCTGCTGGCGATCTATCATTGGCCGGCTTCGCCCCGCGCCTTGACCTGGGGCCTGCCGAGCGCGGTATTGGTGGTGGCGTGCGTGGCGCTTGAGCGATTCTTCGTCAATTATCGTCTGCTCAAAGTGCTCGGGGACTGCTCCTATTCGGTGTATTTGCTGCACGTGTTAGTGCTATCGGCCGGTGGCTATCTGGCCCAGCGTTACGGCTTGAACCCCTATGCCGTGCTGGCCGTGTGCGTGGTGATCATCGGCCTGAGCGCCATGGGCAGCTACCGATGGCTGGAGCAGGGCAGTTATCGCGTGCTCAAAGGCTGGTTTGATGGCGACGAACGGTCGAGTTTATCCCGACAAAAACACTAGGACTTTGTACCTCTGTAATGATTTGGCGTAAACTGCCCGCAAGCCTGTGAGGAGTTTCCATGACTGCCATAACCATTACCGACGCCGCCCACGATTACCTGGCCGACCTGCTGTCCAAGCAGAACACCCCAGGTATAGGCATCCGCGTCTTTATCACCCAGCCCGGCACCCAATACGCCGAGACTTGCATCGCCTACTGCAAGCCCGGAGAAGAGAAACCTGAAGACACCGCCTTGGGGCTGAAAAGCTTCACCGCCTACATCGACAACTTCAGCGAAGCCTTCCTCGACGACGCCGTGGTCGACTACGCCACCGACCGCATGGGCGGCCAGTTGACCATCAAGGCGCCCAACGCCAAGGTGCCGAATGTCAACGCTGACAGCCCGGTCAACGAGCGCATCAACTACTACCTGCAAACCGAGATCAACCCGGGGCTGGCCAGCCACGGCGGTCAGGTCAGCCTGATTGATGTGGTCGAAGACGGCATCGCCGTCCTCAAGTTCGGCGGCGGTTGCCAGGGCTGCGGCCAGGCGGACGTGACCCTGCGTGAAGGCATCGAGCGCACCTTGCTCGAGCGCATTCCGGAGCTTAAGGGCGTACGTGATGTGACCGACCACACGCAGAAAGAAAACGCCTACTACTGAGTAAGGTGTTCGCTGCGAACAAAAAAACGGCGCCCCGTGAGCGCCGTTTTTTATGCTTAAAATTCAGCGTCTTGCATGGTATTCCTGTCAAAGAAGATTAACTGTGGGAGCGGGCTTGCTCGCGAATGCGGTGTATCAGTCAGTACATCTGCAACTGACCCACCGCATTCGCGAGCAAGCCCGCTCCCACATTGTTTGACCGCATTTCTTCAGGGGCGATAGAGGTGCGCGTGGCCTGCACGGTACAGCGAAGACTCACTGAAACCGTCACTGGCCAGCACCCGCCCAACCACAATCAATGCCGTGCGCCGGAAACCCTTGGCGGCGACTTTCTCGGCAATATCACTCAGCGTACCCACCACCCAATCCTGATCCGGCCACGTCGCCCGGTGCACCACGGCAATCGGGCAATCCGCGCCATAGTGCGACAACAGCTCGGCGACGATCTTCTCTAGGTGATTAACGCCCAGGTGAATCGCCATGGTCGTGCCGTGGCGGGCCAGGCTGTCGAAATCTTCACCGGGCGGCATGCGGGTTTTGTCGGCATAACGGGTCAGGATCACACTCTGGGCGATATCCGGCAGGGTCAGCTCGGTCTCCAGCAGCGCCGCGCAGGCCGCCACCGCCGTGACCCCTGGAATGATCTGGAAGGGAATGCCCGCCTCACGTAAATGGCGGATCTGCTCGCCAATCGCCCCGTACAGGCTGGGGTCGCCGGAGTGCACGCGCGCCACATCCTGGCCCTTGGCATGGGCAGCCTTGATCAAGTCGATGATCTGTTCCAGGTGCAATTCGGCGCTGTTGACCACCTGTTCCGCCTGATGACCGTCCAACACCGCCGCCGGCACCAATGAGCCGGCATAGATGATCACCGGGCAACTGCGGATCAACCGTTGGCCTTTGACGGTAATCAATTCCGGGTCGCCGGGGCCTGCGCCGATGAAGTAGACGGTCATGGAAATTCCTGTTGAAAAACGGGCGAGCATGAAGATTGCTCATGATCGAGAAGGGCGATTATCGGGTTTTTAGCCGGCGCAGGCCAATGCAAAGGTGGCCTGGGCGACTTTTTTGCGCGTGATCAGCAGGCGGGCGGGGCGGTGGGAGAGCTGTTCAGCCAAGGCCAGGGCGGCACTTTCGGCGATGCCGTAACAGCCGGTATGGGCAAACGCCACCGCAGATCTGTGACTGAGGCGCGGTTCAAACACCGCCAATTGCGTTGCGCTGAAACACTGCAACGGCAGGTTCAATACCTGCGCCAGGGCAAGCAGCCCCGGTTCATCGCGCTTGCGGTCGATACTGGCCAGCGCGGTGATGCGCTGGCGCTCGATACCGCCCTCGGCAAGGGCGGCGTCAAACAGACCGAGCAGGGTGTGAACATCACACCCGCGCTGGCAACCCAGCCCGACCACCAGCGTCATGCCGAGTATTGATCGTCGCGATTGCGGCGAAACAGCCAGGCGCTGATCAGGCCCAGTGCCAGCCAGAAGGCGATATTGGTCAGTTGCGAGGCGATCTTGAACTGGGCTTCCAACGCTTCTGGAGCCAGCATCGAATGCACTTCAGGTTGCGGCGCGCCGATCACATGCGGCACGGCCAGGATCGCCACGCCCAACACTTTGAGCAGCCAATTGCGACCAAACACCAGCAGCGCGATACCCGCAGCCGTGGACGCCGCAGTACCGACCCACCAGATCTGCCGCTGCGCCAGGTCGGCGGCAGCGGTGCCCGGCAACTCCGGTGGCAGGCCCAGGGTCGGTGCCAGTACAAACGTCGCGTAACCGGCCAAGCCCCACAGCAGCCCTTGAGCGGTGCGGGTTGGCGCGCGCAACGTGTAAAGGCCGGCCAGCATCAATGCGAAACCGACCGCAACCACCAAGTTACCGCCAGTGGTGGACAGCACGCGCTGCCAGCCGTTTTCCGGCTCCCAGGCTTCGGCGTCGTGGGTGTGAGCGGCGGCGCCTTCAGCGTGTACATGGGGCACGACTTCGGCAGCGGTAGGCGCGTTTTCAAAGGTTTCCGCCTGCAGAATCAGCGGGGCGACCCAGAAGCTTTGCAGCAGGGTCAGCAGCAGGGCGGCGAGCAAGCCGGTGAAGCCTGCGGTTTGGGCGATACGCTTGATCATGTCGGCAGGTCTCAGTGGCACGGGAACGCGGCGCTGTGGCGGGTATCGTGGGCAGCGTTGTGCACCGCCTCGATATGCGAGAAACCGGCGAAATACACCAGGCACGCGCCGAGGATCGACGCACCAATGGCGGCGGTCAGGCGTTGGCTCAGGGTGGCGGTGCTACTGGCGGAGTGCGAGGTGCTGCTGATGATCGACATGGGCGCGTCCCTTCGGGTTTCGGGGTGAAACGAGCGCATGAAAACCCTGCGAGCCGGGCACGCAGGGTTCTGAACAGCGCCCGCCCACCGCGGGTTTGTTATCTGAAATTTTTCGGGCCGGTCTCCGGGCTTGCGAGGGACGCTGGGTCTAAAAGCATCGCCTTCCCATGCCGTACAGGCACAGTGGTTATGACGCTTCGCTCGCTTACCGTTGCGGGGGCAGCACCGGACTTCTTATGTGCAGGCATAAGTCACCGGTTTCCCGTTTCACCCTGTGAAGGGCACCCGAAACAAGGTGTGTAGGAGAGCATGTGGGTGGGAGGGGAGTCAAATGGGATGTCTGGTGTACATATCCGTTGCTGCGGTAACGGCTTCGTATGGTTCCGCCTCTTACAGCGGGTCACTTTTGGCAAACGCCCGGAATGCCGGCCCAGCCAAAAGCAACCAAAAGGTCTTTGCCCCACCACTCGGTGCCTCGCCTGCGTTCGGCCAGCGTGGTTGACGGGGCTTGTCAGATTAAAAGCAGAGCAACACATGATCCATCTGATCAACTGAGATCCAAATGTGGGAGCGGGCTTGCCCGCGAATGCGGTGGTTCAGGCAGCTCATGTGTCACTGGCACACCGCCTTCGCGAGCAAGCCCGCTCCCACAATTTCACCGAGTTTAACTGCCAGCACCGCACTGCTTTGCTTTTCGGTGGGAGCTGGCTTGCCTGCGATGCAGACAACTCGGTGTATCAGGCATAACCAGTTGATGCCATCGCAGGCAAGCCAGCTCCCACATTTGATTGAGTTCAGGTTCCAGAATCAGGTCGGCTGTCAGGCCGCCTCGGTTTTGCTTCTACCACTCAGGTCGGCTACTAGGCCGCCGTGCTTTTGCTTTTGATCTTGATCTTAGGCGCCCCGTTAAACCACGCTGGCCTCACGCAGGTTTTGGAGCGTGGGTAAACCGGCAGGACGCCGGTTTAGCCGTGTTGGGCCATGGATGGCCCATCGCGGCGGCCCACGCTCCAAAGCCTGCGTGAGGGCACACCGAGCCTAAGCGAGGTGCCGAGTGGTGGGGCAAGAGCCTTTTGGTTACTTTTGGGCTCTTTTCAAAAGTGACCCGCTGTAAGAGCGGAACCCATAGCCGCCCTCACCGCAGCAACGGATATGCACACCATCCACCCAACCCCATCATTGACCATCCCCCACGCACTGCGTAGCCTTGGCACCCTCGAGGTTCTTCGGCCCACGCCGAAGCTAAGAAGGGAACGCGGTCCAAGCCGCGGCTGCCCCCGCAACTGTAAAGGGTTCAACTGACTGCCACGCCACTGCCCTTAACCAAGGCGGGAAGGCGCAGCCAGCGCCGGTCGCAAGACCCGCAAGCCCCAAGCCAGGAGACCTGCCTCGTAACCGATTTTCTACTTCAACCGGGCGGGGTGATCCGGTGACGAAATCCGCTCCTGCGCGCCGCAGGGCCTATCGTCCCGTATGCCCGCCCCAAAGGGCATCCGATGAAAACACTGGCCAAACTCCCCGTCACCATCGTTACCGGCTTTCTCGGCTCGGGCAAAACCACCTTGCTGCGCCACATGCTCGACAACGCCCAGGGTCGTCGCATCGCCGTGATCGTCAACGAGTTCGGCGAGTTGGGCATCGACGGTGAAATCCTCAAACAGTGCTCCATCGGTTGCACCGAAGAAGAAGCCAACGGCCGCGTCTACGAACTGGCCAACGGCTGCCTGTGCTGCACCGTGCAGGAAGAATTTTTCCCGGTCATGCGCGAACTGGTCGCCCGTCGCGGCGACCTCGACCACATCCTCATCGAAACCTCCGGCCTCGCCCTGCCAAAACCGCTGGTGCAGGCCTTCCAGTGGCCGGAAATCCGCAGCGCCTGCACGGTTGACGCCGTGATCACCGTGGTCGACAGCCCGGCCGTGGCCGCCGGCACCTTCGCCGCGTTCCCGGACCAGGTCGACGCCCAGCGCAAACTCGACCCGAACCTGGACCACGAGTCGCCACTGCACGAGCTGTTCGCCGACCAACTGGCCAGCGCCGACCTGGTGATCCTCAACAAGTCCGACCTGATCAGCCCTGAAGACCTGGCCCGCGTGCGCCTGGAAGTCGCCGAAGAGTTGCCGCCCGCGGTGAAAATCATCGAAGCCAGCAGCGGTCGCCTGCCACTGGACGTGCTGATTGGCCTGGGCGCCGGCTCCGAAGAACACATCGACGGCCGCCACAGTCACCACGATCATCACCACGACGGTGAAGACGACCATGACCACGATCACGACGCCTTCGACTCCATCTCCATCGACCTGCCGCAAGCCGACGAAGCGCTGCTGCTCGACGCCCTGACCCAGCTGGTGGTGCAACACGGCATCCTGCGCGTCAAAGGTTTTGCGGCAATCCCGAACAAGCCGATGCGCCTGTTGATTCAGGGCGTGGGCACGCGTTTTGACAAACACTTCGACCGCGCCTGGGGCGCCGACGAAGCGCGCATCACGCGCCTGGTGCTGATCGGCCAGGAACTGGATGCGGCGGGCCTCGAAGCGCAACTGCGCGCCGCCCTCAGCGTTTAACCCATGCACCTGCTCAGGACCCAGCCCGGTGGTTTCGTCTCGGACGACAATATTGCCGACTTAGGCCAAACCCCCGCTGAACTGGTGATCCTGTGCAGCGGCGATTCCAGCCTGGCGCTGCTGGCCGAAGCGGCTCAGCAGTTGCCCGACGACTACCCCAGCGTTCGCCTGGCCAACCCGATGCAGGTGCAAAACCATGCCTCGGTCGACCTGTATGTCGATGAGGTGTTGCGCCACGCCAAGGTCATCCTGATTTCGCTGCACGGCGGCATCGGTTATTGGCGCTACGGCATTGAACGCCTGGTGGAGCTGGCCGAGCGCGGCGTGCAGCTGATCCTGGTGCCGGGTGATGATCGCCCAGACCCGGAACTCAGCGGCTTGAGCACGGTAGGCGCTGAAGCGCGTGATCGCCTCTGGCACTTCCTGCGCCAGGGCGGCCTGGGCAATGCGCTGGATTTCTATCGCTGCCTGGCGAGCAGCTACCTGGGCCGCGACTACGCCTGGGCCGAGCCGCAAACCCTGCCACGCACCGCGATTTATCACCCGCACAAAGCCAACGCTCGCCTCAATGATTGGCTGGCGGACTGGCAGGCCGATTTTCCGGTGGCGGCGGTGCTGTTCTACCGCTCGCATTTGCAGGCGGCCAATACCGGTTTTATCGACGTGTTCTGCCAGCGTTTGCAGGCGGCGGGCCTCAACCCGTTGCCGATGGCGGTGGCCAGTTTGAAAGAGCCCGGCTGCCTTAAAGTGGTCGAGGACTTGCTGGATGAAGTGCAGGCGGCGGTGATTCTGAACACCACCGGCTTTGCCCAATCCAGCCCCGAAGCGCCGCACCTGCGCCCGTTTCGTCGCAATGTTCCGGTGATCCAGGCGATTTGCGCGCAGGACAACCAGCCCGGCTGGGAAGCCAGCGAACAAGGCCTCGGCCCGCGCGACCTGGCCATGCACATCGCTTTGCCGGAGCTGGACGGGCGCATCATCAGCCGGCCGATCAGCTTCAAGGACCTGGCCTGGCGCAGCGAGCGCAGCCAGTCCGACGTGGTGTGCTACCGCGCCGCGCCCGAGCGCATGGATTTTGTCGCCGAACTGGCGCGGCGCTGGGTTGAACTGGCGCGGGTGCCGAATGCGCAAAAGCGTATCGCGCTGATCCTCGCCAACTACCCGACCCGCGACGGCCGCATCGGCAATGGCGTGGGGCTGGACACGCCGGCAGCAGCGCTGAACATCCTGTGCGCGCTGCACGCCGAAGGTTACCCGGTGCCGAGTGAGTTGCCCGCCAGCGGCACCGCGCTGATCCATGAACTGCTCGGCGGCATCACCAATGACCTCGACAGCCTCGACCTGCGCCCGTGCCATCAAAGCCTGGGCCTGGACGACTACGAGGCAATATTCAAGCGCTTGCCCGAGGCCAATCGCCAAGCGGTCATGGAGCGCTGGGGCACGCCGCACAGCGACCCGATGTGCCGCGACGGGCGCATGATGATCGCCGGCCTGCGCCTGGGCCAGACCTTCGTCGGCATCCAGCCCGCACGCGGTTATCAGGTCGACCACAGCGCGGTGTACCACGACCCGGACCTGGTGCCGCCGCACGGCTACCTGGCGTTTTACTTCTGGTTGCGCCACACCTACGGCGCCCACGGCGTGATCCACGTCGGCAAGCACGGCAACCTCGAATGGCTGCCGGGCAAAGGTGTGGGGCTGTCGGAAAATTGCTGGCCCGATGCGCTGCTGGGGCCGCTGCCGAACATCTACCCGTTTATCGTCAACGACCCGGGCGAGGGCGCCCAGGCCAAGCGCCGCACCCAGGCGGTGATCATCGACCACCTGATGCCGCCGCTGACCCGCGCCGAAACCTACGGCCCGTTGCGTAACCTTGAGCTGTTGGCGGACGAGTACTACGAGGCGCAATTGCTCGACCCGCGCCGCGCCCTCGAGCTGCAAAAAGACATCCTCAAGCTGGTGCGCGAAACCCGTATCGACCAGGAGCTTGAGCTGGATAACGACGCCGACGCGGCGGTCTGGCTGCCGCGCCTGGACACCTACCTGTGCGACTTGAAGGAGTCGCAGATCCGCGACGGCCTGCATATCTTTGGCGAGTCGCCCGACGGCCGCTTGCGCATCGACACCTTGTTGGCCTTGCTGCGCATCCCGCGCGGCGATGGCCGTGGCCCGCAATCGAGTTTGCTGCGCGTCTTGGCCAAGGCCTTCGAGCTGGGCTTTGACCCGCTCGATTGCGCCCTGGCCGAGCCCTGGACCGGGCGCCGACCCGAGGTCTTGCAAAAGATCGATCAGCAGCTGTGGCGCACCGCCGGTGATACCCGCGAGCGCCTGGAGTTGTACGCCGCGCGTTTGATCGAGCAAGCACTGGAAGGGCCGCTTGAGCAGCTTGAAGAGCCCGGCTGGGAAGACGTGAAGTCGGTCATCGAGAGCCTGCGCATTGTCGTCGCGCCACGCCTGGATGCCTGCGGGCCGGCGGAAATGCGCGGCTTGCTGGATGCCTTGAGCGGTCGCTTCGTACCGGCCGGCCCCAGCGGCGCGCCGAGCCGTGGACGCCTGGACGTGCTGCCCACCGGGCGCAATTTCTTCAGCGTGGATGTGCGCAACCTGCCCACCACCACGGCCTGGCGCATCGGCTTTCAGTCCGCCAACCTGATCCTTGAACGGCACCTGCAGGACCACGGCGATCATCTGCGCCAACTCGGCCTGTCGGTATGGGGCACCGCGACCATGCGCACCGGCGGCGACGATATCGCCCAGGCCATGGCGCTGATGGGCGTGCGCCCGGTCTGGGCCACGGGCAGCCAGCGCGTGGATGACTTTGAAATCCTGCCGATCAGCCTGCTGGACCGTCCGCGCGTTGACGTAACGCTGCGCGTGTCCGGGTTCTTCCGTGATGCCTTCGCCAACCTGATTCGCCTGTTCGACGCCGCGGTGCAGGCGGTGGCGGCGCTGGATGAGCCGGATGACATGAACCCGCTGGCGGCCAAGGTGCGCAGCGAACGTGAGGCACTGCTCAGCGCCGGCCTGGATGAGAGCGCCGCTGCAAAACAAGCCGGCTGGCGCATCTTCGGCGCCAAGCCGGGGGCTTATGGCGCTGGCGTCCAAGGTGCGATTGACGCGCGGCTGTGGCAGAGCCGCGAGGACTTGGCCGAGGTCTACTTGAACTGGGGCGGCTACGCCTACGGTGGTGCCGATGAAGGCACCGCCGCCCGCGAACAGTTCGCCCAGCGCCTGAGCCAGGTGCAGGCGGTCCTGCAAAACCAGGACAACCGCGAGCACGACCTGCTCGATTCCAATGACTACTACCAATTTCAGGGTGGCATGCTCGCCGCCGTGGAAACCCTGAGCGGCGACAAGGCCGCCAGTTACCATGGCGACCACAGCCAGCCGGACTTGCCGAAGATCCGCACCTTGAAGGAAGAGCTGAACCGGGTGATCCGTTCCCGCGCCGCCAACCCCAAGTGGATCGAAGGCGTGAAGCGCCATGGCTATAAAGGTGCGTTCGAAATGGCCGCGACGGTGGACAACCTGTTCGCGTTTGATGCCACCACGGCGCTGATCGATGATCACCAATACGCGTTGCTTGCCGACGCTTACCTGCTTGACGCTGACACCCGAGCCTTCGTGCAGCAGCACAACCCTGACGCGTTGCGCGACATGACCGAACGCATGCTCGAAGCCCAGCAACGCGGCCTGTGGCAAGAGCCCGGCGCATACCGCGAGGCGTTGGAAAACCTGTTGCTGGATATAGAAGAAGACAGCTAGCGTACGAGCCCCACTGTCGTGGCGAGCAGAATTGTTGTGGCAAGCGGGCTTGTTGTGGCGAGCGGGCTTGCCCCGCGTTGGGTCGCGAAGCGGCCCCAAAACCGCACACCCGGTTCTTTCAGGAAAACCGCGTTGTTTGTATTAGGGCTGCTTCGCAGCCCAACGCGGGGCAAGCCCGCTCGCCACAACGAGCGGTAGCCACGACCAGCCCGGCCACCTCAGGGGATCGCCTGTGCCGCAGAATTTAACGAGAACATGCATGACCGACATTCCACATTTCCCGCTGTCCGCCGTGGTCGGCGCCGATGAACTGAAACTGGCGCTGTGCCTCACCGCCATCGACCCGAAAATCGGCGGCGTGCTGATCGAAGGCCCGCGTGGCATGGCCAAGTCGACCCTGGCGCGTGGTCTGGCGGACCTGCTCGCCAGCGGCCAGTTCGTCACCCTGCCGTTGGGCGCCACCGAAGAACGCCTGGTCGGCACGCTGGACCTGGACGCCGCATTGGGCGAAGGCCGCGCGCAGTTTTCCCCAGGCGTGCTGGCCAAGGCCGATGGCGGCGTGCTGTACGTCGATGAAGTCAATTTGCTCGCCGATCACTTGGTGGACCTGCTGCTGGATGTCGCCGCCAGCGGCACCAACCTGATCGAGCGCGATGGTATCTCGCATCGCCATTCAGCGCGCTTCGTGCTGATCGGCACCATGAACCCGGAGGAGGGCGAGTTGCGCCCGCAACTGCTCGACCGTTTTGGCTTCAACGTGGCCTTGAGCGGGCAGACCCTGCCCGCCGAGCGTGGGCAAATCATTCGTCGGCGCCTGGATTTCGACAGCGACCCCGCCGCGTTCTGTGCCCAATGGGCCGAGCAGCAAGGCGCCTTGCGTGAACGCTGCACCCAGGCGCGGGCGCGGCTCGACAGCATTGAGCTGGATGACCAGGCCCTGGCGCAGATCACCGAGCGCTGTTTCGCCGCCGGTGTCGATGGCTTGCGCGCGGACCTGGTGTGGTTTCGCGGCGCACGCGCCCATGCCGCCTGGCGTGGCGCGACCGCCATCGCCGAGCAAGACATCGAAGCCGTGGCCGAATTTGCCTTGCGACATCGGCGGCAAGAGCAATCCCCACCGGCGAGCCCGCCCAATCAAGGCCAGGCGCCCAAACCTTCCGATTCTTCACCCGGCCAGGGCCAGTGGGGCGACATGCCCGCGCCAGCCTTGCCCACGGGCGCACGCCGGGAAGTACCTGCCTGGCCAAAAAAGCCTTAGGCATTCGCCCTCGTCCTGACGCGGGGGCGGATGCCCGGCCCAAGGCGGGGCGACTGGACAAAGGCAGGCACGGCAAGGCGCGCAGTGCAAAACACGGCACGATCAACTGGCCGGGCACCTTGCTCGGCGGGCGGCCGCACGGCCGTGAGGATCTGCGCTACCACCTGCGCACCCGCGCGGCCCACGAGTTGTGGCTGGTGATCGTCGATGCCTCGGCCTCCACGCGGCGCCATGGTGCGTTGACCGACGCCAAAGGCCTGCTCGCGCAGCTGTTCGAAGACGCGTACCGCCAACGCGCACGCATGGCGTTACTCACGGCCAGCGGCCAGTCGCCCACCTGGCAAGTGCAGGGTTTGAAGGCCGCCAAAGGCTTGACCGGATGGCTGGCGCAACTCGGCGCCGGCGGCGGCACGCCGTTGCTGGCGGCGTTGTCTGAAGCGGGGCAGTGGCTGCAGGCGCGACGCCAGCGTTACCCCGCCGAACGACAGCGTCTGCTGGTGATCACCGATGGCCGGCTCAAGGATATTGCCGGTTTGCCAGCGCTCGATTGCCCGGGGCTGCTGGTGGATATCGAGCGCGGTCCGATCACACTCGGGCGAGCAGCACAGCTGGCGCTGGCGCTGAATCTGGACTATCGGCACATCGACAGTCTGTAGCGTTAATAAACTGAACTCTGCGCGATGTGCGCTTGTCCCCGCTTCCCATGTCACCCCCCGCCTGCCAAATCCCTTAATTTTCCAAGCCTGCCGGAAGCCTCTTCAGGCTTGCGGCTGCGCCTGCTTTTTACAGGCGCCCAGCACACCCGATCCTAACGGCAGCTGAAAACGGACTTTCTCCTTCACCGTGACTTATCAGGCAGGTTACCCCCATGCAGTTCAGCGAATTATTGGCAGCGATTTCCACCCACGCGATCCGTCTGCAACTCGAAGAAGGCGACCTGATCATCCTGGGCGACGACGAAGCGCTGGATGATGCGCTGTGGGATCAACTGATCGCGCACAAGCCGCGCTTGCTGGAGTGGGTGGCCGAGCAGGGCGGCGACTGGCTGAGCCCCGCCTACCGCATTACCCCGGACATGCTGCCGCTGGTCAGCCTTGACCAGCCGGCCATCGACCGTATCGTCGCGGCCATCCCCGGCGGCGCGGCGAATGTGCAGGACATCTATCCGCTGGCGCCGCTGCAGGAAGGCATGCTTTACCATCACCTTTCGGCGCAGCAGGGCGACCCTTACGTGCTGCACGCGCAGTTTGTGTTCGACAGCCGCGCACGCCTGGACGCCTTTGCGCAAGCGTTGCAATGGGTCATTGACCGTCACGATATCCTGCGCACCTCCATGGCGTGGGAGCGCCTCGACGAGCCGCTGCAAGTGGTATGGCGCAAGGCAAACCTGGTCTGCGAACAAGCGCACTTCAATGGCGGCGATGCCCTGGCCCAACTGCTCGCGCGCTACGACGCACGCACCTACCGCATGGACCTTGGCCAGGCGCCGCTGTTGCGCCTGGTGTTTGCCGACGACCCGGCCAACAGTCGGGTGGTGGCGATGCTGCTGTTCCACCACACCATCCTCGACCACACCGCCCTTGATGTGGTGCGCCATGAAATCCAGTTGTACCTGGCTGGCGAGCAAGCCCAGGCGGGTGCGCCGGTCGCGTTTCGCGGCTACATCGCCCAGGTGCGCCACGGCGTCAGCGAGCAGGCGCACGAGGCGTTCTTCCGCGACATGCTGGCCGATATCGATGAGCCGACCTTGCCCTTCGGCTTGCAGGATGTGCAAGGCGACGGGCAGGGCATTGACGAAGCACGCATCGCCGTGGACAGCGCCCTCAGCCGGCGCCTGCGCAGCCTGGCGCGCCCATTGGGCGTGAGCGTGGCGAGCATGATGCACCTGGCATTGGCGCGTGTATTGGGCGTGGTGTCCGGTCGTGACGCGGTGGTGTTCGGCACGGTGATGCTTGGCCGTATGGGCGCAGGCGAGGGCGGTGAACGGGCCCTGGGCATGTTCATCAATACCTTGCCGTTACGCGTGGATGTGGGCGAGCAGGGCGTGCGCGCCGGGGTCAAGGCCACCCATGCGCGTCTGACGGCTTTGCTCAACCACGAACATGCGTCCCTGGCCCTGGCTCAGCGTTGCAGTGGTGTGGCGGCGCCGACGCCGCTGTTCAGCGCCATGCTCAATTACCGTCACAGCGCCGCTACCGATATGGCCGCCGTCATCGACGTGGCCGAAGGCATCCAGGTGCTCGGTGCCGAGGAGCGCACCAACTACCCGCTGACCGTCAACGTGGATGACCTGGGCGAAGACTTTGCACTGACGGTGATGGTCGATGCCGCCATCGGCGCACAACGTGTCGCGGCTTACCTGCATACCGCGCTGCACAGCCTGGCCGATGCGTTGGAGCAGCGACCGGATCAGCCGCTGAGCGGCCTGAAGATCCTGCCTGACACCGAGCGCCACCACCTGCTGCACCGCCTCAATCAAAGCCCCGCGCACTACGCCGACACCGCCCTGATCCATCAGCAAGTCGAAACCCATGCCGCCGCCCGTCCCGAAGCCATCGCCGTGCGCTTCGACACGCAGCGCCTGACCTACCGCCAACTCAATGAACGCGCCAACCAGGTCGCGCACCGTCTGCTTGCGCAGGGTGTGCGCCCGGATGACCGCGTGGCGATCTGCGTTGAACGTGGCCCCGAGATGATCATCGGTCTGCTGGGCATCCTCAAGGCCGGCGCCGGTTATGTGCCGATTGACCCGGCTTACCCGCTGGAACGCATCGCCTACACCCTGGCTGACAGCGAACCGCTGGCCGTGCTGGTGCAAGCCAACACCCGCCACCTGGTGGGCGAGCTGGCGCAGATCGACCTCAACAGCCTGCGTGGTGAGTCCATCGTCAACCCGCGCATCGCTCTCAGCCCGGCGAGCCTGGCCTACGTGATCTACACCTCAGGCTCCACCGGCCTGCCCAAAGGCGTGATGATCGAACATCGCCAGGTCGCACGGCTGTTCACCGCCACTGACCACTGGTTTGGTTTCAACCGCAATGATGTATGGGCGCTGTTCCATTCCTTTGCGTTTGACTTCTCGGTGTGGGAAATCTGGGGCGCGCTGATGCACGGCGGCCAATTGCTGATCGTGCCGCAACTGGTCAGCCGTTCGCCGGATGAGTGCTACGCGCTGATCTGCGACGCGGGCGTGAGCATTCTGAACCAGACGCCCAGCGCATTCCGCCAGTTGATTGCGGCCCAAAGCGCCCAGTCGCACTCCTTGCGTCAGGTCATTTTCGGCGGCGAAGCCCTTGAGCCCGGCATGCTCAAGCCGTGGTACGCCCGCGCCATCAACGCCGGTACGCAACTGGTCAACATGTACGGCATCACCGAAACCACCGTGCACGTGACCTATCGCGCGCTGGAGGCCGCGGACGCGCAGTTGGTCGGCGTCAGCCCGATTGGCGTGCGCATTCCCGACCTGCAGCTGTACGTGCTGGATGAGCGTCGCGAGCCGTTGCCGTTTGGCGTGGTCGGCGAGCTGTACGTCGGCGGCGCCGGGGTGGCGCGGGGTTACCTCAACCGTGACGCGCTCAATGCCGAGCGTTTCCTGGCCGACCCGGCCACCGGCCTGCGCATGTACAAGACCGGTGACCTCGGCCGCCTGCTGGCCGACGGCAGTGTCGAGTACCTGGGCCGCAACGACGACCAGGTGAAGATCCGTGGTTTCCGTATCGAGCTGGGCGAAATCCAGGCGCGCCTGGCCACCGCTGACGGCGTGCGTGATGCGGTGGTAATCGCCCGTGAAGACGCACCGGGCGACAAACGCCTGGTGGCCTACGTGATCGCCGAGCGTGAACTGGGTGCTGCCCAGCTGCGTGATCACCTGCTGCTCAGCCTGGCCGAGTACATGGTGCCCAGCGCGTTCGTACTGCTGGATCAATTCCCGCTGACCACCAACGGCAAACTTGACCGCAAGGCCTTGCCCGCCCCGGACGCCGACGCGCTGGCGCGGCGTGACTATGCCGCCCCGCAAGGTGCGGTTGAAGTCGCCATCGCCAGTATCTGGCAGCAGTTGTTGAAGCTCGACAAGGTCGGCCGCGACGATAATTTCTTCGAGCTCGGCGGCCACTCGCTGCTGGCGGTCAAGCTGATCGAACGCATGCGCCAGGTGGACTTGAGCTGTGATGTGCGCGTGCTGTTCGGCCAACCCACGTTGGCCGCATTGGCCGCAGCAGTGGGCGGGCAGCGGGAAGTGCAGGTGCCGGCCAACCTGATCGTCGACCGCTGCGCGCGCATCACACCGGACATGCTGCCTCTGGTGGCCCTGGACCAGGCCGCTATCGACCACATCCTCGAAAGCGTGCCTGGCGGCATTGCCAACGTGCAGGACATCTACGGTCTGGCGCCGTTGCAGGCCGGCATTCTTTACCACCACCTGGCAACCACCGAGGGCGACCCCTACGTGTTGCAGGTGCAGTTGCGCTTTGCCGACCAGGCGGCGGTGGATGCGTTTATCCAGGCGCTGCACAGCGTGATTGAACGCAACGACATCCTGCGCACCGGGATTGTCTGGGAAGGCCTGGATGAACCGGTGCAGGTGGTGCTGCGCCAGGCGCCCTTGGCGGTTGAGCGCATTGACGCGCACGGCCTTGATGCCCTCGCGCACCTGCAGCAACGCTTCGATCCACGCCATTATCGCCTCGACCTGTCGCGCGCTTCACTGATGCACTTTGGCTACGCCGAGCAGCAGGGCGGTTACGTCGGCATTTTGCTGCTGCACCACATCCTGCTCGACCACACCGCCTTGCAAGTGCTGGTCGAAGAAATGAGCGCCAGCCTCGCCGGCACCAGCGCGCAGCTGCCGGACGCGGTGCAGTACCGCAACTACGTGGCCCAGGCGCGCTTGGGCGTGACGCAGGCGCAACACGAAGCCTTCTTCAGCGACATGCTGGGCGATATCGACGAGCCGACGCTCGCGTTCGGTTTGCAGGATGTGAATGGCGACGGCAGCGGCATCGTCGACGCACACCTGCCATTGGAGCCGGCACTCAGTCACGGCTTGCGCGAACAGGCGCGGCAACTGGGCGTGAGCACCGCCAGCCTGGTGCACCTGGCCTGGGCCCAGGTGTTGGCCCAAGTCTCCGGCCAGCAGGACGTGGTGTTCGGTACCGTGTTGCTGGGCCGTATGCAGGGCGGCGAGGGCGCCGACCGTGCGTTGGGGATGTTCATCAATACCTTGCCGCTGCGCGTCAGCCTCGGCGCCGTCAGCGTGCAAGCCGGCGTGCGCGCCACCCACGCGCGCCTGGCGCAGTTGCTTGGGCATGAGCATGCCTCGCTGTCGCTGGCACAGCGTTGCAGCGGCGTACCGGGTTCACTGCCGCTGTTCAGCACGCTGCTCAATTACCGCCACAGCGCGCCGGGTGAAGCCCCGGGAGACAGCCCGTTTGCCGCGTCCGGGATCGAGATTCTCAGTTCGCAAGAACGCAGCAACTATCCGCTGGTGTTAAACGTCGATGACCTGGGCAGCGGGTTTTCCTTGACCGTGCAGGGCGTGAACAGCCTGGATGTACAGCGCGTGGGCGCCTACATGCTCACCGCGTTGAGCCATCTGGTGACCGCGTTGCAACAAGCGCCGACCACGCCCTTGCAGGCCGTGTCGATCCTGCCGGCTGCCGAACGCCACCAACTGTTGGTGGCTTTCAACGCCACCGCGCGTGACTACCCGTCGCAGCTCACGGTGCACCAACTGTTCGAAGCTCAGGCGCTGGCACGTCCCGACGCTGTGGCGGCGGTGCAGGGCGCGTTGTCGTTGAGTTATCGCGACCTCAATCGCCGTGCCAACCGCTTGGCCCACCACCTGATCAGTCAGGGCGTGCAGCCGGGCGAAAGCGTGGCGATCGCACTGCCGCGCTCGCTGGATTTACTCGTGTGCCAACTGGCGATCCTCAAGTGCGCAGCGGTGTATGTGCCGCTGGACGTCAATGCGCCGGTCGAGCGCCAGGCCTTCATGGTGCAGGACAGCGGCGCGCACCGCGTGCTCAATACCCTGGCCGACCTGAACCTGGACGCGCAGTCGCCGCGCAACCCCGACCTGGCCCAGTCGGCGCAAAGCGTGGCGTACATCATGTACACCTCCGGCTCCACCGGTGCACCCAAAGGCGTGCAAGTGCCGCACCGCGCGATCTCGCGCCTGGTGCTGAACAACGGCTATGCCGATTTCAATGAGCGCGACCGCGTGGCGTTCGCTTCCAACCCGGCCTTCGATGCCAGCACCCTCGACGTGTGGGCGCCGTTGCTCAACGGCGGTTGTGTGGTGGTGGTCGAGCATGCGGTGCTGCTGTCCCAGGCGGCGTTTGCCTCGCTGTTGCAGGAGCAAGCCGTCAGCGTGTTGTGGATGACCGCCGGCCTGTTCCATCAATACGCCGACGCGTTGCTGCCGGTGTTCCGCCAACTGCGCTACCTGATCGTCGGCGGCGATGTGCTCGACCCGCAGGTGATCAGCCGTGTGCTCCAGCACGGCAAACCCCAGCATCTGCTCAATGGCTATGGCCCGACCGAGGCCACCACGTTCTCCACCACCTTTGAAATCACCGCGCCGGCTGCGGGCAGTGTCCCGATTGGCCGCCCCATCGCAAATGCCCAGGCCTACGTGCTCGACGCACGCCAGCAACCGCTGCCGCTGGGCGTGGTTGGCGAGCTGTATATCGGCGGCGCCGGGGTGGCCAACGGCTATTTGAACCAGCCGCAATTGACGGCAGAAAAATTCATCCCCAACCCCTTCGGCGAAGGCCTGCTGTACCGCACCGGCGACCTGGCCAGCTGGCAGGCCGACGCTACCTTGCTGTACCAGGGGCGTAACGACCTGCAAGTCAAGATCCGCGGTTTTCGTATCGAGCCGGGCGAAATCGAAACCTGCCTGGCCGCGTTCCCCGGCGTAAAAGACGCGGTGGTGCTGGCCCGCGAAGACGAGCCGGGCGACAAGCGCCTGGTGGCGTATTACACCGCCCAGGCACCCTTGGACATCCAGGCACTGCGCGCTCATCTGCAAGGCCGGTTGCCGGACTACATGGTGCCGTCAGCCTACGTGTGGCTGGCACTGTTGCCACTGACCGCCAACGGCAAGCTCGACCGCAAGGGCTTGCCCGTACCGGATCAGAGCGCGCTGCTCAGTCGCGGTTACGAGGCGCCGGAGGGCGAGGTGGAAACCTTGCTGGCGCAGATCTGGCAGGACGTGCTCAAGCTCGAGCGTGTCGGCCGGCATGACCATTTCTTCGAGTTGGGCGGGCATTCGTTGCTGGCCGTGAGCCTGATTGAGCGCATGCGCCAGGTGGGCCTGAGCGCGGATGTGCGTGTGCTGTTCAGCCAGCCAAGCCTGGCGGCGCTGGCAGCGGCAGTCGGCAGCGGGCGTGAGATCGAGGTGCCGGCCAATGGCATTCCAGCCGGCTGCACCCGGATAACGCCGTCGATGCTGACCCTGGTGCAACTCGACCAGGCAGCGATCGAGCGCATCGTCGCCACGGTGCCGGGTGGCGCGGCCAATGTGCAGGATATCTACCCGCTCGCGCCGCTGCAGGAAGGCATTCTTTATCACCATATCAGCGCCGAGCAGGGCGACCCGTACCTGCTGCAGTCGCGCATGGCGTTTGACAGCCTTGAGCGTTTGCACGCCTTCATGGGCGCGCTGCAACAGGTCGCGGCCCGTCACGACATCCTGCGCACCGGCGTGGTCTGGGAAGGTCTGGACAGCCCGGTGCAAGTGGTCTGGCGCGAGGCCCGGCTGGTGGTGCAAGAGGTCGTCCTGGACCCGGCTGACGGCGGCGTCATCGAGCAACTGCACGAACGTTTCGATGCCCGCCACTATCGCCTGGACATCACCCAGGCGCCGCTGCTGCGCATGGTCTATGCCCAGGACCCGGCGAATAATCGGGTCGCGGCGATCCTGTTGTTCCATCACCTGGCGCTCGACCATACCGCCATGGAAGTGGTCGGCCAGGAGATGCGTGCGTTCCTGTTCAACCAGGCCGAGGCACTGCCCGACGCTGCACCGTTTCGCAACTACGTGGCTCAGGCGCGCCTCGGTGTCAGCGTGGCGGAACACGAGCACTTCTTCCGCGACATGCTCGCCGATGTCGATGAGCCGACCTTGCCCTTTGGCGTGCAGGACGTGCAGGGCGACGGCCGCGCTATCGAAGAGGCCGAACAGCCGCTGGACGCCGCGTTGGCAGTGCGGGTGCGTGAACAGGCGCGGGTGCTGGGAGTCAGTGCGGCCAGCCTGATGCACCTGGCGTGGGCACAAGTGCTGGGGCTGGTGTCCGGGCGTGATGAGGTGGTATTCGGCACGGTGCTGATGGGGCGCATGCAGGCGGGTGAGGGCGCTGACCGTGCGTTGGGCATGTTCATCAACACCTTGCCGCTGCGCGTCGATGTCGCGTGCGCTGCTGCTGCGGCCGTCAGGGCCACGCATAGCCGCTTGAGCGCGCTGCTGGGGCACGAGCATGCGTCGCTGGCCCTCGCCCAGCGTTGCAGCGGCGTACCGACGGCCGTGCCGTTGTTCAGCGCCTTGCTCAATTACCGTCACAGCAGCCCCGGCGAAATGGCCCGCGATGGCCATGGCATCTGGGAAGGCGTGCAACTGCTGGGCGGTGAGGAGCGCAGCAATTACCCGCTGACCCTCAGCGTCGATGACTTCGGCACAGGCTTTGGCCTGAGCGTGCTGGCACTGCCGCAGATCGGCGCCCAGCGCCTGTGTGGCTACATGCACCGCGCCGTGGAGCAGTTGGTCGCGGCGTTGGAAAGCGCGGTGAGCACCCCGCTTAATCAATTGCCAGTGCTGCCGCCGGCAGAGTGCGAAACCCTGCTGCGCGAATTCAACGCAACAGCCGCGGACTTCCCGACCGGGCACACCGTACACGGCGCCTTCGAAGCCCAGGTCGAACGTCAGCCCCACGCGATTGCCGTGCAGCAGGACGGCGAAGTCCTGACCTATCAGCAGCTCAATCAACGCGCCAACCAGGTGGCCCATCACCTGTTGACACTCGGCGTGCAGCCGGACGACCGCGTCGCGATCTGCTGTCGCCGTGGCCCGCACATGCTGGTCGGGCTGCTGGGCATTCTCAAGGCCGGCGCCGGCTACGTGCCTGTCGACCCGGCTTACCCCGCCGAACGTATCGCCTACCTGCTGCAGGACAGCACGCCGGTAGCGGTCTTGGCCGAGGCAAGCACCCGTGACCTGCTGGGCACGCACGCCACTGTCGACCTGTTCGACGAGTGCTTGCGGCACCACGCCGTCAGCAACCCGCAACTGGTCGGCCTGACCCCGGCGCACCTGGCGTACGTGATCTACACCTCCGGCTCCACCGGCCAGCCCAAAGGCGTGATGGTGGAACACCGCACCGTGGAAAACCTGGTGCACTGGCATTGCGAGGCCTTTGGCCTGGACGCGCGCAGCCACACCAGCAGCGTCGCCGGGTTTGGCTTTGACGCGATGGCCTGGGAGGTCTGGCCGGCACTCTGTGCAGGCGCGACCTTGCACGTGCCGCCCGCGAAGGTCGGCAATGAAAACATTGACGAATTGCTCGCCTGGTGGCTGGAGCAGCCACTGGACGTCAGCTTCCTGCCCACGCCAGTGGCCGAGTACGCCTTCAGCCAGAACCTGCACCACCCGACCTTGCGCATTCTGTTAATCGGCGGTGATCGCCTGCGCCAGTTCACCCAGGAGCGGCGCTTTGCGGTAATCAACAACTACGGGCCTACCGAGGCCACGGTGGTCGCCACCTCCGGCCGTGTGCGCGCCGGGCAGGCGCTGCACATCGGCCGGCCCATCGCCAATGCCAGCGTGTACGTGCTCGACGCACAGTTGCGCCCGGTGCCGGTGGGCGTCGCTGGTGAGCTGTATGTGGGCGGCCGTGGCGTGGCGCGGGGGTATTTGAACCGCCCGCAGATGAGCGCCGAACGTTTCCTGCAGGACCCGTTCAACCCTGGGCGGATGTACCGCACCGGTGACCTGGCGCGTTGGCTGCCCGACGGCAATATCGAGTACCTGGGCCGTAACGACGACCAGGTCAAAGTGCGCGGTGTGCGCGTCGAACTCGGTGAAATCGAAAGCCGCCTGGCGGCACTCGACGGTATCGCTGAGGCCGTGGTGCTGGTGCGCGAGGGGCGTCTGGTGGCCTGGTTCATCGAAAAGTACCCGCTGCCGATTGAAACCTTGCGTGCGCAACTGCAGCAACAGCTGCCAGACGCGCTGGTGCCAGCAGCCTACGTCAGGCTCGACACGCTGCCGCTGACCGCCAACGGCAAGCTGGACCGCAAGGCCTTGCCGCAACCCGATCAAGCCGCGTTGCTGAGCCGCGACTACGCAGCGCCCGAAGGCGCGGTGGAAACCACCCTGGCGCGGATCTGGGCTGAGGTGTTGCAGGTGGAGCAAGTTGGCCGGCATGACCACTTCTTCGAACTGGGCGGCCATTCGTTGTTGGCGGTCAGCCTGATTGAACGCATGCGCCAGGTCGGCCTCAGTGCTGACGTGCGTGTGCTGTTCAGCCAGCCCACCCTCGCGGCGTTGGCCACCGCCGTGGGCAGTGGCCGCGAAGTGCAGGTGCCGGCCAACCGCATCGCCGCCGACTGCCAGCGCATCACCCCGGACATGTTGCCGTTGGTGGAGCTCGACCCGTCAACTCTCGACGACGTCGTCAGCCGCGTACCCGGCGGCGCTGCCAATGTGCAGGATATTTACCCGCTGGCGCCGTTGCAGGAGGGCATTCTTTACCACCACATCACTGCCGAGCAGGGCGACCCGTACCTGCTGCAGTCGCACTTGGCGTTCGACAGCATTGAGCGCCTGAACGCCTTCGCCCAGGCGCTGCAACAGGTCATCGATCGCCATGACATCCTGCGCACCGGCGTGGTCTGGGAAGGCCTGGCGCAACCGCTGCAAGTGGTGTGGCGCAAGGCTGAACTGCCGCGTGAAGAGCTGCACCTGCAAGGCGATGTACTGGCTGGCCTGCATGAGCGTTTCGATGCACGACGCTATCGCCTGACGCTCAGCCAGGCGCCGTTGATCAGCCTCAAGTACGCCCGGGACCCGGCCAACCAGCGCGTAGTGGTGGTGTTGCTCTACCACCATATCGCCCTCGACCACACCGCATTCGACGTGGTGCTGCGCGAAATGCAGGGCCACTTGCTCGGCCACGCAGCGCCAACAGCGGCGCCGATGCCGTACCGCAACTACGTGGCCCAGGCGCGTCTGGGCGTAAGCGAGCAGGAACATGAAGCGTTCTTTCGCCAGATGCTCGGGGATGTCGATGAACCGACCTTGCCGTTCGGTTTGCAGGATGTGCGCGGCGACGGCAACGCGATCGAAGAACACTGCCTGCGCCTGGACAATGACCTCAACCGTCGGCTGCGCGCCCAGGCGCGCTTGCTGGGCGTGAGCACGGCGAGCCTGTTCCACCTGGCGTGGGGCCAAGTGCTGGCGGCCACCTCGGGTCGCCACAGCGTGGTGTTCGGCACGGTGCTGGTGGGTCGCATGCAAGGCGGCGAGGGCGCCGACCGCGCGCTGGGGGTGTTCATCAATACCTTGCCGCTGCGCCTGGACATCGACGCACAAGGTGCGCGCGCTGCGGTGCGAGCCACCCATGCACGGCTTACCGCGCTGCTGGGGCACGAACACGCGTCGCTGGCGCTGGCCCAGCGCTGCAGCGGCGTGGCAGCCCCGGCGCCGTTGTTCAGCTCAATGCTCAACTACCGCCATCGGGGCGCCGCCACGCGCTCGGCCGAGGCGCAGCAGGCCTGGGAAGGCATGCAGACGCTGATCAACGACGGGCGCACCAACTACCCGCTGACCTTGAACGTGGATGACCTGGGCGATGGTTATGATGTCACTGCCCTGGCGCAAATCGACGCGCAACGCGTGTGCGGTTACATGCAGACCGCTTTGTCAGGGCTGGTTGAAGCCCTCGAGCAGGCGCCGCATCAGCCGCTCAATCGCCTGCCGATTATGGGCAGTGAGGAACGGCAAAAACTGCTGGTGGAATTCAATGCCACCGACGTCAACTACAACCTCGATCAAACCCTGCACGGCCTGTTCGAAGCCCAGGTCGAGCGCACGCCGCAGGCCGTGGCGGTCAAGTCCGGCGATCAGTACCTGACCTACAGCGCGCTGAACGAACGCGCCAACCGCCTGGCCCATCACCTGCGTGAACTCGGTGTGCAGCCGGATTCGCGTGTAGGCATCTGCGTGGAGCGTGGCCTGGACATGGTCATCGGCCTGTTTGCGATCCTCAAGGCCGGCGGCGGTTATGTGCCGCTGGACCCGGCCTATCCTCGCGAGCGCCTGGCCTACATGCTGCAAGACAGCGCGCCGGTGGTGGTGCTTGCGCAAGGCGCCACCCGCGCGTTGCTGGGTGAGGTGCCGGTGGTCAACCTGGACCACGCCACCTGGCAGCACCAGCCCGCTGGCAACCCCCACGTGCCAGGCCTTACCGCCCGGCACCAGGCCTATGTGATCTACACGTCCGGCTCCACCGGCCAGCCCAAAGGCGTGATCAACGAGCACGCCGGGGTGGTCAACCGCCTGCTGTGGATGCAGGACGCGTACGGTCTTACGGCCAGTGATAGCGTGTTGCAGAAAACCCCGTTCAGCTTTGACGTGTCGGTGTGGGAGTTCTTCTGGCCGTTGTTTACCGGCGCACGCCTGGTCATGGCGCGCCCGGGTGGCCATAAAGAGCCTGAGTACCTGTGCGAAGTGATCGAGGCCGAACAGATCACCACACTGCACTTTGTGCCCTCGATGCTGGACGTGTTCCTGGCCCACGGTGATGTCAGCCAGGCGGCCGGGCTGGTGCGCGTAATGTGCAGCGGCGAAGCCTTGCCGGGCAGCCTGGTGCGGCGCTTCAAGCAGCAGCTGCCGGGCATCGGCCTGTACAACCTGTATGGCCCCACCGAAGCGGCCGTGGACGTGACCGCCTGGAACTGCGCGCGTCCCGAGGTGCCGGACAACACGCCGATCGGCAAACCGATTGCCAACACGCGCATGTACCTGCTGGATACGCAATTGCAGCCGGTGCCATTGGGCGTGGTCGGCGAGCTGTTTATCGGCGGCGTGCAAGTGGCGCGTGGCTACTTGAATCGCCCGGAGCTGACTGCCGAACGCTTCCTCAAGGACCCCTTCACCCATGGGCGCCTGTACCGCACCGGCGACGTTGGCCGCTACTTGCCCGACGGCAATATCGAGTACCTGGGCCGCAACGATGACCAGGTGAAAATCCGCGGCCTGCGCATTGAGCTGGGGGAAATCCAGGCGCGACTGCTCGAACATGCGCAGGTCAACGAGGCTGCGGTGGTGGCCCGCGAGGACCGGTTGGTCGCTTATTACACCGGCGTACCTACCGACATCGAGCAGCTGCGCGCGCACCTGCTGCAGCACCTGCCGGACTTCATGGTGCCGGCGCTGTTCATGCACCTTGACGCGCTGCCGCTGAGCCCCAACGGCAAGCTCGACCGCAAGGCCTTGCCTGCGCCGGGCATGGACGCGCTGATCGTGCGCGAGTACGCGGCGCCGCAGGGTGATACCGAAATCCTCCTGGCCAGGCTGTGGGCCGAGCTGCTCAACGTCGAGCGGGTCGGGCGCCATGACAACTTCTTTGAACTGGGCGGGCACTCGCTGCTCGCCGTGAGCTTGATCGGACGCCTGCGCCAGGAAGGCCTGGAAGCCGATGTGCGGGCGTTGTTCGAACAGCCGACGCTGGCCGGCTACGCCGCCATAACCGAACGAATGGAGATCGTCCTGTGAGCATTTCTGAGCTGTTGGCGACGCTGAAAACCAAGGATGTGCAACTGGCGCTCAAGGGCGAGCAGTTGTCGGTGCAGGGCAATAAACAGGCGCTGAGCGACCCGGCGATTCTTGCCGCGTTGCGCGAGCACAAGCCGGCGTTGATCGAGTTGATCAAGGCCGGCGAGTATTCGCCGACCAAGGCCGGTGAAGTGACGGTGCCGGCCAATGGCATCCCGGCGGGCGCCGAGCGCATTACCCCGGCCATGCTGACCCTGTCGAGCCTGAGCCAGGACGAGATCGACCGCATCGTCGCCACCGTCGATGGCGGCGTGGCGAATATCCAGGATATCTACCCGCTGGCGCCGTTGCAGGAAGGCATTCTGTTCCATCACGTCAGCGCCGAGCAGGGCGACCCGTACGTGATGCAGTCGCAGTTTGCGTTCGACAGCCTGGCGCGTTTTGAGGCCTTCGCCCACGCCCTGCAAAGCGTGATGAACCGCCACGACATCCTGCGCACCGGCGTGGTCTGGGACGGGTTGCAGGAACCGTCGCAGGTGGTCTGGCGCCAGGCGCAATTGCCGGTGCAGGTGTTGGAACTGGACCCGGCTGACGGCGATATCGCCGCGCAGCTGCACGCGTTGTTCGATGCCCGCCACTATCGCCTCGACGTGACCCAGGCGCCGTTGCTGCGCCTGGTGCGTGCCGAAGATCCGGCCAATCAGCGCATCGTCGCGACCTTGCTGTTTCACCACATGGCCCTCGACCACAGCGCCCTGGAAGTGGTGTGCCATGAAATGCAGGCGTGCCTGCTGGGGCAGGGCGCAGTGCTGGGCCAGGCGGTGCCGTTTCGCAACTATGTGGCGCAGGCGCGGCTGGGGATCAGCGAGCAGGAGCACGAAAGTTTCTTCCGCCAGATGCTCGGCGACATCAGCGAGCCGACCTTGCCATTTGGCCTGCAAGACGTGCAAGGCGATGCCCGCGGGATTGCCGAAGTCAGCCTGCCATTGGCGCCGGAGCTGGGCCAGCGCTTGCGTGCGCAGGCCCGGCAACTGGGCGTGAGCGCCGCCAGCCTGTTTCATATGGGCTGGGCGCAGGTGCTGGGTGTGCTGGCCGGTAAAGAGCATGTGGTGTTTGGCACCGTATTGATGGGCCGCATGCAGGGCAGCCATGACACCGATCGGGCACTGGGCATTTTCATCAACACGCTGCCGTTTCGCGTGGACGTGGGCGCCGAAGACGTGCGCGCCGGGGTCAAGGCCACCCACGCGCGGCTGACCACCTTGCTGCGCCACGAACACGCCGCGTTGGCCCTGGCCCAGCGCTGCAGCGGCGTGGTTGCGCCGACGCCGCTGTTCAGCGCGTTGCTCAACTACCGCCACAGTGCCCCGGCCGCCAGCGCTGCCGCCGTGTCGGCCTGGCAAGGTATCGCGGCGCTCAGCGCCGAAGAACGCACCAACTACCCGCTGACCTTGAGCGTGGATGACCTCGGCGAAGGCTTTGCCCTGAGCTTGCTCGCCAGCACCCAGGTGGACCCGCAGCGCGTCTGCGCCTACCTGCAAACCGCGCTGGAAAACCTCGTGACTGCGCTGGAGCAGGCGCCACAGACACCGCTCAATCAGGTCTCGGTCGTGCCCGCCGCCGAGCGACAACAACTGCTCGAGCAGTTCAACGCGACCCACGCCGACTTCCCTCAAGGCACCACGCTGCACGGGCGTATCGAAGCTCAGGCGGCCTGCACGCCCGAGGCCATCGCCGCCGTGCAGCAAGGCCGCCAACTGACCTACGCCGAACTGAACCAGCAAGCCAACCTGTTGGCCCATCACCTGCTGGCGCTGGGGGTCAAGCCCGACGACCGCGTGGCCATCGTCGCCCGCCGTGGCCTGGATACCCTGGCCGGGTTGCTGGCGATCCTCAAGGCCGGCGCCTGCTATGTACCGGTGGACCCGTCCCACCCGGCCGAGCGCCTCAATTATTTGCTCACCGACAGCGCGCCGGTGGCGGTGCTGACGCAACAGGCGCTGCTGGACCGACTGCCCGCGCTGCAAGTGCCGGTGATCAACCTGGACCGCTTCACCCGGCAGCATCATTCGGCGAGCAACCCCACGGTCGATGTCACGCCCGCTAACCTCGCCTATGTGATCTACACCTCCGGTTCCACTGGCTTGCCCAAAGGCGTGATGGTCGAACACCACACCGTGGCCAACCTGGTCGACTGGCATTGCCGCGCCTTTGACCTGTGTGCCGGGCGCCACACCGCCAGTGTCGCCGGTTTCGGCTTTGATGCGATGGCCTGGGAAGTGTGGCCGGCGCTGTGTGTCGGCGCGACCCTGCACCTGCCGCCGGCCAATGACGGCACCGAAGACATCGACGCCTTGCTCGCGTGGTGGTGCGCGCAGCCGTTGGACGTGTGCTTTTTGCCCACGCCGGTGGCCGAGTACGCCTTCAGCCAACAGATCGAACACCCGACCTTGCGCACCTTGCTGATCGGCGGTGATCGCCTGCGCCAGTTCGCGCGGGCCCAGCGTTTTGAGTTGATCAATAACTACGGGCCCACCGAGGCCACGGTGGTCGCCACGTCCGGCAAGGTGGAGGCGGGCCGGCCACTGCATATCGGCAAGCCTGTTGCGAATGCCACGGTGTACTTGCTCGATGAGCAGCAACGGCCGGTGCCGCTGGGGGTTGCCGGTGAGCTGTATGTGGGCGGCAAAGGCGTGGCGCGCGGTTACCTCAACCGTCCGGAGCTGACGGC
The DNA here is from genome assembly GCF_022662455.1 of Pseudomonas sp. TREG-RG-20F-10-E-6-01. Lineage (NCBI taxonomy): Bacteria > Pseudomonadati > Pseudomonadota > Gammaproteobacteria > Pseudomonadales > Pseudomonadaceae > Pseudomonas > Pseudomonas sp. TREG-RG-20F-10-E-6-01. Next base: position 645,210 of record NZ_JAKNQP010000003.1, on the reverse strand, counting down.
CGAGCGCTTCCTGCAAGACCCGTTCAACGCTGGGCGCATGTACCGCACCGGCGACCTGGCGCGCTGGCTGCCGGACGGCAATATCGAGTACCTGGGGCGGAACGACGACCAGGTGAAGATCCGTGGCGTGCGCATCGAGCTGGGCGAGATCGAAACTCAACTCAACCAATTGCCGGGTATTCAGGAAGCGGTGGTGCTGGTCCGTGAGGACCGGCTGGTGGCGTACTTCACCGAAAACCCGTCGTTCGCTCCGCTGGCCGTTGGCGGTATCCGCGCCCACCTGGTGGCGCATCTGCCGGACTACATGGTCCCGGTTGCCTACGTGAAGCTTGAGGCATTGCCGCTCACCGCCAACGGCAAACTCGACCGCAAGGCCTTGCCCGCGCCAGATATGGACGCCGTGTTTACCCGCGAGTACGAGGCGCCCCAGGGCGAGATCGAAAGCGTGCTGGCGCAGATCTGGGCCGATGTACTGCACGTGGCGCGCGTCGGGCGTCGCGACCATTTCTTTGAATTGGGCGGGCACTCGCTGCTGGCAATGCGCATGGTGTCCCAGGTGCGGCAGCGTCTGGGTGTCGAGCTGATCCTCGGCGACCTGTTTGCCAATGCCGAGCTGGCGGCGGTCGCCGAAGTCCTGGCCCAATCGGGGCGCAGCACCTTGCCGGATATTCTCCCGGCCAGCCGCGATGAACCCGTGCCACTGTCCTTCGCCCAGCAGCGCCTGTGGTTCCTGGCACTGATGGAAGGCGCCAACACCGCCTATAACATCCCCATTGGCCTGCGTCTGCGTGGGCAATTGCATGTCGAGGCGCTGCAACGGGCGCTGGCGCGGATTGTGGCGCGCCACGAAACCCTGCGCAGCCGCTTTGCCCAGCACGGCGACGACGCCCAGGTGCTGATTATGCCGGCCGAAGACGTGCTGCCGCTGCAAGTGCAGGACCTGCGCCGCCACCCGCAACCCCAGCAGGCGCTGGATGCGTTGATCCACGGCGAAGCCTCGGCGCCTTTCGACCTGGAGCGCGGCCCGCTGCTGCGCGGGCGGCTGGTGGTGATGGCCGACGATCACCATGTGCTGTTGCTGACCTTGCACCACATCGTCTCCGACGGTTGGTCGATGGGCGTGCTGACCCGCGAGCTGATGGCGCTGTACCAAGCCTTCAGCCACGGCCTGCCCGACCCGTTGCCGCCGCTGGCGATCCAGTACGGTGACTTCGCCGTGTGGCAACGGCTGTGGTTGAGCGGCGAGGTGCTGCAGCGCCAGAGCAGCTATTGGCAGCAGGCGCTGGCGGGCGCGCCGGCCTTGCTCACGTTGCCCACCGACCGCCCGCGCCCGGCGCAGCAGGATTACGCCGGCAGCAGTGTCGAAGTGCGCCTGGATGAACGCCTCACCGCCGGGCTCAAGGCCTTGAGCCAACGCCATGGCACCACGTTGTACATGACCTTGATGAGTGCCTGGGCCTCGTTGCTGGCGCGGCTGTCCGGGCAACATGACCTGGTGATCGGCTCGCCGGTGGCCAACCGCACGCGCAGTGAGGTAGAAGGGCTGATCGGCCTGTTCGTCAACACGCTGGCAGTGCGTATCGACACCTCCGGCGAGTTGAGCACCGAGGCGCTGCTGGCGCGGGTCAAGGCGCTGACGCTGGAAGCCCAGGCCCATCAGGACCTGCCGTTCGAACAGGTGGTGGAAATCACCCGGCCGCCGCGCAGCCTGGCCCACAGCCCGTTGTTCCAAACCCTGTTGACGTGGCAGGACAGCAGCGCACCGACCCTGGCATTGGGCGACCTGGCCCTGGAAGGCATCGTCGAAAACAGCCACTTTGCCAAATTCGACCTGTCGCTGAACCTTGGCGAAGTGCAGGGCAGCATTCTTGGCGCGCTGGAATATGCCGTGGCGCTGTTTGATGAGTCGACCGTGCAGCGTTATGTCGGTTACTTCACGCGCGTGTTGCAGGCGATGGTCGAGAACGACCAGGCGGTGCTTGAGCATGCATCGCTGGTCGATGACCGTGAGCGTCAGCAGCTGCTGTTTGAGTTCAACGCCACCGAGGTCAATTACAACCTCGACCAGACCCTGCACGGGATGTTCGAGGCGCAGGTCAAGCGCACCCCGGACGCGATTGCGGTCAAGGCCGGCGAACGGCAACTGACCTATGCCGAGTTGAATGGGCAGGCCAATCAGTTGGCCCATCACTTGCTGGCGCTGGGTGTGCAGCCGGATTCGCGCGTGGCTATTTGCGTGGAGCGCAGCCTGGACATGGTCGTGGGCCTGTACGCCATCCTCAAGGCGGGCGCCGCGTATGTGCCGCTGGACCCGGCCTACCCGCTGGAGCGTATTGCCTACATGCTGCAGGACAGTGCGCCAGCAGTGGTGTTGGCTCAAGGCTCCACGCGCGAGTTGCTGGGCGCGGTGCCGGTGGTCGATCTGGACCACCCTTGCTGGCAGCACCAGCCGTTGGATAACCCGACTGCAGTGGGCGTGACGGCGTATGTGATCTACACCTCCGGTTCCACCGGCCAGCCCAAGGGCGTGATCAACGAACACGCCGGGGTGGTCAACCGCCTGCTGTGGATGCAGGACGAATATGGCCTCGAGGCGCAGGACTCGGTGCTGCAGAAAACCCCGTTCAGCTTCGACGTGTCGGTGTGGGAATTCTTCTGGCCGCTGTTGACGGGCGCACGGTTGGTGATGGCGCGCCCTGGCGGGCATAAAGAGCCCGAGTACCTGTGCGATGTGATCGAGGCTGAGCAGATCACCACGCTGCACTTTGTGCCGTCGATGCTGGACGTATTCCTGGCCCATGGCGATGTGCGCCAGGCGGCCGGGCTGGTGCGTGTGATGTGCAGCGGCGAAGCCCTGCCGGGCAGCCTGGTGCGGCGCTTCAAGCAGCAGTTGCCGAACAGTGAATTGCACAACCTGTATGGCCCGACCGAGGCGGCGGTGGACGTCACGGCGTGGAATTGCACGGGCGCGGTGACGCCGGACAACACGCCAATCGGCAAGCCCATTGCCAATACGCGCATGTACCTGCTCGACAGCCAGTTGCAGCCGGTGCCGTTGGGGGTGGTCGGCGAGTTGTTTATCGGCGGCGTGCAAGTGGCGCGCGGTTATCTGAATCGGCCTGAGTTGACGGCCGAGCGTTTCCTGAATGATCCGTTCACCCGCGGGCGCATGTACCGCACCGGTGACGTCGGGCGCTACTTGCCGGACGGTAATATCGAATATTTGGGCCGCAATGATGACCAGGTGAAGATCCGCGGTTTACGCATCGAACTGGGTGAGATCCAGGCCCGCCTGACCGAGTATCCGTCGATCAATGAAGCGGCCGTTATCGCCCGCGAGCAACGCCTGGTGGCCTACTACACCGGCGCGCACTGCGAAATCGACGTGTTGCGCAGCCATCTGCTGCACCACTTGCCGGAGTTTATGGTGCCGGCGATTTTCGTCCATCTCGACGCCTTGCCACTGAGCCCCAACGGCAAGCTCGACCGCAAGGCCCTGCCGGCGCCAGGCCTGGATTCGGTGGTGGTGCGCGAGTACGAGGCGCCCCAGGGTGATACCGAAATTGCCCTGGCCAGCCTGTGGGCCGAGCTGCTCAACGTGGAGCGGGTGGGCCGTCACGACAACTTCTTCGAGTTGGGCGGGCACTCGTTGCTGGCCGTGAGCCTGATGGGGCGCATGCGCCGCCTTGGGTTGTCGGCGGATGTGAAGGTGCTGTTTGCCCAGCCGACCCTGTCGGCGTTGGCGGCGGCGCTGGGCAGCGGGCGTGAAGTGGCGGTGCCGGCCAATGGCATCGCACCCGGTTGCACGCACATCACCCCGGACATGCTGCCCCTGATCCAGCTGGATCAGCCGGCTATCGAGCGCATTGTCGCCCGCATCCCCGGCGGGGCGGCCAATGTGCAGGACATCTACCCGCTGGCGCCGTTGCAGGCCGGCATTCTCTATCATCACCGCGCCGTGCTCGAGGGCGATGCGTACCTGCTGCAGGCGCAGTTTGCGTTCGATAGCAGGGCGCGCTTGCAAGCCTTTGCCCGGGCGTTGTAGGCGGTGATCCAGCGGCATGATGTGCTGCGTTCCTCTTTCCATTGGGATGGCCTTCATGAACCGGTGCAGGTGGTTTGGCGTGAAGCCTCGTTAAGCGTCGAAACAGGGCCGTTGCCGTCGCGCCTCGACCTGGCTCAAGCACCGCTGATGCGCCTGGTTTACGTGCAGGAACCGCAACGCGTAGTGGCGACCTTGCTGTTTCATCACCTGGTGATGGACCACATCGCGCTGGACATCCTGCAGCACGAAATGCAGGCGTTTCTGTTGGGCCGCGACGCGGCGTTGGGCGCTGCTGTGCCATACCGCAATTACGTGGCCCAGACCCGTTTGGCGGTTAACGATCACGAGGCGTTTTTCCGCGACATGCTCGGTGAGATCGACGAGCCCACCGAGGTCGAAAACCTGGGTGTCGATGAACAAGCGCAGCTGGCCATCGAACCTCAGTTGAGCCAGCGCCTGCGCACCCAGGCCCGTCAAGCGGGCGTGAGCGCCGCCAGCCTGATGCACCTGGCCTGGGCCCATGTGCTGGGCAAGGTCAGCGGCCGCGAGCGTGTGGTGTTCGGTACCGTGATGCTTGGCCGTCTGCAGGGCGGCGAAGGCGCCGAGCGCGCCATGGGCGTGTTTATCAACACCTTGCCGTTGCGGGTCGATCTGGGTGAGCAGTCGGTGCGTACGGCGTTGCGTGCGACTCATGCACGCCTGACCCAACTGCTCGGCCATGAGCACGCGCCGCTGGCGCTGGCCCAGCGTTGCAGCGCCGTGCCGGTGGCGACGCCGCTGTTCAGCGTGCTGTTCAACTATCGTCACAGCGCGGCGCAAACCGGCGGCGTGGCGCAGGCCTGGCAGGGTATCGAGTTGCTCAAGGCCGAGGAGCACACCAATTACGGGCTGTCGGTAAGTGTCGATGACCTCGGCGACGGGTTCAGCGTGCACGCCATGGGGCCGGGTGCCCGACGTTTGTGTGGCTACCTGCAGCATGCACTTGAACACGTGGCGCATGCGCTGGAGCACAACCGTGAAATCGCCATCAGCCGCCTGCCGATACTGCCCAGCGCCGAAGGCCAACAGCTGGCGGGCTTCAACGCCACCGCGCGTGCATTCCCCCGCGAGCACACGGTCCAGCGCCTGTTCGAAGCCCAGGCCCAGGCGCGGCCTGACGCGGTGGCGGCGTTGCATGGCGAGCAGGCAGTGAGCTACGGCCAATTGAACACCCGCGCCAATCGCCTGGCCCATCACCTGCTGAGCCTGGGCGTGCGTCCCGGCGATAACGTGGCGATCCTGCTGCCGCGCTCGCTCGATCTGCTGGTCAGCCAACTGGCGGTTCTCAAATGCGCGGCAGCCTATGTGCCGCTGGATATCCACGCGCCCGCCGAGCGCCAGGGCTTTATGCTGCAGGACAGCGGCGCGAGCTGGCTGCTGACCCGCAGCGACGCGTCCATCGATTACGCCGCCCGGCGTCTGGACCTGGACACCCTGACCCTTGACCCGCAACCGAGCCACAACCCGGACCTGTCACAAGCCTCGGACAGTGTGGCGTACATCATGTACACCTCCGGTTCCACCGGTACGCCCAAGGGCGTGTTGGTGCCGCATCGCGGTATCACGCGGCTGGTGCTCAACAACGGCTACGCCGACTTCAATGCGGCCGACCGCATTGCCTTCGCCTCCAACCCGGCGTTCGACGCCAGCACTATGGACGTGTGGGGCGCGTTGCTCAACGGCGGGCAGGTACAGGTGATCGACCACGCGACCTTGCTCGACCCGGCCGCGTTTGGCAGTGCGCTGCAAGGCGCGACTGTGCTGTTCGTCACCACGGCGCTGTTCAACCAGTACGTGCAGCTGATTCCGCGCGCGCTGGCCGGCTTGCGGATGTTGCTCTGCGGCGGCGAGCGCGCCGACCCGGCGGCGTTCCGCAGCCTGTTGGCGCAGGCGCCAGGGCTGCGTTTGGTGCATTGCTACGGGCCGACGGAAACCACCACCTATGCCACCACCTATGAAGTGCAGGCGATTGCCGATGACGCCGACAGCGTGCCCGTCGGCCGGCCGATTTCCAACACGCACATTCACGTGCTGGATGCCTGGTTGCAGCCGGTGCCGGTGGGGGTGACCGGTGAGATCTGCATCGGCGGTGATGGCGTGGCCAGGGGGTATTTGAACCGCCCTGAGCTGACCGCTGAAAAGTTTGTCGACGATCCCTTCAACGCCGGTGCCCTGATGTACCGCACCGGTGACCTTGGTCGCTGGACCCAGGAGGGTTTGCTGGAGTGCATCGGACGCAATGACGACCAGGTGAAAATCCGTGGTTTTCGCATTGAGCTGGGCGAGATCGAAGCGCGCCTGGCGAGCTTTGCGGGTATTCAGGACGTGGTGGTGCTGGCGCGTGAGGACGTGCCGGGTGACAAGCGCCTGGCGGCTTACTTCACCTGGGCTGCCGAACCTGTCGACCTCGACAGCGTGCGGGCGCACCTGCAAGGCCAGCTGCCGGACTACATGCTGCCATCGGCCTATGTACCGCTGGCGCATTTGCCGCTGACGGCCAATGGCAAGATCGACCGCAAAGCCTTGCCGGTTCCGGCGCTGGACGCGTTGAATCGGCGTGATTTCGAAGCGCCTGGCGATGCACTGGAACAGCAACTGGCCAACCTGTGGGCCGAAGTCTTGAAGCTGGAGCAGGTTGGGCGCCATGACAGCTTCTTCGAGCTGGGCGGGCATTCGTTTCTGGCAATTCGGCTGGTCAACCTGATGGAAGAGGCCGGGTTGCAGGTGTCCCTGGCCGAGCTGTTCCAGCATGCCAGCGTGGCTGGCGTTGCGGCGATGCTGCAGCAGCGCACGCAGGCGCCGGCGCGCGAGACGTCGGTGATTACCGTGCGCAGCAGCGGCTCGCAGCCGCCGCTGTTTCTGCTGCATGAGTTCAGTGGCATGGACGTGTACTTCCCGGCGCTGGGCCAGCACCTGCCCGGCGACTATCCCATTTATGGCCTGCCGGGCGCGGCGCTTGGCGAAGTGCATCTGAACACCATGGAAGGCCTGGCCGCGCGCCTGGTCGGGTTGATTCGGCGCATCCAGCCGCACGGGCCCTATCGGCTCGCGGGCTGGTCGTTTGGCGGCGTGCTGGCCTACGAAGTGGCGATGCAATTACTCGGGCTGGATGAGGCGGTGGCCTTCCTCGGTTTGATCGACAGCTACGTGCCGCGCATGACCGATCAGGGCAAGGCGCGCTGGAGCGGGCCGGATGCGCTCAAGCGGCATTTGCTGTTGCAGTGCACGGCGTATTGGAAAGCACAGGGAGGTGTGGATGAGCTGGCGAGCCTTGAATACTTGGAGGCGGGCATTGGACAGCTGGACTTTGCGGGTCTGCTGCAACGCTGTCGCGATCAAGGTTTGCTATACGCGCAAATGGCAGCGGCTGCGGACGCGGACCTCTTGAGTTTTATCGAGCGGGAGGTCGGGCATGGGCATGCGCTGGCGCATTACAGCCTGTTCCCGTTGCCGGTCGCGGTGCATTTGTTCAGCGCGCAAGAGCGGCCTACCGAGTTGTCGCGGCGCAGTGTTTCGCTGGGTTGGGAGGACGCGTTGGCGCCTGGGCAGTTGCGCCGGGTGCAGGTGCCGGGTGATCACCAGAGCATGATGCAGGCGCCGCATATTCAGGCGCTGGGACGGGCGATGAGCGAGGCGTTGGCCGTGTGTTCGCCGGTGGCGCAAGTGGCGCACCAACCGCTGCTGCGCATTCAGAGCGGGCGGGCAGGGTATGCGCCGGTGTTCTGCGTACCGGGTGCGGGCGATAGCGTCACCGGCTATGTTGGGTTGAGCGAGGCGCTGGGGCGTGACTGGCCGCTGTTCGGCTTGCAGCCGCGCGGGCTGGATGGCCAGGCGGTGCCGCATAGCCAGGTCGAAGCGGCGGCGCAGTGTTATCTGGCGGCGCTTGCACAGGAGTGTCCGCAAGGGCCGGTGCACCTGGTGGGGCATTCGTTTGGCGGCTGGATCGCGCTGGAGATGGCGCTGCGGTTGCAGACGATGGGCCGTGAGGTGGCGTCGTTGACGGTGATCGACAGCGAAGCGCCGGGGGGCACCGGGCGGCCTTACACCACCACGGCGGCGTTGTTGCGGTTGATCGAGGCGATGCAATTGGCCGCCGGCAAGTCGCTGGGTATCGACCGCGCGGACTTTGCCGAGCGTGATGAAGTGGCGCAGCGCCAATGGCTGCATGCGGGCATGGTGGGCGTTGGGCTGTTGCCGGTGCGCTCTGCGGTGGATGCCATGGACGGGCCGGCGCGCACCTATGCAGCGGCGTTGCGCACGGTGTATCAGCCGCATCAGCGTTACAACGGCGTGGTGCGGTTGGTGTTGGCTGAGGACCCTTCGCTGGATGCGGCGGGCAATCAGCGCGAACAGAGCCTGATGATTGAGGGGTGGCGACGGCAGGGCAGCGGGCTGGAAGTTTGGTATGGGCCGGGGAACCACTTTACGTTGCTCAAGGCGCCGAATGTTCAAGGGTTGGCCCGGTGGTGGCGTGAGGGTGTGGCGATTGGGGAGGTGGTGTCGTGAGTGGCATACACCGAACTGAAGGTGGGAGCTGGCTTGCCTGCGATAGCGGTGCGGCAGTGTACCTATCCATTGCTGCGGTCACGGCCACTTATGGTTCCGCTCTTACAGCGGGTCACTTTTGTAAAGACACAAAAGTAACCAAAAGGTCTTCGCCCCACCACTCGGCACCTCGCTTAGGCTCGGTGTGCCCTCATGCAGGCTTTGGAGCGTGGGCCGCCGCGATGGGCCATCCTTGGCCCAACGCGGCTAACCCGGCGTCCTGCCGGGTTACCCACGCTCCAAAGCCTGCGTTCGGCCAGCGTGGTTTAACGGGGCGCCTCAGAGCAAGATCAAGGTCAAAAGCAAATCAAAAGCCGCTTGATCTGTTCCTGACGCGTGGAGCTCCTAAGGTGGGAGCTGGCTTGCCTGCGATGGCGGTGTATCAGCCCGGCATAGGGTGACTGACACTCAGCAATCACAGGCAATCCAGCGCCCACATCAGGCCGTTTTCGCTTCAGACCCTCTTCATCTTTTTATGGTCATTTATGGATAAGTCAACGTTTCGCAAACTCGGAATGCTCGCGGTATTGGCGGTTGCCATCGGCCTTGTCGTGTATACGGTGCAAGCGCCCGCCGACACGCCGCAATACCTCACCGCCACGGCTGAACGGGGTGATATTGAAAATGCCGTGTTGGCCACGGGCGTGCTCGAAGGCATCAAACAGGTTGACGTCGGCGCCCAGGTTTCGGGGCAGTTGAAGTCGCTCAAGGTCAAGGTCGGTGACAAGGTCAAAAAAGGCCAATGGCTCGCCGAAATCGACCCGCTGATCCTGCAAAACACCTTGCGCAAAGCCCAGGTCGATGAAGAGAACCTGCAGGCCCAGCGCCGCGCCACGGCGGCGCAGCTCAAGCAGGCCAAGTCTGTCTACGAGCGCTACAAAGGCTTGCAGATCGACGAGTCGGTGTCGCGTCAGGATTTTGAAGACGCGCAATCCACCTTCCAGGTGCAGCAAGCCAACCTGCTGTCCCTGGATGCGCAGATCAAGAGTGCGCACATCCAGATCGACACCGCCAAGGTCAACCTGGCCTATACCCGCATCGTCGCGCCCATCGACGGGGATGTGGTCGGCATCGTCACCCAGGAAGGCCAGACCGTGATCGCCAACCAGCTGGCGCCGGTGCTGCTCAAGCTGGCGGACCTGGACACCATGACCGTCAAGGCCCAGGTGTCCGAGGCGGATGTGATCCACATCAGCCCCGGCCAGCAGGTGTATTTCACCATCCTCGGCGAGGCCGACAAGCGCTACTACGCCAAGCTGCGCGGGACCGAGCCGGCGCCGCAGAACTTCCTCGAAACACAGACCGCCGGCACGCCCAAGCAAAACACCGCGGTGTTCTACAACGCGCTGTTCGACGTGCCCAACCCTGACCATCGCCTGCGCATCGCCATGACCGCTCAGGTGCGTATCGTGCTCGACACCGCCCAGGCCGCGCTGATGGTGCCGGTGGCGGCACTCGGCTCGCGCAACGCCGATGGCAGCTACCCGCTGCGTGTGCTGGATGCCAAGGGCAAAGCCGTGTCGCGGGATGTGAAGACCGGGATCAACAACAACGTCAAAGTGCAGATTCTGGACGGCCTGGTGGAGGGCGATAAGGTCGTGATCGGTGACGCAACGCCTGTTGTGGCGGGGAACTGACGCATGACCCAGCCACTGTTGGAACTCAAGGGCATCACTCGCAGTTTCATGGCCGGCGAGCGCGAATTCATCGCGCTCAAGGGCATCGACTTGACCATCCATGCCGGAGAAATGGTCGCGATCATCGGCGCCTCGGGCTCGGGTAAATCCACCCTGATGAACATCCTCGGCGGCCTGGACTACGCCACCGCCGGCAGCTACAAAATCAATGGCATCGAAACCCGCTCGCTCGGCGATGAGCAACTGGCGGAACTGCGCCGCGATTACTTCGGTTTTATCTTCCAGCGCTATCATTTGCTCGCGCACCTGAGCGCCTTGCACAACGTGGAAATGCCGGCGATCTACGCCGGCACGCCAGAGACGCAACGCCACAGCCGCGCCCGGGATTTGCTCACCCGCCTGGGCCTGGCGGGGCACACCAGCCACCGGCCGAGCCAGCTTTCCGGCGGCCAGCAACAGCGCGTGAGTATTGCCCGCGCGTTGATGAACGGCGGTGAAGTGATTCTGGCCGACGAACCCACCGGCGCCCTCGACACCCACAGCGGCAAGGAGGTGATGCGCATCCTTGCCGAGCTGCACGCCGCCGGGCACACAGTGATTATCGTCACCCACGACCCCAAGGTGGCCGCCAATGCCCAGCGTATTGTCGAGGTGTGTGACGGCGAGATTGTCAGCGACAAGGCCAACGACAGCGTTGGCCTGGAGGTGCCCGCCGAGGCGCCCATCGAAACCCGGCGCAGCGGCGCACGGCGCCTGGTGGCGAGCCTGGGGTTGTTCAAGGAAGCATTCAACATGGCCTGGGTCGCGTTGATTTCCCATCGCATGCGCACCCTGCTGACGATGCTCGGGATTGTCATCGGCATCACCTCGGTGGTGTCGATCTCGGCCATCGGTGAGGGCGCCAAGCGTTATGTGCTTAAAGACATCCAGGCGATCGGCAGCAACACCATCGACATCTTTTCCGGCACCAGTTTTGGTGACAGCCGCGCATCCGCCATCGAAACATTGATGCCCTCGGACGTGGAGGCGTTGAACCAGCTGTATTACGTCGACAGCGCCACGCCGGTGGTGGGCCGTAACCTGCTGCTGCGCTTTGGCAATATCGACCTGGATGCGCAGGTCAATGGCGTCAGCGACCGCTACTTCAAAGTGAAGGGGTTGAAGCTGGAAGCCGGGATTGCCTTCAGCGAGAGTGACGCGCGGCGCCAGGCCCAGGTGGTGGTGATCGACCACAACACCCGACATCGCTTGTTCGGACCGAATGTGGACCCGTTGGGCCAGGTGATCCTGGTCGGCAATCTGCCGTGTACGGTGATTGGTGTAACGGCCGACAACAAAAACATGTTCGCCGCCAGCAAGGCGCTCAACGTGTGGGTGCCTTATGAGACGGCGGCGGGGCGTCTGTTGGGCCAGCGCCATCTGGACAGCATCACCGTGCGCATCAAGGACGGCCAGCCGAGCAAAGTGGTGGAAGAAAACGTCAATAAACTCATGCTGCAACGTCACGGCACCAAGGATTTTTTCACCAATAACCTCGACAGCATCATGCAAACGGTGCAGAAAACCAGCCGCTCGCTGGCGCTGCTGTTGTCGCTGATCGCGGTGATTTCGTTGCTGGTCGGCGGTATCGGGGTGATGAACATCATGCTGGTGTCGGTGACCGAGCGCACGCGCGAGATTGGTATTCGCATGGCCGTGGGCGCGCGGCAGTCGGACATCCGCCAGCAGTTTCTGGTGGAAGCGGTGATGGTGTGTTTGATCGGCGGGATGATCGGGATCTCGTTGTCCTTTGCGATCGGCTATCTGTTTTCGTTGTTTGTGAAGGAATGGGAAATGGTGTTTTCCCTCGGCTCGATCATTACCGCGTTTGCGTGTTCGACCCTGATCGGCATTGTGTTTGGCTTTGTACCGGCCAGGAATGCGGCGCGGCTGGACCCGATTGAGGCGTTGGCCAGGGACTGACGGCAACTATCAGATGTGGGCGCTGGCAAGCCAGCGCCCACAGGTTTTGGTGATTCAGAGGGCTGTGAGCGTGCCTTCCTCGGTTGCGTACATCCACCGCAACAACGAATGCCGCCCGCTGATGCCCAGCTTGATCGCCGCGCGCTTGAGGTAGCTCTCGATGGTATTGACCTTGAGTGCCAGTTGCTCTGCCAATTGTGGTGCAGTGCGCCCGGCCAGCAGGCCGACACACACTTCGAGTTCGCGGTTGGAAAGCGTCAGGCCCGATTGCACCAGGCGTTCTTCAATGCGCCGGCGCAGGGTTTCGATGCCCTGGTTTTCCGGCATCACCGGTTCGCTGGTCGGGCGGCAAGGCTGGATCGCAGTGATGTGTTTTTCGACCATGGGCAGCAGCAGCGTGGAGAAGTCCTGCAGCATGCTGCGTTCCTGCGGCGAAAAACTCTCTGACTGGTGCGAGCGGTACACCGACAGTACATAGCGCACATCGTCCCTGCGGCGCGTGAGGTGCAGCTGGGCGGCGGGCTGTTCTTCACCCAATGCGGCTACCGAATCGGTGTAGACCGGGCTGATCCTGCGGCGGGTGTGGCCTTCGGCACTGACCCGCAATTGCGTGATATGGGTGGCGTCCACTGCCAGTTGGGTCAGGATGAGGTCATGCAGCATGCGTGGGAAATGGCGACTGCCGGTGCTGGCGATGACCTTGCCTATATGTGGGAACAGGTGTGAGTTCATCAATTCGTCCATGAGTTTCCAGTGCAGGTATTCAGCCTTATCGCGACGGGATTTAATAAGGTAACCAGGGTGAATAACCTGCAGTGATAATGCACCCGTCGAGCACCTATGCTAGTACAGCCTGACGAAAGCATGGGGATCCAATCTGGAAAAAATCAGATTAAAAACGCATAACGGTGGTCAGACCAGTCCGACCACCGTTTGTAGGAAAGCGTTACTGGGTGCCTAAGGCTTATTTCACGCTGTGCTCTTCTACCAGGACACGGCGGGGTGGCACGGTGCGGGTGCACTTGGCCAGGGCTTGATGGATATCCTCCAGCAGGTCGGCGATGTCCTCCAACCCGACCGATAAACGCACCAGGCCTTCGCTGATGCCGTGTTGCGCACGTTCTTCGGGCGTGTAGGTGGAATGGGTCATGCTGGCCGGGTGCTGGGCCAGTGATTCGGCATCTCCCAGGCTGACCGCACGGGTGAATAGGTTGAGGGCGTTCATGAAGCGGCGCCCGCTCGCAATGCCGCCCTTGAGTTCAAAGGCGATCATGCCGCCGGACTGCTTCATCTGCCGCGCCGCCAATTCGTATTGTGGGAAAGAGCGCAACCCGGGGTAGGTCACCCACTGCACGGCCGGGTGTGCCTGCAGCGCTTCGGCCACCGCCAGGGCATTGCTGCAATGGCGGTCCATGCGCAGGGCCAATGTCTTGAGGCCGCGCATCAGCAACGACGCATCCTGCGGTGACATCACCGCGCCGGTCAGGTCCTTGAGCCCTTGCAGGCGAATGCGTTGCGCCAGGGCCTGGTTGCTCACGGCGATGCCGGCGGTGATATCGCCATGGCCACTGAGGTATTTGGTCGCCGAGTGCACCACCACGTCGGCGCCCAGTTCCAGAGGCCGTTGCAGGTAGGGCGTGCAGTAGGTGTTATCGACCACCACGGTAACGTTGGGCTGCTGGTGGGCAAGCGCGGCGACCGCCGAAATGTCCACCAGGCGCAGGTTGGGGTTGGCCGGCGTCTCGCAGTAGATCATGCGGGTCGCGGGGGAAAGCGCCGCACGCAAGGCGGCCAGATCGGTCAGGTCGACGTGGCGCACCTTGATGCCGAATTCGCCGATGCCATGGTGCAGCAGGGCGAAGGTGCAGCCGTAGAGGGTCTGGCTGACTATTACCTCATCGCCCGGACGCAGCAGGGTCCAGAACGTCGCGGCAATCGCGCCCATGCCGGAGCTGAACGCCACGGCGGCCTCGCCGTTTTCCAGGGTGGCCATGCGCGATTCCAGCAGCGCGAGGGTCGGGTTGGAGATACGCGTATAGAAGTGGCCGCTGGCTTCTCCGGCAAAACAGGCAGCGCCGTATTCAGCCGTGGGGAACGCAAACGTGGCAGACAGATAGATCGGCGGCACCAGGGCGCCGTGGTGGTCCTTGGGGTCATAGCCGTGGTGGATGGCGCGAGTGGAAAAGCCGAATGCATTGTGTTTATTGTTCATGCCGGACGCTCCTTATTTCCTACGATGCTATGCTCATAACCAAAGATGAACGTTGCAAAATTTGCTGGAAATGCCCGGGTTAAGGGTCGAAACGTCGATAAAAACAATGAATAGAGGCACATCATGCCCGTGAGTCTGGATCGCACCGATAAAGCACTGTTAAACGCGCTGCAAGGCAATGCCCGGCTGACGGTGGCCGAGCTGGCTGACCGCGTGGCCCTGACCACCTCACCGTGTTGGCGCAGGGTGCGCAGCCTGGAAGAGAGCGGGGTGATCAGCGGCTACCAGGCGATCCTGTCGCCCAAGGCGCTGGGGTATGGGGTGACCGCGTTTGTGAGCATCATGATGGAAAGTCATACCCAGGACATTGCGCGCGCCTTTGAGCAGCGGTTGTTGGAAATTCCCGAGATCGTGGCGTGCCATAACGTGTCCGGGCGCTATGACTTCTTGCTTGAGGTGGTGGCCAAGGACCTCGAGTCGTTCGGGGAATTTGCGCGCGAAGTGTTGCAAACACTGCCCTGCGTCAAGGAGATCTATTCGAGTTTTTCGTACAAGTCGGTCAGGCGGCTGCGGGTGATTCCGTTGCCGGGTTGATCGTTTTACCTTCCCGCACGGGCGCCACATTGGCCACCCAATCTTCCCCGCAATTGGATATTTCTCCAGGCACTCACGGTGACTACTCTGGCCATCAATCCCCACCGTTCTGGAGTATCACCATGCAAGCCCGTACCGATTTCTACACCGCTTCGCCGGACGCCATGAAAGCCATGCTCGCCCTGGAAGCCGCTGTCGGCAAACTGTCCCTCGAACTCCCATTGCTGGAACTGGTGCGCCTGCGCGTCTCGCAAATCAACGGCTGCGCCTTCTGCCTCGACATGCACACCGCCGACGCCCGCAAGGGCGGTGAAACCGAGCGCCGCCTGTACACCCTGTCGGCCTGGCGTGAAACGCCGTTTTTCACCCCGCGTGAGCGTGCCGCCCTGGCCTGGGCCGAAAGCCTCACCCTGCTCAGCCAGACCCACGCCGCAGACGAAGACTACAACGCGCTGGCCGCCGAGTTCAGCGCCCAGGAACAGGTCGATTTGAGCGTGGCCATCGCCACTATCAACAGCTGGAACCGCCTGGCCGTGGGCTTTCGCAAGATGCCCAAGTAAGCCTTCAGCTTGATTTGAAATACCCGCGTGGCGTGGTGCCGGTCATGCCCTTGAAAAAGGCGATCAACGCACTGTCACTGGCAAAGCCCAGCGCGAACGCGCAGTAGCCCAGGCTGCGCCCGGTGGCGAGCAGTTCGATGACCCGCATCAAGCGCCACTGCTGGCGCCATTGCTGATACCCCAGGCCGGTTTCCCGCAGGAAAATCCGGCCGATGGTCTTGGTGCTGGCGCCAATCTGTTTTTCCAGCGCTTGCAGCGTTGGCGGCAACCTGTCGAGATCGGCCAGCAACGGGGCCAGGCGCTTGTCGTGCGGCAAGGGCAGGAGCATCGGTTGCTCGACGGCCTGCTGGATTTCATCCAGGCACAACCCCAATAGATGGGCATGCCGGCCGGCGTGCCAATCGGTCTCGAACGGCGCCATTGCCATGGGTTCCAGCACCGCCCGCAGCAAGGCGCTGACTTCGATGACTCGCACCTGTTTGGGCAACTGATCAGCCAATGCCGCGCTCAGGTAGACCGAACGGTAATCCACGGTTTTGTGCATCACCGCGCGGTGGGGCACACCGCAGGGGATCCATGCCGCGCGGGAGGGCGGCAGCAGGCACAGTTGGTTGTCCAAAGTGATGCGGGTGCAGCCCTGTTGGGTAAACAACAGTTGCCCACGCTGGTGCCGATGCAGGCCGGAGTCATGGTCGCCAAGCAGTGCGGCGATGCCGATGACCGGCGCCGGCAGGCGGTCGGGGTCGAAAGACGCGTCGGCGGCAAGCCAGGCCATAGGTTGTCCGATTTGATCGATAAAATGGCGAAGTTTGGATAATACCCCAGTTGCCGGTCCTTAAACTCCTGGCGTTGTTTATACCAAGGAGTCGTCAATGAACGTTCAAAACCTGTTGGTGCTGACTGTGGCGTTGCTGATGTTTCTGCAATTGGCCCAGACCCTTTACAGCCCTGCCCTGGGTGATATCGGCGAAGCGTTTGCGGTTGGGCCCGAACGGGCAGGGCAGACCCTGTCGGTGTATTTCCTGGCGTTCGCATTCGGGGTCGTGGTGTGGGGCCGGCTGTGTGATCGCTGGGGGCGGCGGCCGGTGATGTTGGCCGGATTGGCTCTGTATGTGGCGGCGTCGGTGCTGGCCTTGAGTGTGACCACGTTCAATGCCTTGTTAGTGGCCCAGGCGCTGGCGGCGTTTGGTGCGGCGGTCGCCTCGGTGGTGACGCAGACGGTGCTGCGCGATCGCTTCCACGGTGCGCAGTTGGCCCAGGTGTTTTCGATAATGGGCATCGCCCTGGCTGCGAGTCCTGCGCTGGGTTTGTTCAGTGGCGCGACGCTGGTGGCGTACTTCGGTTATCGCGGCATGCTGGCCGGGTTGCTGCTGGCGGCGCTGAGTTTGTGGGGCTGGTGCCTGTGGGCCTTGCCCGAGACGCGTCCTGCCTCAGTGTCGACGGCGTCGCTGCCCGAAACGCTGGGCCTGATGCTCAGGGACGCAGGCATTTGGCGCTCGGTCGGCCTGGTGGCGGCGTTCAATATTGCGCTGTTCGGCTATTACAGCGTGGGGCCGTTTATCTTCGCGCGGCTGGGTTTGTCCGCTGCCGAGTTCGGCTACAGCGGCGTGCTGCTGGCGCTGGGTTCGGGGCTTGGGGCGTGGCTGAACAAGCGGTTGCTAAGGCGTGGCATGAACGGTGAGCAGTTGGTGCTGAGCGCCGCTGGCGTAGCGGCACTGGGGGGCTTGCTCGTCGTGCTGCTGCAAGACAGCTGGCTTTTTGTATGGCCGATGCTGTTGGTGGTGCTGGCATTCGGCATGGCAATCCCGAATGTGCTGGGTGCCGCGCTGGTGCGCTATCCCGACCGGCTTGGCACGGCCGCCGCAGTGTTCGGCTTGCTGTATTACTTGATGATCGGCGCCGGGCTTGGGCTGGTGGCCTGGGCCCAGAACCTGGGCTGGAGCCTGTTGATCTGTGGCGTGGCGGCGCTGTGTCTGGCAGCGCCGCGGGTGTTTAGAAGTTGACCGAAGCACTCAGGCGCGCCGTCAGCGGCGCGCCCTGGAACAGGTAGTCATCGCCCATGTATTCGCCGGCGTCGCGCCAGTAACGTTTGTCGAACAGGTTGTCGACGCTCAGGCGAAACACGGTTTCATAGCCCTCGACTTTGGTGGTGTAGCGGCTGCCGACATTGACCACTGCATAATCCCCCACTTCAACATTGCCGGTGCGGTTGGCGTATTTCCTGGCGCTGTATTGCACACCGCCGAGCAGCGCCAGACCGTTCACCCACGGCAACGCGTAGTCGGCGTACACGCTGGCGCGCAGCGTGGGCACGTTGATCGCCTGATGACCTTCGTATTCCGGCGTGCCGCTGTTGCTCACGCGCGCGCGAATCGCCGCCACGCTGGTTGCGATTTGCAGGCGGTCGGTGGCCCAGCCGTTGGCGGAGAGTTCCAGGCCGGTATTTTTCTGTTGGCCTTGTTGCACGTAGGTGAACTTGCCATCTTCCGGTTTGGCGTACTGATAGGCCTGATGCGTCTGGAATACGGCGGCGGCGAAGCTAATTCGGCGCCAGTCGTATTTCACGCCGGCTTCGATTTGCCGTGACACGGTTGGAGCCAGAGTTTCGTCGGCGTTTTCAGCGAACCAAGGCGCCGTGCCGCCCAGCGACAGGCCTTTGCTGTAGCTGGTGTACAGCGAGATGTTTTCCACTGGTTTGTAAATCAACGAAGCTTGAGGAAGGAACACGTATTGCCGGGTGTGGCGAGCCTGGTTGCCATTATCGTCATAGGCTTTTTCATCCAGGCGCACTTCGCGGCCGCCAAGAATGGTTTGCCATTGCTCGTTGAAGCGAATGCGGTCGGTGACGAACAGCCCGTACTGGCGGCTGTCGAGGTTGCGGTGGCTGTCTTTCAGCGGTTCGTCGGTGGGCGCGAAGGTCGGTGCGTCTTCGTTGATATTGCCGCTGCCGATGTACGCGTTGACCGCTTCGCGCTTGTCGATCATTCGGCGAAACGCGCTGCTGCCCACAGTCAGCTCGTGGCCCAGGCCGCCGGTGTCGAACAGCCCGGTCATTGCAGCCTGCACTTCATCGTCACGGCGGGTATCGTCGGGGCTGCGATAGTCGTAGACGTCGTAGTTGCCTTCGGGGCTGAAATGGTTGGGCACGTTCGATGAACTACAGCTGGTCGAGCCATAACAGCCCCAGGCAAACGCGCTGTAGTCATCAATCACCACCTTGCTGCGCGCGGCGCTGATAGTGCCTTTCCACTGATCGCTGAAACGGTATTCGAACTTGCCGTTGAGGTTCAGCGAGTCGATGCCCACCTGTTTGGAACCGCTCTGGTGCCCCAGCAGTTTTTTCGGCGAGGCATCGTGGGGCACCTCGGTGCCGCCCAGCAACTGATAACCGGGCACCGAACGCTGTTGCCTGTTCTGGTATTCCGCATCCAGTTGCAGCACGGCGTCGGGGCTGATCGTCCAGTCGAACGCCAGGGACACGAAATCGCGCTGGCCATTGGCGTGCTCCACATAGCTGTTGAGGTCTTCATGGGCCACGTTGGCGCGCAGGCCAAATTGCTGCTCGCTGCCGAACCAGCCGCCGACATCGGTGGCGATGTAACCGCTGCCGCGATCGTCGGTGGACACCGTGACCGAGCGCACGTCCTGCGGGCGTTTGGTCACGTAGTTGATCACACCGCTGGGCTCGGCAATACCGCTCTGCACACCGGCCAGGCCCTTGAGCACTTCCACTTGCTGCTTGTTTTCGAGGGCTACGTTCTGCTCGCCGGTGATGGTACGCCCATTGATCTTGTAGCTGCTTGCCGCATTGAGCGAGAAGCCGCGCACCACGAAGTTTTCGTAATAGCCAATCGGTGCGTAGCTGTCGCCGACCGAGGCATCGTTGCGCAGCACTTCGCTGAGCAGGCGCGCTTGCTGGTCCTTGATCAGCGCGGCGTTGATCACTGTGATCGAGGCCGGGGTGTCCAGCAACGGCGCTTCATCGAAGCCGCCGACTGATGCGGTTTCACTGCGGTAGCCGGCCTCGTCCTGGCCCTGGACGTTCACCGCCGGCAGCTCTATTTCAGCCGCCAGGCTGCTACCGATGCCGCCGCTGAGCAGCAGGCCGAGGGCAAAACGTGAGTGAACGGCAGGACGAAAACGCAAAACCATGGGGGCAGGGCCTTAAAGCGCAGGACGGGGGGGCGCATAAGCTAGGGGGAAGTGCGAGGTTTTACAAGTTATCGCGAATGGTTCTGTCGTCCCGCCTTTCAGCTGGAGCGCTTCAGGGTTTCACTGGGCAGTTCCTTGAACAATGCGCGGTAGCTATTCGAAAACCGCCCCAAATGCCAGAACGACCAGTTCATCGCGACCTCGGCCACGGTGGTGTCGGCTGAGGTCAATAACTCGCGCCGCGCGCCGTTCAAGCGGCGCAGACGCAACCACTGCGCCGGGCTCATTCCGGTATAGGTCTTGAAGCCTTGCTGTAACTGGCGCAGCGGCACGCCGGCGATTTGCGCCAATTCCAGCAAGTTGACGGTTTCATCCGGCGCATCCGCTGCCCACTCGCCGATGCGCGCCATCAGCAGGCGTTCGTCGCTGCGTCGCTGCAATGAGCTGCGGTCCAGGCACACGCAGGCGTTGTCGAGGATGAACAGGCAATCGTCGAGCAACTGCTGGGTGAGGGCGTCGCGGCTGATCGGGTCGAGTGTGGCGGACAACCGCGTCAGGGTGCCGCTGAGCCAACGAGTGAACAGCGCGTTCTGCTGACAGGTCAGCGGCGCCATGAACAGGCCTTCAAGTCGGGCCACATCCAGGCCCTGGCGCTGCACGAACTGCGGGCCGAACACCACGGCCACTTCGCGGTAGTTTTCCGGGGTGATCCAGGTGTTGCGGCTTTCGCCATTGAGCAGGTACAGCGCGTTGTCGCTGCCATCGAAACAGAACGCCAATGCGCCGGGCGGCGCGTTGAAGTTCTGCTCCACGCGCGTGTTCATGCACTCTTCGTACACCTGCACGCCTTGCAGGTCGAGGTAACGGATCTGCCCGGCAAAATGTCCTGGGGACATCTGCTGGTACTGCTGCACCCAACCGGGTGTCGCACTGCATTGAGCGGCCACATCACCGGTGGTGAAAGCCTGTACGCGCAAAGCTGTTGCCTGTGTCATGGGTAACCTGGGCGCACTCTATTGGTGCGTTGTGGTTGGTGCAAAGTGGATAGATGCCGGCGTGCGGCGGCATCAAGATAGACCTCAATGCGCCGCGAGTACAAGCAGGCGCATGCATCCAACCCATGACGAGGTCCTTATGAACGCCCCCTTCGATCAGCTGTCCGCCTGGCTGAAAGAACACAAGATTACCGAAGTCGAATGCGTGATCAGTGATTTGACTGGCATCGCACGCGGCAAGATTGCGCCCACCAACAAGTTCCTGCATGAGCGAGGCATGCGCCTGCCGGAAAGTGTGTTGCTGCAAACGGTGACCGGGGACTTCGTCGACGACGATATCTACTACGACCTGCTCGACCCGGCCGACATCGACATGATCTGCCGCCCGGTGTCCAACGCCACGTACGTGGTGCCGTGGGCTATCGAGCCCACCGCGATTGTGATCCACGACACCTATGACAAGCAGGGCAACCCGATTGAGCTGTCGCCGCGCAACGTGCTGAAAAAGGTGCTGCAACTGTACACCGAGCAAGGCTGGCAGCCGATTGTGGCGCCGGAAATGGAGTTCTACCTGACCCAGCGCTGCGAAGACCCGGACCTGCCGTTGAAAACCCCGGTGGGTCGCTCCGGTCGCGCCGAAACCGGCCGCCAGTCATTTTCCATCGACGCCGCCAACGAATTCGATCCGCTGTTCGAAGACGTCTACGACTGGTGCGAGCTGCAGGGCCTGGACCTCGACACGCTGATCCACGAAGACGGCCCGGCGCAGATGGAAATCAACTTCCGCCACGGCGATGCCCTGCACCTGGCCGACCAGATCACCGTGTTCAAACGCACGCTGCGCGAAGCGGCGCTCAAGCACAACGTGGCCGCCACCTTCATGGCCAAGCCAGTGGCCGACGAGCCGGGCAGCGCCATGCACCTGCACCAGAGCGTGGTGGACATCGCCACCGGCAAACCGGTGTTTGTCGATGCCGACGGCAAGATGAGCCAGCTGTTCTTGCACCACATCGGCGGGTTGCAGAAGTACATCCCAAAGCTGCTGCCGATGTTCGCGCCGAACGTGAATTCGTTCCGCCGCTTCCTGCCGGACACCTCGGCGCCGGTGAATGTGGAGTGGGGCGAAGAAAACCGCACCGTCGGCCTGCGCGTGCCCACTTCCAGTCCCGACGCGATGCGCGTGGAGAACCGTTTGCCGGGCGCCGATGCCAACCCGTACCTGGCGATTGCCGCCAGCTTGTTGTGCGGCTACCTGGGCATGATCGAAAAGATCGAGCCCAGCGCCCCGGTGGAAGGCCGCGCCTACGAGCGCCGCAACCTGCGCCTGCCGTTCACCCTCGAAGACGCGCTGGCGCGGATGGAGGATTGCGACACGGTCAAGCAGTACCTGGGCGAGAAGTTCGTGCGCGGCTACGTGTCGGTCAAACGCGCCGAACATGAGAATTTCAAGCGGGTGATCAGTTCCTGGGAACGTGAGTTCCTGCTGTTGAGCGTCTAAAAAAACTCAAAAGGGGTGTCGATATGCGTCTTGTGAAAAAGCTTCTCCCGCTGGCCCTGGTGGCCGCGTTCAGCAGTGCCAGCCAAGCCGCGCCGACGGTCAGCGTCTATAACTGGACGGACTATATCGGTGAGACCACCTTGGCTGATTTCCAGGCCAAGACCGGGATCAAGGTGGTCTACGACGTGTTCGATTCCAACGAAACCCTGGAGGGCAAGTTGCTGGCGGGGCGCACCGGCTATGACGTGGTGGTGCCGTCCAACCACTTCCTGGCGCGCCAGGTGAAGGCCGGCGCGTTCCTCAAGCTCGACCGCTCGCAGCTGCCCAACTTCAAGAACCTCGACCCCAAACTGCTCAAGCTGCTGGAGAAAAACGACCCGGGCAACGCGCACTCAGTGCCGTACCTGTGGGGCACCAATGGCATCGGCTACAACGTCGACAAGGTCAAGCAGGTGCTGGGCATCGACCACATCGATTCGTGGGCGGTGCTGTTCGAACCCGAGAACATCAAAAAGCTGCACGAGTGCGGCGTGGCTTTCCTCGATTCGGCGGACGAGCTGTTCCCGGCGATCCTCAATTACATGGGCAAGGACCCGCGCAGCGAGAACCCCGAGGACTACAAACAGGCCGAAGCCAAGCTGCTGACCCTGCGGCCGTACATCACGTATTTCCATTCCTCCAAGTACATCTCGGATCTAGCCAACGGCGATATCTGCGTGGCCTTCGGGTATTCCGGCGACGTGTTCCAGGCCGCCAACCGCGCCAAGGAAGCCAAGAACGGCGTGAATATCGCCTATTCGATTCCCAAGGAAGGCTCCAACCTGTGGTTTGACCTGCTGGCCATCCCTGCCGACGCGAGCAACCCGAAAGAGGCCCATGCCTTTATCAACTATTTGCTCGACCCCGAAGTGATCGCCAAGGTCAGTGCCTCGGTCGGCTACGCCAATGCCAACCCCGCCGCCAAGCCGTTCATGGCGCCGGAACTGGTGAACAACCCTGAGGTGTACCCGCCCCAGGAAGTGCTCGACAAACTCTACATTTCCACCACGCCGACTCCGGCGACCATGCGCCTGATGACCCGCGCCTGGAGCAAAGTGAAGACCAACAAATGATTTCATCCAGTGACCACGCCCGGTCCTATTACCGTGCTTCGGCCAATGCCATGCCTGAGCGTCCATCGCTGGGCACCGACCTGAGCGCCGATGTGTGCGTGATCGGCGGCGGTTTCACCGGGGTCAATACGGCCATTGAACTGGCTCAGCGCGGGCTCTCGGTGATTCTGCTGGAGGCCCGGCGCATCGGCTGGGGCGCCAGCGGGCGCAATGGCGGGCAGTTGATTCGCGGCATCGGCCATGACGTGTCGGGGTTCGCCAAGTACGTGGGCGAGGAGGGCGTGCGTTACCTGGAGCGAGCCGGGATTGATTCGGTGGCGCTGGTGGGCGAGCGCATTCGTCAGTACAGCATTGACTGCGATCTGCGCTGGGGCTTTTGCGAACTGGCCAATACCAGCGCGCAATTCGCTGCGTTCAAGGGCGAGCAGCAGGGCCTGGCGGCGCTTGGGTATGCCCATGAGACTCGGCTGGTCGAACCGCAGGACATGCAGCAGGTGGTCGGTTCGACGGTCTATGCCGGTGGCTTGGTGGACATGGGCTCTGGGCACCTGCACCCGCTGAACTTGGTACTCGGCGAGGCGCAGGTGGCCGAGTCGCTGGGGGTGCGGATTTTCGAGCGCACCCAGGTGCTCGAACTGATCCACGGCGACACCGTGCAAGTGCGCTGCGCCGCTGGCACGGTACGCGCCGCCCATCTAGTGCTGGCGTGCAATGCACACCTGGATGAACTGGAACCGCGCTTGAGCGGCAAGGTGCTGCCGGCGGGCAGCTACATCATCGCCACCGAGCCGTTGTCCGAGGCTATCGCCAAGCAATTGATCCCGCAAAACCTGGCGCTGTGTGACCAGAAAGTCGGGCTGGATTACTACCGGCTTTCCGCAGACCGGCGTCTGTTGTTCGGCGGTGCGTGCCATTACTCCGGGCGTGATCCGGTGGACATCGCCGCGTACATGCAACCCAAGCTGCTCAAGGTATTCCCGCAGTTGGCGAACACCGCCATCGAGTTCCAGTGGGGCGGCAAGATCGGCATCACCGCCAACCGTTTTCCGCAAGTCGGGAGGCTCAAGCAATACCCGAATGTGTTCTATGCCCAGGGCTATTCCGGACATGGGCTGAACGTGACCCACTGGTGCGCAAAGCTTTTGGCCGAAGCCATTCATGCCGGCCATAGCCAGGGCCTGGACATTTTCAGCCAGGTGCCGCACATGACGTTTCCGGGCGGCAAGGCCTTGCGCTCACCGCTGCTGGCGCTGGGGATGTTGTGGTTCCGGCTGCGGGAGAGGGTGAGCTGATGCGCCGCGATTCAAATGTCGGAGCGGGCTTGCTCGCGAAAGCGCAGTGTCAGTTGGCTTGTTCGGTACTGACTCACCGCATTCGCGAGCAAGCCCGCTCCCACCTGTTTGATCTCCATCAGCCTTCGGGTTCGGTGAGCACTTTGCGGAAGGTTTCCACCAGCGGGCGCAGATTGATCCGATGCCACGCCGCCCACAACGGTGTGGTGTAGGTCAGCCACGGCAGCTCACGCAGCACCACGCCGGGCGGGGCATTGCGGCTCAAGCCTTTTTGCACCATCGCCACGCCCAAGCTCGAGGCCACCAGGCCCAACGCGGTGAACGGTTCGCTGGCTTCCATCGGGATTTGCGGGGTAAACCCGGCCCGGATGCAGGCCGCGACAAAGTCATCAGCCGGGTGGGCGCCGGCTTTGCGTTGCACGCCAATCCATTCCTGATCGGCCAGGTGTTCGGGCAGCAGTTCGTTGTGTTTGGCCAACGGATGATGCTCAGGCAGGGCCAGCAGCATGGGGTCGTCCAGCACTTGCAGCGCGGTCAGGTCCGGGTCATCGGCGGCCGGTGGTTCGCTGACCAGGGCGATATCCAGGCTGCGCTGGCGCAGGCCTTCGAGCTGTTCGAGCGACGGCAAGTTGTACAGCTTGATGTGCACGGTGGGGCGGTCGTCTCTCAACACGCGCAAGGCGTTGGGCAGCACGCCGGCATGCATCGCGTTTTCGATATAGCCGATGCACAGGCCGCCTTCTTCACCGCGACCCAGGCGTTTGCCCAGGGACTCCAGGCGATTGGCGTGGGTCAGCAGCGCCTTGGTTTCGGCCAGAAACGTCTGGCCGTCGCGCGTCAGGCGGATGCGCTGCTGGCTGCGTTCGAACAGGGTCAGGCCCAAACGCTCTTCGAGCTGGGCGATCTGCCGGCTCAAGGGCGACTGGGAGATGTGCAAACGCTCGGCGGCGCGGCCGACGTGTTCTTCTTCGGCAACGACTTCGAAGTAGCGCAGTTGGCGCAGATCAATCATGTAAGACCTCGCAGGACTCAAGTTGGTCGCAGTATGTCTTGGACGGTCCGATCTACGCAATCTAGGATCGGCTCAACGGTCACAGCGACCCTGAACCCTATTGAGGAACCACCATGAGCTTGAAAGACAAACTGCCCGGCCAACTGGGCTTTGGCACTGCACCGCTGGGCAACATGTTCCGCGCCATTCCCGAAGACGAAGCCCAGGCCACCGTCGAAGCCGCCTGGAACAGCGGCGTGCGTTACTTCGACACCGCGCCGTTCTACGGCTCGGGGTTGTCGGAAATCCGTCTGGGCCAAGCCTTGTCGCAGTACAACCGCGATGACTTTGTGCTCAGCACCAAAGTCGGCCGCGTGATTCTCGACGAAGTCGAAGAAAGCGCCCGCGACCTCGGCGAAAAAAGCGGTGTGTTCGAATATGGCCGCCCGAACAAGATGCTCAACGACTACAGCGCCGACGCCACGCTGCGCTCTATCGAAGACAGCCTGAAGCGCCTGCAAACCGACCGTCTGGACATCGTGTGGATTCACGACATCGCCCAGGATTTCTACGGCGACCAGTGGCTGGACTACTTCAACCAGGCCCGCACCGGCGCCTTCAAAGTGCTGACCCGTCTGCGTGAAGAAGGCGTGATCAAGGCCTGGGGCCTGGGCGTGAACCGCGTCGAGCCGTGCGAACTGACGCTGGACCTGACCGAAGCGCAGCCCGACGGTTTCCTGCTCGCCGGCCGCTACACCCTGCTGGACCACGAGCGTGCCCTGCAACGCCTGATGGATGCCGCGCTGGCGCAGAACGTCGAAATCGTCGTCGGTGGGCCTTACAGCTCGGGCATCCTGGCGGGCGGTGCGCACTTCGAATACCAGAAGGCCAGCCCGGCGATTATCAGCAAGGTCGAGCAGATCAAGGCGATTGCCCAGGCGTTTGGCGTGAGCGTGAAAGCCGCAGCGCTGCAGTTCTCCCTGGCCCACCCGGCGGTGGCTGCCGTGATTCCGGGTGCCAGTCGTCCGGGGCGGATTGCCGAAGACGTCGCGGCGTTGTCAGAGAAGATTCCGGCAGCCTTCTGGCAGGCCTTGCGCGACGCACAGTTGATGTCGGCCAGCGCACCGCTGCCACGCTAACTTCAGGAGTTCTCAGATGAAAATCGATGTAAGCGGCAAAGTAGCGATTGTCAGCGGCAGCACTGCCGGGATCGGCCTGGGCATCAGCCAGGCCCTGGCGCAATCCGGCGCCACTGTGGTGGTGATCGGGCGGGAAGCGGGCAAGGTTGACGACGCCCTGGCGAGCATTCGTCAGGCAGTGCCGGGCGCGGATCTGCGCGGGCTGGTGGCGGACCTCGGCACAGCGCAAGGCGCAGAGAAACTCTTTGCGGCCGAACCGCGCGCCGACATCCTGGTCAACAACCTGGGCATCTTCAACGATGTGGATTTCTTCGACGCACCAGACAGCGAATGGACGCGCTTCTACGAGGTCAATGTGATCTCCGGCGTGCGCCTGGCGCGGCATTATGTGCCGGGCATGGTTGAGCAGGGCTGGGGGCGGGTGATCTTTCTGTCTTCGGAGTCCGGGGTGGCAACGCCAGCGGACATGATCAACTACGGCGTGACCAAAAGTGCCAACCTGGCGGTCTCCCATGGTTTGGCGAAGCGTCTGGCCGGCACCGGTGTGACGGTCAATGCGGTGCTGCCGGGGCCGACCTTTACCGACGGCCTGGAGCAGATGCTCAAAGACGCCACCGCCAAGTCCGGGCGCAGTGCGCGGGAAGAGGCGGACGTGTTTGTGCGCAATGCGCGGCCCACGTCGATCATCCAGCGCGCGGCAAATGTGGATGAAGTGGCCAACCTGGTGGCGTACATTGCTTCACCCTTGTCTGCTGCAACCACGGGCGCCGCATTGCGCGTCGACGGTGGTGTTGTCGACAGCATGGCGATCTGAACTCTTGTAATTTTTTTGGAGTATTTATTGTGGCGACAGCTTCTTCGGTGATTGAGGTTCCGGTTTCGGCTGATCAGGTCTGGCAATTGATTGGCGGCTTTAACGCGCTGCCCGATTGGCTGGCGTTTATCGTCAAAAGCGAGGCGAGCGACGGCGGGCGTGTGCGTCACTTGCAAACCGCGGACGGCGGTGTGGTGGTCGAGCGCTTGCAGAGCTTTGATAACGTGGCGCGCACTTACAGCTACACCATCGAGCAATCGCCGTTTCCGGTGAGTGCTTACCTGGCGACGTTGCAGGTTGAGGCGTTGACCGATGCGTCGGCGAAAGTGACGTGGTCCGGCGTGTTCACCCCGGCGGCGGGGACCACGGATGCGGCGGTGGAGGAGTTGTTCGCCGGCGTGTACAGCGGCGGGCTTGAGGCGCTGCGCGCCAACTTCTAACAGGCGAAGCACGCCTGATGTGGGAGCGGGCTTGCTCGCGAAAGCGGTGGGTCAGTCAATGCTTGCGGTGACTGACACTCTGCATTCGCGAGCAAGCCCGCTCCCACATTTTTACCGAGGTGATTTTCAGGCTTCAGGCATCAATTGCTGCCGACACTCCAGCAGCAGGCATGCGCCCCCGCATCGGCTGTTGCCGACTTCCAACTTGAACCCATGCAGGTTGATGATCGCCGCGACAATCGACAAGCCCAACCCGAACCCGCCTTGCTGGTCGCTTTCATCCACGCGATAGAAGCGCTGGAACACCGCGTCGCGCTCCGCAGCGGGAATGCCCGGGCCTGAGTCGTGCACTTCGATCCGCGTGCTGCCGGCATCATTGACGCCACGCAGGATCACTTCACCGTTGGGTGGCGAGAACTTGATCGAGTTGCTCAACAGGTTGGCCAAGGCTTCGAACAACAGTGCGCGGTCGCCGGTAATCCACGGCAGCGAGTCGGGCACTTCGAGGCGCAGCTGCAATTCGCCTTCTTCTGCCAGGGGCAGGTAAAAGTCATGCAGTTCGCGCAACAGCGGCAGCGGGTCCATCACCAGGAAACCCGAACGGCGCTGGTGGTCTTCCAGCTCCGAGATGCGCAACAGCCCGCGAAAGCGCGCCATCAGCGTATCGGTTTCGGCAATCGCATCGTCCAGTTTCACCGCGTAGACGGAGTTTTCCTCTGCCTCTTGTTTGATGCGGTAGAGCTGCGCGCGCAAGCGCGTCAGCGGCGTGCGCAGGTCGTGGGCGATGTTGTCGCACACACCCTTGACCTCGTTCATCAGCTTCTCAATGCGGTCGAGCATGGCGTTGACGATGGCGGCGAGCATGTCCAGTTCGTCGCGTCGGTCAGACAACGGCAGGCGGTGCGTCAGGTCACCGGCGACGATGGCCTCGGCACTGGCCTGAATCCCGCGAATGCGCCGCAGCGGGCGACGGCGTAACAAATGCCAACCGGCAGCACCGGGAATAATCGTCAGGGAGAGTGCCCACAGCAGCGCATGCCAGATGATCCGGGTCACGCCAAACAGCGAACCGTTGGCGCGCACCAATACCAGCCAGCGGCCGTCTTCGGTGTGGGTGGCCACCGCATCGCAGCTGTCCTTGGGCAGTTTCGGGTCGTCAGAGTCGACACAGTTGGCCAGGGCGTGAATCTTGCCGTCCAGCGGCAGGTCCGGTGGCACTGCGCGGATCGGCCCGCTCAAGGGGCGAAATTGCTCATCGAACAGGCCGTAGGCGTCCACGCCTTTCATGTCAAAGGTCATGCTGGTGGTCAGGGCTTCCACCAGTTCTTCACCGTCGAAGCGTTGAAACAGGTGCTGACGCTGCATCAGCGAGTGACGCGACAGGTCACCCAGGTAACCCGACACCTCGTAATACAGCACCCCCATGAGGATGCAGCTCCAGGCGACGAACAGCGAACTGTAAAGCGCCAGCAGGCGGCTGCTGGAGGAGCGCCAGCCTTTAGAGGGGTTCAGCAATGACATAACCGGAACCTCGTACCGTGCGGATCAGCGGCGTGAGGCCCGGCGGGTCGATTTTTTTGCGCAGGCGACCGATGTGCACGTCGATCAGGTTGGTGCCCGGGTCGAAGTGATAACCCCAGACTTCTTCGAAGATCATCATGCGCGACAGGATCTGCCCGGTGTTGCGCATCAGGAATTCGAGCAGTTTGTATTCGGTGGGCAGCAGGCTCAGCGGCTGTTCGGCGCGGCTGGCTTCGCGGCTGATCAGGTTGAGTTCGAGGTCGGCAACGCGCAGGGCGGTTTCGAACTCCTTGACCGTGCTTTTGCGCCGCAGCAGCACTTCAACGCGGGCGGCCATTTCGTCGGACGCAAACGGCTTGGTCAGGTAGTCATCGCCGCCGGCCCGCAGGCCGCGTACCCGCTCGTCAACATCGGAAAGGGCGCTGATCATCAGGATCGGCGTCGACACGCCAATGGTGCGCAGGGTCGTGACGATGGCCAGGCCATCGAGTTCCGGCAGCATACGGTCGAGGGTGATCAGATCGTAATCACCACTAACAGCGCGGACCAGGCCTTCACGGCCGTTGTCCACCCAATCTACATCCAGTCCATGGCTACTCAGCTCGGCGACGATCTCGCGGGCTGTAACGGCGTCATCCTCGATGGTCAAAATACGGGTCATAGGATTACCTGGTGAGCGATTCACACTAGAAGTGGGGGCATTTTGCCAAGAAATGCCTGAACGCTTCCTAAATTAAACTTCATCTTGGCAAAACTGACACAACTTTCATGCCGGCCAGCGTCCACACGGGCCGTGGGCGTTGGGGGATTGCATAAAGCACGCTGTTTTCGATCATTTCTTGCAACTTGCATGGTTTAAGTTAGTTCAATTTTTGTATCTTGTTGAAATATAAGGGATTTATTTTTTCGCTCGGCTGGCATGGTGCCTGCACTGTCCCTTTTGAGAGTTGTAACACTATTTTTCCTGCCGGGAGCAAAACAACAATGATCACATCGTCATCCACGCTGCAAGAATCGAGCTCGCACTCTGGGGTTTCCTGGGGGGCAATTTTCGCCGGGGCCGCTGCGGCGGCCGCACTGTCGCTGATCCTCGTGCTGCTGGGCTTCGGCCTGGGCTTTTCGGCGGTGTCGCCGTGGGCCGACAGCGGTATCAGCGCCAAAGGGCTTGGCATTTCCACGATTGTCTGGCTGGCGTTCACCCAGATCGTCGCATCGGGCCTGGGCGGCTACATTGCCGGCCGCTTGCGTGTGAAGTGGGCCAACATGCACGGTGACGAAGTGTACTTTCGCGACACCGCCCACGGTTTCCTTGCTTGGGCAGTCGCTACGCTGGTGACCGCAGTGCTGGTCGTCGGCTCGGTGAGCAGTGTGGTCAGCGGCGGCGTTAAAGCCGGCGCCGGTGTCGCTTCGAGCGCCGCCAGTGGCCTGACTCAGGCAGCCGGCAGTGCAGCCAAAGGCGCCACCAGCGGCGACTTTGACTACTACGTCGACAGCCTGTTTCGCGATGATCGCCCAGCCGCGGTCAGCGATGACGCCGTGCATGGCGTTGTAGCGCGCATCTTCACTCGCACCCTGAGCAACGACGGCCAACTGGCCCCTGAAGACCGTACCTACCTGGCTCAGTTGATCAGCCAGCGCACCAACCTCAGCCAGGCTGACGCCGAAGCGCGGATCGACAAGGTGTACGGCGATGCCCGTAAAGCCATCGAAGACGCCAAGGTCAAAGCCAAGCAAGCTGCTGACACTGCCGCCAAAGTGGCTGCCTACACCTCGCTGTGGACCTTCATTGCGCTGTTGATCGGTGCCTTCTTTGCCAGTTTCGCTGCCACCTTCGGCGGTCGTCGTCGTGACGCCGTGGTGTACGTCGAAACTGAAAACTACGTTCGTTAATCAAGGAGAACAACATGCGCTCATTACTGCTTTGGTTCCTCGGTGTGCCTATCCCGCTCATCATTCTGATCGCGATCTTCATGCACTGATCCTGATCGCGCTTCACCCAAGCCGCGCCTGACCCACAGGCGCGGCTTTTTGTTGCAAGGCCCGCCAACCTGCGACCAGCAATGCGCTGGCCACTGACGTCATGATCACCAGGGGTTGCGAGGTGCCGTCCGACAGCATCCCGGTGGCCCAACTGCTCACGGCCGTCAGGAACATCTGGATAAAGAAGAACAACCCCGACGCGGTCCCGGCAATCGCGCCGTAAGGCTGCAACACCGACAGCTGGCAGGCCGGAATCACCATCCCCACCGACACCATGATCACCACCATCGGCAGCACAATCGCCAGCCAGGCCTGGGGCAGGGCGACCGTGGCCCCGGCGAGCATCACGCAACCCAGCACATTCAAGGCGATGGCGGCACTGATCAACTGATCGGCTTCAACGCGCAGCACCAGTCGGCGGAACAGGTTGGCGCCGAGCATGTAGCCACTGATCGTCGCGGCAAACACCAGCGCGTAGGCCGAGGCCGACAAGTGAAAGCCGCGTTGCAGCAGAGCCGACGACTCGCTGATAAATGGGAAATACGTGCTGTACACGCAGCCGATTGCCAGGGAGTACCGCAGGAAATAACGGTCGCGCAACAGCTGGCCGTACAGGCGCAACAGGTTGCTCGGCGGCGCGGCGGCGACTTCCGGTGGACGGGTTTCCGGCAGCCGGCGAAGCACCACCAGGCACAGCGTCACGCCGATCACGGCCAATACGATAAACAGGCCGCGCCAATGGATGAACGGCAGCATCAGGCTGCCCAGCACCGGTGCGGCCATTGGCGAAATCGCCATGGCCATGGAGATCAGGCCAAGCAGGCGCGCCTGTTCATGACGGTCAAAGTAATCGCGCACGATCACCCGGCCGATGACCGTGGTGCAGCAACCGCCCAAGGCTTGAAACAGGCGGGCGACGATCAGCACACCAATGCTGTCGGCCAGCGCGCAGGCCACGGTGGCGACCGCGTACACCAACAGCCCGCTCAGCAGCACCGGGCGGCGCCCGAAGCGGTCGGTCAACGGGCCGCTGACCAGCAAGGAAATGGCCGAGCCCAGGGCGTACAGCGTGAGGGTCAGCTGCAACTGGCTGTCGCTGGCGTGGAAGTCGTCGGCCATGGCGGGCAGGGCTGGCAGGTGCATGTCCAGGGTGATACGTGGCAGGCCGATGAGTACGGTCAGCAGCACCAGCCAGAACCCGGAGGAGAGGGCGCGTTGCGTCATGGGAAGCTTCTTCGCAAGGAGTAGAGTTCGAACTCTAGCGGGTATGTGGTTTAATCCTCAGGGCCACTTGTGCCTCTTATGAATGGACCACTATGAGCCGAGGAAAAGCCGCCTCCCACCTGGACCTGCCGCGCCCCGATAGCCTGGACGCCGGCAAGCAGCAGGGCGCCTACGACGCACTGCGCGCCGCCATCCTGAATCGGCAATTGCCCGCCGGCAGCCGCTTGCCGTCTACCCGCAGCCTGGCCGAACGCTGGCTGGTGTCGCGCGGCACGCTTGAAGCGGCGTTCGAGCGCTTGCACAGTGAAGGTTACGTGCAGCGCGTGGCGGGTTCCGGCACGCGCGTCAGCGCGGTGATCCCCGAGCAATTCATTGCGGCGCCGGCGCCCAGCGCAAGTTCACGCCGCGCGGCCATACCGGATCAGCCCGACGCGGGTGTGCAAAGCCACGTCCCCTTTGTCGCGCGACGCCCGGACGCAAGCCTGTTCGACCTGAAAACCTGGGCGCGGTGCATCTCCCGAGGCTTGCTGTCTGCGGGGCCAGGCGTATTGGAGGCCGCCCACCCGGCCGGCTTGCCCGCGTTGCGTGAACAGATCGCCGACTACGTGCGCAGTTATCGCGGCATGCACTGCGAGGCGGACGAAATCGTTGTCACCACCGGCATTCGCCATGGCCTGGACCTGATCGCGCGCATGCTGCTCAAACCCGGTGACACCGCGTGCGTGGAAGACCCCGGTTACACACCGGCACGCCGCCTGTTCAGCCTGGCCGGTGCGCAGGTGGTGCCGGTCCCGGTGACAGCCGAAGGTCTTGATACCGCGCAACTCCCCGACACGGCGCGCCTGGCCTATGTGACACCGGCGCACCAGGCGCCGCTGGGCATGACCCTGTCGGTTTCACGCCGCCTGGCGCTGCTGGATTGGGCCGCCCGCGCCGACGCCTGGGTGGTCGAAGACGACTACGACAGCGAATACAACTACAACAGCGCGCCACTGGCGGCGCTCAAATCCCTGGATTCCGGCGACCGGGTGATCTACTGCGGCAGCTTCAACAAAAACCTGTTCCCGGGCCTGCGCGTGGGTTTCATGGTGGTGCCCAAGGCGTTGCGCCCCGCGTTGCTGCGCACCCTGCAACTCACCGGGCATTCGGTGGGCGCGACGGATCAGTCGGGGCTGGTGGAGTTTCTCGCCAGCGGCGCGTTTGTGCGGCACCTGCGGGCTTCGCGCCAGGCTTATCAGGCGCGTCGCGATGCGCTGCTCGCTTGTCTGCCGGATGAATGCCCGGTGAGCGGCCAGCAAGCCGGGTTGCACTTTGTGCTGTGGCTGCCAAGCGGTGTCGAGGAAAGCGAATTCTGCACCCGCGCCGCCGCGGCCGGGCTGACCTTGCAGCCACTGGGCAAGTTCTGCGTCGCGGCGAGCTTGCCGCCGGCGGTGATCATCGGCTACACCGCGCTGACCCTGGCGCAGATTCGCTATCACGGCCGAGTGCTCACGCAATTATTAACGGCGGCTTAACCCGCGCCCCATGAGTCGTCTTCCTGCGTTTAATCCTGGTCATGCTGTGCTCTACCTGAAAAACGCCTGGGCTGAGCGCAAGGACGGTGACCTGCTGGCGGCCATCACCGAAGGCATGAGCCGCATCGCCGCGCCAATGATTGTCGTGGCCAGCGGGCTTGCTGTGGCAAGCAAGCTTGTTGTGGTGAGCCGGTCTGTCGTGGCGAGCGGGCTTGCCCCGCGTTGGGCTGCGAAGCAGCCCCAATAAGGCCGCCGCGCGCTCATTGATAGACCGTGGCGTCAGGTTTCAGGGCCGCTTCGCGCCCCAACGCGGGGCAAGCCCGCTCGCCACAACAAGCCCGCTCGCCACAATAAACCGGCTCACCAGAACAAGCCCGCGCCCACAGCGGATCTTCAGTACCAGAAGATCAGTCGTCGAACCCCACCTGTTCATGAATCTCATCCACCTTCAACTCCAACCGATACGCCACCGCAATAAACAATGCCTGGCACAGGCACAACGTGGCGCTCAGCGAGCGAAACGCAAACGACGACCCTTCATTCACCAACAGCACCGCGTTCGCCCGTTTGGCCAGGGGCGACAGGTTGCTGTCGGTGATGATCAAGGTCTTGGCCTGGTGATGCTGGGCAATGCGCAGGCAATGCTGAGTCTCTTTGCCATACGGCGTAAAGCTGATGGCGATCACCAGGTCATTGGCACGCACGCTGCGCATCTGCTCGCGGTAACTGCCGCCCAAACCGGAAATCAAGTGAATGCGCTTGTTGGTGTGCTGCAGGTTGTAGACCAGGTAATCGGCCACCGCGAAGGAGCGGCGCACGCCCACCACGTAGATATTGTCGGCATTGACCACCAGGTCCACGGCTTTCTCGAAGGCCACATCATCGAGTTCCAGCCCCAGGCGCTCGATGCCGGAGAGGGTG
This sequence comes from Pseudomonas sp. TREG-RG-20F-10-E-6-01, assembly GCF_022662455.1. Taxonomy (NCBI): domain Bacteria; kingdom Pseudomonadati; phylum Pseudomonadota; class Gammaproteobacteria; order Pseudomonadales; family Pseudomonadaceae; genus Pseudomonas; species Pseudomonas sp. TREG-RG-20F-10-E-6-01. The sequence goes on along the minus strand of NZ_JAKNQP010000003.1, from coordinate 610,023 downwards.
GCGTTCACGCATTCGCGCGCCAGGTCGCCGCCGCTGGCCTTTTGCGACTTGTTGGCGATCATGCTGCGGATGCGTTGCTGGTAGTTCTGCACCGGCGTGGTCTTGTGGGTGTAGGCCTCGCGAAACAGCGCCTGCATCTCACTGAAACCACTGAAACCGAACCGCTGGGAGAACCGCACGATGGCCGAAGGGTGCACTTCGCACTCGCGGGCGATGTCGCTGATGCGGTCGACCATGATCCGGTCGCTTTGCTGGCTCATGTAGCTGGCGATGCGTTTGAGCTGGCGTGGCAGGCTTTCGTATTCGTCGGTGATCAGCTGCAACAGGCGCTCGGCATTGATCGGAGGGCTGGCAATAGTCTCTTCCAGGGTGGTCTCGGGATCGGTGCGGGACATGGGCAATCCTTCTGGCGTGTTCTTCTGATGCGCTGATGGGTGGGCGCAAGTCTACAGGGTAGGCGCAAAAAAATACCCCGGCATCACGGTGGCCGTGGCCTGCTGAAACGATGCAGGAAGGCTGGCAGGCCATTATGCTGGCTTATTGGAAAAAATATTCCACTAAAAATAATTATGGAATAAATATTGATTGCGGCCGCCGGACGTTCTAGTCTGCTTTCACCAAGAGCGTGTGCCGCCACCACGGCGGTACCACGCAGGCTGATAAAAATAACAGGAGCCAGCATGGGCCAGACTCGTTTTGCCAGTGGGCGTCAATTGGATCTGATTTGCCTCGGACGCCTGGGCGTCGACCTCTACGCACAGCAAGTGGGTGCGCGACTTGAGGACGTGTCCAGCTTCGCCAAGTACCTCGGCGGGTCCTCCGCCAATATCGCCTTCGGCACCGCACGGCTGGGGCTTAAATCGGCGATGTTGAGCCGGGTGGGCGACGACCACATGGGCCGCTTCCTGGTGGAATCCCTGGCCCGCGAAGGCTGCGATGTCAGCGGCATCAAGGTCGACCCGGAACGCCTCACCGCGCTGGTGCTGCTGGGCCTCAAGGACCGCGAAACCTTCCCGCTGGTGTTCTACCGTGAAAACTGCGCCGACATGGCCCTGCGCGCCGAAGACATCAGCGAGGCCTTTATTGCCTCCAGCAAAGCCTTGCTGATCACCGGCACGCATTTCTCCACCGATGGCGTGTACAAGGCCAGCATCCAGGCCCTGGACTACGCGGCCAAACACAACGTCAAGCGCGTGCTCGATATCGATTACCGCCCGGTGCTGTGGGGCCTGGCGGGCAAGGCCGACGGCGAGACCCGGTTTGTCGCCGACCAGAACGTCAGCCAGCATGTGCAGAAAATCCTGCCGCGCTTTGACCTGATCGTTGGCACCGAAGAAGAATTTTTGATCGCCGGCGGCAGTGAAGATTTGCTCACCGCGCTGCGCACTGTGCGTGACCTGACCCCGGCCACCCTGGTGGTCAAGCTCGGCCCGCAGGGCTGCACGGTGATCCACGGCGCGATCCCCGCGCGGCTGGAAGACGGCGCCATCTACCCCGGCGTGCGCGTCGAGGTGCTCAATGTGCTGGGCGCTGGCGATGCGTTCATGTCGGGCTTTCTCAGCGGCTGGATCAACGACGCCAGCGACGAGCGTTGCAGCCAGTTGGCCAACGCCTGTGGCGGCCTGGTGGTGTCCCGCCACGCCTGCGCGCCGGCCATGCCCACGCCTGCCGAGCTGGATTACCTGTTCAACAGCCCGGTGCCCATCACCCGGCCCGATCAAGACGTCACCTTGCAGCGTCTGCACCGCGTCACGGTGCCGCGCAAAGCCTGGAAGCAGCTGTTCGTGTTTGCCTTCGACCATCGCTGGCAACTGGTGGACCTGGCGCAAAAAGGCGGCCAGGCCCCAACCCGCATCAGCGACATCAAGCAGCTGTTTATCCAAGCCATCGAACGCGTCGAAGCCAAGCTGCGCGAGCAGGGCGTCGAAGCCGACGTGGGCCTGTTGGCCGACCAGCGTTTCGGCCAGGACGCGCTCAACGCCGCCAGCGGTCGCGGCTGGTGGATCGCGCGCCCGGTGGAGGTGCAGAACTCGCGGCCGCTGGCGTTTGAACACGGGCGCTCGGTGGGCAGCAACCTGATTGCCTGGCCCCAGGAGCAAATCATCAAGTGCCTGGTGCAATACCACCCTGATGACGAGCCGATGCTGCGCCTGGAACAGGAAGCGCAACTGAAGGCGGTGTACGAGGCCTCGCTGGTCAGCGGCCATGAGCTGCTGCTGGAAGTCATCCCGCCCAAGGATCACCCGTCCACCTATCCCGACGTGCTCTATCGCAGCCTCAAGCGCCTGTACAACCTGGGCATCTACCCGGCGTGGTGGAAGATCGAGGCGCAGTCGGCGCAGGACTGGAAAAAACTCGACGAACTGATCCAGGAGCGCGACCCGTACTGCCGTGGCGTGGTGCTGCTGGGCCTGAACGCTTCAGCCGAATGCCTCGCCGATGGCTTCCGGCAAGCGAGCCAAAGCAGCACCTGCCGAGGGTTTGCCGTGGGTCGTACGATCTTCCAGGAACCGAGCCGCGCATGGATGGCGGGGGAGATTGATGATCAAACGCTGATCGAGCAGGTGCAGGGCACCTTCGAACAGCTCATCAACGCCTGGCGCAGTGCTAGAAGTTAAACACGCTCAAATGTGGGAGCTGGCTTGCCTGTGATGCAGACATCTCGGTCCATCAGATACGCCGGGCTGATGCCATCGCAGGCAAGCCAGCTCCCACACAAGCCAGATATCAGTGAATCTGAAAAACAATAAAAGGTGCAGCCATGCCCGCAATCCGAATTGGCATCAACCCGATCTCCTGGAGCAACGACGACCTGCCGGCCCTGGGCGGTGAAACGCCCTTGAGCACCGCTCTGGGCGAAGGCAAGGAGATCGGCTACGAAGGTTTTGAACTCAACGGCAAATTCCCCAAGGACGCCAAAGGCGTCGGCGACGTGCTGCGCCCTTATGACCTGGCACTGGTCTCTGGCTGGTATTCCAGCCGCCTGGCACGGCGTTCGGTGGCGCAAGAAATCGAGGCCATCGCCGGTCACGTCGAGCTGCTCAAACTCAACGGCGCCAAGGTGCTGGTCTACGGCGAAGTCGCCGATTCGATCCAGGGCGCCAGGGTACGCCTGATCGAACGTCCGCGTTTTTACAGTGAACACGCCTGGCAGGAATACGCCGACAAACTTACCGAACTGGCGCGTTTCACCCTGTCCCAAGGCGTGCGCCTGGCCTACCACCACCACATGGGCGCCTACGTCGAATCCCCCGACGACATTGACCAGTTGATGCGTCGCACCGGCCCGGAAGTCGGCCTGCTGTTCGATTCGGGCCACTGCTACATGGGCGGTGGTGAGCCTGTCGAGGTGCTGCGCAAACACATTGATCGCGTCTGCCACGTGCATTTCAAGGACGTGCGCAAACCGGTGGTGCAACTGGCGCGCAACCAGATGTGGAGCTTTCCTGACTGCATCGTCAACGGCACCTTCACCGTGCCCGGTGACGGCGATATCGACTTTGCCGAGTTGCTCGACGTGCTGTTGGCGGCCAAGTACGAAGGCTGGCTGGTGGTGGAAGCCGAGCAGGACCCGGCCGTAGCGCCCAGCTATATCTACGCGAAAAAGGGCTACGACACGTTGCGCACGCTTCTCAGCGAGAGGACTTAAGTGATGAGCTTGTTGGTCAAGAGCAGCAAACGCGGGCAAACCATGGTTGCCCTGGAAGAAGGGCGCCTGGAGTACGTAGGCTTTGCCGCCTACCGCCTGAGCCTGGGTGAAACGTTGCCGGTCACCGCCGGTGATCAGGAGCTGTGCCTGGTGCTGCTCAGCGGCCGGGTGAATATCCAAGGCGAGGGCTTCAACTGGCAGAACCTGGGGGATCGTCAGTCGGTGTTCGAAGAAAAATCGCCCTTCGCTGCCTACCTGCCGCCCGGCACCGATGCGCAGGTGACCGCGTTGAGCGACGTGCAAATCGCCGTGTGCGCCGCACCCGGTGCCCCAGGTTTTGAGCCGCGCCTGATTCGCCCCGAGCAGTGCAAGCGCAGCGTGCGCGGCAAGGGCGCCAACACCCGGTATGTGTGTGACATCCTGCCCGACAGCGAGCCGGCCCATTCGCTGCTGGTGGTGGAAGTGCGCACGCCGTCCGGGCACTCGTCCAGCTACCCGCCGCACAAGCACGACACCGACGACCTGCCGCACCAGAGCTTTCTCGAAGAGACCTACTACCACCAGATCAACCCGCCCCAGGGCTTCGTGTTCCAGCGCGTGTACACCGACGATCGCAGCATCGACCAGGCCATGGCTGTGGAAAACAGCGACCTGGTGGTGGTGCCCAAGGGGTATCACCCGGTCAGCGTGCCGTATGGCTACGAGTCGTATTACTTGAACGTGATGGCCGGCCCCAAGCGCGCCTGGCATTTCCATAACGACCCGCAGCACAGCTGGCTGCTGGACCTCTGACCGGTTTGAACGGAGAACAACAACAATGAAGTCGCCGCTACGTTTTGCCCTTAACCGCATGGTCGCGCCCGACCTGTCCCTGCCGGATTTCATTCAGTTGGCGGCCGCGCTCAAGTGCGATGCCATCGAGATTCGCAACGACCTCAAAGGCCACGAAATCGAATTCGGCACACCCGCCAGCCGCGTGCGTGAGTTGTGCGCGGTGCAAGGCATCACGGTGCTGTCGATTAACGCGCTGTACCCGTTTGATGTGTGGAATGACGAGCGCCGTGCCCAGGCGATCAAACTCGCCACCTATGCGCGTGAGTGCGGTGCGCAAGGCCTGGTGATGTGCCCGCTGAACGAGCGCGGCGATACCCGCAACGAAGCCCAACGCGCGGCCGGTTTGCGCACGGCGTTGAGCGAGTTGGCGCCGATCCTGCGCGAGTACAAGATTCTCGGTTTCATCGAGCCGCTGGGTTTTGAAGAATGCGCGCTGCGCCGCAAGCGTGTGGCCGTGGATGCGATCCAGGCGATTGGCGGCCTGGATGTGTTCCGCCTGGTGCACGACACCTTTCACCATCACCTGGCTGGCGAACAGGAATTCTTCCCGCAGCTGACTGGCCTCGTGCATATCTCCGGCGTCGAGGATCGCGACGCTCCGCTCAATGCCATTCGCGACGGCCACCGCGTGCTGGTGGGCGAGGGCGATATCCTCGGCAATGCCGCGCAGATCGACACCTTGCTCAGCACCGGCTACGGCGGTTATCTGTCTTTCGAGCCGTTTGCTGAAAGCGTGCATGCGCTGGCGGATATCCAGCAGGCATTGGGGGCGAGCATCGCCCATTTACAAAACCCTCGAACCTGACGCCAATCAACCTGTGGGAGCTGGCTTGCCTGCGATAGCAGTCTGTCAGTTGATAAACAGTTGGCTGATACACCGCCATCGCAGGCAAGCCAGCTCCCACATTAGATCTGTGTTGAACAATGGATCTGCATTCACTCAAGGTGCAAGTGATGACCACAACAAGATTGACCATGGCCCAGGCCCTGGTGAAGTTTCTGGATAACCAGTACATCGAAGTCGATGGCGTGCAGAGCAAGTTTGTCGCCGGGGTTTTTACCATTTTCGGCCACGGCAACGTGCTGGGGCTGGGCCAGGCGCTGGAGCAGGACAGCGGCGATCTGGTGGTGCATCAGGGCCGCAATGAGCAAGGCATGGCCCACGCCGCCATCGGGTTTGCCAAGCAGCACCTGCGCCGCAAGATCTACGCGTGCACCTCGTCGGTGGGGCCGGGCGCGGCAAATATGATTACCGCCGCCGCCACCGCCACGGCCAACCGTATTCCGTTGCTGCTGTTGCCCGGCGATGTCTATGCCAGCCGCCAGCCCGACCCGGTGCTGCAGCAGATCGAGCAGTTTCACGATTTGAGCATCAGCACCAACGATGCCTTCCGTTCCGTGAGCAAGTACTGGGACCGCATCAACCGCCCCGAGCAACTGATGACTGCTGCGATCCATGCGATGCGCGTGCTCACTGACCCCGCGGAAACCGGCGCCGTCACGTTGGCCCTGCCGCAGGATGTACAGGCTGAAGCCTGGGACTATCCCGACTACTTCCTGCAAAAACGTGTGCACCGTATCGAACGCCGGCCGCCGACTGAAGCGATGATCGGCGATGCGTTGGCTGCGTTTCGAGGCAAGCGAAAACCGCTGATCATCTGCGGCGGCGGGGTCAAATACGCCGGCGCGAATGCCGCGCTGCAAGCGTTTGCCGAACGCTTTGACATCCCCTTCGCCGAAACCCAGGCAGGCAAAAGCGCAGTGGTCTCCAGTCACCCGCTGAACCTGGGCGGTCTCGGTGAAACCGGCTGCCTGGCGGCAAACCTGCTGGCCCCGGAAGCGGACCTGATCATTGGCATCGGTACGCGCTACACCGACTTCACCACCGCGTCGAAGTCGCTGTTCAAGCACCCTGAGGTCAAGTTTCTCAACCTCAATATCAGCCCTTGCGATGCCCTGAAACTGGACGGCGTGCAACTGCTGGCGGATGCCAGGGTGGGCCTGGAGGCGTTGGCGGATGCCTTGGGCGACTACCGTTCCGACTGGGCGGACCAGCCACGCGACGCCAAGGCGCAGCTGGAGGCCGAGGTGGACCGCATCTACCAGGCCGACTACCAGACGGACAATTTCGTCCCGGAAATCAACGACCACATGGACCCGGCCGTGCTGCGCGAGTTTATCGAGCTGACCGGTTCCTGCCTGACCCAAAGCCGCGTGCTCGGCGTGCTCAACGAAACCCTGGCCGACGACGCCATCATCGTCGCCGCCGCCGGCAGCTTGCCGGGCGACTTGCAGCGCAGCTGGCGCAGCAAGAGCGTCAACACCTACCACGTCGAGTATGGCTATTCGTGTATGGGCTACGAGGTCAACGCGGCCCTGGGCGTGAAGCTGGCCGAGCCGGCGCGCGAGGTCTATGCGCTGGTGGGTGACGGCTCCTACATGATGCTGCACTCGGAGCTGGCCACCTCGATCCAGGAGCGGCGCAAGATCAACGTGGTGCTGCTCGACAACATGACCTTCGGCTGCATCAACAACCTGCAGATGGAACACGGCATGGACAGCTTCGGCACCGAGTTTCGCTTCCGCAACCCGGAGACCGGCAAGCTCGACGGCGGTTTTGTGCCGGTGGATTTCGCCATGAGTGCGGCGGCCTATGGCTGCAAGACCTACAAGGTCAGCACGGTGGAACAGTTGCAGGCGGCGTTGGCCGATGCACGTACGCAAACGGTGTCGACGCTGATCGATATCAAGGTTCTGCCCAAGACCATGATCCACAAATACCTGTCGTGGTGGCGGGTCGGGGTGGCGCAGGTCTCGACCAGCGCGCGCACTGACGCGGTGGCCAAACAACTCAATGAACGCCTGGCCAAGGCCCGGCAGTACTAATAACAAGAGGAGTGTTTGTATGTCTTTGAAGTTGGGCGTTATCGGTACGGGCGCCATTGGCCGGGACCATATCCGTCGGTGCAGCCAGACCCTGCTCAATAGCCAGGTGGTGGCGGTGACCGACATCAACCTTGAGCAAGCCGCCAGGGTCGTCGCTGATTTGCAGCTGACCGCCGAGGTGTACGCGGACGGCCATGCGTTGATCAACTCGCCGCAGGTCGAGGCAATTCTCGTGACTTCCTGGGGCCCGAGCCACGAAGAATTCGTGCTCGCTGCCATCGCTGCCGGCAAGCCGGTGTTCTGCGAAAAGCCCTTGGCCGTCACTGCAGAAGGCTGCCGCAAAATCGTCGATGCCGAAATCGCCTTCGGCAAGCGCCTGGTGCAAGTGGGCTTTATGCGCCCGTACGACGAAGGTTATCGCGCCCTCAAGGCGGTCATCGACAGCGGCCAGATCGGCGAGCCTTTGATGCTGCACTGCGCGCACCGCAACCCGACGGTGGGCGAAAACTACAAGACCGACATGGCGATCACCGACACCTTGATCCATGAACTGGATGTGTTGCGCTGGTTGCTCAACGACGACTACGTGTCGGTGCAGGTGGTGTTCCCACGCAAGTCGAGCAAGGCGTTGGCCCACTTGCGTGACCCGCAGATCGTGCTGCTGGAAACCGCCAAGGGCACGCGCATCGACGTGGAAGTGTTTGTGAACTGCCAGTACGGCTACGACATTCAGTGCGAAGTGGTGGGGGAGACCGGTATTGCCAAACTGCCGGAGCCTTCGCAGGTGCAACTGCGCAGCGAGGCCAAGCTGTCGAATGCGATTCTGATGGACTGGAAGGACCGCTTTATCGGCGCCTACGACGTCGAACTGCAGGCGTTCATCGACGGCGTACGCGCCGGGCACGTGGGCGGGCCGTCGGCGTGGGATGGGTTTGCGGCAGCGGTGGCGGCGGATGCGTGCATTGAAGCGCAACGCAGTGAGCAGATTGTGAAAGTCGGCCTGCCAGAGCGCCCACATTTTTACGGCTGACACCTATTGCACTGGAGGAACCGGATCAGTGTGGGAGCTGGCTTGCCTGCGAAGACGGCGGCACATTCAATATAAATGCCGCCTGATGACCGCTATCGCAGGCAAGCCAGCTCCCACATTCGAGCGGATTCCAATTTCAGATACGGGAGTTTCACCTATGCGTATCGCCTTAGACCCCTACATGTACCGCCATCTGCCCCTTGGCCAGATGGTCGACAAGGCCGCCGAACTCGGCTACCAACACATCGAACTGTCGCCCCGCGAAGACTTCCTGCCCTTTTACAAAGCCGCCCGCGTTGACCGTGCGCGCATCAAGGAATTTCGCAAGGCCTTGAGCGACGCCGGTGTGCAACTGTCATCGCTGCTGCCGATGTACCACTGGGCCGCGGCCGACGAAGGCCTGCGCGTCGCCGCCGTGCGCAACTGGAAGCGTGCGATCCAGATCGCCGTGGAAATGGACTGCGAGCTGGTCAACACCGAATTCACCGGCCAGTCCGACAACCCGCTGGTGTGCGAAAACCAGTTCATGCGCTCCATGGACGAGCTGATCCCGGAGTTCGAGCGTGAAGGCATCAAGCTGGATATCCAGGCGCATCCGTATGACTTCTGTGAGCGCAACAACGAGTCGGTCGACATCATTCGCGGCCTCGACCGCGACTGGATCAACTACCTCTACGCCGCGCCGCACACCTTCTTTTATGACGACGGCAAAGGCGATATCGCCTCGATGCTCAAGTACGCCGGTTCCAAGCTCAGCCACTTGATCATTGCCGACACCTATAACCACCGCGCGTCGTCGAACCTGCGCTACATCGTCAACCCGCCGGGCGTTACCGCCACGGTGCATCAGCACCTGGACATCGGTCAGGGCGAGGTCAACTGGGAGGCGTTTTTCGGCACCTTGCGCGAGATCAAGTTCGACGGCATCGCCACGGTTTCGGTGTTTGCCTGGGAAGACCGGCCGGATGAATCCAACCGGATGATGCTGGAGCGGGTAACCCGCGAGCTGTGCCAATAAGCAATCGATCATTCCAACGCTCTGCGCAGGAACGATCAAGGATCATTTTCGGGCAGGTGGAATGCAGTCAGTGTGGGAGCTGGCTTGCCTGCGATAGCGGTCTTTCAGTGGCGGGTTCATTGACTGACACGCTGCTTTGGCAGGCAAGCCAGCTCCCACATTTGAACTGGGTTTCCACTTCATGAAGGAGCGCATCTATGCGAATCGGACTAGTTGGCTACGGCCACGGCGGCCGTTTTTTTCACGCACCGTTGATTGCAACGTTGCCCGGCGCAACGTTTGTCGGCGTGGTGACACGCTCACCCGAGCGGCGCCAGCAACTGGCGACTGACCACCCCGGCCTCAAGGCCTACGACACCATCGGCCAGATCGTCGAGGCCGGTGTCGACGTCCTGGTGATTTCCACCACGCTCAAGGGCCGTCCGGCGCTGGTACTGGAAGCCATCGAACATGGGGTTGCGGTGGTCAGCGACAAACCGTTCGCCAGCAATGCCGAACAGGCCCAGGCACTGATCACCGCCGCCGAACGCCAGGGCGTGTTGCTCAGCGTTTACCAGAACCGGCGTTGGGACTCGGACTTCCTCACGTTGCGCAAACTGATCGACGCCGGTGCGCTGGGCCAGATCACCCGTTTTGAGTCCCGTGTCGAGCGCTTCAATCCGCAAGCCGTGGGCAATGCCAGCGGCGGCGGATGGTTGCGCGACCTCGGCAGTCACCTGGTGGACCAGGCGATGCAACTGTTCGGCCCGGTGGACCGGGTGTTCGCGCAACTGCAGTTCAGCCCGGAACACCCCACCCTCGATCACGGCTTTTTTGTTTCGCTGACCCACGCCAACGGCGTGATTTCCCACCTGTGGGGCAGTGCGCTGCAAAACAGTCAGGCCCCGCGTTTTCGCGTCAGCGGCACCCTGGGTTGTTACACCGTGGACGGGCTTGATGGCCAGGAAGAAGCGCTGATGGCCGGCAAGACGCCGAAAACCGAAGGCGAGCACTGGGGCGCTGAAGAGCACCGACGCTGGGGCTGGTTTGAGCAAGGCGCGGAACGCGAGCGTGTGCCTTCGGAGAAAGGCTGCTGGACGCAGTTCTATCGCCAGTTGCACAGTGCCGTGCAAGGGCAGGGAGCGCTGCCGGTGAACGCCTATGACGCACTGGAAACCACCCGTATATTGGACGCCGCGCGCCTTAGCAACGAGCGCCAGCAGGTGGTTTCAACAAAAATAGAATAAAATTCTAAAACAGGTTGATATGGAAATTATTTTCCAATAAAGTCTTTTCCAGGTTGCAAAAAGTACGCTTCGGGCTTGATCCGGGCGACTCAACAAAAACAAGATCAAAAACAACCAGGTACCGTCAGATGAAAATCTTCAACGCTGTACTGCGAGTTTTACGCCCTGCCCAGCAAGCGCCACGCGGTCTGCCCCGCGCCCGGCCGTTTTATTTCTCCTTCCTCAATGTGCTGTGCGTCGAAAACAAAGGCGCCCTGGTGTGCTGCATTCCGGGGGCACCGATCGTGCGGCTGCCGGCCTCCTCGCTCTGAAAAACGCAACGTCCACAAAACCAACAAGAAATTGGAGACAGACCGTTCATGAAGACCCCGATCCGTTTCACCGCGCTGGCCTTGTCCATGCTGCTTGCCAGCGGTTTTGCCTCGGCTGCCGATATCAAAGTAGGCGTGAGCATGTCCGCCTTCGATGACACCTTTCTGACTTACCTGCGCGAGGACATGGACAAGCAAGCCAAGTCCTACCCCAAGGGCGATGGCGTGCAGCTGCAGTTTGAAGACGCCCGCGCCGACGTGGTCAAGCAACTGAGCCAGGTCGAGAACTTCATCAGCCAGAAAGTCGACGCGATTATCGTCAACCCGGTGGATACCGCGTCGACCAAGAACATCATCAGTGCGGCGACCAAGGCGGGCATTCCGCTGGTATTCGTCAACCGCCGGCCCGATCAGAAAGACTTGCCTAAAGATGTGGTGGCCGTGACCTCCGATGACGTCGAGGCCGGTCGCCTGCAAATGCAGTACATCGCCGACAAACTCGGTGGCAAAGGCAAGATCGTGATCCTGTTGGGCGACCTGGCCAACAACTCCACCACCAACCGCACCAAAGGCGTGAAAGAGGTTCTGGCCAAGTACCCCGGCATCACCATCGAACAGGAACAGACCGGCACCTGGCTGCGTGACCGCGGCATGACGCTGGTCAACGACTGGCTGACCCAGGGGCGTGAGTTCAATGCGGTGCTGGCCAACAACGATGAGATGGCCATCGGCGCCTCCATGGCGCTGAAATCGGCGGGCACCAAACCGGGCAGCGTGTTGATCGCCGGGGTCGACGGTACGCCGGATGGCTTGAACGCGATTACCAAGGGCGACATGGCCGCGTCGGCGTTCCAGGACGCGAAAGGGCAGGCCGTCGGCTCGGTGGAAGCGGCGCGCAAGATGGCCAAGCATGAGCCGGTCGAGCAGAACGTGATCATTCCGTTCAAGCTGATCACGCCGGACAACGTCAAAGACTTCAAGTAGCCCTTCATAACAACAATAAGCGAGCAGGGCGGCCACGGTCGTCCTGCTGATGGAGTACCCGATATGCTTGCTCAAGCGGTTGCCTCGCAGCCTCCCGGCATCCAGCCCCTGGCGCCGGAAGAACCCTACCTGCTGGAAATCCTCAACATCAGCAAAGGCTTTCCCGGCGTCGTGGCCCTGGCCGATGTGCAACTGCGCGTTCGCCCTGGCTCGGTGCTGGCGCTGATGGGCGAGAACGGTGCAGGCAAGTCGACGCTGATGAAGATTATCGCCGGCATCTACCAGCCCGACGCCGGTGAAATACGTCTGCGCGGCAAGCCGATCGTGTTTGAAACGCCGCTGGCGGCGCAGAAGGCCGGGATCGCGATGATCCACCAGGAACTCAACCTGATGCCGCACATGAGCATCGCCGAAAACATCTGGATCGGCCGCGAGCAGCTCAACAGCCTGCACATGGTCAACCACCGCGAAATGCACCGCTGCACCGCCGAGTTGCTGGCGCGTTTGCGCATCAACCTGGACCCTGAAGAACACGTCGGCAACCTGAGCATCGCCGAACGGCAGATGGTCGAGATTGCCAAGGCGGTGTCCTACGACTCCGACATTCTGATCATGGATGAACCGACGTCGGCCATTACCGAAAAGGAAGTGGCCCACCTGTTTTCGATCATTGCCGACCTCAGGTCCCAGGGCAAAGGCATCGTCTATATCACGCATAAAATGAACGAAGTGTTCGCCATTGCCGATGAAGTCGCGGTGTTTCGCGACGGCCACTACATCGGCCTGCAGCGCGCCGACAGCATGAACAGCGACAGCCTGATCTCGATGATGGTCGGCCGAGAACTGAGCCAGTTATTCCCGGTGCGTGAGGCGCCCATCGGCGAATTGCTGCTGTCGGTGCGCGACTTGCGCCTGGACGGCGTGTTCAAGGGGGTGTCGTTCGACCTGCACGCCGGGGAGATCCTCGGCATCGCCGGGTTGATGGGCTCGGGCCGCACCAATGTGGCGGAGACTATTTTCGGCATTACCCCAAGCTCTGGCGGGCAGATCACCCTTGACGGCAAGCCGGTGCGCATCAGCGACCCGCACATGGCCATCGAGAAAGGCTTTGCGCTGTTAACCGAGGACCGCAAGCTCAGCGGCCTGTTCCCGTGCCTGTCGGTGCTGGAAAACATGGAAATGGCGGTGCTGCCGCACTACTCGGGCAACGGTTTTATCCAGCAAAAGGCCCTGCGCGCGTTGTGTGAAGACATGTGCAAGAAGCTGCGGGTGAAAACCCCGTCTCTGGAGCAGTGCATCGACACCTTGTCCGGCGGTAACCAGCAAAAGGCCTTGCTGGCGCGCTGGCTGATGACCAACCCGCGCCTGCTGATTCTCGATGAGCCCACCCGTGGCATCGACGTCGGCGCCAAGGCCGAGATTTATCGCTTGATCGCTTTTCTCGCCAGCGAAGGCATGGCGGTGATCATGATTTCGTCCGAGCTGCCTGAAGTGCTGGGCATGAGCGACCGGGTGATGGTGATGCACGAGGGCGACCTGATGGGCACCCTGGACCGTGCGGAGGCGACCCAGGAAAAAGTCATGCAGCTGGCTTCCGGTATGACCGTCGTCCACTGACGAACAGCAGCGCAGGCCTGCGGCTGGCCTGTGCCACAGAACAAGAAGGTGATTGGCTATGAACGCAATAACAGACAACAAGCCTGCCACGGCACCGGTCAAGCACCGCAGGCGCTTGCCCACCGAGCTGAGCATCTTCCTGGTGCTGATCGGCATCGGGTTGGTGTTTGAGATGTTCGGTTGGATCGTGCGCGACCAGAGCTTTCTGATGAATTCCCAACGTCTGGTGCTGATGATCCTGCAAGTGTCGATTATCGGCCTGCTGGCGATTGGCGTGACGCAGGTGATCATCACCACGGGCATCGACTTGTCCTCAGGCTCGGTGCTGGCGCTGTCGGCGATGATTGCCGCCAGCCTGGCGCAAACTTCGGATTTTTCCCGCGCGGTGTTTCCCAGCCTGACGGATTTGCCGGTGTGGATACCGGTGGCGATGGGCCTGGGGGTGGGACTGCTCGCAGGGGCGATCAACGGCAGCATCATTGCGGTCACAGGGATCCCGCCATTTATCGCGACACTGGGCATGATGGTCTCGGCCCGCGGCCTGGCGCGTTACTACACCGAAGGCCAGCCGGTGAGCATGCTGTCGGATTCGTACACGGCGATCGGCCATGGCGCAATGCCGGTGATCATCTTTCTGGTGGTGGCGGTGATCTTCCATATCGCGCTGCGCTACACCAAGTACGGCAAGTACACCTACGCCATCGGCGGCAATATGCAGGCGGCGCGCACGTCGGGGATCAACGTCAAGCGCCATCTGATCATCGTCTACAGCATCGCCGGGTTGCTCGCGGGCCTGGCTGGCGTCGTCGCCTCGGCACGTGCCGCGACCGGCCAGGCCGGCATGGGCATGTCCTATGAACTGGATGCGATTGCCGCAGCGGTGATCGGCGGCACCAGCCTGGCGGGCGGGGTGGGGCGCATCACCGGCACCGTGATCGGCGCGTTGATCCTGGGCGTGATGGCCAGCGGGTTTACCTTTGTCGGCGTGGATGCGTACATCCAGGACATCATCAAGGGGCTGATCATCGTGATCGCGGTGGTGATCGACCAGTATCGCAATAAGCGCAAGCTCAAGCGCTGAGTCGATGGGGGAGTTGGCTCGCGAAGAACCCGAGAGCGCTGCGCGGTGCCAGACTCCCCATGTCAGCGTTGACGATCCTGGCGAGCACGCTCGCTCCAGGGTTTACGGGGCCAAAGGCAGGAACCGGCGCTCTGCCAGTTCACGGCCGATTGTGCCATGGTGCACATCCACCACGCTTTGTGGGCCCCGGGCGTTGGCCAGGAGCGAGTAGTAACTGTCCTTACGTTGATTCTTTTTTTTCAGGTGGGCCACGGTGTAGTCGTGCTTGGGTGTGTCGGCTTTGGCGTAATGAAAATGTGCATACCACAGCGGATAGCCGCGTTTGTCGTTGACCGCGTACTCCTGGATGAAATCCTGTCGGACGCCTCGCATCTCAATGCGTGAGCCGAGCCTGGCCAGTTGCACGAGGTCCTGGTCCAGCAAGTACACCAGGTTAGCGTCGTTCGGCGGCAGTTCCAGTGAGTACTGGACGCGCAGTTCCTGGCCCTTGGTGGTCAAGGTCGTGACCGCCGCTCGCATCTCGTCCAGCAGGGTCTGGTCGGCAAGCACTCTTGAATCCTCCGGCTTGGCCTGGATGGATCGATAGAGTTCGTCGGCCAGCTCGGTGAATCGGCGAGCCTCCTTCTGCAGACTCTCCTGGATCTCGACAGGAAACTTGGAAACCTTTGCATAGCCGGCCTCACGCTTGAGGATCGGCGTGAGCTCCTGCAGGTATTTGCGCGCCTCACCTTTGACCACACTCAGTGCCCGCGTGCCTGGCGGCGGCGGCGGGGCGCTGGGGCGTATCTCTATGATTTCGTCCCATTGGTGCTCGCGCTGTGAGTAAGTGCCCAGCAGTTGGTCACCCTCTACGGAGCGCACTTCGACCCTATCGATTGGAAACGCTGCGTCGGCAGGCTTCAGGTCGCCGATCAACACGCCTTGCCTGCGGGTCTTGATCACCTTTTTCTGCGGGCCGCCGTCAGCAGGCCGAGGATGCTTGGGAGGGTGCTTGACCGTGTGGGGTTCAGGCTTGATCTCGGCGGCCAACTGCTGCATGGCATCCTGGTACAGCTCTGTCAGCAGTTTTTGTATGTGTTGGAAAGGCGTCATGTGCAAGTTGTCGGCATGAACCATGGCCATGCTTTGCAGCGCGTCCAGCGCCTGACCGTAGTGCCGGAATAGACTGTCCAGTACGTTCAGGCGCTCATCCGGCGTCAGGCTAAGGGTGCTGAGTTCAGCGTGGGTGCGCACTTGGGGGTGCAGCGGCTCAAGCACGGAATACAACTCGGTGTTGGCGCTATGGTCCCAGATTTTGACGCTCAGGTATTTAAGGGTATTGAGTTGCTGGTACTTGATCGCCAATGCGCCAAGCTCGGCAGGGCGGTTCATGGTCAGGCGGTTATAGCTTTCCAGGCCGGGCTGGCCCAGATTGAATAACTCCAACAGGTAGTGATCCTTGAGTTCCAGGGCTTTTATCTGCCGCTCATTGATTTCACTCATCTCATTGAGAAATTGTAAGTGATGGGCAACGTTGGCGAGCATGACGGGTGTCCGTTCGATCCCCCCACCCATGAACTCCTGGTGCATGGCATAGAGCGCTTTGCGGTCCATGTCGGCGATCACGACTGACTTGCGTGCGTTATTGATGGTGTTTTCCAGCAGTGTGGCACTGACCTGGGCCGGGAAGGGAATGTGCAACGCTTCACGCTCTTTGCGACTGTCGAGTATTTTTCGATACCCCTCACTCTGTTCGTATAAAGCCCTGTCGAAGGCCCTGCGGGTGCTGGCCTTTGCTGCGTCGGAGTACTTGGGGTTGGCGGCCGCCAGGGTCATGAGCATTTCTGCGTCGTCAGCTTTTTTTTGCTGAGCTTGTTGGGCGTTGGAAAATTGCTCGTATTGCGCGTTGAGCTGTATTTTGCGCTCGGCCTGGCGCTTTCGTTCGGCGGCAATGCGTTTGGCTGGCATCCCACCGCGCAGGCGCAGGCGCAAGTCCAGCGACCAGTTGCCCAAACCGTCGGTTTGCAGGAAAGGCCCCAGCCGGGTGGGGTCGATGGGGTCGACAATCACCACGCCTGCGTCGCGTTCAGGGCTCAGTTTGTACCACTGGGTATCCAGCAAGGCGTACCAGTCTCCCAGGTACGAATACAGCCCTCTGCGTGGCCCGTCCAACTGGGGCGTGGGCAATGGCTCGGGCTTGGGTGCCCTGAACCCGGCCAGCCGTTCGCGTTGGCTGGGCGTGAGTCGGTGGTGGGCGTTGGAAAAGCTGAAATCGAACACCGTAGCGTCCCTCGCTAGCCCTTCGTTTTCCAGTACGGTAGGACCTTGGTGCACCGCAGGGGCGGGTGCTGGTGGCCAGTGCTCGTCGCCCAGCCTGGTAATCGGTGAACGAAGGGCTTGTTGCCTGACATCGTTAGTCAGCGGTGTCGAGGGCGATGTCGTCGGCGGTAGCCATTGGTGCATCAGCATGCCGATGTTCAGCAACAGGTCGACCAGCGCCAATTCCCGGGTCACCGGATCATCGCTGCCAAGGGCTGGAATATCATGGCTGGCACTGCTCATCAGGCTGAGCAGCCAACCCGTGAGCATAAGGGGGCCTCGGGCCAGGGGCAGCAGCAGGGTGTTGAACAGCAGGCCGGCGCCTTCAAGCAGCACGCGCCAGCGGCTCTCGTGGTTGGAAACCGAGGCGCGATCAGCCTGATCGACCAGCGCCCGTGCGTTACTGCCATACAAGAACTGCATCAGTTGGCCGCTGGACAGAAATTGCCTCAGCTCGTCGTTGCTGCCATCAGTCGCTAGGGTAGCGGGTTGCGGTACGTCAGGGACGCTGAACTCATCGCCCATGCCAAATCGCGGGTAATGGGGTTCCTGGAATCCACCGTTGGCGTAGACCGGCCTCGCGCCGTCGGACAACCAGGTCAGCACACTGGTCTGCAATTCACCAGGGTGGGCAATGGCCTGCAGCAAGTCCTCGCGGCTGGCGAACTCCCGGAGGGGATCGGCATACAAGGGCCGGTACAGCAGGTGTGGGCCGGCGAGGGCGCTCTCGGATTCGATGATGTACATATTGGTGACAACATCCGGTGTCGCTTGGGATTTGCGCACCAGGGCGAGGTGGCGAATGACGATGGCCTGGCCTTCGACCTGGCGTTGCTCAATGCGCTCGCCCATCAGTGCGGCGACGTAGCGAGCCCCGCGCAGGGTCATGCCGTGCTGGTTGTTCAGCGCCCATTCCAGGGCCAGCATTGGCAGCTGTGCGACGGTGTGTTGTGCGAAGCGCTCTGTGCGTTGCCGCGCCTGGTCACTGTCGCCGAGCAATTGGGTGTCGAGCAATTCGGGGTAGGCCTTGCCAATATCGACCTGCTCGATCAGCCCGCCGCGGCCTTTGATGTAGTCGGGCGTCAGCCAGGTTGGCAGGGGCAGCGAGCGGCGATGTCGTACGGTGAGTTGCCCACGGGGCTGGCCCTGCAGGTTGTTGATGGCCAGCTCAGTGAGGCTCATGTGCACGGGCTCGACGAAGCCGGAGCCTCCTGGGTATCCGACGGCCACGCTGAATGTCAATTGCAGGTCATCAGGGTGAAACTGTGTGGCCTTCGACTGTTCGGGCGTCACCTTGTCGAAGGTGATCTCATCGTGTTTCAGCTGTTGCAACAGGGCATTGGTTGCGAAGGTGTAGATGTCTGGAATATCGCTGAGAAAGGTGTGGCCGTTGCTGCGTTTCTTGGCGCTGGCCAAGGCCAGGCTATAGCGTCCATAGCGTAGCTGGTCAGCCGCGCTGGCACGTTGCAGCCAGGCCGGGGTGTGTTGGCGCAGTGTCGTCTGTAGCTTCGCGGCAGAGGTCGGCGCCTCAAGAAAAGAGTGGGCGGGGTTGCCGATCTCCAGGCACAGCGCGCGAAGTGTATCGAGTTCCAGGCGGGTGGGCAGGGTGAGGGCGCCCAGGTCTTCCAGTTGCTGATTGAGCATCAGTGCCGCCTGGATGTCGAAAACGTTGCCGTCGGGCTCCCATTGTTGGGTGGTGATGTGCTCGACCACGTAGGGCTGCGCAACCTGTCGGGCCCAGGCCTGGAGGCTGGCGTCCATGGACGAAAAACGTTCGCAGACACCGGTGGTTTGGCAGAGCAGGACCCGGGTTGCCTGGGTCAACAACAGGTGCGGGCTGAGCAGGGGGAGTGTCTGTTGACCTTCCTTGAGCGTCGCCCGCGGGTAATAGGCGCGCACGGCGTTGGCCCCGAATCGACGGATACGTTCGTAGCGGTCGGGGTAGCTGATCAGTTGTTCAAGCATTTCACGCTCAGTGCCGTCCAACTCCGCCTGGCTGATGGCGGCGACCCTGAGGTTGTCGGCCAGCCAATCGCTGAGCCAGCGCCAGCGTGACAGGCCGTTGTCGGCCTCTTCGCGCCAATAAGTGGCCAGGGCGTTTTGCAGGGCTGTCGGCAGGGTCAAGGGCAATTGCTTGATTATGTTTTCGATGATGTTCATGTCGAGGGCGGAGGTCGCCGGGGCTGCAAGCTTGAGACGGCTAGGCGGAGCGTCGGTGAGGTAGCAGGACTCGCCGTGCCGGTCACTTAAGTCCAGCTCGGTGCCGGTGGCGAGAAACTCGAGCACGCGGGCCATGAGCGGATGCAGAGTCCAGCCTCCGGTGGGACTGGGTATGGCCAATTGTGTACGGGACAGATCAATGACCAAGGTTGGATAGTGTTGCCGGATCAGCTCTGTCAGCAGTTGCCGGGTAACAGTGTCCAGCGTCGGGCGTGAAGCAAATTGTGCGCTGACGGCTTGTGCGGGGAGCGCGCGATGGGCGGAGGGGATTGCGGGCATGAGAGGTCCTGTTCGGTAGGGAAACTTCGGAGCCTCTATCTATACCGCGGCGAATTTTCGACGGGAGGTATGTAACTGCCGCCACCGCGTGCTGAGATCTGTTGGATCGCCCTTGCGCATAGGCCTGGTGGCCTTATTCAACCGTTTGTCTTCTATATAGCTCCACAACACTGAATTTCTTGCTATAAACGCACTCCGATGACCATTCGCCAAGCCCGTCCTGGTGCCTTTGGGGGTTAATTGGGAAAAAATGCCTGTCTTTTCAGTTGCTGAGCCCTCAAGTCGGCCTTAGACTGCCGCCCCTCGTAAATTGAGTGCCGGGTGGCGCTTGAAATGGACGGCGCCTTTCCGAGGCCTGCAGAGGTCTGCCGGAACGCTCCCTTATTCGCCTTAATGCACGTATTTTTTATAGAGAAATCAATGACAAAGGAAAAGTTGCTGGCCATGCCGGCGGATGACTACATGAATGCCGAACAGCACGCTTTTTTCGAGCAGCTGCTGCAAGACATGAAAGTGGAACACCACGAGCGCATTGAACAGAACCGTATCGCCATCGAAAGCCTGGACACCCCGGCTGACCCGGCTGACGCGGCGTCCGTTGAAGAAGAACGCACCTGGCTGGTCAATGCCATCGATCGCGACCAGCGCATGCTGCCGCAGCTTGAGCGTGCACTGGAACGCATCAAGGAAGATTCCTTTGGCTGGTGCGACGACAGCGGCGAGCCTATCGGCCTCAAGCGCCTGCTGATCAGCCCGACCACCAAGTACTGCATCGAAGCGCAAGAGCGCCACGAGCAGATCGACAAGCACCAGCGTCAAGCCTGATGTGCTGAAGTTGGGCGCTGCTGATGCGGCGCTCAAGAGAAATACCGGTTACGCCCCTGTCTATTGATCTGCTGCAAGCCTCCCACTAACGGCCCATGGATAATGGCCCGATAGTGGCGTTTAATGCAGAAACAATAACGACAAGCAGTGGGGTAACGACGATGGCTGGAGACGGATCTCTGATGGGCGCAGCAGTGCCCGTGCACGCGCGGGTGCGCGCGCTGCCCGGCTGGCTGACGCCGCTCTTGCAGAGCACCGCCCTGGTGCTGGTTCTGCTGGGCCTGGCGTTTGCTGGCTTGCCGCTGTACCTGTGCCTGCCGCTGGCCTTGCTGGTGATATGGCTGCCCACCCTTAAAAGTCGAACGCACCGCGTGGCGCCTGTCCCCGTCGCCGATACGATGGGCGAGCTGACTCGCGATCTTTCCTACACCACCAGCCATAACGCGCTGTCCGCTGCCGGCGTGGCCTATTCGGTCAAGCAATTGGCGGCCCGGTTGCAATCGCAATTAAGCGCAGCCAGGCAGATCGTCAGCAGCGCCGAAGTCATGATCGGCACTGAGCAGGTCACCTCCCAACTTAGCCGCCAAGCCTTGGGCGCGGCCAGCCAGGCGCATCAGCACAGTACGCAGGGCCGTGAAGTGCTGGTCGAGTCAATCACCCGCATGCGCCAGCTCAGCCAGCGTGCCGACGCCAGTCGCGAGTTGATTGAAGCCTTGAGCCTGCGCAGTGAAGAAATCCAGCGCGTCACGCTGGTGATCCAATCAATTGCCAGCCAGACCAACCTGCTTGCTTTGAACGCGGCCATTGAAGCGGCGCGGGCCGGTGAGCATGGGCGCGGGTTTGCCGTGGTTGCCGATGAAGTGCGCGGCCTGGCCGGGCGTACTGCCACGGCGACCGATGAGGTTGGGGTGATGGTCGCTGATATCCAGCAACGCACGGCGCAGGTGGTGGAGCAGATTCGCCAGTTGTCGGCGGACCTGCACACGGGCGTTGAACAGGTGGAGCACGCCGGCGAACAACTGGAGAGCATCGCCAGCCTGGCGGCGGATGTGGAAGGGCAAGTGAATGAAATTGCGCAGGGCACCGACACCAACCGCGCGCAACTCGACAGCCTGTTCCATGCGGTGGAGCAGATGCGCAGCGATCTGACCGTGAGCGACCAGCAAACCCGCCAACTGGCCGACGCCGCCGTGCAAATGGAAGGGCAAGCCGAAACCATCAGCGAGCGCTTGGCCGAAGTCGGCCTGGATGACTATCACCAGCGCATCTATGATTTGGCCCGCGAGGGTGCACACCGCATCGCCGAGCAGTTCGAGGCCGATGTATTGCAAAACCGCATCAGCCTGCAGGACTTGTTCGACCGCAGTTACACGCCGATCCCGAATACCAGCCCGAGCAAATACCACACGCGTTTTGACCGTTACACCGATGAGGTTTTGCCGGCGATCCAGGAAGCGCTGCTGCCGCGCCATGAGGGATTGGTATTCGCCATTG
Source organism: Pseudomonas sp. TREG-RG-20F-10-E-6-01 (assembly GCF_022662455.1). NCBI lineage: Bacteria > Pseudomonadati > Pseudomonadota > Gammaproteobacteria > Pseudomonadales > Pseudomonadaceae > Pseudomonas > Pseudomonas sp. TREG-RG-20F-10-E-6-01. The sequence continues at coordinate 588,271 of NZ_JAKNQP010000003.1, read as the reverse complement.
CCTGCACGCCTCAGGGTTATGTGCCGACACACAACAAGGCTTTTTCCCAGGCGCTCACTGGCGACGCGCACGTCGATGCGGTGCAGAACCGCACCAAGCGCAAGTTCGAAGACCGTACCGGCATCCGCTGTGGCAGCCATCAACAGGCAGTGCTGTTGCAGACCTATACGCGCGATACCGGCGAGTTGATGCACGACTTGTCGGTGCCGATCATGGTCAACGGGCGGCATTGGGGCGGCTTGCGTCTGGGCTATAAACCGCAGGCGACGAAGCCGGCACGCTAGCGATTGTTGCTGTTTATGCAACGGAGCTATTCCGGGGATAGCTTTTTCCAACGGGAAGAAAACCGTAGCATGGCCGACATTGTTAGGTAGCTAACTAATGTGGCGGAGAAGCTCCATGCAAAACAAAGTCGATGTCGCCGTGATGATCGGCAGTGGTGTTCCCGAAACCCTGCGTTCGCTGGGTCAGAAAGCCTGCTGGGTCGTGCTGCTCAATGGCGAGCAACGCGGCACGGCATTCGCCAGTCGCGACGAAGCGCAGGAGTGCAAGGCTGCCTGGGAGGCGTTATTGCGCCTGGAGCAATCCGACAGCCTGCATTGAAGCTGGGTTAGTGAGGTTGATGCAGGCGCTGGTTCAGTTCGTCCACGGGGATAGCCCATTCGGCGTCCTCACGCAGTTCTTCTTTCAGGAACGCCGCTTGTTGCGGCGTCCAGAAAGGCGCATCGATCAGCTTCACGTCTTCAGCCAGCGGGTGCGCATCGATGAATGCGTCGATTGCCTCCGGGGTTGAATCCAGGCCCAATTGTTCAAACAGTGTTTCGAGAGTGGGGATTGGCGCGTCCATAGTGTTCTCCATGCAAGGTGATGGTCGTTGTGCATGTGAGGCGCAGGAGGCGGCAGAGTTCTATCGGATTGTCAGGAATTGAGTGCACCTGAATCCACGGCGGATTTAAGTGCCTTGGCGGCATCTTTTGCCGCCGTTGCAGCGGCGTCGACAGTTTTGAACCAACGATCTTTTTCTACCTGGTGTGTTGTGACCGTGGTCAGCGGTGGTTTGGCCCGCATGATGATCACCGCTTGAAACTCACCGTCAACTTCCCTCGCATCGCCATGGATGAAAAATTCGCCAATATCAAATTCCGTCACGTATAGCCTTCCCTTCAAGGTAACTGCACTGATAAAACCTGACCCGATAGGGGCAAACTTCAATGGACGGGCCAGTATGGCAGTTGTTGAGGGGCGGCGGCGCAGTAAACTCATCCAGATGACGAAACGATGCCTGGGTGAAAGGTCAGCCGGTTGGCTTCAAGCTTTTTAGCCAATTCGCAGGCCCGGATGTGGTTGCTGCGAAAGCCTCTGATCCTGCCGCTGGTCACTTCCAGAATATGAAAGAAATTGCGGCCCGCCGGTACAACTTGGTAAAGAACGGAATTGGAGTACCCGTCGGGGCTGTCCAGGCAGTAGTATTGACGCTCGTCTGGACATGATGAACGAGTGCGGGAAGACGTAGCATTGAGTTGACGTGTTTGCATGGCCGGCTCCTGTCGGTCGATCTTGTTGACTTGCCCGCAGCGTTTTCAGGTGGTTTTGACCCGCGTTGCTGTTTTAGTATTGTCGTCCACAGCGTTGGCCTGGTTCCATGGCCAGGTATTTTGTGATGTGTATGCTGTCGGAAACTGCGTTTTTAATTGGGTTATTCTCTGAAGCTGACGGGCCTGTATTCTCAGGTCCTTGAACCTGTGATTTCCTGTGGCGCCTGATGACTTGCACAAGGTCCATCGCGCAGCTGTGTACTAGTCTTACAGCGCAGCAGCGGGTTCTCTTCAGTTTTTTAATGAATGTGTGATCGAGCCGTTACGGCCGTTTTTTTGTGCTGTCCGCTGCGGCGGTCGGTGCTTTTTCGATGTGGGGGCGTTTCCTTGGCAGTCAGTAATCTGGATATGCACGCGTTATTCGTGCTGGGTGATTTGCGCGCAAAGTTGGTCAAGCAGTTTCAATCCCGTTTTGTTTACATCACCGAACAGACGCCGGAAGGCATCTACATTGCCGAAATCGACACCGAGGCGGCGATGGTGGTGGATGACAAGCCTCGCCTGGAACTCAAGGTCGGCGACCATTTTCGCGCGGCGGTGCTGCCGAGCCGTGAAGGCGGCAAATTCGAATTGAAGTTCCGCGATATCAAGTTGACGGTGTATGGCTTGGGCGATTACGCCTTTGTTTCTTCGCCCGAAGGCCAGGGCATCGTGTTCAAGGAAGGCCACAGCGTAATGCTGGTGTTTGCCGCTCACGAACAGCTGCAGGAAAACCTCACCAAAACGCTCAAAGCCGTAACCGGAAAGGCCGCCAAGTGGCGCAAGGGTGAACTGGTGACTTTCAAGGCCAGTGAATAGTCGTTAAACCTCGCGTGTATTTCTGCTCTCCCGGAACCTCTACTACAGTTGAGTTGACTTAACTAATCAGAGGCTTCGCGCATTGGCAGCAAAGCCGTCCGCTATGGCTGCGAAAACGCGAGGTGCACAAGGCATGAAAGGATTGAGAACCCTGTTGGCAGCGTCCCTGACGGCTTTGAGCCTGTCGGTGGCTTCACTGCCGGTATCGGCCGCCCAAGCTCCGGTGCATTTTGCCGACCTGAACTGGGAAAGTGGCAGCCTGATCACCGAGGTGCTGCGCTTTATTGTTGAGAAGGGCTACGACCTGCCCACCGATACCTTGCCCGGCACCACCATCACCCTGGAAACCGCGCTGGCGAAAAACGACATCCAGGTGATTGGTGAAGAGTGGGCCGGCCGCAGCCCGGTGTGGATCAAGGCTGAGGCCGAAGGCAAAGTGGTAGGCCTGGGCGATACGGTCAAGGGCGCCACTGAAGGCTGGTGGGTGCCGGAGTATGTGGTCAAGGGCGACCCTGCCAAGGGCCTCAAGCCTCTGGCGCCGGACCTCAAAAGCGTCACAGACCTGGCGCGTTACAAGGATGTGTTCAAAGACCCGGAATCGCCAGGCAAGGGGCGCTTTCTCAACAGCCCCATCGGCTGGACCTCCGAAGTGGTCAACAAACAAAAGCTCAAGGCTTACGGCCTGGAAGACAGCTACGTGAATTTTCGCAGTGGTTCGGGCGCCGCCCTGGATGCCGAGATTGCGTCATCGATCCGTCGTGGCAAACCGGTGTTGTTCTACTACTGGTCGCCGACGCCGTTGATGGGGCGTTACAAGCTGATCCAGCTGGAAGAGCCACCGTTTGACGCCGATGCGTGGAAGACACTGACCGATGCGGATAACCCCAACCCGAGGCCGACCCGCTCGTTGGCGTCCAAGTTGAGCATTGGTGTATCGACGCCGTTCCAGCAGGCAAACCCGCAAATTGCCGAATTTTTTACCAAGGTTCAGTTTCCCATCGAGCCGCTGAACAAGGCCTTGGCGACCATGAGCGAGAACCACACGGCGCCACGCGAAGTGGCACAGGCGTTTCTCAAGGAGCATCCTGAGGTGTGGAAGGCGTGGTTGACGGAGGATGTGGCGCAGAAGGTTGAGGCGAGTTTGAAGTAAGCCGACAACCTTTCTATTCCATGCAGATTCAAATGTGGGCTTGTGTGGGAGCCGGGCTTGCCCGCGATGCAGGCACCTCGGTTTATCAGGTAGACCGAGGTGATGCTATCGCAGGCAAGCCAGCTCCCACATTTTTGATTGTATTTCAGGCTTAGAACTTGGTTTGAACGGCCACCTCGAAGGTCCTTGGCGACCCTAGGTAATACGCCGGCGACACATGTGCAAACTCCGCATACACCTCATTGGTCAGGTTGCGCACCCGGCCGGTTAATGAGGTGTGTGAGTCCACCTTGTAGCGCAGGAAAGTCCCGAACAGCGTGTAGGCCGGCACCGTCAGGGTATTGGCATTGTCCGCATACACCTGCGCTACATACCGCGCATCCACGCCACCTTGCCAATCCTGTGTGAAGTCATAAGTCAGCCATAGATTGCCTACGCGCTTGGGTACGTTGGTGGGCGTGTTGCCCTTGCGTGAGACCACCGCGCCGCTGGCGAGTTTTTCGTTGAAATCATCGTATTCGGCATCTACCCAGGCGAAATTGCCCTCGGCCAGCAGCTTTGGCGTGATGCGCAATGAGCTGGCCAACTCAAGACCCTTGGAGGACTGCGCGCCCACTGGAATGCTGTTGTTCGGGTCCAGCGGGTCGGTAACGGCGAAATCCTTGCGTTCGATCTTGTAGGCCGCGACGGTGGCCGAGCCGCGACCGTCCAGGTAATCGAACTTGCTGCCCACTTCCCACTGTTTGCCGGTCGACACGTCGAACACTTGCGTGGTGGTCGACGGCTGCTCGGCCGCCGTGCTGTATTGCACATACACATTGGCCGACGGGATGAACTGGTAAGTCAGGCCCACGCGACCGGTCACCGGCTCCCAGCTGCGCCTGAAGTGACGTGGGTTGGTGGCTGTCACCGTTCTGTGGTTGGTAACGTCCAGGTCGATCGCGTCGTAGCGCAAGCCGGTCAGCAGCGAGAGTTTGTCGGTGAGGCCCAGACGGTTTTCGGCGAACAGTGCCTGGGTGGTGACCGCATTGGTTTTGTCCATGACGAAGCCCGGCCGGGTGCCCGGTATGTCGTAGAAGTGCCCTGGGTTGTAGTGGTTCGGGTCCACGCTACTGTTACCCGGCACGTTCAGTGGGTAGTTGGTGGTGCTGTTGACCTTGTACTCGAAGCCGCCGGACCAGGTGGTCGACAAGCCGAAGAACGTATCGTCGTGGCGCAGTTCGAACTGGTTGCCGTTCTGTTCGCCCTGATGACGTACCTGGTAGGCCGTTGAACGGTTCACCGCGCTGTTGTCGTCGTTGTATTGGTAGGTCTCCAGGTTGCGGTAGTCGCGCTGGCTGTCCAAGTGATAGAGCGTGTTCTTCAGCGTGGTGCTGTCGTTGATCCGATAATCAATGATCGAACGCGCCCAGATCGTGCGCTGCTCGTAACGACCATCGGCAACGTTGTAGTTGTTGAACCGGTTGTGCCGGTCGATTTTCAACTCACCCGCCTTGGGGTTGAGCACCGGCGTGCCCCAGTACGGGCTGTCCTCATGTTCATCCTGATATTCCAGCGCCAAGGTATGGGACAGGTTGGGCGTCAGGTCGCTGAGCAGGGAAAACGCCACACTCCAGGCATCCCGCTGGTCGCGGTCGATATAGCTGTGGTTGGTGTTGCGGCTCACGTCCAGACGCGCGTAATGCTGCACCTCCGCACCCGGTTCCGTCAGCGCATGGTTGACGCCAAAGGCCATGCCGGCGGTGTCGTAGCTGCCGTAGGTGAGCTGGCCTTCTGCCGCTTGCTCCTCGCGGGTCGCCAGCTTGGTCACATAGTTCAGTGAGCCGCCCACGGCGCCGGCACCATTGATCAAGGAGGAGGGGCCGCCAACCAGTTCGACGCGGTCATAGATCCACGCATCCACCGGCCGGGCCAAGCCGGTGGCGACGTTGATGCCGTTGAACATCTGAGTGATCTGGCTGCTGGTGAATCCACGGTAGGACACAAACCCGCCAAACCCCGGCGGCGCGCTGGCGTTGACGCCGGGCAAGGTGTTGGCCGCATCGCGGAAGGTCTTGGCGCCATGGCGCTCAATGTCGCTGCGGGTGGCAATGGCCACCGATGCCGGGGTTTCGCGCACGCTCAAGCCCAGCCGCGACGCCATGCCGCTGGATTGGTCGAGCGCTAGGCCGGGCTCGGCGGCTTGTTCACCATCAATAGTGGTGGGGGCCAACTCAAGCGCCCAGCCACAGACAGGCAGGCAGCCGAACAGGCCCGCCAACAGGGGTAAATGTTTCATGGTTGAATCCTGAAAAACTTGGCTTGAAAACAACGCACAGCCGCGCGTATTCCCCGATGCGGACGGTGGCCAGTGCAAATTAGAAAGCGAAGGGATCAGGCGAAAGCGGGAGGCGCGCGCGGGTTGGCCGCAGGCCAGGTGAAGCGGGCAGGGATGTCAGCGGCAAGCACCACCGCCGGTGGTGGCGCATGGGGTTGTGGCAACACCGCCACATTCAGGCTGGAACTCAGTGCCGGGCCCATACCGCCGGTCGAACACAGCGGGCAACTAAACGCCTTTGACAGCGTCGGCAGGCTCTCATCCGTGGAGTTGGTCGACTTGGGCGCCTGGGTAAGCGGGTCCACCGTACAGAACTGACCACCGATGCCGTTGAACTGCATCCCCAGCATCTGCCCATGCCCAATACTGCACGCGAACACATTGAACAGGACGCAGCAGTAAAGCATCCAAACAATGAGCGAGCGGTCGGCACGGGCGATTTTCATGGGGCGGCACTTTACCATCAGCCGCCGACGAAATGCCTACAAAAAATCTCAGGGCGACTATCCTCATTCCCACATTTCAGGGAGCGCCCGCCATGAGCTTTGTCATCGCGCGTTGGATCGTCGGGGTTTTTACCTGCATCAGCATGGTGCACTTGTATTGGGCCGCCGGCGGCAAACTCGGCAGCCTTGCCGCCATCCCCCAACTGCCCGGCGAATTCGCCCACGGGCCCCGGCCAGCGTTCAAACCCTCGGCGCTGGGCACATTCCTGGTCGCGCTGGGGTTGGTGGCGATTGCGCTACTCGTGTGCCTGCGGGCCGGGCTGTACTTCTCGCCGGTGTCGCATGGGGCGCTGCAATGGGGGATCAGTGCGATTGCCGTGGTGATGTTTGCCAGGGCAATCGGGGATTCGGAGTTGGTGGGGTTTTTCAAGAAGGTCGGTGGGTCGAGGTTTGCGCGGCTGGATACGTATTTTTATTCGCCGTTGTGTTTGGTGTTGGGGGTGGGGTTGTTGGTGGTGGCGTGGGGGTGAGGTGGGGGTGAGGTGGGGGTTAAATGTTTGTTGGGTAGAGGTGAATCCTGGCTGCTCTTACCTCAACAAATCCGGATTCTTGGGGGATCGGTCCGTCAAGTTCGATGAGGATTATTGAGTCGCTGATTTTTAATACGGCGCATTTTTCATCTGCGCCTTGGGATAGTTCAGCGGTTATATAAGTGACGTTGGCTATCGCACTGATTTTCGGTGTTTTTTCAGAGGAGTGCGTCATATTTTTCCCCCACGAAAAAACCTCATCCAAATCGAACTCCATATCAACGATCTCACCGGCTTTTGGCACAGAGTCGCTCCATAGGGCAGTGCCACTTCCGACGGGTGATTGGGAGCTCACGTGCAATACGCCTAGCTCAGAAAATGTATCGATAATTCGAATTTTCATTTTGCTTCTATTTAGTTCGACTCTAGCCGGTTTTGCTATTGGCAATCATAGCGTTTTTGTTCGCGATGGATGTAGGTGTATACATCGCCTTGTTGAATTTCTGTTATTTTTATCGTGGCAATAATTCTGTTTAATAGTTCTGCGTGCTTAGAGAGGCAGATAAGTTGCGCGGCTCCACGCGTTTCCGGGGCGTAAAATCTGAAGGAGAGAGACATTTTGTCGAAAAGTATTACTTTGAAATCTTCCGTGGTGGAAATATCTCTAAGATAACTTAGCCTGCGCCATACTTTTTCAAAGTTATTTTTGGGTGTTTGCATGAGTGTGACGGACGTGCGGTCAACAGTCATGCGCGCAGGATCTATGTGTGGTGGTGGAGCGCCAAAGGCTCAGAATATGTCTGGCTCCGAATCAGCGCTCAATTAGCTTTGTTACTTTTTTTACCTGTGCCAAATACTCAGTTATAAAATTTTCTAAGGGCTTGGTTTTCATCGTATTGTCTATCCAGTCTATCGGCTCTGGTTGACGTAATCTGAGTGTCTAAGCCGAACAAAAAATCACACTCGTTGCCTAGGATAGATACTCTTCCACGGCGCCAGGCTTATAAGCATAATAGCTGCCCATTTTGTGTAGAAATATCAGTATGAACTCGATCTCTTTAAGGGTGTCAAGTGCTTTCTTTTCATTAAGTGCTATTTTTTATTTTACGCTAGCATTGTTTTCCTGTGATTGTATTGTCCTGGATGAAACTGGCGATGGGTTTAAGATTGAACGGTTAAAAAAAGAAAAATAACCCTGTGCTTTTATTGATTGCTAATTCGTTTAATTGGATTAATTTGGTTAATGTTTTTGAGTTTTCAGGTTTTAAGTGGGCTTTCAATATTTGCAAGGTTGTTTCTAGTTCTTCAGGAGTGGTTATGATTTCGTCCTCATACTCATCGATTATCTTCCCTGTCGCATAATTTATGCTTTCTAATGCGCCAGAATTTAAAAATTGTTGGTGTTCTTTTTCAGTAAGCGAGACAGTCTCAAGTAGAGCGTCCGGGCAGTCGTTTATGTCCAGCAATTTCATTGCTTCTGTCGTGAGTGGCACGCAAATTATTTTCATTTTCTGGGTGTCTTATTAAAGTGGGTGACTTCATTGTATTCGCTTTGGTTCCTACCCCATTTGCTTTCCAGTCGGGAAGGTCTTGTTATTAGGAACCACGCCATCTAGGCTTAAGTAACGTCTTGTACCCAGTAATGAAAGGTCGTAGATTTTGACGTCGCCTCCGTTGAGGTCTTCTGCGACCTTAATATTCTCGAGATGTTTCCTGACTTTTTGTCTTCGTCTGTCGTAGCCCCGATTGGATCACTACCAGCAAATTAATCTACGCTTTTACTCAAATAAGGGCTCCTCCAGTTTTAGAGTATTTATCCACTGTCTGTGCTCCCCGGCTGATACAGCTTCTCATCCATCCGTTACCGGGTCGCTGGCTACCAAGTCGGCCATATATCCGAAACAGGTGTTCAGTCAATCTCATATCCTCTCAATGCTGTAGCTACCCGCTATCACTGAAAAGATAACTTCGCCGCTGCTGCTGTTCTTGAAGCAATAATTTTTACCTGATTTGTCTGGAGCGATGCGTGCTACCTCTTGCGAAAGGTTAGAATCCTTTTCCTCGTATATCTCACATTGAGAGGTGATCGCATTTATACTTTTAAAGGCGGCCGGGTTATGAAAAGTGATCAGCAGTGATTGATCTTGTTGGTCCGTAAAAAAAACTAGTAATTCATTTCTTTTGCAAGTGACTTGTTCAATGATTCCCTTTGAGATAGTAATCTTTTCTGTACTAGGGCTTGTTCGGTTCATCGGTTGACTGGGCTCCCAGAATTTTAAATCGGAGAAATATCTTTCCATGTCATCCATCTCGTCATCACCGAGAGAGTCGTCAAAGGGCATAGATACGATCCTGCGGACCTTTGCCAAGCGCTGTGTAACGGCGCAATCGTCGATGAAGTCAGTGGTTGCTTTTCGATACTCTTCTAGAGCACCAGGCTTTTCAGCATAATAACTGCCCATTTTGTGTAAGGATATCAATATAAACTCGATTTCTTTAAGAGCGTCAAGTGCTTCTTTTCCGGGAAGTACTATTTTTTCATTGTTTTCTAACATTACTTTCTCCTTGTGAATTTTGGGTTTTTTAACGTCAAGTTTCCTTTTACGGTTAGCTCAGTAGAGTTATATCTGGGGTTTTTTATCAACTCCAATCGTGATTCCTCTACATCCGTTTCAATGTAATCTCGACCTTTATTTTTTTTGATGTGATATTTGTCCTGCGCTTCTGTCGGGTTTAGTACTTTGCTTTTTGCGGATTCAAGATAAACTCTATTGCTGTCTTGAGCCAATATTGCTCCCTCTTTTTCAATGCCTTTTGAGCCAGCCCTGCTCGTATAGTGTCGTACTCTTACGGTTTTTTCTTGGTTTGATGTGTTAACTGGTAACGTTGGCTCGCCATCGGAAGCTTTTGCGTTCCGTGTTGGGCTCTCGGCTTTATGTTCGGGTTTACATACATTGGCGCCGGGACAGGTGTTTAAGCCTAGCGGATCTACCCACCCTATAGGATTGGGCACGTACTGGTATGTGTTGATCCCACCGGCCAGCTTCACCGGGTCGGGCGTCAGGTAACGACCAATATCTGGATTGTAGTAGCGATGGCGGTTGTAGTGCAGCCCGCTTTCTTGATCGAAGTATTGGCCTTGGAAGCGCAGTGGGTTGTCGATTTTTTCGATGTCTAGGCGACTGATTTGGCCGTAGGCGCGGTAGTGCGCAGACCAGACGATTTCCCCGTCGGGGGCTGTGAGTTCCTGCGGGGTGCCGAGGTGGTCGAGTTGGTAGTGGAAGGGCTGGGTATGTTTTGGACCAAAGCCCTCCAGCAGGACCAGCGGACGGAAACTGTCCGGCTCGTAGATATAACTGCGATGCCTGTCCGCGTGATGCTCCGCAACCAGCTTGTCGCCTTGCCAGAAAAACTCCGTCGTTATGTCGTCGACGGTTTTGCTGATGCGCCGACCAAACGGGTCGTAGCAGTAGCTCGCGGTTTGGCCGTTGGGTTGAGTGATACCAATCAACCGATGCTGGCAGTCGTAGCGGTACTCGGTAACGAGCTGGTGGCCCTTACCGCGCCTTTGGCGGATCAGATTGCCGAACGCGTCATAGTCGTAATGATGATCGCCCTGCATCACCAACCGATTCCCCGCCACGATGTCCGGACCGGGGCGGTCCTGTATCAGCAGGTTGCTGGCCGAGTCATGGCCGAAGCGCTCTTGCACGTCTTGCGAGTGATCGGCCCGAGTCAGACGGGCGAGGGGGTCGTAGTGGTAGTGGTGATTGCCTTTGCGCGTATCTAGCAGGCGGGTGAGGTTGCCGGATTTGTCGTAGTCGTAGTGGCGACGGTAGAGGTCATGGTTTTCTTGAGTTACCGCGTGGGCGTGGAGGCGGTGTTGCTCGTCGTAGTGGTAGTGGCTGAGCAGTTGGCCTTGTTGGCGCTGGCGTTCGCGGCCGGTTTTGAACAGGTGGGACGTTAAGGTTTTGCCGTTCAGTTCGACGGTGGCGAGGTGGCCGCCTTTGTCGTGGTTGAAGGTGAGGCGGTTGTTGTCCGGCAGGCGCAGGGTTTTCAGTTGGCTGCAGGCGTCGTAGCCGTAGCGTAAGGTGCCCCAGCCTTGGTGGTCGGCGATGAGGCGGTTTTGGCTGTCGTACTCGTAGGCTAGCGCCCAGTGACCGTCGTCGACGCTGAGGAGGTTGCCTTGGCGGTCGTAGGTGTAATCGATCACTCCACCGTCTGGGAGGGTTTTTCGTACGAGGCGGCCGGAAAAGTCTCGCTCGTAGCGGGTGACTAACTGACTGCCGTCGTCGCCGTGCTCGGTCTTTTCCAGCAGGTTGCCGTTGAGATCGTAGGCATAGGCCGTGCGTTGACCGTCAAAGCCGACTTCTTGCTGGATCAGCCCGTTGGGGTGGTAATCAAGCCGGTAGGTCTCGCCAACCTCGTTTTCGATCTCGGTCAGCAGCAGCCGGGCGTTGTCGTAGCGGTATTTAACCTGCGTGCCATCGGCGTTGAGGCGGCGGCTGACCAGGTGCAAACCGTCGGCATATTCGTAGCGGGTGACATGCCCCAATTCGTCACGTTCGGAGGTGATTTTTCCGTAGGGGTTGTAGCTGTATTCTCGCGCTGCACCGCCTGGAAGTACGACACGAACCAATCGGCCCACACCGCCCCATTGATACTGCGTCAGCGCGCCATGCTCATCCTCGCGCGCAACTTGCCGTCCAACATCGTCATAGCGATAACGCTTAACCCCACCATTGGGCAGCTGTTCCTCAACGAGCTGCCCACGCTCATTCCAAACCAGCCGATGACACCCGTTATCCGGATACCAAACCCCAATCAGTTGCCCATGTTTGTCGTAGGTATAGTCCGTAATGTGGCCGTCAGGATCTGTCTGACGCGTAACGTCGCCTTGTTCGTTACGCTCATACTTCCAAACCGCCTCGCCCCGCCGTACAACCCGTACGAACCCGTTGTCATGCTCGTAGGAAGTCGGCTCATCCTCCCCAGGAAACATCGCCACCAAACGTCCGGCGTCGTCATACTGATACGCCGTCACCGCCCCCAGCGGGTCTTGCTCAACCGTCAGCCGACCCTTGTCGTCGTAGGATTTGAAATGCTCCGCACCGTCCGGATCAATCCGCTGCACCAGCCGCGCGCGCTGGTCGTGGACATACACTTCCTGGCTGCCATCGACGTTGTGAACCGTAACCCTGCCGTTATCATCCCAGGCATAGCGCGTGTCCATCTGCGAAAAACTGGCCCAATGCCGAACACAGCGCGCGGCCTTGCCAGACCGTTCCCAAGCCCAAAAGAAGCTCGCCCCACCGGCCAGTTGCCGCTCAAGAATGACGTGCTGATCGTCGTACCGATAAACCTCACTTTCACCTACAGCATTGGTCGCGGAAACCAGTCGCCCAGCGTCGTCATAGGCGTAGGAAACGACGTTCTGCTCCGTCACCCACACATATGGCTCATGCCCTTTGGCGCGATGAACCTGATAGTCCACTGCCACAATGCGACCGAGCTCGTAGCGCAAAAACAGCGACCGACCCGCGCCGTTATCCAGCCGCTCAATCCGGCCCAAACGATCACGAGAAATCCGCAGCCGGTTGTCATACGCATCACTGATCGCCGTCAGCACACCGTCGCGGAAATGGTAGAAACGTGACGCCTGAGCCAGCACCAACTCATCGGGCAGAGCACCCAAATAGATCGCCGCTTCCGCCAAGCTATTGGTAATCGCCGGACGAACAGCGGTAGGCAACGGAAACTCCGTACTGCGATTCTCATGATCCGTCCAAACCACCGAATCACCCGCAACCACCAACCGCTGCGCCAGCGCATGACTCCAGCCAAACCCCAACCCGCAATCCACTTCCACCGCACTGGTGCGATACAACCGCGTCCACTCAAACGGCAAAATCCCGTCCAGCGCGCCATCGGTAAGGGTCAGCAATTCTTCGCCGGTGACCATCGACACCGGGCAGCCATTGGTGACGGTTTTGTCCGCAGGCGCCGCCGCATCGCCCTGCGGGTTCTTCGCAGAGGCCGGCACATCATCCACATGCTCTTTCTGCTTCAGCACCGCGTTCTGCCGCGCGCGCCAGCGCATCTGCATCGTGCCTTGCTTCAGCCCACCGACAACCCCGCGAACCGCCACCGCCTTGTAGCGATCCACCGCCTGCATGAACTTGCTCAGAATCCCGAGCAGGCCACGCACAAAGCCCACAGCCGCATTCAGTATCCGCGCGCCATACTTGATCAACCGCAAGCTCAGATACGCCACACCCGCCGCTGGCAGCGCGATCATCAACACCGCGCCAATCACCAGGTCGATCAGCAGCGACACCGCAAACCCCGCCGCCGCCTCGGCCATCTCGCCCGGTGGCAACGCGTCCAGCCACAGCATCGTCGTGCGCACCATCAGGTACAGCGCCGCCTCATCACTGGCCAGCAACATGGCCTTTTCCATGACCTGCGGCGCATCGCTGGCCAGCTGCGCCAACTTGGCGGCCTCGGCACCCAGTTGCTCGCCGAACTTCATGGGGTCTGCAAGAATCGCCTGCACCAGCTTGATGCTGTCCCACACGTCCCGGATCGCCGCCCAACTGCCCGCCAGAACGCCGCTGCCAATCACGCTGGCTGTCGATTGTTGCCAAGACGGTTTGAAGCCGTTCCATTGCTCGCGCAGCCATTGCTCCAGATCCGCCGTCAGCCCGGCGTAGGAGGCAAACAACGCGTCTACCTGCTGCGCGGAAACGCCGCCCTGTACCCGCACCTGATAGCGCCCGCCAGCCACGCAGGTGTGGGAGCCTTTGCCATGTTCATCCAGCATGATCTGCGTGGAATTGCCGTCCTCCAGGCGGATAACCTCAACCGGGATTTTGCCGATCGGCACGTCGTACACCGACTCGAACTTGCTCTCGATCTTCAGCTCGCCACCCGCCGAGCAGCGCGCAACGGTGGAAAAATCCGCATCGGAAACGCTGAAGGAACGTTGCGAATCCCCCACCCGCAATACCCTGTCCATCCCCAGCAACGACGGCATGTCCGCTGCATGGCTGACCGAATCCAGCGCCCGCGCATACCAGGCGCTCATCTGCTGGCGATACTCCGCCAGGCTCTGATTGAAGCCATTGAGCTCATGTTCGATAAAGGCAATGTGGGCGGCGTGGGTCATCCGTGACGTCTCGGCAAAAGGGCAAGGCGTCGGAGCATGCCGCAGGAAAAAGCGCCTGGATGAACGGCTGAGAAAATCAGAAAGGGACGACTTTAAGCGGGTAAAAACCGCCAGGAACTAGCCTGAAGGCCTACACAAAAAAGCGATCAAGCTCATTGCGTAAAACCTCAGCAAATAAAAACCACTCTCATCCTTGCCCGATTTCCGGACATGGCCGTCATGGTTAATAGAACCTCTATTACGCAGGATTTCCCATGTCGCGCCTTGCTCGTCCCTTGCATCCACTGGCCCTGTCAGTGGCGTTTGCCTTCGCCGCCGTGCCGTTGCTCACCGTCCAGTCCTCGTTCGCCGAAGAAAGCAGCAGCGCGTCGCGCCGTTTCTCGATTCCCGCCGGCGACCTGAGCCAAGCGCTCAATAGCCTGGCCGAGCAGGCGGGCCTGGTACTGGCATTCGATGCAAGCTTGACGCGCGGCAAGCACAGCAACGGCTTGAGTGGGCAATACGACACCGACGTGGCACTCACCCAACTGCTCGCCGGCAGCGGCTTGCAGGCGCTGAAGATCTCCGCCGAACGCTACCGCCTGGAAGCCATCCCGGAGAACGGCGGCGCCATGGAGCTACAGGCCACCACCATCAGCGGTGCCTACCAGAGTGAAAGCCCCACCGGGCCGGTGATCGGTTATGTGGCCACTCGCAGCCTGTCGGGCACCAAGACCGACACCGCGCTGATCGAAACCCCGCAGTCGATCTCCGTGGTCACCAAGGACCAGATGCGCGCGCAGAACGCCGAAAGCCTTAACCAGATCTTGCGCTACAGCGCCGCCGTGGTCCCGGAAACCCGTGGCGCCACGGCCTCGCGCCTCGACCAGTTGACCATCCGCGGCTTCGCCCCGGCCACCTACCTCGATGGCTTGCGCGTGCCGTCGAGCCGTGATGCCTTGCCGCAAAAAGACGCCTTTGACCTGGAGCGCGTCGAAGTGCTGCGCGGCCCGGCGTCGGTGCTGTACGGGCAGGGCACGCCGAGCGGGGTGATCAACATGGTCACCAAGCGCCCGCTGGATACGCCGTTTCATGAAGTCGGCGTCGAGTACGGCACCTTCAACAAGAAGCGCACCACCTTCGACCTCAGCGGCCCGATGGACGAGCAGGGCGTGTATTCCTACCGGGTGGCGGGGTTGTTCGATGATGCCGATGGCCAAGTCGAACACACCGAAACCCGTCGCCAGTCGCTGTCCAGCGCCTTCACCTGGCGCCCGGACGAGGACACCTCGCTGACCCTGCTCGGGCATTTCCAGAAGGACCCCAAAGGCGCGTCCTACGGTTCTATTCCCGCTTGGGGCTCGGTGTTGCGCAGCCCCACCGGGCGCAAGATCGACGTGGATCTCTACGACGGCGAAAAGAACTTCGAGAAGAGCGACCGCGAGTACTACTCCGTCGGCTACGCCTTCGAGCATCACTTCAACGATGTCTGGACCGTGCGCCAGAACGCGCGTTACCTGCGCGCCGAAGGCATCTACCGCAGTATTTACAACAGCAACCTGCAGGCCGATTACCGCACCTCCAACCGCTCGACCATCGCCACTGATGTCGACATGGACGCCTACACCCTCGACAACCAGGTGCAGGCCAAATTCGACACCGGGCCGCTGCAGCACACGCTGTTGATGGGCCTCGACTACCAGAACACCAGCACCGACACCAAGGCCGGTTACGGCAAGGGGCCGGACCTGGACATCTTCGACCCGGTCTACGGCGCGCCCGTGGTCACGCCGGCCTTCGCCACCGACGCCACCTCGCGCAGCGAGCAGACCGGGGCGTACCTGCAGGAGCAAATGAAGTGGGACAAATGGGTGTTGTTGCTCGGCGGTCGTTATGACTGGGCCAGCACCGACAGCACCACCAAAACCCTCCAGACCGGCGCCAAGAGCAAGTCGTCGCTGGACAGCAAGGCGTTTACCGGCCGCGTCGGCGTGGTCTATCTGTTCGATAATGGCCTGGCGCCGTATGCCAGCTATGCGGAGTCGTTCAACCCGCAATCGGGCACGGGTTACGGCGGTTCGGTGTTCAAGCCGACCGAAGGCAAGCAGTATGAAATCGGCATCAAGTACCAGCCGCCGGGCAGCAACAGCTTTATTACCGCGGCGATTTTCGACCTGCGCCAGAGCAACGTGCCGACCCTGGACCCGGACCCGAGCCATCTGTGTGGCAACGGCCGCTGCAGCATCCAGGATGGCGAACAACAGTCGCGTGGTTTCGAGCTGGAAGGCAAGGCCAGCCTTAACGATAACCTGGACATCACCGCCGCCTACGCCTACCTGGATAACCGCGCCAGCAAGTCCAACAGCACCGTGCAGTACGCGCCACTCACGGATAAAGGTATAGGCCCGGCGATTCCGGTTGAGGGCACCACCACCTACGGTGTACCGCGCCACACCGCCTCGGCGTGGGCCGACTACACCTTCCACGACGGTCAACTCAAGGGCTTTGGCGTTGGCGCGGGGGCGCGCTATGTCGGTTCGTCCTGGGGCGATACCGCCAATACCCTGAAAGTGCCGGGCTACACCTTGATCGATGCGGCGGTGCACTACGACATCCCGAACATCGCCAACCCTAAGGACAACCTGCGCCTGGCGCTGAACGCAACTAACCTGGCGAACAAGGAATACGTGGCGTCCTGCTATTCCTATTCGTGGTGCTGGTATGGCTCGCAGCGCACGGTGCAGGCGAGTGCGACCTATCAATGGTGAAAGGCAGATAAGGCAATTTAATGGCCCCTTTGTAACAAAATTCTCGCCAGAATCACTTTTATTTTCAGGTGGTTAGGTGAGGAAGCACATGCGCACTGTTGGAATCATGCTGATCGCCTGCTCATTGGCGGGCGGCGCGGCTGCCGTGCAGGCACGGGAGCTGCGCGAGGGTGACAAGTACATGTGCAGCTGGGGCGCCGGCACGGCGGCCAGGGCTCAGGAACTCAAGCTGTCGGGCGTGTCGCTGTACGCCGCGCGGCAAAAGATCCAGACGATCAAGTTCAACAAATCGTGGATGCGCATGATGGCCATGGGCATCACCGAGCAGACTTACGACAGCCGTTCCCGGCTCAAGCCCGAGGCGATTCGCCAGAGCTTTTACCAGGATTGCCTGCGCTATAAGGTCGCGCGCAAATAACCGGTTAACCTGCACCGGCCAGTGCAAAATCTGCGTCAGCCTGTCCAACTTTGCCCTGGCACGCCTCGTCATACTGGCGCCAGGCAAACCAAGAGGCGCAGGCCATGACTGATTATGTAATTACCCCTGAACCCACCCCATCTCTGGCCATTCACGGCAGCGCGGCGCGTTTCCCGCTGCGCCGCGTGTTCTGTGTGGGCCGCAACTACAGCGAACATGCCCGCGAGATGGGGCATGATCCGGATCGCGAGCCGCCGTTCTTTTTCATGAAACCGGCCGATGCGGTGGTGCCAGCCGAGGGCGTGATTGCCTATCCGCCGCTGACCGCTGATCTTCACCATGAAGTGGAGCTGGTGGTGGCCATCGCAAAAGGCGGAGTAAACATCAGCCCTGAAGACGCGCTTTCCCACGTCTGGGGTTACGGCGTCGGCATCGACCTGACCCGCCGCGACCTGCAGGCCCAGGCGAAAAAGCTCGCGCGCCCGTGGGAATGGGCCAAAGCCTTTGATGAGTCGGCGCCCAGCACCGCGTTGCAACCCGTGAGTGCGGTGGGACACCCATCTACCGGCAAAATCTGGCTGAAGGTCAATGGCGAACAGCGCCAGGTTGGCGACCTGGCCGACTTGATCTGGTCGGTCAGTGAAGTGATCAGCTATGCCTCGCAATCCGTCGCACTCAAGGCCGGCGACCTGATCTTTACCGGCACCCCTGCCGGCGTGGGCGCGCTGCAGCCGGGCGATGTGGTTACTGCCGGCATCGACGGCGTTGGCGAGCTGAGCTTCACCCTCGGCCAGGGTTGAGGCTACAGTGGGGCCCAGGCCACCCGAGATTTCGTTATGCCAGGCACCCGCGTCACCACCTATGGCATGGAACAACGCAGCGACCGCCCCGACTTTTATATCCGCGACAAGCGTGGGCGGGCGGCGCTGACCAGCCCGCATCGGCATGAATATTTTCAGATCCAGATCAACCTGGGCGGTGACACCGTGCAACATATCGGCGGCGCGGTGCGGCCGTTTCCGCACAAGGCGCTGGCGTTTATCCTGCCCCATCGCCTGCATGTAATTCCCCACCCCGAAGACGGCGAGTTCATGCTGATCAACTTCAGTCAGGCGTTTTTCCTGCCGCAGCTGACCTGCGACCCGCTGGACCTGGAAGACATTCCCATCGGCCAAGCGCCGGAGCTGTCGCCGTTTCGCTTTCAGGAGCAGCTGGATTTCATACTCGACGATGAGGCCTTCGACGAAGTCAAAACATGGCTCGCGCACATGCGCACCCTGGACGCCCAACGCACCTTCGGCGCCCGTGAGCGGTTAAAAGGCTATCTCTTCCAACTGATCGGTCTGGTCTGTGAGCAGTACGCCGAACCGCTGCAGGCATTTGCCGCCACTAACGCGACCCGGCGCGGGCGCAAGGACGCTCTGGCGCGGGTGCAGGGCTACATTCGCGAGCATCTGCACGAGCCAACCCTCAACCTGACGGAGGCTGCCGCCGCTGCCTTCCTCTCGCCCAACTACCTCACCCATTTGTTGCGCAAGGAAACCGGCAAACCCTTTTCGCAACTGGTGCTGGATCGCCGCATGCAATTGGCGCGCACTTTGTTGCTCAACAGCGCGCAAATGATCGGCGTGATCGCCCAGCGCTGCGGGTTTACCGATGAGGCGTACTTTTCGCGCTGCTTCCGCAAGGCGCATGGCATGGCGCCCGGGCAGTATCGTCGTCAGCAGCAGGCGCATGCCGTGTAGTTAAAGCGGGTGTATGCCTGTAGGGCTCGACACCGCCCCTATACACCTGCCGGCTGGGCTTTTTACAAATCCGCGACAATGCTTATGTTTCTATGTGCATACAATTGCGCCCTTCAACAGGAGGTCCGTATGCAAATACTGATACGCGTGGCGACGCCGGACGATATCGACACGCTCTTCGCTATCCGCACCTCGGTGGTGCAAAACCATTTGAGCCGCGAACAGATGACCGCGCTGGGGATTACCCCGCAGGTGCTGGCGGACAGCATTCGTGCAGCGCCCTGTGTGTGGATCGCCGAGGTGGAGGGCCGGCCCGCCGCCTTTTCCATGGTCGACCGGGCCGCAGGTGAGGTGTTTGCGATGTTCGTACTGCCCGGCTACGAAGGCCAAGGCTTGGGTCGCCGCTTGATGGCGGTGGCTGAAGCAGCACTGTTTGAACAGCATGAGCGGTTGTTTTTGATCACCGATGGCCGCGATGAAATCCGTGCCAACGGGTTTTACCAGCGGTTGGGCTGGTCGATGGTTGATCGGCTAGAGGGCGACGACGTCCGATACGAGAAGAGCAGGGTGCCTTAGTGCCATGAACCCGACAGAACCCCCAGCGTCCTACGGCTTTCGCTACTTTGCGATCGGAGTGCTGTGCGTCGCGGTGTTACTGGGTGGCTATTTCATGCGGCTCAATGCCCAGGTCGACCGGGAGCGGGTCGAGGCGGCCGAGCGTTTGGCGCTTTGCAGGCAAGTGGAGCGTGTCGCCAGTGCGGCGTCGTCCAACAGTCTGGAACTTCGCGATACATGCCAGCAGTTAAACGGGCAATCGTCCAACAGTGTCGCCCCCCTGTGATCCATACCCTTTTTTAATATAAGGATATATAAGCGTAACTTGCACCAAAAAGTGGCATTTATAACCTCGTCCTCCTTAAAAAATGTGTGGTTATTGAATGACTTACGGCGTTTTCAATCCGACGAAAGGATTAAAATTCTCTTGTTACAGGTTTTTACAATCGTTACTATAGCCGGGCGTTCACCTCCCACGGTTTATGCAATTTTAAATCCCAAGTTTCCATCAGCTACTTGGGATTTTTTTTGCCCGCAATTTGACGTCGGCGTCAAACTTCACCGTCGGCAAACTCTGCCCGCATACGCCCGTTATGTTTGGCCTTGTACAGCAACTTATCGACTGACTCGACAAACCCGAGCAGGTTGCTGTTGGGCGTCACCAGGTGCGTACCAACGCCCAGGCTCAGGGTCAGCAGCTTGGAAACCGCTGAAAAGCCATGTTCGATCTGTTGTTGGCAGATCAGGTGCAGGCAGCGCCGCGCCACTTGCCTGGCCGACGCCGCGTCAGTCTCCGGCAGCAGCCACACAAACTCCTCGCCGCCGATCCGTGCAATGAAATCCCGTGGCCGATTAGCCGCCAGCGACAAGGTGCGCGCTACCTGGCGCAAGGCTTCGTCGCCTTTGATGTGGCCGTAGTGGTCGTTGTACTGCTTGAAAAAATCGATATCGAGGATGATCAACGACAGCGGCAACTGGCTGCGCTGGGCACTGGCCCATTCGCGTTCCAGCACGGTGTCGAACATGCGGCGGTTGGCAATGCCGGTGAGGCCGTCCTGGAAGGAATATTCCTCCAGTTGTTTTTGCAGGCGAATCAAGTGTTCTTCGGTCTTCTTGCGCTCGCTGATATCGAACATGAAGCCGATCAACGCTTCAACCTCATCGCCGTTGCGCACCACATGCACCACATCGCGAATCCACACGTAGTCACCGCTTGCCGTCAGCGCGCGGTAATCGGCCTCGTGGTCAACGCCGGCGCGCGATTGCGATACGCAGAAGTTCACCACGTATTCACGGTCATCCGGGTGCATGCGCTCGACCCAGTCGTCCACGCTGACCCAGCTTTGCGGGGTCCAGCCCAGCAGCGCTTCGATCTGCGGGCCGATGTAACTGAACGTCATGGTCTGCCAATCGATGCGCCAGGGAATAGCCTTGGTCGATTCCAGCAGCGTTTTGTACACATCACTGTCGGGCAGTTTTGGGGGATCGATGCTCATGGCGGACGGCTCTGGATGATGGCAAAGAGCCAAGAGCGTCTTGTGAACGCCGTGCAGAGTCAAGCGCTTGCCAACGCAGCGGACGAGAGGTCGCATGCTGGGTTTTTGGCGCCAGGGCGCCAGCGTCCACAGGGCAAAATGCGGCGCAGGTATCACTTTTGAATTAATTGTTCAGTGCTCGGCAAAAGCATATCTATGCTGGATGCAATGCACCTACAGGGTAGAACCCAAGGACGGGGGCTTGTCATGATGTCGATCACCGAACTCAACCGCATCATGGCCTCGGGCTTCCTGCCGCTTGTGTGTGAATGCAGCCTCAACAGCGACGGCTCGCTGCGCATCAGCGTATTTGAACCGGCGTCCGGGCGTGTCGACCTGTTGCTGACCCGGGTGTCGCCCCAAGGTCTGGACAGCGTCCGTTCCATCGCAAACCTGATTGGCGAACTGCGCACCGAGCTCAAAGCCGGGCGTCGTGGCTTTGCGGCAGTCGGTTAGCTATTGACGGTGCTACTTGGCGTGGATACAGCGCCGTAGTAGCGCCAGCAGCAATGCCGGTGTTCCGGCAGGATCACACAGCCGCTGAGGCTGGCGATCAGCAGGACGGCGACAAGCATGGTCAGGCGACGAGACATGGTTATTTCCTCATGGTGTGCATTGCGTTACACCTTGAACGCCGCCACCTGCACAAATCCGTCGTCATGCTTTCAAACATTTCATCAAGCGCCGCCAACCCCTGAGTAATACTCGCCTTAACCACCGTCGAGAAAAATATCGTATTTCTCGCGACGGATTTTTCCTACCCCGCCGTTCAACCCATCAGCAGCAAACATTTTCGTTCGCCGTATGAAGGAGTTGCCATGAATCCACTGGCCAAATTGCGCTATGCCTTGCTGGTCCCGCTGGCGTTTGCCGCGCTTGTCAGCACCCCCACCTTTGCCCAAACCGAAGTGATCATCCGCCAGGCGCCACCGGCGGAGCGCGTTGAGGTGATTCCCGCCGAACGCCCAGGCTTTGTCTGGGACCGTGGCCACTGGCAATGGACGCACGGCGCGTATGCCTGGGTGCCGGGCCACTGGCAGCACGTGGTGCGCAACGCCCGTTGGGAGCCTGGGCACTGGGAATCCCGTGGCCCGAACTGGTACTGGCGCGAAGGCCATTGGATCCGCTGAACCCTGAACCTTAGCCAGTGCATTGAGAACCACCCGATTGAAAGACACTGATCCGGACGTTGAGCTACTGGCGCGTATCAGCAACAACGAGCCCGCCGCCGTCAACGAAATGGTGACGCGCAAGCTTCCGCGTTTGCTCGCGCTCGCCAGTCGGATCCTCGGGGATGCCGACGAGGCCAAGGACGTGGCCCAGGAAAGTTTCCTGCGTATCTGGCGTCAGGCGGCCAACTGGCGGCCTGGCGAAGCGCGTTTCGACACTTGGCTGCACCGCGTGGCACTCAACCTGTGCCACGACCGTTTGCGTCGGCGCAAGGAGCGCCCGTTGAACGAAGACGAGGTGCTCGAGCTGGCTGACAGCGCGCCGTCCCCGGATGAGCAGTTGGAAACGGCCGATCGCAGCGCAAGGATGGCCGCCGCCTCGGCGACCTTGCCCGAGCGCCAGCGCGAAGCCATTGTGTTGCAGTACTACCAGGAGCTGTCGAATATCGACGCCGCGGCCCTGATGAACATCAGCGTCGAGGCACTGGAGAGCCTGCTGTCGCGGGCCCGACGCCAGTTGCGCAGTCACCTTGCCGACACACCCGGGCTCGCCCGCCCAGGAAGGGGAAAATCATGACACCTGAACGATTTGCGCACCTGGCTGACGCCTACGGGGCCAGCCTGCACCGCTGGCCTCTGGCTGAACAGGCGCCCGCCCAGGCGCTGCTCGACAGCGGCAATGTCCACGCCCGCGAGGCATTGCGTGAGGCCAGCTGGCTGGATGGGCAGTTGGACAGCCATCAGTTGGCATTCGCCGACCCGTCGCTGGCACGCCAGATCCGTGAGTCTGCGCCGCGACGGGCGTCGTTCTGGTCGCGTTACGCCAACTGGCTGTCGCCCGCCGGCCTGGTGGGCGTGGGCATTGCCGGCATCGCCGCCGGGGTGCTGGTGGCGTCGCTGAGCGTGCCGCTGCCGATGCTGTCATCCGAAGTGCTGCCCAGCGTCTTCGATCAGGGCGATGCCGACGTCGTCTTCACCGTCAACGCCGAGGAAACTGAGCAATGACCCCACAATCCCTTAAACCGTGGTTGCTTGTCTCGGTGCTGCTCAACGTGTTTTTGATCGGCGGCGTGGGTGGCGGCCTCTACCACTGGATGGCTACACCCCAGCCTGCTGAGGCCGTGGTCAACCAGCACGGTTTGCGCCAGGCGATGATCAAATTGCCGGCAGAGCGGCGCAAGGAGTTGCGCCAGTTACTGCGTCAGAACCGTGCCGACAGCCAACCGCTGATCATGGCCGGTCGCGAAGCGCGGCTGGGCGTGATCAAGCAGCTGGAAGCACCGACCCTCGATCGCGAAGTGCTGGTGACGGAACTGGCCAAGGCGCGTGAGGCCGACGCAGCGCTGCGGGCCTTGGTGGACACCACCCTGGCGCAGTTCGCGAGCAATCTGCCCCAGGATGAACGGCAAAAACTGGTGGAGGCGTTATACCAGCGCGGGCAGGCCAAAAGCCGCGAGAAACTTCCCCAGGTAGCGGGGAATAAACCGCGCTCTTGAGCTGTTATGCACTCACGATCACCTTCGAGAGTTGCATATGCCGGCTGCTGAAAAGAAACAAGCCTTTGGGTTTTCCTGGGGGGGCGCGAGTGGCTACCACAAAAGCACTTCTTCGCTGTACGGCGGCGTGTTGCGATCTACCTGATTGTAGGTAAACCCAATGTGGGAGCGGGCTTGCCCGCGAAGGCGGTGGATCAGGTACGAATCCATTGACTGACACACCGCCTTCGCGAGCAAGCCCGCTCCCACATTTTTGACCGCGCAAGGCTCCCAGGCTAACAGGCCCATCTTTGGAATCTGCGCGGTTTGGCGGTTCTCGCGCGGTTCTGGTGGCGCATGCAGCCGCTGCCGCGTTCGTCAAATCCTTTGTCGAACGGCAGAAAGCGAATGGCGTGGTGAAGTGAGGTGTGCCGGACAGCGGGCAGAGCGCGGAATTACAAGCGGCGTAGGAAGGATTTGACGATGTGGCGGGTGGCGTCGGTGGTGTCCAGTTCGTCCAGGGCGCCATAGGCGTGCCAGCGACAATCGACGATCTCGTTGCACGGCCGCGCGTCGGCGATATTCACCACCGAGGCTTCGAACACGTGGTGCACGGTGTCGCGGGCCTTTAACTCCTGCAAGTACAACAATCCGTCCACGTTCAATCCGGTTTCTTCTTCCAGCTCGCGTTCGGCCGCGCCAACCGGGCGCTCATCACGCTCGACCTTGCCGCCGGGTAATGCCCATTTCGATCTGGCCTTGCGCACGAAGAGGATATGCCCCTCGTGTTCGCAAATGACCGTGGCCCTTATTTTCATCGTGTGTGCCCCGCAGCGGGATGAATGTCACAAAAGTGTAATGCAATTGTCATGCTAAGTGCTTATGGCGCGCACGGGTGGGGATGTGGATACTGACCGATTGATGAAAACCGACGAGGACAACAGATGACTACCGTACGTTGGGGCATGATCGGTTGTGGCAGTGTCACTGAATTGAAGAGTGGACCCGCTTTCTACAAAGCGCCAGGTTCTGCGCTGGTGGCCGTGATGGGGCGTCGCGAGGAGGCGGTGCGCGATTATGCGGCACGCCACGGCATTGCGCGCTTCTATACCGACGCCCAGGCCCTGATCGACGACCCTGAAGTGGACGCGGTGTACATCGCGACACCGCCCGACAGTCACCTCGAATACAGCCTGATGGTGGCGGCGGCCGGCAAACATTGCTGTGTCGAGAAACCCATGGCCCTCAACGCCGAGCAAAGCGCGTTGATGCAGCGCACCTTCGAACGCGCCGGGTTGCACTTGTTTGTTTCGTACTACCGCCGCTCGCTCCCGCGCTTTCAGCAAGTGCGTGACTGGCTGCGGGACGGGCGCATCGGTGAATTGCGCCAAGTGATCTGGACCTTGAGCAAACCACCGTCCGCCGCGGACGCCAGCGCCACCAATTGGCGTACCGACCCGGCTGTTGCCGGTGGCGGCTACTTTGCTGACCTCGCCAGCCACGGGTTTGACCTGTTTCAGTTTCTGGCCGGCGATATCGTCGAAGTCACCGGGTTTACCGCCCGACAAGCCGGGGAATATGCCGCCGAAGATGCCGTGACGGCCTGCTGGACCTTCGGTTCCGGCGCGCTGGGCATGGGCTGCTGGAACTTTGTTGCGGACCGCCGCGAAGACCGTGTCGAGCTGATCGGCAGCCGGGGCCGCATCACCTTTGCCGTGTTCGAAGACCAGCCATTGCGCCTTGAAGGTGAAGTCGACGAAGTGCTCGAAGTGCCTTGCCATGCGCATATCCAGTGGCACCATGTGCTGGCGATGAACGCGCACATTCGTGGCGAGGCCGAGCATCCTTCGCTGGCGATCGAGGCGCTGAAGACCGATCGGGTTCTGGACAAGGTACTGCAGCGCAATCCCAACCGCCCCGAGTAACTGTCCTGCGGTGCGTGGCGCTTATTTTTTCAAGGAACAGATGGATGAACTACAAGACAGCCTGGATAGCGCTGTGGCTGGTGCTGGCCAGCCTGATGGTGCAAGCGGCGCCACGCGAGCAGCGGCCCGCGGGAGATTTTGATTTTTACCTGCTGTCACTGTCGTGGTCGCCGACGTTTTGCCTCACGCACCCGGACAACCAACAATGCTCCGGCAAGGGCTATGGGTTTGTCTTGCATGGGCTATGGCCGCAATACGCGAAAGGCGGGTGGCCGGCGTCGTGTGACCCGCAATCGCGATTGTCGGCGCAGGAACTGGCCAAGGGCGCTTTGATATTCCCCACGCGCACGCTGCTTAAACACGAATGGTCCAAGCACGGCACGTGCAGCGGACTGGATGCGTCGCGCTATCTGGACGCGACGGATGCGGCGCTGGCGACAGTGCAGATTCCGCAGCAATTGCAGCCGTTCAATGTGCCCAATTACCTGGAAGCGCGCGACATCGAACAGCTGTTTCGCCAGAGCAACCCGGCCATGGGCGACCATGGCATGGCCGTGATCTGCAAGGGCAAGGTGTTGTCCGAAGTGCGCGTGTGCCTGACCAAGGAATTGCGCTTTGCCGGTTGCCCCGCAAGCGTGAAGACTCAGTGCCGCAGCGGGGATATCCGGGTCCCGGTGCAGCGCTGATCAGGCGCCCGGGTGCATCGAAATGGCTGCCGGCGTGGGGCTCGACGCCCCGGCGCGGTCCGCCAGGTAACGGGCCGGTGGCTGGCCCACCGCCTTGCGGAACATGGTGATAAAACCGCTGGCGTTTTCATAGCCAAGGTCCAGCGCCACGCGCTGCACGCTTTCACCCTTGGCCAGGCGCTGCAGGGACAGGATCACATGCAACTGCCTGCGCCAGCGCCCGAAACTCAGGCCCAGCTCCTCCAACAGCAAGCGCGTCATGCTGCGTTCGCTCATGCCGATGCGCACGGCCCATTGGCCGAGGGTCGCCTTGTCGCCGGGATCGGCCAGCAAACTTTCCGCCAGGCGTCGCAGCCTCAGGTCCTGGGGCATGGGCAAATGCAGGGCTTCGACCGGTGCTTGGGCCAGTTCATCGAGCAGCGTGTTGATCAAACGCCCCTGGGCGCCGTCTTCGTCATACAGCTGCGGGAAACTCACCGCCTTGCCGATCAACTCATGCAACAGGCCCGACACGGCCAGGGTGCAGCATTGCGCGGGCAGGGCGCCGCTGACGTCGGGGTCGATCAACAGGCAATACACCTCGGCCTCACCTGAACCCCTCGCGGCGTGCGGCAGGCCACCGGGAATCCACAGCGCGCATTGGGGCGGCACGATCCAGATACCGGCCTCGATCTGACAGTGAATCACCCCGCGCAGGGTGTACATCAGTTGGCCCTTGCGATGCGAATGCGGCGCGTGCTCCCAGCGTTCGCTGGTGCTGCTGGCACGCACGGCCACCACCGCACGCGGGAACAGGTCGGCATCCTTGGACATCGAGGGATGATGCAGATCGAGGCGATGGTGCTTCATGGTGAGTTCGCAGCTTGGCTGAATTGCGAAACAGTCTGGCTATTTTGTGCAATGCCGTCCAGTGGCGTGGTCACTATAGTGAGATCCACTCTCATTCAGGAGCTGTGCCATGCGACTCGACAGTACAACGTTCCCCGTGGTGAAAATCGTCTTCGACGCGCCCAACGAAGGCGGCCCGGAAGATGCCTTTGTGGTCTTTGAAGGGCTGTTGGCCAGAGAGCAGGCGTTCTTGCTGCTGCACGAAAAATCCGTGGACGAAAACAACCACGAGCACTCCCACGAGGAGCGCAAGCAAGCCTCGATCTGGATGAAGAAAAACAAACAGGCGCTGCGCGCCTTCGTCAAAGGCATGATCCAGGTAGAACCCAGTGCCGCCCAACGCCTGGCCCTCAAGCCATTTGCCGTAATGTTCGGCAAAGCCTGGGGCTACCCGCTGCTGGTAGTAGAGTCCAAGGATCAGGCATGGGCACTGGCGCGGGATCTGCTCGATGAGCAGATATCCGACGTGGCGCACTTTTGACGTGTACCCGGTGAAAACTGTGGGAGCGGGCTTGCCTGCGATAGCGGTGGCTCAGCTACACATGCAGTGACTGACACTCCGCCTTCGCGAGCAAGCCCGCTCCCACATTATTTCGGTGGCGTCCTTTGGTTCAGGCACAGCACTCGGCCAACGGTGCTGAATGAGCCAGTCTCCAACGTCGCGCACCTTCGACGTGTACGCGGTAAAAATTGTGGGAGCTGGCTTGCCTGCGATAGCGGTGGCTCAGCAACATTAATGTCAGCTGACACGCCCTCATCGCAGGCAAGCCCGCTCCCACATTGTTTCGGCGGCGCCCATCAATCCACACAAATCGCCCGGCCCAGCTTGCCTTTCTCCACCGTCGCCGAGCAGCCGAAGTGACTGTTGTCCACCTGGCACGTACCCGCTACCGGGCCGTTGCCCGATTGCGTGGTCACACTGGTCTGGCACTCACCCTGGCATTGGCTCGAATCCGTGCACGCCTTGCCCGCATCCTTGTACGGCGTGATGCACTTCCAGCTCTGCAACTTGCCGACCTGCCTCATCGTGCCACCGCCCGCCAGGCACGTGGATGCGGCAGAGTCCTGCGCCGGTGCAGCGGTGGGCGAGTGGGTCGAGCAGGCCGATACCAGCAACAGGGCGGCCAAGCCAATCATCAATTTCATGCAAAGGTCCTCGTGGAGTAAGCGCAGCGGTGCAGTGTACGGGCTATTGGACTACTTTGATTGGCGAGCGATCCCTACCCGGAAGTGACCCATGCACACCTTATGGAAACGCTATGTCACCTTGTTGGAAAATGACCTGAGCACGCAGATTTTCGACAACGTAAAAAACCTGCTGGCCAACCGGGTTGATCCGCATCCGCCGTGATCGCGTTAGACCCGCCACTCGCAGATCCGGGATGCACAACATGCAGACGCTTTATTGTTACGTCGATGGTGCTGACAACGAAACCATTGAGCCCGTGTTGGTCGACGCCTTTCGCACATTGACCCTCGACTGGGCGCCATTTTCCGCTGTTCTGGTAAATCAAGTACACGAGCGTGCCCCAGGCATGGCGCCTGATGACCTGAGCGATTGGTTTATCGGGCTCAATCTTCCGTTACACCATGCAGGCCGCGCTCAAATCACCCAATTGGTGCTATTCATAAAGGCCTTGGCCGGCGTAACAAGGCGTGATTTCGTGGTGGGTATTTCATCGGCTTCGGGGTTGTCTGAGGATTTGATCTTTCTCGACGCAAATGCCGACGAGAGCGACGCTGTGCGCCTCTGTGCGAAGTTGGAGGCTGCACCTCATGGGGCTTGATATTCATCTTGAAGCTGACACGCGAATGTCCATGGCGCATTTGGCCGACGCGGTAAATGCTGTAGGCGGCGTTGAGCTGGCCCAGAATGAACAATCACTAGAGGCCCGCTTTGAGTCGGGCCTTTGCCTGAGTGGCTTCTATGAAGTGGAGGATCCGGCTATTCGCGCACAGGGTCTGCACGATCTGGCGTTTACAGTGGCCACCCGAGGTTATCTGCGCATCAAAGGGCCAGTTCCCGAGGATGCCGATCCATTGGCTGAGGTAAGGGCGTTGATGGAGCAACTGGCCGCGAGGTGTGATGCCTGTTTCTTGCTGTCGTTCCAGTACGAGTCGCTGATGTATTTGCGCGACGATGCCGGGCTTCACGTTCTCTAGTGCGCCACCTGAGCGGCGCGTTTCAGGTATCCTGCGCCCCCCGCTTATCACTGATTCAAAGAAACAATGACCGGACAAGACATGCAGGCGTTGCTCGAGTCGATCCTCGACGAAGTTCGTCCACTGATCGGCCAGGGCAAAGTCGCCGACTACATCCCCGCACTGGCCGATGTGCCCGCCAATCAACTCGGTATCGCCGTGTACGGCAACGATGGCTCGGCCTACTGCGCCGGTGACGCCGACACGCTGTTTTCGGTGCAGAGCATTTCCAAGGTGTTCAGCCTGGTGCAGGCCATCGACCACGGCGGCGAAACCATCTGGGAACGCCTGGGCCACGAACCGTCGGGGCAACCGTTCAACTCCATGGTGCAGCTGGAATTCGAACGCGGCCGCCCGCGCAACCCGTTCATCAACGCCGGCGCACTGGTGATCTGCGACATCAACCAATCGCGCTTCGCCGTGCCGATCCTGTCGATGCGCGACTTCGTGCGGCGCCTGTCGGGCAACCCGCAGATTTTGGTCAACAGCGTTGTCGCCGAGTCCGAAGCGCAGCACGGTGCACGCAACGCGGCCATGGCCTACCTGATGAAAGCCTTCGGCAACTTCCACAACGACGTGGACGCAGTGCTGCACAGCTACTTCAACTACTGCGCATTGCAAATGAGCTGCCTGGACTTGGCCAGGGCCTTCAGTTTCCTCGCCAACGAGGGCGTGAGCGCCCACAGCGGCGAGCAGATTCTGACCGCGCGCCAGACCAAGCAAGTCAACTCGATCATGGCCACCAGCGGGCTGTATGACGAGGCGGGCAATTTTGCTTATCGC
Organism: Pseudomonas sp. TREG-RG-20F-10-E-6-01; assembly: GCF_022662455.1. Classification (NCBI taxonomy): domain Bacteria; kingdom Pseudomonadati; phylum Pseudomonadota; class Gammaproteobacteria; order Pseudomonadales; family Pseudomonadaceae; genus Pseudomonas; species Pseudomonas sp. TREG-RG-20F-10-E-6-01. Next base: position 558,139 of record NZ_JAKNQP010000003.1, on the reverse strand, counting down.
GTGGGTTTACCGGGTAAGAGCGGGGTAGGTGGCGGGATTGTCGCGGTGGTGCCGGGGCAGTTCACGGTATGCGTGTGGTCACCGGAGTTGAATGCGGCGGGGAACTCGCTGGCGGGGATGAAGGCGTTGGAGTTGTTGAGTGAGCGGATTGGGTGGTCGGTGTTTTGATGGCCTGGGAATTCAGGGTTTTGATGCCCTGAATCCCCTTGCTGGTTAGGCGTTGCGCGGCTTAACGAACAAATCGAGCATCAAGAACAACGCCCCGGCCGTAATCGCGATATCGGCAATATTGAACACGCCGGTATGCGTCGGCCCCACGTTCAGCACCATGTAATCCACTACATGCCCGTCGCGAAATACCCGGTCGATCAAGTTGGCGATACCGCCCAGGGCAATCGCATAAAGCGGTAAGACTTTACGCAGCGGCTGGTTCCAGTGGGTCAGCGACCACGCCATCGCCCATGCGACCACGATGGCCACGCCGACGATAAAGATCAGTTGTTTGACCTGCGGCGGCAGCGCAGCGCCCAGGCTGAGAAAGGCGCCTGGGTTAAGGCTCAGTTCCAACGCCAGGTTGATGGGGTTAGAGCCGATTTTGATACTGTTGGCATGCAGCGAAACCAGGGCCAGCAGTTTGACGAGTTGGTCCAAGGCAATAAAGGCGATGCCGGCGAAGAGAGCGAAGGTGCGGCTTCGCAGTAGGGGCGACGTGCTCAAGCGGTAACTTCCTGTTCCGGGTCTGTCGATAGAGCGCCCGAAGATAGCTCAGGCGCTCTATCTCGTCCATCTCAAGCCGTCGGGTGGGCCACGTTCAGGGCTTTGTCCACCAGCAGTTGCACCCCTTCGAGCATCCGGCAGATGCCCAGCGCGACATTGCGTTGGGAACCGTCGATTTCAAAGGCCATATGGTTGGCAATATCACAGATGGACGCCAGGTCTTGGGAGGCGTTGACCAGCAAGGTTTCGGTGCCCAGGTCGGCGCGCACGGTGAAGAGGCCGTCGCTGGGTTCGGGGACAGGTTTGCCGAGTTTGAGGTAGTGGTTGATAGCGCGGTAGGCCACTTCGTGCAGGGTGCTGGTGTCGAAGTCTTGCTGGCCTGGGGGATTCGGGCTGTCTTTAATCATGGTGAAACTCCAAGGGAAATGGAGCTGCCACGGTTCGCGGTCAAACGAATTAGGGTGGCAGCTATACACGGGTTGACCGACCGGTCCCAAGGAGCCCGGCATACCCGAAGGTATCCCGCGTACAGCTGCCGCGACACGATACAACAGGCGTAGCAAAAACGCCTGATCGATATGGCACAGATGCACTTGGGAGGGCGGACGGTCAAATCCGGTCGCTGAATTGGCAGCGACGACGAGAGGTTAGTCAGCCCCTATCCGAGCCACAACCTGAAACCCTTGTCGGAAACTTCCGAGAGTCGCAAGCCCGGCAAGTGTTGGTGTGTTTTACCTTCGAGCTGTGAACTAAACGCGGTCTTGAAACCCTGCAAAAACCCTGTGGCGAGGGAGCAAGCGCCCTCGCCACAGGTGTTCATCACGCCTGTACACACCCCCGCATCCAGCCCATCCCTAACAGCATGAGCACGCCGACGCCCAGCGCGGCAGGCAGGCGGGCGGTGTTGCCCAAGCGGTTTCGTCCTTTAGGCTTGAGAGGCGAAGGGTTGCGGTTTGAGGTTTCGTGGAACGTCATGGACGAATCCTTTCGCACATGCCGAGTGGGTAAGCCAATCGATGATTGACTCTCGACTGGCGAAGCTAACGGATTTTGCGGGTTCGGTAACCTGTGAGAGTTGACAGTTTTCTAGACTGTCTGGGCCGTCAACTGATGTTCAACCTGTCCAACAAGCTATACCAAGCCACGCCCGCTCCAATGTAAAAGCGCTGCAACCCATGCAACGGCAAACGCTGTAATGGCGTCACCGGGTAAGCGAAATCCGCGCTGCCGTCACACAAACGCCCGGCCAATTGCTGCCCCAGGCTGGTACACAGCGCGATCCCACGCCCATTGCACCCCAATGCCAGCGTCAGCCCCGGCGCCGGTTGGTGAACGTGGGGCATGAAGTCGCGGGTGATTGCGATACGCCCGGCCCAACGGTACTCAAACTCCAGCGGCCCCAATTGTGGAAACAGCAACGCCAGCGAGCGCTCCAGGTGCGCAAAATCGGCGGGTGATGTGGGGTCGTTGAACAGGCCGCGCCCGCCCATCAGCAAGCGGCCATGGCTGTCCTTGCGAAAGTACAGCAGCAGCCTTTGCGCGGTGGACACGGTTTCCTGCCCCGGCAAGATACTGTCAGCCGCACGCCCGCTCAACGGCTTTGTGGCGACAATAAAGCTGTTCGCCGCCAAGATACTTTGTGCCATGCCCGGCCACAGGTTGCCGCTGTAGCCATTGGTAGCCAGCAGCACCTGATCGGCCGTGACCTGTGCGCCAGAAACTGTCTGCAATTGCCAACCCGAACCCTGGTGCTGCAACCCCGTCACGGCGCTGTGGCCATGAATTTGCACACCCGCCGCCAACGCCGCGCCCACCAGCCCACGCGCATACGCCAACGGTTGAATCGCCCCGGCGCGGCCATCCAGCCAGCCGCCGGCAAAGGCCTCGCTGCCCATACGCGCCGCCACGTCACGTGCTTCCAAGCGCTGCACCGGTACGCCGCGACGCGCCCATTGATCGGCTCGAGCGTGCAGCCCGGCCACGCCTTTTTGCGTGTACGACACCTGCATCCAGCCTTTGCGCACCGGCGCGCAATCTATGCGATGGCGTTCGATCAACTTGAATACCAGGTCCGCCGAATTCGATACCGTGGAAATCAACGGTTCGGCACGTTCCGGCCCGTACATCTGCATCAACTGTTCGGGGTCGTATTTGAGCGTCGGGTTGACCTGCCCACCATTGCGGCCCGATGCGCCCCAGCCGGGCTCGTTGGCCTCCAGCACGCACACGTTGACGCCGCGCTCGGCCAGGTGCAGGGCGGTCGACAGGCCGGTGTAACCCGCGCCCACAATCGCCACATCGACCTTCACCGACTCACTCAACGCCGGTGTCGGCAGCACCGAGGGTGCAGTCGCTGACCATAAAGACTTCATGACAGGCTCCGCGTATTGCCGGTGGGGTGCAGCACGCGCCGCAGGAAATCCTGGGTGCGTGGGTGTTGCGGGTCGCCGAGTACTTGCTCGGCCGCACCGCTTTCGACGATGTAGCCGCCGTGCAGAAAGCACACGCGGTCGGCCACTTCGCGGGCAAAACCCATTTCGTGGGTGACCACGATCATGGTCATGCCTTCATCTGCCAGGGTGCGCATCACCGCCAGCACATCGCCGACCAGCTCCGGGTCCAGTGCCGAGGTGGGTTCGTCAAACAGCATGGCGTCGGGTTTCATCGCCAAGGCGCGGGCGATGGCCACGCGTTGTTGCTGGCCACCAGAGAGCTGTTCCGGGTAGGCGTCGGCCTTGGCACTCAGGCCGACTTTTTCCAGCAGCACCAGAGCTTCTTCGCGGGCTTGTTTGAGTGGCTCGCCTTTGACGTACACCGGGCCTTCCATCACGTTTTCCAGCACCGTGCGGTGCGGGAACAAGTTGAAACGCTGGAACACCATGCCCATGCGGCTGCGCAGGGCGTGCACGCTCTTGCTGCCGCGCTGCACGGTTTCGCCAAACACCGTGATAACGCCGCCGTCGTAGGCTTCCAGCGCGTTGATGCAGCGCAACAGGGTGGATTTGCCCGAGCCCGACGGGCCGATCAGGCACACTACTTCGCCCTTGGCTACATCGAGGTCGACGCCGTGCAGCACGCGGTGGCTGCCGTAATGTTTTTGCAGTTGGCGTATCGCGATCATGCTTTTTTCCTCCGGCCCAAGTGCTGTTCCATCCGGCGCAGGCCGTACACCAGCGGCAGGCTCATCAGCAGGTAGAGCAGGGCAACCAGGGTGTAGACGGTCATGTTCTGGAAGGTCGACGAGGCGATCAACTGGCCCTGGCGGGTCATCTCGGCCACGGTGATGGTCGACACCAGGGATGAGTCCTTGAGCATCATCACCAGGGTGTTGCCGTAGGGCGGCAAGGCGATACGGAAGGCTTGCGGCAGGATCACCCGGCGCATCATCAGCACCGAGCGCATGCCCAATGCTTCGGCGGCTTCGCGCTGGCCTTGTTCGACGGCAATGATGCCGGTGCGAAAGTTCTCCGCCTGGTACGCCGAGTAGGCGATGCCCATGCCGATCACGCCCGCGTAGAACGCGGTGAGGTGCACGCCCATGTCCGGCAGCACGAAGTAGATATAGAACAGTTGCACGATGATCGGCAGACCACGGATCACGTTGATCACGGTGCTGGCCGCCCACGACAACGCGCGTATCGGCGACAACTTGAGCAGTGCCAACACCAAGCCAATCGCGCTGCTGAGCAGGAACGACAGCACGGTGATCTGGATCGTCACCCACGCGCCTTGCAGCAGGATCGGCAAAAAGTCCTGGGCGTTTTGCAGGAATTCAGCCGGGTTCATGGGCGCACCTGGGTATCAAGCCCCCACTTCTTGAGGATGGCGTCGAGCGTGCCGTCAGCCTTGATGCTGGCGATCGCGGTGTTCAGGCGCTCGAGGGTTTGCGCATCGCCTTTGCGTACCACCAGGCACACTTCGCCGACGTTGGTGGGTGTGTAGTCGGGGGCGAGTTTCACGCCTTTGAACAGCTTCTGGCGGATCTGGTAGGCGACGACCGGCTGGTCGCCGACCGCCGCCTTGATGCGGCCCAAGGACAGGTCGCGGACCATCTCGCCGATGGAGTCGTAGGTGCGGATTTCCTTGAAGATGCCGAGCTTGTTGAGTTGGTCGTAGAACACCGTGCCGGCTTGCACGCCGACCACTTGGTCCTTGAGTGGTGTGAGATCGGGGTAGGCGGTGTTGTCGTCGGCACTGATGATCAGGCCTTCACCGTAGGCATACACCGGAGCGCTGAAGTCGACGACTTTGGTGCGCTCTGCGGTCTTGAGCATGCCGGCGGCGATGAAGTCGAGCTTGCCGGAGGTGAGAGAGGGGATCAGCGCGGCGAAGTTGGTCTGTTCGATCTGGCTGGTAAACCCGCCAGCCTTGCCGACGGCCTCGGCCACATCGACCATTACGCCTTGAATGCTGTTGCTCTTGATATCCAGGAAGGTAAACGGCGAGCCACTGGCCGTTGCACCGACTTTGTACGAGGACGCACTCTCTGCGTGCACGGCGCTGACACAGAGCGCGGCGCAAAGACCGAAGGCAAGGCGGCGAAACAAGGGCGAAAGACTGTTCATCGGGTTACTCCAGAAGGAAAACGGATCGTCAGTACCGCAAGCGGTTGCTGATGAAACCGCAAGCTCTGTGCCATTTCGATTCAAATAAATCGTATGTTGGGTTGTAAAATCGACAAACTGAATCGCTCGTATCGATATGCGATATTTGGTGGTCTATTTTTGTGATCTGAGGTAAGAATATCGCCACGCCTGATCGACCTGACCGTGAGTCCGCCATGTCTGAAGAACGCAACAGCTTGCACAACCAATCCCTGGAAAAAGGCCTGTCGGTGCTCAAGGCATTCAGCGCCCAGCGCCGCAGCATGAGCCTTGCAGAGGTGGCCGAGGCCGCCGGCATGACCAAAAGTTCGGCTCAGCGCATGGTGTTTACCCTCGAGAGCCTGGGTTACCTTCGGAAACACTCGCGCACACGGCATTACCAACTCACACCGCGGGTGCTGGAGTTGGGTTTCAGTTATTTGGATGCGCATTCGTTGATTGAGGTGGCCAACCCGTTTCTGTCTGAGTTGACGCGCTTGACCGGCGAAACCTCGTGCCTGACCGAGCCTGCGGGCTACGACATGACCTACATCGCGCGGTTTGTCAGCGCGGGCTTCGTGCCGGTGCACATGCCGATTGGCTCGCGGGTGCCGATGTATTGCACGGCCTCGGGGCGCGCGTATTTGAGCGCGTTGCCGACGGATGAGGCGTTGGTGTTGATTGAGAGCAGCCAGCGCATTGCCCACACCAGCCAGACGCTGACTGAAGTCGACCAGATTCTTGAGTCGCTGCAACAGGTGCGGGAACAGGGTTATGCGGTGAACGGCCAGGAACTGTTCCTGGGCGACATGACCATCGGCGCGCCGGTGCTCGGCGCCAATGGCCGGCCGGTGGCGGCAGTGCACGTGGTGGCGCCGACCAGTCGGTGGAGTAGGGCAGATGCCGAGAAACAGCTGGCACCGGCGTTGTTGCAGTGCTCGCGGGCGCTGAGCAACTCGGCCAGAAATCTGGAATAACTCGACCTCTCAAATCCACTGCAAATCTACTGTGGGAGCTGGCTTGCCTGCGATAGCGGTCTTGCGGTGAAGGCTATGTTGGCCGGTCCATCGCCATCGCAGGCAAGCCAGCTCCCACACAGTGCGGTGTTTGTTCGATGCTTGCGTGCGCCAAGCCACTGGGGAATAACAGCCACAAATTAAAATGTGGGAGCGGGCTTGCTCGCGAAGGCGGAGTGTCGGTGCCGAATATGTTGACTGACACCCTGCATTCGCGAGCAAGCCCGCTCCCACATTTTGAATCTTCATTGGATTGCGGGTCTGTATATGCCCAAACAAAAAATGCGCCCCCAAGGGCGCATTTTTTTGTTCAGTCAGCAATCGCCTGTTCAGGCAATCGCATCCCACGCACGGTCACCGTTCTCGTCTTTGATCCGAGTCGGCAAGCCCATCACGTCCAGCGCTTTGAGGAACGGCTCAGCCGGCAGCTCCTCGACGTTGGCCATGTGCTTCACGTCCCACTCGCCACGTGCCACCAGCAGCGCTGCGGCCACCGGTGGTACGCCTGCGGTGTAGGAGATGCCCTGGCTGTCCGTTTCAGCAAAGGCTTCTTCGTGATCGGCCACGTTGTAGATGAACATTTCACGCGGCTGGCCATCTTTGCTGCCTTTGACCAGGTCGCCGATGCAGGTCTTGCCGGTGTAGCCAGGGGCGAGCGAAGACGGGTCGGGCAGTACGGCCTTGACCACTTTCAACGGCACCACTTCCAGGCCTTCGGCGGTTTTGACCGGTTTTTCGGAGAGCAGGCCGAGGTTTTTCAACACGGTGAACACGTTGATGTAGTGTTCGCCAAAGCTCATCCAGAAACGCACGTTGGGCACGTCGAGGTTTTTCGACAGCGAGTGCACTTCATCGTGGCCGGTCAGGTACAGGTTTTGCGAACCGACTACCGGCAGGTCGTCGGTGCGTTTGACTTCGAACATGGTGTTGCTGGTCCACTGGCTGTTCTGCCAGCTCCACACCTGTCCGGTGAATTCGCGGAAGTTGATTTCCGGGTCGAAGTTGGTGGCAAAGTATTTGCCATGGCTGCCGGCATTGACGTCGAGAATGTCGATCGAATCAATGCGGTCGAAATGCTGTTGCTGCGCCAGTGCGGCATACGCGTTGACGACACCCGGGTCGAAGCCCACGCCAAGGATGGCGGTGATGTTCTTCTGTTTGCACTCTTGCAGGTGGTTCCATTCGTAGTTGCCGTACCACGGCGGGGTCTCGCAGACCTTGCCCGGCTCTTCGTGGATGGCGGTGTCAAGGTAAGCAACGCCGGTATCGATGCAGGCGCGCAGCACCGACATGTTGAGGAAGGCGGAACCTACGTTGATGACGATCTGCGAGTCGGTCTCGCGGATCAGGGCCTTGGTCGCTTCCACGTCCAGGGCGTTCAGCGCGAAGGCTTGGATGTCGGCGGGCACCTTGAGGCTACCCTTGGCCTTGACGCTGTCGATGATGGCCTGGCATTTGGAGATGTTGCGCGACGCGATAGCAATACGACCGAGTTCGTCGTTGTGCTGCGCGCACTTGTGGGCCACCACCTTGGCGACACCTCCTGCACCAATGATAAGAACGTTCTTTTTCAATTGCTTTATCTCTCCTTTATCCGCCAGCTTACGAAAGGCTGGACAGGTAGTCGTCGTAACCAAATTCACGAACCACCTCGACAGTACCGTCGAGTTGTTTCACTACGATGGACGGCATTTTCAGGCCGTTGAACCAGTTTTTCTTGACCATGGTGTAGCCCGCGGTGTCGATGAACGACAGCCGATCGCCGATGGCCAGCGGACGATCAAATTGATACTCGCCGAAGATGTCCCCGGCCAGGCAGGATTTGCCGCACACCATATAAGTGTGTTCACCCTCGCTCGGCGCCAGCTTGGCGTTGAGGCGATAGATCAGCAGGTCCAGCAGGTGGGCTTCGATGGAGCTGTCGACCACGGCGAGGTTTTTGCCGTTGTAAAGGGTGTCGAGCACGGTGACTTCCAGCGAAGCGCTGTTGGTGATCGCTGCTTCTCCCGGTTCCAGGTAAACCTGCACGCCGTACTTCTCGGAGAACGCTCTCAAACGGGCGCAGAACGCGTCGATGGCATAGCCTTCGCCGGTGAAGTGAATGCCGCCGCCGAGGCTGACCCACTTGACCTTGTGCAGCAGCGCGCCGAAGCGTTCTTCGATGGTGCCGAGCATCTTGTCGAACAGGCTGAAATCGCCGTTCTCACAATTGTTGTGGAACATGAAACCGGAGATCTGCTCGATGACGCCTTCGATCTTCACCGGGTCCCATTCGCCCAAACGGCTGAATGGGCGCGCCGGGTCGGCCAGCAGGTAGTCGGAGCTGCTCACCTGTGGGTTGACGCGCAGGCCACGGGTCTTGCCTTCGCTGCGTTCGGCAAAGCGCTGCAGCTGGCTGATCGAGTTGAAGATGATCTTGTCGCAGTTCTCCAGCATCTCTTCGATTTCATCGTCGGCCCAGGCCACGCTGTAGGCGTGCGCCTCGCCTTCGAACTTCTGGCGGCCCAGCTTCAACTCATACAGCGACGACGAGGTGGTGCCGTCCATGTATTGCTGCATCAGGTCGAACACCGACCAGGTGGCAAAGCACTTGAGCGCCAGCAGAGCCTTGGCGCCGGACTGTTCGCGCACGTAAGCAATCTTCTGCATGTTGACCAGAAGTTTCTGTTTATCGATGAGGTAGTACGGCGTTTTGATCATTTTTGAGAGCCTGCGGCGGTGCCTGCCAAAAAAGGACACGCATTGTGCCCGCACTTGGATCAGATCGAAAGGTTAGCGGGCGGATTTTGCTGCGCCGGTTTCCAAGCATACCCGCGGAGTATGACTATCTGTGGCTACACACCGATCTGATGGGGGAGGGCGCTTGCCCCCGATTGCGGTGTGTCAGCCAGCGTGTTCTTTTTTGACCCACCGCTATCGGGGGCAAGCCCCCTCCCACATTTAGCACGGGGGCGCTGCCATCAAACCGTCATCTTGGCACCACGCTACTGCCACATTCCGCCGTTACTGTCCTCGCCAATGAGATCGATCTCAAGCGAGTGACCATGACTGACCTGAAAGACGTTGCGCAGCTGGCCGGGGTATCCCGCGCCACCGCCGCCCGCACCTTTGCTTCCCCCGACCAGGTGCGCCCGGCGACCCGTGAGCAAGTGTTCGCCGCCGCCCGCGAGCTGGGCTTTCGGCCGAACCTGCTCGGCCGCCAACTGCGCCTGCAAACCACCCAGCTGATTGGCGTGGTGGTGCCCAACCTGCTTAACCCGGTGTTTGCCGAACAGTTCCAGGCCATGGAGCGTGCCGCCCGGCTGCGTGGCTATAGCCTGCTGCTGGCGACCACCGACTACAGCAGCGAACGCGAAAGCATTGTGGTGGAAGAGTTGCTGCGCCAGCGCGTCGACGGGCTGGTGCTGACGGTCACCGATGCCGAAAGCAATAGCGTGCTCAACAGCCTTGCCAGCGAACAAACGCCGTTCGTGCTGGCTTATCACCAACCCAGCAACCCCAGCTACAGCGCCGTGTCGGTCGACAACCGCGCGGGCATGGCCCTGGCCACGCGTTATTTGCTCGAAGCCGGGCACCGGCGCATCAGCATGGTCGCCGGCCCCGCGTTGCAGTCCGACCGTGCGCGCCTGCGCTACGCCGGTTATTGCGACGCGATGCGCGAGTACGGGCTTAAAAGCCGCGCGGTGATTGAAATGCCGGCTCACACCCAGGCCGAGTTCGCGGCAATCGAGCCGTTCCTCCAAGGCCCGCAGGCGCCGACCGCGCTGGTGTGTTCCAACGATTTTCTGGCCATCAGCCTGATCGCCGAGTTGCGCCGCAACGCCTGGAATGTGCCCGAGCAACTCTCGGTGATGGGCTTTGACGGCATCGCCCTCGGCACCCAGATGCACCCGACGCTGTGCAGCGTGGTGCAGCCCATCGGCCTGCTGGCCAGCACGGTGATTGACCAATTGCTGGCGCAGATCGCCGGCAACGCCCCGATTTCCCATTGCCTGCCGTGCCATATCCGGCCCGGCGACAGCACTCAACCCTTTGAGGAGACACCTGATGCGCGCGTTCAGTAAAACCCTGGCAGCCGTGCTGCTGTGCGGCATGGCCAGCCTGGCCCAGGCCGCCGAAACCGCGATTTGCTACAACTGCCCGCCGGACTGGGCCGACTGGGGCAGCCAACTCAAGGCCATCGCCGCCAATACCGGCGTGCAGGTGCCGCTCGACAACAAGAACTCCGGGCAGTCGTTGGCGCAGTTGGTGGCGGAGAAAGCCGCGCCGGTGGCCGACGTGGTGTATTACGGCGTGACCTTCGGCTTGCAGGCGCAAAAAGCCGACGTGGTCGGCACCTACAAGCCCAAAGGCTGGGAGCAGATTCCGGCCGGTTTGAAAGACCCGGCGGGCCACTGGTTTGCGATTCACTCCGGCACCTTGGGCATCATGGTCAATGTCGATGCGCTGGGCGGTTTGCCGGTGCCGCAAAGCTGGGCCGACCTGCTCAAGCCTGAGTACAAAGGCATGGTCGGTTACCTCGACCCGTCCAGCGCGTTTGTCGGCTACGTCTCCGCCGTGGCGATCAACCGCGCCTTGGGCGGCGACCTGGATAACTTCGCCCCGGCCATCGACTACTTCCAGAAGCTCGCCAAAAACGCGCCCATCGTGCCCAAGCAAACCGCCTATGCGCGGGTGCTGTCCGGTGAGCTGCCGATTCTGGTGGACTACGACTTCAACGCCTACCGCGCGCGTTACAAGGACAACGCCAACGTTGCCTTCGTGATCCCCAAAGAAGGCAGCATCAGCGTGCCGTACGTGATGAGCCTGGTGGCCAACGCGCCGCACCGCGCCAACGCTGAAAAGGTCCTCGATTTCGTGCTCTCCGATGCAGGCCAGGCATTGTGGGCCAAGGCCTACCTGCGCCCGGTGCGCGCAATGAAAATGCCGGCCGACGTCGCCGCGCAGTTCCTGCCCGACAGCGACTACGCCCGCGCTGGCGTGGTGGACTACGAAAAAATGGCCGCTGTGCAGGAAGCCTTCGCCGCCCGTTACCTGAGCGAGGTCAAGTAAGTGGCAACCTCGGCAAAACATGCCGCCTGGGCACTGGCCCCGGCGTTTGCGGTGCTGTTCGCGTTCTGGCTGTTGCCGCTGGCGCATTTGATCATGCTGGGCACCGAGCGCCGCGACAGCAACGGCAGCGGCTATTGGCAGGTGCTCAGCAGCACGCAGTACCTGGGCAGCCTGGCGCAGACCTGCGTGCTGGCCGTGTTAGTGACGCTCACCGCGTTACTGATCGGCGGCATCAGCGGCGTGTTTCTCGCACGTCAGCAGTTCTTCGGGCGTTCGGCATTGGTGGCATTGCTCACCTTTCCATTGGCGTTTCCTGGCGTGGTGGTGGGCTTTCTGGTGATCCTGTTAGCCGGTCGCCAAGGCCTGTTTGCGGCCCTGGGCCTGCAACTGGCCGGTGAGCGCTGGATTTTCGCGTACTCGCTGGCGGGGTTGTTTGTCGGCTACCTGTACTTCTCGATCCCGCGGGTGATCCTCACGGTGATGGCCGCGTGCGAAAGCCTCGACCGCAGCCTGGAGGAAGCCGCGCACTCACTGGGCGCCGGGCATTGGCGCGTGGTGTGCGACGTGATCGTGCCGGGGCTGGCGCCTGCGTTGGCCTCGTGCGGGGCGATTTGTTTTGCCACGTCCATGGGCGCGTTCGGTACCGCCTTTACCTTGGGCACGCGGCTGAATGTCACGCCCGTGGCGATCTACAACGTGTTCACCAACTACGCCAACTTTGCCGTTGCCGCCGCGCTGTCGGTGGTGCTCGGTGCGGTGACCTGGGCGGTGTTGCTGCTCACGTGACGCCTGGTGAAAAACGCGGGGACGGTCCTGTGAAGCGCTCATCGCTGTTTGTGGTGCAACTGCTGTTTACCCTGCTGGTGTGTGCCTTCATGTTGGTGCCGGTGTTGATGTCGTTGCTGGCCGGGCTGACGCGTAATTTCTTCGTCGGCCTGTCCAGCGGCTTGACCTTCGACTGGCTGGTGCAGGTGTGGCAGGCCTATTCGCCCACGGTGTGGCTGTCGCTGCAACTGGCCCTGGCCTGTGCAGTGTGCGTGTGCGTGGTCGGCGTGCCGGCGGCCTATGCCTTGGTGCGCATGAACAACCGCTTCAGCCGCGCCTTCGAAGAGCTGATGGTGCTGCCGGTGGCGATGCCGGGTTTGGCCAGTGCGTTGGCGTTGCTGCTGACCTACGGCCAATTCGGCGGCTTTCGCAGCAGTTGGCTGTTCATCCTTGTCGGCCATGTGCTGTTCACCTTGCCGTTCCTGGTGCGCCCGGTGATGGCGGTGATGCAACGTCAGCAACTGCCGGTGCTGGAAGAGGCTGCCGCCAGCCTTGGCGCGGGGCCGATCAAGCGCTTTTTCAGCGTGGTGGTGCCCAATTGCCGGGCGGGCATTCTGGCCGGCGTGCTGATGGTGGTCACCCTGAGCCTGGGTGAGTTCAACCTGACCTGGATGCTGCACACGCCGATGACCAAGACGCTGCCGGTGGGTTTGGCCGACAGCTACGCCTCGGCGCGTCTGGAAATCGCCAGCGCCTACACCCTTATCTTTTTGCTGATGATCGTGCCGCTGCTGATTGCGTTGCAGGCCATCAGTGCTCGTTTGTCCCGTGGAGAGCGTCGATGACCGCTATCACTATTCGCCTGCAAGGCTGTCGCAAGGCATTCGCCGACGGCACCGTGGCCGTGCATGACCTGAACCTGAGCGTCGAAGGCGGCGAAACCCTGGCAATTCTCGGCCCGTCCGGCTGTGGCAAAACCACCACCTTGCGCCTGATTGCCGGCCTGGAACGCCCGGACGTCGGCCAGGTGTTTTTCGGCGATCAAGACGTCACGCGCCTGCCCATCGAGCGCCGTGATGTGGGCATGGTGTTTCAGAATTACGCGCTGTTTCCCAACCTGGATGTGGCCGGCAATATCGTCTACGGCCTGAAGATTCGCGGCGTGCCGGCGCCTGAGCGCGACAAGCGCTGCGAGGAACTGTTGGAACTGGTGGGTTTGCAACACCACGGCAAACGCAGCATCCATGAACTGTCGGGCGGCCAGCGTCAGCGTGTGGCCTTGGCCCGCGCGCTGGCGCCGCGTCCCAAAGTGCTGTTGCTCGATGAGCCGCTGGCCGCCCTGGATGCGCAATTGCGCGAGCGCCTGCGCAGCGAGCTGGATCAACTGCTGCGCGGGCTTGGCATCACCTCGGTGTTCGTCACCCACGACCAGGGCGAAGCCATGGCGCTGGGCGACCGCATCCTGGTGATGGAGCAGGGGCGTATCGCGCAACTGGCCAGCCCTCGGGAGATCTACCAGCAACCGGCCAATGCGTTTGTCGCAGGCTTCGTCGGCAACCTCAATGCCTTCTCTGTGCTGGCGCGGACTGCCCACGGCCTGAAAGTCTGCGGCGGCGAACTGCCGTGGCACGGCGCCGGCTTACCGAGCACCGTGTACTGCCGGCCCGAACACCTGCGCGTGATGGAAGACGAAGGGCACCTGCACGGCCATCTGGTCGCGCAGTTCTTTCAGGGCGCACAAAGCCGCCTGCTGGTGGATGTGGGCGGCTCGCAACCGCTGCTGGTGGACAGCAGCGACAACCAACTGCACCGCGTCGGCGCGCCGATTGCCCTGGCAATCGCGCCGCACGTGGTGTTCACCCTGAATGCGTGAGAGCTTATTTTGAACCGTCCGTTTCTTGTTGCGCAGATCAGCGACCTGCACCTTAAAGCCGGTAACCGCCTGACCTATGGGGTGGTCGATACCTTGGGCGCACTGCGCCGCGCCGTCGACCATCTGAACGCCAGTTACCCACGGCCCGATATCGTAGTGATCAGCGGCGACCTGGTGGATTTTGGCCGCGCCGATGAATACGCCGTGCTGCACCCGGAGTTGGCGCGCCTGCACATGCCGTGCTACCTGGTGCCCGGCAACCACGACACGCGCGGGCCGTTACTGGATGCGTTCGGCGATCACGCTTATCTGCCGACGTCGGCAGACGGCCCGCTGGATTGGGTCGTGGATGAGCATCCGTTGCGCTTGATCGGCCTGGACTCAACCATTCCCGGTGGTCACGGCGGCCAACTGCTCGACAGCCAATTGCAGTGGCTCGACGCGCAATTGGCGCTGCGCCCCGAGGCACCAACCTTGCTGATCCTGCATCACCCGCCGTTTAGCAGCGGCATCGGCCATATGGACCGCGAACCCTTTATCAACGCCGCCGCCCTGGAGCGCGTTGTCGCTCGTCACCCACACGTGGAGCGCCTGTTGTGCGGGCATTTGCACCGCCCGATGCAACGGCGTTTTGGCGGCAGCCTGAGTTGCGTGTGCCCCGGCACTTCGCACCAGATCGTGCTTGACCTGCAAGACGCCGCGCCTGCGCATTTCAACCTGGAGCCGGCCGGCTACCTGCTGCACCGCTGGGATGCACGGCACGGGTTGATCAGCCACAACGGCGTGTTCGGGGACTACCCGGGGCCGTATCCGTTTTATGACGCTCATGGATTGATTGACTGAGGTTTTACGGAGGTTCACTTCACTCAACTAAGCACTTAAACGTTGGTTAACGCGGCGGCCAACCTAAGTTGGTCGCGTGCATCCTGCTGCCCTTTTTACGCGCCCGGAACCTGGATTCCGCGCCGGAGTTCGTCCTGATGAAAGCTACTTTGAATGTACTGAGTGTATTAACCGGCGGCCTGGGTATTGCCCTGAGCCCCTTGGCCTCGGCTGATTTTTTGAGCGACAGCAAAGCCAACTTGGGCCTGCGCAACTTCTACTTCAATAACGATAACCGCGACGGCGCCGCCGCACCGTCGAAGACCGAAGAGTGGGGCCAGGCGTTTATCCTCAACTACCAGTCGGGCTTTACCGACGGTGCCGTCGGTTTTGGTCTGGACGCGGTCGGCATGCTCGGCGTAACCCTCGACAGCGGCGCTGGCCGCCACGTGGGCAGCTCGATGATCCCCACCGATGACGGCAAGGCAGCCGACAGATGGGCGCGCGGTGGCGCGACGGCCAAGGCGCGTTTTGCCAAAACCGAACTGCGCTACGGCTACCTGCGCCCGAACTTGCCGATCCTGGTGAGCAACGATGGCCGCCTGCTGCCGCAATCCTTCGAGGGCGCGCAGGTCACCAGCAAAGACATCGACAACCTGACGCTGATCGGTGGCCAGCTGCAACACACCACCGGCCGTGGCTCCAGCGATCGCAGTGGCCTGGCGGCCGCGGGTGGCACGCAAGAGAGCAATAAATTCAACTACGCAGGTTTCGACTACCAAGTGAACAAGGACCTGCTGGTCCAGTACTACTACGCCAACCTCGAAGACTATTACCAACAGCACTTTGCCGGGTTGATCCATGTATTGCCGTTGGGCGACTACGGCTCATTGAAAACCGACCTGCGTTATTTCAACACCACCTCCGACGGCAAGAACAGCACTGCCGCCGGGCGTGCCGAAGGGTATAAATTCAGCGGCTATACCCGGAAGGGCAACGGCGAAATCGACAACAACACCTGGAGCTCCGCGTTCATTTACTCGCTGGGCCCGCACGCGATCACCGCGGGTTACCAGCAAGTTTCCGACGACAGCAACTTTGCCCAACTCAACCAGGGTGGCCTGGTCAACAAAGGCGAGGGCGGTTCGAGCCTGTACCTTTACACCGACCGCACCGTGCAAACCTTCATCCAGGCCGGCGAACGCACCGCCTTTGCGCAATACGCCTACGACTTTGTCGCGCTGGGCCTGCCTGGCCTGAAGGCGTCGGTGATGTATTTGAAAGGCGACCATATCCTCACCACCGCCGGCAACACTGCCAGCGAATGGGAACGGGACATCTCCCTGGATTACGTGGTGCAGAGCGGCACGTTCAAAAACGTCGGCTTTGGCTGGCGCAACGGCGTGTCGCGCAGTGAAGTGGCGCGCGACCAGGATCAGAATCGGGTGTTTGTGAGTTATTCGATTCCGTTGCTGTAAGTGCGCGATGCACGGTGCCTCATGGCGCTTTTGAGGCCCGTGCTTTCAGCGCGATCAGTGACATTACGTGCGTCGCGTGGTCGTTATCGATACGTTGAAAACCGCAACGCAGATAGAACTGCGCGGCTTGCGGCGTATCGGTAGTGAGCCGTGCTTCCTGAAAATGCGCCGCCGCGTGCGCCAATAGCCGTTTGACCAAGGCTTTGCCAATTGCCTGCGCGCGCATGCTGGGCGCGATGTACACCCGGCGTAGCCGACCGACCCCAGGACCTGCATAGGGGTCACAGGACACACCGCCGACGCCAATCAGCTGGCCGTGGCGAAACACACCGAAAAGGCATTCACCCGGCTGATCAAACCGATTCGTACGGTTTTCCCATTCGCTGATAAGCCGCGTCAGGAACCTGAACCCTTCGGCGACAGCCTGCGCTTGCAGCGCGTGGATCTGCTCGGGAAGCTCTTCCAGTTTGCGTATCGCAATGTCTTCGCTGGCGTGGGTCACACAGTTTCTCCGCAAAACCACGCAGCTCTGGATTCAATGCAGCTGTGCGTCTGCTTGTGCGCAGTAAAAGGGCTATCGAGGGTGCCGACTGCGACGGATATCCATTCTGGAAAACGTCCATGGGCGTCAGACCAGAACAGCGATGATCCGCACCGCGAGCAGAATTGGCGAGTGACGCCCGCTGAAGATTCATAGCGTCGAAGCACATCCGCAGCGGCGTTGATACTGACGGCTGACCGAGGGGCGCTGGCATACGTGGCGAACGCCGCGCCGTGCGCTTTTTGGCATTTTTTGCAGTGGCAGTGGGTGACCGCCTTCAAAGGGGTCGACACCTGATAACTGATTGCGCCGCACAGGCAACTGCCTTGGGTCACTGCATCCATGTTTTTGTGCCTCCCAGTAAATACCGCCACAGTTTATTCCAGCGCGCCACGCCCAGGGTGAATGAGTTGCTGGGGTGAGCAGGGCGCTTGTGGCAAATCGACTTTGCGTGGCGAGCGGGCCTCTTGTGGCGAGCGGGCTTGCCCCGCGTTGGGGGGCGAAGCCGCCCTGAACCCGGCTGGCGCGATGTGCCTGACTGAATGCGGCGCTCTTATCGGGGCTGCTGCGCAGCCCAACGCGGGGCAAGCCCGCTCGCCACAGGGTGAACCACAAACGTACAAGATTCAGCGCAAAGCGCCTCAGTAGACTCGCCGGACTTCTTCTACGGCAGGTTTCTCCATGGACATTTTCCTCTACGCCTTTAGCGTCATGTACAGCCCCGGCCCTGTGAACCTGATGGGGCTGAACGCCGGGCTTACCGGCAAATTCCGTCGCTCCAGCGGGTTCTACCTCGGTGTGGGCTGCGCGATGCTGTTGATGTTCGTGCTGTTTGGCTACACCGGCGAGGCGATCATTTCCCAGGCGGCGCTGCCGTATATCTCGCTGGTCGGCGGGGTGTACACGCTGTACCTCGCCTACCAGGTGTTCACTGCCCGCACGGTGGTTGAAGAAACTTCAAGCACGCCTGGCAAGGCCCTCACGTTCTGGAATGGCCTGGTGATTCAGTTGCTTAACCCCAAGGGCATCGTGGCGGTCTTGCCGATTACCAGCGTGATGTTGCCGGCGGCGCATATTACCGGGGCGTCCATCGCCGGGGTTTCGGCTTTGCTGGGGCTGGGCGCGGTCGGCGCGCCGTGGGTGTACGCCTTGTTGGGCGCCATGTTAGGACGCAGGATCAGCGGGGCGACGACGTTCACGTGGTTCAACCGCTGCATGGGACTGGCGTTGGCGGCGTGTGCGTATTTCATGTTTCACGCGTTCTATCTCCACGTCGCTTCAACATGAACGAATCTTGTGATCATCTGGAATAGAATGAGTTTGTCTCACGATGAGTGGGTGTCGACAATGGCTGCCATCAAATATCGACATCGGAGTTGTAAGTCATGGCAGTCGCTCATTCCCTGGGATTTCCGCGCATTGGACGCGATCGTGAACTGAAAAAAGCGCAGGAAGCGTTCTGGAAGGGCGAACTCGACGAAACCGGCCTGCGCGCCGTTGGCCGTGACCTGCGCAACACTCACTGGGCGTTGCAGAAGCAGGCCGGCATCGAGCTGTTGCCGGTCGGCGATTTCGCCTGGTACGACCAGGTCCTGACTCATTCCTTGATGTTCGGCGTGATCCCTGAGCGCTTCCGCCCAGCCGACGGCCAAGCCACATTGCACACGCTGTTCGGCATGGCCCGTGGCGTCAGCGACAACTGCTGCGGCGGTGCCCACGCCCAGGAAATGACCAAGTGGTTCGATACCAACTACCACTATCTGGTGCCTGAATTCAGTGCTGACCAGCAATTCCACCTGGGTTGGGAGCAGCTGTTTGAAGAGGTCAAGGAAGCCCGTGACCTGGGCCACAACGTCAAGCCGGTCGTCATCGGCCCGCTGACCTACTTGTGGTTGGGCAAGGCCAAGGGCGGTGACTTCGACAAGCTGGACCTGCTTGACCGCCTGCTGCCGCTGTACGGCCAGATCTTTCAGCGCCTGGCTGACCTGGGCGTTGAGTGGGTGCAGATCGACGAGCCGATCCTGGTTCTGGACTTGCCGCAAGACTGGAAAAACGCTTTTGAGCGCGCCTACAACCTGATCCAGCGCGACCCGCTGAAAAAGCTCGTGGCCACCTACTTCGGTGGTCTGGAAGAAAACCTCGGCCTGGCCGCCAACCTGCCGGTCGATGGCTTGCACATCGATCTGGTGCGTGCACCGGAGCAGTACCCGACCATTCTTGATCGCCTGCCGGCTTACAAAGTGTTGTCCCTGGGCGTGGTCAATGGCCGCAACGTCTGGCGCTGCGACCTGGAAAAAGCCTTGGCGACCTTGCAGCACGCACATGAAAAGTTGGGTGATCGTTTGTGGGTGGCGCCGTCTTGCTCACTGCTGCACAGCCCGGTCGACCTGGGCCGCGAAGACACGCTGGATGCCGAGCTGAAAAGCTGGCTGGCCTTCGCCGTGCAGAAGTGCGCGGAAGTGGCGGTGCTGGCCCAGGCCGTCAACGCGCCGCAGGCGCCGAATGTACGCGCCGCGTTGGCGCAGAGCCGCGCCGTGCAAGCGGCTCGCGCGGCTTCAACGCGAATTCACAAACCTGCCGTACAAGCCCGCGTGGCGGCGATCACCGCCAAGGACAGTCAGCGCCAGTCGCGGTTTGCCCAGCGTATCGAGCAGCAACGTGCCGGCCTGAACCTGCCGCTGTTGCCGACCACCACCATCGGTTCGTTCCCGCAAACTGCCTCGATCCGCCTGGCGCGCCAGTCATACAAGGCCGGCAAGTTGAGCGAAGCCGAGTACGTCGAAGCGATGCACAGCGAGATCAAGCACGCCGTGCAAGTGCAGGAAAACCTCGGCCTGGACGTGTTGGTGCATGGAGAAGCCGAACGAAACGACATGGTCGAGTACTTCGCCGAACAACTGGACGGCTACGTGTTCACCCGCTTTGGTTGGGTGCAGAGCTACGGTTCGCGCTGCGTGAAACCGGCGGTAATCTTCGGCGACCTGAGCCGCCCCAAAGCCATGACCGTGGAGTGGATCCGCTACGCCCAAGGCCTGACCAGCAAGGTGATGAAGGGCATGCTGACCGGCCCGGTGACCATGCTGATGTGGTCGTTTGCGCGCGAAGACGTGAGCCGCGAAGTGCAGGCGCGTCAACTGGCGCTGGCGATTCGTGACGAAGTGGTTGACCTGGAGGCGGCCGGCATCAAGATCGTGCAGATCGACGAAGCGGCGTTCCGTGAAGGCTTGCCGTTGCGCCGGGCGCAGTGGCAACACTACCTGGACTGGGCCAGTGAAGCGTTCCGCCTGTGCGCCTGCGGCGTGCGTGACGAAACCCAGATCCACACGCACATGTGCTACAGCGAGTTCAACGATGTGATCGAGTCCATCGCGGCAATGGACGCCGACGTGATCACCATCGAGACGTCGCGCTCGGACATGGAGTTGCTGGACGCGTTCGAAGCGTTCGCGTACCCCAATGACATCGGCCCGGGCGTCTACGACATCCACTCGCCGCGCGTGCCGGATGCGTCGGAAATGGCCAACTTGCTGCGCAAGGCCGCCCAGCGGATTCCGGCCGAGCGCCTGTGGGTCAACCCGGATTGCGGTTTGAAAACCCGCGGCTGGCCGGAGACAGAAGCGGCGTTGGTTCATATGGTCACCGCGGCGCGTCAACTGCGCGCTGAGCTGGCGTAACGCGGTTTAAACATGTGGGAGGGGCTTGCCCGCGATTGCAGTGTGTCAGTCCCGAATGTGGCTGACCTGCTTCTCGACTTCAGGCGAGCCGGTCGAAGCCCTTCAAGCGGTACAGCAACACCGACGCCGCCCAGCTGGCGACGAAAATCCCGATGATGATGTAGCCGAGCATCCCGAAGCTGTCGTTCAGGTTGCCGATAAAGCCCCAGAAATCACCCTTGAGCTCCAACTGGTCGGCCATCAGCCCCAGCGCCTCGATGCTGCCGATGATCACCGCCACGACCACCGAGACCAAGGTAATGCTCATGTTGTAGTAGAGCTTGCGCAGCGGCTTCATGTACGCCCAGCCGTAGGCGCCGAGCATCAAGTGGCCGTCCAGCGTGTCCACCAGCGACATGCCGGCGCTGAACAGCAGCGGGAACACCATGATCGACCACGGCGATAAGCCCTGTGCCGCCTGCGTGGCGGAGATGCCCAGCAGGGCGATTTCGGTGGCGGTGTCAAACCCCAGGCCAAACAGAAAACCCAGCGGGTACAGGTGCCAACTGCGGCTGATCAGGCGAAACAGCGGGCGGAAGATTCGCGCCATGAAACCGCGGTCGGCCAGCAGCAGGTCAACATCCTCATCGACGTAAGCGCCGCCCTCGCGCACGTGGCGCCAGGCCTTGTAGATCGACCGCAGGATGACCAGGTTCATCAGCGCGATCACCAGCAAAAAGACCGCCGACACGGACGTGCCGATCACACCGCCAACCGCCTTGAACGCCTCGACATGGACGGCGGTAAGGGCCACGCCAATCGAGGCCAGCACCACCACCGACGAATGCCCCAGAGAGAAAAAGAACCCCACCGCCACCGGGCGTTTCTGCTCTTGCATCAGCTTGCGGGTGGCGTTGTCGATGGCGGCGATATGGTCGGCGTCCACCGCGTGGCGCAGGCCGAAACTGTAGGCGAGCAGGGCAGTGCCCAATAACACGGGGTGCTGATGAAACGCCACCAGCGCCCAGAGCCAGGCGCCGACGTTAATGGCGACCAAAATGCCGTAAATGCCAAACAGCTTGGTGCGCACGTGGCCATTGGAATCACTGAAAACCTGGGCAAGACGGTGAATCATCCGGTAAACCCTATGTGCGATGGCACGACCGCTGCGAAGCAGGAGCGGCTCCAGAGCGGAAACTTAATGGATTCTGCCGGCGTCAATGATGAAATCTGCAAGCCAATGGGAGGTAATGATGTCGAGCATCAACGGGCAACCGGCCGAGGCGGTGATCGAGTTCTGGAAGCAGGCAGGCCCCAAGCGCTGGTTCGCCAAGGACGACGCGTTTGACGCGGCCTTTCGCGACACCTTCCATGCCACGCATATGCAAGCGGCCCGGCGCGAACTGGAGGGCTGGCTGGATTCGGCACACGGCGCGCTGGCCTTGTTGATCCTGCTGGATCAATACCCGCGCAATGCCTTTCGTGGCACCGCGCACATGTTTGCCACCGACCCGCTGGCGCGTTTGTACGCGCGGCGGATGGTCGATGCTGGCCTGGATCAATTGATCGAGCCCGAGCTGCGGGCGTTCTGTTACTTGCCGTTCGAACATTCGGAAGACCCCGCCGATCAGCAGCGCTCGTTGGTGCTGAACCAGCAGCTGGATGCCAGCACCTACCATTGGGCCAAGGAGCATGCAGCGATCATCGAGCGGTTTGGGCGCTTTCCACACCGAAATGAAGTGTTGGCCAGGGGCACCACGGCGCAAGAGCGTGAGTTTCTCGATAAAGGCGGTTTTGCCGGCTAAGCCTGCGTCAGGCTTTCCTTGGCGCGCGCCGGGCGCAAGCGCCGCAGGCCCTTGAGGTCGACGGCCCAGCGCAACGCTTCGGTGGCTGACGGACGCGGGCCCTGGGTGATCGCGTGTTCATCCGTGGAGAGCGCACCGAGGTAACCTTGGGCGCCGCCGCGCTCGCTCCAATAGTGGGTGTGGCTGAGCCATGAGCGGGCGAGCCAGCCTTTGCGCGACCCCACGGTCACCGGCAAATCCAGCACGCCTGCGCCCATCACCGGGCTGACCGGGCCTGCGACGATGTCGCCAAACAGGCCATAGGGCGCGGGAAAATAGAGGTTGGTCCAGCGCGTCACTGCGAATGCCGCCGCGTGGTGCAAATACTGGGGCGTGAAGGGTTTCTGGCCGAGCATCACCGGATGACGGGCGTTGTAGCCGTAGCCCTTTTCGTCCTGAGTGGGCGGGCAGGCGGGGGCTTCGCGGCGCTCCATGCGTTTTTGGAAGTCACTGACGCTGCGCCCCAACAACAGGCTCGCGTGGGCCATCGGGCTGCCGACGGTTACCAGATCGGTAATGCGCCACGGGTTGCCCAGGCCGCGCTGCTCGATAAAGGCTTCGGTCTGCTGCTCGCGAAATTTCAAAATGCTGCCCAGGCTGCCGTCAAGCGCGGCGCCGGCGTTGGGCAGCGTGTCCTTGATGACCGGTTGCAGCGCTTCGTGATTGGCATAACGGCTGGCGAGTTCGCGGTTGCTGGGAATGACTTTGGTCAGCTGATCGTGATGTTCGTGCCACAGATAACCGACGATGTCGTAGGCGATCACGCTGCCCAAACTGTGGCCGACCACGATGATGCGGTCGTAATCGCCTTTGTTGTGCAGGGCCCGCAGCAACGCCACGCCGTCGGCGCGAATCTGCTCGCGCACCACCACGTTCTGCGGGTTGGGGCTCAGGTAACGGGCGGCGTCGCCCAGGTAGGACAGGGCCGAGTAACGCAGCGCCAGGCCGATAGCGCCGAGCAGCAACGGCACCAGCGCGAACGGGTTGTCGCTGTGATCGAACTGGCCCCAGGCCGTGGCGAGGGTGCCGCTGGCGATCAGCAGCAACAGCAGCATCACCGTCCAGCGCGTGGTGCGCCAGATCGGCACGATGGCGTCGGGAATATCGCGGCGTGGGCGCTTGAAGATGTCCCAGAGCCAACTGAGCAGGTGGCCGACTTTGGTGCCCTGCATCTTGTGGGCCCAGTAGTACTCGTAGAAATCCGTGCTGGTGCGGCCGGACGACTTCAAGACGCGCAGGTCGAAATTGCGAGACAGCCGATCCGGCCTGCTCCAGTAGAAGGGCGTGCCGTCGGGCGTGTCGGCGGGAATCATGGCATCCACAAAGCCATGCAGGGTGTCCATCGGGCGTTGCTCGCCGATGCCGTGTATGACGACAACTGCTTGTTTCATAAGCTGATCGTTCCTTGAAAGCTTCGAATGGCGGGGCGTTTTCGCAAACTAGCGAATCGATGTGATATTGCCACTATCGAGGCTATTCCCGCCAGGAATGCCCCCATAAAAAACCGCCATTGTCTTTATTGCCCCGTCTCTCGTAGCGTGGGTGTTCACCCAAGGAGACCTGCCATGCACCCACGCCCGTTACGCCTCTATGTGGATTCCCAGTTCACCAGCCCCTACGCGATGTCGGTGTTTGTCACCCTGCGCGAAAAAGGCCTGGCGTTCGACATGCTCCCCCTGGACCTGGACACCGCGCAAAACCAGACGGCGGACTTTACCCAACTGTCGCTGACCCAGCGTGTGCCGACGTTGGTGGAAGGCGAGTTTGCCCTGTCGGAATCTTGCGCTATCACTGAATACCTGGAACAGGTCTATCCCGAAACGCCGGTGTACCCGGCTGACCCACAGCAGCGGGCGAGGGCGCGGCAGGTTCAGGCGTGGTTGCGCAGTGATTTGCTGGCGATCCGCCAGGAGCGCTCGACGCTGGTGGTGTTTTACGGGCAGAAAATGCCGCCGTTGTCGCCCGCCGCCGAAGCGGCCGTACGCAAGTTGTTCAGTGCGACGCAGACGCTGTTGGCCGGCAACCCACCGTACCTGTTCGGCGAGTGGTCGATTGCCGACCTTGACCTGGCGGTGATGCTCAATCGCCTGATCCTCAACGGTGACAGTGTGCCCACCGAATGGGTGGACTACGCGCAGCGCCAATGGCAGCGGCCGTCAGTGCAGGCATGGGTCAACCTGCAACGCCCAGCGCTCTAAGGGTTTACATCCATTCCTGGGACACGCGCCGGTCGAGGTCTTCCCAGTCCGCCATGCCCAGCACTCGGGTGGTGTTCAAGCCCCGCAGGTAGCCGCGCAATTGCTGGGCGCTGGCGTAACGCTGGTCGGCGTTGGCGGCCTCGTCCTGCAGCACGTCTTCATAATCGACCAGGTAATCGGCGACCCGCTCGCGAAACTCCGGCAGTACGGCTTCGCGGATGCGGTCGAAGGTTTTCTGGTGGGGCTTCATGGCGTGGTCCTTATAGTTTTATAGAGGTCGGGAGACGCGACACTATCGGTTCAAATGATAGTCACCATCAAGCATCGCAAGTTCTGTTTTTATGCCAAAAGCGCAGAATCAGCGCATCGAGACGCTGATCAAGGAAATGCGCGATGAGGACGATTATCCAACTGGGTTTAATGATGCTGATGTTCGGCAGTGTGGTTCTGACCAGCCCGGCATTTGCTGATGATCTGCCTACGGGCCATTTGCTGCCACTCGTCGGTAGCGTAGACTCCCTGCAGCGCGCGCAGTCGGTGGGTGTGCTGTACAGCGAAAACACCCGCGACAACCTCAGTTACCTTGAACGCTACCACGCCATGGCCATGAACGGCGCCAAGGATGCCCTCGACGGGCGCATCCGCGAGGCGTTCGTCAACAGCTCCGACCCGGAACTGGCGATTGATTGGCTGATGAGTTCATTGCAGGGCACGTTTCGCATCGTCACGGTCTACAGCAGCCTGGATGAGCTGGTGCAGGCTCACCCGGATGTGGTGGTGATGCTCGATACCCATAACCAATTGCTGACCCAGCGTAACGATCAGGTCGAGGCGCGTTTTGTGGCGCGGTTCTATGACGCCGATCTGCAATACATTGCCAAGGCTGAAGGCTCGGTGCACAAACAGGTGCCGTCGGTATGGGTGCATGACAAGGCGACCCCGGACATTGCCGCGCAGATTGAACAACAGCGTGATGTACAGCTCGATGCCTTGAAGCAGTTTGATGCGTCGCTAAAGGCCTTGGTCCGCGCGGGATGACGCGCGGATCGTTGTGAACCCTATTTGGTTATTTTCAGGAATGTTTATGCGCTCTTTTTTCGTCCCGGCCCTGGCTTTTGCTTCGTTGTTGCTGAGCGGTTGTATCACGGCTCCCAACGCTCCAAGCTTGACCCTGCAAACCGACAAAACCCCTGAAGGCTATGTGCAGTGCGTAGTGCCCAAGCTTGAAAAACGCGGCATTACCTCGACGGTGACGCAGAACTCGCGCCACGCCAAGGTGGTGTTGACCAGCAAGATTGCTGCCGATGATGTGCTGGAGGCCTACAAGTCCCAGGACGGCACCAAGGTGTTCCTGTATGAGCGCAAGCCACTGGCCTCGGCAATCAAACCGTCGCGGCTGGAGCTGGCGGCGCAGGACTGCAAATAATCCAGGCACGCCTGAGGGTTTGAATGTGTGGGAGCGGGCTTGCTCGCGAAGGCGGCGTATCAGTCGATACATTTATTGACTGATCCACCGCTTCGCGAGTAAGCCCGCTCCCACATTTGCGATGTGCCTGGCCTAGGGTTTTGCTTCGCTGCTGAAGGTGTTCACGGTCTTGACCAACCCCTTGGCTGCCAACGCCACCAACTCACCGCCTTTTTCCACCGTCGCCAGCGCCGGGTCCGAACCCATGCGCCCGTCGGGGAAGCGTGCGCGGAAGTCCAGCGCTTCGCGGATCGGCCCGGTATTGGCGATTTGCGGAGAATACTCGGCGGACTTGATCGATTGCGGGTACGCCCACTGCGTCACCGCAATTTCTGACGGCGTGGCATGGCTGCCGTGGCCCACCGGGAATTGGCGTTGAGCCAAATCGTGCACGCCTTCCAGGTCCCACCAGTTCACCAGCTTGAGCGCGAAACCGGCGGGGCGGCGGGCAAAACTGGCTTCGGCGTACAGCTCGGAAAACGCCGCTTCAATGGTGGCGATATTGCCGCCGTGGCCATTCAGGAACAGGATCTTCTCGAAACCGTGCCCGGCCAGCGAGCGCACCCAGTCGCCAATGGCGGCGATAAAGGTGGAAGGGCGCAGCGAAATGGTGCCGGGAAAACCCAGGTGGTGCTGGGCCATGCCGATATTGAAGGTCGGGCCGATCAGGATGTCGGCGTTCTTCTGCGCCTCGTGGGCGATAATCTCCGGGCACATCCAGTCGGTGCCCAGCAGGCCGGTGGGGCCGTGTTGTTCGTTGGAACCGATGGGAATCACCACCGTGCGGCTGCGTTCCAGAAACTGCCCGATCTCGATCCAGGTGGAGGTATGTAGAAGCATGCGGCGCTCTCTTTTATCTGTGGGGACAGGCTAACCACCACGGATTGTACGACTACTCGCCACTTGTTGGGGTTTGCAGTTCAGATACGTCGATGACTTCAACCAGCGCTGGTCCGGGTACCAGGAAAACATGAACTGCCCATCCTTGAGTTTATCCACCACCTGGCGCGCCACTTGCGGGCGCACCGCCGGGCAACCCTGGCTGCGGCCGATGCGGCCTTCGCGCTTGCTCCACGCCGGGTTGACGTAGTCGGCGGCATGAATCACCAGCGAACGGTCGCGCGCCTGGTCATTGAAACCGGGCTCCAGGCCGTCCATGCGCAACGAGTAGCCGTGGGCGCCGAGGTAACTTTCCTGGGTGCGGAACAAGCCCAGGCTGGACTGATGGCTGCCTTCGAGATTGGAAAATTGCGTGGCGAAGTTTTCCCCGGACTTGGCACCGTGGGCCACCAGGTCGCGCAACACGAGGGTTTTTTTGCGCAAATCGAAAATCCATAACCGACGGGCGGTCGAGGGTTGGGAGTAGTCAATAACCGCTAGGCGCTCTGACCGTTCCTCGCCGTTATTGACCGCGCACTGCACCGCGCTCAGGGCGCTTTTCAGTACGGCGGGATTGAGTTCTGGAGCCGAGCGCGCCAGGCTGCTATACAAGTTAGGAGGATTCCCATTGGCGGCGAGCGCAAAATTGCTCAACGTTGCCAGCGTGACGGTGATCAAACCGAAGCGACACATAAAAGTCAGCATCTACAAAGCGTCCCCCGCTGTGGATTGGAGCCAAGTCAATTGTTCAAAAAACACGCATGTTACTTGAGCATTTGCCTGCTCGTTGCACCACTGGTCGCGACGGCTGATGAGCTGCCGATGGGCGCCGTGCCGGTTATTTCCGTCAGTCCGGTGCAACAGGCCCTCGCGCAGTTGCCCAGTGTGTGCCCCAGCCTCGCCCCGCAGATCGACGCCGCAGCCCTGGCGCGCCTGCAGGCGTTCTATCAGCAGCAGGGTGATGGGCCGCTGTGGCCTGGCGAAGAACGCCGCCAAGCCTTGCACACCCAGTTGCTGACGCTGGCCGACGACGGCCTGGACCCCAGCCACTATAGTCTGCCCACGGCGGATGCCACGGCCAACGTTCTGTGCAGCGACATCGACACCAGCCGCCAGTACCTGCAAGCCCTGCAGGATTTGCATTACGGGCGCCTGCAGCAATCGCGCTTCGAACCGTTGTGGCATTCCCAGCCTCCCGCCCGCGACCCGAATACCGAGGTGCTGGCCTTCGCCGCCGCCGGCCTGCAAGACATGGCGCAAGCCTTTGACCAGGCGCGGCCCAGCGCCGATCTGTACCGCAGCCTGCGCAATGCCTATGCCGCCGTGCGCCTGCAACCGTTGCCGCATTGGGACCCGGTTGCCAGCGGGCCACTCTTGCGTCCCGGCATGGAAGACCCGCGCGTGCCGGAACTGGCGCGGCGCCTGCACAGCGGTGGCTACCTGGCCAAAGTGCCCAGCGGCACTGGCAAGCAATACCGCGACGAGCTGGTCAAGGCAGTCAAGGCCTTCCAGGCCAGCCACTCGTTACAGGCCGACGGCGTGATCGGCGCCGGCACCGTGGCCGAACTCAACATCAGCCCAGCGATGCGCCGCGACCAACTGCGTATCAACCTGGAGCGCTTTCGCTGGCTCGCCCAGGACCTTGAGCCTGAAGGCGTGCTGGTCAACGTCGCCGCCGCGCAATTGAGCGTTTACCAGAGCGGCATTCCGGTGTGGCAAACCCGCCTGCAAGTCGGGCGCGCGGAGCGTCAGACGCCGCTGCTCAAGTCGCGCATCACCCGGCTGACGCTGAACCCTACCTGGACCATCCCGCCCACCATCATGCGCGAGGACAAGCTCCCGGCTATTCGTCTGAACCCCGAATACCTGCGCCAGCAAAACCTGCAAGTGCTTGACGCCCAGGGTCACCCCCTGGCGCCCGATCAAGTCGACTGGTCGCGCCCCGGCAACATTCTCCTGCGCCAGGAGGCCGGCCCGCGCAACCCATTGGGCAAGATCGTGATGCGCTTTCCTAACCCGTACTCGGTGTACCTGCACGACACACCCAGCCAACCGTTGTTCACCAAAGGCCCACGGGCGTTCAGTTCGGGGTGTGTGAGGGTGGAACAGCCGTTGTTGCTGCGTGACCTGCTGGTGAGCCCGGCCGAACGCGCTCGCACCGATGAACTGCTGGCAACCGGCGTGACCCATGAGTTCAGGCTCGCCACGCCGGTGCCGGTGTTGCTGGGGTACTGGACAGTCGAAGTCGATCGTCAGGGCGGCCTGGTCTACGCGCCGGATATTTATGGGCGCGATCCAGTGTTGATGAAGGCGATGGGAGCAGTGCTTTAAAAAATGCCACCTACGCAGGGCGAGGGCGCTTGCGCTGGTTGAACTGCGCGCCCGTCACACCTTTAGCGCTTCACCGGGCGCCAGCGCATTCGCCTCGGGTTTGAGGTGCGCCAGGATCAACGCCACCGCCTGATCTGCTGTCACATGGGCGGTATCGACCGTCAGTGGCTTTTGATCCCAGGCCTCATATTCATGCGCCGATACGGACCGCCAGTCGGGCGGAGTCAGGCCGGAAATATCCCCCGCACGCTGTTCAACACGGCGTTGATGTTCTCGCTCATCAGAGCAAATCACCTGGATATCAACCCATGCGGCGCCTGCTTGAATCGCCACCGATTTCCACGCCTCGCGGCTTTCCCTGACCGGGTTCACACCGTCTGCGACGACGGTGTGCCCCAAGCGCAAATTGCTCAACGCCAGCGCATTGGCCACGCCGTAGCCGCTGGCACCTACGCCTTGCGCTAACACGCCCGCGTCCCGAAGCGCCTGTTCGATCACATCGATGCGCAAGTAGACGGCACCGGTCTGGCGCGCCAGTTGGCTGGCAATCGTGGTCTTGCCGGTGCCGGGCAGGCCGCTGAATACAACAAGCATGGTCAATCCCTTGAAAGAGCAACCCGGCCAGTCTAGCCGCGCTTACGGCAAATAGCAGGCACTGATCCAATCGGCCGGGTGGGCGGCCAATTGCGTCGCCACAGGCAGGTAGCGCTTGTCCAGTTGCGCCGCCAGCCAGAACAGCGTGGCGCTGCTTTTGGGTTCCCAGGTGCCGCTGTAGCCGGCTTCGCCCACCCCGGCGCGGTCCTTGTCGAATTGCACGTGGGTGTGCACGAACTCCTGGTGGCTGCGCTGGCCATTGGCATAGGGCACCAGCCAATCGAGGGCGGCCGCCAGGGACGTGCCATTGGCCTTGAGGTTCAGCCAGTCGCCGCCGTAGGGCTTGGCCGCCAGGGCAGCTTGCACCAGAGGTTCAAGGTCGTAGACCACGTAGTGCAGGGCATCGCGGTCGTGAAAATCGGTGACCGAGCCATCGGGCAACACATTGTCGGCGATCTGCTGTTTGAACACCTGGTGGGCCTGCTCGAGCATCGTCCGGTCGCCCAGTGCAGCGGCGGCCACCGTGATCAACTTGACGCGATGGCTTTGCCAGTTGTTGGTTTGCGTGCCTTTGTTCTGGCCGTGGAACTGCTGGATACGCGCGAGGTAGCCGTTACCCAGATCACTGATCAAGCGGCGGCTGGCTGCGCGGGTTTCCAGGCGCAGGTTATCGGCAGTCAGCGCATAGGCATTGATCAGCTGGTCGAGGTTGGTTTCGTCAATCGGGTTGAAGTCCGGTTGATACACATCGGTCCAGGCGCCAAGGTAGTCGTCGACTTGCCTGAGGTAACGCGGGTCGCCGCTCAACCGCCACGCCAGCGCGGCCTGGCGCATCACCGGCCAGTCTTTTTCGGCGGCAATGCTTTGCTCGCGAATGCCGTGGTGGGGCAGTGTGCCTTCAGTGTGCACATGGGCCAGGGGGTTGGGACGGTCAGCCAGGTGCCGTTCTGCGGCGGCCAGCAGCGCCTTGGCCGTCGACTTCGAGGCACTCGGCTGGCACAGGCTGGGAGGCTGGGCGGCCGCCAGGGTCGGGTGGGAAAACGCGAGCAGCAGTGCGGTCAAAGCGAAGAGGTTTTTTTTCATGGCGGGCTCTGCCGGATCAAAACGCACACACGCTAACATGCGGTCGAATCGGTCTGGATGAAACTGCCGTATGCTCACCCTCCCATCGCGCTCACCGACCGGACAGCCCATGACATTGCCCTTTGTGAAGATGCATGCCCATGGCGATGATTTCATCATCATCGACCGCCGTGGCCAGGACGACCCGATCACCGCGCAGGTCGCCCGCCGTCTGGGCGACCGCCACACCGGCATCGGTTTCAATCAGCTGGCGGTGATCCTCGACGGCGTTGACGCCGCCGCGCGTATCAAATTCTGGAACCCCAACGGCACGCCGCTGCAAACCTGCGGCAGTGCCACGCGAGGTGTCGCCGACCGCTTGATGCACGAAGCCGGCACCGATTCGATTGTGCTGCGCACCGACCGTGGCCTACTGACGTGCGTACGCGCGGCGGGCCAGCGGGTGTCGGTGGACATGGGCGCGCCGTTGCTGGAGTGGTCGTCAGTACCGCTGGCCGCCGCCATGCAGACCCTTCTCTTGCCGATCAAGGGCGACCCGGCGGCGTGCAGCATGGGCAACCCGCACTGTACGTTTTTTGTCGATGACCTCGCCGCCATCGACGTGGCAGCCGTAGGTCCGGCGCTGGAAACCCATGCGCTGTTTCCGGCCAGGACCAATGTGCATTTCGTGCAGGTGCTGGACCGCGCGCATGTTCGTCTGCGTATCTGGGAGCGCGGCGGCGGTGTGCCGCTGGGTTCCGGTTCGTGTTGCTGCGCCGCGGTGGTCAACGGGATCCGGCGCGGCCTGCTGGATGACACGGTGCAGGTGCAGTGCGACGGCGGCACGGTCACGGTGCAGTGGGACGGGCAGGGCGGTGTGGTATTGACCGGCAGCGTGCAGCCGATCATGCAGGGCACGGCCTACGTGTGAACGTGTCAATAAGGTAAAGTCGGCGCCTTCAGGATGAAACCTCAGGTATCAAACATGATGGCGATGCTGCGGCAATCCGTGTTGAGTCTACTGGCGCTGATGTTCATCGGCCTGCTGAGCACTGCCCAGGCGCAGACGTCGCCCATCGGCGTCGCCCTCGACCAGCGGGTGATCGACCTCACCAATACCCTCGACGCCAGCATCACCACGCGCCTCAAAGACCAACTCGCCGCCCTTGAACAGCGCAAAGGCGCGCAAGTCGCGGTACTGCTGGTGCCCACTACCGGCGGCGCGAGTATCGAGGATTACGCCAATCAACTGTTCCGCGCCTGGAAGCTGGGGCGCAAGGACGTCAACGACGGCATCCTGCTGGTGGTGGCGAAAGACGACCAAACGGTACGCATCGAGGTGGGCTATGGCCTGGAAGGCACGGTCACCGATCTGTTGGCCCATCGCATCATCGAAGAACACATCACGCCGGCGTTTCGCCAGGGCGACTACGCGGGCGGCGTGCAACAAGCGGTCAATGACTTGACTGTGCTGGTGGACGGCGGCGATCTGCCAAAGCAGGCCGCGCCGCAGGTCAACCCGCAGATCATCGCAGTACTGCTGGCATTTATCGCGGGCGCCATTGGCGGTGTGCTGATCGCTGCCGGCAAGCTGCACTGGCGCCGGGCGCTGATCGCCACCGTCGTGGTGACGGTGTTGCTGACGATTTATGCCGGCGGTCATGAGTGGCCGATGTACCTGCTGGTACTTGCGCTGACCCTGCTGATCGGCGGCGCCACGTTCGGCGCCCTGTGGCTGGCGCGTGCGGTGTTTTACTGCGTGGTGGGCGCGCTGGCATATATCGTCGGGTTGCTGGTGGTGGACCACTTTGTGGCGGTCAACTTCGTACACTGGCTGGCGTTGCCGTTTGGCGGCGCCTTGGTGCTGGCGTTGTACGTGGGGCTGTTCTTCGTCATCCGCGAGTCGTGGAAGACCAAACCACGCTTTTTTCTCGTGCGTGCGTTGGCCGTCGCGGCGGTTTATGTGGCGGTCGGTTTTATGCTGGGGCACGGCTACCAGGGCTGGATACTGGCGATACCGGCGGCATCGGTCGTGGCGTTCATTGTCTTTATCCAGAGCATTTCCGATGGCGGCTCGGGGTCGGGCGGAGGGTCTGGTTCGAGTTCCGGCAGCTCCGGTTCAAGCTCCAGCAGCAGCTCGTCCGGCGGCGGTGGTTCCAGTGGCGGCGGCGGCGCGTCGGGCAGTTGGTAAGCCGTTAGCGCGGCTTTTAGCCCACCCAGCCCTTGAAACTGAAGCCGGTATAGAACAGCTCCACGCCTTCGAAGCCGGCTCGGCTGATCAAGGCAGCGTCCTCCACGGGAGACAGCACCGGCAATTGTGCGCTGATCGCCGTTATCGCCCGCTCGGCATCCGCCGTGGGCACGCCGGAGTCCACGGCAAACGCGGCGTAGCGTTTCAACCAGCGGGCTTTTTCCTGCGCTGCCTGCGGGAAACTGTGGTGTGCCACGATCAGCGGCGCGCCCGGCAATACGGCGCTGAACAGGGCGATAAAGGCTTTATGCATGGCGGACCCACCTTGAGTTGTGCGTGTTATCAGGTCGGGACTGATTGCACTGTCAGGCAGGTCGAGGGTGGGCGCCATACCCCGTTCGGGTAGGGATAACTCAGGGCAGGACGATGTAGTCGTTCTGTTGCACGATTGGCCTGTGCGAACCTTGCACCAGGTGCAGGTAGCGACCGTCGACCAGGTCGATGGGCAGGCAGTCGTCAATATCCATCACGCCGTCGGTATGGGCCTGGGACCAATGGCGCAGCATCTGCTGTTTCCCCTTGCTCTTCGCTTCCTTTTTGTCGCGGGCGACCACCAGCAAATAGTGATGGGCTTCGCCGAAAGCGTTGGCTTCGTAGCCGCCCAGGTTGATGAAGTACAGATGGTGCGCGCCGGCAGGCGGGGCCAGGTGGCTAAGTTCAACTTTCCAGCCATCAACGCCATCCACTGCCATCCAGGAGTCGATGTGCACACCCTTGGGGCTGCCAAACCAACCATCGCGCAATTGCGGGTAGGTGTCTTGCAGTGTGTTCGCTACAGCGAACACCACATCGTGAACTTCAATTCTGGCCCGCGGGTGCTTGCCCCCGAGCATCACGACAAACAGCATTGCAGGTCCTTCCTGGCGACTTTTCAGAGGGCAACCATACTTCGATTGAACCCTTTTGTCCGCCCAATGCCACATTGTTAATCCGCGAACTCATCAGGAGGTTGTCATGCGCACCATCGATCTGGCCGGCGTTCCCGTCCCTGTCATCGGCCAGGGGACCTGGCGCATGGGCGAAAACCCGGACCGGCGCAGCGCCGAGGTTGCCGCGTTGCAGTTGGGTATCGACGAGGGCATGACCCTGATCGATACCGCCGAAATGTATGGCGAAGGCGGAGCCGAGGAAGTGGTCGGCGAAGCCATTCGCGGTAAACGTGATCAGGTGTTCCTCGTCAGCAAGGTCTATCCGCACAATGCCAGTCGCAAGGGCGTGCCCCGTGCCTGCGAAGCCAGCCTGCAGCGCCTGGGTACCGATTACATCGACCTGTATCTGTTGCACTGGCGGGGCCAGTATCCCCTCGAAGAAACCGTCGAAGCCTTCGAAACATTACGTCAGGCCGGCAAGATCGGCCGTTGGGGCGTCTCCAATTTTGACGTGGCAGATCTGCAGGAACTTGCGTCCCCGGCGTGTGCAACCAACCAAGTGCTCTACAACATTGAAGAGCGCGGTATCGAGTTCGACTTGCTGCCATGGTGGCAACAGCACCATTTGCCGCTGATGGCTTACTGCCCGATCGCCCAGGGGGGTGAGTTGTTGTCCAGCCCGACGCTCAAGCAGATCGCCCGTCGCCATGAGGTCACGCCCGCTCAAGTATCCCTTGCCTGGGTGTTGCGTCAGGACGGCGTGATCGCAATTCCCAAGGCTGTTACGCCCGAGCATGTGCGGCTCAACGCCGGTGCCGCGAACCTCAAGCTCGATGAGCACGATCTGGACGCGATCGACCGCGTGTTCGGCGCACCCAAGCGCAAGCATCCGCTGGCAATGGTCTAGCCAACCAAGCAGGCGCGGCGCCGTCCCTGGCGGCCGCTTCTGCCTGACCCGATGTTAGCCGGCTACCGGACTACGCCAGTCGTCCGAGCCTGAAGTACCGGCGACTTCGTGGGTCCAGACGATCTTGCGGTAAGTGAAATACACATCCTCCAAATGGGTGAAATGAGCGTTGTCCGGGTCCTGGCAGTTGGGCATCCGCGATTGAATGTCCACGATGGTTGCGCCTTCCAGTTCGGTGGTGAAGTAATGCTCCTGGGTGCCAGCCGAGGAGGTACGGAACCATTCCAGTCGACATGACACTTCTTCACCCGTGGTCAGCGCGCTGAATAGCAGCGGTGAGGACTTGTCGAAGACCTTGCTGACCATCAGAGGCTTATGAACCCTTTGGCCGGTCGGCTGGCCCGATTGTGGGTCGCGGGGAATGATCACCTGGTGGGCAAACGCCTGCACGAGGATCTGATCCTCATGACCTTCCTGATAAATATTGCCTACCGAGTCCTGAGTAAATGTGCCTGCCGTGATCAAGCCTTGCTTGACACCGGTGATAGTAAGGTACGCGGGTGTTGGCATGACTGGTTTCCTTGCCTGATTGAGTAGGTAATTCCGACGGCGTGTTTGCCAGCGGGCAATTGCCTATAACAAAAAGCGTGCCTGAAATAATGAGAGCCAATGGAATAAAGGGGTTGGGGTAGTTGTTAGTTTAAATATATAAAAGTTGTCGTCGGTTGGCGCTTATTTTCGTGTCGATGTTTGCGTGAGTGTGCGCAGTTAGTTGCTCATGCTGTTTTATTAATGAGTACACGGGTGCGCAAGGTATTCGGTTTTATCACTGCGCGTGAAGTGCGCAAATAGCTGCGCAGGCCCGTTTTTATTGGCTTTTTAGGAAATTGCTTAAGTGCGGGCTCACCGCTTGATGATTGATTCTTGTATGGCTAAGGTTCGCCTACTTCGTCACGTGCTGGACGAAGATTAATTGGCCTTCTAATGCGTATGTGGATTGCGGTTAGTTTGTCGCCCTTGCCTTGAACAGTTATGTGCGGACCGGAATGGTTTATTCAGACACGCTCTACGCTTATCACCTTGAACTTGCGCGCTTACCCTGTTCGTCAGGGGGCTTTGCCGGCTGTGATATGCGTTTTTCGAGTGAGTATGAAGCCCTGGAGTCCGAACTCGGCAAGGCACATTCGATACATGGTGCAGGCGTGCCGGATTGGCAGCGCGTCAGCGAGCTCGGCGAGCGGGTTTTGCGTGAGCACTCCAAGGATCTGCGCGTCGCCGTCTGGTTGACCTGGGCGTTGCACCAGCGCGATTCATTCCCCGGGCTTCTGGCGGGCCTCGGCGTACTGCTTCATCTGTGCAAGCATCACTGGGCGATTGTCTACCCTGCTAAATCACGTACGCGTATGGCTGCGTTTGGTTGGCTGGTGTTGCGGCTCGACCCCCTGTTCACGAAGCATCTTTCGCTTACCGATCAAGTGCCATTGTTTCAGGCGCTCCTGGAACACCTGGAAAGTCTCGACGAGCTGTGGCGTGAACATCTGAGGGACGACGCGCCCTTGTTGTTACCGATCCGCAGGCAACTGTCGGAGCGTTTGGCGCTTGCCCTGCAGGGCGGTTCCGAGCCGCGTGGTGTTGCGGGTGCCATCGCTCAGGTCAAGCAGGTGGCAACGCAGCTGCTGAGGCCTGAACAGCCGGTCAATAACGAAAAAGACGCGCAAAAACTGTTGCGGGCATTGCAGGAGCAGGCTCGGCCACTGTGCGCCTGGTGGCTGCGCCAGAGTGCCACTGATCTGCGTGCCTTGCGCCTGAGCCGCACCCTGGCCTGGCTGGCGCTTACCAACTATCCCGACGCCAACAGTGAGCGAGTAACCGCTTTGCACGGGCTTCCTCACGACAAACTCAAACGCTACCAGAACCGTCTGACCCAAGGTCATCACGCCGACCTTTTGCTTGAGCTTGAAGCGAGCCTGGCCGGTGCGTTGTTCTGGTTTGACGGGTTGCGTATGGCCTGGGAGTGCCTCGAAGCCCTGCAGGCAGAGTGGGCCATGACCGAGCTGGAAATGAGTTTTTCGTTGTTGTTGCAGCGCCTGCCGAGTCTGCCGGAGTTCAGGTTTGATGACGGCACCCCATTTGCCGACCCCGCGACGTGCGATTGGATCACGCTCCACGTCCTTCGCCACGTACATAAAGCCGAGCCTTCAACCGCCGTCATTGACGCCGGAAACGAGCCCTGGGAGACGGCCTTGCAGGCCGTTATGTCCAGGCTGCGCAAGGAGGGCCTGAAGGCGGCGATTGCCACGCTCAAAGAAGGACTGCACGCCGCCCGCGGCGACCGGACCCGCTTTCATTGGCGATTGGCGCTGGCCAGATTGTGCATACGAGCAGGCAAACATGAACTGGGCAGGATCCAGCTCGAACAACTGGACCTTGAATTACAACAGGCGGGCCTGGAGCGCTGGGAGCCAGAACTGGCCTTTCAAGTCTCCCGGCTCCTGTATCGCTGTTATGACCTTTTGCCACAAGACCATGCCGTGCGCGAGCGCA
The DNA here is from genome assembly GCF_022662455.1 of Pseudomonas sp. TREG-RG-20F-10-E-6-01. Taxonomy (NCBI): domain Bacteria; kingdom Pseudomonadati; phylum Pseudomonadota; class Gammaproteobacteria; order Pseudomonadales; family Pseudomonadaceae; genus Pseudomonas; species Pseudomonas sp. TREG-RG-20F-10-E-6-01. The sequence goes on along the minus strand of NZ_JAKNQP010000003.1, from coordinate 520,695 downwards.
AGGAAGTCACCCATCGCAGGTTGTGCCACTTCGATCTTGAAGCGGTGCTTGATTAGGCTCGCGAGCCTACCGAAAAAGGAGAAACACCATGCTCAAAGACGGTTCGGTAGCACCCAAGGAACGTATCAATATCACCTTCAAACCTGCCATTGGCGGTGTGCAGGAGGAAGTCGAACTGCCACTGAAGTTACTGGTGCTGGGCGATTTCAGCCAGCGCGAAGATCTGCGCAAACTTGAGGATCGAAAGCCCATTGCTATCGACAAAAACACCCTTGATGAGGTGTTGGCCAAACAAGCGCTGAGCTTGACATTGAGCGTTCCGAATCGATTGCAGGAGGAGGGTGGCATCGAGGAGCTATCCGTCGAGGTTCGGATTAACGCGATGAAGGACTTCAACCCCGCAAACCTGGTTGAACAAATACCCGAATTGCAAAAGTTGATGGCGTTGCGTGAGGCGTTGATGGCACTCAAGGGGCCGCTGGGTAACACGCCAAGCTTTCGCAAAGCCATTGAGCAGGCGCTGGCCGATGACGAGTCTCGTGCGCGCGTACTCGCCGAGCTGGGGCTGAGCGGCCCGACCACCTGAACCCTTCAGTAAAAGGACACTGACACCATGACGACCACTCAACAGAACCTGCAGCCGGCCCAGGCTGGCGGCGAGTACAGCATCCTCGACACTATCATCGCCCAGACATTATTAAGCGCCGATGACGAGGCCTACGGCATTGCCAAGCGCGGCGTGTCGGCCTTCATCGAAGAGTTGCTCAAACCCCATAACAGCGCTGAGCCAGTGAAGAAACGCCTGGTTGACCGGATGATCGCCGAGATTGATACCAAGCTCAGCCAGCAAATGGACGAGATTCTTCATCATCCGGATTTCCAGGCGCTGGAGGCTTCCTGGAGAGGCCTGCAGTTGCTGATCGACCGCACCAATTTTCGAGAAAACATCAAGATCGAGCTGCTCAATGTCTCGCGTCAAGACCTGCTGGATGACTTTGAAGACTCGCCGGAAATTACCCAGTCCGGGCTGTACAAGCATATCTACAGTGCTGAGTACGGACAATTTGGTGGCCAGCCGGTGGGCGCGATCATCGCCAATTACTTCCTTTCACCCAGTGCGCCTGATGTGAAGTTGATGCAATACGCTTCAAGCGTTGCCTGCATGGCCCACGCGCCCTTTATCGCTGCTGCGGGGCCGGCTTTTTTCGGATTGGAAAGCTTTACTGGGTTACCTGACCTCAAGGATCTCAGGGATCATTTCGAAGGCCCGCAGTTTGCCAAATGGCAAAGTTTTCGTCAGAGCGAAGATGCCCGCTATATCGGCCTCACTGTGCCACGCTTTCTACTGCGAACCCCTTACGATCCGATTGATTGCCCAGTTAAAACCTTTGCCTACCAAGAGAACGTGGTGAACAGCCACGAGCACTACCTCTGGGGCAATACGGCCTACGCCTTTGCCACGCGCCTGACTGAAAGTTTTGCGCGCTTTCGCTGGTGCCCGAACATTATCGGCCCGCAAAGTGGCGGCGCGGTAGAAGACTTGCCATTGCATCATTTTCAGAGCATGGGCGAGATCGAAACCAAGATTCCTACAGAGGTACTGGTTTCGGACCGGCGCGAGTACGAACTGGCGCAAGAGGGGTTTATTGCCCTGACCATGCGCAAGGGCAGTGACAACGCGGCGTTCTTTTCGGCCAGCTCGGTCCAGAAACCCAAAACCTTCGGCATCAGTGAAGAGGGCAAGGCAGCCGAACTCAATTACCGGCTCGGCACCCAGTTGCCCTACATGATGGTGGTCAACCGTCTGGCGCACTACCTCAAGGTCTTGCAGCGCGAGCAACTGGGCTCCTGGAAAGAACGCACGGACCTGGAGCTGGAGCTCAACAAGTGGATTCGCCAATACGTGGCCGATCAGGAAAACCCCAGTGCCGAAGTGCGCGGTCGCCGGCCATTGCGGGCAGCACGCATTGTTGTCAGTGATGTCGACGGAGAGCCAGGCTGGTATCGGGTCAACCTGAGTGTGCGCCCTCATTTCAAGTACATGGGGGCTGACTTCACGTTGTCCCTGGTCGGCAAGCTCGATAAAGAATGAGCAGAAGCCGGCGGATGCCCCATAACGTGAGCCTTTTCGAGCGTCTCGAAGGCGATGCATCAACCCAGCGGTGCAGTGTGGCATCCGTCGCCGCACACCTGGGGAAAATGCTCAGCACCCGGGCAGGCAGTGTTCAGACACTGCCCGATTATGGTTTGCCCGATCTCAATGACATGCGGCTTAGCCTGCACGAGTCCTTGATCCGCTCACGCGCCTTGATCGAGCGATTCATCCGTGCCTACGAGCCGCGACTGGCAAATGTACAGGTCAAGGTGCTGCCGCGTGCTACTGAACCTCTGGCCCTGGCCTTTGCGATCGAAGCCGCGCTGATCGTTGACGGTGTCACACGGCCCGTTGTGTTCCAGGCGCGCCTGGTGGATGGCGGGCGGGTTGAGGTCTGCGCCGATGGGCTTTAACCGTTACTTCCAAAGCGAGCTCAGCGCCCTGCGGCACCTCGGGCGGCGTTTCGCCGAGCGTAATCCCGCACTGGCGCCGTTTCTGGCTGAAAGCGGCCAGGACCCGGATGTTGAGCGATTGCTGGAGGGGTTTGCGTTTCTGACCGGTCGCCTGCGCCAGAAGTTGGACGACGAGCTGCCGGAGCTGACGCATTCCTTGATGCATTTGCTGTGGCCCAATTACATGCGGCCAATACCCGCCTTCAGCATCCTGCAATTTGACCCATTGAAACGTGCAGGTCCCGCCGTTCGGGTTGCCCGTGATACGGCGGTAGAAAGTGTTCTTATCCAGGGTGAGCGGTGTCGCTTCAGGACGTGCTACACCACTGATGTCATGCCACTGCAACTCACAGGTCTGGACTTCAAGTGCCAGGGTGACGGGGCATGGTTGGATTTGCACCTGGACATGAGTGTCGAGGGTAACTTCAGCCAGTTAACCTTTGACTCACTGCGACTGCACCTGTCGGGCGACCGCTACATCAGCCAGGGGCTCTACCTCAGTTTGCTGCGACATCTGGATGGCATTCACTTGCTGTTACTGGATGGCGAAGGGGGGCCGGTCAAGGGCAACGATGGGCAACCAATGACGGTGCGGCTGGGCGCTGCCCAGGTCAAGCCGGTGGGGTTTTCGCAAGACGAGGCGTTGATACCGTATCCACAGAATACGTTTCGCGGTTACCGCCATCTGCAGGAGTACTTCGCCTTTCCCGAAAAGTACCTGTTTGTCGATATCGAGGGGCTGGGTGTCCTGCACACACTTGCCCCTGAACGGCTCGGCCAGGTCCGCGGCATGGTGCTGCGCTTTGAACTGCGCACCCACGGGCACGCACTGCAACAGCCCACGCTGGACAACGTGAAGTTGTATTGCACGCCCATTGCCAACTTGTTCAAACATGATGCGGTCCCCATTCGCCTGAATGGAAAAGAGGATGAGTACCTTCTGGTGCCGGGGGAATATACCCCGGGCAATGCCGCCGTGTTTTCCGTCGACAGTGTCACTGGCTGGCGCCCTGGCGGGTTGGGTTACCAGGCCTATGTGCCGTTCGAATCCTTTGAGCATGACTGGGGGGTTGACCGATCTACAGCGCCGGCCAGCTACAGCATTCGCCAGCGCTCGTCGCAGCAGCATGGAGGGCTCGACACCTGGATGGGGTTTGGCAGTCGCGAAGGTAAAGTCCAGGAAACGTTGTCGATCGAAATGACTTGCACCAACTGCAACCTGCCTCGGCAGTTGCAGCCAGGCGACATCAACCAACCCTGCGAGCAGGCACCGGAATCACTGACGTTTTGCAACATCACCGCACCAACGGCGACCTTCGCGCCGCCGCTGGACCAGGATTTCCTGTGGAAGCTGATCAGCAATATGTCGCTCAACTATCTGTCGTTGACCGATATCAATGCCTTGAAAGTGATTCTCGAAACCTATGACCTACCGCGCTATCACGATCGGCAGGCGCAAAAGGTCAGTCAGACAAGGCTCGGTGCGCTGCAGTCCATTAGCCATGAGCCGGTTGACCGACTGCACCGTGGGTTACCCATTCGCGGCCTACGTGTGGAATTGACAGTCGACCCCCAGGGGTTTCTCGGTCAGGGCGATCTGTTTGTGTTCGCCTCGGTCCTCAATGAGTTCTTTGCGCTCTACGCCAGCCTCAACTCTTATCACGAGTTACGAGTCATCAGCACACAAGGAGACGTGTACCTATGGCCATCCCGCATGGGGCAACAGCCCCTGCTTTGAATGCGCTCTGTTGCGGCATTCGTGAGTACACACTGTTCCAGGCAATTGAGCAGGTGATTGAGCGATTGCGCGAAGCTCATCCGCTGATGGATGAAGACGCGCTGTACGACCTGTTGGAATTTCAGGCCAATCCAGGTCTGGGGTTTGCCGGACACGATATCGATCGCGTGGCGTTCTTTATGGAGCGCGGGCAATTACGCGCTCGCCTGCGGCTCAACATATTGGGTTTGGTCGGGGCCGGGTCACCGCTGCCAGCGTTCTATGCAGAGCAGGCGTTTGGCGAGCTTTCCGGCGGTAACCCCACTCGCGACTTCCTCGACCTATTCCACCACCGACTGCATCGGCTGATGTGGCCGATCTGGCGTAAATATCGCTATCGAGCATGTTTCCAGACTGGCGCGAGCGATGCGTTCTCGGAGCAGATGTTTGCGCTGATCGGCCTGGGTGGCAACGCGATACGAGGTACCACGCAACTGGACTGCAAACGCCTGTTGCCTTACCTGGGGCTGTTGAGTTTGCGCGTGCATTCGGCCGCCTTGATCGAAGCCGTGCTGCGGTACTACTTCAAGCATGCCCCGGTGTTCATCGAACAATGGGTTGAGCGCCGTGTGGAGGTTGCCCATTTTCAGCGCAATAGCCTCGGTATCACCCGCTGCGAACTCGGTGAGGATCTGGTGCTGGGGCATCAGGTCAGCGACCGCAGCGGGAAGTTCAGGGTGCATGTCCTGGCGCTGAGCTGGCAGCAGTTTCACGCGTTCCTGCCCACGGGAAAGGGCTACCAGCCCTTGTGTTCACTGGTGCGGTTAACCACGCGAGACCCGTTGGAATACGACCTGCGCCTGGTGCTTGCCGCCGGTGAGATCAGAGCCCTGCATATTGGCGCGCGCAATGTCTGTCGCCTGGGCTGGACCAGTTGGTTGGACCATGAGCAAGCCGACGGTGTGGTCGCGTTTGCTGGCAACTTTCATTAGGGACGGGTGATTATGATCAATGTGGACCTGCAACAGCTTATACGCACGCTGACAACCCAGGTACGTCGCGACCTGGAGCGTTCCTCGGAACGTTGTGTAAACCGCGGTGGCCGAGAAGTACTCGTCGAAGACCTGCTGCTTACCTTGCTTGAGCAGCCCGGCGGCCTGCTGGCCAAGGCCCTGGCCGACGCTGATGTGCCGATGAGCGAATTGCAAGCAACGTTGCAGCCAAGAAGTGAGCAGAGTGCAACCCGCAATCCGGTCTTCTCTCAGGCGCTGGTGCATTGGTTGCAACAAGCGTTGATGGTTGCCCATCTCGAGCTGGGGCAACGCTTTGTGGATGAGGGCGCCCTGTTGCTGGCGCTGTTGCGTCATCCGCTGGAGTACGCCGGTGCTGGCTATCAGGCCGTGCTGGGCCGCCTGGATGCAGAGCGTGTACGGGATTTTCTCGCCAGCCAGGAATCTGCGGCTGATCCGTTGGCGACAGAATCGTTGTTGCAGCGTTTTACGCATGACCTCACAGGCCAGGCGCGTGAAGGTCTGATTGATCCGGTGCTGTGTCGCGACGGTGAAATTCGGCAACTGATTGACATTCTTGTGCGACGCCGCAAGAACAACCCGATCCTGGTCGGGGAGGCCGGGGTAGGCAAAACAGCGATTGTCGAAGGCCTTGCGCTGAAAATTGTCGCTTCGCAGGTGCCCGATGCCCTCAAGGCTGTTCGCGTACTGACCCTGGACATGGGGCTCCTGCAAGCGGGCGCCAGCCTCAAGGGCGAGTTCGAGCGGCGGCTCAAAGGCGTGATTGATGAAGTCAACGCCTCGCCGCAGGCCGTGATCCTGTTTATCGATGAAGCCCATACGCTGGTCGGCGCAGGAGGCCCGGCAGGCGGTTCCGACGCGGCCAATCTGCTTAAGCCTGCGTTGGCTCGAGGCGCTCTGCGCACCATTGCGGCCACCACCTGGTCGGAATACAAGCAATACATTGAGAAAGACCCGGCATTGGCGCGTCGTTTCCAGCCAGTGCTGGTCGGTGAGCCGAGTGTCGAGGAAGCCGTGTCGATCCTGCGCGGTCTGGTTCCGGTGTATGAGGCAAGCCATGTTGTCTACGTCCGCGATGATGCCGTCGTAGCGGCGGCACACCTGAGCGCTCGTTATCTGGCGGGCCGCCAGTTGCCGGACAAGGCCGTGGATGTGCTGGACACCGCCTGCGCACGAGTGCGCACGCGTCAGGCAATGCCCCCCGAGGCGCTGCAAAACCTGCACGCGGAACGGGCGGAAGGCACGCGGCAACATGAGGCGTTAAGCCGGGACGCCGAGGCGGGGCTGCTGGTGGATTCTCAGGCATTGCAAGCGCTGGGCCGACGCTTGGACGCCATCGAGCAGGAACGTCAGGTAGTGGAGCAGCAGCGGATTCAACAGGCTGGCCAGTCATCGGACAAACTTGAGGTGTGCCCGCGTTTGATCGCCGAGGTGGTCAGTGCCTGGACCGGCATTCCGGTTGAGCAGCTGGCGCTGGAGCCCAACGAAAAGGTATTGAGCCTTGCTGCTGCCCTGCGCACGCGCATTCTGGGGCAGGAGCACGCCGTGCAGGTGCTTGATCGTGCCTTGCGGGCGGTTGCTGCGGGCCTCAACAACGCGGATGCGCCGGTGGGTGTGTTTCTGCTGGTGGGCCCCAGTGGCGTCGGCAAAACCGAAACAGCGCTGGCATTGGCGCAGCTTCTGTATGGCGGTGAGCGGTTCGTGACCACCATCAATATGTCGGAATACCAGGAGAAGCACGCGCTGTCCCGTTTGATCGGTGCGCCACCGGGCTACGTCGGTTATGGCGAAGGTGGAGTCCTGACCGAGGCTGTGCGCAAACGGCCTTATTCAGTGGTACTGCTCGACGAGGTCGAGAAAGCCGACCCCGAGGTGTTGAACCTGTTTTACCAGGTCTTTGACAAGGGCCGCGCCAACGATGGTGAAGGCAGAGAAATAGATTTTCGCAACACGCTGATCCTGATGACTTCCAACCTTGGCAGCGACTGCATCAACGAACTGTGTGAAAACGGTCGGCGGCCTGAGGCCCAGGTGTTGCAGGACGCTATACAGCCCGTGTTGCGTAGCCACTTCAAATCGGCCCTGCTGGCCCGGATGCGTGTCGTGCCGTATTACCCGATTGCCGGTCCAGTCCTGCATGAGGTGGTAAAGCTCAAACTGGCAAGCCTCGGTGAGCGGTTGCATCGGCGCAAGTTGGCCCTGACGTGGTCCCCTGAGCTGATCGCGCATATGGCCGAGCGCTGCGGGGACCGTGACAGTGGTGCGCGGTACATCGATCAATGGATCGAGCGCTACTTGCTGCCGCAAATGGTCGATCGCGTTCTGAGTGCCATGGCCACGGATGAATCCTTGTCGTGGGTGCGTGCAGGGTTGGATGGCAATGGCCTGCCTAGCTGTGAGTTCGGCCAATGACGCACGCTATGTTGACCCAAGTGGCCGAACCGCTGGTGTACGCCGCCGCCTTGCTGGACGGCTTCACGCGCGTGAGCCAGGAAAGTGACCCGACGACGTTGCCAGGCCTATGTGCTGTGAGCGCTGCGCACCTGAGCCAGTGCGAGCTCACTCAGCTGTACCTGGTGGATGAGGTGACTGGCCAATTCGAGCTTATTGCTCAACATTTGCCTGAGGCGCTGCCGTGCGGCGAACCGACTTCACGTCCGCTAGTGCAAAACCAACAGCTGTTGCACTACGTCCTGAGAACGCGTTGTTGCCTGGGCCTCGATGACGTCGGAAGCAGCCTCTATGACAGCGGCTTTTTGCCGGCGGCGCGGGCACCTTGGCGTGCGCTATTGTGTGTTCCGCTGTTCAACCGCACCAATGCCGTCACAGGCGTACTCCTGTGCGCGAGCTGGCGTGTGACGCCACTGCTGGGTTACGCGCCATCGCTGGGTCAATTCGGCAGTTTCGCCGTGAACCAACTGCTTATGCTGCGTCGCATGCAACCGGCGCCAGCCATTGCCCGTTCACCGCGCGGTGGGTCGACTGCAGGGGCCTATGGCTTGATCGGCAACAGCGCTGCGATGGAAGAAACCTGCCACCTGATCGGCAAAGTCCTGCAGACCCCTTATACGGTGCTGTTGCGTGGTGAGACCGGCACCGGCAAAGAGGTCGTGGCGCGGGCGATTCACACGGCCGGGCCACGCAGTGCCCAGGCATTCGTGGTGCAAAATTGCGCTGCGTTTCCAGAAGGTTTGCTCGAGAGCGAACTGTTTGGCTACCGCAAAGGGGCATTCACCGGTGCCGAGCGCAACTATGCGGGGCTGTTCGACGCCGCGCATGGCGGTACGTTGCTGCTGGATGAAATCGGCGACATGCCGCTGTCATTGCAGGCCAAGTTGCTGCGGGTCTTGCAGGAGGGCGAGATCCGCCCGTTGGGCGCCAGCGTCGCGCATAATGTTGACGTGCGCATCATTGCCGCGACCCACCGCGACCTCGCTGCAATGGTGGCGCAAGGCAGTTTTCGTGAAGACCTTTATTACCGGCTCGCACAGTTCCCCATTCAATTGCCTGCCTTGCGTGAACGCGATGGCGATGTGTTGCAACTGGCGCGGCACTTCGCCGACAAGGCGTGCGCGGCGCTGGGGCGGGCGCCTGTCGATTGGTCCAATACCGCCCTTGATCAACTGTCGAGCCATGGCTTTCCCGGCAATGTCCGCGAGCTCAAGTGTCTGGTGGAACGCGCAGTGCTGCTGTGTGACGACGGTGTGATTCTGCCGGCGCATTTGTCGTTGCCACTGGCCCCGGATGCGACCGATGCCGTTGATGTGACGCTACGCCAGCGTATGGAGCGAGTGGAACGCGTATTTCTGATTGATTGCTTGCACAAGAACCGTGGCAATCGAACCCGCACTGCCCGTGAACTGGGGGTTGCTCGGCGCACGCTGCTCTATCGTCTCGCGCGCTTGAACATTCCTTTCGACGATGCCAGAGGCGAGGGCTGAAGTGTGCTTTTGTGCATTGCCATGCATGACCGACGCCTGTGCCGTATCGAGCTGGGCAACCTTATTTCTGTGGGAGAAACCTGATGCCTGATCGTCCGTGGCAAGCCGTTGTGCTTGTGTTGTGTCTGCTGAGTGGCTGCAGCGCCAATTACGTGTTTGACGACGCTGATTACCGCCCGCTGGGTGAGCCCAAGTCGATCAATCGTGGCCAGTGAAAGGGGAGAGGCTGACCATGCAACTTGTGTTTGAGCTTTTGGGTACCGAGGACGGAAGCCGCGCACCCACGGCGCGCAAGCTATTTTGCGCTGCAGGCGGCGTGATCGGTCGTGGTGCCGGGTGTGACTGGGTGATTCCGGACGCCAGCCGTCTGCTCTCCAGCCACCATGGTTTGGTCGCCTATCGTGAGGGCCAGTACCTGTTGACGGATATCAGCAGCAACGGAATCGGTGTAGCCGGCAGCGCCGAACGTCTGCGCAAGGGGCAGGCACGATTGATCAGTGATGGCGACATTTTTCAACTGGGAACCTTGTCGATTCGGGCGAAACTGGTGGCGTTGACGCAGCCTTGCGGTGAGCAATGGGACGCCAACACAGGGCTGATTCCCGATGATGCCTACCTGGCGCTGGACCCAATTCAAGCGCTCGACGTCGAGCAGCAGCGTCAGACCACGTCGCAGGACCTGGAGGCATTGGCAGATGGGGGCGGCACGTCGGGTCCGTGGGCCGACGATCGGGTGACCAACAGGGACCATCTGACGTTACCCCGACGCGCCGACCCCGCTCAGGAAGCCGTCCCGGTTCGCTCCGATGCGATGCCAGCAGCGGGCAGCGACTTTTTTTGGGGGCGGTTTGCGACAGCACTGGGTATTAGCCTGGACACTCTCGATACGACGGGTCGCGAGGCGTTGGCGATCAGAGCAGCGCGCCTGCTGCGTATGGAGGTAGAAGGTCTGCAACAAAGTCTGCGGATTTGCGAAGAGCTTAAAAGCGAGCTGAATCTGCCGCTTTTCGAGACGCTGCAAAGGCGCCGGAGCCCTTTGAGAGACAGCGTCGAAACCGATGCCGCAATGGCGATGCTGCTGGGCACCGAGGATCTTGGCCAGTTGCCGGCCGAACACGCCATCACCCAGGCCCATCGGGATATGCAAGTCCATCAGGTTGCGTTACTGGCGGCCTGCCGCAATGCACTGCGCGCTACGCGCAGCGCCTTTGCCCCGGGTCATCTGCTGACATGCTTCGAATACCAGGGGCAACGGCGCCGATTTTTCACCGACGGTGGGTATTGGCGGGCTTACCAGCGTCACTACCAGCGTTTGCTCGAGGATGAGCAGTTCACCGATCGCCTGCCGGGCAGTGACTTCGCCAAGGCTTACGAAGAGCAGGTGCGCTTGATCTCAACCCTGCACGTCGATTATCCAGGATGAACATTATGTTTCGAGCCGCGCTTGCAACAACGCTGCTTTTGCTCGGCCTGTTGGCCGGCTGCAGCAGCCTATCGCCGTTTTCTACCTTGACCAAGTTGGACATGGCGCTGGCCGCCAGCGAGCAAGTCAACCCCGACCTGCACGGCAGGCCGTCTCCGGTGGTGGTGCACTTGATTGAATTGCGTCACGCCGTGGCGTTTGAGAATGCGGACTTCTTCAGTCTGTACAGCAATGCCGAGCAGTCGCTGCTCAAGGACTGGCTGCGCAGTGAGGAACTTGAACTGCGACCGGGTGAGCGGCTGGCGCTCAAGCTCGGGCTCGAGCCCGGCACGCGTTTCTTGGGCGTGTTGGCAGCCTATCGAGATCTGCCCCATGTTCAATGGCGGTGGGTCGTGCCCATTACCGCGCAGCAGTTAACCCGTGCCGATCTAGTGCTGGACCAGGCCGGTATTCGCGTTTCGTCGTCCATGCATGGCCAGGAGTCCGAGTGATATGCAGGTTCATAAAGTCATCTGGCAGGAAGGCATGCTGTTACGGCCGCAGCATTTGCAGCACAACGATCGCTATTACCATCAGCAGCTCAATCGGACGCGCTTGCTGGGGGCTGATGCGTGGGGGTTTCTGACGCTGGAAGTCGATTTGCAATACCTCAATTTCGGCAAGGTGGTGGTCAACCAGGCCAGTGGCGTATTGCCGGACGGTAGTCTGTTCGAGTTGGGCGGGGCGATGGAGCCGCTGGTCTTGCAGGTGCCCGCCAACGCCGGCAAACAGCCGATTTATCTCGCGCTGCCGCTGGATACCGGCAATCAGAACGAAGTTCGCCGCCAGCAGCAAACCGACGTCCTGGCCCGCTATCTGGCGTGTGACATTGAGGTGGGGGATTCGAATGCCGGCGTCGACTCCCGTTGTCACATCAGTTGCGCGCGTCCTGACCTGCGTCTGCTGCTGGGCGACCCTCCAAGCGAGCAGAGTTTCGTCAAACTCAAGGTTGCTCAAGTGCTGGAGTCGACCGATGCAGGCGGCGTGAGCCTGGATGCCGACTTCATTCCATCCTTCATTTTTCTTCAGGGCCACGGCTATTTGCCGTCGTGCCTCAAGGAGGTGATCAGCTTGCTCTCCAGCCGTGGGGATGCCATTGCAGCGCGTATTCGGGGTGAAGGCACCGCCGCAGGTACGGAAATAGGCGACTTTCTGATGCTGCAATTGATCAATCGTACCGAGTTGGAATTGCGTCACTGCCTGAGCCAGACCCACGTGCGCCCGCAAGCCTTGTTCCGGGCATTACTGTCGCTGTTCGGTGAGTTATCAACGTTCGCCAACGACAGCAAACGTGCTCACCTGGATGTGCGTTATCGACATGAAGACCAAGGTGAAAGTTTTCGCGGGTTGATGGAGGGCGTGCGTGGCGTGCTGTCAATGGTGCTTGAGCAACACGCCATCGAGTTGGCGTTGCAGCAACGCCAATACGGGGTGTTGGTATGCCCGGTGAGCGACCTGAAATTGCTCGGCACTGCGACGTTTATTTTGGCGGCCACTGCTCAGTGTGATTCGGAGGAATTGCGCCATCGCCTGCCTTCGCATTTGAAGGTCGGGCCGGTGGAGCGCATACGCGAGCTGGTCAACTTGCACCTGGCGGGAATCAAGGTCAGACCGTTGCCTGTGGCGCCACGGCAGATTCCGTTTCATGCAGGCAAAACCTATTTCATGCTGGATCTGAGTGCCCGCGACATCACGCAGCTGGAGCAGTCGGGTGGGTTTGCCTTCCATGTAGGCGGTGAATTTACAGCGCTCGAACTCAACTTCTGGGCCATCAGGAACTGAACACAATGGACAGTGAATACCTGCAGGATGAAAAGACTGTTTTGCTCGACCATCAGGGCCGTGGGCCGGGCCACGGCCCGATCACGGACTTCCCTGCGCCGCCACGCTTTGAGCAGTTGGAAGATCGAATGATCTACGCCGCCCACGAGCAAGGTACCCCGCGCTTCAAGATGGGGTTCAACTCTCTCGTTGAGGCCGCATGGGCGTTGTTGTCGCAAGTGGTTCAGCTCAAAAGCGCCTCTGGCCGCGAAAGCTTGGGCACGGTCAACGACAGAATGGCATTGGCGGTCACTCAGTTTGAAGCCCGCGCCTTGCAGAGTGGTGTCGAGAGCAGCCAGGTGATGTCGGCCCGTTATGTGTTGTGCAGCGTCGTCGATGAAGCTGTAGTCACTACGGCGTGGGGCAGCCGCAGCGACTGGTCGAAGATGAGCCTGTTGAGCCGCTTTCACAACGAAACCTTCGGTGGGGAGAAGGTTTTCCAACTGTTGGAGCGGCTGTCCCGCGACCCGGTCAAGCACCTGGCAATGCTGGAACTGATGTACCTGTGCCTCTCCCTCGGATTCGAAGGCAAATACCGAATCATGGAGCGAGGTGTCAGCCAACTTGAAGCCGTGCGTGATGCCTTGTACCGACAGATCAGGCACGTGCGAGGCGAGCCACTGTCGGCGCCTTTGCAGCCCACGCGAGCAGGGCGTGCGCGCCGTAAACGGCTCCCCGTTATCCCGGTGACTTGGGTCGCAGTCTTTACCCTGGCCTGTTTGCTGGCGATGTACACAGGATTTGCCTGGCGACTGGGCGAAGAAGCCACAAGGGCGCTGCAACCCTTTCAATTTTCGGCGTCGGAACTGACTCAGACGCCCTTGTAAACGCTGGGAGCAATGAATGAACGCATTCCTCAAGAACGCGCGCACCGTGCTGGGCACGATTTGGGTCTGGAGCTTGTTGCTGGTGCTTTCCTGCGCGGTGTTGGTGTGGTGTTTCGGGCCGTTGCTGGCTGTGGATGATCACCGCTTCTGGCAAGGCGCGAGTGCTCGCCTGGTCACCATCAGCGTGTTGTTTCTGCTGTGGGGGCTGGCGATGGTCCTCGTCGGCGTACGCCGGGCAGCTGAGCTCAAGAGACCTGAACGCCAGGCACACCATGAGCAACTGGGATGGGTTGAGGACGAGCAGCGACAGGTACGCGGTCGCTTCAAAGAGGCCCTCCAGCGCTTGAAAACCTCGCCGCGATACGCAGGGCATAACCAGCGATGGCGTAATAACTTGCCCTGGTACTTGTTGATCGGCGAGCAAGCCAGCGGCAAAACGCGGCTGTTGGCGGCGGCGGGCTTACAGCTGCCATTTGACCGAGTAGAAGCAATGCCAGTGGGAGGCACGGCTCATGCGCAATGGCATTTCGCTGGCGAAAGCGTACTTATCGATACCCCGGGGCGTTACCTGACACAACCTGACAGCACGCTGGACGCCGCCGGTTGGTCGACGCTGTTGCGTCTGCTCAGGCAGCGGCGCCGAGTGCGCCCGCTCAATGGCGTGGTGGTGGCTTTGTCGGTCGAAACATTGTTGGGCCGTAACGAGCACGATCTGGACCTGCAGGCTCGCCAGGTGCACTCGCGCCTGCAAGAGGTCCAGCAAACGTTGCACGTGGACGTTCCCGTGTATCTGGTGCTGACCCAGGCTGACCGCGTGCCAGGGTTTGCCGAGTTCTTCGATGCGCCCCAGGGAGAGGAGGCAGAAAGCGTGCTTGGCCAGCCACTCAATGTTGGCAAGGGCGGCGTTGACATCGCACAGGTGCGCCGCGCGTTCGACGAGCTGCTGCAGCGTTTGAGCGGTGAACTGATTACACGATTGCATCAGGAGCGTAATGTCGAGCGCCGTGGCCTTATGCTCGACTTCCCCCAGCAGGCGGCGCAACTCGGCGAGCGTTTGTGCCTGTTCGTGGAGTCGGCTTTTTCCGCCCATCGTTATCAGCGCATCAGCGGGTTGCGGGGCTTCTATTTGACCTGCGCCGGCGACAGGCACAGTCATTTCGTGCAGGGCCTGTTCAGTCGGGTGATCTTTGCCGAGGCAGACCTCGCCGGTCTGCAGACCCCGGAGCAACGGCGCATCCATTTGCGCCAGGGGTTGCTGGCCATGGCCGTTGTGCTGGTTATCGGGAGCGCCGGGTGGCTGTGGACGCACAGCTACACCGTCAACCAGCAGCGCCTTGCGCAAGTGGCTGCACTGGCGGTGCAACCTGCACCTGCTGCGCAGAATGCTGACGACACCCTCACACTGCTGGCGCTGTTGGATGCCCGCTGGGCGGCGACGCAGGTTTTCCCTGCAACAGAAGACGCACGGTTTATCGAGCGCGCCGGTCTTTATCAGGGTGATTTGAGCCGTCCACCCTTGACCCACGCGTATCAGCTGGCCGTGCAGCAACTGTTACTGGACCGCCTAACAGTGCTGCTCGAGGAGCAAGTTCGAACCAACCTTGGCAATCGCGAACGACTGCTGGAAAACCTGCGCGCCTACCTGATGCTCAATCTGCGGGAGCGCCGTGATACCGGGTGGCTGGCACAGCATATGGCAGACCATTGGTCTGCGCGTTATCCAGGTGACGCGTCGGTGCACAAACGCCTGAATGAACACTTGGCGCGGCTGCTTGAGCAACCGTTCATTGCGCCGCTCGATGAAGTCCTTGTGGCCAAGGCTCGCGAAGCACTGCGGGGTGAGTCCCTGGCGGATGTGGTTTATCGGGCGTTGCGCGAACAGTCACGCAACCTCGAGCCTTTGCGGCTTGTCGAGGGCAAGGTATTCGCGGCCATTGATCCACCTATTCCCGGTTTCTACACCAAAAGGTATTGGCAGTACTTTGAGGCGCAGGGTCCGCGGCTGGTAAATGCCATTGCACAGGACAACTGGGTATTGGGGGAGGGTGCCGACCTCAGTGTCATGGATTTGCGGCGGCTGATGATTGAGCTGCAGCAGCGCTATTTCAGTGAGTATGCCGATACCTGGAGTGCCGCCCTTGGCCGCGTCAGCCTGCAACAGAGCGACAGCCTCAGGCAGGATGCCGAACAGCTCGCGGGCTTGACGTCAGCCCAGTCGCCGCTGATGCAATTATTGCTGCTGTTGCGTGAAAACACGCGTTTGCTGCCCGGTCATGACCCTTTGGCCAACGTACCCGCTCAGACGGGAGCGTTGGGGGTGATCGCTCAGACGGCTGTGGCTGAAGGGGCGAAGGTCGTCCTTCCAGACTCTGCCCGCCGAGCGTTGCAACGACGCTTTGAGCCATTGCACCAGTTGCTCGACGAGCAGCACAACCCTGGCGTCGAGTTGACGCAGGCATTGCGTTTGCTCGACGAACTGCACCTGCAACTGGCTGCGCTCAACCGCGAAAGCTCGCCCGAGCAGGCGGCTTTTCAACGGGTAAAGCGGCGAATGGAGGGGGCAGCAGGATGTGCTCGGCACTCTGCGTGACGCCGCTGCACGGTTGCCGTTGCCGCTCGCAGGCTGGTTTGAGGGGGTGGCTGACAACAGCTGGCGTCACCTGTTGGACGGGGCCTATGCGCACGTCAATCAGCGCTATCACAGCGAGGTGTATGGACTGTATGCCAAGGCGATCCGCCAGCGTTACCCGTTCAATGCTCATGCGAGCAGCGATGTCGCCCTCAATGACTTTCAAGAGTTCTTCAAACCCCAGGGCGTCATGGCGCGCTTTTATGAAAGCTACCTGCGGCCTTTCCTCAGTGTTGACGGCAACCGTTACAGGTTGCGTAGTCTGGATGGCAGTGGCTTGCCGGTCTCGCGTTCGGTGCTGGATCAACTGACGAAAGCCGAGGTTATTCGCCAGGTGTTTTTCACTGAACCGCAGGGTGAGGTGTCGGTTCGATTTACCGTGGCGCCCTACAGCCTGGATCAGTCGGTCAGTCGGGCGACCCTGCGTTTTGGCGATAAACAGCTGGAATATCGCCATGGACCCATCGTGCCCATGGTGTTTGATTGGCCGATGGAGGCCGACAACGGTCGCAGCAGCCTGGTACTGGAGCGGGGCACGGAGCAACGCCCCCTGGGTATCGAGAAAGATACCGGCGCCTGGTCGTTGTTCAGGTTTTTTGACTTGATGCAGCGAGAGCCGGCCAGCGGCAGGAACGCGCTGATATTCAAGGCCGACCTTGCCGGGCTGCGGGCCAATTACCTGTTGACCAGTCAGCGTACGCCCAGCCCGTTTGACATGGAGGCGTGGCGCACTTTCCGCCTGCCTGAGCAACTGTGAGCAGTCGGCCTATTGAGTGGCGCAGTGCCGGGCGCACACAACAGGGCCAGGCCCGGCCGCGTAACGAGGATGCGTTCCTGGACGGTGCGCGACAAAGCTGTTGGGCCGTGGCGGATGGCATGGGCGGTCACCAGGGCGGTGATGTGGCCAGCCAGTGGGTGGTTCGCAGTCTCGCTTCATTGTCTGCCGCAGGTAACCTTGATCAACGCGTCAACGCGGCTCGGCAACGTTTGCAACACGTCAGCCAGCAGTTGGCGAAGGCGGGTATCAGGTCTGACGCGCGCGGCGACGTCACGATGGGCAGTACGGTGGTGGCATTGCTGCTTGAGCAGGGGCGTGCCGCCTGTGTGTGGGCGGGGGACAGTCGATGTTATCTGTGGCGCGAGCAAAGGCTTTACCAATTATCGCGCGATCATTCACTGCAGCAGCGCCTCATGGATGAGCGCCAATTGAGTGTGGCGCAAGCTCGGGCCCACCCGGAGGCCAGGGCATTGACCCGGGCCATCGGTGCGCGAGCGCTGCTGCAGCTTGAGGTGCTGGAACTCAGCACCCGGCCAGGGGACGTATTTCTGCTGGCCAGCGATGGGTTGTATCAGGCGCTCAGTCACGCCGACCTGGGGCGTGCGTTGAGCGTTGGCACGCCGCAGCAGGTGGTCGACCGTTTATTTGCAACGGTATTGCGCAGGCCCGCGCGGGATGATTTGACCGCCGTGGTGGTACAGCCATGAATGACACGTCAATGGCGCCAGGCTTACTCGCCGGGCGTTATCAGCTCGAACGCGAATTGGGCAGGGGCGGGATGGGCGTGGTTTATCGCGCTCGTGACTTGTTGCACGAGCAATTTGGTGCGTCCTGCTCCAGCGTGGCAATCAAGCTTTTGGGCGAGACTTTGTCTCAGTGCCCGGACGCGCATGTGCTGCTCTACAGCGAGTTTGCCCTGACCCGCAGCCTGCGCCACGACGGTGTGGTGCGGGCATTTTCGTTCGAGGTTGATACAACCAGCCAGGCCGCGTTTTTCACGATGGAATTGATGCACGGCATCACGCTCGACCGGCTGCTGCCCGAGTGCCCCGCTGGGTTGCCCTGGCGAGAACTGCAACCGATGGTCCTACAGCTTTTGGATGCACTGGTTTACATCCATCAGCAAAACGTCCTGCACGGCGATATCAAACCCGCCAATGTCATGGTCAGCGAAGAAGGTGTGCGGTTGTTCGATTTCGGCCTGGGCCATCAGCAAGTACCGGGGGCGGCGGGGTTGCCGAGTTTGAATCGCGACCGTTTCAACGCGTGGACACCCGCGTATGTTGCCCCGGAATTACTCGCCGGCGGGGCCCTGAGCACCGCCGCCGACCTGTATGGCGTGGCTTGCGTCGTGTACGAGCTGGCCCATGGGCAACGCCTGGGTGGACGTCAGCCCATGCAAGCGTTGGTTCGGCC
The DNA here is from genome assembly GCF_022662455.1 of Pseudomonas sp. TREG-RG-20F-10-E-6-01. Classification (NCBI taxonomy): domain Bacteria; kingdom Pseudomonadati; phylum Pseudomonadota; class Gammaproteobacteria; order Pseudomonadales; family Pseudomonadaceae; genus Pseudomonas; species Pseudomonas sp. TREG-RG-20F-10-E-6-01. The sequence goes on along the minus strand of NZ_JAKNQP010000003.1, from coordinate 502,526 downwards.
TCGGCAACTGCCCAAGCGCTGCTGGCCCGCCTTGCGCTCGGCCCTGGCGGTTGATCCCAAACGCCGAGTGCTGAGCGTCGCCGAGTTACGCGAGGCGATAGCCAGCCACCCTCGACGCGGGTGGCTGTAACCCAAGGCTCAATGGGCCAGGCCATGCAGTTGGCAGTAGTCGGCCCAGCTCAACCCGGCCATTTGTGCGACTTCCTTGTGCACTTCAAGACGCTGGGCTTCGAAGGCCTCGGGTGAATCGGCCGTCAACTTGAGTGTCAGCTCCCAGGCAAACAGGTTCTGTCGTTCAGCTTCAGCTTCGAAGGCTTCATGCAGGCGTTCGGCGCGATACTGCTCCAGGGTTTCGCGCTTGGCCTGAGCGGCCAGCGGGTTCAGGGTGTCCAACTGCGTGGCCACCTCCGGATGTTCGGTCAAGAATCTGTCCAGGGCGCGCTGGTGGTTATCGCCGGGTTGGGACAAAGTAAAACTCCTGAGTGCTCGGGCGCCGGTAGCGGGCCTGTGGTGAGGTGTTTAGCGTCGCAGGTATTTGCGTAAGCGGCGGCTTATGCGATTTCGTATCGGCTCAAGCAAGAAAAATAACAGGTAGGCACCCAGCATCACTGCCAGGTCCAAGTCCAGCCAGGTTTCTTCGACGGGTCCGGTGAGGTGTTCGATGGCATTTCTGACCATGAACAACAAAGTGACGCCGACGACCCACAGCAGGGCGTTGAGCATCAGTGGACGCAGGTTGTGGGACAGCTTGTATTGCATCTTGAACAGTTCTCCTTGATGTCGGGCTCTTTTTCCTACGGGAGCCAAAACACGCCGATAGTACATTTTGAGGGGGGCTCATGACTTGGCGCAGATCATGTTGCCCGATGATGGATGGTGCTCAGGTGCCCGGCTTTTCGAGCAGGTAGCGTGCCAGGGCCGCATAGGCCGGCAAGGTGACACCGTCGTCCGCGGCATTGGCCGCAACCGGATGGGAGGCAAAGCGCACAATCACCATCTCGGCCGCGGGGTGGATGTAGATACTCTGGCCGTGGACGCCGCGGGCCATATAGGCGCCATCGGGGTTGTGAGTGACCCACCACATGGCACGATAACTCCATCCCTTGAGTTGACTATAGCCTGCCTTGGCAAAAGCCTCTTTATCGCCGCCCTGGCGAATATCCTTGACCACGCTTTCAGGCACGATCTGCTGGCCATTGAAGCGGCCGCCATTGCGCAACATTTCACCAAAACGGGCCATGTCCCGCAGCCCAGTGTTCAAGCCGCCACCGGCAAACGGTGTGCCGATGGAGTCCACGCTGAAATAGACGTCCTGTTCACTGCCCGGCCGGCTCCAGTTCGCCACGCTCCAGCGCATGGCGGGGAAGCGAAAATAGCTGCCATCGTCAAAACGCACGGTGCGGTCCGGCGGCGGCGGGGCGCCGACCATCCATTTGAGGCGAGCAGGACCGCTGGCATGGGCGTCAGGAAAATCTGTAACGCTGGCGTAGACGGCGGCGCTTGAAAAACCCAGTAATACAAAGGTCAGCGGCAGGATTGGTAGCATCGGCAGGCACCTTGATGGCGTATAAAGCACAAGGAGCAAGGCCTGGGCTCGAGTCCGTTCGAGAATTAGCTGCAAAGGATGGGCTAACTCACCCCGACCAACAAGTGTCAGGGGGGGTAAATTAATTCTGAATAATTGCGCGTGTCACGGCAAAAGCCTTTCGCTCCCGGTCTCTGGCCGTGTAGCGTTGCAGGGGATTTCGAGGCTGCCGACCACGGGCAGAGGGCGATGGGCAGGGGGACGGGTCATGGCGCAAACGCTGTTCAAACTTTTCCTCACCCAGCGCCTTGCGGCCTTGGCCAGCACGGAATCGTTACGGGCCATCCGTGAAGGCCTGTTGTGGATTTTGCCGTGTTTGCTGGTGTCGGCCGGTTTCCTGATTCTTTCCGAGTGCGCCAAGGCGCTGGGGTTTGATCCGCAGGTGGTGGCCTTTTTGTCTGGGCTGCATAACCAGATCAGCTCGGTGATCCCGCTGTTGGTGGCAGCCTCCATTGGTTACATGCTGGCGATCCAGTATCGCCTGCCGCAATTGCCGGTAGCGTTCCTGTGCCTGGCGCATGTGGTGGTCGCCACGTTCGTCTTGCGCGATTACCCGCGGGCGTCGGCGACGTTTGTACTGTTTATCGCCATCGCCTCGCCGTTGCTGAATGTACCGGCGGTGGCCTGGCTGCATCGCTTTCGCTGGACGCGTCTGGTCAACGAAGACCTGGTGGGCCATAACCTGCGGGGCACCATCAACATGGTGGTGCCGGGGACTATCACTGCGCTGTCGCTGGTGGCGATGTTGTCGTTGCTGTTGCAGATACCGTCCGTGGCGCAGCTGCAAGGGCCGCAGGTGCTCGATGCGCTGCAATCGCCCTATGGCAGCGGTTTGTTTGTGACCCTGATGAATTCTGTGCTGTGGTTTTTTGGCATTCACGGCGCGTATGCCCTGCAGCCGTTGTTCGATGTGCTGGACCAGGCGGTGCTGCTCAATGGCGCCGCGCTGGCGGCGGGTGAGCCGATCAAATACGCGCTCAATAGCGGCCTGCTGGGGTGTTTCGCGTTTATCGGTGGGTCGGGCGGTGCACTGTGCCTGTTGCTGGCGATCCTGCTGTTTTCCAGGAGCCAGTCCATGCGCCTGCTGGCGATGGCCAGTCTGCCGTTGTCGTTATTCAATGTCAGCGAGGTGCTGCTGTTCGGCTTGCCGATCATTCTCAATCCGCGCTTGTTCATTCCTTTTTTACTGGTGCCGGCGTTCAACGCCATGCTGGCGCTGACGGCGGTACACCTGGGCTGGGCGTCACCTGCGGTGGCCAGCGTACCGTTTACTGCACCGGTGCTGCTCAACGCCTACCTCAGTACCCACGGCGACCTGGCGGCCGTGGTGCTGCAAGTGGCGCTACTGGGCATCGGCACGCTGGTGTATGCGCCTTATGTGCGCGCCATTCATCGCCAGTCCAGTGGCGGCAGCACGGTGTACCTCAAGTCGCTGGACATGACCTTTCGCGGCCTGGAGGAGAAGGGCCGGCTGCTGGAACTGGACCCGGTGCTGGCATCCCACAAGGTGCTGGCGCGCCAGGCCGTCGAGCTGAGCCGTATCCAGCAGATCAGCGACTATGAGTTCTACCTCGAATTCCAGCCCCAGGTCTCGACGCGCACCGGGTTGTGCACTGGCTGCGAAGCACTGATGCGCGCCCGCGACAGCCAGGGCACAGTGCACTCACCATGGGAGTTTCTGCAGTGGCTGGCGCAGGCGCGGTTGATGCCGGACGTGGATGTCTGGGTGGCCTCCCAGGCCGTGCGCCAGTACCAGCATTGGAAGAAAATCGGCTTTGCCCTGCCGATGACCATCAATATCTCCAGTACCACCCTGACGAATGCGGCCTATGGCGAGCGCCTGGTGGGCATTCTCGCCCAGGCCCATGGGCAAGTGTCGGTGGAGATCACCGAAGATGCGTTGGTGCGCGATGTCCCGGCCACACGCCAGACGATCCAGAAATTGCAGGCGATCGGCGCCAAGGTCTACATCGACGACTTCGGCACCGGGTTTTCCGCGTTGAGCTATCTGCACCAGTTTCCGGTGGACTTCATCAAGATCGACCGCAGCTTTGTGGTGGCCCAGCACGACCCCCAAGGCGCCCGTGTGCTGACCGGCATGCTGCGTTTTTGCGAGGCGCTGAACCTGGGGGTGGTGGTCGAAGGCGTGGAGACCGCCGAGCAATTGGCCTTCCTCAATACCGGCACCGAGCTGTTTGTTCAGGGCTGGTATTTCAGCAAGGCGCTGCCCGGCGATCAGCTGGAGCGCTTTGTGCGCGAGCGTGCGGCCACTCGGGATTAAGCTGGCGTGGCGGCGAATTCACGCTGCGTCTGCTCGATTTCTTCGACCAGCTTGTCGATTTGCGCCAGCCGCGCGCGGTTGTCGTGGTCCCAGGGGTGAAAACTCGGTTTGAAGTAGTGCAGCCATGGCCGCAGCATGCGCGGGAACACGCCCTTGGGCCCGTAGAGAAACTTGAGCATGCGCCAGAAGCCCTTCACGTGCCCGCCGGCCTTGCGGTCGGCAATCAGCAGGCGCAGGTGGAAATCCATCACCACCAGCCAGAACAACACCGTGGTGGTCAGCATGGTGCCGGTGCGCAGCAGGTAGCGCCCGGGCCCGGGCTTGATCACGGTGTTCCACACATCGAACGCCACGGCCTTGTGTTCGGTTTCTTCGAGGGCGTGCCAGTACCACATTTGCTGGTAGCCCTTGAGTGACTCGCCAAAGCGCGTGGGGTCGCTCAGCAGGATTTCCGCGAGCATTGCCGTGTAGTGCTCGAGGGCGATGGTCACCGCCAGGTTGAACGACGGTGGCAGGTGTTTTTTTTGCAGGTCGAGGATGAATTTGAGGCGCCGGTCCAGGGTGTGCGCCGGTAGGCCGGCAGCTTGCATCAGGTCGTTATAGGCCACGTGCTCGCGGCTGTGCATGGCTTCCTGGCCGATGAACCCCTGGATTTCCTTTTTCAACTCCGGATCGTCGATGCGCTGGCGGTAGTGGCGCACGCTGTCCATGAAAAACAGTTCGCCCTGGGGAAACAACAGCGACAGTGCGTTGAAGAAGTGCGTGATGAACGGGCCTTGTTCATGCCAGTTCTTGATGCGCTCGGCAGGCAACGCAAAACGGATATCGCGACGGATGGGCAGCATCGTGGGTACTCCTGTTCAGAGACGAGGTTCGTCGTTGGTTTCAAACACCTGCGTGCGCTGTTTGGGCGCCATGCGCCTGCTGGCAAACACCACCAGAGCTTGATAAGCGGCAGGCAGGCAACGGGCGAGCAGGTCGAGGAAATACGCATCGCGGCCGATCAGCACGCGGCGTTTGTTGTGGCGCACGCCCTGCAGGATGACCTTGGCAGCCTGGTCGGCGTCGGTGATGAAGAGCTTTTCGAAGTCGGCGCGGGCCTGTTGCTCGTTGTGGATCAGAAAACCGGTCATGTTCGCGTCGATGCGGCTGCTGCGGCAGATATCCGTACGGATTCCCCCGGGGTGTACACAGGTGGCGGACACCCCGCAGCGTTGCAGATCGAGTTCCTGGCGCAGCGATTCGGTAAAGCCGCGCACCGCAAACTTGCTCGCGTTGTAGCCGCTCATGCCGGGCTGGGCAAACAGGCCGAACACGCTGGAGGTGTTGACCACGTGTCCGTCGCCGCTGGCCTTGAGGTGCGGCAAAAATGCCTTGGTGCCGTGCACCACGCCCCAGAAGTTGATGCCGATGATCCACTCCAGGTCTGCGTAGTCCACGCCTTCGACGGTGCTCGACAGCGCCACGCCGGCATTGTTGAAAATCAGGTTGACCTGGCCGTGGTCGGCCAAGCAGCGTGCGGCCCAGTCGTGCATGGCCTGGCGGTCGGACACATCCAGCACGTGGGTGGTGATCGTCACCGGGGACAGCGTCGAGGTCTTGATCAACGCCAAGGTCTGTTCCAAGCCCTGGCTGTTCTTGTCCGCGAGCGCCAGGTGGCAGCCTTCGCGTGCCAGCGCCAGGGCCAATGCGCGACCCATGCCGGACGCCGCGCCAGTGATTGCCGCCACGCGGCCGTTGAATGACTTCATGACAGGCTGCCTTCTGCGGTGGAGTGGGGCGCCGAAACCGGGCGGGGTGTCGAGGCGGGCAACGGCTCGGCGACGTAGTCCTTGAGCGCGAAGTGCCGCGTGTCACGTTTGAACCGCCAGGTTGAACCGGGCCACAACGTGGTGTTTTTGCCGGTGCGCGGGTCGAGGTACCAGCTCTGGCAGCCGCCGGTGTTCCAGATGGTGCGCTTGAGCCGGGCTTGCAGCTGCTGGTTATAGGCCAGCTCCACGGTGGGTTTGACCTCGACCGTGGCGATGCGCTGGCGCTGCATTTGCGTAATGGCATCCAGGATGTAGGTGACCTGGGCCTCGATCATCAGAATCATCGAGTTATGCCCAAGGCCGGTGTTCGGCCCAACGATCAAAAACAGGTTTGGATAACCCGGCACGGTGGTGCCCTTGTACGCGTGGGCGCCGTCGCGCCAGGCGTCCATCAGGTCGATGCCGTCGCGACCGATGATGCAATCGCGGGGCAGCGGGTCGGTGGCCTGGAAACCGGTGCCGAAGATCAGGCAATCGGCCGGGTGCTTGATGCCATCGGCCGTGATCACGCCATCCGCTTCGATGCGCAGCACCGTGTCGCTGACCACCTCGACGTTGCTGCGCGACAGCGCCGGGTAATAGTCATTGGAGATCAGCACGCGCTTACAGCCGATGGTGTAGTCCGGGGTGAGGGTCTTGCGCAGGGAAGGGCGCGCCACTTGTTTGCGCAGGTGGCGCAGGGCGATTTTCTGCACCATTTTCATCAACCGCGGGTGCAGGGCAAACCCCACCACGCGGCCTTCCAGCGTCCAGTAGAAGGCGCCGCGTACCAGGCGTTGGGTGAAGGGCAGGTGTTTGAAGGCCCAGCGCTCGACGCGGGAAATTTCGCGGTCGGGCTTGGGCATGATCCACGGCGGCGTGCGCTGGAACAGGTCCAGATGCGCCACCTGCGGCGCGATCTGCGGGACGAACTGGATGGCACTGGCGCCGGTGCCGATCACCGCCACGCGCTTGCCCTTCAATGAATATTCATGGTCCCACTGCTGGGAATGGAAGCGCTTGCCCTTGAAGCTGTCCAGCCCCGCAATATCCGGCAACGCCGGGCGCGACAACCCGCCCATGCCCGACACCAGCACCCGCGCGCTGACCTGGCGGCCATCGCTGAAGCTCAGTTGCCAGCGTTGCTGCTGTTCATCGAACACCGCACGTTCAAGGCCCATGCCGAAGCGCAGGAAGGGCGTCAGCTTGAAACGTTGAGCGCAGTGTTCAAGGTAGGTGCGGATCTCCGCCTGCGGAGCGAACTGCCGCGTCCAGTTGGGGTTGGGCGCAAACGAAAACGAGTACACATGCGACTGCACATCGCAGGCGCAGCCTGGGTAATGGTTGTCGCGCCAGGTGCCGCCAAGCGTCTCGGCCTGTTCGGCGATAAAGAAGTCGGTGATCCCGGCTTCCTTGAGTTTGATCGCCATGCACAGGCCGGCAAAACCGGAACCGATGATGGCGATGTCGATTGAATCGCTGTGGGCATTCATGGCTTGTCCCTCGTGGGCATCGATGTGCTCCTGTTTTTGTTGTGTCTTTTAGATAGAACACCATTGCAAAGAAAAATTGAATTAATTATTTTAAAAAAGATTTTAAATGATCTACCTGAAAATTTCGCCTACGCTAGGACCTTGTTCCGCATGTGCGACTTGTCCGACGGACGAGCACGGTATGCATGAAGTTAAGGTCCAGGGTGTGGACGATGGCTGAGGCCTAGATCAATACCGGTCAGGTCGCCAGCGGCAGGGAAGCAGAGGACCGAGCTATGGCTGTTGAATGGGTTGTCGCTGCGGGCGTGTTAGGAGTGGCGAGTGCGCTGTTGTGGGGCTTCAGTGCCTGGATGACGCGGCGTATAGAAGCCACTGTTCCGATCAACGGGCGCTTCGTCGAGGTCGATGGCGAGCGCTTTCATTATGTCGAGGAAGGCGCAGGCCCGCCGCTGGTGATGATTCACGGGCTGATGGGCAGCAGTCGCAACCTGACCTATGCCTTGTCCGCCCAGCTGCGTGAGCGTTTTCGCGTGATCACGCTGGACCGTCCGGGTTCGGGCTATTCCACCCGGCAAACGGGTACTGCGGCAGACCTGCCGGCCCAGGCTCGGCAAATCGCGGCCTTCATCAAAACCCTGGACCTGGATAAACCGCTGGTGCTGGGGCATTCCCTCGGCGGGGCGATTTCGCTGGCGCTGGCGCTTGACCATCCCCACGCGGTGTCCGGGCTGATCCTGGTGGCGCCGCTGACGCATCCCCAGCGTATGTTGCCGCCGGTGTTCCTGTCCCTGGCGGTGCGCCCGGCCTGGTTGCGACGGTGGATGTCACACACCCTGACCGTGCCCGTCGGCCTGCTGACCAGAGGCACGGTGGTGAAGGGCGTGTTCGCCCCAGATGCCGCGCCGTCAGACTTCGCCACGCGTGGCGGCGGGTTGCTGGGTATGCGTCCGGACAACTTCTACGCCGCCTCCACCGAGATCAATACGGTTAACGACCATTTGCCCGACATGGTCAAGCGCTACCCGCAACTGACCCTGCCAATCGGCCTGATCTATGGCGCGCGCGACAACGTGCTGGACTTTCACAAGCACGGCCAGGCCCTGGCAAGCAAAGTGCCCGGGCTGAAGATGCAGGTGGTGGACGGGCGTGGTCATATGCTGCCAATTACCGCCACAGAGCGCGTGGCTGCGCTGGTGGAGCAGGTGGCCAAGCGCGTTCGCCCACCGCAAAGCGCCAGCGTGCTGCACCCGCCATTTGCCTTGGCGAGCAAATAATGGTGTTACCCGACTCGCGGTACAACGGCGTCGATGCCTGCTTTAGACACCTGACCAAACGGCTGAAAAAGAGACTGGCCAGTCACGTCAAAAAGCCTTCGAGAAACTAGTTGACGACCTAACGATTCCGCGCTATTTATTTAAAAAAATTATTTCAATGTCTAATTTGAAACAATTTTTGAAGTGCCTAAGAGCGAATAAAATAATGAAAAAAACGCCTTTTATCGCATCTCCAAGCTGTCTCGTCCGGAGGCTGCCATGAACCAGACTCTGGTCACTTCCACCGTCTGGACCGACGGCAAACGTCATTTGTGGTGGCTGGGCATCATGCCCCTGGCGACCCCATTGCTCTCCGGCGCCCTGGCCATCACCACAGGCGTACAGCAATTGTGGTGGGTCGGCGTGCTGGTGATCTTCGGCTTGATTCCATTGATCGACGGCCTGCTCGGTGAAGACGTCAGCAACCCGCCAGAATCCGCCGTCAGCAACCTTGAATCGCAAAGCTACTACCGCTGGATCGTCTACACCGGCGTGCTGTTCGTGATCACCTCAGTGGTAGTGACCGGCTGGCTGGCCGCCGGTGGGATCGATTGGATCATTAACGGCGGCCTGCTCAATGCCACTGCAAGCCTTGATCCGTCGAGCTGGCTGGCGAAGACCGCAGCGTTTATTACCGCGCGCACCGAGTTGCACGGTGAGATCACTTGGTTCACCTACCTGGGCATGGCGCTGTCCACCGGCGCCGCCACCGGCATTGCAATCAACACCGCGCATGAGCTGGGGCACAAGCCCAAGCCGCTGGAAGTGTTCCTGGCCAAGGTCACCCTGGCGCCGACCTTCTACGGGCACTTCTACACCGAACACAACCGTGGCCATCACGTACGCGTGGCCACACCGGAAGACCCGGCCAGCTCACGTCTGGGTGAGAGTTTCTGGGCGTTCCTGCCGCGCTCGGTGTGGTTCAGCGCGGTGTCGGCCTGGAACCTGGAACGCGAACGCCTGCGCAAACTCGGCCTGCCGGCACTGCACTGGAAGAACGCCGTACTCGGCGCGTGGATGTATAGCGTGGTGTTGTGGGGCGTGATGATTGCCTGGCTCGGCGCGGCCGTGATTCCCTTCCTGATCATTCAGGGCATCTACGGGTTCTCGTTGCTGGAAGTGGTGAACTACGTCGAGCACTACGGGCTTAAACGCCAGAAGTTGCCCAACGGTCGCTATGAACGTTGCTCGCCGCGGCACTCGTGGAACAGTAACCGTATTGTCACCAATATCTTTTTGTTTCAACTGCAACGGCATTCCGATCACCATGCCAACCCCACCCGTAGTTATCAGTCATTGCGCCACTTTGATGAGTCGCCGCAACTTCCTTATGGTTACGCGAGCATGATTGTCTGGGCCTATGTGCCGTACTTGTGGCGACGTCGCATGGACCATCGTGTGTTGAATCATTACGCCGGCGATATCACCTTGACCAATCTTCAACCGTCACAACGTTTGAAGTATCTGGAGAAGTACAGCAACAGCGCCAAGCCGTTTTGAGGTGAAGTAACACAGCCGTGGGTGAACTCGGGATCTGTGTGTCGCGCAGGTTTTTATCGCCCCAAGGTTTATCAGTTTGATGGCAAGAAAGTTGTTTGACCCTACAACAATAACTTCAAGGGAAGGACGTACATAATGCACAGCCCTGCCACGTTCACCGCGCATATCATACTGGCCGCACTGGGCCTGATTGTTTACCACCAGGCTCAGGCCGCACGCATCGAGCCGGCCGGCAGCGCCTTTACTGCCCAGGGCCCGATCAGCTTTTCCAAGGGTGCGCTGATCAGCGCCGATTGCACCATCAAGGTGGCCGGCAAGGTCGCGGCCGATGGTTCATCGGTGAATGTCGATAAAGTTGAATTCGACGGCGGGCTTAAATGCAGCCGCGTCGAGGCCACCAACTTACCCTGGGTATTAGTTGCCAAAGACACCAAAAGCGGCTCCATGTCGAAGATCAGCGTCGATGTTCACGCCTTCGGCCTGGGCGGCAAGTGCGGGCCTTCTACGGCCGATGGCACGTGGGACAACGCCACCCGAAAGTTGGAAGCCACCAATGTTCCGATTGGCGAAGACTGCAAGATAAAAACGGTGTCGATCACGATGCCGCCGACCTTCAAAGTGGTCGAATAAACCGATTAAAAAGATGCAGCGGTAATTGAATTGAGATTTGGCTGGAAAGGGAAGTTCTGCAGTTTCACCGTGACCTCTCGATCATGGCCATTACCCCTGGCGAAATGACTCGCCATAACATGTGAGGAAAAACAATGAAAAGCTTGAAAACCCTCGTTTGTGCAACTTCTTTTGCTCTGTGCTTTGGCGCCGCTTCGATGGCCAGTGCGGCGTCCATCACCCCGGATGGTCCGTTCACGACCAACCCCGGCACCATCGTTGTGAAGTCGCCCTCGTCGTTCGGTGCGGCCGTAACCTGCGGCATCACCTTTACCGGCAACGTCAGCGGTGGCGTGGCGTCCATCAACGGTGCTTCGCTGACCGGCGGCGGTCTCTGCGCCTTGCCGACGCTGACCAACCTGCCTTGGGTGCTGACCGCTGCAACCGGCACCACCGGTACCGTGACCAACGTCGGCTACAAGATCACCTCGCTGCCTTCCACCAACTGCGGTCCTACCCCTATCGCTGTGGCGTGGACTGCGGCCAGCAAAACCCTGTCGGCCAGCAATCAATCGCTGAGTGGCAACTGCACCGTGGTGTCCCTGAGTGTTGTGGCGCCAACGCTGACGGTTAACCCGTAAGCGCGCACCTGCGTAAAGGGCTGATCACCCGTTGAAAGGCCGGTGCCTCGCGTGAGGCGCCGGCTGCGGGAAAACCACCGGCGGAGCCGGTTGGGTACGGTACTTATTGTCTGGGGAACATGACAATGCAAAGCCTTAAGAAAACGGCCCTCCTGGGTTCGATGTTATTCACCCTGGGCGCTGTCTCGTCCACTGCAGGCGCAGCCACCTTTGCCCCGGCGGGTGCTGCATTTACCGCCTCGGGCTCAATCGCCACCGCGGTAAAGCTGCTGGTGTTTACCCCGGTTCCATGCACGATGACACTCAGTGGCCAAGTCGCGGCGGACGGCTCAAGCGCATCGATCACCGGTGCCACGTTCACCGGTAATGCGCTGTGTGGTATTTCCGGCCCGTTGAACTTGCCGTGGACACTGGTGCCGACCAATGCCACCACCGCAACGCTTTCTGGCTTTACCGAAAAGTTTCCGTATGACAGCTGCCTGACGCCAAGTGTGCTGACCACACAATGGAGTGCCGCCGACGGCACGTTCAGCATTGCCGGCCCACACACGGTGAACGCCACCTGCAGGGTCACGGCCTTCAACTTCAAACCTTCACCTGCCCTCACGATTAATCCTTGAAAACATCAACGCTTTAGCGCGTGGGCGCGCACAACGTGAAACACGATCCCTGATCGAACGAACAGAAAGACGAGACGGCTGGGCCGGCTCAGAGTGATAACAATAAGGAGTGCCTCATGAATAATAAAAAACAACAGGTGCAGGCTTTACTGGGGTTGGCGTTGATGGGCGGGCTGATGGTAGCCGTGCCTGTGCAAGCCGGCGGTTTTTCCACGCCGACGTATGGCGCACCGGGCTGGGGGCGAGCGTTCGGCGGGGGTTCCTTGTTCAAGAACGACCCGAGTTCGGCGTTCAACAACCCGGCGGCAATGGCTTTTGTGGACCATAACGTTGCGCAAATGACCGTCGATTACGCGCGGATCAAGATCAAGTACAAAGGCCAGGCCAATGACTACCAGGGCAACCCGGTATCCAATACACCGTTTAACCCCGATGGTACCTTCGACCCCGCGCAGGCCGTGGTGAATAACAATGACGGCGGCCAGGGCGGGTTCACTGCATGGCTCCCCACCGGGTTTATGGTGATGCCGCTGGGTGATCGGTTTTCATTCGGTCTGGCCCAGGTCGTGCCGCAGGGCATGCGCACCACCTGGGATGAAGGCTCAAAGTTTCGTGACTTTGCAGTGGACACCAAGATTGAGACCGTAGGGTTGACCGGGTCCTTGTCGTTCAAGGTGCGCGATGACCTTTCCATCGGTGCCGGGATGATCGTTCAGCACAGTAAAGGCTTCGTCAGCCAGAATATCGATTTGCTCGCCGCCGCTGCCAACTCCAAGTCTGAATTGGGCGGCATTCCGTTCCCGGCTGGCCTGGGTACGTCGCTGATTCGGGTCAAAGTCGATAATACGTCGGTGGGTTGGTTCACGGGGGTGGTCTGGAAACCCACCGAGCAAGACAGCCTCGGTCTCAATTACCACGCCAAAATCAAGAACAAGATGGAGGGCAAGTACAATATTCGCGCCGACGCCTTCTCCTATCAGTTGATGACGGCCCCGAGCCCGTTCGGCGGTACCGGGACGATCCCGGAAGTGGCCTATCCGGGGCTGAAATTGATGCCCGACGGCGCCAATGCCAGTACTCAACTGGACATCCCGGCAACGGCGGGCCTGGACTGGGTGCACCAGTTCAATGACCGCCTGACCATGGGTGTGAGTGCGGTGTGGACCCAATGGTCATCCTTCAAGGACCTGACCCTCAAGTCCGACGGCAACACGATCGTTTCCATCCCCTACAACTACCGCGACTCCTGGATGTACTCCATTGGTGGCGATTTCAAAGCGACCGATGAGCTGACATTGCGTGCCGGTGTGGCGTCCGACCAGACGCCGACCCGCAACTCTACACGCGACCCGCGGATTCCGGACGGTGACCGGTACTTCCTGTCGCTGGGCGCAGGTTACGACGTCAAGGCGATTCCAGGCTTGACGCTGGATCTGGCGTATTCCCATCAGTTCGTGCAGGAGGTGAATCTCAAGACCAAGAACGTGGACCGATTGGGCGCCGCGAGCCTGGACGGTAAGGGCGAATCGTCCGGTGACGTAGTGGCTGTTTCGGCAACCTATGCCTTTTAAGTCCGTCACGCAGCGCCGAGGATAAGGGCGGCAAGCGCATCTTGGCGCCCTTGTTCAAAGGCTCTAGAGCGGGGGGTCGCCCTCGCGACGTGTGCAGCACCGCATTTTCTGATTCAACAGGCTGACGTGCTCAGCCTGGTTTTTTTTGCCAAGGCATTAAATAAAAATTTCAAAACAAAATTTGAATTTGTCTTTTCAAGTTTGTAGTGTGGCTTTACGCCGTCGCTCATTTCGAGCGGCCTGCGCATCGCCCATGCCCTGATTAGGTAGAGGTATCCCCATGGTTATCTGGTTATTAGTGGGTGTCGCAGCAGCGATTGCCCTGGCGTATCGACAAGCCGCCGCTGCGCTGTGGCTGGGCGTTGGCTTGATCTGGCTGGCGCTTGGTTACCTGTTCAACGTGGTCGCCGGTGTGGGCACCAGCGTTGCGGCGCTGCTGGTGGTGGTGCCCGCGCTGCTGCTGACGATCAAACCCTTGCGTCGCACGCTGTTGACCAGCAAGGCCTTGAGTCTGTTTCGTACGATCATGCCGGCCATGTCCGACACCGAACGCGCCGCCATCGAATCCGGCACCGTGTGGTGGGACGCCGAGCTGTTCAGCGGCAAACCCAATTGGGATCGCCTGCTCAACGCTGCGCCGGCCAGCCTCAGCGCCGAAGAACAAGCCTTCCTCGACAACGAGGTCGAAACCCTCTGCGACATCGCCAACGACTGGGAAACCACCCAGATCTGGCAGGACATGTCCCCCGAAGGCTGGCAGTACACCAAGGACGCCGGGTTCCTGGGCATGATTATTCCCAAGCAATACGGCGGCAAAGGCTTCTCCCACTACGCGCATTCCCAGGTGGTGATGAAGCTGTCGACACGCTGCTCGGCGGCGGCGATTTCGGTGATGGTCCCCAATTCCCTGGGCCCGGCGGAATTGCTGCTGCATTACGGCACCGATGCCCAACGCAATTACTACTTGCCCCGCCTGGCGCGAGGCGAAGACATCCCGTGCTTTGCCCTGACCAGCCCGTATGCGGGCTCTGATGCCGGCGCAATTCCGGACGTGGGCGTCGTCTGCAAAGGCCTGCACGAGGGCGAGCAAGTGCTGGGTTTCAAAGTGACCTGGGACAAGCGCTACATCACCCTTGGCCCCATCGCGACGGTGCTGGGCCTGGCGTTTCGCGCCGAAGACCCGGAGGGTTTGCTGGGCAAGGCGGGCTCGCTGGGCATCACCTGCGCGTTGATCCCAACGTCTCACCCAGGCGTCAACAGCGGTCGTCGTCACTGGCCTCTGAACGCGGTATTCCAGAACGGTCCCACCACCGGCAAGGATGTGTTCATTCCCCTGGAATGGGTGATCGGCGGCCGCGAACAGGTCGGTAACGGCTGGCGCATGCTGATGGAATGCCTGGCAGCCGGGCGGGCGATTTCTCTGCCCTCGGCCAACGTCGGCCTGGGCAAAGTCGCGGTACGCGGCACCAGCGCCTACGCGGCGATGCGCAAGCAGTTCGGCCTGCCCATCGGCAAGTTCGAAGGCGTGCAGGCGCCGCTGGCGCGCATGGCCGGGCATTTGTATGCCTGCGACGCGGTGCGCAAGGTCTCGGTGGCGTCGCTGGATGCCGGCGAAAAACCTTCGGTGATCTCGGCCATTGCCAAGTACCACGTCACCGAGCGCGCGCGGATCATCGTCAACGACGGCATGGACATCGTCGCCGGCAAAGGCATCTGCATGGGCCCCAACAACTTCCTGGCCCGTGCCTACCAGCAAAGCCCGATTGCGATCACCGTGGAGGGGGCGAACATCATGACCCGCTGCCTGATCATCTTTGGCCAGGGGCTGATTCGCTGCCATCCGTACGTATTCCGCGAAATGGAAGCCGCGCGTAACCCAGACCGGCGCCAGGCGCTGGAAGCCTTCGACCGCGCGATGTTCGGCCATGTGAGCTTTGTCGTCGCCAATGCCGTACGCGCCGGGGTGCATGCGCTGACGGGTGGGCGGCTGCTTTCTGCACCGGCCAAGACCGAGCCGGCGCTGGTGTCCTACTACCGCCAGGCCAATCGGCTGTCGGTGGTGCTGGCCTTGATCTCGGATGTGTCCATGGGTGTGCTCGGGGGTGCACTCAAGCGCAAGGAAAGTATCACCGGGCGTCTGGGCGATATTCTGTCGCAGTTGTACATCCTGTCCTGCGTGCTCAAGCGCTTTGAGGACGACGGCCGGCCCCAGGCCGACCTGCCGCTGGTGCACTGGGCCGCCCAGGATGCGCTGTTACGTGCGCATGAAGCGCTGGCCGAAGTGCTCGATAACTACCCCTCGAATGCCGCTGCGGCAGTGGTGCGTGGCTTGAGTTTTCCGTTCGGTATTCCCCTGCGCAAACCGTCGGATCGCTTGCTGGCCCAAGTCGCCGAGGTGGTGCAGACGCCAGGTGAAACCCGCGACCGCCTGTTGGCCAATTCCTACATCCCGCGCCCGGAAATCGACAAGCTGGCCTACGGCGAATTGGGCTTGCGCCTGTTGCCGCAGGTGGAGCTGATCGACGCTCGCCTCAAGTCGGCCGTCAAGCAAGGCCTGATCGAACCGATGCCGATTTCCGCCACTGCGTTCAGCGGCTGGCGCGTGAAGGCGCGGACGCTGGACCTGATCAGCGACGAGGAAGACACCTTGCTCGGCCGCTATGTGGAATACGCCGACCACGGCATCCAGGTCGATGATTTCCCGCAGGACTTTGGTTTGCTCGAGGCGTTGCAGCAGCGCAAACAAGCGTTGGAGCCGAGCGCCAAACGTCGCACACCCCAAAGCGAAAACGCCTCGGTCAACTAGGAGAAACACGATCAAGGTGGGAGCGGGCTTGCCTGCGATGGCAGCGCCTCGGTGCCTGTGAACGACCGAGTCGTCTGCAGCGCAGGCAAGCCAGCTCCCACCGGCATCGGGTTTATAAAGCCAGTGTGTGTTGTGAGTGAATGCTTACTATGAGTGACAGCTACCTTTCCTTCGTCAACTCCCCTTGGGGCCGGCGCCTTGCCCGGGCCATCGGCCTGCCGCAGCCGTTGCCGTTGCAGCGCCATCGCAGCGGCCAACAGGGCCTGGTCAACCCGGTCATCGTCGCCGGGGCAGGGCGGCTATCCACGCAGGTGCAACAGATTTTTGCCGCCACCGACACCGTCGCGGCCACGCCGGCGACGCTGCGGGCGCCGTCCACGGTCAAGGTGCAGGGCGCGGTGTTCGATGCCACGGCGGTGCTCGATTCGCAGCAGCTCGACGAGCTCTATGTCTTCTTCCACGCCAACGCCAAGCGCCTCAGTCAGCATGGCCGCGTGGTGGTGCTCGGCACTGCGCCCGAACATTGCCGGGACTTGCCCCAGGCCATCGCCCAACGCGCCCTCGAAGGCCTGGTGCGCTCACTGGCCAAGGAACTGCGCCGGGCGATTACCGTGCAATTGATCTATGTCGCGCCGGGCGCCGAAGACGCCCTGGACAGCAGCCTGCGGTTTTTTCTGTCGCGCCGTTCGGCCTATGTGTCCGGGCAGGTCGTGCGCCTGGATAAACCGGTGGATGGCGAGGTTGCCGTCAACTGGGATAAGCCGTTTGTTGGGCGCCGCGCATTGGTCACCGGCGCGTCGCGTGGGATTGGTCTGGCCATCGCCCAAGTGCTGGCCCGCGACGGCGCCCACGTGGTGTGTGTGGACGTGCCCCAAGCCCATGCAGCGCTGCAGCAGGCCGCCGCCAGTGTCAACGGTTCGGCCTTGCCGCTGGACATCACCGCGGCCGACGCGGCCGCGCTGTTGCAGGCACATGTCGAACAGTACGGCGCTTTCGATGTGGTGGTGCACAACGCCGGGATCACCCGTGACAAGACCATTGCCAAAATGACTGAGGCGGCCTGGCGCAGTGTGCTGGCGGTCAACCTGGAAGCACCGTTGCAGTTGAGCAATGCCTTGCTGCACCACCAGGGGTTGAACCCGGGCGGGCGAATTGTGTGCGTGTCGTCGATCTCTGGCATTGCCGGCAACCTGGGGCAAAGCAATTACGCCACCTCCAAGGCCGGTGTGATTGGCTTGGTGCACGGCCTGGCACCGTTGGCGGCAGCGCAGCAGGTCACGGTCAACGCCGTTGCGCCCGGTTTTATCGAGACACAGATGACCGCCAGGATTCCACTGATGATCCGCGAGGCGGGGCGGCGCATGAACTCGATGTCCCAAGGCGGGCAACCAATTGATGTGGCCGAGACCATTGCCTGGCTGGCGCACCCGGCGTCCGGCGGGGTCAACGGCGAAGTCGTACGCGTGTGCGGCCAAAGCCTGCTGGGAGCCTGAGCCATGGACTACGTGACCCAAATCATCGACCCGCCACCGTCGCGCACCCAGTTGTTGCTCGATGGCGTGCGCGCGCTGCGCAAACCCAAGCTTGAGGGTGCGCCGTTGCTGCCCAGGGAATGCCTGGTGCGTTCGGCGGTGGCGCTGTCGGCCAGCGCTATCGCCGCGTATGGCCACGCCTGTGGTTTCCGGCGCGAGCAGGGCGTGCCGCTGTCCTATCCGCACGTGCTGGCGTTCCCTTTGCACCTGATGCTGCTGACACGGCCGAGCTTTCCGTATCCGGCCAGCGGCATGGTGCACCTGGCCAATCGGATTCATCAGCACCAGCGTTTGCACGAAGGCCAGGCGTTGCGCCTGGAAGTATGTTGCGAGCGCTGGGTGGCGCACCCCAAAGGCCAGGCGCTGATTATCGCCACGCGGGCCTACGGCGCCGACGCGCTGGTGTGGCAGAGCGACAGCCTGTACCTGCGCCGTGACGTGAAAGACCCGGTCGGCGAACCGTGGGAAGACGTGCTGACGTTGCAGGAAGACGGGCTGTTGCGCAGCCAGCGCTGGGCAGTGCCGGCCGACCTGGGCCGGCGTTTTGCCGAGGTGTCGGGGGACTTCAACCCGATTCACACCTCGGTGATCGGCGCCAGAATCTTTGGCTTTCGCCGCGCCATCGCCCACGGCATGTGGACCCTGGGCCGCGCGCTCGCCGCTCAGCAACCGCCGGGCGGCCTGGAACACGCCCAGGCGCATTGCGACTTCAAACTGCCGATCTTCCTGCCCGGCCAGGTCACCCTGTGGAATCGCCCCGTGACCGGCCCGCGCCGTGAGTTCGAAGTGCGCAATGCGGCGGGCGATAAACCGCATATGCGTGGGCTTTTTGTCTGGAATGAGAACCGTCAATGAGTGATTACAGCTTCAACCCGGCCCCGACTCGCCGCGTGGCGATTATCGGCGGCAACCGTATCCCGTTTGCCCGCTCCAACAGCGTGTACGCCCACGACAGTAATCAGGACTTGCTGGTTGCCGCCCTGCAAGGCCTGGTTGACCGCTACAACCTGCATGGCCAGCGCCTGGGCGAGTTTGCCGCGGGGGCGGTGATCAAGCATTCGCGCGATTTCAACCTGGCGCGCGAGTCGCTGCTGTCGACCACATTGTCGCCCGAAACCCCCGCGTACGACGTGCAACAAGCCTGCGGCACGGGCCTTGAAGCGGCGTTGCTGGTGGCGAATAAAATCGCCCTGGGCCAGATCGACGTCGGCATTGCCGGCGGTAGCGACACCACCTCGGACGCGCCCATCGGCATCAACGAATCCCTGCGCCACACCTTGCTCGCGGCCAACCGCGCCAAGGGCATGGGCGATAAGCTCAAGGCGTTGCTGAAGGTGCGCCCGTCGATGTTGTTCAAGCCGTTGCTGCCGCGCAATGGCGAGCCACGCACCGGCCTGTCGATGGGTGAGCACTGTGAAGAAATGGCCAAGCGCTGGCAGATCAAGCGGCTGGCCCAGGATGAGTTGACCCTGACCAGCCACCAGCGCCTGGACGCCGCTTACGCCCGTGGTTTTTTCGACGATCTGATCAGCCCTTATCGCGGCCTTGCGCGCGACAACAACCTGCGGGCTGACACCAGCCTTGCGAAACTCGCCGGTCTATCCCCCGCCTACGACCGTCAGAACGGTACGCTCACGGCGGGCAATTCCACGCCGCTGACCGATGGCGCTTCGGTGGTGCTGTTGGCCAGTGAGGCCTGGGCTGCCGAACACGGCTTGCCGGTACTGGCCTACCTGCGTACCGGCGAAACAGCGGCGGTGAATTTTGTCGACGGCACCGAAGGCCTGTTGATGGCCCCGGCCTATGCCGTTCCACGCATGCTCAAGCGTGAAGGCCTGAGCTTTGCCGACGTTGACTTCTTCGAGATTCACGAAGCGTTTGCCGCCCAGGTGCTGTGCACGCTCAAGGCCTGGGAAGACGCCGATTACTGCCGTGAGCGCCTGGGCCTGGACGCACCGCTGGGCGCCATCGACCGCAGCAAAATGAACGTCAACGGTGGTTCGCTTGGCTGTGGCCACCCGTTCGCCGCCACCGGTGGCCGGCAGTTGGCGGCACTGGCCAAAACCATCCATGACAATGGTGGCGGGCGCGGCTTGATTTCGATCTGCGCGGCGGGCGGGCTGGGTGTTACGGCCATCGTCGAAAAGTAGTGCGATAAAAACAACAACAAGGAGACTGCCATGAACGCTGTAAGCCTGGAACGTACCGAACGGATCTGGTTGAACGCTTACCTGCCCGGCGTGCCGGCGGACATCGAGGCCGGTATCGAGGAGTACCCGTCGCTGCGCGAGGTGTTCCTTGAGCACCTGGAGAAGTTTCGCGAGCGCGTCGCCTACGTCAGCATCGGCACCGAAATGACCTATGCCGACTGGCGGGTGCAAGGCATCGCGTTTGCCGCGTGGCTGCAGGGTCAGGGCGTGAAGAAGGGCGACCGCGTGGCCTTGATGATGCCCAACTGCTTGCAGTACCCGATCTGCCTGTTGGGCACCATCCTGGCCGGCGCGGTGGTGGTCAACGTCAACCCGCTGTACACCTCCCATGAGCTCAAGCATCTGCTCAAGGACAGCGGCGCCGAAACCGTGGTGATTTTCGAAAACTTCGCCCACACCCTGGAAAAGGTCGTGGCCGGCAGCAGCGTCAAGCGCGTGGTGGTGGCGGCCATTGGCGACTTGCTGGGCACCTTCAAGGGCGCGGCGATGAATTTCATCCTGCGCCGTGTGCAAAAGCAGGTGCCCGGTTTTAACCTGCCCGGCGCGGCGCGCTTCAATCGGGTGCTGAAACAGGGGCGGGCGCTGAATCACTTCCCGGTGGCCATGAACCTCGACGACCTGGCCTTTTTGCAATACACCGGCGGCACCACCGGGGACGCCAAGGGTGTGATGCTCAGCCACCGCAATATCATCGCCAACCTGTTGCAGGCCAAGGCCTGGGTCGGCGACCAGCTGGACCAGGACCAGCAGGAAACCAACGTCACCTTGCTGCCGCTGTACCACATCTTTTCGCTGACGGTGAACTGCCTGATGTTCATGTGCCTGGGCGGGCGCAACATCCTGATCGCCAACCCGCGTGATGTGAAACGCGTGCAGATGATCCTGCGCAAGGAGCGCTTCAACGGCATTGCCGGGGTCAACACGCTGTTTAATGGCTTGCTCGAAAACAAAGCGTTCTGCGCCCGCGACTTTTCCGCCCTGCGCCTGGTGATCGCCGGCGGCATGGCCACGCACACGGCGGTGGCCAAGCGCTGGAAAGAAGTCACCGGGCTGCCGATCATCGAGGGCTATGGCCTCACCGAGTGCTCGCCGGTGGTGAGCATCAGCCCGATCAATATCGCCCGCATGCGCGAGATGGAGTTCACCGGCAGCATTGGCGTACCGCTGCCCTCGACCTGGGTGCGTTTTATCCGCGAGGACGGTGAACTGGCCGACACCGGTGAGCAAGGCGAACTGCAAGTGCGCGGGCCGCAGGTGATGCAGGGTTACTGGAAGCGCCCCAGGGAAACCGCCGAGGTGCTGGATGCCGAGGGCTGGCTGTCGACCGGTGATATCGGCGTGATGGACGAGCGCGGCTATATCCGCCTGGTGGACCGCAAGAAAGACATGATTCTGGTCTCGGGCTTCAATGTGTACCCGAATGAAATCGAAGACGTGGTGGCCATGCACCCGGGCGTGGGTGAGGTGGCGGCGGTCGGTGTGGAAGATGGCGTCACTGGCGAAAGGGTGAAGATCATCGTAGTGCGCAAGGACCCGAACCTCACGCAGGAGCAGATCCTCGCCCATTGCCGCGAATACCTGACGGGTTACAAAGTGCCGCGGTATGTGGAGTTCCGCACTGCCGAGCTGCCCAAGACCACCGTCGGCAAAGTGCTGCGCCGGGCCTTGCGCTGACTTGAATGTGTCGACGATCCAAATGTGGGAGCGGGTTTACACAACAAGCTAGGTTGGATGAACACGGTCAATGTGGGAGCGGGCTTGCCCGCGAATGCAGTGTGTCGGATTGCACATGCGGCACTGACCCACCGCCATCGCGGGCAAGCCCGGCTCCCACAGCGATTGGGTTTACACAGCAAGCTACGTTGGATGAACACAGTCAATGTGGGAGCGGGCTTGCCCGCGAATGCAGTGTGCCGGATTGCACATGTGGCACTGACCCACCGCCATCGCGGGCAAGCCCGCTCCCACAGAGATTGGGTTTACACAGCAAGCTACGTTGGATGAACACGGTCAATGTGGGAGCGGGCTTGCCCGCGAATGCAGTGTGTCGGATTGCACATGCGGCACTGACCCAACGCCATCGCGGGCAAGCCCGCTCCCACCTTTTGAAGTGCAGTGCACCAGGTAGCGGGTGTACTCGGTCACATGTGGGAGCTGGCTTGCCTGCGAAGGCATCCACTGGGTACAGCTGATGTACCGAGGGGTCTGCATCGCAGGCAAGCCAGCTCCCACTTTGGGTCTGTGCAAGTCTCGGGAATCAGTGTTTCCAGGCAGCCGGGTTCACCAGGTTTTTCGGGCGGTCGCCTGCCAGCGCCGCCAGCAGGTTGTCCACTGCACATCGGGCCATCGCTTCGCGTGTTTCATGGGTCGCCGAGCCGATGTGCGGCGTGGCCACCACATTGTTCAAGCGCAACAGGGGCGAGTCGTGGTTCAACGGCTCACGCTCGAACACATCCAAACCCGCTGCCCGAATCGTGCGTTGCTGCAGCGCCTGAACCAGCGCCGCCTCGTCCACCACTTTGCCGCGCGAGATGTTGATAAAGATCGTCTCCGGGCCCATCAGTGCAAACTCCTCAGCGCCGATCAGCTTCTCGGTTTCGGCAGTCAGCGGCAAGGTCAGGCAGACAAAGTCAGCTTCCTTGAGCAAATCCACCAGGCTGCGGTACTGCGCGCCGAAGCGTTCTTCTACCAACGGCTTGGGCGAGTGGCTGTGGTAGATCACCGGCATGCCAAAACCAAAATGCCCGCGTTGGGCCAAGGCTTCGCCGATGCGGCCCATGCCGATGATGCCGAGGGTTTTGCCATGCACGTCGGTGCCGAAATGGGACGGGCCGATGTTCTTGCTCCATTGGCCGGCCCGCACCATGTCGGCCAGCTCCACCACCCGGCGCGCGGTGGCCAGGATCAGCGCAAAACCGGTATCGGCGGTGGTTTCGGTGAGCACGTCCGGCGTGTTGCTGAGCAGGATGCCGCGTTGGGTCAGGTAGTCGATGTCGTAGTTGTCGACACCCACCGAGACGCTGGCCACCGCTTCAAGGTGTGGCGCCAGGTCGAGCAGCTTGGCGTCCAGGCGCAGGCTGGCACCCAGCAGGCCCTGGGCGCGGGGCAAGGCCTCGCGCAGCTTGGCCAGGCCGGGTTCGTCGAGGGCTTCGATCAGCGTGACGTCGGCCTGCTCATGCAGGCGGGCCATCAAGGGCGCAGAGAGTTTCTTGTATAAAACGACAGACTTTTTCATCGGGTTTTCACCTTCAATCCAAGGGTCGGCATCGGCGCGCGTTCACGGTCGCTGGCGCCGGGCTTGAGGAAAATCGTCAGCACCACCGACAGCATCAGCGCACCGCTCATCAGCAGGTACGAAGCGCCAGGCGAACCGGTGGTGCTGTTGAGGTAACCCACCAGGTACGAACCGCCGAACGAGCCCAGCGCGCCCATGCTGTTGATCAGCGCCATGGCGCCGCCGGCGACGTTGGCCGGCAGGATCTCCGGCACGATGGCAAAGAACGGCCCGTAGGGCGCATACATGCAGGCGCCGGCGATGACCAGCAGGCTGTAGGACCACCAGAAGTGTTCGGCGCCCAACGCGTAGGAGGCGTAGAACGCAATGGAGGCAATCAGCAGGGGTGGCCACACAAAGCGTTTACGTTTTTGCAGTTTGTCCGAGCCCCAGGACACCGCGAGCATGCCGATCACCGCCGCCAGGTAAGGCAACGCTGACAGCCAGCCGGCTTCGACCATGTCCATTTGCAGGCCGGCCTTGAGGATCGACGGCAGCCACAGCACAAAGCCGTAAACGCCGATGCTCCAGCAGAAAAACTGCAGCGCCAGGATGATCACTTTGGGCGAGCGGAAGGCCTCGGCGTAGTTCTTCACCGCCTTGATCCCGACTTGCTCGGCGGCCAGCGCGCTTTCCAGGTCTTTTTTGTGCTGCTCACTCAGCCACTTGGCGTCGGCGGGTTTTTCATCCGCCAGCTTCCACCAGATAAACGCCCAGATCACCGCCGGTATGCCTTCGATGATAAACATCCAGCGCCAGCTGAAATGCTGCACCAGATAGCCCGACACCACTGACATCCACAGCATGGTCACCGGGTTGCCGAGGATCAGGAAGGTATTGGCGCGCGAGCGTTCGGCCCGCGTGAACCAGTGGCACAGGTACACCAGCATCGCCGGCATCACGGCGGCTTCGACCACCCCGAGCATGAAGCGAATGGCGATCAGCATGTAGGCGTTGGACACCACGCCGGTCAGGGTGGCAAGGCCGCCCCAGAGGATCAGGCTGACAAAAATCAGCTTTTTAACGCTGCGTTTCTGCGCGTAAATCGCCCCCGGCACCTGGAAGAAAAAGTAGCCGAGGAAGAACAGCGCGCCCAGCAGCGAGGACATGCCGGGGGTGATCATCAGGTCTTCGGCCATCCCGGAGGCGGCGGCGAAGCCGTAGTTGGCGCGGTCCAGGTACGCCAGGCTGTAGGTGATAAACACGATAGGCATGATGTACCACCAGCGGCGGGTGGCGAGTTTCAAGGTATCCATGGAGTTGCTCCTGAGCTTGTTGTAGTTGTGGCAACAGGGTGTAAGTCATGCAACGGATCGAGTGGGTAACTCCGCACGGGTGGGCAAACCTTCCATGTCGCCGCGGCTCTGCACGGCGCGGCTGCCGATCCAGTTGCCGCGCTGTACCGCTTCGGGGAAGCTGAGGTTTTCCAACAGGGCGCTGATCATGCCGACGGCAAAACCATCGCCGGCGCCGACGGTGTCGACGACTTTTTCCACCGGCACGGCGGCAACGAAGCCCTGGTCCATCTGGGTGCGGTAATAGGCGCCGTCCGGCCCGAGCTTGATGGCCACGGCCTCGGCGCCCTGGTCGAGGTAGAACGCGGCGATGTCCGCCGGGTCTTCAAAGCCTGTGAGCAAGCGACCTTCGCTCAAACCCGGCAAGACCCAATCCGCCATGGCGGCAAGGGCGTTGATTTCGGCGATCATCTGCGCCTGGCTGGCCCATAACGTTGGGCGCAGGTTGGGGTCGAACGACACGCTGTGCCCGGCTTTGCGCATCTGTGTCATCAACTCGCGGGACAGCTCACGGGTGGCCTCGGACAACGCCGGCGGAATGCCGGTGGCGTGCAGGTGACGCGCCTGCAGCAGCGTGGGGCTGATGGCGGCGATGGACAGGTGGCTGGCCGCCGAGCCTTTGCGGAAGTATTCCACCTGAGGGTCTGCGCCGGCCTCTTCGCGGGACTTGAACTGAAAGCCGGTGGGGTGCAAGGGATCGACCGCCACATGCCGACAATCCAGGCCTTCCTTTTTCAGGGTGTCGACCACAAAACGCCCGAGGGAATCATTCCCCACCCGGCTCAGCCAGGCCACATTGAACCCCAGGCGCGACAGGCCAATGGCGACATTGCTGTCGGCGCCGGCAATGCGTTTGTGGAACTGAGCCACCTGGGCCAGATCGCCGGTCTGCTCGGCGACAAACATCGCCATGGTTTCACCAAACGACAGGATATCGATCTCAGACATGGGCATTCTCCGCACGCGGTTGGCCAAGGACGGCGAGGGCGGCGACCTGTTGCGCGGTGACCTCGATCAGGTCACCACCCTGCAACGGGAATTCCACGGCCCGGGTAATACCTTGAGTCATATGCTTGAGCAGTTGTTCCCACAGATGCAGGTCGGTGGCGCCGGGCGGCAGGGCCACCAGCTTGCCATCCTGGCGCCGGGCCACGGCCTTGCAGTGCAGGTAATCCACGTGCCGACCGAGCAAACGTGCCGCGGTGAGGGCGGACTGGTCCTGCCATTGCCAGTTGCCGATGTCGAACGTCATCTTGACGGGCAGGCCCAGGCGCTCGACCTCGGTGAAGAACCGCTGCATCGGCTCGATCCGTCCGCCGTGCAGGGTCTGGTCGTTTTCCACCAGCAGTTGCACCGGGTGCCGGTTGAGCAGGGCGTGCAGGCTTTGCAGGTCGTTGGTGTCGGTGAAGTAGCCGAGGGAGACTTTCAGCCAGCGCGCGCCGAATGCCTGGGCGCGTTCCAAGGTGTCATTCAGCTCGGGGTTGGGCTGGGCGCGGCCGGCCACCCACAGTTCCAGCGGCGAGGAGTACACCGATTCCAGGCCATGCGCGGCCGCAGCCTGGGCCAGTGTGGCCGGGTGTTCGGTGGTCAGCAGTTCTTCACGCCATTCGATGCGTTGGGCGCCGGCAGCGCTCAGCACGTCGACAAAACTCAGTTGGCCCTGTTGGCGAACGAGCTCGGCGCCGTAGCTGGAAAGGCTGATGGAGACGGGGTATTTGTGCATTGTTGTTTACCTCTGAAACCGGTTTCATTTTTATACGCAAAACAATATGAGAGCGAGGCTTGCCGGCGATGGCGGTGTGTCAGGCGACTACGGCTTCGCCTGGTAAACCGTCATCGCAGGCAAGCCAGCTCCCACAAGGGATTGTGTGGAACCACGGATGATTAATTCCGGCAAAAAATCCAGGGTGCGCGTGGGCGCGTCATCGCCGCGCAGGCGTTTGAGCAGGCAGTCGAAGGCACTGGCGCCGATCGCTTCAGTAGGCTGGGCGAGGGCGGTAATGCCATTGCCCACCAGCGGGTACCAGTCCAGATCATCCAGGGCGATCAGGCCGACATCCTCAAACAGCCGGCAGCCTGAAGCCTTGAGCGCACGGGTACAGGCCAGCGCGGCAATACCGTTGGCGCAGAACAGCGCTTTCGGGCCGGGCGTGGCAAGGAAGGCTTGCAAGCGGCTTTGCAGCGCGTCGTCCAGTTCCAGCACCGCGCCGGTCAGCCCTGGGCGGCTGGCGATCTCGGCCTTGAAACTGGCCTGGCGCTCCAGGCGTGAACTGGTGCCATCGGCAGCTTCGCTGACCAGCAACACGTCGCGATAACCCTGCTGTTGCAAATGTTCGACGGCGATGCGCACCGCTGCGGCGTTGTCCAGCCCCACCAGGTCGCTGTGCAATGGCTCGACCTTGCGGTCCACCAGCACCAGCGGCATTTCCTGCTGCAGTTGCAGCAGTTGGTCAAGGTGATGGCCGAGGGTGTTCACGATCAGCCCTTCGATGTTGTACGAGCGCAGGGCTGCCAAATGCTGGCGCTCCTGCTCGTCATCGCGGTCGGTGTTGCACACCACCAGGCTGTAGCCGTGCTTGCGGCAGGCGGTTTCGACGCCATGCATCACGGCAATGGAATAGGGGTTGCGGATATCGGCCACCAGCATGCCGATCAGGCGTGTGCGCCCACGTTTCAAACCACGGGCCATCTGGTTGGGGCGGTAGCCAAGTTCGCTGATGGCCTGTTCGATACGCTGCGCGATGGCGTCGGAGAGCAGGGCGCGGTCATCACCGATAAAGCGCGACACGCTGGCTTTGGACACACCGGCGCGCTCGGCAACGTCAAGCATGGTCACGCGGCTGCGCTGGGCGGCGGAAAATGGAGTCACGATTACGGGCCTTTCTTATTGGAGTTAGCCGTTTCACCGCCTGAGACAGGCTCTGAAACCGGTTTCATAAAATGCCAGGCGGCGCCTTTCGTCAAGGAATATTTAGAAATAGACGCGTGCACAACGCTGAAAAAAACGACGAGTGGATGGGCCTACCTGTTAGTTCTGACAGTATCCGTGCGCAGGCTTTAGGCGTTTAATTTTTCCATGGCAGGCGCGAAGACCTTGCTCTCGTGACTCGCCGTGCTGAAACTTTTCCTGAGGCCGGAACATGTCAACTATCCGAAAGCCCTACACGCGTTCCCGGCCTTTAACCAAACTGGCTGTCATTGGCGACGGCTTGGATCCCGTTACGGTCCCAGGTGTTGTGACCACCGACGGCAGAGGGGTTGTGCCGCTGCAACTGCTGCTCAGCCCGTTGAAGGTGCGTATCCCCGCCTGGGAGCCGATGCCAACGCCTGCTGTCCCGGGTGACCCGGCAGATCCGGTGCATACGTGTGAACTTTGGTGGGAGAGCGATGATGGCATCAGGCTTCTCGACCGGTTCCTGATCGGGCCGCCACCACCGGATATTCCGGCGTTTTTTGAGCGTGAAATCAGCATGCTCAACCTGCGCAGCCGCACTCGAATTGCACGCCTTTACTACACCGTCCGCAACGTCGGCGGGCAGAGCACCAGTTTGCCAGTGACGATCACGATCGACCTGGAACCGCCAAAATTGATCGCCCCGACGGACATGGCACGCTTTGTCGTGCCGCCAGAGCCGGCGATCAACGCCCAGTATTTGACCGACAATCAGCCCACGGCTTTTTACATTCCGGTCTACAACATCGGGGCGCCCAATGACCGTATTGAATTCTTTTTATCCAATTCGCCCGCGCCGCCGTTGAAGCTGGCGGACGGCGGCTCGCTGGTAAATTTCAGCACCACGCCCCCCACGGCAACCTTGAACTCAGATGCGTTTCGCGACCTGAACAATGGCCCTGGGTACCTGTTCTATCGAATTTATGACGAGACCGGCAATTTCAGCACGTTGAGCAGCGGGCTGCCTTTTGTGCTGTCCCTGGGGCTGCCCGCGCCGAGCATTCGTCCTCCGATCTACAACGATGAGTTGATCAAGCGCAATGACGCTCGCGTGGATGAAGGCGGCGGGGTGTTCGTGCGCATAGACAGCTACCCGGGCTGGTCCGCCGCGGCCAGGCATGAAGTGATTGTGTATTGGGATGACCGGCCAACCACGCGCCGCCTGGTGACGCAATTGCCGTTCGACGTGGACATCCCCTGGACGGTACTCAGGGGGCCGAGTCCGGCTCTGGCGGCACAGACCGTAGCGGTGCG
Organism: Pseudomonas sp. TREG-RG-20F-10-E-6-01; assembly: GCF_022662455.1. Lineage (NCBI taxonomy): Bacteria > Pseudomonadati > Pseudomonadota > Gammaproteobacteria > Pseudomonadales > Pseudomonadaceae > Pseudomonas > Pseudomonas sp. TREG-RG-20F-10-E-6-01. The sequence goes on along the minus strand of NZ_JAKNQP010000003.1, from coordinate 473,799 downwards.
CTATGAAATCTACGGGCTCAACCCTTTGCCGACGTCGTCCAAGTCGCTTTCCGTCAATGTGAACCTGACGATCGCCGGCCAGGATCACGCCAATGCACCGGCATTGCTGAACCCGACATTGGCGCCGGTGGAAATTGTGGGCCGCACAGGCACCAACACACTGGTTGATGCGGACCGAGGTTACCCCGTGCGCGTGCGAGTGCGGCTGTTTGATACGCCCCGTGTGGGCGACTCGATGAGCCTGTACTGGAACGGGGTGGGCCCGGTGGCCACCTATGCTGTGAGCGCCGCTGATAGTGCCGGTAGCTGGGTGTTTTTCAGCGACGTGCCGTGGTCCGTGATCAGTGGCGGCACTGGCGCGGTGTACGCGGTGCATTACACCACCACGAACGGCTTTAACGAGCAACGCTCCCCCGTGACCAATGTGAATACCCAGCTTGTCCCACTGCCTGCACCGGTTATACAGCACACGCTGACCAATGGTTACTTGACCTGCAGTTCGCAAACCAACCCGGTTAACGGCGTGCCCTGGTCAATGTTGAAAGATGGCGTGCGATGGTTAATAACGCCCAACTCCGCGTTACGGGTGGGCGACATGATCAAGTTTGTGTGGCAAGGCTTCAATGAGAATAACTGGAGCACATTAAATACAAGCGTTGTCGTCACTCGGTCACTGTTATGGGAGCCCGCACATACAGTCGCCGGTGCAGTTATTGTTCTGGATTCGTTTGATATGACGCTGCTGCCGGTGCGCAAGTACGGATCGGCGACCGGCAGTTATGAAGTATGGCGTGAGGGTGTGAAAGTTGGCGAGTCACTCCCTGGGCGAGTCAGAGTTGATTTGACCTACGGTACAGGTCGGTATTGTTCTGCGAATGGAATCGTGTCGGGTTGAATCATCGGTGTGTGTCATGTGTGCATTAGGTATTTGGCTTTTTACGGTAAGGCTTCGTGGTGGATAAACAAAGTTTATTCACTTGGCGAAGCGCATTTTGGTCTTAGCGGTTCAACTGTCCGGAGCAAGATAATGGAACTTACAAACAGACAAATCATAGATGCTTTTGTACCTAGGGCGCCCTCCGATTACACGCCCGAAAGATTTCAACTTGGCGTGTTTGCTGACCAAGTGATTGGATACACGGGGTTGCTGACGCGTGCGGCTTCAAAAGGACAGTCCACCAATTTGAATATTCCCCTGTGGGACGGCGCAAGTACCGACCCTGCGGCGATGGATGTATTAACTGTCGAGATTGCTCCGTACCTGGATCTGAGTGGTTTGGATGTAGAGGCCGAAGATGCCTATTTCGGCTCCAGCAGCACCCGGTTTCAACGCCGATTGACAAGTCAACCCGATCCAGTGCCGGTGGCAATACCGCAAGCCTATCGTCCCCCTGGTGTGTATTTGGTCAGGTACCGGGTGCTCATCGCCGACTCGGGCGTCGATAACTTTTCAGTCCCGCAGCTGCTGGTCGTCGACGAGACGTCTCCCTACGACCGCCCCCGCGTCAATCCGCCGGAACCCTCGCTGCCGGTGGGCTTGGTCGGGCCTCTGGACCTTGCCTATATTCAGAGTCAGCCAAACCAGACGGCGCTGTTTCCGATTCCCTATGATGCGCAAAACGGGTTATCCGATGGCGATTACGTCGAAATGTTTTTCGGCTCTTCGGATAAGCCTTACGCGTTTGCGCCGCCTAACCCGGAAACAAAATTCCGGATTGATCCGGCTGTGCCCCTGACGCTTCCGTTGCCGGCGAGTGTTGTCGCGGCTGAACGCAGGGGCAACTTCAGTATGCGCTACCGCCTGTTTGACGTGGCCGGCAACCCCTCCGAGCTCTCGTACAGCCTGGACCTGGCAGACCTGGCGCAGGCGCCATTGCCCACCGAGTTTTCTGCGCCAACGGTTGAACTGGCAGTGCCCGGCGACGGCCTGATTGACCGTGCTGATGTGGTGTCGGGAGGCGGCGTGCGAGTGCTGGTTCCCAGCTACACGAATGCGCTGCGCCCCACCGATGAAATCGTCGTTACGCTGAGCTCAGCGTTCGCCTCCATTCCGGTCACGGTGGCGCTGGGCACCACTGCATTCCCGGTGCCGGCTCTGTTCACTGCGGCCAATGTAGATACGCTGTACGGGCCTCAAACACCCGGCAAGAACCGGGTGCCTGTGACGGCTTCGTACGTCGTGCGTCGCGGCGCAACCACCTATCCGACGCCGCCTTTGGAAACACCGTTCGATCTGGACCTGTCTATCGTTGGGCCTGTGGGGCCGGTGATCGTGGGGCCTGGGAACTTGAATCCCAACCTGTCGCCAGTGGTGGTCCAGGCGATGCGCGCCGGGGGCACATTCGGGCCTGATAACCATCTGGAGGCTGATGACGTAAATCTGGCAGCAAGGGCTCGGATCCCATTGTGGACGACGCCCGCATTGCCCGCCGACTCACTGCCGTTCACAGTGACCTTGAATTATGGTGGCCGTCTGCAAGCGCAGAATGTCGTGACCCTGCCTGCCAGTGGATTCGTGGATTTCACCATTCCCTTCAGTGACATCAGAAACTTGGGCGGCCCTACGCAGTTGGCGTCTTACACCATCACGTCGGCGGCCAGTGCAAACCCGAGTGTGTCGGTCAATACAACGGTGATCGTCGACTCTGTCATTTTGCGAATGGAAGCGCCGAGAGTCCTTAATAATACCGGTACGCTGAACTGCGACACGCTGAGGCCGATTAACAGCGGCAGACTGGTTATTCATATTCCAGGCTCGGATTATTTGAGCGCGGGGCAACTTATAAACGTGACGTTCGTCGGGTTCCAGAATAATACCCAGACACCACCGTCCGTGGTCACCGAGTCTCGAACTTTTACAGTGCCCGACGCCTCGGCTGCCAGTATTGGATGGGACCTTACATTTGACGTAAGTTCTACGGTCTTGTTTAACCCGATCAACGCCAACCGCTCGTTGTTGACCCAAGGTTCGGCAACAGTAACCTTTGATACTCAATATCTGGGGCAAACAGTGCCTTCGCTTCCCGCCAATTATCGTGTGCGGGGTTTCCGTCCCGGCACGGGAAGTTCCAACTATTGTGCCGGCGGCGTGGTGCCCGCTTAGTTTTAAATACAGGGGTAGTTACCAAAGAGGGGCGGCATCCTCTTTGGTACTCCCAACTTTGTATTGATTACTTTAAAGGCGCAGAGGGTGCCAAAGCCTCACAGCAGCTGTTGATTTTTATCAGATTGATTGGGAGAAATCCTACAGATTTTAAGCGAGTGCTCGTCAATCATGGCGCCGCTTAATGGGCTGGGCCCCACCAGATTTGGAACCCGCCCTATTGTTTCGTGCAGGAACTAGAGGTTCATTATATGTCGGCAGTATTTAACTTCAAACCAACACCCTTGAGCCTTGCGTTGTCAGCCCCGGCCGTCACGTTAATGTTCCTGGTGGCTCCCACTGCGCACGCGCAAACACAAGTCATTTTGCCCAATACGTCGATATCGGCCGCTACGCCGCTTGATAACTATGTGCTGTCTGGCGGATCAAGCTTGATTGCGCACGGTGCGACGACCCGGCAGATTCAAATGGTTAACGCCGGTTTGACGCTGGAGCCGGGCAGCAAAACGTTAGATATCGAAGCCCGACTGCAATCGAAAGTGGTCGTTGATAACTCCCAGGTGACGGCGCGCCCCACGATCACCCAGGCCATTTCGGTCGCGGGTAACAGCAGTGCATTAATCACCAATAACAGTACGGTCACCAATGCCACGGGTTGGGGGGTGAGTGTCACCCGAACGACAGGCGGCACGGATGGTTCATCCCTCACGGTAAAAGACAGCAGTGTTATCGGTGCAACCCGTGGTATTTCCGCCGCCGGCTACGGCACGGTGAACCTGGACAATGCCCGCGTCGACGCTACGGCTGCGACAGGTATAGGTTTGGTACTGCTTAATGCCGATGCTGTGGCGCGCAATAACAGCCTTATTACTGGCGGGGTGAACGGCGTCAATATGCGCATGGAGGGGGATCTGACGCGGACCAACTCCTTGATCCTGGATAATTCCGTGGTTCAGGGCAAAAGCGGCTCAGCCATCCTGGTCAATCCGCCGCTCACCAACAGCACCAAGGCTGATATCCAGGTTCTCAACGGTTCGAACCTGCTCAGCGGTAATGGTGTGCTGCTTCAAGTGGACAATAACTCCAGCGCCAACCTGTTCGTCGACAACAGCCAGTTGACCGGCGACGTGGTCATTGGCGCGGGCAGCACGGGCGTGGTGCAACTCAACAACAATGCCTCGCTCACCGGCCAGTTGCGCAATGTCGAGCAACTCGACGTCAACAGCAATGCCCAGTGGGTGCTGGTGGGTGACAGCCAGGTCAACACCCTGAAAATGGGCGGCGGCAACGTAGTCTTTGGCGCCCCGGGCCAATTCTTTCAACTGAACACCAATAACCTGACAGGTAACGGCACGTTCAAAATGCACACCAACTTCAACACCGGCGAGACCGACCTGTTGAATGTCAATGGCAACGCCGAAGGCAATCACCAACTGTTGATTGGCGCCAGTGGCTCGGAGTTGGCCACCGGTGAGGCCATCAAAGTGGTACACACCGAAAGCGGCGGCGCCCGGTTCGGGCTGGTGGGCGATACCGTCGATGTCGGCGCTTTCGAATATGGGCTCAAGCAGGAAGGCACCGACTGGTACCTGGACACCGAGAAAAAGGGCACCAGTACCAGCGCCAAAGCCGTGCTGGCATTGGCCAACGCTGCACCTGCGGTACTGGTGGGTGAGTCGAGCATTTTGCGCACCCGCATGGGCGAAGTCCGCTTTGGCCAGGGCAAGAGCCAGGGCCTGTGGATGCGCGGCTACGGCAACAAGATTGACGTGGCGGCCAACAGCAACGGCGTGGGCTACTCACAGAACCAGACCGGCCTGACCATCGGTGCCGATACGGCGCTGGATGCGGGTGATGGCCAGTGGACGCTGGGTGTCATGGGCGGTTACAGCAACTCAACCCTGGGCCTGAGCCGTGGCAGCAGCGGTATGGTCAACAGCTACTACCTGGGTACCTATGCAACCTGGCTGGATGAAGAAAGCGGCGTGTACGTCGACCTGGTGGGCAAGGTCAACAAACTCAAAGGCCAAAGCCAGGTCAACATGAGCGACGGCCAACGTGCCAAAGGCAAATACACGCAAGACGCGGTGAGCGCATCTGCCGAGGTGGGCAGAAACATCAAGCTCGATGATGAGGGCCTGTATGTTGAACCGTTTGCCCAGTTGTCTATCGCCGCCATTGGCGGCGCCAACTACACCATGGACAACGGCCTGAAGGCAAAGAGCGATCGTGCTACGTCAGCCATCGGCAAAGTGGGGGTTACCCTGGGCAAAAATGTCCAGCTGGACAGCGGTAGCATTCTGCAGCCGTACCTGCGCACGGCGGCGGCGCGTGATTTCAGCCCGGACAACCGGGTGTACATCAACGATCAGAGGTTTAATAACAACCTCTCGGGCGCGAGCGTCGAGGTCGCGGGCGGCATGGCTGTTTCGTTGTCGAAAAACCTTAGCCTGCATGCCGAAGTCAGTCACAGCAAAGGCAAGGCGTACGACATGCCTTGGGGCGCAACTGCAGGGTTGCAGTACGCCTTCTAAGGTACGTGTGCACGTGGATAGGGGAAGCTTTGGCTTCCCCTTTTTTTCGCCCGTTTGATCAGCGCGCTGGGCCTAACTGAACAAGCCTGCGGCAATGTTGATCGAAAAACCCAGAATCGCCGTATTGAACAAAAAACCGATCAACGACTGGCCCAGCACCACTTTGCGCAGACCGCGCGTGGCCACGCCCACATCGGCTGTTTGCACCGCCACGCCGATGGTGAACGAGAAGTACAGGAAGTCCCAATAGTTGGGGTTGCGCAAGCCTTCGGCAAAACGCAATGCCGGCTCCTCGCCCTCCCAGGTGTAGAAAAGGCGCGCGTAGTGCACGCTGAAAATCACCCCGGTCAACAACCATGAGCCGACCACGGTCATGCCGGTAAAGCCGTAGTGCAGCAGGCGCGCTGTGCTGTCGAGGTCTTTGCTGCCCACCAGGTTCACCGTGATGGTCGCAAGGCTGGCAATTGCCGCGATGCACACCATGAACAGCACCAGCCCGGCGTTTTCGTCTTCAATCTCGGCGATGCGTTTTACGTCGTCGGCGCGAGCACGGGTCGCCAGCCACAGCATCAGCAGCAGGTAGGTCCAGACGCCGGCGTTCCAGCCGATGAGGATTTTGCTGATCAGCGTGTCGGCAGGCGCCAGAATGCCCACGGCAAGGCCGAGTACGGCGGCGGATGAAAGGCGAGGGTGGGTGCGGGCGAGGAAGGCCATAGGTGCTCACAACAAGAGAGGTTGTGAGCACCATAGCGCATTTTCGGACGGGTTATGGACGCTTGCGCACCCACTTCATGACGACCACAAAGAACACCGGCACAAACACCACTGCCAGTGTTGCGGTGATCATCCCGCCGATCACCCCGGTGCCAATGGCTTGCTGGCTGGCGGAGCTGGCGCCGGTGGCAATCGCCAGGGGCACCACGCCGAGGATAAACGCCAGCGACGTCATGATGATCGGCCGCAAACGCAGGCGCGCGGCTTTCAAGGTGGCGTCGATCAGGTCCTCGCCTTGCTCATACAAGTCCTTGGCGAATTCGATGATCAGGATCGCGTTCTTCGCCGACAAGCCGATGATGGTGATCAAGCCGACCTTGAAAAACACGTCGTTCGGCATGCCGCGCAAACTCACCGCCAATACCGCGCCGAGCACGCCCAGCGGCACCACCAGCAACACCGAGGTCGGGATCGACCAACTTTCATACAGCGCCGCCAGGCACAGGAACACGATCAGCAGCGACAGGCCCAACAGCAACGGCGCCTGGGAGCCGGACAAACGCTCCTGCAGCGACAAGCCGGTCCATTCCTGGCCCAGCCCCGCGGGCAGCTGGCTGACCAGGCGCTGGATTTCTTCCATGGCTTCACCCGTGCTGTGCCCTGGCGCCGCTTCGCCGCTGATGGCGATGGCGGGGTAGCCGTTGTAGCGGGTCAGCTGCGCCGGGCCCTGGGTCCATTTGGCTTCGACAAATGCCGATAACGGCACCATCTTGCCGGCGTTGTTGCGCACATTGATCTTCAACAAATCCGCCACCTGGCTGCGCTGATCGCCTTCGGCCTGCACCACCACCCGTTGCATACGGCCCTGGTTGGGGAAGTCGTTGATGTAGGCCGAGCCGATGGCTGAAGACAACACATTACCGACGTCAGCAAAGGAAACCCCCAGTGCATTGGCCTGCTTGCGGTCCACTTCCAACTGCACTTGCGGCGCCTCGGCCAGGGCGCTTTCACGCACATTGGCCAGGATCGGGTTTTTCTCGGCGGCCGCCAGCAGCTCAGTACGCGCCGCCATCAAGGCGCCATGGCCGACACCGCCACGGTCCTGCAACCGGAACTCGAAACCGCTGGAGGTGCCCAGGCCATCTACCGGCGGCGGCAGGATCGCATAGGCAATCGCATCCTTGAGCTCGCTGAACGCGGCGTTGGCGCGGTCGGCAATTGCCGCCGCCGAATCGTCGCTGCTGCGTTTGGACCAGTCCTTGAGCGTGGTGAACGCCAGCGCCGCGTTCTGCCCGGAGCCAGAGAAACTGAAGCCCATGATCATGGTGGTATCGCCCACCCCAGGCTCCTGGGCGTTATGCGCCTCGATCTGCTCGGCCACCTGCACCGTGCGGTTCTTGCTCGCGCCCGGTGGCAGCTGGATGTCGGTGATGGTGTAACCCTGATCTTCCACCGGCAGGAACGAGGAGGGCAGGCGGCTGAACATCCAGCCCAGGCCCACCAGCAGCACCAGATAGATCAGCAGGTAACGGCCGCTGCGTTTGAGGGCGTAGGCCACCCAGCCTTCATAGCGGTCGGTCAGGTGTTCAAAACGCGTATTGAACCAACCGAAGAAACCGCGTTTGGCGTGGTGCTCGCCCTTGGCAATCGGCTTGAGCAACGTGGCGCACAGGGCCGGGGTCAGGGTCAAAGCCAGGAACGCCGAGAACAGAATCGAGGTGGCCATCGACAGCGAAAACTGCTGGTAAATCACGCCCACCGAGCCCGGCATAAAGGCCATCGGCAGGAATACTGCGACCAGCACCAGGGTGATGCCGACGATGGCTCCGGTGATCTGGCCCATGGCTTTGCGCGTGGCCTCCTTGGGCGACAGACCCTCGGTGGCCATGATGCGCTCGACGTTTTCGACCACCACAATCGCATCGTCCACCAGAATGCCGATGGCCAACACCATGCCGAACATGGTCAGCACGTTGATCGAAAACCCCAGCAACAGCATGGTGGCGAACGTGCCCATCAGCGCAATCGGCACCACCAGCGTCGGGATCAGCGTGTAGCGCACGTTTTGCAGGAACAGGAACATCACCGCAAACACCAGCGCCATGGCTTCCAGCAAGGTGTAAACCACCTTGGTGATCGAGACTTTGACGAAGGGCGAGGTGTCGTACGGGATCTTGTACTCCACATTGGCCGGGAAGTAGCGCGACAGCTCGTCCATCTTCGCCCGCACCAGCGTTGCGGTGCTCAGCGCGTTGGCACCTGGCGACAGCTGCACACTGACGGCGGTGGACGGCTTGCCGTTCAGGCGCGTGGAAAACTGATATTCCTGGCTGCCGATTTCCACCCGCGCCACATCGCCGATGCGCACGGTGGAGCCGTCCGGGTTGGCCTTGAGCACGATGTCGGCGAACTCCGCCGGCGTCGACAGCTGGCCTTTGACCAGAATGGCGGCGGTGATTTCCTGGGTGCTGGTGCCCGGCAAATCACCGATGCTGCCCGCCGAGACCTGCGCATTCTGTGCGCTGATCGCGGCGTTGACGTCGGCGGGCGTAAGGTTGAAGCCAATCAGTTTCTGCGGGTCGATCCAGATACGCATCGCACGCTCGGCGCCATACAGCTGCGCCTTGCCCACGCCCTCGATGCGCTTGAGCTCGTTCATCACGTTGCGCGCCAGGTAATCGCTGAGCGCCACGTCATCGAGCTTGCCGTCGCTGGAGGTCAATGTCACCAGCAGCAGGAAACCGGCAGAGACTTTCTCCACCTGCAACCCTTGCTGGGTCACGGCTTGCGGCAAGCGCGGCTCTACCGCCTTCAGACGGTTTTGCACATCGACCTGGGCCATTTCCGGGTCGGTGCCCGGCTGGAACGTCGCGGTGATGGTCGCCGAGCCCAGGCTGCTCTGGGATTCGAAATACAGCAGGTGATCGGCGCCGTTGAGCTCCTGCTCGATCAGGCTGACCACGCTTTCGTCCAGGGTCTGGGCCGAGGCGCCCGGGTACACCGCGTAGATTTCCACCTTCGGCGGCGCGACGTTGGGGTACTGGGCCACCGGCAGCTGCGGGATCGCAAGCGCGCCGGCCAGCAAGATAAACAGGGCGACCACCCAGGCGAAGATCGGGCGGTCAATAAAGAACTGCGGCATTGTCAGGTATTCCTTTGCTTAGCGGACCGAGGCCTGGGCATTCGGCGCAGGGCTGTCGTCCACTTCGACTTTTTCACCGGGGCGTGCGTGTTGCAGGCCTTCGACGATGATGCGGTCACCGGGCTTGAGTCCGTTGCTGACGATCCAGCGATCCTCAATCACCGCGCCCAGCTCCACCGGTTGCTGGCTGACAACCTGTTCGGCGTCCAGCAAGAGCACCATCGGGATGCCGGCGCTGTCGCGGGTAATGGCGCGTTGCGGCACGCTGATGCCTTGTTTGTCCACCGCCTGTTCCAGGCGCACGCGTACAAAGCTGCCGGGCAACAGGTCGAGGTCCGGGTTGGGAAACTCGCTGCGCAGGATGATCTGCCCGGTGCCGGGGTCGACGCTGATTTCGGCAAACAGAAATTTGCCTGGCAGCGGGTACAGGCTGCCGTCGTCCTCGATCAGCGTGGCCTTGGCCTGGTCCTGGCCGACCTGCTTCAAGCTGCCGGCACGGAAGGCGCGGCGCAGGTCGTTCAACTCGCGGGTGGACTGGGTCAGGTCGGCGTGGATCGGGTCCAGTTGCTGGATGATCGCCAGCGGCGTGGCTTCGTTTTGCCCGACCAGCGCGCCCTCGGTGACCAGCGCGCGGCCGATGCGCCCGGAGATCGGCGCGGTCACGGTGGCGTAGCCCAGGTTGAGTTTGGCGCGCTCGACGGCAGCTTTGTTAGCGGCGACTTCGGCGTTGGTCTGGCGCACGGCAGCGCGGGCATTGTCGTAGTCCTGGCCGCTGATGGCGTTGCCCTCGACCAACTGGCTGTAGCGCTGCTTTTGCAGGCGCGCCTGGAACGCGTTGGCCTGCGCCTTGCTCAGGTTGGCCTGGGCGCTGTCCAGGTCGGCTTTGAACGGGGCCGGGTCGATGCGAAACAGCACGTCGCCCTGTTTCACGTCGTGACCTTCCTTGAACACGCGCTGCATGACCACACCGGCCACCCGCGCGCGCACTTCGGCAATACGCGGCGCGGCGATCCGCCCGCTCAGTTCACTGGTGATCGACAGGGGCTTGGCCTGCAGGGTCTCGATGCGCACTTTGGCCAGGGGCATTTGCGGCGCCTCGTCCGCCGACTGGCCACATGCGCTCAGGGCGAGCGCCAGGGCCAGCAGGCAAAACGGCGCAAACAGATTCTTCGACATGCTCATATCCCAATATTGACTGGCGCATCCTAAAGACACCTGCGCCGTGGTGCTGTGAAGCTGTGTAGCTCGTCTGTGAAGAAATGTAAGGTGCGACCCATAGTCGCCTGAGGGCGTATATCCTTGCACAATCCTGCAAACAGCAAAGATCACATGTGGGAGGGGGCTTGCCCCTAATGGCGGTGGATCAGCCAATAAATCTATCCACTGAACCACCGCATTCGCGAGCAAGCCCGCTCCCACATTGGGTTTCTGTACACCTGATGAACTGCATTATTTGGAAACACCATGCCCAACATCCTCCTGGTGGAAGACGACGCCGCACTCTCCGAGCTGATTGCCAGCTACCTGGAGCGCAATGGCTACCATGTCAGCGTGCTCAGCCGTGGCGACCACGTACGTGAACGCGCGCGCCTCAACCCGCCGGACCTGGTGATCCTCGACCTGATGTTGCCCGGCCTCGATGGCCTGCAGGTGTGCCGCTTGCTGCGCGCAGACTCGGCAGGCTTGCCGATCCTGATGCTCACTGCGCGCGACGACAGTCACGACCAGGTGCTGGGCCTGGAAATGGGCGCCGACGACTATGTCACCAAACCCTGCGAGCCGCGCGTGCTGCTCGCCCGTGTGCGCACCTTGCTGCGCCGCAGCAGCCTGTCCGAACCTCAGGCGGCCAACGACCAGATCGTCATGGGCAACCTGTGCATCGACCTGTCGGAGCGCACCGTGAGCTGGCGCGAGCAGGCCGTGGAGCTGTCCAGCGGTGAATATAACCTGCTGGTGGTGCTGGCCCGGCACGCCGGTGAAGTGCTCAGCCGCGACCAGATCCTGCAGCGCCTGCGCGGTATCGAGTTCAACGGCACCGACCGCTCGGTGGACGTGGCCATCTCCAAGCTGCGCCGCAAGTTCGACGATCACGCGGGCGAGGCGCGCAAGATCAAGACCGTGTGGGGCAAGGGGTACCTGTTCAGCCGTTCCGAGTGGGAATGCTGATCCATGTTTCGTGTCCTGCTGCGCCTCTACCTGATCACCATCATCACCTTCAGTGCGGCGATCTTTCTGATTCCGCGGTTGGTGATCCAGCTGTTCGAACACCGTTACATGGACTACAACGTCGAGCAGACCCGTGGCCTGCAGACGCTCATCGTCAAACAATACCTGCGCGCGCCGGTTGAGCGCTGGTCCCAGGTGACCGAGCAATTGGGCCGCGACTTCGCGCCGCTGAAAGTCAAACTGCTGTTGCGCCAGGACGCCAGCTACACGCCCGCCGAAGAAAAGCTGCTGGAGCAGGGCAAGCCGGTGATCCGCCTCGGCGAATGGGGCTGGATGGAAGAAATCAGTTCGCCGGTCAACCAGCAGTTTGCGGTCAAGCTGACGATTCCCCCCGACCCGATGGACATGAACTTGCTGTACTGGTCGATGAACGTGCTGATCGGCGCCGCGCTGCTGGCTTGCCTGCTGTTTTGGCTGCGCCCGCACTGGCGTGACCTGGAGCGCCTGAAAAGCACCGCCGCACAACTGGGCAAGGGCAACCTGGGCGAGCGCACGCAGATTCCGCCCAGTTCCAACATTGGCAGCCTGGCGTCGGTGTTCGACACCATGGCCGACGATATCGAGCGCCTGCTCAATCAACAGCGTGACCTGCTCAATGCGGTCTCCCATGAACTGCGCACGCCGCTGACCCGCCTGGATTTCGGCCTGGCGCTGGCGTTGTCCGAAGACTTGCCCCAAGCCAGTCGCGAGCGCCTGCAAAGCCTGGTGGCGCACATTCGTGAGCTGGACGAGCTGGTGCTGGAATTGCTGTCCTACAGCCGTCTGCAAAACCCGGCGCAACTGCCGGAGCGAGTGGACGTGGTGCTCGACGAGTTTGTCGACAGCGTGTTGGGCAGCGTCGATGACGAACTGGAAAACCCCGAGATTGTCATCGACGTGGCGCTTGATTGCGCGGTGGAGCGCTTCAGCCTCGACCCGCGCCTCACCGCCCGCGCACTGCAAAACTTGTTGCGCAATGCCACGCGCTATTGCGACAAGCGCATTCAGGTGGGCGTCAAGGTGTGTGCCAAGGGCTGCGAGATCTGGGTGGATGACGATGGCATCGGCATTCCGCTAGACCAGCGTGAGCGGATCTTCGAACCTTTCTATCGCCTGGACCGCAGCCGCGACCGCGCCACCGGAGGCTTCGGCCTCGGCCTGGCCATCAGCCGGCGTGCGATGGAGGCCCAGGGCGGCACGTTAACGGCCCAGGCGTCACCCTTGGGCGGGGCACGGTTCCGGCTGTGGTTGCCCAGCGTCGGCTGATCAGAGCACCTTGACGGCGCGGCCGATCGCCTGGATCGGCCCGGTGGGTTTGCCGGTCGGCGAGCCATTCGGGTCTTCCAGGGTCAGCTCGAACAATTGGTTGGGCGCCAGTGGCGGCAGTTTGTCCAGCGGCACCGACAGCGTCTGGCCTGGCTTGACCAACCCCAGCGACACCGGGCCTTGCCAGCCATCCGCCTTGGTCCAGAACTGCAGCGCCTTGTCGGCAGGCACTTGCATCACACCCAATGGAATCAACTGGATCTGCTGAGTATTGCTGGCCTGGATCACCCAACCCGGAGCCTGGCTTTGCGGCGCCACCAATACCACCACAAAAGTGGGTTCTGCAGCGGGCGGGCGGGTCAGCAGCAGCGTCGCCAGTACCCACGTCGCCATCAGCCCCGCGCCGGCCAAACCGCGCCATAGTGCCAGCAGGTTCCACCACGATGTGTGCAGGTCGGCGCGGGTGTCGGCAGGCGTGACGGTGCGCTCGATGCGCCGCCACAGCTGGGCAGAAGGGGGCACCGGTTCGGCCAATGCGGTCAGCGGCAAAAGGCGCTGCTCCCATGCGTCCACCGCCGCGCGCAACTCGGCATCCTCGGATAAGCGTTGCTCAACCTCGGCGCGTTGCGCGGCGGGCAGGGTGCCCAGCACGTATTCGCCAGCCAGTTCGTCCAGAGGGTTGCTCATGCCATGCACTCCCGCAGCGCAGCGAGGCTGCGTTTGATCCAGGCTTTGACGGTCCCCAGCGGGGTGTCCAGTTTCTGTGCGATTTGGCTGTGGGAATAGCCGTCGACGTAGGCATGCAGGATGCACGCGCGACGGGCCGGGTCGAGCTGCTCCAGGCAGGCGTGGACCTGCCCCGAGCGCGAAGCGAATTCAACGGTGTCGGTTGTGGCGATGTGCTCGTGCGCGTCGCCCAGGGGGGCTTCGCGGTAGTGATTGCGCACGGCATTGAGCGCCAGGTGCCGGGTCACGCTGAACACCCAGCCGCGCGCCGAGCCGCGGTTGGGGTCGAAACTGCCGGCGCCACGCCAGATCCTGATAAACGCGTCATGCACGATGTCTTCGGCCAGGGATTTGTCCCTGGCAATGCGAAAAGCCACGCCGAGCAAACGGCTGTTGTCCTGTTCATAGAGCTGGCGCAAGGCGCGTTGATCCCCACGGGCGCAGGCCAGTAGACAGGTTTCGTAATCAAAATCGGCGTCAGGCAAGGCCACGTGTTTCCACCATTGTCATAACAATCGCCACCGAGCTGCAGGGCGCCGGCATGCCGGCGAAAACGGGCACGGGCGCAGCGTAAACCCAGGTGCCCTGCGTCATCGTTGACGACCCTCGCCGGCAAGCCGGCTCTTACAGGGGCAGCGTAGCCGAGTTTGTTCTCAGTTGGCCGCCCAGAAGATGTAGTCGGCCTGGTACTTCACCACTGCCTGCGTGCCTTTGTTGGCAGCGCTGCACTCGGTGCTCGGCGCCACGCCACCCTTGAGCGCCACGCGCTGGATATAACTCACACCGCTCATTGCGCCTTTGCCTTCGGCCGGGTTGGCCTTGACCAATTGGTACGGCAGGTTGCCCGCACCGGACGGCGCCACGGCCAACTGCGTGCCGGTGATTTTCGAACCGTCCTGGGCTTGCCATGTAGCCGGTGGGCCGAAATAGGTGCCCACTGGCTTGCCGCTGCGGTCATTCAACACCGCCTTGGGGCCGACAAACGTCCACTCGGTCTGGCCGGGAGCGTTAGCTTTGTCGCGGCATTCGTAGGTGATTTCGCCGACGCCTGTGGTCTCCAGCGCCACTTTGTGCCCATCCGGCACCTTGATGCTGTCGGGCAGGCCGGTCTGGGCGAAAGCCATTGGCGCGGCGGCCAGCAGGGCGGTCAGGCAGAACAGTGCTTTAGCGTTCATCGGTGTTTCTCCATTGAGTAAAACAGCGGGGTCACTGTAAGCACTACCCAGGCCGCGCTCGATTGGATGCAGTGATTAGAAAATAAATGCACAAGGGCGCACACTGTGCCCCCGCTTTACCCGAGGAGAGATTGGCAATGACTGGTGTTCACACGTCTGCTCAACAGGGTTTCTCTACCCAGGCCGCCACTTACGCCCAAGGCCGGCCCGACTATCCACGACAACTCACCGGCTGGCTCACTGATGCGCTGCACATCGATGCGCAATCGACGGTAATCGACCTGGGCGCCGGTACCGGCAAGTTCACCCGTTTGCTCAGCACCCTGGCGCCAACGCTGGTGGCGGTCGAACCGGTCGAAGCGATGGGCGCGCAGCTCAATAAACTGTTACCCGATGTGCGCCTGGTCAATGGCACCGCCGAATCCATTCCCCTGGAAACCGCCGTCGCCGAGGCGGTGGTCTGTGCGCAGGCGTTCCATTGGTTTTCTACCGAAGCCGCGCTGGCAGAAATCCACCGCGTGCTCAAACCCGATGGGCGCCTTGGGCTGGTGTGGAATGTGCGCGATGAATCGGTGGATTGGGTCGCCGCCATCACCGACATCATCACCCCCTATGAAGGCGACACGCCGCGCTTTCATACAGGCCGCTGGCGCGAAGCCTTCACCGGCGAGTATTTTTCCGCACCCGAAATGACCTGCTTTGCCTATCAGCATGTCGGCAGCCCTCAGGAGGTGATCATGGATCGCTTCCTGTCGGTGAGCTTTATCGCGGCGCTGCCCGCCGCCGAGAAAGCCCGCGTGACTGCGCAATTGCAGGCACTAATCGACACGCACCCTGCCTTGCGGGGGCGTGACACTGTGGCGTTTCCGTATCAGACGCAGGCCTACGTCTGTCAACGGCTGACACAAAAGGCATAAAGTCAGATCATATTGATATAAGTCGTTATAAGAAAAATCGCTATCCTGCGGCCAGAAATTTATAAGGCCGCGGGTAGTTGTATGGATGTGGGTAACTTTGGTTTTGTCATCGCCGGCCTGGTGGTTGGTTTTATCGTCGGCATGACCGGTGTCGGTGGGGGGTCTTTGATGACCCCGATCCTGTTGTGGTTCGGCATCAACCCGGCGACCGCCGTGGGCACGGACTTGTTGTACGCGGCCATCACCAAGTCAGGTGGCGTGCTGGTGCACAGCAAGAACAAGAATATCGACTGGACCATTACGGGTTGGCTGACCTTGGGCAGTGTGCCTGCGGTGCTGCTGACCCTGTGGTTCCTTGCCAGTCTGCATACTGACCCCAGCGCCATGAACGCGGTGATCAAGCAGGCGCTTGGTGTGGTGTTGCTGCTGACGGCGCTGGCGATTCTGTTCAAGAAAAGCCTGCTGGCTTTTGCACAGCGGCATGCGGGTGATGACTATCACATGAGCTCGCGCAACTTGAACCTGTTGACGGTGGTGACCGGTGCGATCCTTGGCACCATGGTTGCCCTGACGTCCATCGGCGCGGGTGCGCTTGGGACCGTGGCGCTGTTTATTCTGTACCCGTTTCTGGCGACGCGTCGGCTGGTGGGTACCGAGATTGCCCATGCTGTGCCGCTGACGCTGATTGCGGGCCTGGGGCACGCGAGCATGGGGAATATGGATTGGCATTTGCTGGGCTTTTTGCTGATGGGGTCGTTGCCGGGGATTTACCTGGGGAGTCACATGACCGGTAAGGTTCCTGATGGTGTGTTGCGGCCTTGTCTGGCGGTTATGTTGATGACTATTGGCTATAAGTTGGCGTTCTGATGTTTTCAGGTTTCTGAGTGGGGTGAGTACATATCCGTTGCTGCGGTAACGGCGGCTGGCGGTTCCGTTCTTACAGCGGGTCACTTTTGGCAAAATCACAGCAACACACCTCTATCTGATGCACAGACACCCAAATGTGGGAGCGGGCTTGCCCGCGAATGCGGTGGTTCAGTCAGCCCATGTGTCACTGGCACACCGCCTTCGCGAGCAAGCCCGCTCCCACAAGTTGACCGAGTTCAGCCTCCAACACCGCACTGCTTTGTTTTTCTGTGGGAGCTGGCTTGCCTGCGATGCAGGCACCTCGGTCCATCAGGCCCACCGGGTTGATGCCATCGCAGGCAAGCCAGCTCCCACCTTCGACCGAGTACAACCGACACCCACCTACCTGACGCACAGAGATCCAAATGTGGGAGCGGGCTTGCCCGCGAATGCGGTGGTTCAGTCAGCCCATGTGTCACTGGCACACCGCCTTCGCGAGCAAGCCCGCTCCCACATTTGATTGAGTTCAGCTTCAAGGGTCAGGTCGGCTGTCGGGCCGCCTCGCTTCCGCTTTTGATCTAACCACTCAGGTCGGCTACCAGGCCGCCGTGCTCTGCTTTTGATCTCAGGCACACCCAAGCGTGAGCGAGGTGCCGAGCGGTGGGGCAAGAGCCCTTTGGTTACTTTGGGGCTTTTCCAGAGTGACCCGCCGTAAGGGCGGAACCTATCTCAGCCATCATCCAACCAACGGATATACCCCCAACCCTGAGCGATCAAAAAGCCTACCCCTTGGCCGGCCCATTCCCGATCTGCCACACAAACGGCGGCTCAGTCCCGTTAATCACCCAGTCCCCCACAATCCGCGCCTTGTAGATCACCGGATTATGCGACGACACCGTCCGGGCATTGCGCCAGTGGCGATCAAGCGCTTTACCCTGGCGCACATCCGACGCCCCCAGCGCATTGAACAACTCCGTGGTGGCCCGCTGCACCAGCGCCGACACCACCACCTGCGCCGTCGCCGATTCAATCTCGGCTGCCACATTCGCCTCCCGCTCGGCCACCTCATCCCCGGCAAACCGCGCCAGGTACGCCTGTTGCGCCGGCACCGCAGCCTTCAACGCACTGGCCTCGGCGGCATACACCAGCGCCGCCACCTCACCCACCACTTGTTGAACCTGCGCATCCTGGCTGACATGCGCGGCATTGCCGTGGCTGTAAATGCGTTTGCGACTGCGCACCTGATGAGCCACGTCGCTGAGTGCCGCACGACCAATCCCGGCCAGGGTCGCCAGAAGCACCAGCTGATAAAACGCGGTCTGGTACTTGAACCGAGTGGCAAAGTCGATGACGTTTTCCGCGTCCACCACCGCATCGGTAAAACGGCTGGTGCCGCTGCCGGTGGTGCGCTGGCCAAAGCCATCCCAGTCATCGCTTTGCACCACGCCAGGTTGGCGCGTGCGGGTGGCGGCGATCACATCCGCGCCGGTATCGCTGCGCTGGGCGTACACGTCGATCCAGTCGGAGAAAAGGCTGCCGGTGCTGTAGAACTTTTCACCGTTGAGTTTCCATTTATCGCCGTCGGGGCTCACCTGAGTGACCACCTCGCCGATGGCCACGTTGCCGATTTCGGTCCAGGCGCAGCCGACGATGTCGCCCTCGACAAAGCGCTTGAACCACAGGTCGCGGCCAGCGCTGGGTGGCGCATTCAGACGGTCCTCGGCGAAGGCGAAATGCCCGCGCAACGCCTGGGGCACATTGGAGTCGGCGGCGGCCAGCTCGATCAGCAACTCGAACAACTGCGGCAGCGACGCGCCGCCGCCGCCGTATTCCACCGGCACCCGCACGGCGCCAAAGCCGGCCTGCTTGAGCCATTGGATCGGTTCATAGGGCAGGGCGCGGGTCTGTTCGCGCGCTATCGCACCCGCGGCAATGCGCTGGAAGATCGGCCGGAAACGCGCGGCCAACGTGGGGTAATCGACACCCGTGGACAGCGGGTTGATGACGTGTTGTTCGGTCATGGTGGGCAGCTCCTTGGCAGTATCAGTCCTTGGCTGATTGCACAGTTCGTGCCGGTGGCTGCAGCCCGTATTTACGGGGGGAAGCAGCCCATCCACTGTTGCTCCGGCAACAGCGAATCGACAAATCGGTGTAATCCAAGACATCGACGGCTCAGCCTTCCAAGATTGGAATTTTTACCGCGATGCCCATGGCCAGGGCGTTTGCACCGGCCTGGCACGCTTGCTGCTCTAGCCCTGGAACATCCCTTCGTGCGAGGTACTGCCAGATGAGTCAGCAAGCCGTGAAATTTGCCTATTGGGTGCCCAACGTCAGCGGTGGGCTGGTGGTCAGCAAGATCGAGCAACGCACCCATTGGGGCATCGACTACAACCGCAAACTGGCGCAGTTGGCGGAAGCGGCCGGTTTTGAATACGGCCTCACGCAAATTCGCTTCACCGCCGGCTATGGCGCGGAAAACCAGCATGAATCCGTAGCCTTCAGCCATGCGCTGCTGGCGGCGACCACCACGCTCAAGGTGATCGCGGCCATCTTGCCCGGTCCGTGGCAACCGGCCTTGGCGGCCAAGCAACTGGCGACGATCGACCAGCTGACCAATGGCCGTATCGCGGTGAACATCGTCAGTGGCTGGTTCAAGGGCGAGTTCCAGGCCATCGGCGAACCCTGGCTGGAGCACGATGAGCGTTATCGCCGTTCCGAGGAGTTTATCCGCGCGTTGAAAGGCATCTGGACCCAGGACGACTTCACCTTCAAGGGCGACTTCTACCGCTTCAACAATTACACCCTCAAGCCCAAGCCCCTGGGCCAACCGGAAGTGTTCCAGGGCGGCAGCTCGCGCGCCGCGCGGGACATGGCGGCGCGTGTGTCGGATTGGTATTTCACCAACGGCAACACCCCGCAAGGCATCAAGGCTCAGGTCGATGACATTCGCGCCAAGGCGGCGGCGAATAACCATTCGGTCAAAGTCGGCGTAAACGCCTTTGTGATCGCCCGCGACACCGAAGAAGAAGCCCGCGCGGTGCTCGCCGAGATCATCGACAAGGCCGACCCGGAGGCCGTGAATGCCTTTGGTGACGCGGCCAAGCAGGCCGGCAAAGCCTCACCGGAAGGCGAGGGCAACTGGGCCAAATCCAGTTTCGAAGACCTGGTGCAGTACAACGACGGCTTCAAGACCAACCTGATCGGCACACCGCAGCAAATTGCCGAGCGCATCGTCGCGCTCAAGGCCGTGGGCGTGGACCTGGTGCTGGCGGGCTTCCTGCACTTCCAGGAGGAAGTCGAGTACTTCGGCAAACGCGTGTTGCCGCTGGTACGTGAGCTGGAAGCCAAGGCCGGGATCAAGCAAGTGGCTTGAACAGCACCACCGCCGCGCGCAACTTGTTGTTGCCAAAGCGGCACATGCGTTCGAACTCCCCGTGGCTGACCGGCAAGTGCTGGCAGTCCAGGGGCTGGCGGTGCTGGCTGTGGTCTACATCCGGGTCGTGCAGGTAGACGAAGTCGTCGTCGCAATCGGTGACCATCACCCAGTGTGGCGACTTGGAGCGGGTGAGGCGGTAGCTGCTGATCAACACCAGCGGCTGCCCGCCATCGCGCAGTACCTGCGGCAAATCCAACGCGCCGCCGAACACCTGCTCGACGTCGCTGCCGGCCAGTTCTTCTTCAAATGCTTCGTGCACCAGGCGCATGACGTCCTTTTTATGCTGGTCGCGCACGCCGTCCAGAAACAGCGGGCCGCGCACATTCACCTGCATGCGTACGCGAAAGCCCCGACGCCACGCGGCCAGGGCCAAGCCTTGCGGGCTGCAGCCGCCGTGGCCGGCGGTCATAAACACGGTGGTGGCTTCACGCCAGATTTGCAGCTCTTCGCGCCGGCCGGCCACGCGCGTCGGCACCAGTGCGCCCATGGCCATCAGCAGGCACGCGGCGCCACAGGTGAAGTCGGTGGTTTGCTGGTAATACGGCACGTTTTGCGGGCGCGCGTCCTGGTGCTGGACGATGCGTTTTTCCAGGCGCAGGGCCGGTGCATGGTCTTCGTAATAGTCATTGATCAGCGCGAAGCGCCGGTAGCTATTGCGCTCGTACAGGGCGAGGGCGCCGGGGTTGTCGGTGCGCACTTCCAGGCGCAGGTAGGCGCAATCATGCGCCACGGCGCAGGCTTCGATGCGCGAAAGCAGCTGCTTGCCCAGGCCCATGCCGCGCGCATGTTCGGCGATGGCGATGGAGTACAGGCGGGCCAGTGAGGTGCCGCGATGGAACAGCACCAAGGCGTAACCGAGCAAAACGTCGTCATTTTCGGCGACGAGCAACTGGCCATGAGCGCGGCTGATCATCCACTGGAAACTGCGCGGCGAAAGCCGGTCGGTGGTGAAACAGTGCTGTTCCAGTGCCACCAGTTCGGGCACGTCAGCGGGGGTTGCAACGCGAAAGGAAAGAGCCATATGACCGCCGTAAAAGTTGCGTAACGAAACGGGACTTCTCTAAAAGATCGTGCTTAATAGAAAAGGTCGAGTTCTCTAAAGCGGATCAAATATTATGTCGGCGGTACAAAGTCATTGGCGTGAAGTATCCGAGCAAACTGTCGCGGCGACAATAACTTCCACGGGTTATTTTTCTCCTCCCCTTAAAGGCTCCAGTCAAGTCGTGATTATTGTCGAACGCAAGGAAGATTGGGCCTCCTACTTTCCCAGCGAAGATATCGTCACCGCCCAGGAATACCTTGAGCAAACCCGCGAGAGCGAGACGGGCAAGCGCGTGCAGGTGATCAACCTGTGCCGCAGCTACAAATACCTGGGGCATGGTTATTACTGCTCGCTGTTGGCCGAGGCGCGCGGGCACAAGGTGATTCCGTCGGTGCGCACCATCAGTGAACTGACGAAAAAGTCGCTGTATGGCCTGTCGCTGGATGACCTGGATAAAACCCTCGATAAAGCCTTGAGTCATCACCTCTACAGCAATACCGAAGGCTTTACCCTGACACTTTACTTTGGCCTGACCAATATAGAACCGTTGCAGGAGTTGGCCCGTCAGTTGTTTGAAACCTTCCCGTGCCCGATTCTGTTAGTTGAGTTTCGCAAGAATAACGGCTGGCACATCGAAGGGGTCAAATCCGGCGTATTGCACAAGTTGCGTGATGACCAGGAAGACCAGTTTGCCCACGCTCTGGACAACTTCAGCCGCAAGATCTGGCGCCAACCGCGTTCACGCAGGCTGGCCCGTTACGACCTGGCCATCCTGCACGATCCGCAGGAGCAATTGCCGCCCTCCAATGCCCGCGCCCTGGAAAACTTCGTGCGGGTCGGCAAGGGCCTGGGCATCGATGTGGAACTGATCGAGCGCAAGGATTACTCGCGCCTCGCCGAGTACGACGCCTTGCTGATCCGCGAGACCACCAGCGTCGACAATCACACCTACCGCTTCGCCAAAAAGGCCGAGAGCGAAGGCCTGGTGGTGATGGACGACCCGGCGTCGATCCTGCGCTGCACCAACAAGGTGTACCTCACCGACCTGCTCAACAGCCACCAGCTGGGGATGCCCGCCACCGAGATTCTGTACAAGGAGCGACCGGAAGATTTCGAGCGGGTGGGCGAGCGCCTGGGCTTCCCGCTGGTGTTGAAGATCCCCGACGGCTGTTTCTCGCGCGGTGTGATCAAGGTGGAAAGCCAGGAGGCCTTGCTCAAGGCCACCGCTGAATTGTTCGAGCATTCGGTGCTGTTGCTGGCCCAGGAATTTTTCTACACCGAGTACGACTGGCGCATCGGTGTACTCAACCGCAAGCCGATCTTTGCCTGCCAGTACTTCATGTCCAAGGGCCATTGGCAGATCTACAACCACAAGGCTATCGGCCAGGACATCAACGGCGAATGCCGTACCCTGGCGGTCCACGAAGCGCCCAAGGCGGTGGTGGAGCTGGCGGTGAAGACCGCCAACCTGATCGGCGACGGCCTCTACGGCGTCGACCTCAAGCAGTCCGGCGACAAGGTGGTGGTGATCGAGGTCAACGACAACCCGAACATGGACGCCGGTATCGAAGACGCCTACCTGCAAGACGACCTGTACGCCCTGGTGCTGGAGGAGTTCGTGCGGCGCCTGGAGTTGAAGCGCCAGGGCCAGGTGTGGTGACGCGCGATGATCCAGCGCTTTGAATTGACCGGTGGAAAGTTGTGCGGCGCAGGAGGTGATGATGCGCCGATCATGTTGTTCAACAACCCGGACCTGGCCGAACGTGAATGGCTGCGCGACCACCACAAGCTGGATGAACATGCGCTGGCCTCGGCCCTTGACCCGGATGAAGTGTCACGCATCGAATTTCACCCCGACAACCTGTTCCTGATCTGGAAACGCCCGGAAAACTACTCCGGCGGCGGCAACCTGGTGTTTGAGGTGTCGTCGTGCGGCTTGTTGTTTTCGCAGGATCGCCTGCTGGTGATTGCCACCGATGAAACCCCGCTGTCGGGGCTCGGCGCGCGCCGGCCGCTGCACACGCCGTTGGATGTGCTGCTTGATTTGTTGCTCAACAACATCCACCACTACCTGGGCCACCTCAAGGTGATCAAGCTGGTTGCGCGCGAATTGCAGCAACAGTTCAACGCGTCGATGAGCAACCATCATCTGATGCAGATGTTCAGCCTCAGTGAGAGCCTGATCTATTACATCAATGCGCTGCACAGCAACGGCGCGGTGCTGTCGCGGCTGCGTAATCACGCTGAAAAAGAGCATTTCAGTGCCGAGATCCTGGGGTTGATCGACGACCTGATCATCGAAAACCACCAGTGCTACAAGCAGGCGGAGATCTATTCCAATGTGTTTTCCGGATTGATCGACGCGCGTGGCAACCTGATGAACAACAGCATGAACAACCTGCTGCGCAAGTTGACCCTGATTAACGTGGTGTTCCTGCCGCTTAACCTGATTGCCAGTGTGGGTGGCATGTCGGAATTCAGCATGATGACGGCGGGTACGGCGTGGTGGGTGTCGTACCCGCTGCTGATGGCCGCGATGGCGTTGGGGGCCGGCTTGATGGTGCTTGGGCTCAAGCGAATCGCGGGCGGGGCAAGTGTGGTGTGATGGGAGTACCTAGCCGTTGCTGCGGTAAGGCCCGCTTGGTTCTACGCTGGGGGCCTGCGTTCCACAGCGCATCACCCTGATGTCATCCGATCCAAAAATGTGGGAGCGGGCTTGCTCGCGAAGGCAGTGTGTCAGCTACACATGAGTTGACTGGCCCACCGCCTTCGCGAGCAAGCCCGCTCCCACAAGTTGACCGAGTTCAGCTGCCAGCACCGCAGTGCTTGGCTTTTCTGTGGGAGCTGGCCGAGTACACACGACACCCATCTACCTGATGCACAGAGATCCAACTGTGGGAGCGGGCTTGCCCGCGAAGGCGGTGGTTCAGTCAGCTCATGTGGCACTGGCACACCGCTTTCGCGAGCAAGCCCGCTCCCACAAGTTGACCGAGTTCAGCTGCCAGCACCGCAGTGCTTGGCTTTTCTGTGGGAGCTGGCTTGCCTGCGATGCAGGCACCTCGGTCCATCAGGTACTCCGGGTTGATGCCATCGCAGGCAATCCAGCTCCCACATTAGAGTGGGTTCAGCTTCCAAAATCAGGCCGCCTCGGCTTTGCTTGTGATCTAACCACTCAACTGCCGTCACCCCAAAAATGGGTATGCCCCAGCACCAGCCGCCACACCCACATCTACACGCCTCAATCCGTTACCTGCAAGGTAAGCACCTCAAACCCGTCGGCCGTTACCGCCACGGTATGCTCCCACTGCGCCGACAGGCTGTTGTCCTTGGTCACCACCGTCCAGCCATCTTTCAAGTCGCGCACCTTGGCGCTGCCCTGGTTAAGCATCGGCTCGATGGTAAACACCATGCCTTCACGCAACTCCAGGCCGGTGCCGGGGCGGCCGAAGTGGAGGATTTGCGGTTCTTCATGCATCTGGCGGCCGATGCCGTGGCCGCAGTATTCGCGCACCACGCTGTAGCCGTTGGCTTGCGCATGGCTCTGGATCGCATGGCCGATATCACCCAGGCGCGCGCCCGGTCTGACTTGGCGAATGCCGGCCCACATGGCTTCAAAGGTCTGTTCCACCAGGCGCCGCGCCTTGGGCGCCACGGTGCCGATCATGTACATCTTGCTGGCGTCAGCGATAAAACCGCCTTTTTCCAGGGTGATGTCGATGTTGATGATGTCGCCGTCCTTGAGAATATCCTTGGCGCTGGGCATGCCATGGCACACCACCTCGTTGATCGAGGTGTTGATGCAGAAGGGATAGTCATATTGCCCCAGGCTTGCCGGGCGGGCTTTGAGGTCGTTACGAATGAACGCCTCGACCGCGCTGTCCAGCTCCAGGGTGGAGCGGCCGGCGGCGACAAAGCCGTCAAGCATGTCGAAAACCTGGGCCAGCAGGCGTCCGGATTCACGCATCACTGCCAGTTGGGCGGCGGTCTTGATCATCAGCTGCGCCCCCGGATCAGGTCGGGCTTGTCCAGCAACAGCTTGTTGATCAGCTCGTTGTAGGGCAGGTGTGGGTTGAGTTCGGCGAGCAGGCCGATCTTGATCCAGAACTCGGCCTGGGCGTTGATGGAGCGGTCCATGGCAGCGCTGGCCAGGCGAAGCTGTTCGTGCAATTGGTCGGTGATCTTGACGATGCCCATGACGTTCACTGTGTGGTGTTGATATACAAAGCGTATACGTTTCGTATGCTGGCCGTAAACCCCTGCCGGAGAATGGGCGGTTGGGCATTGACGTGGCCGGTGAGTGGCGGTTAATTTCGTGACATGACATTTCTAGCCTTCCGCAGCCAGCCAAGCATTATTACCGCCATTCCTCATTTGGCGGGATAGCACACGGCTGTACCCAAACCCGCCCTCGAGGCGGGTTTTGTTTTTCCGTCTCAGAGCCCTGTAAAAAAGCCAGGAGACACCCCATGAGCATGTGCCCCGTCCCCCACACCGCTGATACGGCATTGCTTGAACACTATGTGAAAAAGATTCTCGCCGCCCCGGTATATGACCTGGCAGTGCGCACGCCCTTGCAAGCGGCACCGGCACTCTCGGCATTGCTGGGCAATCAGGTGTTGCTCAAGCGCGAAGACCTGCAGCCGACTTTTTCTTTCAAAATCCGCGGGGCGTACAACAAATTGGTGCAGCTCACGCAGGCGCAAAAGGCGCGGGGCGTGGTGACGGCGTCGGCGGGCAACCACGCCCAAGGTGTAGCGCTGGCGGCGCGCGAATTGGGGATCAAGGCAAGCATTGTGATGCCGTGCACCACGCCTGAGCTGAAGGTGCTCGGCGTTCGCTCCCGAGGCGCCGAGGCGGTGCTGCACGGCGAGAGTTTCCCGTTTGCCCTGGCGCATGCCCTGCAATTGGCCGAGACCTCGGGTTGCACCTTTGTCTCGCCGTTCGATGACCCGGACGTGATCGCCGGCCAAGGCACCGTGGCGATGGAAATTCTGCGCCAGCAACAGGGCGCGCTGGACGCGATCTTCGTGCCGGTGGGCGGCGGCGGTTTGATCGCCGGGATCGCGGCGTACGTCAAATACCTGCGGCCCCAGGTGCGCATCGTCGGTGTCGAGCCTGAGGGGTCCAGCTGCCTGTTGGCGGCGCTGCGCGCGGGCGAGCGCGTGGTGTTGCCCAGCGTGGACGGGTTTGCCGACGGCACGGCGGTGGCGCAGATCGGCGCTTATGGTTTTGAAATCTGTCGCGACTGGGTGGATGAAGTCATCACTGTCAGCAACGACCAGCTGTGCAGCGCGATCAAGTTGATCTATGACGATACGCGCTCCATCACCGAGCCATCCGGCGCACTGGCGGTAGCGGGCATCCGCAAGTACGTGGCGCAAAACGCGCTGTGTGGGCAAACCTTGGTGGCGGTGAATTCCGGGGCAAATATCAACTTTGATAGTTTGCGACATGTTGCAGAAAGAGTCGCAGCGCAGGGTTCAAATTAGTGCATAACCGTTTAATCAACGCTGTTCGCCGAGAATTTGCACGCAGTTCCCAGACTTATATAACCGCGCGTGCCGCTTATGAGGAAAAGTTACAACGAGAATGGATTTTGCCGAGTACGCTGGTGATTGTAAGCGTCTTCCAGGGTCGGTAAGACGTGGCAGACACGCATCTGCCGGACATAACAATCTGTTGGCAGTCTCATGAAAGGAGAGGTTGGCCATGCTTTCGGAATTAGAACTTCGCAGTATTATTGAAGGAAGTTTCCTGCCTAAACGGTGCGAATGCACCAAAGCCGAAGATGCTTCGTTGACGATCAAAGTCTATGACGACCGTGACCGCGACCGAGTGGATTTGGAAGTAAAAGGTATAAACGCTGACAAACTCGACAGCAGTCGAGCCATTTGCAACCTGATCAGCGGCTTGCGCGAAGACCTCAAGCACACCCATTCGCCCGCTCTGCAAAGAGTGGGAGGGCGCGGCTAGTCATCAGGCGTTGTGCGAGGTTGAGTCACTGGGGAACTGCGGGCCTGGTAGAGGCCAGGCCCAATACGGTTCTGTCGCCAGTGTGAAGGATCAATTCTGGAAATCGCAGGCTTCGGACATTTTCCGGTAGCCGACGTCTTCGACTTTGCCCGCGGTGTCGACAAACTTGATATCGGCGTTGATGACTTTGCAAACGTTAGTGTCGGTTTCATGCATCGCAATCACCGTTTTAACGTTCATCGGCATGCCGTACTGGTAGGGCACCGGTTTGGTCGCTGTGGCTTGGGTGTCTGCCTGGGCCAGGCCCGAGACGGTTGCCAGCGTCAATGCGCCGCCAAGCATCAAAGTGCGCAGTTTCATGGTAGTTCTCCGCAAGTGGGTACACCTTCACTCTCGGCTCGCGGGATTAACCATCGATTAATTTTGCCTTGGCTGACAAAACCTTCATCTTTTTTACCAACGCACGGTGTTGGCCGACATACAGCCCAACGCGTTGGATGTACCCGTCGCGGTCAGCAGGCTTTGCTCGCCCTGACGCTGACTGCAAGCCACGAAAATACGTGGCCTGCAGTCATGGGCAATCAGCCCAGCTGAGCGCGGTACGGCAAGTCCGGCCCGGTCTTGCTGCACGTCAGGGCGGCGGCGCGAATGGCGAAGTCGAGCATGCTGTCGATCTGCTCACGCGACAGCTGTTGCAAACCCTCTACCGAATCAAGCTGCTGCTCGGTCAGCCAGGCAATCAACGCCGCCTGGAAGGTGTCACCGGCACCCACGGTGTCGGCGATCACCACCTTGACCGCCGTTGCAGACCAACTGCCGTGCTGGCGACTGAACACCGTTGCGCCGTCGCCGCCTCGGGTCAGAAACACCAGTTGGCAACGGTGCTGCAACCAGCCTTGCAGCACGCTTTCCGGTGACTGGTCGGGGTAGAGCAGGTGCAAGTCTTCGTCGCTGACTTTGATCAGGTCGGCATGCTTGACCAACTCGCTCACGCGATCACGCCACAGTTGGATATCCGGCTGCGGGTTGAGCCGCACGTTGGGGTCCAGGCTGATCAGGCGTTTGCCGCTTTCGCGCTTGACCAGGTTCAGCAGCGTGTCGCCGATGGGTTGCACCACCAGCGAAAACGAACCGATGTGCAGCCCGCGAATTTCATGGCCCAGCGTGGGCAAATGCACCACCCGCAGCTGGCGGTCGGCGCAGCCTTCGCCGCGAAAGCTGTATTGCGGTGAGCCATTGGCGCCCACAGCCACCATCGCCAGCGTGGTCGGCGCGGGGAATTCCACCAGAAATTGCTCACTCACGCCCTCGTCCTTGAGCACTTGCAGCAAGCGCTGGCCGAGAAAATCATTGGACAACCCGCCGAACAGCGCGGAGTCGATGCCCAGACGGCGCAAGCCTACGGCCACGTTGAACGGCGAGCCGCCGGCAATCGCCTTGTAATTGACCTTGGACGCCTGACCGCTGGCATCCTCCTCGCTGAAAAAATCAAACAGCGCTTCGCCACACACCAGATACATAGTCGTTCGCTCTTAAAGGGTTGCCACGAGTTGTTGATAGCGCTCGTAAGCGTGTTGGTAGGCACTGACACTGGCCGCCACCGGCAGCGTGCGGCTGGCCGGGTCGACGCTGACGCATTTGTCGCACAAGCTGGCCAGGGACTCGCCGGACTGGCTCCACGCCGCCTGGATCGCCGCGCCCAGGGCGGCGGCTTC
The DNA here is from genome assembly GCF_022662455.1 of Pseudomonas sp. TREG-RG-20F-10-E-6-01. Classification (NCBI taxonomy): domain Bacteria; kingdom Pseudomonadati; phylum Pseudomonadota; class Gammaproteobacteria; order Pseudomonadales; family Pseudomonadaceae; genus Pseudomonas; species Pseudomonas sp. TREG-RG-20F-10-E-6-01. Next base: position 445,005 of record NZ_JAKNQP010000003.1, on the reverse strand, counting down.
GCTTTGTTCGGTGCAGACGACTTCGGTGTTCATGATATCGGCGACCATCTGACGCCACACCGGGCTTTTTGAACCGCCGCCGATCAGGCGGATGCGCAGGCTTTGCAGGCCGGTCTGGCGCAGCAGGTCCAGGCCATAACGCAGCCCAAAGGTAGTGCCCTCGACCACCGCACGGCACAGGTTGGCGCGCGTCAGGTTGGTCATGGTCAAGCCGTGCACGCTGCCGGTGGCGTGGGGCAGGGCGGGCACACGTTCGCCGTTGAGAAAGGGCAGCATGCTGACGCCGTCGGCGCCAATCGGTGCCTGGGCGACCAAGGCGTTGAAGGCGGCCAGGTCGAGGTCGAACAATTCGCGTATCACGCCGGTGGCGTTGGTCAGGTTCATCGTGCAAATCAACGGCAGCCAACCGCCGCTGGAGGAGCAGAAGGTCGCCACCGACGCTTGTGGGCTCACAGTCGGCTGATCGGCAAATGCATACACGGTGCCCGACGAACCCAGGCTCATGGTGATCACGCCGGGCGCGATGTTGCCGGTGCCGATGGCGCCCATCATGTTGTCGCCGCCGCCGCTGGAGACCCTGGCGTTGGGGTTGATGCCCAGGCGTTCGGCGATGGCGGGCAGGATCGTGCCCACGCTTTGATTCGCCTCGATCAGTTCAGGCAGGGCAGCTTGCAGGCGGCCGCTGGGGTCGATGTGCTGAAGCAGCGCCACGTCCCATTCGCGCGTTCGCACGTTGAAATAGCCGGTGCCCGACGCATCGCCGAATTCCGCGACGGCGCGGCCGGTGAGCCAGAAGTTGAGGTAATCGTGGGGTAGCAAGATATGCGCGATGCGTGCGAACACGTCCGGGTGCTGCTCGCGGGTCCACAGCAGTTTGGACACGGTGTAACCCGGTGCAATCGCCACGCCGAGGCGTTCCAGGGAACCGCTTTCGCCACCCAGGTGTTGCAGCAGGCGGTCGTTTTCCGCTGCGGTTTCGGTGTCGCACCAGAGTTTGGCCGGGCGCAGCACCTGACCCTGATCATCCAGCAGCACCAGGCCGTGCTGCTGGCCGGAAACGCCGATGCCGAGGATGTCCTGGCCGTCCACGCCGGCCTGCTGCAAGGCGCGGTGGGTGGCTTCGGTAAAGGCGTCCAGCCATTCCTGGGTATGTTGTTCGCGCCGGCCATTGGCGCCGCTGATCAGCGTGTGCGCAGCGGCGCCCAGGCCCAGTACCTTGCCGCTTGTGGCGTCGAGGACGATGGCCTTGGTGCCTTGGGTGCCGCAGTCGATGCCAAGGTAAAGGTTTTGCTGGGTCATGGTGGAGTGCTCAGCAGTGTTGTTGTTTTGGATTGAAAACCCGATCAACGGTGGGAGGGGTTTGCCCCCGAAAGCAGTGGGTCAGTGAAAGGCATTTGACTGATACACCGCCATCGGGGGCAAGCCCCTCCCACATTGTTAAGCCGGTTTCTTCAGGAGGTGCTGCAGGGTTGCGGTAACGCCGTTATCGCGAAGGCTTGCATAGCACCGCTCAAACGCTGCCACAAACTCGGGAGAGTTGGGAATAGCCTTGCCAAAAATCTCCTCCACACCCAGCAACCGCTGGCTGATCAACGCATCATCGCTCACCAGTCCCTGACAGAACGCCGCGCGCGGATCAGGGATTTTGTAGCTCACGCCATTCTCATCCACACCCTTCAAGTACAGCGCCCAGGCCGCGACTACCAGCGCCGCGCGCTCGGTCTCACGCCCATCGGCAATCAAGCGATTGATGGTCGGCACGGTGAACTTGGGAAACTTCGACGACCCGTCCGAACACACCCGCTCCAACTGGTCGGCAATCGCCTGATTGGAGAAGCGATCCACCAGAGTCTGCTTGTACTCGGTCAGGTCGATGCCCGGCACCGGCGCCAGGTTGGGTGTGACGTCCAGGTCCATATAGGCGCGCATGTAAGCCACAAACACCGGGTCGTTCATGGTCTCGTGCACAAACCGGTAACCCTTGAGAAAACCCAGGTAAGTCAGGGCCAGGTGGCTGCCGTTGAGCAGGCCGATCTTCATCTCTTCGTAGGGCGTGACGTCATCGGTGAACTGTACGCCGACCTTTTCCCAGGCCGGGCGTCCATTGACGAACTTGTCTTCCAGCACCCATTGCACAAACGGCTCGCACACCACCGGCCAGGCATCGTCGATGCCATGGTCGTCATGCAGCTGCAAACGGTGGGCGGTGCTGGTCATCGGCGTGATGCGGTCGACCATCGCGTTCGGGAAGCTCACGTTGGCCTTGATCCACGCGTGCAGCTCGGCGTTGTGCAGGGCAGCGAAGGCCAGCAGCGCTTTGCGCGTGACGGCGCCGTTGTGCGGCAGGTTATCGCAGGACATCACCGTAAATGCCGGCACACCGGCCGCGCGACGTTGGGTAAGCGCCGCGCAGATAAAGCCGAACACGGTTTTCGGCGATTTGGGGTGCGCCAGGTCATGCTGGATCTGCGGCAGGTGGGCCATGAACTCGCCGTTGCTGTCGTCGATGCAGTAGCCGCCTTCGGTGATGGTCAACGAAACGATGCGGATCTGCGGGTCGGCCAGCTTGTCGATCAACGCCTGGGCGCCGTCTTCGGCCAGCAGCATGTCGCTGATCGAGCCGATCACGCGCACTTCGGTGTCGTCGGTATCGCCCAGTTCATACAGGGTGAACAGGTAATCCTGGCCAGCCAGGTCATCGCGGGCCTTGCGGTCTTCAGCGCGCAGGCCGACCCCACAGATGCTCCAGTCGAGGCCCTCGCCCGTGTTCATCAATGCATCGGTGTAATACGCCTGGTGCGCGCGGTGGAAGCCGCCGACGCCGATATGCGCGATGCCCTGCGTGGTGCTGGCAATCGCATAGGCCGGGATTTTCACGTGCGGCGCCAGTTGGGTCAGGTTCTGTTTATTCAGTTTCATCACAAATCTCGCGAAATCAGGCGGCAGCGCGCAGTGGACGGGTCACGGCCACGCCGTCGGTGTCGAACAGATGGCAGTGCGCCGGGTCCAGGTGCAGGTGCAGGGTCTCGCCGTACTGGCTGGCCATGTCGCCACGAATGCGCATGGTCAGCGGCTCGCCGTTGGCAGTGATCACGTGGCAGAAGGTGTCGCTGCCCAGGCGTTCGCCAACGTCGGCGGTGACGGTCAGCGTGGTTTGGCCGGGCGAGGCGATTTCCAGGTGCTCCGGCCTAATGCCCAAGGTCACCGCGCTGCCGACGCTCAGGGTGGCGCCGCTCAATGGCAGGCTGATGCTGGTGCCGGCGTCCAGTTGCACGTCGCAGCCCTGGCCTTCGACACGGGTGACTTTGCCCTTGAGAAAGCCCATTTTCGGCGTGCCCAGAAAGCCTGCCACAAACAGGTTGGCCGGCTGGTGGTACAGCTCCAGCGGCGAGCCGACTTGTTCAATGCGGCCGCTGTTGAGCACCACCACTTTGTCGGCCAGGGTCATGGCTTCGACCTGGTCGTGGGTCACGTAAATCATGGTCGCCTGCAGCTCTTTATGCAGGCGCGCCAGCTCCAGGCGCATTTGCACGCGCAGGGCGGCGTCGAGGTTGGACAGCGGTTCATCGAACAGGAAGATCTTCGGGTTACGCACAATCGCGCGGCCGATGGCCACACGTTGACGCTGGCCGCCGGACAACTGTTTGGGCTTGCGCTCCAGCAGCGGACCGAGTTCGAGAATGCGCGCCGCTTCGCTGACCTTGCTTTCCACCAGCTTCTTGTCGACGCCGGCCAGGTCCAGGGCAAACGACATGTTCTTGCGCACGCTCATGTGCGGGTACAGCGCGTAGGTCTGGAACACCATTGCCAGGTCGCGCTTGGCCGGGGTGACTTCGGTGATGTCGCGACCATCGAGCTCGATGGTGCCTTCGGTGACTTCTTCAAGGCCCGCGATCAGACGCAGCAGGGTGGATTTACCGCAGCCCGAGGGGCCGACGAAGACCACGAATTCCTTGTCGTTCACTTCCAGGTCGATGCCCTTGATGATGGAAAAGCCTTCGAAGCCTTTTTGCAGGTTCTTGATTTTCAGGTTGGCCATGGGATGGGCCTCCGCTTTGAATTTTTTATTGAAAGACCGTTATTTCACGGCGCCGAAGGACAAACCGCGCACCAGCTGTTTCTGGCTGATCCAGCCGAAAATCAGGATCGGCGCGCAGGCCAGGGTCGACACGGCCGACAATTTGGCCCAGAACAAGCCTTCGGGGCTGGAGTAGGAGGCGATCAGCGCGGTCAACGGCGCGGCATTCGAGGAGGTCAGGTTTAACGACCAGAACGCCTCGTTCCAGCACAGGATCAGCGACAGCAATACCGTGGAAGCCAGGCCACCCTTGGCAATCGGCAGCAGCACGCGGACCATTTCCTGCCACAGCGTGGCGCCATCCAGGCGGGCGGCTTCGAGGATGTCCTTGGGAATGTCTTTGAAGTAGGTGTAAACCATCCATACCACAATCGGCAGGTTGATCAGGGTGTAGATGATGATCAGCGCAATGCGCGTATCCAGCAGGCCAAAGCTCTTGGCCAGCAGGTAGATCGGCATCAGCACGCCCACCGGCGGCAGCATCTTGGTGGACAGCATCCACAGCAGCGTGCCCTTGGTGCGCTGGGTTTCGTAGAACGCCATGGAGTAGGCGGCCGGTACCGAAATCAGCAGGCACAAGGCCGTGGCGCTGAACGAGATCACCACGGAGTTCCAGGCGTAGGCGAAGTAGTTGCTGCGCTCGTTGATGTGCAGGTAGTTCTCCAGCGTCGGCGTGAAGATGAACTGCGGCGGGGTGGCGAACGCGTCGATTTCGGTCTTGAAGCTGGTCAGCACCATCCAGAAGATCGGGAAGAAAATCAGGATCGCGATGGCCCAGGCCAGGGTGCCGAGCAACAGGCTTTGCAGGCGGCGGGATTGTTGAAGCGTCATGGCGCGGCCCTCAAGGCTTGTCAGTCAGGTTTTTGCCGATCATCCGCACCAGGATGATCGCCGCGATGTTGGCGATGACCACGGCAATCAAGCCGCCGGCCGAGGCCATGCCCACGTCGAACTGCACCAGCGCCTGGTTGTAGATCAGGTAGGCGAGGTTGGTCGAGGCGTAACCCGGACCACCGTTGGTGGTGGTGAAGATTTCGGCAAACACCGAGAGCAAAAAGATCGTTTCGATCATCACCACCACGGCAATCGGGCGCGCCAGGTGGGGCAGGGTCAGGTGCCAGAAGATCGCGATGGCGCCGGCACCGTCCAGGCGTGCGGCTTCCTTTTGTTCCTGGTCCAGGGACTGCATGGCGGTCATCAGCAGCAGGATGGCGAAGGGCAGCCATTGCCACGACACAATGATGATGATCGACAGCAACGGGTAGTGCGCCAGCCAGTCCACGGGCTCGGCGCCGAACAGCTTCCACACGGCGGCGAGAATCCCCGACACCGGGTGAAAAATCAGGTTCTTCCAGATCAGCGCACCGACGGTGGGCATGATGAAAAACGGCGAAATCAACATCACCCGCACCACGCCGCGGCCGAAAAACTCACTGGCCTCAAGCAGGGCGCTGATCAACACGCCGAACACCACGCTGATCAACAGCACGCTGCCCACCAGCAGCAAGGTATTGGTGGCGCCGGGCAGGAAGCCCGAGTCGGTGATGAAGTACGTGAAGTTTTCCAGGCCCACGAATTGGTTTTCGCCGGGGTAGAGCAGGTTGTAGCGGATCAGCGAAAAGTACAGGGTCATGCCCAGCGGCACGATCATCCACAGCAGCAGCAAGGCCACCGAGGGGCTGACGAGGAACCAGCCGGGGTTGGCCAGGCGGCTTTTGCGCGGCTTTTCAGGCGCGGCGGTTTGCACTTTGGCAGTGGTGGTATTCATAGGATCAGAACCAGTCAAGTACGTGCGGAGCGAGAGTCGAAGCGCGGTCAGTGTGGGAGCTGGCTTGCCTGCGATGGCATCAACTCGGTTTAAACAGAAAGACCGAGGTGTCTGTATCGCAGGCAAGCCAGCTCCCACATAAAGCAGGTCCCACATTTACAGGGGGACGCCTGCTTTACTTGGGATAACCCGCCCGCTTCATTTCACGCTCGGTGGTGGTCTGCGCGGCGGTCAGGGCTTGATCCACCGTTTGCTGACCGGTCAGCGCGCCCGAGAAGAACTTGCCGACCTGGGTACCAATGGCCTGGAACTCAGGAATGGTCACCAACTGGATACCGATATACGGCACCGGCTTGAGGGTCGGTTTGGTCGGGTCGGCGACTTTCAGCGATTCCAGCGTTACCTTGGCGAACGGCGCGGCCTTCATGTATTCGTCGCTGTAGGTCGACTTGCGCGTGCCTGGCGGTACGTTGGCAATGCCGTCGGTCTTGGCCACGAGCTGGCTGTATTCCTTGGACGTTGCCCAACTGGTGAAGACCTTGGCGGCATCCTTGGCTTTGGAGCTGGTGGGAATCGCCAGGCTCCAGGAGTACAGCCACGACGTGCCCTTGTCGGTCGTCTCGTGCGGGGCGAAGGTGAAGCCCACGTGGTCGGAGACCTTGCTCTGAGTCTTGTCGGTGACAAACGAGCCGGCCACGCTGGCATCGACCCAGATCGCGCATTTGCCGCTGTTGAACAGCGCCAGGTTTTCGTTGAAACCGTTGCTGGAAGCACCCGGCGGGCCGGATTTCTTCATGTTGTCGACGTAGAAGTTCAGCGCGTCCTTCCACTCGGGGCCGTTGAATTCGGGTTGCCACTTCTCATCGAACCAGCGCGCGCCGTAGCCGTTGGCCAGGGTCGTGATCAGCGCCATGTTCTCACCCCAACCCGCTTTGCCGCGCAGGCACAGGCCGTACTGCTCTTTGGTCTTGTCGGTGAGTTTTGCCGCGAATTCGCCGATCTGGGTCCAGGTCGGGTGCTCGGGCATAGTCAGCCCGGCGTCCTTGAACAGGTCGGTGCGGTAGTAGGTGATCGAGCTTTCGGCGTAGAACGGCAGGGCGTACAGCGAGCCCTTGACGGACAAACCGTCACGCACTGAAGGGAAAACATCGTCGAGGTCGTAGGACGCCGGCAGATCCTTCATCGGCTCCAGCCAGCCCTTGGCGCCCCAGAGTGCGGCTTCGTACATGCCGATGGTCAGCACGTCGAACTGTCCGCCCTGGGTGGCGATGTCGGTGGTCAGGCGTTGGCGCAGCACGTTTTCTTCGAGCACCACCCAGTTCAACTTGATGTCCGGATGCTCTGTCTCGAAGGTCTTCGAGAGTTTTTGCATGCGGATCATGTCGCTGTTGTTGACGGTGGCAATGGTCAGGGTTTGCGCGCCAAAACTGACGGCGCTGAGGGTCATGCATACGGTCATGCAAGAACAGGCAAGCAGCGTTTTTGCTGTGAACTTCATCGCGCACTCCATTTCTGCGCCCAGGGGCTACAGAAGGACAGTTATTGTTGTTGTGTCTTCCCACGAACAGTCAGGAAGAGTGTGCGTTGATTACAGCCTTCAAATGGGGTTATGACAAATCCTTGGGCGCACTTGGACTGATACTTTTTTGCACTCATCACTTCGCTTGCTGAACCAGTTAAGCCAGGTTCTGTTCCGTCAGCCGCTGCACCGCCAGGCGCCGGTAGTGGGAGGGCGTCATGCCCTTGAGCTGCTGAAAGCGCCGGTTGAAGTTGGAGATGTTGTTGAAACCCGACTCGAAGCACACGTCGGTCACGGCTTTATCGCCGTCTGCCAGCAACTCGCAGGACTTGCTGATGCGCAACCGGTTGACGAACTCGATAAAGGTGCGCCCCGTGGCCTGTTTGAATACGCGGGAAAAATACGTCGGCTTCATCCCCAGGTATTCCGCGACTTCCTCCAGCGATAATTCGCGGGCGTAGTGGGCGAAAATGTAGTCCACCGCGCGGTTGGTGCGGTCGATGCTGTGCTCGTCCGCCAGTTGCGGGGTGGTCACGCCAGACAACAATTGGTAGTGCTCACACGCGCTCAGCACTTCCAACAGGATAAAGAAATGCCCCAGGCGCGCCATGCCCTGGGCGTCTTCGATGCGTTGCATCAACGTCATGGCCTGGGCGATGGTTTTTTTGCAGCGGAACTCGATGCCGTACTGCGCACGTTCCAGCAACGGCGCCAGGCTCTTGAGCTCGGTAAAGATCTGACTGCCGCCCTCAAACAGCTCGTCGGTGAAGTTGACCAGCATGTCGCGCTTGGGCACGACCTCGTCTTCCTCCACCTGGCTGATCCAGTTGTGGGGCAGGTTGGGGCCGGTGAGGAACAGGCTTTCCGGATAAAAATTGCCGATGTAGTCGCCGATAAACACCTTGCCGGAGCTGGCGACAATCAAGTGCAGCTCGTATTCCTTGTGGAAATGCCAGCGCACCAGCGGGCAGGGGAAGCCGTGTTGGCGATAGATGATGGACAGACCGTTGTGATCGTCCATCAGCTCGTAGGAAGGGTCGGTGATTCGCGTTGCTCGGGTCATGCTGCCGTCGCTTTATTGTGGTTGCTGCCAAGGATAATGCCCCCTTGCGCGCGACCTCGCCAGCCTCGGTGTTTACACGCTGCGGTTTTTGGCCTCGATCCACTGGGACATGTACTGCGTACTTTTATGCGCATGGTGGCGCAGCATGCTGCCGGTGAAGTTGTCCCGGCGATGGGCCGCGAGCTGGAGGCGGCACTGCTCCAGGCATTGCACCAGCGCCGGGCCGTGAAAGGCCTGGTCGTAGCGGCGGGCAAGCAGGCGGCGGCCATCCTCCTGGGCCTGGGTCCACCGTTCGCGGTCCTGGTACAGCGCCACGGCGGCCGCTGCCAGGGCCGGTGCGCTGTGTTCGATCGCACCCGGCCACGGTTGCTCATCACCCATGCCTTCGGCGCCGATGGGCGTGGTGACATTCGGCGTGCCGCAGAGCATTGCGTCCATCAGCTTGCCCTTGATCCCGGCGCCGAAGCGCAGCGGTGCCAGGCAGATACGCGCGGCGCCCATGACTTGCAGGGCGTCTTCGGCCCAGTTCATCACATGAAAGCCCTGCGCCGGGTTGTGCAATGCCGTGGCCTTGGGCGGGGTGTAGGAACCGTAGATATGTAACTGTGCTCCTGGCAATTGCTGACGGATCAGCGGCCACAGGCTGCTCTTCATCCACAACACCGCATCCCAGTTGGGCGCATGGCGGAAGTTGCCAATGCTCAGGAAGTGCGCGCGGTCCTCGAACGGTGCGAAGGGTTCGGTCGGCGGTTCCAGCATCAACGGGCACCCGTGGAGCAGGGCGGCGGGCACCTTGAACTGTTCGGTGAGCAGGCGGATTTCCACGTCGGAGATCACCAGGCTGATATCACAGCGGTAAATCGCTGCAATCTCGCGCTTGGCCAGGTCGGTGTCGGCCATCCGCCGGAATTCTTCCTTTAATGCAGGATTGAACAGCGCGCTGAAGTCATCGCTCTCGGGGTGGGCCTTGAGGTGGTCCTTGAAACGCTGGTGGCGGGCGTCCCGCAAGCTTTGCAAGTCGGACGTTTCCAGCACGCGCAGGGCGTCGGGGCAGCATTTCTCCACGCGCCAGCCGAATTGCTCTTCCATCATGAAACGGTCGAACACCACAATATCCGGGGCCAATTCGCGAATAAAATCATCGAAACTGCTGTTATTGAGTTCGATGGCGCATTCGGTGATGCCCAACGCCGGCAAGTCGGCCTTGTGTTCGCCCACGGTTGCCGGGCTGCTGAACGTGATGTCCCAGCCCTGGTCCAGGAAGCTCTGCAATATCTGCATCATGTGCCCGCCGGCGGCCGAGGAGCGTGGTTCCGGCCAGACATAACCAATGACCAGGACTTTGGTGGCGGGCTGATTCATCAACAACGAATTCCTTGAAGGGCGGGCGAAAAGCGCACAATTAAACCATAGCCGTTGTTAATCGGGCGCCCGCGTGACAATTTACGCCCGGCCATAGGTAGCTTCGCCCGTTTGTGGTTAACTTCCGCGTCTCGAATTCGTTTCAATAAACCCAGCATAAGGATTCTCTTCATGGCTCAAGTCACCCATCGTGGTAACCCAATCAAGGTTGAAGGCGAGCTGCCGCAAGCCGGTACCCAGGCCCCCGATTTCATCCTGACTGCCGGCGACCTGTCGGACGCAACCCTGGCCACCTTCGCCGGCAAGCGCAAAGTACTGAACATCTTCCCAAGTGTTGACACCCCAACCTGCGCCACTTCGGTACGCAAGTTCAACGCCCAGGCCAACGACCTGAACAACGCCGTGGTGCTGTGCATTTCCAGCGACCTGCCGTTTGCCCAGGCCCGTTTCTGCGGCACTGAAGGCCTGGAAAATGTGAAGAACCTGTCGGATTTCCGCGACCCGGGCTTCGCCGTTGACTACGGTGTGTCGATTGTCGAAGGCGCGCTGCGCGGCCTGACCGCCCGTGCCGTTGTGGTACTGGACGAAAACAACAACGTGCTGCACAGCGAGTTGGTCAGCGAAATCGGCCAAGAGCCGAACTACGAAGCCGCCCTGGCTGTTTTGAAGTAACTGTTTCAGCGCATTACTGTCTTTTCGCAGTAACACGCTTGATAGATGATTGCGGCCTGGCCTAGTCCAGGCCGTTTTCATTTAGAGTCAGCGGCTTAGCTAAATAGCCCATAAACTAAGGCCAGAAGTTAAAAGTTGTAATCCAAGGTAAATAGCCGGTAAAGGCGCTTTTCTTAATGCGCCTCAGTGCTTATCTTTCAGCCTCCCAAAGTAGAAGCTCTCGCGCCCAATGGTTGATCACTCCATGCAATCCTCCCCCCGCAACTCCCGCCGCTGGCTGTTCGGCCTGCTCGTGCTGCTGGTTATCGCCGTCCTGTGCTGGAAATTCTGGCCTGGCAGCCATAAGGATGCCGGCGAGAAAAAACCGGCCGGGCATGCCGGCAAGTCGGGGATGATGCGCCCGGGCTTCGGCGGTTCCACCGGCCCGATTCCCGTGCGCGTGGCGCCGGCGGTGTTGGGTGAGTTCCCGGTGTACTACAAGGCCTTGGGCACGGTCACCGCGCTCAATACCATTAACGTACGCAGCCGGGTGGGCGGTGAGCTGGTGAAGATTGCCTTTGAAGAAGGGCAGATGGTCAAGGCCGGCGACCTGCTGGCGGAAATCGACCCGCGCAGCTACCAGAATGCCTTGCTGCAGGCCCAGGGCACGCTGTTGCAGAACCAGGCGCAGTTGAAAAACGCCCAGGTTGACGTCCAGCGTTACCGCGACCTGTATGCCCAGGACAGTATCGCCAAGCAGACCCTGGACACCGCCGAAGCGCTGGTCCTGCAATATCAGGGCACGGTCAAGACCAACCAGGGCGCGGTGGACGACGCCAAGCTCAACCTCGAATTCACCAAGATCCGCGCGCCTATCGGTGGCCGTGTGGGCTTGCGTCAGGTCGACGTGGGCAACCTGGTGGCGGCCAACGACACGACCTTCCTGGCGGTGATCACCCAGACGCAGCCGATCAGTGTGGTCTTCACCCTGCCGGAAAACACCCTGGACACCGTCCTCGCCCGTTACCACGCCGGCAACAAGCTGCCGGTGGAAGCCTGGGACCGTGGCGACGCCAAAAAACAGGCCGTGGGTGTGCTGCAAAGCCTGGACAACCAGATCGACGTGACCACCGGTACCCTGAAATTCAAGGGCCGTTTCGATAACAAGGACCAGGCACTGTTTCCCAACCAGTTCGTCAACGTGCACCTGCTCGCCGACACCTTGCACAACGTGGTGCTGGCGCCGTCTGCCGCGATTCAGTTTGGCAACAACGGCACCTTCGTCTACAAACTCGATGGCGACAAGAAGGTCAAGGTCCAGCCACTGGTGGTCGGCGATACCGATGGCGACAACACCGTGATCAAGGAAGGCCTGGCGGCCGGCGACCGCGTGGTGATGGAAGGCACCGACCGCTTGAAGGATGGCAGCGAAATCGAAGTGGTCAACGACAGCAGCGAGGTGCCGACCACCCCGACCGAGCACCTGCAAGGCAAGCCTGCGGCAAAAGGGGAGACCGGCGCTAACGCCGGCAAGGCGCAAAAGGTCGGTTCATGAACCTGTCGCGGCTGTTTATCCTTCGCCCGGTTGCCACCACGCTGAGCATGCTGGCCATTGTCCTGGCCGGCATTATTTCCTATCGCTTGCTGCCAGTATCGGCCTTGCCTCAGGTGGATTACCCGACCATCCGGGTGATGACCCTGTACCCCGGCGCCAGCCCCGATGTGATGACCAGCGCGGTCACCGCGCCGCTTGAGCGCCAGTTCGGGCAAATGCCCGGCCTGACCCAAATGGCGTCCACCAGCTCGGGCGGTGCGTCGGTGCTGACCTTGCGTTTCAACCTCGACATCAATATGGATGTCGCCGAGCAACAGGTGCAGGCCGCGATCAACGCCGCGACCAACCTGCTGCCCAAGGATTTGCCGGCACCGCCGGTGTACAACAAGGTCAACCCCGCGGACACCCCGGTGCTGACCCTGGCGATTACCTCCAAGACCATGCTGCTGCCCAAGCTCAACGACTTGGTGGATACGCGCATGGCGCAAAAAATTGCCCAGATCAGTGGCGTCGGCATGGTCAGCATCGCCGGCGGCCAACGCCAGGCCGTGCGCATCAAGGTCAACCCCGAGGCCCTGGCCGCCAATGGCTTGAACCTGTCGGACGTGCGCACGCTGATCGCCGCGTCCAACGTCAACCAGCCCAAAGGCAACTTCGACGGCCCGACGCGGGTGTCGATGCTGGACGCCAACGACCAGTTGGTCTCGCCCCAGCAATACGCCGAATTGATCCTGGCCTACAACAATGGTGCGCCGCTGCGCCTCAAGGATGTGGCACAAATTGTCGACGGCGCCGAAAACGAGCGCCTTGCCGCCTGGGCCAACGAAAACCAGGCCGTGCTGCTGAATATCCAGCGCCAGCCGGGCGCCAACGTGATTGAGGTCGTCGACCGTATCAAGGCGTTGCTGCCGAGCATCACCGACAACCTGCCGGCCGGCCTGGACGTGACGGTGCTCACCGACCGTACCCAGACCATCCGCGCCTCGGTCACCGATGTGCAACATGAATTGCTGATCGCCATTGCGCTGGTAGTGATGGTGACGTTTCTGTTTTTGCGTCGTGTCAGCGCCACGATCATTCCGTCCATCGCCGTGCCGCTGTCGCTGATCGGCACCTTTGGCGTGATGTACCTGGCGGGCTTCTCCGTCAACAACCTCACGCTGATGGCCCTGACCATCGCCACCGGGTTTGTGGTCGACGATGCCATCGTGATGCTGGAAAACATCTCGCGCTATATCGAGGAGGGCGAGACGCCGCTCAATGCTGCGCTCAAGGGCGCCAAGCAGATCGGCTTCACCCTGATTTCCCTGACCCTGTCGCTGATCGCGGTGTTGATCCCGCTGTTGTTCATGGCTGACGTGGTGGGGCGGCTGTTCCGCGAGTTCGCGATCACCCTGGCGGTGGCGATCCTGATATCCCTGGTGGTCTCGCTGACCCTGACGCCGATGATGTGCGCACGGCTGCTCAAGCGTGAACCCAAGGAAGAAGAGCAGAGCCGTTTCTACAAGGCCAGCGGCGCCTGGATCGACTGGCTGATCGAAGCCTACGGGCGCAAGTTGCAGTGGGTGCTCAGGCACCAGCCGCTGACCTTGCTGGTGGCCATCGCCACCCTGGGCCTGACGGTGGTGCTGTACCTGGTGGTGCCCAAGGGCTTCTTCCCGGTGCAGGACACCGGGGTTATCCAGGGTATTTCCGAAGCGCCACAGTCGATTTCGTTTGCCGCGATGAGCCAGCGCCAGCAAGAGCTGGCCAAGGTGATCCTGGCTGATCCAGCGGTGGAAAGCCTGTCGTCCTATATCGGTGTGGATGGCGATAACGCCACCCTCAACAGCGGGCGCCTGTTGATCAACCTCAAGGCGCACGGCCAGCGCGACTTGAGTGCGGCCCAGGTGATCACACGGCTGCAGCCGGAAATCGACAAGCTGGTGGGCATTCGCCTGTTCATGCAGCCGGTGCAGGACCTGACGATCGAAGACCGCGTCAGCCGCACCCAGTACCAGTTCAGCATGTCGTCACCCGATGCCGATTTGCTGGCGCTGTGGAGCGACAAGCTGGTACACGCCCTCAGCCAGTTGCCGGAACTCACTGATGTGGCCAGCGACCTGCAGGACAAAGGCCTGCAGGTGTTCCTGGTGATCGACCGCGACGCCGCCTCGCGCCTGGGCGTCAGCGTATCGACCATCACTGACGCACTGTACGACGCCTTCGGCCAGCGGCAGATTTCCACCATCTATACCCAGGCCAGCCAGTACCGGGTGGTGTTGCAGGCGCAATCCGGTGAAACCCTCGGCCCGGCGGCGCTGAACCAGATTCATGTGAAAACCACCGACGGCGGCCAGGTGCGCCTGTCGAGCCTGGCCCACGTGGAGCAGCGTCAGGCGCAGTTGGCGATCGCGCATATCGGCCAGTTCCCGGCGGTGATGATGTCGTTCAACCTGGCCCCCGGCGTCGCGCTGGGCAAAGGCGTGGAGCTGATCAACCAGACCCAGAAAGACATTGGCATGCCAGTGGGTGTGCAGACCCAGTTCCAGGGCGCGGCCCAGGCCTTCGAAGCGTCGCTGTCGAGCACCTTGCTGCTGATCCTGGCGGCGGTGGTCACCATGTACATCGTGCTGGGCGTGCTCTACGAGAGTTACATTCACCCGATCACCATCCTCTCGACGTTGCCGTCGGCAGCGGTGGGGGCCTTGCTGGCGTTGCTGCTCAGCGGCAATGACCTGGGGATGATCGCGATCATCGGCATCATCCTGCTGATCGGTATCGTGAAAAAGAACGCGATCATGATGATCGACTTCGCGCTCGACGCCGAACGCAACCAGGGCCTGGACCCGCAGACCGCGATCTACCAGGCGGCGCTGCTGCGTTTCCGGCCGATCCTGATGACCACCCTGGCCGCCCTGTTTGGTGCAGTGCCGTTGATGCTGGCCACCGGCTCTGGCGCCGAGTTGCGCCAGCCCCTGGGCCTGGTGATGGTCGGCGGCTTGCTGGTGAGCCAGGTATTGACCCTGTTCACCACGCCGGTGATCTACCTGTACTTCGACCGCCTTGGCCGCCGCTGGCGCAAAGAGCCGCAAAGCCTGGAGCCGGTTGAGTCATGAACCTGTCCGGACCGTTCATTCGCCGGCCGGTAGCGACCATGCTGCTGAGCCTGGCGATCATGTTGCTCGGCGGCGTCAGCTTCAACTTGCTGCCAGTGTCGCCGCTGCCGCAGATCGACTTCCCGGTGATCGTGGTCTCCGCCAGTTTGCCCGGGGCCAGCCCAGAGGTGATGGCGTCCACCGTGGCCACGCCGCTGGAGCGCTCGTTCGGCGCGATTGCCGGCATCACCACCATGAGCAGTTCGTCGAGCCAGGGCTCGACGCGGGTAATCCTCGCCTTTGACTCCGACCGTGATATCAACGGCGCGGCGCGCGAAGTGCAGGCGGCCATCAACGCCTCGCGCAACCTGCTGCCCAGCGGCATGCGCAGCATGCCGACCTACAAGAAGATCAACCCGTCCCAGGCGCCGATCATGGTGCTGTCGCTGACCTCCGACGTGCTGCAAAAGGGCGAGTTGTACGACCTGGCCTCGACCATTCTTTCGCAAAGCCTGTCGCAGGTGCCGGGCGTGGGTGAAGTGCAGATTGGCGGCAGCTCGCTGCCGGCGGTGCGCATCGAGCTGGAACCCAAGGCCCTCGACCAGTACGGCGTGGCCCTGGACGACGTGCGCAACACCATCGCCAATGCCAACCAGCGCCGGCCCAAGGGCTCGCTGGAAGACAGTGAGCGCAACTGGCAGATCCAGGCCAACGACCAACTGGAAAAGGCCAAGGATTACGAGCCGCTGCTGATTCGCTACCAGAACGGCGCGGCCCTGCGCCTGGGCGACGTGGCAAAAATCAGCGACGGCGTGGAAGACCGCTACAACAGCGGCTTTTTCAACAATGACTCGGCGGTGCTGCTGGTGATCAACCGCCAGTCCGGCGCCAACATCATCGAGACGGTCCGGCAGATCAAGGCCCAGCTGCCGGCGTTGCAGGCGGTGTTGCCGTCCAGCGTCAAGCTCAACCTGGCCATGGACCGTTCCCCGGTGATCACCGCGACCCTGCATGAAGCCGAGATGACCTTGCTGATTGCCGTGGCCCTGGTGGTGCTGGTGGTGTACCTGTTCCTGGGTAATTTCCGTGCTTCGTTGATCCCGACCCTGGCGGTGCCGGTGTCGTTGGTGGGCACCTTTGCGGTGATGTACCTGTTCGGCTTCTCGCTGAACAACTTCTCGCTGATGGCGCTGATTCTGGCCACGGGCCTGGTGGTGGACGATGCCATCGTGGTGCTGGAGAACATTTCCCGGCACATCGACGATGGCGTGCCGCCGATGAAGGCGGCGTATCTGGGCGCGCAGGAAGTCGGCTTTACCTTGCTGTCGATGAACGTGTCGCTGGTGGCGGTGTTCCTGTCCATCCTGTTTATGGGCGGTATCGTCACCAACCTGTTCCGTGAGTTCTCCATCACCTTGTCGGCGGCGATCATCGTCTCGCTGATCGTCTCGCTGACCTTGACCCCGATGCTCTGCGCGCGTTGGCTCAAACCGCACATCAAAGGGCATATGAGCGGCTTGCAGCGCTGGAGCCACAGGATCAACGAGCGCATGGTGGCGGTGTATGCCACCAGCCTGGACTGGGTACTGCGCCACCGACGCCTGACCCTGCTGAGCCTGTTGCTCACCGTGGGCGTGAACATCGCGCTGTACGTGGTGGTGCCGAAAACCTTCATGCCGCAACAGGACACCGGTCAGTTGATCGGCTTTGTGCGCGGCGACGACGGGCTGTCGTTCAATGTGATGCAGCCGAAGATGGAGACCTTCCGCAAGGCGGTGCTCAAGGACCCGGCAGTGCTCAGCGTGGCCGGCTTTATCGGCGGCAACAACGGCACTAACAACGCGGTGATGCTGGTGCGCCTCAAGCCTATCGCCGAGCGCAAGATCTCGGCCCAGGCGGTGATCGAGCGTATTCGCAAGGAAGTACCGCTGGTGCCGGGCGGGCGCTTGTTCCTGATGGCCGACCAGGACCTGCAGTTTGGCGGCAGTCGCGACCAGACCAGCGCGCAGTATTCCTACATCCTGCAAAGCGGTGACCTGGCCGCGTTGCGCCTGTGGTACCCGAAAGTGGTCGCCGCGTTGCGCGAGCTGCCGGAGCTGACCGCCATCGACGCCCGTGAAGGCCGTGGCGCGGCGCAGGTGACGCTGGTGGTCGACCGCGACCAGGCCAAGCGCCTGGGCATCGACATGAGCATGGTCACGGCGGTGTTGAACAATGCCTACAGCCAACGGCAGATTTCCACCATCTACGACAGCCTCAACCAGTACCAGGTGGTGATGGAGGTCAACCCGAAATACGCCCAGGACCCGATCACCCTGAACCAGATGCAGGTGATCACCTCCACCGGCGCGCGGGTGCCGCTATCGACCATTGCCCACTACGAAAACAGCCTGGCCGACGACCGGGTCAGCCATGAAGGCCAGTTCGCCTCGGAAAACATCGCGTTTGATATGTCGCCCGGCGTCACGGTGGAGCAGGGCACGGCCGCCATCGAGCGCGCGATTGCCAAGGTGGGCTTGCCCGAAGACGTGATCGCCAAGATGGCCGGCACCGCCGACGCGTTTGCAGCGACCCAGAAGGGCCAGCCGTTCATGATCCTCGGCGCGCTGGTGGCGGTTTATCTGGTGCTGGGCATTCTGTATGAAAGCTACATTCACCCGCTGACCATCCTCTCGACCTTGCCGTCGGCCGGTGTCGGCGCGTTGCTCTCGATCTACCTGCTGGGCGGCGAGTTCAGCCTGATCTCACTGCTGGGCTTGTTCCTGTTGATCGGGGTGGTGAAGAAGAACGCGATCCTGATGATCGACCTGGCCCTGCAGCTGGAGCGCCATGACGGCATGAGCCCGGTGGAATCGATCCGCAGCGCGTGCCTGTTGCGCCTGCGCCCGATCCTGATGACCACGCTGGCCGCCATTCTCGGCGCCTTGCCGTTGCTGCTCGGCTCCGGCGACGGCGCGGAAATGCGCCAGCCGCTGGGCCTGACGATTATTGGCGGCCTGGTGTTCAGCCAGATCCTGACCCTTTACACCACCCCGGTGGTTTACCTTTATCTTGACCGCGCGCGCCACCGCTTCAACGCCTGGCGCGGCGTGCGTACCGATGCTGCCTTGGACACTGCGCTATGACCGATTCAACCTTGACCCAATTGGCCATGAGCATGCCCCGTGGTTTGCGCGTTGCCAGCCTGCTGCTGTGCGGCGCGTTGCTCAGCGCCTGCGCCATCGGGCCTGACTACAAACGTCCGGATGTCATCGAGCCGGTGCAATTCAAAGAAGCCCAGGGCTGGAGCCAGGCCACGCCCAGCGATTCGCTGGCGCGGGGCGCCTGGTGGGAGCTGTACGGCGACCGCCAGCTGAATGACCTGGTGACGCGCCTGAACAACGCCAACCAGACCGTGGCCCAGGCCGAAGCGCGTTTCCGTCAGGCCCAGGCCCAGGTGCGCAGCGCGCGCGGCGCGTTCTTTCCAACGGTGGACCTGAGTGCCGGAAAAACCCGCGCCAGCCAGGGCACCGGCAGCAGTAACGCCAGCCTGAGCAGTTCCAGCAGCGGTATCCGCGACACCCTCAACGCGCAACTGGGCGTGAGTTGGGAGGCGGATGTGTGGGGCAAATTGCGCCGCGGCCTGGAAGCCAATGAAGCCACGGCCGAGGCCAGCTCGGCAGACCTGGCGGCGATGCGCTTGAGCCAGCAATCGGAGCTGGTGCAAGACTACTTGCAACTGCGTGTCATGGATGAACAGACGCGGTTGTTGCAGGCCACGTTGGACACTTATCAGCGTTCGCTGCAAATGACCGAAAACCAATACCGCGCCGGTGTTTCCGGCAAGGACGCGATCGCTCAGGCGCAAACTCAGCTCAAGACCACCCAGGCCAGCCTGATCGACTTGATCTGGCAGCGGGCCCAGTTGGAAAACGCCATTGCGGTATTGATCGGCGAGGCACCGGCCAACTTCAACCTGGCGGTGAGCAAAGATATTCCAGCCTTGCCGCAGATTCCCGTGAGCCTGCCGTCGCAACTGTTGGAGCGCCGTCCGGACATTGCCTCGGCTGAGCGCTCGGTGATCGCTGCGAACGCAAATATCGGTGTGGCCAAGGCGGCTTATTATCCGGATTTGACCTTGAGTCTGGCCGGGGGCTATTCCAGCAGCACCTACGCCGACTGGATCAGCCTGCCGAACCGCTTCTGGTCGGTGGGGCCGAAGTTGGCGATGACGTTGTTCGACGGTGGGCAGCGTTCGGCGGAGGTTGATCGCAGCGTGGCCTCGTATGACGAGACGGTCGCCAAGTATCGCCAGACGGTGCTGGATGGTTTTCGCGAGGTTGAAAACTACATGGTGCAGTTGAAGGTGCTGGAGGATGAGGCGGTCGTCAGCAATGAAGCGCTGGAAGCTGCGCGCGAATCGCTGCGGTTGACGCAGAATCAGTACAAGGCCGGGTTGATTGCGTATCTGGATGTCGTCACGGTGCAGGCCACGGCCCTTAGCAATGAGCGGACCGTGCTGACGTTGTTGCAGACGCGGTTGGTGGCGAGTGTGCAATTGATCGCGGCGCTGGGCGGTGGGTGGGATGGGCAGGTGGCGTTCAAGGAGTGATTGAGCCGCTGTCCGTTGCTGCCCTCTAGAGCCGGGAGGGGGCAAGCCCCTCCCGAAGTCGCCGATCCAGACGCCACTTCAAGCCCCGACCACCGCAACGTTAAGCCAGTAGATTGACGTCAAAGCGCCACTAATTGCCCCATGGTAATTAATCAACGCGCCCATAATTATTCTCGCTACAATCGCCCGCTTTGCCACTTGGCACGGGCGCTCCAGGCCCGTCAGTTCTGAGACATTCCATGCTGATCGGTAGCTATTCCCCCTCCTTGGTCGTGATTTCCCTGTTCGTCGCGATCCTGGCGTCCTACACCGCGCTGGACCTCGCCGGCCGTCTCGCGACCGCCAGGGGCCGCGCCGTGTACGTGTGGATGACGGGCGGCGCATTGGCGATGGGCGTAGGCGTGTGGTCCATGCACTTTATCGGCATGTTGGCCTTGCGTTTGCCGTTTGCTCTCGGGTTTGACCTGGGCATCACCGCGCTGTCCCTGCTGATCGCCGTGTTGTCCAGCGGCTTTGCCTTATGGCTGGTCAGCCAGCCACGCCTGCCGGCCTGGCAACTGGCGTTCGGTGCGCTGATCATGGGCGCGGGCATCAGCAGCATGCACTACACCGGCATGGCCGCGATGCGCATGACGCCGGGCATCGACTACGACCCGACCCTGTTCGGCGCTTCATTGTTGATCGCGGTCATCGCGTCCGGCGCTGCGCTGTGGATCGCCTTCAATCTGCGTCGTAACACGCCTTACGTACGCCTGGCACGCGGCGGCGCAGCCGTGGTGATGGGCATCGCAATCGTGGGCATGCACTACACCGGCATGGCCGCCGCGCGCTTTGATGACAACAGCTTCTGCGGCGCCGCCCTGACGGGCCTGAGCGGCAAGGGCCTGGACAACCTGGTGCTGGTGACCACGCTGGCCGTGTTGATCATCGCGCTGCTGACTTCGTTGCTTGACGCTCGCCTTGAAGCGCGCACTGCCGTACTCGCCGACTCCCTGACCCTGGCCAACCAGGAACTGACGCACCTGGCCCTGCACGACATGCTCACCGGCCTGCCCAATCGCACCTTGCTCGCCGACCGTATTCAGCAAGCCATTCAGGCGGTGAAGGAGCAGGGCGGTTGCTTTGCCCTGATGTTTATCGACCTGGACGGGTTCAAACCGGTCAACGATGCGTTTGGTCATCACATGGGTGACCAGTTGTTGCGCGAGGTGGGCCTGCGCTTGCGCGAGGACCTGCGCAGCCATGACACCTTGGCCCGTATCGGCGGGGATGAGTTTGTGTTGCTGGTGCAATTGACGCAGCCGGACGACGCCGTGGGCCTCGCCGAACGTCAGGTCGGGCTGATCAACCGTGCCTTCAAGGTTGCCGAGCATGAACTGAAAATCTCCGCCAGCATCGGTATCGCGCTGTTTCCGGGCAACGGCAATAACCCGCAAGAGCTGTTGATGAACGCCGACGCTGCCATGTACCACGCCAAGGGCATGGGCAAGAACGGTTACAGCTTCTTTGATGCGTCGATGAACACCGACGCACGCAAGCAGTTGCAGTTATTGCAGGACCTGCGCAACGCCCTCGAGCACGAGCAATTTCGTTTGTATTACCAGCCCAAGATCGATGCGTTGAGCGGCATCCCGGTCGGCGCCGAAGCCTTGCTGCGCTGGGAGCATCCGCAGCAGGGTCTGTTGTTGCCTGCGACGTTTATCGACCTGGCGGAAAAGACCGGGTTGATTATTCCTATCGGCGAGTGGGTGTTGAACGAAGCCTGTCGTCAGATGCGGCTGTGGTATGCGCTGGGCTATGAAGACTGGCGCATTGCGGTGAACCTGTCGGCCTTGCAGTTTTGCCATGCCGGGCTGGTCGAGAGTGTGGCCGCAGCCCTTGACCGTCACCAGTTGCCGGCCAATAGCCTGACCCTGGAAATCACCGAAACCACCGCCATGAGTGACGCCGACGCGAGCATGACGGTGTTGCAGCAGTTGTCGGACATGGGCGTCGACCTGTCCATCGATGACTTCGGCACCGGCTATTCGAGCCTGATGTACCTCAAGCGCCTGCCCGCCAATGAGCTGAAGATCGATCGCGGGTTTGTCCGCGACCTGGAACACGACAGCGACGATGCCGCCATCGTTTCCGCCATCGTCGCCCTCGGCCAGGCCCTGGGGCTGCGGATTGTCGCCGAAGGCGTGGAGACCGATGTGCAGCAGAGTTTCCTTACCCGCCTGGGGTGCAACTCGCTGCAAGGCTATCTGTTGGGGCATCCCTTGCCGGCTGACGGTTTCATGGCCGACATCCAGCGTGGCGAAGAGGCGGGAGCGCCTGACAAAAGCCGTGCGTGACGAGTATTCTTGGCCCCAACCCTAACCATCAGGTTGAGTCAGGAGACTGCACGCATGGACAAAGTCGTCATCATCACTGGGGGCAGCCGTGGCATCGGCGCCGAGACGGCATTACTGGCCGCTCGCGAGGGCTACCGCATCTGCATCAACTATCAGTCCGACGAAAACGCCGCCCACAGCGTGCTCGAACAGGTTCGCGCCCTCGGCGCCCAGGCGATTGCAGTGCGTGCGGATGTCAGCATCGAGGATGAAGTGGTCGCGCTGTTCAGTCGCGTGGATGCCGAGCTGGGCCGTGTCACCGCGCTGGTGAACAACGCCGGCACCGTGGGGCATAAGTCGCGGGTCGATGAGATGTCCGAATTCCGCATCCTCAAGATCATGAAAACCAACGTGCTCGGGCCGATCCTGTGCGCCAAGCATGCGGTGCTGCGCATGTCGCCAAGGCATGGCGGGCAGGGTGGCAGTATCGTCAACGTGTCGTCAGTGGCGGCGCGCCTGGGTTCGCCGGGTGAATACGTCGACTATGCCGCCTCCAAGGGAGCACTGGACACCTTCACGCTGGGGCTGTCGAAAGAAGTTGCCGGTGAAGGGATTCGCGTCAACGCCGTGCGGCCCGGCTATATCTTTACCGACTTCCACGCCCTGAGTGGCGACCCGGACCGGGTCAGCAAACTGGAATCCGGCATTCCGATGGCCCGTGGCGGGCGCCCGGACGAAGTGGCCGAGGCGATTATCTGGTTGCTGTCGGACAAGGCCTCGTACACCACCGGCACCTTCCTGGACCTGGGCGGCGGTCGCTGATCACCGCTGTTGACCGGCTGTTGAGTGAGGCACCCAAGGGGCGCCTCACTGCGACGCTCAGGGCAGCATGATCTGATACGCCGCCAACTGCGCCTTGTGTTGCGCCTCCACCGTGCTTGGGTCGACGCGTTTGGCGAATTGGGTCAAATCGCGACGGGCGTTTTCCTTGTCGCCCAGCCGGTCATAGGCCAGCGCTCGCTGGTAGTAGGCCCACGCGTAGTCAGGCTGTTTGATCAGTCCGGCGCTGTAGGCTTCGGCGGCTTCGCGGTACTGGCCGAGATCGTAGAGCGCCAGGCCCAGATGATAGAAACGTCGGCATGTTGAACCCGGCGCCTTTGCCATTCTCGCCCAGGCCGGCATCCAGATTGGACTGCACCAGTTCGAGGGCTTTTTGCGGGTTGCCATTGAGGCGGTACAGGTAGCTCAGCTCCAGGGTCGCGCGCGGTTCGGGGTGCGGGTTGGTGGCGATGGATTTTTCGCGCGCGCTGATGGCTTGCGGATACTGCTTGAGGTTTGTGTAGGCCACTGACTGCAGCAGGTACACGGTGCTCTTGATTTTGGGCGGCAGGGTGTTCTTCGTCAGGCACAGCTCTGACTCTTGAATCACCTGCTGATTTTGCTCGGCTCTCATGGCCTTGCTGGTGTTGACGCAATGCTGCAGGTTGAGTTCGGCGGGGGTTGGCTGGTGCGCGCAACCGGTGACGACTGCGGCAACGGCCAGCAGGGCGAAACCACGAATAGAGGCGTTAGGCATGCTTGGTCAGTCCAGCAGATTGGCGTTGAGGTCGGGGCGATAGACTTGCAGCAGGGCAGGCGTGACGGTGCCTTGCAAGGAGCAGAAGATCTTTCGTACGGCCCTCGGTCGGCCCTTTTTCCAGGCTCAGCGTACGTTCTACAAAGCCAAAGGGCGTGGCCACGCCCGGCCCCGCCAAGCCTTCGGTGCGCCATTGGCCGATCGGGTCGCCCACCCGGCGAATATCGGCGCGGCTGACGTTGCCGCGTTCTGCTACCAGGCGTGCGTGGTCGGCGATCAAGGGTTTGAGGCGCTCGGCAACATCGCTCACCGAACCTTCGGCGACGAATCCCCAGAACAGCAAATTGCCGACATTGGGCAGCGACATGGCTTCATTGTGATACCCCAAGAGGCGCACGCCGTTGACCACCAGCGGTTGCTCAAAGGCCTGATAGCGACCGCCTTCCTGCAGTGGGTTCATGACCACTGGAGCGCTGACGTTGCCCTGTTTGGCCACGCGCAGGGTGCCGGCGGGCAGGGAGGCGGTGTTGAGGGTTTCGAAAAAACGTGCGTCACAGCGGGAGAAATCGCTGAACAGCTGATCGGGGGTGGCGGCAGTGGTTTGGCCCTGGGCCTGGCTGGCAAGCGCCAGCAAGCAAAGGGCGGATAACAGTGGGCGAAGCATCGGCGTCATCCATGAGCGTTGAGGGGCGGCGAGTGTAACAAGGCCCAAACGCCTTCGCTAACAGGATGAGCGTTTCCCGGCGGTCAGGCTCCGGCGAGCCTGTTCAAAACGAGCGCACGATCCGCCCCAGCGTTTCCATCGCTTTCTCCGACGCCTCGGTCCACGGGCTGCCGTAATTCAAGCGAATGCAATTTCTGAAGCGCTGGGTCGCCGAGAAAATCGGCCCCGGCGCAATGCTGATGCCTTGGGCCAGGGCCATCTGGAACAGCTTCAGCGAATCGGTTTGCTCCGGCAGTTCGAGCCACAAAAAATACCCGCCAGCCGGCTGGCTGACCCGTGTCTGGGCCGGGAAATAGCGGGCGATAGCCGCCAGCATCGCGCTTTGCTGTTCTTCCAGGGCATAGCGCAACTTGCGCAAATGGCGGTCATAGCCACCGTGCTGCAGGTAGTCGGCAATCGCCGCCTGCGCCGGCATTGAAGGGCACAACGAGGTCATCAGCTTCAAGCGCTCGACCTTCTGCGCATAGCGCCCGGCGGCCACCCAGCCAACGCGGTAACCCGGGGCCAGGCTTTTGGCGAAGGAACCGCAGTGCATCACCAGGCCTTCGGTGTCGAAGGCTTTGGCCGGTTTGGGCGCGTGCTGCCCGTAATACAACTCGGCGTACACGTCGTCTTCAATCAGCGGCACCTGGTGACTGCGCAGCAGTTCCACCAACGCCTGCTTTTTGGCTTCCGGCAGGGTTGCGCCCATCGGGTTCTGGAAGCTGGTCATGGTCCAGCAGGCTTTGATTGGGTAGCGCTCGAGGCTTTGCGCCAAAGCGTTGAGGTCAATGCCATCGCGTGGGTGCACCGGAATTTCCACGGCCTTGAGCTTCAGACGTTCCAGCACTTGCAGGCAGGCATAAAACGCCGGCGCTTCGATGGCGACCAGATCGCCCGGCTCGGTCACGGCCTGCAGGCACAGGTTCAGGGCCTCAAGCGCGCCGTTGGTGATCAGCAGCTCTTCCATCGGCAGCATCAGGCCACCGACCATGTAACGCAGGGCAATTTGCCTGCGCAGCTGCGGGTTGCCCGGTGACATGTCGGTCACGACCAGGCGTGGGTCCATTTCGCGGCTGGCACTGGCCAGCGAACGTGCCAGGCGTGGCAAAGGGAACAGCATCGGGCTGGGAAAGGCCGAACCGAAGGGCACGGTGTTGGGGTCTTTGATGGAGTCCAGTACCGAAAACACCAGTTCACTCACATCGACTTCGGTGGATTCGTGCACATGCTCACTCACCACCGGCTCGGAAAACGGGCTCGGTGCGTGGGTGTTGACGAAGTAACCGGAACGCGGCCGCGCGCGAATCAGCCCACGGCGTTCGAGCAGGTAATACGCCTGGAACACCGTGGACGGGCTGACGCCGTAGGTCTGGCTCGCATAGCGCACCGACGGCACGCGCTGGCCGGGCCCGAGCACGCCGGAGCGGATCAGTTCTGCGATGTCATCGGCGAATTTTTCGTAGCGTTTCATGAAGGCCTTAAAAACAGTTTTCTCATTATGAACACAGGGCAAACGGTGGCTGCGGGCCTGTGTCAGTTGGACCTCAGCGGTTCATCGGCGCCACAAAGCGGCTGTCGGCCGCACTGTAGATCCAGGGCTCATCCACGTCCGTCACTTTGAACCGCAGGGTCTGTGAACTGCTCGCCGGCTTGTCGGCCAACAACGCCACCGACACCGGCACATCGCTGATTTCCCCTGGCGCCAGGCTGAGCTCGGTCTTGCCTTGCAGCACGAAACCCTCGGCGTCCACCAACGCCAGGCGATAGTGCTGGCGCTGCTGGGTTTTGTTGATGACCTTGAGGCTGTAAATGTTTTCGATCAAGCCCTGGCTGTTTTCGCGGAACATGCCGCGATCCTTGGTGACGTCGAGCGATACCATCGGCCGTCCTACCAAGGCCACCACCAGTGCGGCGATCATCACCAGCAGCACGGCACTGTAGCCGATCAGGCGCGGCCGGAGCAGGTGGGTTTTGCCGCCCTGCAGTTGGTGCTCGGAGGTATAGCTCACCAGCCCGCGGGCGTAGCCCATTTTGTCCATGATCGAATCGCAGGCGTCGATGCAGGCCGCGCAGCCGATGCACTCCATCTGCAAGCCGTCGCGAATATCAATACCGGTGGGGCACACCTGTACGCACAGCTGGCAGTCGATGCAGTCACCCAGGCCGACGTCGGCGGGCGTCACGTCTCGTTTGCGTGGGCCGCGGTGTTCTCCACGCGCCGCATCGTAAGAAATGGTCAGCGTGTCCTTGTCGAACATCACGCTCTGAAAGCGCGCATAGGGACACATGTGCATGCACACCGCTTCACGCAGCCAGCCGGCATTGATGTACGTGGCCGCGGTGAAAAACAGCACCCAGAACAGGCTGACGCCGCCCATTTGCCACGTCAGCAGCTCCAAGGCCAGGGGCCGGATGGGCGTGAAGTAGCCGACAAACGTCAGCCCGGTCAACACGCTGATGCCCAGCCACAACGTGTGTTTGGCCGAGCGCCGCGCCAGCTTGTTCAGGCTCCACGGCGCCGCGTGCAGCTTGATACGCTGGTTGCGTTCGCCTTCGGTGACCTTTTCACACCACATGAACAGCCAGGTAAACGAGCTTTGCGGGCAGGTGTAGCCGCACCACACCCGGCCTGCGAACACGGTGATGGCAAACAGGCCGAAGGCGCAGATGATCAGCAGCGCCGACAACAGGATGAAGTCCTGGGGCCAGAAGGTTGCGCCGAAGATGTGGAATTTGCTCTCGGCCAAGTCCCACAGCACGGCTTGGCGCCCACCCCAGTTCAGCCATACGGTGCCGAAAAAAGCCAGGAACAGCACCGCGGCGCCGGCTACGCGCAAGGTGCGAAACAAGCCGGTGAAGCTGCGAGTATGGATCAGGGTGTCGCTGGATTTGGCCTTCACCTTCTTTGGGTGTATGGGCTCAAAGGTTTCCACGGTTGGGATTTTTTCGCTCATGGTCGTTCGCTCATCAGCCTCCATCAGGCGGATGAACTATGGACGCCGCTCTGTGTGCATAACAGACTCAGCTAGGGCGATAAAAAGCGGATCAGATGGGGTTTTTCAGCAAGACCGCGGCCAGATGCTGCACTCCATGGCGCCAGGAGTGCAGCGGCAATAAACGCACATTGATACAGATCAATCAAATCACCGAATCACTGTCGGTCGCCTTCAAGTGTTTGCGTCCATCCACGGCACCGGCGACGGTCAAGGCATCGGCTTCGGCCTCGGTGATGTAGACCCTGTCGTTATCCAGCGTCACAAAAGACATGGCCTTGAGGCTGTCGGTGCTGACCGTCACCTCGGACGCAGGCAGGCTGCGCTCCTGGCCGTTTTCATCGACCTTGAAGTAGCACGTCTGGTTATCGATACGTACAGGCATGGTGATCTCCTTTTCCATTGGCGGGTGATCATTAGGGTTCACCCGGTTGCCCGGCGTTCCAGGCAACTGACTGGCGGTCGCCGTTGTCCATGCTTAACCCATAATCACAAAGGACCGCTTTCCATGGATGCCTGGTGGAGCGAAGTGTGGCAAACCCTGCAAGCCGAATTTGCCGACATCGGCGATGCGAAACAACTCACCCAGATCACCGTGCGCTTGCTGATCGCCGCGCTCCTGGGCGGCATTCTCGGGTTCGAACGGGAACAAAAGGGCAAGGCGGCGGGTGTACGCACCCACATGCTGGTGGCGTTGGGCGCCGCGCTGTTTGTATTGGTGCCGCAGACGTCCGGCAGCCAGGCGGATGCGATGAGCCGGGTGCTGCAAGGCGTGATTGCCGGCATCGGATTTCTCGGCGCCGGCACCATTCTCAAAGGCAAGAAAGATGAGCAGGGCCAGCACGTCAAAGGCCTGACCACGGCTGCCGGCCTGTGGATGACGGCGGCAATCGGGGTTGCCGCCGGCATGGGCCGCGAATCGACAGCGGTGCTCAGTACCTTGCTGGCCTTGGCGGTATTCAGCGTGATGCCCCGGATCGTCAGGGCGTTCGAGAGTGATGATGACCGCCGATCAGGTGAGTAGATCGGTTTCCTTCACCTGGCCAAATATCTTCGCAACCAGCGCAGGCTCCCCTTGGTTGCCGGAAATCACCAGCACGCTGGCATTGTGTGCACGCGAGTATTTCAGCTGCACCTCACCACTGGCGCCGGATAACTGGTTGACCCAGTGCAGCGGTTTATTCAGTTGCCGGCGAATGCCGGTGACGTCCAGCTTGTCCCGGTCGGTGACGAAGTTTCTGATTTCACACGGGTGGTCGAGCGTGGACTCCAGCGTGTGAGTGAAACTGTAGGTCCTGGGGTGGTTTTTACAGTCGGACTCGTAGTGATCCCGTCGCTGCCAATCCTCAAGATGCGCATATTGCAACGGCTCGGTCACCTTCCGGACCTGAGTGGCAATGTCGCAGAGGTGTTTACCCTTGGCCTCCAGGCTGCGCATGGAGTCCTGAATGCTGGTCAGGGGCGCGTGCTCCTGGCGGGAGAACGCGCGAACCATATCAAAGCGACTGCCCGGCGAGGCTTTCATCAAACTGGCTTTCAACGCGAACAGCGCCGCCTCCACGTAATTGCGATAGGCGCCGACCTGCTCGGTTTCAATGGGGCTCAAGACCGCGTCGATCGAATCTTTGTTGAGTTGGGTTTCGATCCTGGCAAGGATCTTGAAGCAGGACGTTGCGTTGGGGCCGCTCAACAGGCACTTGAGGTTGTCTGGGGTCAACAGCCGGTCGATCGTGTTGAAGTTGGCTGTTGACTCTCTGGACCCAGGGTCGCGCATCAGGCGCTCGACGGTTTTGCGGTCCAACTGGTCGCAGAGCTGCTTGAGCTGTTTTTCCAGGGCAGCCTGGTCGGCGGCTGGGGGTGGGGCTCCATCTGCACGCATCGGCTCGCGGGTGGTGCTTGGTGCCGACCGGAGCAACGCGTCCAGCGCTTGAGCAGACACGCTTACGGGTGAGGGTGAAATGGGGTGGGCGTGAAGATGGCCTGGGGTGACTTCGGCGCGGGCGCGCGACGGCTGATGGATGGTCGACATGATAAATCCTCAAAAACAAATCGGACGAGCGCTGGGGCCAGGGGCTTGGAAATGGAATCAGCGCAAAATCAGTATGAGAACGTCCACGTCAGTTGGGGTTAGGGGTTTGCCTTTTAAGTGGGTGGGAATTTTCTGCGTCAACGCCCGCTCGCGAGTCACGGTTCAGCGGCCAGTGCTGCGCCGGAGTACCAGGCTGACCCGGCGAGCGGATGCTGAATCTGCAACATCTGCGTCACAGAATGACCGGTGGCTCGCTTGTTGGCGGTTCCTGCACCGGCGGTGGGTCGTTTTCAGGGGGTTCCTGTTCGGGAATCGGCTTCGGCTCAGCGGGCGGTAACGTTGGGTCGTCGATGTTCGGATCAGGTGTTTCAGCCGGAATCGGGATATTCATCGGTGTGGCCTCCTTTGTGCTTTGCTCTACCGGTGGACATCCGCCTGGGGGAATTGATTCCCCGCCCAATGGCGACATATCCACCTGAACTTTTCACCTGACGCCAGGCTCGGACCTATTACGGCCTTGCTCAGGGAGAGCGTTGCCCTATCAGAATTCGGATCAAGCAAAGAGCGTCCACAGGGCGTAAGGGGAAGATGCTCGATGACTGCTGAAACACTGGCTCCAGACGATTCCATTTTGCCGCTATCCCAGGCGTTGTTATTGCCCAGGATCGCCATCGAAAGTACCGCGCCTGTAATCGACGGCGGCGAATTTGCCGTGAAAGCCGTGGTCGGCCAGCGCATCAATGTCACCAGCAAGGTCTTTGCTGACGGCCATGACAAGCTTGCCGTACTGATCCGCTGGCGCCCGTTGCAAGACGAAAGCTGGCACAGCGTGGTGATGGCCGACGTCGGTAACAATGGCTGGGAAGGCGCGTTCACCGTGACGCAGCAAGGTCCCCACGAATATTGCATTGAAGCCTGGATCGATACCTTTGCCAGCTTTTGTTATGAGCTGCGCAAAAAACACGAGGCCGGCGTGCCGGTCAGCCTTGAACTGCAGGAAGGTCGCAGCCTGGTGTTGCAGGCCGCCGAGCGCAGTGACAACGAGCTGCGCGATCGCCTGATGCTGCTGCACCACGAACTGTCGGGCTTGCTGGAAACCGAGCAGGTCGCGCAGTTTCTGCACGAAGACAGTGCACACCTGATGACCCAGGCCGACCATCGTGCCTACTTGAGCGTCAGCCCGGTTTACCCGGTTGATGTGGAGCGCACAGCGGCGCAGTTTGCCAGCTGGTACGAGTTGTTTCCGCGCTCGATCACCGACGATCCTGCCCGCCACGGCACGTTCAACGATGTTCACTCGCGCCTGTCGATGATCCATGACATGGGCTTTGACGTGCTGTACTTCCCGCCGATCCATCCGATCGGGCGCAGCCATCGCAAAGGCAAGAACAACTCCCTGACCGCCGGCCCCAATGATCCCGGCAGCCCGTACGCGATTGGCAGCGAGGAGGGCGGCCATGAAGCCATCCACCCGCAACTGGGCAGCCGCGATGACTTCCGCCGGTTGGTCAAGGCCGCCGCGGACCACGGCCTGGAAATCGCTCTGGATTTTGCCATCCAGTGCTCCCAGGACCACCCGTGGCTCAAGCAGCACCCGGGCTGGTTCAACTGGCGCCCGGACGGCACGATCAAATACGCCGAGAACCCGCCGAAGAAATATCAGGACATCGTCAACGTCGACTTCTATGCCGCCGATGCAATCCCGAGCTTGTGGACTGAATTGCGCGACGTCGTGCTGGGCTGGGTGGAAGAGGGCGTGAAGACCTTTCGGGTCGACAACCCTCACACCAAACCGCTGCCCTTCTGGCAATGGCTGATCAGCGACGTGCGCGGCAAGCACCCGGACGTGATCTTCCTCGCCGAAGCATTCACCACGCCTGCAATGATGGCGCGCCTGGGCAAGGTCGGTTATTCGCAGAGTTACACCTACTTTACCTGGCGCAATACCAAGGCCGAGTTGAGCGAGTACTTTGCGCAGTTGAACGAATCGCCTTGGCGCGAGTGCTACCGACCGAATTTCTTCGTCAACACGCCGGACATCAACCCCGGCTTCCTGCACGAATCCGGGCGACCGGGCTTCTTGATCCGCGCCGCACTGGCCACCATGGGCTCGGGCCTGTGGGGCATGTATTCAGGGTTTGAGTTGTGCGAAGCCGCGCCGGTGCCGGGCAAGGAGGAGTATCTGGATTCGGAGAAGTACGAGATCCGTCCGCGTGATTTCACCGCGCCCGGCAACATCATTGCCGAGATCGCGCAGCTCAATCGTATCCGCCGGCAGAACCCCGCGTTGCAGACGCACTTGGGGTTGAAGCTCTACAACGCCTGGAACGACAACATCCTGTACTTCGGCAAACGCAGTGAAGACGGCAGCAATTTCATTCTCGTCGCGGTGAACCTTGACCCGTTCAATGCCCAGGAAGCGCATTTCGAGTTGCCACTGTGGGAACTGGGCTTGCCGGACGATGCCCAGACCCAAGGCGAAGACTTGATGAACGGGCATCGCTGGACCTGGTACGGCAAGACTCAGTGGATGCGGCTGGAGCCGCACATGCCGTTTGGAATTTGGAGAATCACCACCTCCTGAAACCAGCCAGTCACCTGCGGGCGCCGGTACACGGCGCCTGCAGGGAGCGCGCTCCACCAGTTGGTTTTTCAGTATTTTCAGGAGTTACCAATGGCGAAGAAACCCAAGGCTGCCACCTTTATCAAAGACCCGCTCTGGTACAAGGATGCGGTGATTTATCAGGTTCACGTCAAATCCTATTTCGACTCCAACAACGATGGCATCGGTGACTTTCCCGGGCTGATCGCCAAGCTCGATTACATCGCCGACCTGGGCGTAAACACCATCTGGCTGTTGCCGTTCTACCCCTCGCCACGCCGTGACGACGGCTATGACATCGCCGAGTACCGTGGCGTGCACAGCGACTACGGGACCATGGCCGACGCCAAGCGGTTTATTGCCGAAGCCCACCAACGCGGCCTGCGGGTCATCACCGAACTGGTGATCAACCACACCTCCGACCAGCATCCCTGGTTCCAGCGTGCGCGCAAGGCCAAGCCAGGTTCGGCCGCGCGCGACTTCTATGTGTGGTCCGATGACGACCAGAAATACGACGGCACCCGCATCATCTTTCTCGACACCGAAAAATCCAACTGGACCTGGGACCCGGTCGCCGGCCAGTACTTCTGGCACCGGTTCTATTCCCACCAGCCAGACCTTAACTTCGACAACCCGCAGGTGATGAAGGCGGTGCTGTCGGTGATGCGTTATTGGCTGGACATGGGCATCGATGGCCTGCGCCTGGACGCCATTCCGTACCTGATCGAACGCGACGGTACCAATAACGAAAACCTCCCGGAAACCCATGACGTCCTCAAGCAGATCCGTGCCGAGATCGACGCGCATTACCCCGACCGCATGCTGCTCGCCGAAGCCAACCAATGGCCGGAAGACACGCAGCTGTACTTCGGTGACAAAAAGGGTGACGACGGCGATGAATGCCACATGGCGTTCCACTTCCCGCTGATGCCGCGCATGTACATGGCGCTGGCTCAGGAAGATCGCTTCCCGATCACCGATATTTTGCGCCAGACCCCGGAGATTCCCGCCAATTGCCAGTGGGCGATCTTCCTGCGCAACCACGATGAATTGACCCTGGAAATGGTCACCGACAAAGAACGCGACTACCTGTGGAACTACTACGCCGCCGACCGTCGCGCGCGGATCAACCTGGGTATTCGTCGACGCCTGGCGCCGCTGATGGAGCGTGATCGCCGCCGCGTCGAACTGCTCAATAGCCTGCTGCTGTCGATGCCGGGCACGCCGACCCTGTATTACGGCGATGAGATCGGCATGGGCGATAACATCTATCTGGGCGACCGCGACGGCGTGCGTACGCCGATGCAGTGGTCCATCGACCGTAACGGCGGCTTTTCCCGCGCCGACCCGGCGAGCCTGGTGCTGCCGCCGATCATGGACCCACTTTACGGCTACCAGTCGGTCAACGTCGAAACCCAGGCTCAGGACCCGCACTCTTTGCTGAACTGGACCCGGCGCATGCTCGCAGTGCGCAAGCAGTCCAAGGCCTTTGGCCGTGGCAGCTTGAAAATGCTCTCGCCGAGCAACCGCCGTATCCTGGCCTACACCCGTGAATTCACCGGCGAAGACGGCCGCACGGAAATCATCCTGTGCGTGGCCAACGTGTCACGCAGTGCCCAGGCCGCCGAACTGGACCTGTCGGCGTTCGCCGGCATGGTGCCGGTGGAGATGCTCGGCGGGAATGCCTTCCCGCCGATTGGCCAGCTCAATTTCCTGCTGACCCTGGCGCCTTACGGTTTCTACTGGTTTGTGCTGGCGGCGGAAAACCAGATGCCGAGCTGGCATGTGGAACCGGCGCAAAGCATCCCGGACTTCACCACACTGGTATTGAAAAAACGCATGGAAGAACTGCTCGAAGAACCGTGCCGCAGCACCCTGGAACAAACCTCACTGCCCGCCTGGCTGCCCAAGCGGCGCTGGTTTGCCGGCAAGGACACCGCCATCGACAGCGTGCACATTGCCTACGGCGTGCGCTTTGGCGACCCGCAGCACCCGGTGCTGCTCAGCGAAATCGAGGTGAGCAGCGCTGGCCAGGTCAGCCGCTATCAGCTCCCGTTCGGTTTTCTCGGCGAAGACCAGCTCACCAGTGCGCTGCCCCAGCAATTGGCGCTCGCCCGTGTACGCCGTGCGCGTCAGGTCGGTTTGGTGACCGACGCCTTCAGCCTTGAGCACTTTATTCGTGCGGTGATCCATGGCCTGCAAGCCGGCACCGTGCTGAACACCGGCGAAGGTGATTTGCGCTTCGAGGCCACGCCGCATCTGGCCAAACTGCAACTGGGCGACGAGCCGCAGGTGCGCTACCTGGCTGCCGAACAGTCCAACAGTTCGGTGGTGGTAGGCGAAAGCCTGGTGCTCAAGCTCATCCGCAAAGTCAGCGCCGGCGTGCACCCGGAGCTGGAAATGAGCGCTTACCTGACCGAAGCCGGTTACCCCAACATCTCGCCGCTGCTGGGCTCGATGGTGCGCCGTGACGGTGAAGGGCAAGACAACCTGCTGATGATTGCCCAGGGCTACCTCAGCAACCAGGGCGATGCATGGGCCTGGACGCAAAACAGCCTGGAGCGGGCGATTCGCGATGAATTGGCCGAAGCCATATCCGAACAGGAACAGCACTACAACGCCCTCGGCGAACTGCAAGACTTTGCTGGTTTGCTCGGCCAGCGCCTGGGTGAAATGCACGCGGTCTTGGCGGCAAAAACCACCAACAAGGACTTCAAGCCTGAAGTCACGAGCGTCAAGGACACCCAGGCCTGGGCCAAGGACGTGGGCGCGCAGATCGACCGCGCGCTGCACCTGCTCAAGCTTCATCAAAGTCAATTGAACCCTGCCGATCAGGCGTTGGTCAGTGAATTGCTGACGCAGAAAAAAGCCATCGGCACGCACGTTCAGGCCCTGGCGAAAGCCACGGCCGGCGGGTTGCGGATCCGGGTTCATGGTGACTTGCATCTGGGCCAGGTACTGGTGGTCAAGGGCGATGCATACTTGATCGACTTTGAAGGCGAACCGGCGCGGCCGCTGCATGAGCGACGCGGCAAGCACAGCCCCTACAAAGATGTCAGTGGCGTGCTGCGCTCGTTCGATTACGCCGCCGCCATGGCCTTGAATGTGCAAGGTGTGGATCACTCGCCCGAAGCGGACATTGCCCGCAAGCGCGTGACCGACCGGTACTTGAGTGAAGCACGTCAGGCATTTACCCAGGCTTATCATCAGGCGACGTCTACACTGGCGCATGACTGGCAGGATGCCAAAGGCCAGAGCGCTGCGCTGACGTTGTTCAGCCTGGAAAAGGCCGCGTATGAAGTGGCCTACGAAGCGGAAAATCGCCCGACCTGGTTGCCGGTGCCGTTGCAAGGTTTGCACGGTCTGCTCAGCGGGCTAACACCTATATCGAAAAATGCACGCGGTGGGGAGACGTCATGAGCTTTACAAATAAAGAACCGCTGCAACCGAAACTGACTGCAATGCCGGCGTCCAAGGACGTCGAAGCACTGGTACGCGCCGAACACCATGACCCGTTCTCGATTCTCGGGCCACATGATGACGAGCAAGGCGGCCAGTTCATCCGCGCGTTTCTGCCCGAAGCCCTGAGTGTTCAGGTGCTGGCGCGAGACAGCGGTGAGACGCTCGGCAACCTGGACGCCAGCCCGGTGCCAGGTTTGTTTGTCGGCCACTTCAAGACACGCCAGAACTACCTGCTGAAAATCCAGTGGGCCGGCGGCGAGCAGATCACAGAAGACCCTTACAGCTTCAGCCAGTTGCTGCTCGGTGAGATGGACTTGTACCTGTTTGCCGAGGGCAATCACCGTGACCTGAGCAGTTGCCTCGGCGCGCAAGTGACCAGCGTCGATGGCGTGCAGGGTGTGCGCTTTGCCGTGTGGGCGCCGAACGCCCGGCGCGTGTCGGTGGTGGGTGATTTCAATATCTGGGATGGCCGCCGCCATCCGATGCGGTTGCGTCACCCCTCGGGCGTCTGGGAAATCTTCATCCCGCGCCTGCAACCGGGTGCGGCCTACAAGTACGAGATTCTCGGTGCCCACGGCATCCTGCCGCTCAAGGCCGACCCGATGGCGCTGGCAACCCAGCTGCCGCCCGACACCGCCTCGAAAGTCGCTGCGCCGCTGCAGGTGGACTGGCAGGACCATGAGTGGATGCAGTCGCGCGCCGACAAGCAGAAACCCTCGGCGCCGCTGTCGATTTATGAGCTGCATGTCGGCTCCTGGCAATGCGAGCTCGACGAGGCCGGTGAAGTCTCCCGCCAGTACGGTTGGCGCGAGCTGGCCGAGCGCTTGGTCCCGTATGTGCAGCAGTTGGGCTTCACCCACGTTGAGCTGATGCCGATCATGGAGCACCCGTTCGGCGGTTCCTGGGGTTATCAGGCGTTATCGCAGTTTGCCCCGAGTGCGCGCTTTGGCTCGCCGGAAGATTTCGGCTTCTTCGTCAACGCCCTCCATCAGGCCAACATCGGTGTGATCCTCGACTGGGTACCGGCGCATTTCCCGACCGATACCCACGGTTTGGCCCAGTTCGACGGCACCGCGCTGTACGAGTACGCCAACCCGCTGGAAGGCTTCCATCAGGATTGGGACACGCTGATCTACAACCTGGGCCGCACTGAAGTGCACGGGTTTATGCTGGCCTCGGCGTTGCACTGGCTCAAACACTTCCATATCGACGGCCTACGCGTGGATGCCGTGGCGTCGATGCTGTATCGCGATTATTCGCGCAAAGCCGGCGAGTGGGTGCCTAACCGCCATGGCGGCCGTGAGAACCTGGAAGCCATCGACTTCCTGCGTCATTTGAACGACGTGGTGGCGCTGGAAGCACCGGGCGCACTGGTGATCGCCGAAGAATCCACCGCGTGGCCGGGTGTGAGCCAAAGCACCCAGCAGGGAGGGTTGGGCTTCAACTACAAGTGGAACATGGGCTGGATGCATGATTCGCTGCATTACATCCAGCAGGATCCGGTGTACCGCGCCCATCATCACAACGAGCTGAGTTTTGGCCTGGTGTATGCCTGGTCCGAGCGCTTTATCCTGCCGATCTCCCACGATGAAGTGGTGCACGGCAAGCATTCGCTGATCGACAAGATGCCCGGTGACCGCTGGCAGAAGTTTGCCAACCTGCGCGCATACCTGAGTTTCATGTGGATGCACCCCGGCAAGAAGCTGCTGTTCATGGGCTGCGAGTTTGGGCAGTGGCGCGAGTGGAACCACGACCAGCAACTGGATTGGTACCTGCTGCAATACCCTGAACACCAGGGCGTGCAGAAACTGGTTGGCGACCTCAACCGCCTGTACCGTGAGGAACCGGCGCTGCATGAGCAGGATGATGCGCCCCAAGGCTTCCAGTGGCTGATCGGCGACGATGCGATCAACAGCGTCTATGCCTGGCTGCGCTGGAGCAAGGACGGCAAGCCGGTGCTGGTCGTCGCTAACTTCACCCCGGTGCCGCGTGAAGCCTACGCCGTTGGCGTGCCGTTTGCCGGGCGCTGGAGCGAGGTGATCAACAGCGATGCCGACATGTACGCCGGTTCCAACTACGGCAACGGTGGGGAAGTCTTCACGCAGGAGGAACCACGTCATGGGCAGCCGGTGTCACTGTCGTTGAATGTGCCGCCATTGGGTGTGCTGATTCTGCGGCCGGAAACGCTTTAAGGACGCCAAGGTGCCGGATTCTGTTGTCCGCAGTACTGGCAGGGTGCCACAATGGCGCCCTAGTCGCGGCAGTCGAAGCAGGCGTATTGAATGAACGGCCTAGAGCATGGGCAGGACCAGGATGGTTTGATAGAAGAACTGGTGCGAACCGACCGTTTGCATCTGCTGTTTCGTCAATCCTTCGCTGCCATTTTCGGCAGTTACCTGGCCGCCGTCATGCTCTGCTGGTTGTGCTGGGACCGCTTTGACCACACCGTCATGCTGGTCTGGTTATCGGTGCTGGCAGTGACCTCGCTGCTGCGGGTGCAGATGTTCATGCAATGGTTTCGCTGCCCGAACAGCGAACGTACCCCCGACCGCTGGGAGCGCCGTTACTGGGTGACGTTGATGCTATCCGCGGGTGTGTGGGGCATTGGCGCCCTGGCGGTGATGCCCACCGACGACCGCGTCTCCCAGGTGCTGGTCATGTTGTTCACCGTGGGCATGTCGGTCAGCGCCGTCTCGTGTTATTCCGCTTACCGTTACATGACGCTGGGCTCCATGGCCCTGGTGCTGTTCCCCTGCACGCTGTGGCTGCTGTTCCAGCCCTCGTCGATGCAAGTAGGCGTGGGCGTGGTGGTGCTGGTGTTCTCGACCTTCGCGGCAAGCGCCACGCGTAAATTGGCGGATGCCCTGGAAAAAGCCTTTCGCCTGACCCGGCAGATGGAACGCGCGCACACGATTTCGACGCGCGCCGCCCAGACCGACGAACTCACTGGATTGATGAACCGCCGCGCATTCTTCGAACATGCCCAAGTGCTGTACGCGCAATGTCGCCATAACCAGCAGCCGTTGTGCGCGCTGATGATGGACATGGATCACTTCAAAGCCATCAATGACACCTACGGTCACCAGGCCGGCGACCAGGTCTTGCGCCAGATTGGCGGGGTGATCAGCGCATCGTTTCGCCAGGCCGATGTGTACGGGCGCCTCGGCGGCGAGGAGTTTGCGGTGTTGTTGCCCAATACTTCGCTGGAAACCGCACGGGACATCGCCGAGCAACTGATCAAGGCCATCTCCGGCCTTGCTGCCGAACCGGTGCAGGGCCTGACCGCCAGCCTCGGTGTGGCGACGACCCGCAGCCTCGATCAGGACCTGCACAGCCTGATGAACACCGCCGACCAGGCGCTGTATCGCGCCAAGGCCATGGGCCGTAACCAGGTGGCGATTGCGGAGTAGGCGTCAGGCGCGCTGCATCGACTTGGCCAGCACGCGCGCCACCTGGTCGGCGGAGTAGGGCTTGGCCAGGAACTCGACCCCTTCATACCCACTGTCGGCCAATTCTTCGCTGTAGCCGGAGGTCAGCACCACCGGCAGGTCCGGCCGACGCTTGCGCAGCAGTCTGGTCATCGCCACGCCGGTCATGCCCGGCATTACCACATCGGAAAAAATCGCGTCGAAGGCCATCACATCGGCACCGGCTAACGCGAGTGCCTGTTCGGCG
Source organism: Pseudomonas sp. TREG-RG-20F-10-E-6-01 (assembly GCF_022662455.1). Lineage (NCBI taxonomy): Bacteria > Pseudomonadati > Pseudomonadota > Gammaproteobacteria > Pseudomonadales > Pseudomonadaceae > Pseudomonas > Pseudomonas sp. TREG-RG-20F-10-E-6-01. Next base: position 405,983 of record NZ_JAKNQP010000003.1, on the reverse strand, counting down.
TCGGTGGCCCAGGTGGTCTGGTAACCGAGGTCCTGCAGGATCTGATTGGCAAAGCGGCCCACTTCGAGGTTGTCTTCGACGATCAGAATATGCCGCTGCGCGGTATCGTGGACCAGCGAGCCGTCCTCCTGGGGTAGGCTGGCCTGCACCGTCTCGGCTTCTGCTTCGGGCAAGTACAGGGTAAACACGCTGCCTTGCCCGAGGGTGCTGGATACGTCGACGTTACCGCTCGATTGCTTGGCGAACCCGAACACCTGCGACAAGCCAAGGCCCGTGCCTTTGCCCACCGCCTTGGTGGTAAAGAATGGCTCGAAAATGCGCTCGACAGTGTCCTCGGTAATGCCGCTGCCGGTGTCGGCCAGCGCAATCGCCACAAACGGCTGCTGTACTTGCACATCGCCACGGATCAGTGGCAACGCTGCCACCGTGGCGACGCGCAGTGTCAGGGTGCCGCGGCCGTCCATGGCATCGCGGGCATTGAGCGCGATATTGATCAGCGCGGTTTCAAACTGGCTCGGGTCAACGCGCACATAGCATGGCAGGCGGGGCAGTTCGATCTGCACAGTGATACGCGCGCCGGTCACGCTTTCAAGCATCTCGCCGATGTTCTTGACCCGCTCGCACACATCGAAAACTTCCGGGTTCAACGGCTGGCGGCGGGCGAAGGCGAGCAACTGGCTGGTGAGCTTGCTGGCGCGCTCGACGGTGTCTGAAACCGCGCTCATGTAGCGTGTGCGTCGCTCTTCGGACAGCCCCGGCTGGCGCAGAAAATCCACCGAGGAGCGAATGATCGTCAGCAGGTTGTTGAAGTCATGGGCCACGCCGCCGGTCAACTGGCCGATCGCCTCGAGCTTTTGCGACTGGTGCAACGCCGCTTCAGCCTGGGTCAATGCGGCGGTGCGCTCTTCTACGCGTTGTTCCAGGGTGGCATTCAGTTCGGTGATCGCCGCCAGGCCGTCGCGTACGGCGGCGTCGGCGCGCACACGTTCTATATGCGCCCAGGAGCGCTCGGTGACTTCACCCACCAGCGCCAGGTCGTACGGTGACCACAGACGCGCGAATTTATGGTGCACGGCCATCAGTGCAGTCAGGCGCCCATCCTTGATCAACGGAAAACACACCGTCGCCGTCACGCCCAGCGACTGGTAGGCGGCGGCTTCCTCGTGGCTGAACTCCACGCAGTTGTCATTCACCACAAACGGCTCGCCTGCACGCAGGCACCTTACGGCCTGCTCGCCGAAATCCGCCAGGCTGTAACGCCCGACAATACTCGGCGAGCCCGGTGCGGCCCAGTTGTCGCGGATGGTGAAGCTGTCTTCGTCGGCTTCCATGTCGGCATAGGCGCAGATGGACACCTGCATGTGCTCGGCGAGCAGGCGCGTGGTGAGGGTCATGATGGCTTCGGCGTCAGTGGCGTTGGCCACCGCGCTGCCAATCGCATCCAATACGGCCAGGCGACGGCTGAGGAATACGGTTGCGGTGGTTTCGGTGACGGTATTGAGCATGCCCACGACCGCGCCCAGCGGGTCGCGCACAGGGCTGTAGCAAAACGTGAAATACGATTGCTCCGGGCCGTTGCCACGTTCAATCACCAGCGGGTAATTCTCGACATAGGTCGCGTGCCCCTCAAAGGCCGCGTGGGCGATGGGGCTTACTTCATCCCAGACTTCGCGCCAGGTTTCACTGAAAGGACGGCCCAACGAGTAGGGTTTATCGCCAAGAATGGGGACAAACGCATCGTTGTAGAGCGTGATCAAGTGTGGCCCCCAGCTGATGGACTGGGGGAAGCTTGAGGCAAAGCACAGCGCGACCGTTGTTTTGAGTACGTCGGGCCAGTGTTCCAGCGGACCCAATGGTGTACTCGCCCAATCATGCTGACGCACGCGTTCGGCCATGTCGCTGCTGCCTTGCAGCCAATTCATCATTGGGAGAACACCTTGTTTGCCAGAGTCTTCAGCGCGCCTGAACATTCATGGCGCCCAGCTACAGACACAGTTGATCGTCAGCAGTTCAGCGCAATTATCGGCAAGATGGCACTTTGATTTCATACGCGTTCGAGCAGGCTTGCTTCGGCCGGGTTGGGCGCTTGCCCAACCGCTATTGCGTGCCGAACAAACCGGTCCAGTAAATGCCCGCATCACTTTTAGGGTCCATCGCATAAGCGGCGCCCAACTCGCGAAATTGCGGGTTCATCAGGTTGGCGCAATGCCCTGGGCTGGCGAGCCAGCCATCCACCACCTTGCGCGGCGTGTCGAGGCCGGCGGCGATGTTCTCGCCGATATTTTTCGCGATATAGCCTGCCAGTTCGGCGCGATCACCCGGGGTGCGGCCGTCGTGGTCCAGGTGGTCGAAGAAGTTGCCGTTGGCCATATTGCGCGTGTGGCTGTTGGCGGCGCTGGCCAGGTCGTCGTTCCACGACAATGGCGTGGTCGCGGCAAATGCCTGGGTGCCGCACTGGCGCGGCTGTTCACGGGCGGCGTTGATCAGGTTGAGCAACTGCCGGCCTTCGGTCTGCCAATCACCCAAACCGCTGGAAAGCAGCGGGCGGGCAAGCACAATGCGCCAGTCCTCGCCGCTGTTGCTCACGCCGATGTCGACAAATTGCGGGTCCAGCACCACGCGGCAGAAACTTTCCCGCACCGCCTTCATGGCCGCCTGGGCATCCTTGGGCCCCGACAGGCTGATGGCTTGCACGTTGACCATCGGGTACGCAGCCCGCGCGAGCGCTTGCTGCAAATCGCCGACATTGGTGGCTGGCAACACCAGCCGCGTGTCGCTGGCCAGCGGTGGCAGCTCCTGTGAACCCTGGTCACCGCAGCGCTGCACCTGGCTGCGGTACTGGTTGATCTGTTGCACCAACTGACTTTCTTCATTCGCCATCGCGCTGGCGCAGAACGCCAGACTGGCGGCCAGCGTCGTAAGACCCATCATCAATGACAGAACGCGCATGGACGTTACCCTTGAGCTTGAAAGTGCCCATGATGCGCGATGTAACCCGGTCTGGCGCAACGCCTTTTTTGTTTTTTTGCCTCAACGGGTGTTCTGCGGGCCGTTCACGGCGCTGTGGCGGCGCCAGGCAAAGCGGCTTGCGAGGACGATCAAGACCAGTGCCACGGCAAAGGTCACGTGCAGGCCATTAGCCACGGTTTGCGCGGTTGCATGGGTGATACCGGGGCTGGCCCAGGCAAATACTGCGCCCAGGCCCGAGGTGCCGACTGATCGCCAGCGTGCCCGAACGCTACACCGCCCACCAGCGCGATGGGCTGTACAGCGTTGCGCTGCCGCTGACGCTTGCGTCGTTTACCGTGGCCATGCTCTGGCACCCGCAGCTGGATGCCGACCTGGCCCATCGCTGGTTGCGTGGTTGTTTGCGCGAGGTGTGCGGGCAATGAACCGGTCGCAGCAGGTACAATCGCCGCTGCCTTGACGCGAAACCCCAGGAATTTGCATGTTCAGCCTTACCCGTTACACCGCGCCGTGCCCCGAGTCGATTAACAGCCAGATCCTGCAGATGGTGGTGGATAACCTCACCGACATCAGCAGCGTCGCGCTGCCGCCCAGCAACCTGCTCTACAACATTTACCAGTACACCACCGGCTTTGAGGTGCACCTGTACCTGCAAGCGCTGGATGGCTCGAAGGGCATCGCTGTTGAACTGGTGGTGGCGATGGATGAAGACACGCTGGTCGGCTTTTGCCTCTATCTGCCGGTGAAAGACGACCCGCAAGCCTGCGGTATCGCGTTCATGGCGGTGCAGGCGGGTAGGCGCCGCCAGGGTGTGGCGCGCGCAATGATGCAGGACGTGCTGGCGCGTTATCCCCACGCCGAGTTGGCGTGTGCCGTGGAAAAGGTCCCGGCGTTCACGGCCATGGGCTTTCAGGTACGCGGTGCGCGCGACACGCAGGTGCTGATGAACACGCGCGATTACGGCACTGACGGCCTGATGGGCGTGCTCGACGTGGCGGCGATCTATCGCTCGCTGGAGGTGCGGCAGATTCATACCTATCTGCTGCAAAAACACGGCAAGCGCGCGATGGTGGATGCCGAGAAGCAACGCGACCGGCATCTCGATCATCTGGCGCGCAAGGTGCAGTTGTTCGTTAAAGAAAACCTGGTGTAAACAGTGGGACTTCACTGACGTCCCTCGATCGTGCGCGAAAAAATACTACCTTTGCCTTTTCGAACCAGGGCGTTCGACGGCTTGAAAATTAACATGGACAGTAAGAGTTCAATATGGAAAAAGATGAAGAGTACGTGGCGCTGTATCTGGAAAAGGAAACGGCGAAGATTCGTGCGGAGTTATTCAAAGAGAATCACGCGCTTCGATTGGAACTTGAACGGCTGAAATCTGACAGTGCGGGCCTATTGAAGGATGTAGAAAGCAAAATCTCAAGTGCGGAAAATAAGATTGCAGAGAAGGCAATCGATAAGATGTTTGCTTTTATCAACCAAGTGAAGAACTGGATAGGCGTGGCGGCACTGGTATTGACGGGGATCATTACGCTGAGTGCGTTTATTGGTTATAAAAATATCACCGATGTGCTGGTGACGTCATTCAAGGACCGCGTTGACAAATGGATGAGATTTGACGATGAGCAGAGTGAGGGGAGAAAGACGTTAGATGAACTCAGGACCGAAGCAATTATAAATGCCTATATGATACGGCTGGCAAGAGATTACTCACGGGTCAGTGAGTCATTCTTTCCAATCAATGGGCCGGAAGAAAAACTGCTGCTTGAGATCATCGAAGCCCCCCAGACAAGATACAGAGTATTCTCCGACGCGTTGTTGATTGTCGCAAAAAACCGTGGACCTTTTAGATTCGTCATCGCGGAGGACGACGTAGGCAAGCGAATAGCCGCCTTGCTAACGGTTGAGCAGATTTCTTCAGATAAAAAAATGCTGGTACTGGAACGGATGAAGGGCGATGGCGCCTTATTGCCGTATTCAACACGCATTTTGAATGACGCTGAACAGAACATTGCTGTGCGTATGGCGGCGTTCGAAAACGTAAAATTGTTCAAGCCAGACAGTGCGAAAAGTTTCGCAGAACAGAACGTGGGCAGCGCTCCGTCTAACGTAAAGAGTGAACTGATTCTCTACCTTGCAAGCGTGTCTGGAGTATATGAGCCGGCGTTGAAGTACATTCGTGAACTCGTTAAGGAAAAGCCTGAGTACTGGCAGTCGAATGTGATTCAAGTGGTTGCGCAGTTGGGTGAGACGTTAACCCCGACCGTGGAGCCAACGGCTTATAAGTTGGCTGACTTGTTCATTCCTGTTGTAGAGCTGGGCGGTAAAGTTAATATTTCTGACGTACTGTTTGGGCCCAAGCATGTTGCCATGCAATTGGGTGGGGCGTCGACGTCATTAAAAAAACCGGGTCGTATATTGAAAGATCCCGCGCTGGTTAAGGCCATTCTTACCCAAAAAGGCGACGACGTGGACTGGCTGGCCAAAGGCACTGACTTCTTTCAAGTGTCGGACAACGGCATCCTGCTTTCGACACTGATTGCAACGCCGGGTGCACGCGCGCAAATAGGCACTGAGGATGCATCACAGCTGACAGTGCAAACAGTCAGTGGTGATATATGGTTGCGTACGCAGAGCCTGCCGGGCGGGCAGCAATTGTTGGCGACGTGGCGCGACAAAATATCCGGTATTGTTCATACGGAAAAGGTCATCAGCATCAGTAACGTGCAAGCCTTCAGTTATAAAATATCGTTTGATGAAAAACTGCTGGAGTCACTCACCTATGACTACCGGTCTGTCACTGATCATTTGTAATACTTCGCCCTCCACCCATCAGGCGTCATGAAAAAACTCCCCACGGGCTAAAAGTGGGGAGTTTTTTTTCGCGGCCTCAAGCCTTAAGGCTTGGCCAGGTTCCAGGTACCGTACTCAGGTAAACACCCGTCACGACGCTTTATTCCTGCGGCGCAAATAATGATTTACCCGCGGCTGCGATTGACCATGCTCAGGATCGTCGCGAGCAGCTCCTGCTGCGCCTCATCGCGGCTGATCTCGCCGCTGGCTGCCGCCTGGGACAGCGCCTCCGCCGCGCCCAGCATCGCCCGCAAGCCGGCTTGCGGCACGGTGGCGCCGGGTGCAAACGGCGCCAGGGCGTCGCGGCACTTGTCGAGAAAGATCGCCTCGTATTTGCGCTTGAGGGTTTCCAGTTCCGGCGAACTGCTCAACGCAGCAATCACCCCCGGAATTTCCCGCCCCTGCAGCAACACACAATCGACATAGCACGCGGCGATCACCTGCGCGCGGTCATCGAGTGTCGCGCCACTGCTATCGAGGGCTTCGGCAAACAGCTGGTTCTGGCGCCCGTCGAAATCTTCGTACAGCGCGGCGAGCAAGCCTGCGCGGGTGACGAAATGGTCATAGACCACCGGCTTGGTGACGCCCGCCAGTTCCGCGAGACGGCCCAGGGTCAGCGCTTCGGTGCCTTCCTCGCGCACCAGTTGCCAGGCCACATCGAGCAGTTGGCGCAGACGATCTTCGCGCGCAAGGCGCCGGCGTGGAGCAGGGGATTCAGTGCTTGACATGCTTATATACCAAAAGTAACTTGATGGGGTAACTTACTAAAAGTAGTTTAGCCCAGCCTAAACGCAAAGGGAGTCAATGTCATGCATGCTCTGATCGTTGTTGCTCATCACGACCCGCAATCGCTCACCCACAGCCTCGCCGCGCAAGTGGCGGCAGGGCTCACCGAGGCCGGCCACACGTTCGAGATCGCCGACCTCGCCGCCGAAGGTTTCGACCCACGCTACACCGCTGCCGACCACCGCGTGCACCGCAGCCGTGCCGCGCCACCGGCCGACATCCTCGCTGAGCAAGCACGCATCGACCGCGCCGACGCGCTGGTCATGGTGTTCCCGATCTACTGGTGGTCGCTGCCGGCCTTGCTCAAAGGCTGGGTCGACCGCGTGTTCGTCAACGGCTGGGCCATCGACTACGGTCCCGATACGCCAGTGGTGAAAAAACTGCGGCACTTGCAGGTGCACCTGCTGGCGGTCGGTGCAGCCGATGAAAGCGCATTTGATCGCCACGGCTATGCCAAGGCGATGCGCACGCAAATTGACTACGGGATTTTTGATTATTGCGGTGCTCAGGTGGTGACGTCCGAGTTGCTGCTGGAATCCGAGAGCGGGGGGGCGCAAGCGCATTTACAGGCGGCGAAGGTCGTGGGGCTGGGCCTGTTTGAGGACGAAACCGTAGCCGGGTGATTCAACCTTCGCGAAACAGGTCGTGGGCATCGAGCAAGCGGTAGGCAATCTCCGGGCGTTTTTCCATGCCGCGACGAATCGCTGCGGGAATCGATTGTCGGGTCCTGCGACACATGCCCGGCAGGTCGTCGATGACGATCTGAATCCCGCGCATGCTTTTGACCTCGGTGTGCCCCGGTGCGACATGCACGCGGATGCCCAATTGCTCGTACATCCGCTGTTGCATGTGTTCGAGGTCTTGCAGGCTTTTGAGGTCTTCGAGGCGCTCGAGCAGGCGTTTTTCTTCCTGGCGTGTCAGGTGAAGAATGCGCAGGTCGGCGTCGGGCGCTTGCAGCAGTTGCTCACGCTCGCACACGCAGGCGCCGGGTGGGCAGGGCGGGCGAATCGTCATGTGCATTCCCTCCCCATTCCGACGCCGCTGCTTCAGTAGCTCAGTGCGACCCCAAGACTGCCCAAGGCCTTCCAGTACTCAGGATAGGTCTTGGCCACGCAGTCCGGGTCTTGAATACGGATACCCGAGACCTTCAACCCGGCCAGCGCAAAGCACATGGCGATGCGGTGGTCGGCGTGGGTGTCGATCAGCGCGTTGCACGTGGTGCCGGCCAGTGCAGGGTCGCTGGCGACCAGCAGGTCATCGCCTTCGATGGTGGCCAGGCCGGGGCGAATTTCGTTGAGGCCATCGTGCAGCGCCTGCACCCGGTCACATTCCTTCACGCGCAGGTTGGCCAGTTCAGTGAAGCGCACCGGGGTGTTATTGAAGGCGGCCAAGACTGCCAGGGTCGGGATCGCGTCCTGCATTTGCGAGCCGACCACGTTGGCCTGCATGTTCGGGAACTGGGCGATCACGGCCTGGGCCTTGGCGTCCGGCTGAGTGAAGTCCTGCGCCGCCACGCCGATGTCAATGCGCCCGCCGGTCAACACTTCAGCGGCCCACAGGTACGTTGCAGCGGAGGCATCGGGTTCGATCAGGTAGTCATGGGCGGTGTAGCCGGTGGGGGCGACGCGCCAGGTGGTGTCGTCGACCACTTCGACCTGTGCGCCAAAGGCACGCATGCAGTCCAGGGTCAGGTCCACGTAGCCACGGGCGCCAATGTCCTTGCCGGTCAGTGCCACTTCAATCGGCGCTTCGCCGCAGGCGGCAAGCATGAGCAAGGCCGACACGTACTGGCTGGACAAACCGCCGTCGATTTCAAAGCGTTTGGCCTGGACCTTGCCCACGCCGTGCACGGTCACCGGCGGGCAACCCGTGGGGCTGTCGACGCGGATGCCGTTCTGGCCAAGGGTGGCCAGCAGCGGGCCGATCGGGCGTTTTTGCATGTAGTCGTCGCCGTCCAGCACCACGGTGCCTTCGACCGTTGCCACGGCTGCCGTGAGAAAACGCATCGCGGTGCCGGCATTGCCGAGGAACAACGGCTGCGCGGGCAATTGCAGTTTGCCGGAGCCGGTGACCACGAAGGTGGTGTCATCCGGCTCATCGATGGTCACGCCCATCTGGCGCAGGGCCACCGACATGTGGCGGGTGTCATCGCTTTTCAGCGCGCCGCTCAAACGGCTGGTGCCCTTGGCCAGCGCCGCCAGCAACAGGGCGCGGTTGGTAATGGATTTGGAGCCGGGAGGAGCGACCTTGCCGTTCAGGGGGAAATTGGGCGGTGTAACGGTCACGGTTTTCTGCGAACTCAAGGTACAAGGCTCCTGATCAAGGCAAGGTGGTGTGGAGTGGCCGACGGGCGGACCCGAATAATCAGCCAAACACGCCACGCTTGTCGAGCAGGGATCGTTGTACGGCGCGTATTACGGCGTGATCCACTTGCGGACAGGGCGTGTAGCCTTGCTGCCCTTAGCTGGGTAGGACAAGCAACCCTCGCGGTGCAGGACAACAGCCTTTACTCCGCGAAACGGCGTCGCTGTACGAATGTTCCGAAAGAAGCATCGACTGGACAATAAAACCCACCGCGGTAAGTTTGAGGCACGCCCCATGACGGGGCGCTTTCAATCAAGGAGTGAATGAAATGAACAAACCTCAGACGCAACTCAGACACGGCCGTGTCGTGACCCCCGCCAGCCGAGGCTCGGTGGCCGTGGAACGTGGGCTGCTGGGCAACTGGCAAGTCAACGAAATGGAAGGCGGCAAGAACTTCCCGGCACTCACCGCCGGGCCTTTCCCTGCGCCATATCAAACCGATGATCAAAGCGTCACGCCGCCGGCCGACGGGCACATCCTGAGCGGCGGCAAAACCGACGAGCGCGATTGCCTCAACTTCACCGACGAGGAAATGAGCAAAAAGCTCAACACCCCGTTCACTTGGCCATTGCTCAATGTCGAGGCCGGCCAGGTGTTCAAGGTGCAGTGGGAATACACCGCTGCCCACGTCACCCGGGGTTATCGCTGGCTCATCACCAAGGATGGCTGGGACCCCAAACAGCGCATCAGCCGCGCCCAGCTTGAGGCAAAGCCATTCTTTGAAGACTTCTACACCCAGGTGCCGTATTACCAGCACGCCGATGAGATGAAAGCCAAGGTCGAACACCAGGTGACTTTGCCCAAGGGCAAAAAGGGTCGCCACGTGATGGTGTTGATGTGGATCGTGGCCAACACCGGCAACGCCTTCTATCAGGCGTTTGACCTGGACTTCAAATAAGCCCGGCTCAGCGTTTGCTCAACCAGTAATCATGTAGCGCCCGCGCAGCCGGTTCGATTGCGCTGACCCGCTGTTGATGGGCGTTTACATCCAGGTCCGCCGGCAATTCGAAGTTGTCCTGCTCGGCGCACCAGGAAATTTTCTCCAGTTGCCCGGCCAGTTCGGCGGGCAATTCGGGCCAGTGGCCGATCGCGGCGCCACGGATATAGCCAAAGCACCATTCCTCCGCCAGGGTGACGACGTGGCCCTGATGCTCCGTGTCATCAAAGCGAGCCTTGAAGCCTTGCGCGTCGGTTGCCAACTGCGCGGCCAGGGTATTCATATGGCGCACGCACAGTTCGAGAAAACGTTGGGCCTCTTCCACACTTTCCCAGTCCGGGTTCTGCCCACCCCAGATCGCCGGGAACCACTCAGCGACGTCCACTTGCGCCGGGCTTGAGACCAGCGCAGTGAAGTAGCCGTCGAGTTCGGCCAGGTTCAGCACCGAGTGATCGTCGCCGTACTTGAGCAGGGTTTCTTCGATGAATTCGAAATCGGCGGGGGCGAGGGGTTGGGCGTGCATGGCAATTCCTTTGAGCGTCGAGCGCCGCTTCGGGGCGGCTTAAAGCGCGAAGGATGGCGCTTAGGCGGGCTTTTTTCCAGCGTTTTCCCAGCGCGCAAGCAGTTTGCTCACGCACAGCGAGCCGACCACCGCCAGGATGATCGGCACCAGAAAGTCATGCTCGATTCGGGTAAATTCCGCCACCAGCACAATTGCCGTCAGCGGCATGCTCATGCTCGCCGCCAGGAACGCCGCTGCGCCGATGATCGCAAACGCGCCCAGTGGCACGCCGGGCCACGCCAGGCTCCAGGCGCCGCCAAGGATGATCGCCAGCAGCGCGCCATTGGCCAGGGCCGGGGTCAGCAGCCCGCCTTCGGCCCCGGCGCGCAGGCTGCTGGCCGTGATCAGCACTTTGACCAGCAGCAGGATGGCGGCCAGGCCGATTGTCAGTTCATTGTCGAAACCCAGTTGCGCCGGGCCCTTGCCGTTGCCGAGGATCTGCGGCAGCAGCATGGCCAGCGCACCGATGAGGGTGAAGTTGATCAACGCCAGTACCGGCAAACGCCAGCCGCGCGCGGCGTTTGCCCTGGCGGCACTGGTAAAGCGAATGAAACCATAGGCCGCCACGCCAAACACCGGGCCACACGCCACGGCCCAGGCGATCAACGTCGGGCTCAGCAGAAAATGCGGCACCACGTATTGCGACTCTGCGCCAAGGCCGATCCACGCCACCGAAGCCCCAATCGCCGACATTGCCAACGCAATCACCGCCGCTGGCCAGCTGAATGCGCCGACCAGCACTTCCAGCACAAACACCGCGCCGCCCAATGGCACGTTGTACACCGCCGCCAGGCCTGCACCCGCGCCGCAGGCGACGATCAGCCGATGCATCGACGGTTCCAGTCGCGCCCGTTGCGCTAACCATGTGGCCGCCAGCGCGCCGACTTCGCGCGGCGCCACTTCACGCCCCAGCGGCGAGCCGAGGGCCACGGTGACAATTTGCAGGATGGCGTGGGCGAGGGTGGTCTTGGGCGGCATGATCGGCATCTTTTCGCCAACCGCCTGCTTGATGCTCACCAGTGGGCGGCCGTAGCGATAAATCGTCCACCAGCCCACACCCGCAACCAGGCCGCACATGACCAAGACCACTAACCGACGCTGCGGTGCGGCTGCGGTCACGCCCAAAAGAAAGGTTTCATGGCTGATCAGGCTGTCGAGGCTGTAGCCGTACGCCAGGTGCTGAATGGCGTGCAGCAGCAACGCCAGGAGCATCCCGCCAAGCCCGGCGCCAATGCCAGTCAGCACGACCACCAGGGCCAGAATCAACGATGAGCGAAACGTGGTCGGCATAGACGGCTCCAGGAAATGGCCCAGATTGTATAGCCGATAAAGTCGCGTCCCTGGGTGAAATGTATCGGCAGGCCATGAACCGCGGCCCCACAACATTTCATTACGTTTGCCAGTCCCGTTTTTGGCCGATGCGCCGCCGCGCTCCCTTGTTATAGTTCGGCCCTTATCACTCGCCAGTCAGGGATCACTGCCATGTCCGAATACCAAGCTTTCGTCGTCGAGCTCAGCGGCAACGTTGCCCATGTGCAGATCAACCGCCCGGAAAAGATCAACGCGATGAACGCGGCGTTCTGGACCGAGATCATCGACATCTTCCAGTGGGTCGAAGACACCGACGCCGTGCGCGCCGTGGTGCTCAGCGGCGCCGGCAAGCATTTTTTTTCCGGCATCGACCTGATGCTGCTGGCCTCGGTGGCCAACGAGTTCGGCAAGGACGTGGGCCGCAATGCGCGCTTGTTGCGCCGCAAGATCCTTGAGCTGCAAGCCTCGTTCAACGCCGTCGACAATTGCCGCAAACCGGTGCTGGCGGCGATCCACGGCTACTGCATCGGCGGCGCCATCGACTTGATCAGTGCCTGCGACATGCGCTACGCCGCCGAAGACGCGCAGTTCTCGATCAAGGAAATCGACATCGGCATGGCCGCCGACGTGGGCACCCTGCAGCGCCTGCCGCGCATTGTCGGCGACGGCATGCTGCGTGAACTGGCTTACACCGGCCGCCAGTTCGGGGCTGAGGAAGCGCGCAGCATCGGCCTGGTCAATCGCGTGTATGCGGACCATGCAAGCCTGTTGGCCGGCGTGATGGACATTGCCCAGCAAATCGCCGCCAAGTCGCCGATTGCCGTGACCGGCACCAAGGCGATGATCAGCTACATGCGTGACCATACGGTCAATGATGGTCTGGAATACGTTGCCACCTGGAACTCGGCTATGTTGCAATCCAACGACCTGCGCGTGGCCATCGCGGCCCATATGAGTAAGCAGAAACCCGAATTCGTGGATTGACTGACATGACCCCAGGCTGGATTACCACAACGCTGCTGGACAACGACGCCCCCGGTGGCTGGGCCGTTGCCCGCAGCCGTGAAGGCTTTTTGCATGACACCAATGGCCCGCTGTTTGCGCGCGAATGGCTTAAGCGCCAGGACCTGTCGGTGTTCGCCGAACACGGCATCGGCCACCTCGACGGTGAGCCGGTGTACCTGCTGGAACTGAACTCGGCAAGTGACGTGCCGGGCTGCAGCTGGCAGGGTTTGCGCGCGTTCATGCTGCAGGGCGACCACACACTGTACAAAGTGCTCGGCTACGCGGCGCAGATCGGCACCTGGGCGCGCGAGCACCGGTTTTGCGGCAGCTGCGGCCAGGCCATGGTCCAGGTGCCGCGTGAGCGTGCGATGCATTGCCCGGCCTGCGACCTGCGCAGCTACCCGCGCATTTCGCCGAGCATGATCGTGTTGGTGACCCGGGGCGACGAGATCCTGCTGGCGCGTTCGCCGCGTTTTGTCACGGGCGTCTACAGCACCTTGGCCGGGTTCGCCGAGCCGGGTGAGTCGGCCGAAGACTGCCTGATCCGCGAGGTGCGCGAGGAAGTGCAGGTGGAGGTCAAGAATATCCAGTACATGGGCAGCCAATGCTGGCCGTTCCCGCATTCGATGATGCTCGGCTTCCATGCCGAATATGCCGGTGGCGACATCGTGCCCCAAGCCGACGAGATCGAGGACGCGCAGTGGTTCAACATCCACGACCTGCCGCCATTGCCGGCGTCACGGTCGATTGCGCGTTACCTGATCGACCTCTACCTGGCCCGTCGTTTAGGCCACGCTGAACCAGTGTTGCCAGGCTAGGCGCACGGTCAGGCCAAGGACCACGGTGATAAACACCGGGCGAATGAATTTGGCGCCGCCGCTGATCGCGCTGCGTGCGCCAAAGAACGCGCCGCACATTACCGAGAAGCCCATCGCCAGGCCGACGATCCAGTCCACCGAGCCGTTGAAGATGAACACCGACAGCGCCGCCGCGTTGCTGACGAAGTTCATGCTGCGCGCTACGCCGCTGGCCTTCACCAGGTCGATGGGGTGCAGCAGCATCGTGCTGACCGTCCAGAACGCGCCGGTGCCGGGGCCGGCCACGCCGTCGTAGAAGCCCAGGCCGAAGCCCTGGGTGGATTGCCATTTTTTCTTGATCGGCGCGTCGGCATCCAGCGGCGCCTTGGGCGTGCCGCCAAACAGCAGGTACACACCGCAGCCGAATACGATCACCGGGAGCATTTTGTTCAGGGTTTCGGCGGGCAGGTAGTGCGCGACCACCGCGCCGGCGAGGGCGCCGATCAGCGTGCCGACGATGGCATGCACCCACTGGCGCGGGTGAAAGAGTTTGCGCCGGTAGAAGGTAAAGCTGGCCGTGGCCGAGCCAAAGGTGGAACTGAGTTTATTGGTGCCCAGCACCAGGTGGGGCGGCATGCCGGCGGTCAGCAGGGCTGGCGTGGTGAGCAGCCCGCCGCCGCCGGCGATGGCATCGATGAAGCCGGCGATAAAGGCCACGATGGCCAGGATGGCGAGGGTGGTGAGGTCTACGCTGAGTTCGAAGGGCATGGGCAGGGCTTATTCTTGGCAGGGCGCAGCAAAGGGGCTGCGCCAAAGGTCGTCATCTTACCTGCCGGATGTACACAGATCCAAATGTGGGAGCGGGCTTGCCTGCGATAGCGGTGGGGCAGGCCCAACTGCTGTAACTGACCCGGCGCCATCGCAGGCAAGCCAGCTCCCACCTTTAAACCGTGCCCGCCTTGCTATTTATGGGTTCCCAGCCACTCCAGCGCTGTGCGCCACACACAAATGCCGAGGAAATACGCCGACATCAGCGACCACAACCCGAACGTCCATGGGTTGGTATTCGGGTAGTCCACCACCATCAAAAAGCTGCACAACAACCAGATTGTGGTGACGGCAATGTTGATCGGCATAAAGCGCTTCACCCGGAACGGGTGCAAAAACTTCATCGGCGTCACGGTCAGCAGCGCCAGGCCAATCACCGTCAGCAAGGTGACCCAGGCGTCCGGCTGAATGATGTACACGCACAGGGCAACCACGTTCCAGGCGGCGGGGAAGCCGACGAAGTAGTTGTCCTTGCTCTTCATGTTCACATTGCAAAAGCAGAACAGCGACGACACCAGAATCACCGACACCGTAAACAGGTGAGTGAAGTCCGGCAGGTCGATATAGCGGTAGATGAACAGCGCCGGAATAAACACATACGTCAGGTAATCAATCACCAGGTCCAGCACCGAGCCATCGAAGCTTGGCAGTACCGTGCTGACATTCACTCGTCGGGCCAGGGAGCCGTCAACGCCATCGACTACCAGTGCCAGGCCCAGCCAGAGCAGGCAAGCCTTGGGTGAGTTTTCCAGCAGCGCAAGCGTGGCCAAAAAGGCCAGCACCACGCCAGTGGCAGTAAAGCCGTGGGCGCCCCAGGCTTTGAGTCTGGCTACATGCAGGGTCGATATCACGGGCGGTTCTCCAAAAGGTCAAACAGGGCAGCCGACAACGTAACGCCGTCGAGTCTGGCCAGGGAATGCAGGTATCGACCGGGAAGGGGGGGATAAGGTTCACCACCCCGGTGTACCACTTAGCGTAGCAAGCGCAGGACGTTTCAGCATCAACCCTGACGGAACACCAGCGCCTTCAAGCCACTTTGGGGGTCGATATCCGGAAATTCAGGCGGGTTTTGCAGCCGCTCCACAAAGCGCAGGCCCGGTGCTTCGCGGGTGACGCCGTCGATCAGGAAGTCTTCGCCAAACGCCGGGTCGTTCATGCACGCCAGTACGCTGCCCTGTGGCGTGAGCAAATCCGGCAGCCGGCGCAGCACGCGCTGGTAGTCCTTGGTCAGCAGGAAACTGCCTTTCTGGAAGGACGGCGGATCGATGATGACCAAGTCATAAGGCCCGCTGTGGGTGACCTTGGCCCAGGACTTGAACAGGTCATGGCCCAGAAACGTAACGTTGCTCAGGTCGTGACCGTTCAGGCGATGGTTGTCGCGGCCACGGCTGAGGGCGCCACGGGCCATGTCGAGGTTGACCACATGGTCGGCCCCGCCTTCGATGGCCGCGACCGAAAACCCGCAGGTATACGCGAACAAATTGAGTACGCGCTGGCCCTTGGCCTGCTCACGCACCCAGTGACGGCCGTAACGCATGTCGAGGAACAGCCCGCTGTTCTGTTTTTTTCCCAGATCGATCAAGTAACGCAGGCCGTCTTCGGTGATGGTCAGCTCATCAACAGCGTCGCCCACCAGCCACTCAGTAGTGCTTTGCGGCAGGTAGCGGTGTTGCAGGGCGACGGTATAGGCGCCGAGCTGTTCTTTGAGCATCTGTTTCAACGCGTCCAGCTGTTCGGCCTCCGGCGCTTTGAACAGCGACACCAGAATCACCCCTTGCAACCAGTCCACCGTCAGTTGTTCCAGGCCCGGCCAGCAGCGGCCACGGCCGTGGAACAGTCGCCGGGTCTCGGCGGGCGGGCTGGCCAGGGCGGTGAGCAGGTGGGCGTGCAGGGTGGCGAGTGCGTCTGGGGTCATCGGTCAGCGTCGGTCATTGAGCGGGCGGCATTTTAAACACAGTTGCAGTGTTACGTGTGGCTTGAGCACAACGTGCTGGAAAAAAGCAGATTGGCAGTGATTCATGCTCAAAATGCTCGAACCTGCGCCTGATAACAGGCAAAAAATTCTTTAGCACCAGCATAAACTGGAAAAAAAGCCCGGAGGTGCGCATGAATGGTTTCGCCAGTGCAGTCAATCACACGGCGTTGGATCAAGTAGAGCTGGACGAGTGGCGTGACGCGCTGGCCTCGCTGGTGGCCAACGCCGGACCCGAACGAGCGCGGCAGGTCCTCGACCTGCTGGCCCGCGAAGGCAGCGCCCCGCACATCGACTGGAAACCCCGCCACGGCACGCCGTACATCAACAGCATCAGCGTTGCGCAGCAGCCGGCGTTTCCCGGTGACCTCGCCACGGAAGAGCGCCTGGCCTCGCTGGTGCGCTGGAACGCGCTGGCCATAGTGGTGCGCGCCAACCAGGCGTACGGCGAACTGGGTGGCCATATCGCCAGCTACGCCAGTGCCGCCGATTTGTTCGAAGTGGGCTTCAACCACTTTTTCCGCGCCCGCAACGAAGATTTTGGCGGCGACCTGGTGTTCTACCAGCCGCATTCCGCGCCGGGCATTTATGCGCGTGCCTATCTGGAAGGCCGCTTGAGCGAAGACGATCTCGCACACTACCGCCAGGAGATCGGCGGGCAACAAGCGGGCGCACTGGGTCTCTCCAGCTACCCGCACCCGTGGCTGATGCCGGACTTCTGGCAGTTCCCCACCGGTTCCATGGGGATCGGCCCGATCAGCTCGATTTTCCAGGCGCGTTTCATGCGCTACCTGCAGCATCGTGGGCTGCTCGACACCACCGACCGTCACGTCTGGGGTGTGTTCGGCGACGGCGAAATGGACGAACCGGAAAGCATGTCGGCCCTGACCCTGGCCGCCCGCGAAGGCTTGGACAACCTGACCTGGGTGGTCAACTGCAACCTGCAACGCCTTGACGGCCCAGTGCGCGGCAATGGGCGCATCGTCGACGAACTGGAGGCGTTATTTGCCGGGGCCGGCTGGAATGTGATCAAGCTGGTCTGGGGTTCAGACTGGGACGCCTTGCTTGCCAAGGACAGCGACGGCTCGCTGGTGAGCACGCTGTCGCAGACCGTCGACGGGCAATTCCAGACCTTCGCCGCCAAAGACGGCGCCTACAACCGTGAGCACTTTTTCGGCCAGAGCGAGTCACTGGCCAAGTTGGTCGAGGGCATGAGTGACGAGCAAATCGACCGTCTCAAGCGTGGCGGCCACGACATGGTCAAGATCCACGCTGCCTACCACGCCGCGCGCCGGGTCAAGGGCCAGCCGACGGTGATTCTGGCGCAGACCAAAAAGGGCTTCGGCATGGGCGAAGCCGGGCAGGGCAGGATGACCACGCACCAGCAGAAGAAGCTTGATCGGCAAGCGCTGATTGCCTTCCGTAATCGCTTCCAGTTGCCGCTGACCGACGAGCAGACCGAATCGCTGAGCTTCTTCAAGCCGGCCGACGACAGCCTTGAACTGCGCTACCTGCATCAACGCCGCCAGGCGCTGGGCGGTTACGTACCGAGTCGCAGCCAGATCGCAGCGCCGGTGGCGGTGCCGCCGGTGACGGGTTACGCCGGTTTCGCCACGGCGGCTGACGGCAAGGAGATGTCCACCACCATGGCCTTCGTGCGCATGCTCACCAACCTGCTCAAGGACAAGGCCCTCGGCCCGCGCATCGTGCCGATCGTGGCGGATGAGGCGCGCACCTTCGGCATGGCCAACCTGTTCAAGCAAATCGGCATCTATTCCAGCGTCGGCCAGCGCTACGAGCCCGAAGACATCGGCTCGATCCTCAGCTACCGCGAAGCCACCGACGGGCAGATCCTCGAGGAAGGCATCAGCGAAGCCAGTGCCATCAGCTCGTGGGTGGCAGCGGCCACCAGTTACTCGGTGCACGGCCTGCGCATGTTGCCGTTCTACATCTATTACTCGATGTTCGGCTTCCAGCGCGTCGGCGACCTGATCTGGGCTGCCGCCGACCAGCGCGCCCGCGGCTTCCTGCTTGGCGCCACGGCCGGGCGCACCACCCTGGGCGGCGAAGGGTTGCAGCACCAGGACGGCAGCAGCCACCTCAGCGCCGCCGCCGTGCCTAATTGCCGCGCCTACGACCCGGCGTTTGCCGGCGAGTTTGCGGTGATCCTCGACCACGGCATGCGCCAGATGCTCGAGCACGATGTGGACGAGTTCTACTACGTAACGCTGATGAACGAAAACTACCCGCAGCCGAGCCTGCCGCAGGGCGTGGAGTCGGCGATCATCAAAGGTATGTACCGCTTGCAAGGTGCGTCAGATGCCCAAGTGCGCCTGTTGGGTTCGGGCACGCTGCTGCGCGAGGCCCAGGCTGCCGCGCAGTTACTGGCCGAGGATTGGCAGGTTGCGAGCGAGGTGTTCAGCGTCACCAGTTACAGTGAGCTGGCGCGGGATGCGCGGGAAGTGGAGCGGTGGAATCGCTTGCATCCCCAGGACGCCAAGCGCGTCAGCCATGTAAATGACTGCTTGCCCAACGGCGCGCCGGTGATTGCGGTGTCCGACTATGTGCGGGCGGTGCCGCAGATGATTGCTTCTTACCTCAATTGCAGCTACACCGTGCTCGGCACCGACGGTTTTGGCCGCAGTGACACACGGGCGGCGTTGCGGGATTTCTTTGAAGTAAATCGCCATCACCTGGTGCTGGCGGCGCTGACAGCGTTGGCGGAGCAGGGGAGTGTGGCGCGGGAGGTGTGTCAGCAGGCGATTGAGCGCTATGGCTTGCAGACAGAACGGGCGGGTTCCTGGATGTCCTGAACCACACACACATCAAATGTGGGAGCTGGCTTGCCTGCGATAGCGGAGTGTCAGTCGACAAATTTATTGACACGTCCACTGCTATCGCAGGCAAGCCAGCTCCCACAGAGTTTTGTGGTGGGTGTTAGAACGTGGCAATCAGGGCTGGCCCAAACGCTTCCTTCAGAAACCCCGGTGCGATGTAGCGCTCGTAGTGCGCCTCGGACAACAGAAAAAACTCGCGATCAATCGCGTCGCGTAAATCAGTCAGGTTGCGCTCCCGAAATTCCGGCAACAACGCCAGGCCATACGCATCCAGTCTGGAAATCACCCGCGCACCCCGCGCAATCAACTGGTACGCCCAGCAATACGGCGACTGGTGGGGCACAAACCGAATTTTGCGGTCTTCCAACTGCTGGCGCAGGCGCTGCGGGTCAAGCACTTCCAGCTTGCTGGCCATCACCTGCACCAGCAACTGTTCCAGGCGCTGCCACACTGCCTGCTTCTCGTCGGCGCTGTAGCCATTCCACTGAATCACCTCATGGTGATAACGCTTGCAGCCCCGGCAGACCAAGTCCCCGTAAACGGTGGAGCACAGGCCGACGCAGGGCGTTTTGATGGTTTGATTGGGCATAAAGGGCAATTTGCAAAGTCTATAGAGCACCGCAGACCCAATGTGGGAGCGGGCTTGCCCGCGAATGCGGTGAGTCAGTCACCGGATGCATCGACTGACACACTGTATTCGCGAGCAAGCCCGCTCCCACACGTTTAGATCTGTGTTGTTGATCAGTCCCAGCTCAGCGCGCCGCCGGTCTGGTACTCGATCACACGGGTTTCGAAGAAATTCTTCTCTTTCTTCAAGTCCATAATCTCGCTCATCCAAGGAAACGGATTCGTCGTCCCTGGATACTCTTCCTTCAAGCCAATCTGCGACAGGCGACGGTTCGCGATGAACTTCAGATAGTCCTCCATCATCGCCGCATTCATGCCGAGAACACCGCGAGGCATGGTATCGCGCGCATATTCAATCTCCAGCTGAGTCCCTTGCAGGATCATCTGGGTCGCTTCTTCCTTCATCTCGGCATCCCACAAGTGCGGGTTTTCGATTTTGATCTGGTTGATCACATCGATACCGAAGTTCAGATGCATCGACTCGTCGCGCAGGATGTACTGGAACTGTTCGGCCACGCCGGTCATTTTGTTGCGACGGCCCATCGACAGGATCTGGGTGAAGCCGCAGTAGAAGAAGATGCCTTCCAGCACGCAGTAGTAAGCGACCAGGTTACGCAGCAACTCTTTGTCGGTCTCGACGGTGCCGGTTTCGAACTTCGGATCGGAGATCGAACGGGTGTACTTCAGGCCCCAAGCGGCCTTTTTAGCGACCGATGGAATCTCGTGGTACATGTTGAAGATCTCGCCTTCATCCATGGCCAGCGATTCGATGCAGTACTGGTAGGCGTGGGTGTGGATCGCTTCTTCGAAGGCCTGGCGCAGGATGTACTGGCGGCATTCCGGGTTGGTGATCAGGCGGTACACGGCCAAGACCAGGTTGTTGGCAACCAGGGAGTCGGCGGTGGAGAAGAAGCCGAGGTTGCGCATGACGATGCGGCGTTCGTCGTCGGTCAGGCCTTCGGGGTTTTTCCACAGGGCGATGTCGGCGGTCATGTTGACCTCTTGCGGCATCCAGTGGTTGGCGCAGCCGTCGAGGTACTTTTGCCAGGCCCAGTCGTACTTGAAGGGCACGAGTTGGTTGAGGTCAGCGCGGCAGTTGATCATGCGCTTTTCGTCGACGGCGACGCGGGCGGCGGAGCCTTCCAGCTCAGCGAGGCCTTCGGCGACGTCGAGTTTGTCCAGGGCGGCCTTGGCGCGCACGATGGCGGCGGAGTCGTTGGCCGTCACGTTGCGCGCTTCCAGTGCGGCCGCGGCGCCGGCGCCGTCAAGGCGGTCCATGTTGGCTTCGCTGGCATGCCCGGCGTTGGCGCCCTTGATCACCGCTGCACCGGTGTCTTCGTTGTCGACTTCATCCCAACTCAGCATTGAAATACTCCTTCCTGATCTGTTCTGACGGCGTGTTAACCCGTCCAAAAATATGCGGTTTGCAGGCTACCTGGCATTGAAATGCTGCGCATAGTGTGGTCGGTAATTACCGATACTGCACACTATGTAGTGGTCTGTTTTGTTTGTGGGCACACTATATGGTGTGTAACAAAGTAGGTCAACGCACAAGATGTGCGGTCATCGGTCGCTGCCCGGCGCCCATTCAGCTATAAAGCCTGGGTTCACTGGCCACACACGCAAACTCAAGGGAATGAAAAAAATTCTGATCCGCGCAGCCGCCCAGGAAGACGCCTAAAGCATCTTGGCCGTGCATCAAAACTCGGTCGAAAACCTGTGCAACGCCGATTACGGCCCTGAGCAGATTGCAATGTGGCTCGATGGTCGCTCGCCTGAGACGTGCCGCGCGGCCATTGCCGCGGGCAGCCTGTGGCTGGCGTATACCGATAGCCTGCAAGGTTTCGTCGAGATTGACGGCCATCAAATCAGCAAATTGTTCGTGCGCGGTGATGCGGCCGGGCAGGGCATTGGTGCGCGTTTGCTATGTGAAGCCTTGCAGCACATCCAACACGCGGGCCATGCCACGGCCTACCTGGAAGCAACCCTTCCATGGTTGAAACGCCGCAATGAGGGACCGCGGCCAAATTGACGTCCTGTCCAGGACTGGATATGTTGTCTTGCATGAAAAAGACCTCTCCCGAACAAACCACGCTGATCAGCCAGCTCGAACAGATCGCCGAAGGCTTGAGCAAAACCTTCAGCCCGTTCTGTGAAGTGGTGCTGCACGACTTGCGCGACCCGCAGCACGCGATTCTGGCGATCCACAACAACCTCTCCGGGCGCCAACCCGGTGACCCGGCCACCGAACTGGGCCTGGCGCGCATTGCCGACCCGGACTACCCGCAGGTCCTCGCCAACTACCAGAACCAGTTCGCCGATGGGCGCCAGGTCAAAAGCACGTCGATCGGCATCAAGGACACCAGCGGCAAGTACGTCGCGGCTTTGTGCATGAACGTCGATCTCTCGTTGTTCCGGGGCTTGCAGAGCATGCTGGAGCAGTTTGGTTCAGTCAGTGGCGACCAGCCCAATGAGTCCCTCGACCCGTCCGGCGCCGATGTGATTCGTGCGCGTATTGACCAGTTCGCCGCACGCCTGGCGACCACGCCGCGGGCACTCAAGGCGGCGGATCGGCGGCTGCTTCTGCAAGAGCTCAAAGACTCCGGCTGCATGGACGTTCGCCGGGCCATGGAAACTGTCGCCTCGCACCTGGGCGTGTCGCGCGCGGCGGTCTACACCTACGCCAAGTAACGCGCCAGCGCTTCAATCTCTACCAGATACCCGTGATGCAACTCAGGCACCGGCACCACCGCGCGGGCAGGGCGGTGCTCGCCCAGCGCGGCGGCGTAAATTCGATCAAATTCCGGCCAGTGGTTAACCCCGGCCACGTACACCGTGACCTTCACCAAGTCCTGGGGCGAACCGCCAGCGGCTTTCAAGATCGCCAACACATTGTCCAGCGCCACCTGCGCCTGTTCGGCAAACGACGCCTCAAGGTTGTGGCGACCCTGCGCGCTGACTGGCAATTGCCCGGAGATATACAGTGTGTCGCCATGGCGGACGGCCTGCGAATAATGCCCTGCTGGCGGCGCGGCAGTCGCGGTGTGAATGATGTTCATGGCGCCTCGCTGAGCAGGGCGGCGTAGCGCTGGATATCGACGTTGCCGCCGGTGACGATAAGCCCCACGCGCTGGCCCTTGAACCGCTCGCCCAGTTGGCGCAACGCAGCCAGGCCCAGGCAGCCGGTGGGTTCCACTACCATCTTCACGCGCTGCATGAAAAAGCGCATGGCCTCCACCAACTGCGCGTCGGAGACGGTGAAGATGTCGTTCACCTGATCACGGATGATCGGGAAGGTGTAGTTGCCCAAGTGTTGGGTTTGCGCACCGTCGGCAATGGTCGCCGGCGTGTCGATGTGCACAATGCTGCCGGCACGCAAGGAGCGCTGGCCGTCATTGCCGGCCTCCGGTTCGACGCCGAACAGTTGGCAATCCGGCGCCAGTGCACGGGTCGAAAGTGCTGTGCCTGAGAGCATGCCACCGCCGCCCAGGCCGACGAAGAGCGCGTCCAAAGGGCCGGTGAATTCCAGCAGTTCCTTGGCGGCCGTGCCTTGGCCGGCGAGGATGTGCGGGTGATCGTAAGGCGGGATCAGCGTCATCCCTTGCTCGATGGCCAGGGTACGGCCGATGTGCTCGCGGTCCTCGGTGAAACGGTCATACAGCACCACGCTCGCGCCATATTCACGGGTCGCGGCAACCTTGGCGGCCGGCGCGTCGGTGGGCATCACAATCGTCGCCGGCATGCCCAGCAAACGCGCCGCCAGCGCGATGCCTTGGGCGTGGTTACCCGAAGAAAACGCCACCACGCCGGCCCTGCGCTGCTGCGCATCAAACTGCGAGAGGGCGTTGAACGCGCCGCGAAACTTGAACGAGCCGGTGCGTTGCAGGTGCTCACATTTGATGAACACTTCGGCGCCGGATTCGGCGTTGAGGGTGCGCGAGGTGAGCACCGGCGTGGTGTGCGCGAAGCCCTCCAGGCGCTGGGCGGCGGCGATGACGTCTTGATAGGTAGGCAATTGCATGCGACGGACCTTGTGTGCGTGTCTGGATAAAATATCCATATCAAGACAAATAGTAAAGTTTGCTGTGTTCATGCTAGCGTTTCGAGCTTCTCTGAATGCTCGAGGGTTCGACGTTGATCCGACTCACCGACTACATCGCCAACCTTGCCCAATCACCGCTGGCGCCGTGGGCCGACCTGGCACCCTGGGTGTTGGTCGCCCAGGCGCCCGCCATCGTGCGCCAATTGCTCACCGAACTGGCGCTTGATGATTACGTCATTCACGATGAAATCGCCGTGCACCGTACCGCGACGGTCGAACCCGGCGCTTTGCTCAAGGGCCCATTGATCATCGGCGCCGAGTGTTTTATCGCCAGCGGTTCGCTGCTGCGTGGTGGCTGCTGGCTGGAGGCGCAGTGCATCATCGGCCCAGGCGCCGAACTGAAAACCTCATTGGTATTCAAGGGCAGCAAGCTGGCGCATTTCAATTTTGTCGGCGATTCGGTGCTTGGCCACGGGATCAACCTGGAGGCGGGCAGCATCGTCGCCAACTACCGCAATGAGCGGGTGGACAAGGAGGTGCTGGTGCGCATTGACGGGCAGTTACAGCGCACCGGTTGCGACAAGTTCGGCGCGTTGCTCGGCGATCAGTGCCGGATTGGCGCCAATGCGGTGCTGGCGCCGGGTGCCGTGTTAGCCCCTGCCAGTGTGATCGGGCGCGGGCAAGTGTTCGACGCAGAAACGGCTGTATAAACGCAATGTTGAAAAGGGCATGGTGCACCGGCACGATATTAAATAGAATGAATCTCATTTGAGACTCACTCGCGCCGCGCAGGTCGCTTGCCATGAATGATGCTGTTGTCCCGACCCACGCCGCCGAACCCACCTTGTCGAGTTTGTACCGCGACCACCGCAGCTGGCTCGAAAGCTGGCTGCGGCGGCGCCTGGGCAATGCCTGGGATGCGGCGGACCTGAGCCAGGATACGTTCCTGCGCGTGCTCGCCAGTGCCCAGCCGATTGCGCAGATGCAGGAGCCGCGCGCGTACCTGGTGACGGTCGGCAAGCGTTTGCTGGTCAACTTTCATCAGCGGCGCAGTCTTGAGCAGGCTTACTTGACGGCCTTGGCAAGCCTTCCGCACACCTGTGTGCCTTCGCCGGAGCAACGCTGGTTGTTGCTGGAAACCCTGCAGGCGCTGGATGAGTTGCTCGACGGTTTGCCCGTGCTGGTGCGCCGCGCATTTTTGTGGAGCCAACTTGAAGGCCTGGGTTATCGCGAGATTGCCGAGCGGCTCGACGTTTCTGAGCGCACGGTGAAACGCTACATGGCGCACGCTTACGAACATTGTTTGCTGGCAGAGCTGTGAGCCGCGAGGTCGCGCGCGCCGCCGCGCAGTGGCTGGCCTTGCTGGAATCCGGCGCGGCCACCGAACGTGATCACGCCGCGTTGCAGCAGTGGCGTGACAGCCACCCCCAGCACGAACTGACCTGGCAGAAAGCCCAGGCCCTGCGCCAGCGTTTCAACGACGTGCCGCCGGCATTGGCCATGGCCAGCCTCGACCGCCCGCAACCGTCGCGGCGGGCCATTCTCAAGCGTGCGCTGGGTGTGGCGGCGCTGGTGCCGACCGCCTGGCTGGTCAGCCGGCAGTTGCCCATCGAGGCATGGCGGGCCGGCGTGCACACCGCCACCGGCGAGCGCCGGCGCCTGCCGTTGGCCGATGGCAGCAGCGTGCAACTCAACACGGCCACGGCGGTGGATGTTGATCTCCAGCAGCGGCGCATCACGTTGGTAGACGGTGAGCTGGCCGTGAATGTGCCGGGCGCGGCGTCGATGACCGTGAACACCCGCTACGGCGAGGTTCACGTCAGCCAGGCCGAAGTGTGTGTGCGGCAATTGGCGTCCGGTTGTTTAGTCTCGGTGCTCAAGGGCGTGGTGCAGGTGCGCGACGTGCAGGGGCACGTGGCGTCATTGAGCAGCGGGCAGCAGGCGCCGTTGCAGGCCAAAGGGCTTGGCGCCTGGATAGCGTTCGATGCGCTGCAACTGGGCTGGCGCGACGGCGTGTTGACCGCACAGAACCAGCCGCTGGGGGATTTTCTGCGCGAACTGTCGCGTTATCGCCCAGGCGTGTTGCGCTGGGACCCGAGCCTGGAAATGCTACGCGTCACCGGCAGCTTCCGGCTGGACGACACCGACCGCATCCTCACGCTGCTGTCCCAGACGTTGGGGTTTGAGGTGCGAGCGCGGACGCGGTATTGGGTGACCTTGAGCCGCACGCTGGTTTGACGCTTTAACCCTTGGTGGCCGCGATCAACTCGGCCGCCACCAGGAACATCCACGCCAGGCTCGGGATCGAGCGCAGCCCGGCAAACGTGGGCTCCAGAATGGCATGTTCCGTCATGCTTTATCGGAATAGGCAGTCTCTGTGCCATCTGCTTCTACAGCGCATTTGCTCGGGTTTAAGCCGCTGTGGCTGTGATTGCAGCGAGCAGTTTGTTGATCAGCAGTTGCCAGGCTAACACTTCTTATATATCCGTATAGAATAAATAAAGAGTTATATATTCCTTTTAATGTTTGATTGGATGGCGCATTTTGAGGGCCTGCGCATTCGTGCGGATTGACCCAACAGCCAAAAGGAAAGCCGACATGACCATTAAAGCGATCAACGTGCGCAACCAGTTCAAGGGCGTGATTAAGGAGATTCTGCTGGGGGAAGTGGTGTCCGAGATCGACGTGCAAACCGCGTCCGGCATCGTGACGTCAGTGATTACCACGCGCTCGGTGCGCGACCTGGAATTGAAAGTGGGCAGCGAAGTGATTGCCTTTGTGAAGTCGACCGAAGTTTCCATTGCCAAGCTGTAAACCCGTGGTTGAAGCAAAAGCAGATTAAGTGCAGATCTGCTTTTTTGTGGGCGCTGGCTTGCCGGCGATGCGGGCACCTCGGTGCATCAGGTCTACCCAGTCGATCCCTTCGCAGGCAAGCCAGCTCCCACAATGACCCAGTACACCCATTACCCTGATGTACTCAGATCCAATGTCGGAGCTGGGTTGCTTGGGTGGGTCACTCGGGAGACCCGGTGCCTATCCGTTGCGGCAGCCATCGTGGTTGTCGAGGCCTGTCAGACCACGTGCAGATCTGCTTTTCTGTGGAAGCTGGCTTGCCTGCGATGCGGGCACCTCGGTGCATCAGGCATACCTAGTCGATCCCTTCGCAGGCAAGCCAGCTCCCACATTTGACCCAGTACACCCATTACCCTGATGTACTCAGATCTAATGTGGGGGCTGGGTTGCTTGGGTAGGTCACTCGGGAGGCCGGGTGCCTATCCATTGCTGCAGCCTTAGTGGTTGTCGGAGCCTGTCAGACCACGTGCAGATCTGCTTTTCTGTGGGAGCTGGCTTGCCTGCGATGCGGGCACCTCGGTGCATCAGGCATACCCAGTCGATCCCTTCGCAGGCAAGCCAGCTCCCACATTTGACTCAGTACACCCTCTGGCTGATGTACTCAGCTGCCAATGTGGGAGCGGGCTTGCTCGCGAATGCGGTGGGGCATTCAGCTTTTCTGTCACTGATACACCGCCTTCTCAAGCACGCCCATTCCCACATGGATAGAGGCCAGCCCAGTGAACCTCAGTTGATGCGCGGGCCGCCGCCGCCCGGTTGATGCGGTTGCGGTTTGTCCGGGGGCGCATCGCTGGGCAGGCTTTTGGGTGGCGTGTTGGGGTCTTCGTAGTGCTTGTGCAAGTCCCCATCCAGCCGATTGCTCGACGACCCGCCTTTTTGCGGCGTCTGGTCGAAGTGCTCCCATTCCGATTGCTGGAAGCGAAAGATGCTGTCATCGGTCGGCGTGTCGCGGCCGTGGTAATGGTGGATTTCGTAGTGGGCGTACTCGACCTTGTCGGCCCAGTTGTCCTGCAATAAGCCGTCGCCGGCCAGATCGCGGTACCAGTCGTTTTCTTTCTCGGTGGCTTTCTGCTTTTTGTTGTGGTCGACAAAGTAACCGATGATCCCGCCCACCACCGCCAGCACCACGCCCACTAGGAACAATGGCCCGGTCAAGGCCGCCGCGGTGCCTGCGCCAAACAGTGCCGCCGCGCCGAGTACCCCGGCCGACGCACCGAACGCACCGCCCGCCACCTGCAGGCCGCCAGCCGCCTGGGCCAGCGGGTCTTTGCTGTCCACGCCACTTTTGATCGCCAGTGCGCCCAACACGATATCGGCGAACCCGCCGGCGATGTCCGTGGCCGGGCCGAGCACCTTGATGACCGAGCCGGCAATTTTCGCTGACTTGGACGCGCCGAGCTTGGCCGCGCCTGCAGCGGCGAGGCCGTCATCCAGGTGAGTCGCCAGGCCTTCGGTGGCCTCGGTGACGGCTTTGTCGCCTTCGCCAAACATCTTCGAAATGCCGTCGTACTGGCTGTCGGGCACGGCATCGAGTGCGCTGGTGATCTTGGCTTTTACATCGGAGGGCAGGTCGTTGACGCGGAATTCGAAGTTCGGCTCCTGCAGACCGGTCTTGCCCCAGATTTCCGGCAGCGTCTTGTCCAGGCCAAGGAAGTCCACCAGGCCGCCTTTGCCCAGGGTCTCGCCGATCTTGTCGCCCAGGCGCACGAAGTGGCTGGAACCGCCGGCAAAACTCAAGAAGTCCTTGGCGATGGACATGCGCTGCGCAGGCGTTTCACCGAGCTTGCCGCCTTTGCCGACCAATTGGTAAATCGCCGAAAACAGGGTCACGCCGGCGCCGAGAGAACCCAGGATGCCCTTGCTGTTGAGGGTATGAAACACCTCGCCGAGCATGCCGCGGTCGGCGACCGGGATATAGGGTTTGCTCAGCGCGGTTTTCAGGTCGGCCTCGCTGATCGAACCATTGTTCTTGTAGACCTCGCCCAACTCCTCCAGGGCCTTGGTCACGCCAGCAGATTTTTCCTTGCCCTGCAGGCCTTCGTTGAGGAATTTCTCCAGGGTTTCCTGGGTGCGCCGTGGCAGGTCGAGCAGGGTGCCTTTCAATACGCCTTTGAGCAGGCCGAACAGGTCCTTGGTGGCCAGTTCCTTGTTCTCGTCGGAGATCTTGCTCGGGTCC
Organism: Pseudomonas sp. TREG-RG-20F-10-E-6-01; assembly: GCF_022662455.1. Classification (NCBI taxonomy): domain Bacteria; kingdom Pseudomonadati; phylum Pseudomonadota; class Gammaproteobacteria; order Pseudomonadales; family Pseudomonadaceae; genus Pseudomonas; species Pseudomonas sp. TREG-RG-20F-10-E-6-01. The sequence goes on along the minus strand of NZ_JAKNQP010000003.1, from coordinate 377,063 downwards.
GAAAGGATCGCGTTGAGGTCGGTGGTCAAGCCGTCGGCCTGAATGTTCTGCGCCGCCTTGCTGGCCGCTTCCGGGTCGAACAACGACAGCGAGGTGAGGGTGTCGCTCAGGTCTTTCTGCGCCTCAGAGGTCTCGCCCTGGTCTTGCAGGTCCTTGAGGTACAGCACGTAATCCGGGCTGGACGTCAGGTCCAGGAGCTTTTGCTTGATCTCGTCCTTGTTCGGCAGCTTGTTGATCGCGTCGTCCATTTTCGACTTGTAGTCGGCCTGCACGGTCGGGTCTTTGAACAGTTCGCCGATCTGCTCTTGCACCGCCTTGCCGTCGATGATGTCGTGCATATCGGCCGAGGTCAGCTCGGTCTGCTTGTCATCGAACTCGCGCCAGGTGGTGTTGAACGGGCGCTTGGCTTCTTCGTAGCCGGTAATGCCGTGGCCATTCTGGTAGGCGGCCTGGGCTTCCAGCGCGCGCACCAGCTTGGCACGCGGGTCGTCTTTGGGAATCGAGCCATCCTTGACGCCGGCGCGGTAGGTGTCGATCAACTGGGTGGTGGCCAGCTCACTGACGCTCAAGGTTGGCGACTTGTCGTCTTTCTCATCGGCATGCACGCCGGTGTCCATGTTCAGCACGTCGAGGTCACCGGCCTTGGGCAGGTTGTGCTGGGTGCGCGTGTCATCGACCGCGCCGGCACTGGAGGCGTCCCACTTGGCCTTGACGTCATCGTAGAGCTGCGGGCTGAGTTCCTTGGAGACGATGACCTTGCCTTCGCTGGTTTCATAGCGGATCAGGCCATCGCCCAGTTCGTCGGGCGAACCGAACGTGATGTCGGTGTTTTTCAGGAAGTCATTCGGCCCGGCCAACTTATAGCCTTCGCTTTCGCTGGTGTGGATCTTGTCCCAGGTGTCGTGGGCGGTGGCGACGCTCTTGAACAGCTCGGGGCTGACGTCGGAAGACACCACCACCTTGGTGCCGTCATGCAGTTCGTAGGTGAGGATGCTGTCTTTCTGGTCGTTGTTCCAGCTGAACGTCTTGTAGTCATTCAGGCCCGGCACCGGCGTGTTGGCGTCGGCCAGGGCCGCCCCGTTATTCAGCTCGCCTTCCACCACGGCCTTTTTGCCAGGGTCGGTGTAGACCTCGTGCAGGCCCGCCAGGTAGTCGAACAGCTTGGGGTTGTCGTCACGGGCCACGACCATCTTCTGGCCGTTGCTCTCAAAGCGGATCAGGCCCGGGCCGACTTCATCCTCGGGGCCGACCGTGGTACCGGCGTAGGGCGGCCACACTTCGTTGTCGCTGGCGCGTTTGTAGCCGGCGTCTTCGCTGCTGGAGAGGCCGGTGAAGCTCGCATAGTCATCCTTGGCTTTCCGGAAGGCTTCGGGGTTGTCACGCTGGCTGACCACGACTTTGGTGCCGTCCTGGGTTTCATAGCGGATCACGCCCGGGCCGGTCTCGTCGGGTGGCCCGAGGGATTTGTAGTCGGCGAGCTTTTCCGGCGCTTTTGCATCCGCGCCAAGGCTCTGATAACCCGCGTTCTGGCTGGCCACCACGCCCGTGAGCGATTTGAAATCGGCACTCACTTGCTTGAACAGCTCCGGGCTGTCCTGTTCGCTGACGATGACTTTCTTTCCGTCCTGGGTTTCATAACGAATCAACCCAGGGCCGACTTCATCGGGCGGGCCGATAGCCTTGTAGTCGGCGAGGGCGGGCGGTGGCGTGGCGTCCTTGGCGGCCAGTGTATAGCCCTGTTGCTGGCTGGCAGCGAGCCCCGATGGCGTCTTGTCCTGGGACTCGACTTTTTTGTGGGCGCTGTTTTTGAGCAGCACATGAAAAGCGGTGCCCGACTTGGATGGCGTGCGGGGAAGGGTTTTGGGATCGGACGAGCGATCAAGGGGCTGGGTCGCCATACCATGAAACTCCTGCTGTTGCCGGTGGGACGGATGGGCAAAAACAGTAACAGCAGGGGTTCGGCGTTCGTTGCGAAACGTTGTGAATTAACGCCGGCGACCCGCGCCAACGGGCTCATCCGGCTGGGTTGTGCAAGTCGACAGCCCGAGATTCGAGGAGGACTGGCCCCGGCGATGGGGCCAGTCGCTTAGCGGTTTTTCAGGCTGCGCTCCATGCGCTGCAAGCCCTCTTCGAGCATCGCACGCGGGCAGCCGAAGTTCAGGCGCACAAACTGCTGGCTGTCATCGCCGAACTCAATGCCGGCGCTCAGGCCGACCTTGGCCTGTTCCAGGAAGAACTGCTGCGGATCGTCCAGGCCCAGGGCGCTGCAATCCAGCCACGCGAGGAAGGTGCCTTGCGGGGCATGCATCACCACGCCGGGCAAACGGGTTTGCACGGCGTTGAGCAGGTAGTCACGGTTGGCCTGCAGGTAGCTCAACAGCGCCTCCAGCCATTCACCGCACTGGCTGTAAGCTGCGCGGGTAGCTTCCAGGCCAAGCGGGCTGACGCTGTCGACCATGCCGCAACGCGCGTTATTGAAGCGCTCGCGCATCTGGGCGTTTTGCACCACGGCAAAACAGGTCTTCAAGCCGGCGACGTTGTAGGCCTTGCTCGCCGACATCAGGGTGATGGTGCGCTGGGCGATCTCGGGGCTGAGGCTGGCGGTAGGCGTATGGCGACGGCCATCGAAGCACAGCTCGGCGTGGATTTCGTCGCTGATGATCAGCGCGCCGCTTTCCAGGCAGGCGTTGGCCACGGCCAGCAGTTCTTCGCGCGGGAAGACTTTGCCAATGGGGTTGTGCGGGTTGCTCAACAGCAGCGCGCCGGCGCCGGTCAGCGTCTGGCGCAGGGCCGGCAGCGGCGTGAGGTATTCGCCGTTACTCAACGCGAAGGGCACTTCGATACGCGGCAGGTTCCAGTTCGCTGGCGCCAGGCGAATCGGGCGATAGTTCGGGGTTTGCAGCACCACCGGCTGGCCCGGCTGCACGAACGCGTGCAGCGCCATGTTGAAGCCCGGTTCGACGCCGGGCAAAAACAGCAGTTCGTCTGGCAGCACGCGCCAGGCGTATTTGGCCCACAGGTCGGCAACGATGGCTTCACGCACATCCGGCCCGGCCACGCTGTAGCCCAGGATGTGCTGGTCCAGGCGCTGGTGCAGGGCTTGCAGTACGGCAGGTGGCGCGGCGATATCCATGTCGGCGATCCACATCGGCAAGACGTCTTGCGGGTAACGGTTCCACTTGGTGCTGCCGGTGCCGAGGCGGGGGTGGATCGTGTCGAAATCAAAGCTCATGGGAGGCTCGTGTCAGGGAGGCAGGCGCAAGAATGGCGCTGATTCTAGCGCCATTATTTTTATAGGCCAGCGCTGATTGCCTCATACGGCGTCGGGATTTGTGGGGCGGCTATGAAAGCCTGGTCACCGTGGCGGATACACGCGACCGTGAAAGCGCGACGGAGCGGGCGTTGAACCCGGTGGTGCGCTTGCATATCGGCTCGGAAGATGTGGCGGCGCTGATCGAGGATCTGCAACGCGGCTTTGCCTTGGCAGGCTGAGTGAGGGGCGCTCCCACGCAAGGTGGAAGCGATACCTTTATCAGTGCTTGACCGGAGTCGGCAGCGTCACCAGGCCGACGTAGCCGTCCCAGAATTTGTGCTGATCGACGCCAAATACCACCTTGGCTTTCTGCGTGCCCAGCGGTGCACCTTTCTGGTAGCCCAGCGCACGGCCGTAGTCGGCGCCGAACGTTGCGTCCACATCCACCCACAAATCGCGGGACTCGGTGACGATGTCCGGGCTGACCAGGAACAGCGCCGGCAAGCTGTCCCAGGTGAAGCTGTGGTAGCTGGGGTCTTTGTCGAACAAAGGCCCGAACTCGTGCTTGTACAGCTCGGCAATCGCGCCTTTTTGCGCAACCACGCGCTGGTACACCGACTTGTCGAAGGTGACTTTCTCGCACACGTCATTCGGGAAAATCACGTGCTCGATCGGTGAGCGCAGGACGATCTTTGCCGCCTCCGGGTCGAACCACCAGTTGAATTCCGCCGCCGGTGTGGTGTTGCCCGGAATCTGGAACGCACCGCCCATGTACACGATGCGCTTGATCAGCGGCACGATGTCCGGCGCCGAGCGAATCGCCAGGGCGATATTGGTCAAGGGGCCGACGGCGAGGATCGTCACTTGATGAGGATTGGCGCGCACGCTTTGCACGATGAACTGCGCGGCGGTCTCGCTGCGCAGTTGGGTGTGCGTCGCCAGGCCATCCGGTGGCGCGATCAACTGCGAGGGCGAGGCCGGGCGCGGGTTTTTGAACGCGCCCGGCCAACCGGCGCCAAACAGCGCTTTCTCTGCCTCGTAAGTGGCGTAGTCATGCAGCAGCGGGTAGGCGGCGCCGGAGTAGACGCCCACCTCTTTTTCCACGCCCATGCGTTCCACGGCCTTGAGGGCATCGACCTGTTCCTGGTCGACCCAGGCGTTGCCGCTGACCAGGGTCATGCCCAGCAGCTCGATGCGTTTTTGCGCATGCAGCTGGGCGAGCATGATAAAGGCCTGGCCGTCATCGTTGAGCACGTTGAAATCGGTGTCGAAGATGACTTTTTCGGCCGCTTGCGCGGTGCCGGCACACAGGCCGACCGCGACAAGCAGCGCACAGCTTTTAAAGAAGCCTTGCATGGTGATTCATCCGCAGAAATTGTTGTTGTTAACGGTTCACCAGTTTCGCCGGCAAGGCGATGACCAGGAAGCTGCTGAGGATCAGGCAGCCGGCGAAAAACCACAAGGCGCCCGCGCTGCTACCGGTGACGTCGATGGCCACGCCCATCAGCGAGTTGCTTACCAGGCCGGCGATGTTCGCCACCGAGCAGGCGAGGGCAAAGCCGGTGGCTGCTGCGGTGCCTTTGAGAAAGGTTGCCGGCAGGCTGAAAAACACCGGCACGGCGCCGATGATCGCGGCCGAGGCGATGGCGAACAGCACCACCGTGGCCACCACGTTATGGGTAAAGAATGTGCTGGTGGCCATCGCCGCCGCGCCGATGAAAAACGGCACGATGATGTGCCAGCGACGTTCACGGTGTTTGTCGGAGCTGGCGCCGATCAGCAGCATGCCGAGCAACGCCGCCACGCTGGGTAATGCGGTCAGCAGGCCGATGTGGAAGGTGTCGGTAATCCCGGCGTTGCGGATGAACGTCGGCATCCAGAAACCCATGGCGTAGGCGCTGAGCAGGATCGAGAAGTCGATACCGCCGAGCATCCACACTTTGAGGTTGAAGAAGCCGTCGCGGAAGCTGTGCTTGCTGCCGGTGGCGTCGGCTTCGTCCTTGCGCAGCTCACTTTCGAGCAGGGCCTTTTCGTCGTCCGACAGCCATTTGGCTTGCTGGAAAGTATTGGGCAGCGCCCAGAAGGTCAGCACGCCGAGCAAAACGCTGGGCACCGCTTCGATCAGGAACAGCCACTGCCAGCCGCGCAGGCCGCCCAGGTTGTCGAAGTGGCCCATGATCCAGCCGGACAACGGGCCGCCGATCACGCTGGACAGCGGCAGGCCGATCATGAACAGCGCGATGATGCGGCCGCGCCGATGCGTCGGAAACCAGGTGGTCAGGTAATACAACACACCCGGCAAAAACCCGGCTTCGGCGGCGCCGAGCAGAAAGCGCAGGATGTAGAACTGCGTGGTGGAGGTGACCAGCATGGTGCAGGCCGAGAGCAGGCCCCAGGTGATCATGATGCGCGCGATCCAGATCTTCGCGCCGACCCGTTCCAGCACCAGGTTGCTGGGCACTTCAAAGATGATGTAGCCGACAAAAAACAAGCCGGCGCCAAGGCCGAACGCGGTTTCGCTGAAGTGCAGCTGGTCGAGCATCTGCAGTTTGGCGAAGCCGATGTTGATGCGGTCCAGGTAAGCGGCCAGGTAGCAGAAACACAGAAACGGAATCAGCTTCCAGGTGATCTTGTGGTAGAGCGTGGTGACGGGTCGGCGACGGTGGTCGCGGGCGCTGCATTCGCAATGGGCATTGGGGTGTCTCCTGGCGGTGACTTATGGTTTTTATACAGCCGCTTTTGTTCCAGCACTTCGGAGTGCTGTAAAAGCGACTTCCAAAGGCAGTGTCAGAAGACTGAGATTTCCCTGCTGGAGGAGATCAAGTGTGGGAGCGGGCTTGCTCGCGAAAGCGGTGGATCAGTCAGTACATTTTTGACTGACAGATCGCATTCGCGAGCAAGCCCGCTCCCACATTCGATTGCATTCTAAAGTGGGAGACGCTCAGTTTTTTCCGGACCACGCTCTTTGTCGTGGTTCCTGGTCAATCGTTATTGCTCCCTGAACTTGCTCATCGCCTCCTGCTTGCTCACCACGTCGCCATACTTGCTGTCGATGTCGAACAGGTTGGCTTCGTGGGGCGCCGGGTGTCGGTCGCCGACGCATTCGCGCACGACGATGGTGCGAAACCCGTGTTGCACCGCATCCACCGCCGTGGCGCGAATGCAGCCGCTGGTGGAGCAGCCGGCGAGTACCACGGTGTCGATGCCTTGAGCGTGCAGCATCGGGGCCAGGCTGCTGCCGAAAAACGCGCTGGCGTACTGCTTGGTGATCACCACTTCATCGTCCAGGGGCAGCACCTCGGCGCAGAACGCCGCCAGTGGGTTGCCCTCGACCATGTCTTTCATCACCGGGGCTTTCTTGACCCAGATGCCGCCATCGGCGAAATGGCCGCGATGGTAGCGGATATTGGTGTGCACCACCGCAATCCCATGCTGGCGCGCACTGGCCAGCAACTCGACGCTTTCGGCCACGGCCGTGACCACACCCGGTGCGAACAGTGGCGCGCCTTCAGTGGTGTAGCCCTGCATGAAGTCGATCATCAGCAGCGCGGCCTTTTTGCCGAAGCCGATGCGGTTGCCCCAGACGCCTTGGTAGTTGGCGTCGGCAGATTGTTCGCTCATTTGTTTTTCACCTCATTCTCTGTGTTGTGGCGAGCGGGCTTGCCCCGCGTTGGGCTGCGAAGCGGCCCCAAAACCTGCCATGCGGTTTGCCTGACGAATCCCATTGCCTTGACGAGGGGCCGCTTCGCGCCCCAACGCGGGGCAAGCCCGCTCGCCACGACAAGCCCGCTCGCCACAGGAAGCCCGCTCGCGGTGAGTCAATAAGCGCCGGAGAGCAGGGCGCCGGCACCGGGCACGATAGGCTCCAAATCCAGCGCCTTGAGCATCGCGTAAGTAGTGGCGATGGCGGCAGTGAGCACCGGCTTGCCGGTTTGTGCCTCAACCTTGGCCACCACTGGCAACGACTGCATCTGCACACAGGCCGAGAGCACGATCACATCGACGCCTTCCAGGTTCATGCCCGCGACGATGGCCGGCAGCTTGGCCGGGTCGTGGCGCGCGACTTGGAGGTTGTCGGGGATTTCCAGCGCCCGCCAGTCCACCACCTCAAAGCCTTCTTCGCGGATGTAATTCACCACCAGCTCGGTCAGCGGCTTCATGTACGGCGCGACGATGGCGATGCGTTTGGCACCCATGACGTTGAGGCCTTCGATCAGTGCGCCGGCGCTGGTGATCACCGGGGCATTGGCATCGTTATCGGCGGTGGCTTGGCGCAGGCGCTGCTCGGATTTGCGGTGATAACCCAAGCCCATGGCCATGATCGCCACCAGGCAGGCGTATCCCAGCACATCCACCTTGGCGTCCGACAGCTCGACGGCGCAGCGGTCGGACTCGCCGTCCATTGCCGCCAGTTCTTCCTTGCGCACCTGCTTCATGCGCATGCGGCTGGAGTGGAAGGTAAAACGCTCCGGGCGGATCGCCTGGCGCGCGTTGAGCATCGCCGGGATCTCGGTTTCCATGGTGGTGTTGGAACTCGGCACGATCTGGCCGATGCGGTAAGGCTTGTGCATGGTGGTCTCCGTTTTTATTGGGTGAGGAAGTCGCCGAGCGCGTCGAAGAAGCCCTCGAGGTCATCCCACGGAATCATGTGCCCGGCGTTGGGTACGCGGACGATCTGGATGGCCGGTTGCAGGTCCTGGATTTCGGCGATGTCTTCATCGAGGATCACGCCGCCGCGCCCGGCCACCATCAACAGGGCTGGGGCCTTGAGGTGGGGCAGGTCCTGATGGAAGTCCACCGTGTGAAAGTCATTGAAGGCGCGCACGATGGCGGGCTCAAAGCAGGTGTGCAGCCATTCGGCGCGCAGTTGCAGTTGCTCGGGTGTCCAGGTGGCGCAGAAGGCGCGCATGGCCTGTGCATCCATCCCAACCAGGGATTGGCGGATCGAATCGACGTACCACGGCAATTTGCTCGGGTATTCACGACGACCGGGGCCGGACACTGGCGGGTCGATCAGCACCACACGGTTGACGCCTTGCGGATGCTTGACCGCACTGCGCACGGCAAAGCGCGCGCCCATGGAGTGGCCGACCAGGTGGTAACTGTCCAGGCTCAATGCATCGGCAAACGCGCCGATGTCATCGCTGCAGGTCTCGGCGCTGTAATCCAGCTCAGGGCCAGTGGACGACAAGCCGCGCCCGCGTACATCCAGCACGTACGTGTCGAACTGTGCGCCGAGGCGTTCGGCCACAAACCCCCAGGTAATCGCCGGGCTGGTGATGCCCGGAGTCAGGATCAGCGCCGGGCCGTTGCCGCCATAGCGCAGGTAGTGCTGGCGAATGCCGTTGGCCTGGACGTTACCGCCATAGAGAAAGGTGCTCACGCGGCCACCCCAGATTTCAGTGGCTGCGCGTACAGGTCGTAGCCGTACACCCAATCCGGGTCTTCCTGGGTGCGCAACCACGTGTTGGCGTTGGACACCGCCTGCACGCGGGAGGCGCGTTCCTTGCGGTTGGCTTCGTAGAGCTGGAACGCGGTGCGGTAGTCGCTGATGCCGGTTTCCTGCAGGCAACGGGTGAGCATGGCGGCGTCTTCGATGGCCATGCCGGCGCCCTGGGCCATGTGCGGCTTCATCGGGTGGCAGGCGTCACCGAGCAACACCAGGCGACCCCGGCTCCACAGCGGCAGCGGGTTGCGATTGCGCAGCGGCCATTTGGTCACGCTTTCGGTGGACTCGATCAGGGCCTGCACGGTGGGGTGGTAGCCCTTGAACGCTTCGAACATCTCTTCGCGGCTGCTGTCCACGAATGCGCCCTGAAAGTCCCATTCAGCATGCGGCACGCCAGTGACGTAGTAGTACTCGTCGCGTTTGCCGGTGGTGTAATACACCATCATGTGGCGGTCTTCGGTCCACCACTTGATGCAGTCTTCGAACGTAAGGTCGTACTTGGCCAACTGGTCGCCACGGATCAATGCGCGGTGCGCGACCCAGCCGCTGTACAGCGGTTTTTCCACGCCGAGCAGTTCTTCACGAATCTTCGAATTGATGCCGTCGGCGCCGATCACGATGTCGGCATAGGTCACTTCACCATCGGCGAAGGTCAGGCGCACCTGGGTGTCGGTTTCTTCGAGGGTTTCCAGGCGCTTGTTGAAATGCAGGGTGCCGGGCTTGAGGGTGGACATCTGCAGGGCGTGCAGGTCGCCGCGGTGCACGGTGACATACGAGGCGCCGTAGCCGGTGAGCGGGATGCGCGAGAGGTAGTCGCCGGTTTCGCCGCAACGGCTGAACCAATGCTCTGGGTGCGAGCCCATCAGGTCCAGCTGCTGTTCGATGCCCATGCGGCGGAAGATTTTCATGATGTTGGGCCCCATGTGGATCCCCGCGCCCAACCGGGAAAACTCCGGCGCCTGCTCGTAGACGTCCACGTCAAAACCGGCCTGCTGCAACAGGGTAGCTGCGGCGGCGCCGCCCAGGCCGGCACCGACGATGGCGATTTTTTGAGTGCTTCCCATGGGGCGTAATCCTCTTTCTTTGTGATTGTCGGCAGCGTCTGTCTGCAATGTTTTTAAAGTGTATACGCTCATTTTTTAAAATGGGAAGCCCGCTTCTGCAAATTTATTTTTTGGCCTCGTTGAACCTGCGTAACGTGATATTCCCAATAAATGCTGGGTTTGTTTCGATAGGTAACATTTTGGCGCGCCGCTTGCAGTCCGCTTGCAATTCAGGTCTTATCGTTATTAATTGGCGTATACGCTATAAAAATGCACTAGAGTGAAGCGCAGTGCTTGAACTTGGTGCAGTCCCACAGGAGACAGGAAAATGCCGGTAAGCGATTGCGAACTGACCCAGATGTTTGAACACGTGCTGAAGCTGTCGAAGGTCGACCCGACCCAGAGCGTCGCCGTGCTCAAGAGTCATTACTCCGACGCACGCACCGTGCGTGCGGCGATGGAGGCGGCGCAGCGCCTGGGGGCCAAGGTGTATGCGGTGGAGCTGCCGTCGTTCAATCACCCGCGGGCAATGGGCAATGACATGACCGCCTACTGCGGCGACACCGCGCTCACCGGCAACATCGCCGCCCAGCGTGCGCTGGAAGCCGCCGACCTGGTGGTTGACACGATGATGCTGCTGCATTCACCGGAACAGGAGCAGATCCTCAAGACCGGCACGCGCATCCTGCTGGCCGTGGAGCCGCCGGAAGTGCTGGCGCGCATGCTGCCCACCGAAGAAGACAAGGTGCGTGTGCTGGCGGCCGAGCAATTACTGAAAAAGGCGCGTTCGATTCACGTCAAATCCCGCGCCGGCAGTGATTTTCGCGCCGCCTTGGGGCAGTACCCGTCGGTGACCGAATACGGTTTTGCCGATGAGCCTGGGCGCTGGGACCACTGGCCCAGCGGCTTCCTGTTCTCCTGGCCCAACGAGGAAACCGCTGAGGGCGTGCTGGTGCTGGACGTCGGCGACATCCTCCTGCCATTCAAGACCTACACCCGCGAGAAAATCACGCTGGAAATCGAGAAGGGCTCTATCACCAGGATCCACGGTGGTTTCGAGGCCGAGTACCTGCGTGATTACATGAAGTACTTCAACGATCCGGAGGTGTACGGCATCTCCCACATTGGCTGGGGCTTGCAGCCAAAAGCGCAGTGGACCGCCATGGGTTTGCATGACAAGAACGACGGCATGTGCATGGACGCGCGGGCGTTCTATGGCAACTTCCTGTTCTCCACCGGGCCGAATACCGAAGTGGGCGGCACGCGCAAGACGCCGTGCCACATGGACATTCCGCTGCGTCATTGCGATGTGTACCTGGATGACGAGGCGGTGGTTATCGCCGGTGACGTAGTCGCCCCGGCAGCCTCTCTGGCCCGCTGAAGATCCCAATGTGGGAGCGGGCTCGCTCCCACAGTTCTAACCGTGTTTCCTCAATGAGAAACTTGAGTCGATCCGGTAAGCCAGCCATCATGCCTCCCCATCGCCAATCACCCACCGAGCCCGCCGTGCCTGATTCCTACGTTTTCTCTGAACAAGTTGGCCACCTGCTGCGCAAGGCCTACCAGCGCCACCTGGCGATCTTTCAGCAGAATGTCGGCGACTCCCAGCTCACCGCCGTGCAGTTCGTCACCCTGTGTGCACTGCGCGATCAGGGTGCAAGTTCCCTCACCGAACTGGTCAAGGCCACGGCCGTTGACCAGGCGACCATTCGCGGCATTGTCGAGCGGCTCAAGGCCAAGGAACTGATCACGCTGGAGCCGGACCCGCAAGACAAGCGCAAAGTGGTGGTGGACCTGTCTGCCGCAGGCGCCGACCTGGTCGCGCAAACCGCGCCGCGCGCCGCGCAGATCAGCGAACTGACCCTGAGCAACCTCAACCCGGCGGAACGGGTGGCGGTGTTGTTCCTGCTGCGCAAGATGATCGACGACCCGCAAGAATAGTGGGCTTGTCGTGGCGAGAGGCTTGTTGTGGCGAGCGGGCTTGCCCCGCGTTGGGCTGCGAAGCAGCCCCCAAACCCGCCATGAGCTTTACCTGAATAACCCCATCGCCTGGACGAGGGGCCGCTTCGCGCCCCAACGCGGGGCGAGCCCGCTCGCCACAACCACCATAAACCTGCATACGTCAGGATAATCCCAACCCCTTGGCATCGTTTTTGCTCGGTGTTGATGTAGTAGCCACTTCACGATTCAAGTGTGTCGCGAGACCCCAGGTCCGCGATGCTTTTTTTTGACTGTTTCGTGTAGTAGCCACTTCACCAACTGACACAGGCGAAGCGAATGATCAGTCCCTCCATCACGGTTGCCCTTGAGGTCAATGGCCACACCCGCGAAGTCAGCGCCATGGCGGATACGCCGCTGTTGCTGGTGCTGCGCAATGACCTGGCACTCAACGGCCCCAAGTACGGCTGCGGCCTGGGCGAGTGCGGCGCCTGCACGGTGATCATCGACGGTGTTGCGGCACGCTCATGTGTGTTCCCGCTGGCGGGCGCGGCAGGGCGTGAAATCGTCACCCTCGAAGGCCTCGGCACACGCCAGGCGCCGCACCCGGTGCAGCAAGCGTTTATCGACGAGCAAGCCGCGCAATGCGGCTATTGCCTCAACGGCATGATCATGACGGCCAAGGCCTTGCTCGACCGCAATCCCAACCCCAGCGAAGCCCAGATCCGCAACGAACTCTCGGGCAACCTCTGCCGCTGCGGCACCCATATCGAAATCCTGCGCGCCGTATTGCGTGCTGCTCACCTCTTGACCGTGGATGGCCGACCATGACCGATAGCCCACTTTCCCGTGACCAGTGGCTGACCAAGACGGGCGTCTTGTTGATCGTCGACGATGTACTGCCGCCCTCCGGCCCGGTGGCCAAGGGCGGCACGCCGACCGTGAAACCCAAAGAGCTGGGGCTGTTTATCGCGGTCAACGATGACGGCCTGGTTTATGCGTTCAATGGCCATGTGGACCTGGGCACCGGCATTCGCACCTCGCTGGCGCAGGTCGTCGCCGAAGAACTCGACCTGACGATGGACCAGGTCACCATGGTGCTGGGCGACACCGAGCGCGTGCCGAACCAGGGCGCGACGATTGCCAGCGCGACCTTGCAGATTTCGGCGATCCCGCTGCGCAACGCTGCCGCCGAAGCACGACGTTTTTTGCTGGCGCGGGCGGCCGGGCGCTGGGGCGTGAGCACCGCCAGCCTCAAGGTCGAAGCGGGCGTTATCCAGGCGGCAGACGGGCGCACCACCACTTACGGCGAGCTGGTCAGCGGCCAGCATGACCAGTTGCGTATCAGCGGCGATGCGCCCTTGAAAGCCATCGAGAATTACCGCTTGGTGGGCAAGGGCGCCGCGCGTGTGGATATTCCCGGCAAGGCCACGGGCGAGCTGACCTACGTGCACGACATGCGCGTGCCGGGCATGCTGCACGGCCGCGTCGTGCGCCCGCCGTATGCCGGTCTGGACTGCGGGGATTTTGTCGGCAATAGCCTGCTGAGTGTGGATGAGGCGTCCATCGCACATATCCCCGGCATTGTTGCGGTGGTGGTGATCCGCGATTTTGTGGGCGTGGTCGCGTTGCGCGAAGAGCAGGCGATCAAGGCCGCCCATGAGTTGCAGGTGCAGTGGAAGCCCTGGAATAAGGCCTTGCCGGACATGAGCGATGTCGAGCAGGCGATCCGTGACAACCCGCGGGTACGCCGCACGGTGCTCGATCAGGGCGATGTCGATGCAGCCCTGGCGGGCGCCAGCCAGCGGATGCAGCGCAGTTACCTGTGGCCCTATCAAATGCACGGCTCAATCGGCCCGTCCTGCGCCGTGGCCGACTATCAGGCCGCGGGCAGTCGCGTGTGGTCGGGCAGCCAGAACCCGCACCTGCTGCGCGCCGATCTGGCGTGGTTGCTCGAATGCGATGAAACGCTGATCGACGTGATCCGTATGGAAGCCGCCGGCTGTTACGGGCGCAATTGCGCGGATGACGTCTGCGCCGATGCGTTGCTGTTGTCGCGCGCGGTGGGCAAGCCGGTGCGCGTGCAACTGACCCGCGAACAGGAACACCTGTGGGAGCCCAAGGGCACGGCGCAGTTGATGGACGTGGACGGCGGCCTCAACGCCGACGGCAGCATTGCCGCGTACGATTTTGAAACCAGCTACCCCTCCAATGGCGCGCCGACCCTGGCGCTGTTGCTGACCGGCCGCGTCGAGCCCGTGGCGGCGATGTTCGAAATGGGCGACCGCACCTCGATCCCGCCGTATGACATCGACAACATGCGGGTGACTATCAACGACATGGCGCCCATCGTGCGCGCCTCGTGGATGCGCGGCGTGTCGGCATTGCCCAATACCTTTGCCCACGAATCCTATATCGACGAGCTGGCATTTGCCGCCGGCGTCGATCCGGTGGAGTACCGCCTGCGCTACCTCAAGGACGAGCGCGCCATCGACCTGGTCAAATCCACCGCCGAACGCGCCAACTGGTCACCGCGCACCGCGCCCATGCAAACCGCCAACGACGACCATCTGTTGCGGGGCCGTGGCTTTGCTTACGCGCGCTACATCCACAGTAAATTCCCCGGTTTTGGCGCGGCGTGGGCCGCCTGGGTGGCGGATGTGGCCGTCGACAAACACACCGGCGACGTGTCGGTGACGCGGGTGGTGATCGGCCACGACTCGGGGATGATGATCAACCCGGCGGGTGTGCAGCATCAGATCCACGGCAATGTGATCCAGTCCACCAGCCGCGTGTTGAAGGAGCGGGTGACCTTTGAGGAATCGACGGTGGCCAGCAAGGAGTGGGGCGGTTACCCGATCCTGACCTTCCCTGAAGTGCCGCAGATCGACGTGCTGATGATGCCGCGCCAGGACCAGCCGCCGATGGGCGCCGGTGAGTCGGCCTCGGTGCCCAGCGCGGCGGCGATTGCCAATGCGATCTATGACGCCACCGGGATTCGTTTTCGTGAGTTGCCGATCACGCCCGAGCGGGTGTTGGCAGCGCTGAATGCCGGCACCCTCGGCGAGCCTGCCACGTCGCCGCAGAAACGCAAAAAATGGTGGTTCGGCGCGCTGTTTGCGACGCTGGGCGCCGTGATGGCCACGGCCTGGCCGTTTCACAGCGCGATCGCACCGATTGCGCCGCCCAGCGCCGGCACGTGGTCCAAGGCCACCCTGGAGCGCGGGCGTTTGCTGGCGGCGGTGGGCGATTGCGCGGTGTGCCATACGGCACCGGGCGGCGCGACCAATGCCGGTGGGTTGGCGATGGAAACGCCCTTCGGCACCCTGTACAGCAGCAATATCACCCCGGATGTGAACACCGGCATCGGTGCCTGGTCGTACCCGGCATTCGAGCGGGCGATGCGTGAGGGCATTGGCCGTAACGGGCGCAATTTGTACCCGGCGTTTCCCTATACGGCGTTTCGCAATATCAATGAGGCGGACATGCAGGCGCTGTATGCCTACCTGATGTCGCAAGCGCCAGTGAGCCAGGCGCCGACGCCGAATGCCATGCGCTTTCCGTTCAATATCCGGCCGTTGATGGCGGGGTGGAACGCGCTGAATCTGAGGCGCGGTGAAATCACGCTGCAACCGGAGCGCGGCGAGCAATGGAATCGCGGCAATTATCTGGTCAATGGTCTGGGGCACTGTGCGGCGTGCCATTCGCCGCGCAACCTGTTGGGGGCCGAGAAGGGCGGCAAGGCCTTCCTGGCCGGCGGCAGCGTCGATGGCTGGGAGGCGCCAGCACTGAACGGTGTGTCCAAGGCACCGACGCCATGGACCGAAGATCAATTGTTCACCTACCTCAGCACCGGCTATTCCGGCGCCCATGGCGTGGCGGCGGGCCCGATGGGGCCGGTGGTGACTGAGTTGGCGAAGTTGCCCAAGGCCGACATTCGCGCAATGGCGGTGTACCTGGCGTCGCTCAAGGGCGAGGCGACGGCTGAGGCGCAAACCGTGGCGGCAGCGACGGTGCCCAATCCCAATGGTCGGCGTGTATTTGAAGGGTCGTGCAAGGCCTGCCACGCCGAGGGTCTGGGACCAAAGCTGTTTGGGGTCAGCCCGTCACTGGCAACCAATACCAATGTGCACAGTGATCAGCCGGACAATTTGATCAAGGTGATTCTGCAAGGGATCAGCAACCCGGCGACCCAGGATCTGGGGTACATGCCGGGGTTCAAGGACAGTTTGTCCAATACTCAAGTGGCGGACTTGGTCGAGTACCTGCGCGGGCAATTTGCGCCGAATGCGCCGCAGTGGAAGGGGTTGGAGCAGAAGGTGGCGCATTTGCGGGCTAACCCGGGCACTCATTGACACAATGCGGTCAAAACTGTGGGAGCTGGCTTGCCTGCGATAGCGGTGGGTCTGCACCGAAAATACTACCTGACACATCGCCATCGCAGGCAAGCCAGCTCCCACAGGGATTAGAGCCGGTTTCTACAGTGAGCTTGGGGAGACGCCCCTCAGCACCAAATCAGTGATAAACCCCAGCCAATCCTGCTGCTGCCCCTTATCCGCCAGGTCTTCACCCAGAAACGAGCTGAGGGTATGGCGGTTGGAGTTATAGAAGTAGCACAGCGAAGCGATCATCAAGTACACGTGCTTGAGGTCGATGTCCTGGCGAAACACGCCCTTTGCCTGGCCCGCTTCAATGATCGGGCGCAACACGCCTACCGCTTCGCCCGACAGCCGCCGCATTTCGCCGGACTGCTGGGCATGCTTGCCCTGGTGCAGGTTCTCGATGCTCAGGATCGCGACAAACTCGGGGTGCTTGACGTAGTAATTCCAGATAAACGCCACCAGGTCCTGCAGCGCCTGCACGGGTGCCTCCAGGTTGAGCTTGAGTTTGCTTTCGGCCTGGTTGAACTGCTCGTAGATGTGTTCCAGCACGCAGATGAACAGGTGTTCCTTGCTGCCGAAATAGTAATAAAGCATGCGGTCGTTGGAGTCGGCTTGCTTGGAAATGGTGTCGACGCGCCCGCCGGAATAACCGTCGCGGGTGAACACCTTGACCGCCGCCTGCAAGATGCGCGCGCGTGTCTGGTCGGCCTGCTGAGCCCGAATACCGGTCTTCTTGATCACCATCTCAACGCGCCTTGCAGCCAGTCTGGGCGCGAAATATAGCATGGGCTTTTTCGCGGCCGTTCTGTGACCGACAAGTTCTGTAATAAAAACGCCATTGCGCTGGGGATTGGATCCGAGTCGGGCTATTTTGGTGCGTCCCAATAACTAGAGTAGCCATGGATGAAATACCAACCCTTCAGCCGCACCTTAGTCGCCACCGCGCTGGTGCTGACGGTCAGCGGTGTGCACGCCGCTTCCCAGGCCCCGGTGGGCGGTGAAAACGGCATGGTAGTCACCGCCCAGCATTTGGCCACTCATGTGGGGGTGGATGTGCTCAAGGCCGGCGGCAACGCAGTCGATGCGGCCGTGGCTGTGGGCTATGCGCTGGCGGTGGTGTACCCGGCGGCGGGTAACCTCGGTGGCGGCGGCTTCATGACCGTGCAACTGGCGGATGGGCGCAAGACCTTCCTCGACTTCCGCGAAAAAGCCCCCCTGGCGGCCACCGCCGACATGTACCTGGACAAAGACGGCAAGGTCGTCGAAGGCCTCAGCGCCAAGGGCCACTTGGCGGTCGGCGTGCCCGGCACCGTGTCCGGCATGGAAACCGCGCTGAGCAAGTACGGCACTCTAAAGCGCGCCCAAGTGATTGCCCCGGCGATCAAGCTGGCGGAAAACGGCTTCGAACTGGAGCAGGGCGATGTCGACTTGCTGCACACCGCCACCGGCGAGTTCGAGAAAGACAAAGACCTGCGCGGGATCTTCCTGCACAACGGCCAGCCACTGCAGGTTGGCCAGAAACTGGTGCAGAAAGACCTGGCCAGGACCCTCAAGGAAATCTCCGCCAAGGGCACCGACGGCTTCTATAAAGGTTGGGTCGCCAAGGCCCTGGTGGATTCCAGCCAGGCCGGCAAGGGCATCATCACCCAGGCCGACCTCGACAAGTACAAGACCCGCGAACTGGCGCCCATCGAGTGCGATTACCGTGGCTACCACGTGGTCTCGGCACCGCCACCGAGCTCGGGCGGCGTGGTGATCTGCCAGATCATGAACATTCTCGAAGGCTACCCGATGGCCGACCTTGGCTATCACTCGGCCCAAGGCCTCCACTACCAGATCGAAGCGATGCGCCACGCCTACGTGGACCGTAACAGCTACCTAGGCGACCCGGACTTCGTGAAGAACCCGATTGCCCACCTGCTGGACAAGGACTACGCCGCCAAGCTGCGCGCTGCCATCGAACCGCAGAAGGCCGGGGATTCCCAGGCGATCAAGCCGGGCGTGTCGCCGCATGAAGGCAACAACACCACGCACTATTCCATCGTCGACAAGTGGGGCAACGCGGTGTCGGTGACCTACACCCTCAACGACTGGTTCGGTGCCGGTGTGATGGCGAGCAAGACCGGGGTGATCCTCAACGATGAAATGGACGACTTCACCGTCAAGGTCGGCGTGCCGAACATGTACGGCCTGGTCCAGGGCGAAGCCAACGCCATCGCACCGGGCAAGGCGCCGCTGTCGTCGATGAGCCCGACCATCGTGACCAAGGACGGCAAGGCCGTGATGGTGGTCGGTACGCCAGGGGGCAGCCGGATTATCACCGCGACCTTGCTGACCATCCTGAATGTCATCGACTACAAGATGAACATCCAGGAAGCCGTCGATGCGCCGCGTTTCCATCAACAGTGGATGCCTGAGACCACCAACCTGGAGACCTTCGCGGTGAGCCCCGACACGCAGAAAATCCTCGAGAGTTGGGGCCACAAGTTTGCCGGACCTCAGGATGCCAACCACCTGGCCGCAATCCTGGTGGGCGCGCCGTCCCTGGGTGGCAAGCCGGTGGGCAACAACCGTTTCTACGGGGCCAACGACCCGCGCCGCAATACCGGCCTGTCCCTGGGCTACTGAGGCGTGAGGTGGTGATGCAGGTGGGCCAGGGACAGCGCCAGGCTGTCATGGGATAACTGGGTGGCGGCGCCTTCGGCGCTGTCTCTGGCGGCCGGCATCACACGCTCGAACATGTGGTTTTCATCGGCCTGCACTGCTGTCGAGCAGTCGAGCATGGCGCAGCTGCTTGATCACCCTGACCAATGCGGTGCGTGAACGCATGCCTGCCGCCTACGCCGTGATGGTGCAGGGCACGGCGCAGGCACTGCAGGGCTTCAGCGCTGAAGAAGAGGCGACGCTGCTGGCGTTATTGCTGCGCGTGAATGCCAACCTGGAGCGTGGTTTGGATTGAACATCCGCGCGGCTTTCAGGTTCTATCCCAAGAGCCCTGAAAGGACCGGACCGATGAAAGCGCTGAAAATCGCCACCTTCAATATCAACGGCATCCGTGCCCGTCTGCCCAACCTTCTGCAATGGCTTGAGCGCGAGCAGCCGGATATTGTCTGCCTGCAAGAGCTCAAGGCGCCGCAAAGCCTGTTTCCCTATGCCGACTTCGAAGCGGCCGGCTACGGAGCGATTTGCCTGGGCCAGGCCTCGTGGAACGGCGTGGCCATTTTGGCGCGCGATGCCCAGCCGCTGGAGAGCCGGCGCGGTTTGCCGGGCGATGACAGCGACACGCAAAGCCGTTACCTGGAGGCTGCGGTGCATGGCGTGTTGGTTGGCTGCCTGTATCTGCCCAATGGCAACCCGCAGCCAGGGCCTAAATTCGACTACAAGCTGGCCTGGTTCGAACGGCTGATCGCCTATGCCCAGGCGCTGCAAGCCAGCGAACATCCGGTGCTGCTGGCCGGGGATTTCAACGTGGTGCCCACCGACATCGACATCTACAACCCGCGCTCCTGGCTCAAGGACGCTTTGCTGCAACCTGAAAGCCGCGCGTGTTATCAGCGCCTGCTGGAGCAGGGTTGGACCGATTCGCTGCGCCATCTATACCCCGAAGAGCGCGTCTACACCTTCTGGGATTACTTCCGTCAGCACTGGCAGACCAACTCCGGGCTGCGTATCGATCACCTGCTGCTCAATCCCGCGCTCAAGCCTTACCTCAAAGACGCCGGCGTGGACGCCTGGGTGCGCAACGAGCCGCACGCCAGCGACCATGCGCCGACGTGGATTCAATTGAGCACCCGCAAAAAGCGCTAACCGGCGCGAATAATGGCCAAGGCCTCGGCCTTGCCCAAGGGTTGCTGCATGCGTTGTGACAGGCGCGCCATGGCTTGCTGATGTTCGCAGGCAATCACGGCTTCCACTTGATCATCCCGGCACAGCAAGGCAATGAAGTCGTGACGATTCACCTCACCCTCCACGTGCAGGCGATTCCAGTGCTGCGGGTGGCCGAGCACTTCAAAGGTTTTGCCGAAGTGGTAGGTCCAGAAGAAAGGCACGTCGGCGTAGACCTGCGTATCGCCGAGCATATTGCGCGCGGCCAGCACGGCCAGCTGCTGGGCCACGCGCCAGTGCTCGATGCGTGTTGGCTGCTGACGCCAGGCAAAGGTCACGTTGTCGCCGGCCGCCCATAACCCGGGCGCCACTTGTAAATGAGTGTCTGCGTTCAGCGACTGGTCCTCGGCTTTGTCGACGCCGTGGATAAAGCCGGTGGCGGGTGTGACGCCAACGCCGATCACGACCAGGTCTGCCGCCAGGCGCTTGCCGTTTTTAAGCAGCACGGTACTCACTGCGCCGTGACCGTCGAAGCGTTCGGGCTCGGTGTTGCAGTGGAAGATCACGCCGTTGTCTTCGTGCAATTGGCGAATGGCCGCACCGATGCGCTTGCCCAATTGCGCGGCGAGAGGAATGTCATGGCGGCTGACCACCTGCACCACCAGGCCACGTTGGCGCAAGGCGGACGCCGCTTCCAGGCCGATAAAGCTGTCGCCGACAATCACCGCGCACGCTGCCGACTGCGCTGCTTCGTCGATACGCGCCGCATCCTCGCGGCTGCGCAGCACAAACACTTGGCTCAATACCGCGCCGGGGATGTCCAGCGGTTGCGCTTCGCCCCCGGTGGCGACCAGTGCCGCGTCATAGTCAAAGTGACGACCGTCGGCGAGTTCGATGCGTTTGGCGTTGGCGTCCAGGCGCTGAACTTCGCCGTGAATGCCGATGGGCTGCTTATCCAGCAGTGGCGGCGTGTCTTCGGGCGTCATCTGGCCTGCGATCACGAATTTGCTCAGGGCGGTGCGGTCGTAGGCGGGAGCCTGTTCACGGTCGATCCACAGCAATCGTCCGCTGAAGCCTTGCTGATGCAACGTCGCCACGGCGGCAGTGCCTGCCGCGCCAGCGCCGATGACCGCAAAACAGCGTTGTTCATCCCGCGCCGGCGCGGCTTCGGCTGCCATGGGCTCGTCGCCAACACTGACCACACCATCGTGCACCTGCACCGGGTATTGCTTGAGCCCGACCAGCGCCGGAGGTTCGATCACGGCGCCACTGTCCACGGCAAACGCGGCTTTGTGCCAGGGGCAAATGATCCGCCCGTTACAGATCACACCTTCCTCCAGCGGTGCGCCGGCGTGCGGGCACTCGGCCTGGAAGGCGCGCACCCGGTCGCCGACACGCACCAGCAGGACAGGATGCTTTGCCGCGGTGACGCGAACGCCACGGTTTTCCGGCAAGTTAATCAGGCGGGCAACAATGCGCATGTTCATAGGCCAATCTCCTTTAGAAGATTGACTGGCGCCGAAGGAAATGGACTGCGTTGACCCGATGGTCGGTACTCAGGACTGGGCCTTACGCCAGCAGCTGCGCCACCGCTTCAAATGCCTTGGCGCGCCGCGCTTGCCAATGACCGCCAATGATTACGGCGGGCTGCTGGTGCTGTTCGATCCACGCCAGGCTGGCCTGGAAAAACGCCCGACGATCAGCCAGTTCCGGTTGGCAGCGCTGGCCGTCGGCGGTCCATTCCACGTCCTCGGGGGACAACAACAGGTGCAGGTCGTACTGCCGGGCCAGGAGTTCGTCGTCCAGCCAGGCGGGGTAGTCGCCGAACAGCGTCTGGCTCCACAGTTTGTTGGTCAACAGGTGAGTATCGAGCACCAGCAGGTTGGGCTGTTCGGCGCGGGCCGCGTCTTCCCAGGCCAGTTGGCCGCGGGCAATCGCCGGAATGTCCGCCAGGGTGGTGTCGCGTTGATGATGGTCGATGAAATACCGCACGTATTCGCCAACCATCAGCCCGCCAAAGTGTGCATGCAGTTCAGCCGCCAGCCAGCTTTTACCGCTGGATTCGGGGCCTGCCAGTACCACCACTTTCATGCGTGCAACGCCGGATCGCTGCGCCATTCACGCCAGCCTTGCACGGCGATCGCGGTGAACAGGGCGTAAAGCGCGGCGGTGAGGTACAGGCCTTTGTAGAGGAACAGGCCGACGAAGATCACGTCCACGGCGATCCACAGCGGCCAGCATTGCACGCGTTTTTGCGCCATCCACATTTGCGCCACCAGGCTGAAGCCGGTGAGGGCGGCGTCGAGCCACGGCTGGACGGCGTCGGTCCAGTGGGCCATGGCCGCGCCGAGCAGCAAGCTGAAGACGGCGCCGATGGCCAGGCTGCTCATGATCGCGGGTACGCCGAGGCTGCTGACCTGGCGGCCTTGCTTGACCTCGCCGGCGCGGGTCCACTGCCACCAGCCGTAAAGTTGCAGGGCGGCGTAGACCACTTGCAGGAGCATGTCGGAATAGAGTTTTACGTCGAAGAACACCCAGGTGTAGAGCAACACCATGACCAGGCCTATAGGCCAGCACCAAGGGTTTTGTTTGACCGTCAGCCAGACAGCGATCACCCCCAGGGCGGCGGCGAACAATTCAAGCCCGGACATGGCGGTTCCTTGGGAGAGTGGGAGAGGGCGGCAATTGTAACCAGAGGTGAGGAATGTTTAAACGTGGATGTGGAGACATACACATTGCTGCGGTCATGGCGGCTGGCGTGGTGTAACGGGGCGTGTGAGATCAGCGTTAAAGGCAGAGCATGGCGTGAGTGGCAGAGGTAAAAGCTGAGTAACACCCCTTCAACCTGAAGCACCGAGAACCAACTGTGGGAGCGGGCTTGCTCGCGAAGGCGGTGTGTCAGTGACACATGAGCTGACTGACCCACCGCCTTCGCGAGCAAGCCCGCTCCCACAAGTTGACCGAGTTCAGATGCCAGTACCACAGTGCTTGGCTTTTCTGTGGGAGCTGGCTTGCCTGCGATGCAGACACCTCGGTCCAGCAGGTACACCGGGTTGATGCCATCGCAGGCAAGCCAGCTCCCACATTTGAATGGGTTCAGCTTCAAGGATCAGGTCGGCTGTCAGGCCGCCTCGGCTTTGCTTTTGCTTCTACCACTCAGGTCGGCTACTAGGCCGCCGTGCTTTTGATCTTGATCTTAGGCGCCCCGTTAAACCACGCTGGCCGAATGCAGGTAGTACGGAGCGGGTAAACCGGCAGGACGCCCCGTCGCGGCGGCCCGCGGAGTAATGCCTGCGTGAGGGCACACCGAGCCTAGGCGAGGTGCCGAGTGGTGGGGCAAGAGCGTTTTGGTTACTTTTGCGCTTTTCAAAAGTGACCCGCCGTAAGGGCGGAACCAAAAGCCGCCATCACCCAAACAACGGATATGTACACCCCGCTCTAACCCCCCCCAAAAAAAGCTAAACCTTGAACTGCCGCAGCAACCCGTCCAACTGCTCACTCAACCCACGCAAATGCGCACTCGCCACGCTGGATTGCTCCGCCGCCAGCGCAGTGCTGTGCGACAACCCGGCCGCCTGCGTGACGTTCTGATTGATATCCTCCACCACATGCGCCTGTTGCAAGGTCGCGCTGGCAATCGAGGCATTCAGCCCGTTTAGGTTACGCAACGCCTGGCCAATGGCGGTAAGACTGGCACCGGCCTGCCCAGCCTGTTCAATCGTCAGCTGCGAAGCGCTATGGCTGTCACTGATCACCTTGACCGCCGCTTCCGAGTGACCCTGCAGACGCTCAATCATCACTTGGATTTCAGCAGTGGATTTTTGCGTACGCTGAGCCAGCAAGCGCACTTCATCGGCGACCACCGCAAACCCACGGCCCTGTTCCCCGGCACGCGCGGCCTCAATGGCCGCGTTAAGTGCCAGCAGGTTGGTCTGGTCAGCGATGGAGCGGATCACTTCCAGCACACCACCAATCTGCGTGCTCTCGCTGGACAAGGTGCGAATCACCTCCACGGCCTGGCTGATGGTGCTGCAGAGCTGGTCGATCTGCTGCAAACTACCGTCGATATTCACCTGGCCCTGCTGCGCCTGGGCCTGGGCATCGCGCATCTCACTGGCCGCATGTTCGGCGTTTTTCGCCACGTCCTGCACGCCATAAGTCACTTCATTGATCGCCGTCGCCACCAATTCCATCTGCTGCGACTGCTGCTGGCTGCGGTCATGCGCCTGGCTGGCGTTGTTGCCCAAGTCCGTGGACGACTGGCCCAACGCGTTGGCGCACACCTGCAACTGGCCGACCACCTGGCGCAGTTTGGCGGTAAAGCTGTTGAAGTGCAGTGACAGCTGGGTGACTTCGTCGCGCCCGTGGGTGTCGAGGCTGCGCGTCAGGTCGCTTTCGCCACTGGCGATATTGGCCATGGCGTTTACCGCCGCCTGCAACGGCGTCACGATGCTGCGCGCAATCAAAGTGACCAACACGGCCATCAGCAGGGCGATGCCCAGGCCAATCAGCGAGGCCTTCCACACCTGGCCTGTGAACTCGGCCTGCACATCATCCACGTACACGCCGGAGCCGATAATCCAGCCCCAGGGTTCGAACAGCTGGATGTACGAGGTTTTTTCCACGGGCGCTTCGGCGCCGGGTTTGGGCCAGCGATAGTTGACGATGCCGGCGCCCTTGGCCTTGGCCAGGATCACGAATTCGTTGAACACCGCAAAGCCGTCCGGATCACGGAACGCCGACAGGTTCTGGCCATCCAGCTTGGGGTTGGCCGCGTGCATGATCATCACGGGCGTCAGGTCGTTGATCCAGAAATAATCGTCGTGGTCGTAGCGCAGGCCACGCACCGCGCTCAGGGCCTGCTGCTGCGCGGCTTCACGGCTGAGCACGCCGGTTTTCTCAAGGTTCTGGTAATAGGCCAGCACCCCGCTGGCGGTCTGCACCACGTGCTGGGTCTGCTGGCGTTTGGCCTGATAAAGGTCGCCGTGGATCTGCTTGAGCATCAACAGCCCCAACGTCAGCAGCATCAACACGGCGACTATCAGGATCAGCCAGAGGCGGCGGCTGATCGACATGCTGCGCAAACTGTTCATCGTCCTGTCACTCCATGCTTTTTATAATTGTGGGCGCCGCATCGACATTTCCGGCTTGTCTGATAGGCTTTCGGCCTGTAATTGAAAAACCTGAGTACTCCCTGATTTTTCACGAAATTTTTGCAGGCCGATGTTGAAAATCAGCAGCGGAACTTGAGTGCGCTTGTCGTCAGTGAACTATTAAAAAGACAGTCAAGGCATGCCGACAGGCATGACCTTTGGGGGATACATGGATTTTTGGACCGCCATACAGGCAGTGATTCTTGGCGTGGTGGAGGGGCTGACAGAGTTCCTGCCCATATCCAGCACCGGGCACCAGATCATCGTCGCCGACTTGATCGGCTTCGGCGGCGAACGCTTTGATGCGTTCAACATCATTATTCAATTGGGCGCGATCCTGGCGGTGGTCTGGGAGTTTCGGCGCAAGATCCTCGACGTGGTCATCGGCTTGCCGACCCAGCCCAGTGCCCGGCGTTTCACGGCTAACCTGATCATCGCGGTGGTGCCGGCCATCGTGCTGGGGGTGATTTTTGCCGACCTGATCAAGCATTACCTGTTCAACCCGATCACCGTGGCCACCGCCCTGGTCGTGGGTGGCGTGATCATGTTGTGGGCTGAGCGCCGCGACCATGCGGTGCATGCCGACACCGTGGACCAGATCACCTGGAAAGACGCGCTCAAGGTCGGCCTGGCGCAGTGCCTGGCGATGATTCCGGGCACCTCACGCTCTGGCGCTACCATCATTGGCGGCCTGTTGTTCGGCCTGTCACGCAAGACCGCGACCGAGTTTTCGTTTTTCCTGGCGATGCCAACCATGGTCGGCGCGGCCCTGTATTCGGGCTACAAGTACCGTCACTTGTTCCAGCCCGATGACCTGCCGGTGTTTGCCATCGGGTTCGTCACCTCGTTCATCTTTGCGATGATCGCGGTCAAGGCCTTGCTCAAGTTCATCGCCAGCCACAGCTATGCGGCGTTTGCCTGGTATCGCATCGCGTTCGGCGTGCTGATTCTGGCGACCTGGCAGTTCGGCTGGATCGACTGGTCGGCGGTCAAACCATGAACATTCAGCATCCGCGCCTCAAGGCGCTGCTCTTTGTGCTGCTGTGCGCCGCGCCGCTGCTGGGGGCGGCGCTGGTGTGGCATCGCGGTGAGACCGTGATTCCGCTGGCCGCCTATGGTGTGGTCAGCGTGGTAGCGTTTTTTCTCTACTGGGGTGACAAGCGCAAGGCTCAGACAGCAGGCCCGCGCGTTCGCGAAAACATCCTGCACGCCGTGGAACTGGCCGGCGGATGGCCCGGGGCGTTGATCGCCCAGCAGGTGTTCCGGCACAAGACGCGCAAAGTGTCGTACCAGGTGCTGTTCTGGGTCATCGTGTTGCTGCACGAGGTGTTCTGGCTCGACCAGTTATTCCTGGGCGGCACGCTGCTTTCAATCTTCTAGCAACAGCCCGATCTGCGTGCGCTTGGGCAGTTTGCTCACCACCAACTGGTGAGAACGCTGCAACAGGCCACGCAGTTCCTCGGCGCCCAGCGGGTAGGGCGTGTTCATGATGATCCACTGGGCCCGCGCCAGATAAGGCGCCGGGTGGATGCCGGGGCGGTCGACGTGGCCGAGGAACAGGTCCTTGTCGACCTTGAACGCCAGCGATTCGCCCCGCAGGTTCTGCAGGGCGAACATCTTGTTGCCAGCAATCGAGAACACCCGCACGCCGCCCCATTTGTAGTCTTCCCGCGCGCCGGGCAGGCTCAGGCAGAAGGCGGCGACGTGTGCTTCTGTCATTTTCATAGCAAGCGGTCTCCGCAGTCCTTGAAGGCTTCTTCCAGGTAGTCGATCCAGGCACGAATGGCCGGCAGCACGCCACGGCGATGCGGGTACACCGCCTGCAACCAGCCGCCCGGTGACGACCAATGCGGCAGCAGCTGCACCAATTGGCCGCTGGCCAATTCCTCTTCGCAGTACATCATCGGCAGGACGGTGAAGCCCAGGCCCTTAAGGGCACAGGCCTTGCGCACGATGAAGTCGTCGATGCCCAGGCGGGCTTCCAGCGCGAGGTCCTGGGCGTTGCCTTGCGGGTCGATCAGGCGCAGGTGGACCAGGCGGTCGGCCTCGAGGGCGCCGAGTACCGGCAGTTGCTTGAGGTCTTCGAGGCTGTCGATGTGCCGACCCTGGATAAATTCAGGGCTGGCCACCAGCAGGGTCTGGGCCTGGCGCAGGCGCTTGGTCACCAGCAGCGGGTCTTCATCGCCCGACTCGCGCACGCGCAGGGCCACGTCGATGCCCTCAGCCACCAGGTCGACACGGCGGTTCACCAGCGTCATCTCCAGCTGTACCAGCGGGTGGGCGGCGAGAAAACCGGCAACCATGCCCGGCATCATGTGCTGGGCCATGCCCACCGGGCAGCTTACCCGTAGGCGCCCGCGCGGTTCGCTGGACATACTGGCCACGGCCTCGTCGGCCATTTCCGCTTCCAGCAGCATGGCCTGGCAATGGCGCAAATAACGCTCGCCGACCGCAGTGAGGGTCAATTGGCGGGTGGTGCGCTGCAACAGGCGCGCGCCGAGGCGTTCTTCCAGCTCGGCAATACGCCGTGACAGCCGTGACTTGGGAATCCCCAGTAGCCGGCCGGCCGCCGCAAAGCCGCCGGCCTCGACGACTTTGGCGAAATAGTAGAGGTCGTTGAGGTCTTGCATGGTCAACCTATAGTCCTGTCAGTGGGACGAACTATCCGCGTCTGGCGAGGGCAAATCCACTACAAAAAAAGCGAGCGCCGTGTGGCTGCTCGCGTTGGACCTGATTAAGCGCTTAGAACTGCGCGCCCGCCATCAGCACATACTTCACATGCACGTACTCTTCGATTCCGTAGTAGCTGCCCTCACGGCCATAGCCGGATTGCTTGATGCCGCCAAAGGGAACCGACGCGGTGCCGACCGAACCCGAATTGAGGATGACCATTCCCGCCTCCAGCTGGCGCGACAGCCGCAACGAACGCCCCAGCGCGCTGGTGTAGGCATACGCCACCAGGCCAAACTCGGTCTGGTTGGCGCGCGCGATGACTTCCTCTTCATCCTTGAATGAGTAGATGGCGAACACCGGCCCGAAAATTTCCTGGGTGGCCAGCGGTGAGTCGTCGCGCAAACCGGTCACCACGGTGGGTTCGTAGAACAACCCGCCCCTGGCGTGGGGCTTGCCGCCCATCAGCACGTTGGCGCCGGCAGCTTTGGCGTCTTCCACCAGGCGCACGACTTTGTCAAAACCCAGTTGATTGACCAGCGGCCCGACCACAAAGTCTTCGCGCAGGCCTTGATCGACATCGATTTTGGCAACGGCCGCCTGCACCCGTTGGACGAAGTCCTCGAAGATGCTGTGCTGCACAAAAATCCGGTTTGGCGAGATACACACCTGGCCGCTGTTGCGCAGTTTGGCGCTGACCAGGCCCTTGACGGCCTCATCCAGGTTGGCGTCCTGGAACACGATAAACGGCGCGTTGCCGCCCAGTTCCAGGGTCATTTTCTTGAGGGTGGCCGCGCATTGCGCCGCAAGCAATTTGCCGACAGCGGTGGAGCCGGTAAAGGTGATTTTGCGAATGCGCGGGTCGGCGGTGAAGATCAGGCCGATCTCCTTGGGATCGCCGACCACCACTTCCAGCACGCCGGGTTCGATACCGGCCTTGCGCGCGTATTCCAGCAGCTTGAAGGCGGTGAGCGGCGTGTCTTCGGCAGGCTTGATGACCATGGTGCAACCCGCCGCCAAGGCTGTGGCGACCTTGCGCGTGATCATCATGAACGGGAAGTTCCACGGGGTGATCGCCGCAACAGGGCCGACGGCTTCCTTGGTCACCACCACGTTGGCGTTGCGGTCGTGGGTGGGCAGGGTGTCGCCATACACGCGCTTGGCTTCTTCGGCGTACCACTCGATAAAACCCAGGCCGTAATCGATTTCGCCACGGGCTTCGGTGAGGCACTTGCCGTTTTCGCGGCACAGCAGTTCGGCGAAGGCTTCCTTGTCGGCCTTAACGGCGTCGTGCCAGCGGCGCAGGATCTCGCTGCGCTCCTTGGCGAGCTTGGAAGACCATTCAGGGAAAGCCGCGCAGGTGCGCTCGACCGCCGCTTTGACCTCAGCCGAGGTGTTCTTGGCAACGCGGCCGATTTCTTCACCGGTGGCGGGGTTGTAGACGATTAGCATGAGGGACTCTCCGAGGGCTGAACGTGTTGTTTCAGGCTACGGAAACGGGCGGTTTGAGCGAATATCCAAACCAATCTGCTGATTGCCTATTCCTATGAGTGCATAGCCACGGCGACGATTGCACAGTAACGTGCGGTTTTCGCCAGGAGCCTTGCACCATGGGCCGCACCCAACGAATCATCGAACTGATGGGCACCCTGGCGCCTGTCGAAGGCTATAACCTGACCGCGTTGGATGACGTGCGCTTTTTGCGTTCCAACCGGCCTTTGCATCGGGTTCCGGTGCTCTACGATCCCGGCATTGTGATTGTCTGCCAGGGGTGCAAGCGCGGCTTTCTGGGGGAAGACATTTACCTGTATGACGCGCAGCATTACCTGGTGGTCTCGGTGCCTGTGCCGTTCACCATGGAAACCGAGGCCAGTGAAGAAGAGCCCATGCTGGCGGTGTACCTGCGGCTGGATTTTACCCTTGCCGCCGAATGGATGGTGGCGCTGGATGACTTCCCTGACCTGGTTGAGGCCAAGCCTCGCGGCATGTATTCATCGCCCATGGATGAGCCGCTCAGCGAGTCGTTGCTGCGTTTTCTCGAAGTGATGCGTGTGCCGATGGACGCGCAGCTCCTCGGCCCGTCGCTGGTGCGCGAAATTTACTACCGCATCCTCACGGGCGCGCAGGGCGGCTCGATGCGCGCCGCGCTCAACCAGCAGGGCCAGTTCGGCAAGGTCGCGCGGGCGATCCGCAAGATTCACGGCTGCTACCACCAGCACCTGG
Source organism: Pseudomonas sp. TREG-RG-20F-10-E-6-01 (assembly GCF_022662455.1). NCBI lineage: Bacteria > Pseudomonadati > Pseudomonadota > Gammaproteobacteria > Pseudomonadales > Pseudomonadaceae > Pseudomonas > Pseudomonas sp. TREG-RG-20F-10-E-6-01. The sequence goes on along the minus strand of NZ_JAKNQP010000003.1, from coordinate 347,127 downwards.
ACGTAGAGACCCTGGCGGCGGAAGCCAGGATGAGTGTGCCGAGTTTTCACGCGCACTTTCGCACGGTCACGGACACCTCACCGATGCAATACCTCAAGTCCACGCGCCTGCACCAGGCGCGCTTATTGATGTTGCGCAACGACATCACCGCCGCCACGGCGTGTGCCAGGGTCGGCTATGAAAGCGCGTCGCAGTTCAGCCGTGAGTTCAAACGCTTTTTCGGGCGCACGCCGCAGGCAGAGATCCAGTGGATGAAGCGCACCTATGCATTGCCGGCGCCTACGTCGGCGTCGATTTATGTGTCGTCCCACTGAACAGGGTCATCAGCAAGGCCAGCCCGGCAAAGGCCGCGCCGGTGAGGGCCTGTCCCTGCCAGCCGTAGTGCTGCGAGGCGAAAGCGCCCGCCGCCGAGCCCAGGGCGCCGCCGATAAAGTAAACCACCATGAACACGGTGTTCAGGCGGCTGGTGGCTGAGGGTTCCAGCGCCAATACGCGGGTCTGGTTGGCCAGTTGGTTGGTCCGGTTACCCAGGTCAAGGAAGGTTGCCGCGATCAGGATCGGCCACCACCAGCCGCTCAGCCCAAGGCTGTAGATCAGGATAAACGCCACCAGCACCGTGGTGATGCCGGCGCGTTCGAGCAAGCGCCCATGGCGCCGGGTTTGCTGGCCAATGGTCGAGGCGCAGAGGATGCCGACGATGGCCGACAGCCCCACAAGGCCTGCCTGGGCACTCGAAAAGCCATACGGCGGCAAGGCCAGCAAGGCGGCCATCGAGCCCCAGAACACATTCAATGCACCGAATACCAGAGCGCCCTTGAGCGCCGATTGGCGCAGGGTCGGGTATTGCCTGGCCAGGCCCCACAGGGATTTGAGCAAGGCGCCATACGCGAGTTTGCTGGTGGAGATCGACACCGGCATGCGCGTCAGGATTGCCATAAACAGCAGCACATCCAGCGCCGCGGCCACCGCAAACATGCCGCGCCAGCCCAGCCAGCCGCTGATCACGCCGCTGACGGTCCTGGCCAGCAAGCCACCGGCCGACAAGCCGCTGACCATAAGGCCCAGCACCGCGCCTTTCTGTTCGAGGGTACTGAGGTCGGAAGCGGCGGGAATGATCACCTGCGCGCTGATCCCCGACAGCCCCAGCAGCCCGCTCGCCACCAGCAGCCAGGTGTAAGACGGCGCCGTGGCCGAGGCCAGCAGGCTGATGAAGTTCAGGCACAGCACGACCAGGATCAGGGTGCGTCGGCTGATCCGGTCGCCCAGCGGTACGAACAGCAGCAGGCCGCAGGCATAGCCCAGTTGCGTGAGCATCGCGATCTGCCCGACGTGCGCGGTGGACACCGCAAAGGTATTGGCGATCAGCGGCAGCATGGCCTGGTTGTAGTAAATCGTGGCGACCGAAAACCCGCAGCAGATGGCGAGGATCAGGGTCAGGCTCTTGGTCAGGACGGGAGAGGGTGGGTGCATGGCGTGGCCGGTGGCTGTCGGATCTGCCGGCGAGAATGAAGCGAAGCGCGGGCGAAATCCAGTGCGTCAGCGCTTCAGGCAAGAACCTTGTTGGATTGAATGTTGGCGGTGAAAGGATTGTCCTGCTGGCAGGACGAACAATCGCATTTAAGCTGGCTAATCGTTTATTGGGTTCATGTGTAGGATCAACCTCATTCGATCGCCTAGCCGCGATCCTCACTTGGAGATCCCGCATGAAACTGTTGCATATCGATTCCAGCATCCTCGGCGACAACTCGGCTTCGCGTCATTTCAGCGCTGGTGTGGTCAAGGCCTGGCAAGCGGCTGAGCCGGGTGTGGAAGTGACTTACCGTGACCTGGCAAGCGAAGGCATCAGCCACTTTTCGGGCCTGACCCTGGGTGCCCTGGGCACCGCGGCTGAATTGCGCGACGCGGTACAACAGCACGAGGCTGAACTGAGCGCGTCGTCGCTGGCTGAATTCATCGCCGCCGACGCGGTGGTGATCGGTGCGCCGATGTACAACTTCTCGGTGCCCTCCCAGCTCAAGGCCTGGATCGACCGCATCGCCGTCGCCGGCCAGACCTTCCGTTACACCGAAGCCGGCCCTGAAGGCCTGTGCGGTGGCAAGAAGCTGATCATCGTCTCGACTGCGGGCGGTCTGCACGCCGGTCAGGCAAGCAACGTCGGCCACGAAGACTATTTGAAGCTGGTGTTTGGCTTCCTTGGCATCACCGACATCGAGTTCGTCCGCGCCCAAGGCCTGGCCTACGGTGAAGAAGTGCGCAGCAAAGCCCTGAGCGACGCCAACGCCATGATCAACGAACAATTGTTCGCCGCCGCGTAAGGCTTGTGTAAATTTCGCGTCTGCTCGGTTCCAATCTGAAGTCGGGCGCCTAAACTCTGTATTCTGATCGCCTCAAAACGACCGGAGTACGGAGTTTTTTCGTTTACCCGCTGTCACTACTTTGGCCCAGGTTATGCACGCATGGGTTTATCACCCGCCGTGAGCGCCTTGAACCATGGACTTTTCATATAGATCTGCCGCGGGTGTTGAACGTGGTCGCGCAGCAAAGGTGGACATCCCCATGATGCGTCTTTGTGCTGTTTTGGTTCTCTCCCTGCTCGGTGGCCTGATTTCAGTGCACGCCGCCCCAGCGCCGCACCCGCATTGGAGTGTGGGCTTCCATCGCATGACGTTTCTCGACCCGCTGGACCAGCAGCCGATGAAGGCCATCGCGTTTTATCCGTCGACCGACGATGAACACAGCACTGCGTTGGGCGCCTATCACGTCGCCGCCACCGAAGACTCCAAGGTCGCCATCGGCCGCTTCCCGATGCTGATGCTGTCCCACGGCAACACCGGTACGCCACTGGCCCTGCACGACCTGGCCACGTCTTTGGCGCGCAAGGGCTTTGTGGTGGTGGCCGTATTGCACCCCGGCGACAACTACAAGGATCACAGCCGCCTGGGCACCGTGAGCAACCTGTATGGCCGGCCGATTCAGATCTCCGAAGCGATCACCGCCACCCTCGGCGACCCGATGCTGTCGCCATTCGTCAACGTCGATCAGGTGGGCGTGATCGGTTACTCCGCTGGCGGCGAAACCGCGTTGATCCTGGCCGGCGCCAAGCCGGACTTCGACCGCCTGCGTCGTTATTGCCAGGAGCGCCCGGAAGACCGCGACGCGTGCACCACCAAAGGCGAACTGGTGGTGGATCGCGACGACTTGCAGCCACAGGCCGACCCGCGCATTCATGCCTTGATGCTGATGGCGCCGTTGAGCCTGATGTTTGGCCGCCATACCTTGGCGGATGTGCATGTGCCCGTGCTGCTCTACAGCGGCGACGGCGACAAACTGGTGGCCGTGGACAAGAACGCCGCTGCCCTGGCGCGCAAACTGCCGGAGCCGCCGGATTTCAAACTGTTGGCGGGCGCCGGGCATTTCGTGTTCATGGCGCCGTGTGACAGCGACCAATTGGTGGCCATGCCGGCGATCTGCACGGATGCCGATGGCGTCGACCGCGAAGGCATCCACCGCGACCTGATTTCAGAAGCGGGGCGCTTCTTCTCCCACACGCTGGGCCAAGCGACCCGCGCCGGTATGCAGACCGCCGATCAGTAAGCGCGGCGCTTGAGCAACACGGTCAGCCCCAGCGCCGTGACGGATAACAGCGCGGCGCAAAAGAAGATCCAGCCGTAGCCGAGGTTCAGGGCCACGGCGCCCATCAATGGCCCGGCAATCGCCAGGGCCAGATCAAAAAACACCGCATACGCACTCAAACCGGCGCCACGGCTGCTGTTGGGCACCTGCTTGATGGCTTCGACGCCCAACGCCGGGTACACCAGCGACAAGCCAAAACCCGTGAGCCCGGCACCGATCAGCGCAACCCCGGTTGAGGGCGCCAGCCACAGCAGCGTCAGGCCCAGGGTTTCGATGGTCATGCAGGCAATCGCCGCACTGAACCCGCCAAAACGGCTGATGGCGGAGATAAACACCAGGCGCGACAGGATAAAACACACGCCAAATACCGTCAGGCAATACGCTGCCCCGGCCCAGCCGCGATTGAGGTAATACAGGGTAATAAAGGTGGTCAGCGTGCCGTAGCCAATCGACGCAAGGCACAGGCTGGTGCCAAATGGCGCAATGCGCCCGAACACCGCCCAAAAGGGCAGTCGTTCGCCGCGTACCACGGGCACCGAAGGCTTATTGCGGATCAGCACCAGACCCACCGCCGCCAGCACCGTCAAAGCGATGCCAAGGCTGGTGTAGCCATAATCCGCCACCATCACCACCCCCAGCGGCGCGCCAATCGCAATGGCGCCGTAGGAGGCAATGCCATTCCACGAAATCGAGCGCGCCGTGTGTTCAACGCCCACCGCGCCCATGCACCAACTGATGGTGCCCACGCCTATCAGCCCTTGAGCCACGCCAAGCAACAACCGGCCGACGATCAGGATGCCCAGGCTCAGCGCGGGCAGGCTCTCGACCAGCGTCGCAAAAAACGTCAGCACACCGCTGACCAGAATACCGGCCAGGCCCAGCACAATCGCCCGCTTGGTGCCGACATTGTCGGACATGTGCCCAGCCATCGGCCGGCTGAGCAGGGTGGCCAGGTACTGCGAACCGATGGTGACCCCGGCCACCACCGCGCTAAAACCCAGGTTTTCATGCACATAACCCGGGATCACCGCGATCGGCAGGCCGATGCAGATAAAGGCGATGAAGGTGTAGAAGACGATGGAGACGATCTGCAGGGTGATCGACAGTGAACTGGGGGCGGTGGCAGGCATGGTCACTCGTTCGCGGGCGGGCGGTGACGGCATGATGGCAAGGGCTTGGCGGAAAAGGAAGCAGGCTAACTAGTTTGTTTGATGGCTGGGTTTATTATGGTGAGCGGGCTGCTCGCCACAACAAGCCAGCTCACAGGGCAAGCCAGCTCACTACAGTGGCGTTACTTAGAACACCACGCCTTGGCTGCGCAGGTAGTCGTCGTAGGTGCCGCTGAAGTCGATCACGCCGTTGGCGCTCAACTCGATGATGCGGGTGGCCAGGGACGATACGAACTCACGGTCGTGGCTGACGAAGATCAGCGTGCCCGGGTAGTTTTCCAGCGCCAGGTTCAGCGCTTCGATGGATTCCATGTCCAAGTGGTTGGTCGGTTCGTCCATGATCAGCACGTTCGGCTTTTGCAGAATCAGCTTGCCGAACAACATGCGGCCTTGCTCACCACCGGAAATCACCTTGACCGACTTGAGGATCTCGTCGTTGGAGAACAGCATGCGGCCCAAGGTGCCGCGAATCATTTGCTCGCCCTGCGTCCACTGGCCCATCCAGTCGAACAGGGTGACGTCGTCTTCGAAGTCGTGCGCGTGATCCTGAGCGTAGTAGCCCAGCTCGGCGGCGTCGGTCCACTTGATGCTGCCGGCGTCCGGGGTCAATTCATTGACCAGGGTGCGCAGCAGGGTGGTCTTGCCGATACCGTTCGGGCCGATGATCGCAACACGCTCGCCCGCTTCAACCTGGAAGCTGAAGTCTTTGAACAGCGGCTTGCCGTCGAAACCCTTGGCCATTTTTTCGACCATTACCGCCTGGCGGTGCAGCTTCTTGTTCTGATCGAAACGGATGAACGGGCTCACGCGGCTCGAAGGCTTGACCTCGGCCAGCTGGATCTTGTCGATCGCCTTGGCACGGGAAGTGGCCTGCTTGGCTTTCGAGGCGTTGGCCGAGAAGCGGCTGACGAACGATTGCAGCTCGGAAATCTGGGCTTTCTTCTTGGCGTTGTCCGACAGCAGTTGCTCGCGGGACTGGGTCGCCACGGTCATGTACTCGTCGTAGTTGCCCGGGAACAGGCGCAGCTCGCCGTAGTCCAGGTCAGCCATGTGGGTGCACACGCTGTTCAGGAAGTGACGGTCGTGAGAGATGATGATCATCAGGCTGGAGCGCTGGGTCAGGATGTTTTCCAGCCAGCGGATGGTGTTGATGTCCAAGTGGTTGGTCGGTTCGTCGAGCAACAGCACTTCAGGGTCGGAGAACAGCGCCTGGGCCAGCAATACGCGCAGTTTCCAGCCTGGGGACACTTCGCTCATCGGGCCGAAGTGTTGCTCCAGCGGAATACCCAGGCCCAGCAGCAGCTCGCCGGCGCGGGATTCGGCGGTGTAGCCGTCCATTTCGGCGAATTCGGTTTCCAGTTCGGCCACGGCCATGCCGTCGTCTTCGCTCATTTCCGGCAGCGAGTAGATGCGGTCGCGCTCAGCCTTGACCTTCCACAGCTCTTCGTGACCCATGATCACGGTGTCGAGCACGGTGAATTCTTCGTAGGCGAACTGGTCCTGGCGCAGTTTACCCAGGCGTACGTTCGGCTCGAGCATGACCTGGCCGCCGGACGGATCCAGGTCGCCGCCAAGGATTTTCATGAAGGTCGACTTGCCGCAACCGTTGGCACCGATCAAACCATAACGGTTGCCGGCGCCGAATTTGACCGAGACATTCTCGAAGAGCGGCTTGGCGCCGAACTGCATGGTGATGTTAGCTGTGGAGATCAATTACTTTACCTATCAATGGGTTGCGAGCGTGGCGGCAGGAGCCTTCAGGCATGCGTCAACAGCGACATCAAGGCGCGAAACCCGGTCGCTGAGCAGAAAATTTTGGATGTGTGTTGGAATTTGGCGCGCATTGTCGCATATGTCAGGCGACAGTTGTAATGCGCGCGAGCGATGGTTTCGTCAATGTCTCCGGCATTGCCAGCCATAACAAAGCCAGGGCGGCGGCGGCAACGCCCGCCAGCGTCAGGAAGGCCGCGTTGTAGCCGGCCTGTTGCACCACGAAACCGGCCAGGCTGCTGCTCAGTGCCGCGCCCAGGCCAAACACCGTGGACAGCGCGCCGAGGCTGACGTTGAAACGACCCGTGCCTTGGGTCAGGTCCTTGACGATCACCGGGAACAGCGCGCCGAAAATCCCTGCGCCGATGCCATCGAGCATCTGCACGCCCACCAGCCAATACGGGTCGCTGGACAGCGTATACAGCACGCCACGCAGCGGCAAAATCAGGAAACCGGCCAGCAACAACGGTTTACGCCCCCACACGTCAGCTTTAATCCCCACCAGCCAGGCCATCGGCACCATGACCAGCTGCGCGGCGACGATGCAGGCCGAGGTCAGCGGCGTGGCCATTTGCAGGTTGATCTGCGAGAGCTTCTGGCTGACCAGCGGCAGCATCGCGGCGTTCGCCAGGTGAAACAGCGCGCAGCAGATGGCGAACAGCAGCAGCGGGCGATTGCTCAGCAGCACCTTCACGCCGGAGGGTTGCTCATGATCGCTGCTGTGCGCGGGATCAAAGCCCCGGGCGACTTCGTGGTCAATCGCCGACGCCGAGACACAACTGACCGCCACGACACTGGCCACTGCCATAAAGGCCATCAGGTAAAACACCACCACCGGGCCGAACCAATAAGCCAGGCCACCCGCCAGCAGGGCCGCCACGGCATTGCCGGCGTGGTTGAAGGTTTCATTGCGCCCGGTGCGGCGGGTAAAGGCGCGCGGCCCGGTAATCCCTAAGGAAATTGCCGAAATCGCCGGCGCGAATACGGAGGCGGCTACGGCACTGGCCGCCTGAGTCAATGCCACCCAGCTGAACGCGCTGACAAACGGCAGCAGCAGGCAACTGACGGTGACAAGGATGGCGGCCACTGCGATCACTGCGCGCTTGCTGCGCGTGCGGTCGATCAGTGCGCCCGCCGGGCCCTGAGTGATCAAGGCCGCGATACCCGCCAGGGTCATGACCACGCCGATGCTGGCGGGCTCCCATTTGTGCACTGCCAGCAAGTAAATCGCCAGGTAGGGCCCGAGCCCGTCACGTACATCGGCCAGAAAGAAATTCAGGCCGTCCAGGGACAGGGTATTACGCAGGTCGGAGTGATTGGCCACGGCGCTGTCTTCGCTAAGGGTGTTCAGGGGATGGACACTCATTGGGCTAAAGACCTACGGGCTCAAATAGAAGTTTCGTCGCCCGAAAGGGTTTTATCTGATGGGCAATTGGCTTATTTTCCGAAGCCCGCTGTCATGACGATCTGGAGACGCAAATGGAGATGCCCTCAGCCCAACAGGCGATTGCTCGTAACAAGGATGCCTGGGACGCCTCCGCCAGGCTGCACAAAGACACCGCCACTTGGAAGACGCTGCTGGAGTCGGTCGCCCGGGCGGACTTTTCGTGCCTGGATCCAACGATCACGGCGTTGCTGCAAGACGTCGGCGTTGCTGGCAAAGATGTGGTGCAGCTGGGCTGTAACAACGGGCGTGAAAGCCTGTCACTGTTCGGCCTGGGTGCCCGCCGTGTGGTGGGCGTCGACCAATCACGGGCGTTTCTGCAACAGGCGTGGGAATTGGCCGAGGTGTCGCCGCATGACCCCGAGTTCATTGAAGCCGATATCCATCACCTGCCCGAACCTCTGCTGGGGCGTTTTGACATCGCCCTGGTGACCATTGGCGTACTCAACTGGATGCCCGATGTGGCGCTGTTCATGCGCCATGTGGCGAGTGCACTCAAGCCCGGCGGCACGCTGGTGGTCTACGAAACTCATCCGTTTCTGGAGGTGTTTGACCCGAGGGCTGCCAATCCACTGCTGCCGGTGAGTTCATATTTTCAGCGCGATCCGTTCGTGCTGCAGCAGTCGATTGTCTACGAAGGGCAGGGCGAGGTTGCCGGTCCGACGTCCTATTGGTACGTGCATACCCTGGGGAGCGTGGTGAGTGGCGCAATTGCGGCGCAGCTGCAGATCGAGCACCTGCAGGAATACCCGCATTGCAACCGCGAAGAGCTCTACGAGCAGTACGCCCATCAGCCGGCCCAATTGCCGCTGTGTTTCACCTTGACCGCCACCAAGCGCTGCGCCTGAGCGGTTTTCCCACGCGCAAAAAAAAGCCCGCGAGGAGAGGCGGGCCAAGTGATTCACTGGAGTAGGTAGGCCTCATCCTATAGGCCGGAAAGTGAAGGCCGTGTGAAAACCATGTTGCAAGTTCGGATGGCGGCCGATCAGCCTTTGCGCACAAAAGTGCGCATGGTTTGCCCTGGTCCCGTGCTGAATACCCTTGGCCTTGGCATGCCCGCATCGGCGGCGATAAACACAAAATCATCACCGTCCAGGCGATAGCTGGCGGGCAGTGGCTTGCCGGCATCTTCGCCGATGGCATCGACCCAGGTGATGCTTTTGGGCGAAGTGCTGCTGTCCAGCGTAAACCGGCCCGCAAGCAATACCTCGCCCTCGGTCGTCTTCACTTCGAACGTGTCCCCGGCAATCGTCGTGATTGCCCCCGGCGCGCTATGCGCGTCGGCAGGGTTGAGCACGCCACTGTCTTCGAGGGCGGTCTGCTCCCAAGCGCCTTGAAGAGTTTGATAGTCCGGATCTGAGAAAGAGTGCATGCACATTCCTTGTTGCAGGGGCTGGATTGAGGGGTGAGCACCTTAAGTGCCGAACGTTTTAACGGCGCGAATTGTAACCGCGTGGTGACCTAGATGTACCGAAAAGGGCTTTATCTGGGAGCTGGCGGAGATTTACTCAACTATTGACTACGCTTAGACATTCTCGGGCATACATTCACGATCGCCTTGCGTCGTCATCGACATGAAATAGAAACAATCTCTAATTGCATCGGATTTTTCGCATTAGCGTGTGGTCTGACTGCAGTTGGTCACTGTGCCAGGGCGTTGTCTCTGGTCTCTCCGTCATTAGAGCCTGTGCTTGAGTTCGAATGGGGTAGTGGCTTTTTAATGTCATTTTAAGGTGTTCTTATCTTGAATCGAACTTCTCCGCTCAATTCACCTGCAACGTCAGATGAAATTGATCTGTTTGAATTGTTCCAAGCCATCTGGCGGCAAAAAAAACTGATAGTGGGTTGTACGATTCTGGCGGGGATACTGGGGACGGGTTACGCACTGCTTGCTCCCAAGACATATGAAGTCAGCAGTGTGCTGCGCCCGGCGGCCATCAATGAACTGGATGCGTTGAACCGCTCCGAAGTCTATAAGCTGCCACCCGCCGATGCGCTGGACAAGGTCGGCGCCCAGCTGGACTCCTATGGCGCTCGCCTGGGTTTTTTCAAAAGCCACGAAGAACTGTTCAAGGCCTTTCAGAAACCAGGGCGAAGCCTTGAGCAGAGCTTTGAAGACTTCAACCGCAACTCGATCAACCTGATCCTGCCAGACCCGAAGAAATCCGATTCGTTGAGCAGTTATGTGCGTCTGGAGATGCAATACCCAGCGGACGTAGACGGCGTCGCGATCCTCAACGGGTTTGTCGACTACGCCGTTGCAGCGGAACGTGAGCAGGTCGGCGCCGACCTCAAGGTCATCGTCAATAACCGTTTGACCGAGCTTAGAGGCAAGATTGATGCGGCCCGCGCCAACTACGATACCGAGAAGGAATCGAAGGTCGCCACGCTGCTTGAAGCTGACCGGGTCAAGCGCGCCCGCTTGCAGGATGAACTCAGCGGGCTGCGCCTGCAGATGAAAATGGAGCGCACCGACCGCTTGGCGGAACTGGCCGAGGCGATCTCGATTGCCAAGTCCATGGGTATCAAAAAGCCTACGACGCCGTCGTCCATGGCCGACACCACACGAGCCGGTTCCAGCCAGGTGGTACGCACCGAGATCAGCAACCAGAAGATTCCGTTGTATTTTCTCGGCACTGAGGCTCTGGAAGCCGAGCGAACCGCGTTGCAACAGCGCACCAGCGATGACTTCACCAATAGCCGCATCGCGGAAATTGGCAAAGAGCTGCAATTGCTTGAAACCAACCGTGAGGTTGAAGTCCTGCAAAAGCGTGGGAATGAGGACATCTTCCTGCAAGACGTTGAGCCACTGCGGGCCGAAATCGCCCGCTTGAAAGGCCTCAACATCGACATGAGCAACTTGAAGCTGGTGTCCATCGACCGTCGTGCTCAGGAGCCGCTGACCTCGATCAAGCCGAAAAAGCTGCTGATTGTCGCGGTGAGCCTGGTCGTCGGGCTGTTCCTGGGCGTGCTGGCTGCATTGATCCGTCACTTCGTGCTGACGCATCGCAAGGCTGAACCGTACGTGACCCAAGAGACCGACCGCCGCCCACGCCGTGAGCCTACGGACGATCAGCCGCTGCCATAAGCGCGACTGTCAATGGGCCAGCGTCAATGCTGGCCCACGCTGGCTTTGAGCCTGTCTGTGGACAGCTTTTCACAATTCTTAGTTAACCTTTGGTTACAAACTGTGGCTAAATAACGGCCAATGGCCTTGGTCCGGATTGTAACCAACCCGTCCAGTCGCCTATGTGTAATCGTGATTTCAGGTGCTGCTTATCCATCCTCGGCCGTTGTGGGCACGCAGGAGCAGCCTGTTCTCTTCTGACGTGTGACGAATCCCTTGAAACTCATCATTGTTGCTCTCTACGTTGCCTCCATTGCGTATGTCCATCTGCGTGGCCGGGTGCGACACAAGTTGGGCCGCCAGCTTAGCGATCACTCGACGTTCCTTGCGCCGATCAACTGCTTCCTTTACCTGTTTTCCAAGCAGCCAAGCCGTCCCTTTTTGTCGCCCGGCGATTTTCCCGACCTGAGCCCGTTGCAAGAGCATTGGCAAGAAATCCGCCAGGAAGGCCAGAACCTGATGCGCATGGGCGAGATCAAGCGTTCCGAGCAGTACAACGATGTGGGTTTCAACTCGTTCTTCAAGTCGGGCTGGAAGCGTTTCTACCTCAAGTGGTACGGCGACAGCCACCCGTCGGCGATGAAGCTGTGCCCGCGCACCACCGAGCTGGTGCAGAGCATTGGCTCGATCAAGGCGGCTATGTTCGCCGAGTTGCCGCCAGGCTCCAAGCTGGTGCGCCACCGCGACCCGTACGCCGGCTCCTACCGCTATCACCTGGGTCTGGACACGCCTAACGATCCTGGCTGCTACATCAATGTGGACGGCGAGAGCTATTACTGGCGCGACGGCGAGCCAGTAATGTTTGATGAGACCTACATTCATTACGCGGAAAACACCACGCAGCAGAACCGCATCATCTTGTTCTGCGACATTGAGCGGCCGATGAAATACCGCTGGGCCGCGGCGTTCAACCGTTGGTTCAGCCGTAACGTGATGGCGGCCGCCGGTTCGCCCAATGATGATGGCGACAAGACCGGCGGCCTGAACCGCGCGTTCACCCGCCTGTACAAGATTCGCCTGCGCGGTAAAGAGCTGAAAAAGCGCAATCGCGCGCGTTATTACTTGGAAAAGTGGGCGATCTTCGCCGGCCTGGCGTTGATCTTTATCCTTATCTGAAACCCGCCCGGGCGCGAATCACGCGGGTGGTTTCGCGCCCAGTTTGTCCCACATCTTCTTCGTGATCTTCTGCCGATTGGCGTAGCCGGCCCACGGGTCGGCTTTGAGTTTATCCAAGCGTTCATGCAGGTTGGCGACGGTCCACTGCTGGGCGCCGCGCAAACCATTCAACTCCTCTCGACTCACCGGTACCGATACCGGCAGGCCAGGCCGTGCGCGCACCGAATAAGCGGCCACCGTACTCGCGCCGCGTGCATTACGCAGGTAGTCGATGAAGATCTTGCCGATGCGGTTTTTTGGGCCCGACGTCGCGGTAAACCGTTCCGGCAACTGCGCTGCCATGAACTGCGCGATGGCCTTGGCGAAGGCTTTGACGCTGTCCCAGCCGTCCCGGCGCGCCAGCGGCACCACCAGGTGCAAGCCTTTACCGCCGCTGGTTTTGACAAACGCTTGCAGACCAATCTCATCCAGAACCGACAACGTGAGTTGCGCCGCTTCCAGCATGGCTTTCCACGGCAGCGCCGGGTCCGGGTCAAGGTCGAGCACGAACAGGTCAGGCGTTTCGATTTTGTCGACAGTCGCGCCCCAGGTGTGCAATTCGACGGTGCCCATCTGCACGGCGCCGATCAGGGCGTCGGTGGTGTCGATCTCCAGCAGGCGCGCATGACCGGGGTCCAGTGCCGGGTCCAACTGTTTGATATTCGGAATAGCCAGGCGCTCGGAATGCTTTTGGAAGAACTGCTCGCCCTCAATTCCTTCGGGAGCGCGCAGCAGCGACACCGGGCGGTGCTGTAGAAACGGCAGAATCCACGCGCTGATGCCTTGATAGAAGTCGGCCAATTGCTGTTTTTGCGTACCGCTCTGCTTGTCGATTACGCGGTCAGGGTGCGTGATGGTCACGCCGCTGCTGACCTTTTTGGCCTTGGGGGCCGCTTTGGTGACGGACGTGGCTTTGCGCGGTAACTCGTGAATGATCTGCGCCACCGGCTTGTCGGTGCGCAACGCAATAAATGATGCTTGGCGCACCACGCCTTCGCGGGTCCACTCCGCAAAATTCACCTCGCCAACCAACTGAGGTTCCACCCAGTGCACGCCGCGCCCCTGGGCGCTGGTCAGCGGCTTGTGCAGCGGCGAGGTCTTGCGTTCCAGGGGCGTGAGCTGTGCATAGATAGCCTTCAACGATGCCTGATCAAACCCGGTACCGACGCGCCCGGCATAGACCAGCCCGGAATCGTCATTGACAGCCAGCAACAGCGCGCCAAAGCCACTGCGCGAGCCCTGAGGCCGCGTGTAACCGATGATCACGAACTCCTGGCGCAAACGGCATTTGAGTTTGATCCAGTCGGCATTGCGGCTCGACACATATGGGCTGCCGACGCGCTTGCCGATCACGCCCTCCAGCGCCAGGTCACAGGCGCTCTCGAAAATGTCGCGCTGGTTGGCGGCGAAGGCTTCGGAGAACCGCAGCAGTTTGCTGCGGCTTGCGGACAGCGCGGCTTTGAGCGCAGCGCGGCGCTCTTGTACCGGTGCGCTGCGCTGATCCTGGCCGTCGAGAAAGGGCGCGTCGAACAGGTAATACACGATGTCCAGGCTGCGGCCGATGTCGAAGGCATTTTGCAGCGCCTGGAAGTCCGGCAACCCCTCGCCATTGAGGCTGACCACTTCACCGTCGAGCCAGCTGTCCTTGAGCTTGAGGGTTTGCAGCGCTTTGACCTGACGCGGCAGGCGGTCGGTCCAGTCATTGCCGTTGCGGGTGAACAGACGCACTTCACCGTCGCGAATGCGCGCCAGCATGCGGTAGCCGTCGAACTTGATTTCGTATTGCCAGTCACCTTCGGGCGCGCGATCGACCAGGGTCGCCAACTGCGGGGCAAATTGCTCGGGCAGAGCACCGGCGCGTTTGGCGACGGGGGCTTTTTTGGCGGCCGCGGCTTTCTGGCGTTTTGCCGGCGGCTTGGATTTGCCGACCAAGGCGTCGCTGAGCACGCTTTTGGGCTCGGCCTCGACGATGTCGTAGTCATTGGAGGGGCGCGCCTGCTGGTCCTTTTCCTTGATCAGCAGCCACTGTTGCTTGTCGCCGCTGCCTTTGAGACGGGTGCGCACCAGGGCCCAGTCGCCGGAGAGTTTTTCGCCGACCAAGGTGAACTTGAGTTTGCCGGCCGCGTAGGCCTTGTGCGGGTCTTCATGGGGCTGCCAGACACCGCGGTCCCACACGATCACATCGCCCGCGCCGTATTGCCCCGCCGGAATGTTTCCCTCGAAATTGCCATAGCTGAGCGGGTGATCTTCAACGTGCACCGCCAGGCGTTTCTGGGTGGGGTCCAGGCTGGGGCCTTTGGGCACCGCCCAGCTTTTGAGCACGCCATCGAGCTCCAGGCGAAAGTCATAGTGCAGGTTGCGCGCGTCGTGTTTTTGAATCACGAACGACAGCGCCGAGGCTTTGCGTTTGCCCGCGGGCGCACTGCCGGCTGGCTCGGCGGTAATCCCGAAATCACGTTTGCGGTTGTATTCGCTCAGGGGCTTTGCCATGTCGTTCTCCAGCAAAGGGCGGGCTCAAGAGGCCTTTTTGGCGGATTTCTTCGCGGCAGGCTTTTTCGTTGTGGGCTTGGCGGCGGGCTTGCCGGCCAGGCTGCGCTTGAGCAGTTCGGTGAGGTCGATGACATCCGCCGATTTGCGCTCCTCGCTGCCTTCCTGGCTTTCCACATCTTCGATCTTGCCGGCCTTGGCCTTCTTCGCCACCAGCGCCATGATTTTGTCCTGGAAACTGTCGCGGTATTTGTCGGGCTGCCAGTCGGCGCTCATGTCCTCCACCAGGCGTTTGGCCATGTCCAGCTCGCCTTTGGCCAGGCTCGGCTTGGTGACGTCGCTGCCCAATTCCAGTTCGTCCAGGCTGCGCACCTCGGCAGGCCACCGCAGCATCACCAGCACCAGCGCCGATTCCAGCGGCATTAAGGCCGCCAGGTGCTGCTTGGTGTGCAGCACCACGTTGGCCAGGGCCACCTTGCCGGTTTTTTTCAGGGTTTCGCGCAGCAGTGCGTAGACCTTGCCGCCGCGTTTGTCCGGGGCCAGGAAGTAGGGCGTGTCGATGTTTTGCAGCGGGATCTGGTCGCTGGCGACAAAGGCGATGATTTCGATGGTCTGGGTCGACTTGGGGTGCGCCGAGCGAATTTCGTCCTCGCTGAGCACCACGTAGCGGCCTTTCTCGAATGCCACACCCTTGACGATGTTCTCTTTGGTGACTTCCTTGCCGGTGGTCTTGTTGATGCGCTTGTAGCCCACCGGGTCCATGCTGCGTTTGTCCAGCCAGTCAAAATCAACGCCTTGGGAAGACGTGGCTGAGACCAGTGATACCGGGATGTGGACCAAGCCGAAGCTGATCGCGCCTTTCCAGATTGCCCTTGGCATGCCTGCAATTCCTTGAGAAGAGACTGTGTTCTGGTGACTCACAGGCGCCGGGAAAAGTTTCGGCGAGCAGATGCGCGGACAGATTGTGTTACACCTGATGAGAAACTATTTAGTGTCGAAAGCCGAACCCAAGGCGTAGCGTGTTATCGAAAGCACGTACCACTGCCCCAGAGAGGCTTTGTCATGAACAGCTGTGTGCGTCACCTTGCAGTACTGGCGTTGGGCCTGGCGCTGACGCCATTGGCCCAGGCGCAAAACCTGCCTGGCAGCTACGACTCCAACAACAGCCCTATTCATCGGGCCAACCCCAACAGCATGCAGGGCACCCAGCCCAATGCGCCGGCGACACGCGGGATTCAGACCGGACCGACCAGTCCCGCACCCACCGTGCAAAACGGCGGCATTGGCAATCGCTATCCCAAGCGTGAGGCCGCCCCGAGCCGTCCCACCACCGACACCAAAGCCCCCACCTATGACGCCAACGGCAATCGCCGGTAAGGACTCCGTCTTATGTTGCTACGCAAAACCCTTCTAGCCGCTATTTGCGCAACCACGCTGCTGCCACTGGCTGCGGTTCACGCCGCCGATGCCCAGCAATTCCCGAGCGAACAAGGCAGCATCACCGCGACCCCAATCGTCAAAGGCCTCGACCATCCCTGGGCAGTGGCGTTTCTGCCGGACAAGCAAGGCTTTCTGGTGACCGAACGCCCAGGTCATCTGCGTTTTGTCAGCCCCGACGGCAAGCTTTCTGCAACGTTGACCGGCGTGCCCCAAGTGTGGGCCAAAGGGCAGGGCGGTTTGCTGGATGTGGTGCTGTCGCCCGACTTCAAGCAGGACCGCATGGTCTACCTGTCGTACGCCGAAGGCGGCGGCGAGGGTGGCAAGGCCGGCACCGCCGTCGGACGCGGGCGCTTGGCTGATGACCTGAGCGGCCTGAAGGATTTCAACGTGATCCTGCGCCAGGAGCCCAAGCTGTCCACCGGCAATCACTTTGGCTCGCGGTTGGCCTTCGACCGCGATGGCTACCTGTTCGTGACCCTGGGTGAAAACAATGATCGCCCGACCGCTCAGGACCTGGACAAACTGCAAGGCAAGGTGGTGCGGATCTTCCCGGACGGCCGCGTGCCGGAGGACAACCCCTTTGTTGGTCAGCAGGGCGTACGCCCCGAGATCTGGTCCTACGGCCAGCGCAACCCGCAAGGGCTGGCGTTGAACCCCTGGAGTGGCACGATCTGGGAAAACGAACACGGGCCACGCGGTGGTGATGAAATCAACATCATCGAGCGCGGCAAGAATTACGGTTGGCCATTGGCGACCCACGGCATCAATTATTCGCTGACACCGATTCCCGAGGCCAAGGGCAAGACGGTGGAAGGCACCGTGGCGCCTCATCACGTCTGGGAGAAATCGCCGGGGATCAGTGGCATGGCGTTTTATGATGCCGACCGCTTCAAGGCGTGGCAGCACAACTTGTTCATTGGCGCTTTGGCCAGCCAGGAGTTAATCCGCCTGCAGTTCGACGGCGACAAGGTGATCCATGAAGAGCGTTTGCTCGCAGGTTTGAAAGCGCGCATCCGCGATGTGCGGCAGGGGCCGGATGGGTTTCTGTATGTGCTGACTGACGAGGATAACGGTGTGCTGTATCGGGTCGGCCTGAACCAGGACTGAATGCGAGAGCGGGGTTGCCCGCTCCCACATTTTGCATTGCAACCGGCTTAAAGCCCGAGGTCGGACAGCCCCGGATGATCATCCGGGCGCCGGCCCAGCGGCCAGTGAAACTTGCGTTCGCTGGCCTTGATCGGCAGGTCATTGATGCAGGCAAAGCGGTTGGCCATTAGACCGTTCTCGTCGAACTCCCAGTTCTCATTGCCGTAGGAGCGGAACCAGTTGCCGGAATCGTCGTGCCATTCGTAGGCATAGCGCACGGCGATACGGTTACCGGTGAAGGCCCACAATTCCTTGATCAGCCGATAGTCCAGCTCTTTGGCCCACTTGCGGGTCAGAAAACCCTTGGCCTCTTCGCGGTTGTGCGCAAATTCAGCGCGATTGCGCCATTGCGTGTCCGGTGTGTAAGCCAGCGACACGCGGTGCGGGTCGCGGGAATTCCAACCGTCTTCGGCCAGGCGAACCTTTTCGATGGCCGACTCGCGGGTAAACGGTGGCAGTGGCGGGCGAACTTCTGTGTCGGATGACGGTGCCTTGGATGACATGGGGCAGCTCCTGAAAACAATGAGGTCTATCGAAAGTTGCGCAGTTGATGCGTTCAAAGTTGCAATAACGTTCGCGCCATGCATTGCGCATTATCAGCAGCTGTTGAATCACCCATCACCAGGGCAACGGTAATGGCGCCGTCGATCAAGATCAGCAGTTGCGCGGCCTGCTGTTCAGGGTCGGGGGTGCCATGTGCTTTGCACAGTTCCAATGCGTAATCGAAGAGTTTGCGTTTATGCGCCTTGGCCAGCAGGCGCACCGGGTCGTGCGGGTCGCCGGTTTCACCACTGGTGTTGATGAAGGCGCACCCGCGAAAGTCTGCCGAGCCAAACCACGCCTTGAGGGCGTCGAACAGCGCCAGCAGGCGTTCTCCACTGCCTTCACTGCGTTCGACTTCGCTGCGCAGCCACTGCATCCAGCGCTCATCGCGGCGGTGCAGGGCGGCAATCACCAACTCATCTTTATTGGCGAAGTACCGGTAAACACTTTTGCGCGAAACGCCCGCGGTTTTCACCAGCAAGTCCATGCCGGTGGCGGCGATGCCATGGCGATAGATCAACTTCTCGGTAACATCGAGGATAATATCGCGGGTGTCATTGCTGATTGATTCATTCATGCCGTGCACAGTAGAACGATCGTTCTCCATGGTCAATTAACTTTTTTCCATCTCGGGCGACGAGACCTGAGCTGCCCCATGGTGTAAGCTCGGGGCCTCTTCGGATTCGACCCATTGCGAGCCTTATGCCGTCGTTCTTCAAACGCTCCCTGTTGCCAAAACTGCGTGGTTTCCCACTGTCTCCCGAGTCGATCGACGTGCTGTCCGGCGCCGATGCGTTTCGCCGTTGCCTGCTGGACAAAATCCCCCAGGCCACGCGGCGCATCTACATCGTCGCGCTCTACTTGCAGCAGGATGAAGCCGGCCAGGAGATCTACGATGCCTTGCACGCCGCGAAGGCTGCACGGCCAGCGCTGGACATCGTGGTGGTGGTGGATTCGCTGCGCGCCCAGCGCGGCCTGATTGGCGCAGGCAAGCAACCCGGCAACAGTGCCTGGTACCAGGCCATGACCCAACGCCACGCCAGTGAAGTGCCGGTGTACGGCGTGCCGGTGCAGACCCGTGAACTGTTCGGCGTGTTGCACCTCAAGGGCTTTGTGATCGACGACAGCGTGCTGTACAGCGGCGCGAGCTTGAATAACGTGTACCTGCACAAGTTCGACAAGTATCGTTTTGACCGCTACCACCTGATCCACAGCCAGGCGCTGGCCGACTCGATGCAGCATTTGCTGGAGCACGGCTTGATTGCCTCCAAGGCCGTGCATCGCCTGGACCTGCCGAACCCGCCCACCACCCGCAGCCTGCGCAACGATATCGGCGACTTGCGCAGCCGCCTCAAGCATGCGGCGTATGACACCACAGCCGGGCTGTTGCCCAACGGCCACATGCTGGTAAGCCCGCTGCTGGGCGTCGGCAAGAACAACCCTCTAAACCGCGTGATCCTCGAGTTGATCGCCAGTGCCCAGCATCAGCTGACTATCTGCACGCCGTATTTCAACCTGCCACTGCCGGTGACCCGGGAAATCAATCGCGCCCTGGCGCGCGGGGTCAAGATCGACATCATTGTTGGCGACAAAACCGCCAACGACTTCTACATCCCGCCCAGCGAGCCGTTCAAGGTGATCGCGGCGTTGCCTTATTTGTATGAAATCAGCCTGCGCCGCTTCGCCAAACGCCATCAGCCGATGATCGACAGCGGCCAGTTGAACCTGCACCTGTGGCGCGACGGCGACAACACCTATCACCTCAAGGGCATGTGGGTTGACCAGCGCTACACCTTGCTCACCGGCAACAATCTGAACCCACGGGCGTTCCGACTCGACCTGGAAAACGCCTTGCTCATCGATGACCCGCGCGGCCAGTGGCTGGAGCCGCGGCGTACCGAACTGGCGCAGATTTTTCAGCACACCACGCGCATCGAAGGGTATCAACAGTTGCAGACCCTGGTGGACTATCCGCCGGCTGTTGGCAAGTTCCTGCGACGTGTCAGCCGCGTGCGCATCGAGCGGTTGCTTTACCGCATCTTGTGAACCCTCACGGCGTAGAGCAGCAGCCGGGCCTGATTCCGGCCCGGCTGCGCCCACGCCTCAGGACAGTTCCCGCAACGCTGTACATGCGTGACTGGCAGGCGCGCCACGCCGACTGGACGGGCAACTGACGCAAGCCAGGTTTGAACAGGCCGCACTGCGCTACAAACGCGAAAACTCATCGACCAGTGCTGGCCACTCGGCCGAAGCTGAGTGCGCAGGCCGAGGCTTTCCGCAGCACATCGACGCACGCAGAGCGGATGGAAAACTGCAACAAACCCATTCACTGGTTGATGATTGGCGACATCAACGACCAGCCCATTCCTCGTAACGCCTCGATCCGGCTATTCATTGACGCGCTCAGCAATGCTGCATGCCCAGTGCGGTGATGAATCCGGCGGACGGCTATGCGCAACTGGTAAATGCCGCCATCAAGGGCCTATTCAAATTGTCGCATCTGGCCCCCAGCGCTTCGATGCTGGGCAAGACAGCGCCACACTTGTTAACCGTAGAGGAGAAGTTGAGGATTACTGGTTGGCGGGAGGGTGGGATCCTGCACCTGCACTTGCGTCGACGGGCGTGGCTGGAACCAGCCAGGGAATCGCCGTTATCGCGCCAAGGGTCAATGGTTTCTGGTATGCGATCAATCCAAAAACGGGGAGGGCGGATGCCACGCCATTGCCTGACTTCAAATCGACAGCCCCAATGGCCGTCTAAGCGGTCAAACCCGACACCAGGCTGAAGCAGTCCCAGGCCCTGCACTTGCATGAGTGCAGGGCCTGGGGCTTTTTATCAGTTCAGGCCGAGCTTGCCGCGCAGGGTCGACAGGTCTTCAGCCAAGGTGTTGACCGGGCCTACCAGCGCCTTGCGGTCGTTTTCCTTCACTTTGTCGTACGTCTCGAAGCCGCCATCCTTGGTTTTGTACTTGGCCAGGATCTTGTCCACGGCAGCGAAGTTCTTGTCGACTTTGGTCAGGAAGACCTTGTCTTGCTTCTCGATCTGGCCGCGGAACAGGTCGACGATTTTCTTCGCGCCGTCGATGTTGCCCTGGAAGTCATACAGGTCGGTGTGGCTGTAACGGTCTTCCTCACCGGAAATCTTGGTGGCGGCCACTTCTTCCAGCAGGGCAGCAGCACCGCCGACCACTTTCTCAGGTGGGAAGGTCAGGCCGTCAACCCGGGTTTTCAGGTCGTTGACGTCAGTGTTGAGTTTGGCGGTCAGCGCTTCGAGGCCTTTGGTGGTCTTCTCGGAGAACAGCACGTACTCGATGCGGTGGAAGCCGGTGAAGTCTTCGGCGGTCACGCCTTTTTCGTGGTCGTCAACGCGCGAGTCGATGGAGGCGTCGAGGTCGCTGAACAGCTCGGCGATCGGCTCGATGGACTCATAGTGAACACGGGTCGGGGCGTAGAGCTTCTGGGCGGTGGCCAGGTCGCCCTTGTTGATGGCGTCGGTGAACGCCTTGGTCTGGGTGACCAGCTCACCGATTTCTTCGGTGACGTAGATCTTGTAGTCCGACACCGGGCCTACCAGGTCCAGAGGCGCGGTAGCGGCGAATGCTGCCAGCGGCGAGAGGGTCATTAACAACGACAACGCGATAGTCGACTTCTTCATGGGACGTTTTTCCGCTCTGGTTTGTTTTAGGTGTTGGCAGTGGTTTGAGGGTGCGTTGCAGCGAGTAGCGTGCGCCCGATGAAATCCTTGGGCCCTGTGACCCCCGGCAAGGTGAAGAAGTACCCGCCGCCGACCGGCTTGAGGTATTCCTCCAGAGGCTCGCCGTTGAGCCGGGTTTGCACGCTGATGAAGCCTTTCTCCAGGTCAGCCTGGTAGCAGATGAACAACAGCCCCATGTCCAGCTGACCGTTTTTGTTGACGCCGTTGGAGTAGTTGAACGGCCGACGCAGGATCAGGTTGGCCTGAGTCTGCGGGGTGCGCGGGTTGGCCAGGCGGATGTGGGCATCAAGCTTGGTCAGCTTGCCTTCCGGGTCCTTGCTGTAGTCGGGAACCTGGCTTTCCTTGTCGCCATCCATGGGCGCGCCGGTGGGTTTGATGCGCCCGATAATGCTTTCCTGCTCTTGCAGCGGGGTACGGTCCCAGCGCTCGACGAAATTGCGGATGATGCGCACGGCCTGGTAGCTGCCGTTGGCGGCCCAGGCGGGCTCGTCGCTGCCGGGCTGCACCCAGACAATCTGGTCCATGGCCTTGTCGTCGTTGGAGTTCGGGTTGGCCGAACCGTCACGGAAACCGAGAAAATTACGCGCGCTCTGCGCAGGCTCGCCGGGTTTGGCCGGCGCTTGCGGCGGCACGCTGCCTTCCTGTTTCCAGCGCACCAGCAGCAGGTCCGGCAGGTTTTTGACGATGTCGCGCAGGGCGTGGATATTGGTGTCCGGGGTGTTTGAGCTGAATTGCAGGCTCAGGTCGCCGTGGCACTGCGCCGGCTCCAATGCGTCGTTGGGGAAGCCGACCATGCGGCTCAGGCGCTTGGGTTTGACGGCGGTGAGGCCGAAGCGCTCATCGAACAGCGACTCGCCGACGGACACGGTGATGGTCAGGTTATCCGGCGTGACCACCGGGCCCAGAATGCCGGAATCGGTAGGTGGCAGTTTCGGATCGACTTGCGGCACGGTGCCGCCGGTCATCAGGAAGCTGATGCGCTCGTTCAATGTGCGAAACAGACGCTCCAGGTCTTCGCGGTCACTGGCCAGTACGTCAAACGCCACCAGCATGCCGCAGGCCGGGCGTGGGGTGACGATGCCGCTCTGGTGCTCACCGAAAAAATCGTGATGGTCCTGCGTCTTGTCACTGCGCGGTGCAGTGGTGACTTGCTCGGCCGCAGCCGCCGCCATGGCCGGGCAGCTCAAGCTGCTGCCGGCAATCGCGGCGCCGGTGGCCGCCATGCCCAGCAGGACACGGCGACGTTGCGGGCAAAACTGTTCTGAATCACTCATCTGTTAGTTCGTCTTCACTGCAGGCCGGAAAGGCCAAGGGCGGGGTCGATTCCATCGAGTACAGCGGCCAGAGCCTTGGCCTTGTCGGCGATCTGCTTGCGCTGATCGGCGGTGACGCTGTCGTAGCGGCGGTACTGGCCGTCGACTTTCAAACCATTGAGCTCGGTATCGAAGGCGGCGAGGGCGCTGTCGATTTTCGGCAGCAGGTCCGCTGCGGATTTGGTCAACAACGGGCGCATCAACTCCACCACCTTGTGGGCCGCTTCCAGGTTGGCGGCAAACCCGTTCACGTCGATATGGCTGTAGCGTTCCTCTTCACCGCTGGCGGCGCGGACATCCGCCAGGCTGTTGAGGTTGCGCACCACAATGCTCACCAGTTGTTCCGGTGGCAGCGATTGGGCCAGCAGTTGTTGCTTGAGCGTGGTGACGTCGGTGACCAGGCGTTGCGCAATCGGGGCCAGGCCCTCCACGCTGTGCTGCTGGAACAGGCTGTATTCGAGGCGATGGAAGCCGCTGAACGCCGGGTCTTGCTCGCGCTTTTCAAAGTAGTCGGCGCGTGCGTTGATGGCGTTATCCAACTCGGCCAGGCGTTGCGAGGCCGGCGCCAGGCGCTGGTAGGCCTCACGGGCCGGCACATAGAGTGCCTGCGCCTGAGCCAGGTCACCGGCTTCAATGGCCTGTTGCAGCGCCGTAACGGCCTTGACCAGCGCACTGCCCTGGCCGCTCAGGTACACGCGGAACTCCGACAGCGGGCCGATAAACGCCACCATCGACGGCTTGGCCTTGGCCTGGGCGTCGGACTCAGCCGTCGGCGTCACGTGCAACGTGCCGCGCGGGTTGCTCAACAGCCCGCAGGTGATTGCATAGTCGCCGGGCAGCAGGTTGGCGTTGATCACCTGGCTGAGGCCAGGGGCGATATTTTCGCGCTCCTCGATCACCAGCACGCCGTCGAGGATTTCCCACTCCACCGCGCGGTCGGAGCGGTTGATGATGCGAAAGCTCGCGTGCCCGGCGGGCACGGTCAACGCGTTGGGTTCGCAAGCGTGGCCATGGATGGTCACCGCGATTTCATTGTGGTTGGTCTGACGTTTGGCGGCGGCCAATTGCGAGGCGTAATAGAACAGCGCACCGGCGCCGATCATCACGACCACCGAGCCGGCCACCGCCCAGCGCAGGGCGCGGGAAGGCAGAGCCGGTTGAGGGGTTGGGTTGGACAAGAGACGGTCCTTACTGGCTGGAAACGGAAGAGGTGTTAGCGACAGGCCTGGGTGGGGCGGACGGCAGGAAGAACATCACCAGCGCCACCACCAGGTAAATCAGATACGCGCCCAGGGTGCTGATGGTCGGTGCGTCCTGATAGCCGAACATCCCGGCCAGCACCGAGCCCAATGGGCCATCCATCGGCAGTGTCGCGCTGAAATCGAACAAGACGGTTTGCCAGTGGTTCCACACCCCGGCCTCGTGCAGGGCTTGTACCGAGTTGGCGAGAATGCCGGCGGCAACCACCAGGATGAACAAGCCGGTCCAGCGGAAGAACGCACCCAGGTTCAAGCGCATGCTGCCGGTGTAGATCAGGAAACCGACGATGATCGCCAGGATCAGGCCGAGCAGGGCGCCAATCGGCGTGCCCGGGCCTTCGCTCTGCTGGAACACCGCGAGCAGGAAGAACACCGTCTCCAGGCCTTCACGGGCCACGGCGAAAAACACCATGGCGATCAGCGCGATCACCTGATGCTTGGAGCCGGCCAGGGCGTGGTCGAGGGATTCGTGCAGGGAATGCTTGATGGAGCGCGCTACTTTGCGCATCCAGAACACCATGGAGCTGAGAATGCCGACGGCCACCAGGCCGACCACACCTTCGAACAATTCCTGTTGTTTTTGCGGGAATTCGGCGCTGACCAGTTCCAGGCCGCCGCCGACCAGCAGCGCCAGGGCAGCGGCGAGAAACACGCCGATCCATACCGCGGGCATCCACTGGCCGCGGCCGGTCTGTTGCAGGTAACTGGCGATGATGCCAACGATCAATGCTGCTTCAATGCCTTCGCGCAGCATGATTAGAAAGGGAACGAGCATTCGGCACCGCATCATGACTGGATAGGATGCTAATTTGTAACATAATGATACTCATTACTAAACAGGGAATATTGCGCTTTGCTGAACTGCGGCTGAACGGTGGTGGCGAATCGCAACCGCCCTTATGATGCACCCCATCTTTTGCAGCATTGAATAGCCCGATTCCCATGGCGGAAAAAGACACCATCTCTATCCATCTTGTGCTCGAAGCCTTGCTGCAAAGCTGCGCGCCCGGCGCGGCCACGGTGGAGGCGTTGAGCAAGGTTGGGATAGACCCGGCGTTGCTCGACCAGCCCGACGCCCGCGTGCCCGCCACGGCCTATGCACGCCTGTGGCGCTTGCTGGCGCGGCGCACGGATGATGAATTTTTTGGAATGGACCCGCGCAAGCTCAAGTCCGGCAGCCTGGCGTTCCTGTGCCGCGCCGCCATGGCGCAACCCAATCTGGGCGAGGCCCTGCAAACCGGGCTGGGGTTTCTGTCGCTGATGCTTGAGCAGATGCCCGCGCAATTGGTGCACCAACAAAGCCTGGCGGAAATCGTGTTGGCTGAACCTGCGCCCAAACGCGCGTTTACCTATTTCACCTATTGGATGATTGTGCACGGCGTCGCCTGTTGGCTGGCTGGCCGGCGCATCCCGATCCTTGCGATTGAGCTGCGCTGCCCACAACCGGACTTTTACGACGATTACCGGGTGATGTTTTCTGAGAACCTGCGTTTTGATCGGCCGCGTACGCGCATGATCTTTTCTGCAGACTGCCTGGACGTGCCGATCAAGCGCAGCCCGGAAGAACTCAAGCGCTTTCTTGCCCATGCGCCGGCCAACATATTGGTCAAGTACCGCGACCCGGATAGCCTGGCCACGCGCATCAAGCACGATCTACGCCAGATGCCCGCCGATACCTGGCCGGAAACCGAGGGGTTGGCGGCCAACTTGTGTATTTCGGCGTCGACCCTGCGACGCCGCCTGGCGGATGAAGGGCAGACCTATCAGGGGCTCAAAGACAGCGTGCGCAAGGAGCTGGCGATTGTCTGGTTGGCAGAGCCTCAGGTCAGCTTTGCCGAAATCGCCGGGCGCTTGGGGTTTGCCGACACCAGTTCGTTCTACAAGGCGTTTCGCAAGTGGTCCGGGTCCAACCCCGGGCATTACCGCAGCTTGATATTGAACGAAGCGTTGAGCCAATAGGTCATTGGAACGCTGCCGAGCCTGTGCGAGCGGTGACCCGCAGCTTCAATGATCCAGGTCACTCTCCGGCGCCCGTGTCCGTGTGATAGTCAGCGCAACCGTTCCATCGCTTGTCTCCTGACGCAGCCTGATCGGCACTTGTCGCGATCAACGTCTACGCCATTTCCCTCATTCAAGAGCAGGATTTCATGGCACTTCACAAAACCGTAGAAACCCAAGACCAAGCCATCGAAGACGTGTATTCGAGCGGTTCGTCCCAGCACACCTTGCCCAAGTACCGTTTGCCGAATCACTCGACCACACCGTCGGCGGCCTACAACCTGGTGCGCGATGAACTGCTGCTGGACGGTAACTCGCGGCAGAACCTGGCGACCTTCTGCACCACGTGGGTCGAGCCCGAAGTGAAGCAGTTGATGGCCGACGCCCTCGACAAAAACATGATCGACAAGGACGAGTACCCGCAAACCGCCGAAATTGAAAATCGGTGCGTGCACATCATTGCCGACCTCTGGCACGCACCCAAATCCTGGCAAACCGTGGGCTGTTCGACCACAGGGTCCAGCGAAGCGGCCATGCTTGGCGGCCTGGCCCTGAAGTGGAGCTGGAAAAAACGTCGCGAAGCCGCGGGCCTGCCAACTGATAAACCGAACTTCGTGTGCGGGCCGGTGCAGATCTGCTGGAAAAAATTCGCCCGCTATTTTGACGTGGAAATTCGTGAAGTGCCCTTGCGCGGTGACGCCTTGGGCCTGCTGCCGGCCGACCTGCGGGAGTATTGCGACGAGAACACCATCGGCGTGGTCGCGACCCTGGGCGTGACCTTCACCGGTATCTACGAACCCGTCGCCGCGCTGGCCGCCGAGCTGGACGCGATGCAGCGCGACCTCGGCCTGGACATCCCGATACATGTTGATGCGGCGAGTGGCGGGTTTATCGCCCCGTTCATCCAGCAAACGCTGCAATGGGATTTTGTGATCGAACGGGTCAAGTCGATCAACGCCTCGGGCCACAAATACGGGCTGGCGCCGCTTGGCGTGGGCTGGGTGATTTGGCGCTCTACCGAAGATTTGCCGGAAGAATTGATCTTCTACGTCGACTATCTCGGCGGCAACATGGCGACCTTCGCGCTGAATTTCAGCCGGCCGGGCGGTGAGATCATTGCCCAGTACTACAATTTCCTGCGGCTGGGGCGCGACGGCTACACGCGTATTCAACAAGCCTGCTCCGACACGGCGCAGTGGCTGGCCGCGCAAATCGCCAAGTGTGCCCCGCTGGAATTGGTGTATGACGGCAAAGACGGGCTGCCGGCGGTCTGCTACAAGCTCAAGGACGGCATCGACCATGGCTTCAGCCTGTATGACCTGTCCGAGCGCGTGCGCATGCGCGGGTGGCAGATCGCGTCCTACCCACTGCCTTCAGACCGCCAGAACATCGTGGTGCAACGCATCCTGGTCCGCCATGGCGTGAGCCGCGACCTGGTAGCACTGTTGCTTGATGACCTGCGCAAGGCTATCGAGTATCTGCAGAAAAAACCGGTGGCCAATTCCGACGCCGGGCCGAGTTTCAGCCACGGCGCGATCGCCGATCCGGTGATCCCGGCAGACACCCCCAACCTGGCCTGACACTCCTCACGCTCACCGGGCCTTGAGGCTCGGTGCCCTAAGTGTTTGCCTTGCCAGGTGCGAATTATCGTGACTGCCATCTTCAGTTTCTTGCACGACAACCCCTATATTCTGCTGTTCCTGGTGGTCGGCCTGTCCGTCTGGGTCGGGCGCGGCACCATCAAGGGGTATGGCTTGGGGGCGGTGGCCGGGGCCATCGTCATTGGGTGCGCCATTGCGACCTGGGCGTCTTACTACGGCGTGCATTTCGAGCTCGATAACTTCACCAAGAGCCTGTTTTATTACCTGTTCATGTACGGCGTCGGGCTGCGCGTGGGGCCCTCGTTTATCAATAGCCTCAAGGGCGATGGGCTGAAATTCACCTTTCTGGCGATACTGTCGTCGTTCCTCGGCCTGGGCATCGTGGTGCTGGGTGTGAAGCTCTTGTCGCTGCCGGTGGGCGCCGCTGGCGGTATTCTTGCCGGTTCACAAACCATGTCTGCGGCCATCGGCTCGGCGGAGCAAGCCCTTACCTCCGGCGTCGTCCTGCTGCCGCCGGGCACCACGGTCGCCGCGGCGACGGCCATGATCGCGTTGTCCTATGGCATCACCTACATCTGGGGCACGGTCGGCATCATCCTGATCTGCAAATACCTGCCGCGCTGGTGGGGGGTGGATGCACGCGCAGCGGCCAAGGCGTATGAAGTCGAACACGGCGTGCCCAATGTCGATGACGCCGGGCTCAGTGGCTATCGGCCTTTCGACTTGCGCGCGTACCGATTGGTGAACAGTGAATGGGCGGGGCAGACCATCGCGCAGTTCCGCCAGCAATTTGCGCTGTACCAGATTGAGAATGTCGAGCGCGGCGATCAGTTGCTCGGCGCCGATCCCGCACTGGTGCTGCAACTGGGCGATATCATTGCCCTGGGCGGCAGCCTCGACGCGCTGACCGATCACATGGGCCTGATCGGGCCGGAAGTGCCGGACGCCCGGGCGCTCAACATCCCGCTGGATGAGGCGGTGATTCTGGTGACCCACCGTGATGCGATCGGCAAGCAGCTCAAGCAGTTCAGCCAGTCATCGATTGCCGGGCAGGTGCAATTGGTGGGCATCGAACGCGGCGGCGCGCCCATTCCTCTGGGGCTGGAAACACGCCTGCAACGCCTGGATGTGATGCACCTGATCGGCTTGCGTACCGCCATCGACAAAGCCACGGCGTTACTCGGCAAGGCGGGGCGGCCGAGTACCGCGACCGATCTGCTGACGCTGTCACTGGGCATGGTGCTGGGGTTGCTGATCGGTCTGATCCAAGTGCCGGCGTTCGGTGCAGCGGTGGGCCTGGGCAACGCGGGCGGCTTGCTGGTGTCGGGGATTATCGTCTCGTCACTGGTGTCGCGCGTGCGCTTTTTTGGTAATACACCCAACGCCGCCCGCAACATTCTTGAAGACATGGGGCTGATTTTCTTTGTCGCGATCGTGGGGGTGAACGCCGGCGCCAACCTGGTTTCACAAATCAGCCCGATCATCGCGTTGAAGGTCGTTGTGCTCGGCTTTGTCGCCTGCACCGTTCCGCCGTTTATCGTCTGGGCGGTGGGGTTTCATGTGTTCAAGATCAACCCAGCGATCCTGATGGGCGGCGTGGCCGGCGCGCGTAGCCACTCCGGACCGGCGCGTGAGGCCGCCAAGGAAATCGACAGCAGCGTGCCCTGGATCGGTTTTCCTGTGGCGTATGCGGTGTCGGGCATTTTGTTGACGGTGTTTGGCTACTTCGCGATGGTCCTCGCACGCTGACGCCGGCTCAAGAGGCGCCTGGCCCCACACACTGTGCGCAGCGTTGATCGTCGGCGGTGCAGCCGGCGTCCGCCATCGCTTGCTTATAAGCCATAGGGTCAAGCAGCGCCGTGTAGTAAACACGCTATGAAACTGCAGGGTTCTGTTTCCTTGTGAACTCATCACTGTGAAAAATTGAAGCACAACCTTGGCGTTAACCCTGGCGACTCAGGCATAAAAAAAGCCCCACGACCGAAGGGGGCGTGGGGCTAAAAATTGGCTGGATGCGACCAACCAAAGGAGCGCTTTACATCATTTGCTGCTGGCGACCACCGTGTCCGGCTGCCAGCCGCCACCGAGGGCCTTGTAGATCGCGACAATTCCGCGATACAAGTCCACTTCGGCCTGGGCCTGGGAGTCTTCAGCGGCCAGACGCTCACGTTGCGCGTCAAGCAGCACCAGGAAATCCACCGTGCCTTCGCGGTAGCGGATCGCCGCAAGGTCGGCCGCCGCGCGACTTGATTCACTCTGACGGATCAGCGAGACCAGGCGCTGCTGGCGTTTGCCGTAATCACTGAAAGCATTTTCCGATTCTTCCAACGCCAGCAGCACTTGTTGCTCATAGGTTGCCAGGGCGCCATCGGCCTCGGCGTTCGCGCCGCGCAACCGCGCTCGCACGCTGCCCAGGTCAAACGCCGCCCAGGTGATGCTTGGGCCGAGGGACCAGGCATTCGCCGCGGCCGACCCGATCTGCGAACCGCGCCCGGCCGTGAAGCCGAGGAAGCCGCTGAGGCTGACCCGTGGGAACAGGTCGGCCTTGGCCACGCCGATACGCGCGGTGGCGGCCGCCAGTTTGCGTTCGGCACTGAGGATGTCCGGGCGGCGCTGCAGCAGTTGCCCCGGGTCGCCGATGGGAAACGCCTTGGCAATCGCCGGCAGGTCTTTGGGGCTCAGGTCCACACTCAGCTTGTCGGGGCGCTGGCCGAGGAGGGTGGCGATGCGGTTGCGCTCGCGCACTTGCTCGGCCTGCAGTTGCGGCACGCTGGCTTCAACGGCCGCCAGGCGTGCGTCGGCACGTTCCACATCGAGCTGATCACCGACGCCGGCATCGCGCAGGCTGACGGTAATGGTGCGCGACTCCTGCTGGTTCTTCAGGTTGTCCAGGGCGATGCGTTCACGCAATTGCGCACCGCGCAGTTGACCGTAGGCGTCCACCAGTTCGGCAATCATGGTGACTTGCAGTTGGTACAGGTCGGCTTCGGCAACCTGCTGGTCAGCATCGCTGGCTTCCAGGTTACGGCGGATGCGGCCGAACAAATCCACTTCCCAGGCCATGTCCAGGCCCAGGTCGTAGCGCTCGCTGTTGACGCGCTTGGTGGTCTGGCCCGGGATCTGGCCTTTGCCCACGTCGCTGCTGGCACGGCTGGTGACCACCGGCATGATGTCGTTGGCCGCGTCATCACGAATGGCGCGGGCCGCGCGCAGACGGGCAAAGGCTACGCGCAAGTCGCGGTTACCGCTCAACGACTGGGTCACCAGTTGGTCGAGGGTCGGGTCGTCGAACTGCTGCCACCAGATGCCTTCGTACTTGGCGTGGTCATAGCTTTTGGTGTCGGCGGCGGCCGTGATGTTGGCCGCCTCCAGTTTTTCGGTTTTGTAGTCCGGGCCCACGGCACAGGCGCTCAGCGCCAGCACCAGCAAGCTCGGTAGAAAGACTTTCACGCTCATTGCTGTGTCTCCAGCTTCAAGGCCTTGGCCGCTTTGCGCGCGTCCTGGCGCTCCACATAGCGACGGATCAGTACGTAGAACACTGGCGTCAGCAACAGACCGAAGAAGGTCACGCCGATCATCCCGGAGAACACCGCCACGCCCATTGCATGGCGCATCTCGGCACCGGCACCGCTGGACAGCACCAGGGGCACCACGCCCATGATGAACGCGAACGAGGTCATCAGGATCGGCCGCAGACGCAGACGGCAGGCTTCGAGTACCGCAGCCAGTGGGTCGAGCCCCTCGGCCTGTTTATCCTTGGCGAATTCGACGATCAGAATCGCGTTCTTACACGCCAGGCCCACCAGTACGATCAAGCCAATCTGGGTGAAGATGTTGTTGTCGCCGCCCGAGATGATTACCCCGGTAATGGCCGACAGCAGCGTCATCGGTACGATCAGGATCACCGCCAGTGGCAGGCTCCAGCTTTCGTATTGGGCGGCCAGTACCAGGAACGCCAGCAGTACGCAGAGCGGGAACACGAACAGCGCGGTGTTGCCCGAGAGGATTTGCTGATACGTCAGGTCAGTCCACTCGTAGGTCATGCCGTTGGGCAGTTCCTCTTTCAACAGTTTTTCAATCGCGGCCTGGGCCTGGCCGGAGCTGTAGCCCGGTGCGGCGTTGCCGTTGATTTCAGCGGTGATAAAGCCGTTGTAGTGCATCACGCGGTCCGGGCCCGAGGTGTCGCTGACCTTGATAAAGGTCGCCAGCGGGATCATCTCGCCCTTGTTGTTACGCACTTTCAGCTGGCCGATCTGGTCTTCATCCTGGCGGAACTGTTGCTCAGCCTGCACGTTGACCTGGTAGGTACGCCCGAAGCGGTTGAAGTCGTTGGCATACAGCGAACCCAGGTAGATCTGCAGGGTGTCGAAGATGTCGCTGACAGCCACTCCGTGGGTCTTGGCCTTTTCGCGGTCGATGGCGGCATCGACCTGCGGCACGTTGACCGTGTAGCTGGTGAACAGGCCGAACAACTCAGGCACGCCACGGCTTTTGGTGATGACGTTCTGCACTTCTTTGTACAGCTCGTCGTAACCCAGGTTGCCACGGTCCTCGATCTGCAGGCGGAACCCGCCAATCGTGCCCAGGCCCTGTACCGGCGGCGGCGGGAAGATCGCCATGTAGGCTTCTTCGATGCTGCTGTACTTGCCGTTCAGTGCACCGGCAATCGCGCCGGCCGACAGGCTCGGGTCTTTACGCTCATCGAACGGCTTCAAGGTCACGAACACGATGCCGTTGTTCGGGCTGTTGGTAAAACCGTTGATCGACAGGCCGGGGAAGGCGATGGCGCTTTCCACGCCCGGCTGCTTCATGGCGATGTCCGACATGCGCTTGATCACATCTTCGGTGCGGTCCAGGCTCGCGGCGTCCGGCAATTGCGCGAAGGCCACCAGGTATTGCTTGTCCTGGGCCGGTACGAAACCGGTGGGCGTATGGGCGAAACCCAACCAGGTCAGCACCATCAGCCCGGCGTACAGGAACAGTGCGATACCGCTGCCGCGAATCACCCGGCGCACGGTGCCGACGTAACCATGGCTGGCTTTCTCGAAGAACCGGTTGAACGGACGGAACAACCAGCCGCCGAACACCTTGTCGAGCGCCTTGGAAAAACGGTCCTTGGGTGCGTTGTGCCCCTTGAGCAAGACGGCAGCCAGGGCCGGGGACAAGGTCAGCGAGTTGAACGCCGAGATCACCGTCGAAATCGCAATGGTCAAGGCGAACTGCTTGTAGAACTGCCCGGTCAAGCCGCTGATAAACGCCGCCGGAATGAACACCGCACACAGCACCAACGCGGTGGCGATGATCGGGCCGGTCACTTCGCTCATGGCTTTTTCAGTGGCCGGGAACGGTTCCAATCCCAACTCGATGTTCCGCTCGACGTTCTCCACCACCACGATGGCGTCGTCCACCACGATACCAATCGCCAACACCAGTCCAAACAGCGACAGCGCATTGAGCGAGAAGCCAAACAGGTGCATCACCGCAAAGGTACCGATCAACGAAACCGGCACTGCCACCAACGGAATGATCGACGCGCGCCAGGTTTGCAGGAACAGGATCACCACCAGCACCACCAGGATCAGTGCTTCAAACAGGGTATGAACCACGGCCTCGATGGAACCGCGCACGAAGACCGTCGGGTCATAGGCAATGCGGTAATCCATGCCTTCCGGGAAGCTCTGCTTGAGCTCCGCCATCTTGGCGCGCACTTCATTGGAGATGTCGATGGCGTTGGAGCCCGGGCGCTGGAAGATCGGGATCGCCACGGCCGGTTGGTTGTCGATCAACGAACGCAGGGCGTACTGGCTGGAACCCAGCTCAACCCGCGCGATGTCTTTCAAACGCGTGATTTCGCCGTTGGCACCGGCACGAATCACGATATTTTCGAACTCTTCCTCAGTGACCAGGCGGCCCTGGGTGTTGACCGACAGTTGGAAGCTGGTGTCATTGGGCGCGGGTTGCGCGCCCAATGCACCGGCCGCCACCTGGCGGTTCTGCTCGCGAATGGCCGTGACCACATCGGTGGCGGTCAGGTTGCGCGAGGCGGTCTTGTTCGGGTCCAGCCATACACGCAGCGAGTAGTCGCCCATGCCGAACAACTGCACATCGCCCACGCCGCCCAGCCGCGCCAACTCATCCTTGATGTTCAGGATCGCGTAGTTGGACAGGTAGAGCATGTTGTAGCGCTGATCCGGGGAGGTGATGTGCACCACCATGGTCAGGTCGGGCGACGCCTTGTCTACGGTGATACCGATGCGCGTGACTTCCTCAGGCAGTTTTGGCTGAGTGCGTGTCACACGGTTCTGCACCTGCACCTGCGCGTTGTCCAGGTCGGTGCCCAGGGCGAAAGTGATGGTCAGGGTCAGTTTGCCGTCGGCGGTCGACTGCGAGGACATGTACAGCATGTTCTCGACGCCGGTGATGGCTTGCTCCAGCGGAGCGGCCACGGTTTCACCGATGACTTTAGGGTTGGCGCCCGGGAAGTTGGCGCGTACCACGACGGTCGGCGGTACCACTTCCGGGTATTCGCTGATCGGCAGCTGGAACAGCGAGATCGCGCCGGCGATCAGGATCAACAGCGACAGCACCGCTGCGAAGATCGGCCGCGAAATGAAGAACTTGGAAAAATTCATCTTGAGTTGTATCCCTTAACCGCGTGGAGTCGCGACGCTGGCAAC
Organism: Pseudomonas sp. TREG-RG-20F-10-E-6-01; assembly: GCF_022662455.1. NCBI lineage: Bacteria > Pseudomonadati > Pseudomonadota > Gammaproteobacteria > Pseudomonadales > Pseudomonadaceae > Pseudomonas > Pseudomonas sp. TREG-RG-20F-10-E-6-01. The sequence continues at coordinate 312,651 of NZ_JAKNQP010000003.1, read as the reverse complement.
TTTTGGCGCGGCTTTATCCGGCGCCACTTGCTCCAGGTTGCTGGCTTCAAGCGCTTGTCGTTGTTGTGCCAAGGCGGCGAGGGTTTCCTTGCTGGCCATCGGGATCGTTTCAGGTTGCACAGGCGAGCCCGGACGAATGCGCTGCAGGCCCTTCACGACGATGGTGTCGTCCTTGTTCAAACCGCTGCGTACGATGCGCAGGCCTTCGATCTTCGGCCCCAGTTCCACCGAGCGATACGCCGGCTTGTCGCCGTCCATCACCAGCACGAATTTCTTGCCAAGGTCAGTGCCGACGGCTTCGTCGTTGATCAGCACGGCGGAGTAAGTGCCGCTGCCGACCAGCTTCAAACGTGCATACAGGCCCGGGGTGTATTCGCCCTTGCTGTTATCGAACACGGCGCGACCACGGATGGTGCCGGTGGCCGGGTTGACCTGGTTGTCGACGAAGTTCATCTGGCCCAGGTGCGGGTTGCCGGTTTCGTTTGACAGGCCCAGGTACACCGGAGTGGTTGCACCGCGACGACCTTCGCGCGCCAGCTGGGTGTACTTGAGGTACACGCGCTCATCGGCGTCGAAGTAGGCGTAGACCTTGTCGGTGGAGACCACGCTGGTCAGCGCGGTGACGTCGGCGGTCACCAGGTTGCCGGCGGTGATTTCGGCACGGCTGACACGGCCGCTGATTGGCGCGGTCACGCGGGTAAAGCTCAGGTTCAACTTGGCCAGGTCCAGCTGCGCCTGAATCCCGGCCACTGCGGCGCGGGCTTCCTGGGCGGCGGTGGTGCGCGAGTCGGCCAGTTCGGCGGAGATCGCATTGCTCTGACGCAGGCGGTCGCCACGTTGCGCTTCGTTATCGCTACGGGTGGCGGCGGCTTTGGTTTGGGCAAGCTGGGCTTCAAGGCGGCGCACTTCAGCCTGGAACGGACGCGGGTCGATCTGGAACAGCAAGTCACCCTTTTTCACCAGGGCGCCTTCGGTGAAGGCCACCTGGTCGATCTGGCCGGACACGCGCGGACGGATCTGCACGGTTTCCGGGGCTTCCAGGCGACCGGTGAATTCGTCCCACTCGTTGACCGGTTGTTCGAGCACCTTGGCCACACTGACTTTCGCAGGAGGCATGGCGGCCGCTTGTTCTGGGGTCTTGCCGCATGCGCTCATCACCACCACGGCCAAAATCGCCAAGGGGAAGCGCAAATGTTTGAGTGACTGTTCCATGAAGTGCATCCGCCAATGTATTTGAGATGGGCGGATCATGCGCGGCGAGGTGCTATGTCACGAATCGAATGAAGCAAAGGTAACTATCATTCGGAATGATATAAGCGCGAGATTAGCCCTCTAGGATGCGGGTTTCGTTAGGAAGCTATCAATAGGCGTGATGACAAAAGACTGTTGCGCGGGCTGCAAGGAACGCCCGCGCGGATTTTCAGTCCAGCAGGCGGCTGACTTCGCGCAAACGCACCTCGCTCAGGTTGCCGGTGGAGGCCAGCAGGTTCAATTGGGCCAGCAAGATGCTGTAGCGCTGCTGGGCCAGACGCTGCTGGGTGTCGGTGACTTTCTGCTGCGCATCCAGCACGTCGGTGTTGATGCGTGAGCCGGCTTCAAAACCGTGGGTGACCGACGCCAGGTTAACCTGGCTGGACTTGAGCGCCTGCTTGAGCGCCTGGTATTGGCTCATGCCGCTGGTGACTTGCAGGTACGCCTGGCGCGCCATCAACCCGGCGTTGCGGCGCGCGTCTTCGACCTCATCCAGGGCCTTGCTTTGCAGCGCATGGGCTTCGCGCACGCGGCTGCTGGTGCGGCCACCGCCGTAAAGCGGCACGCTCAACTTGACCCCGACCACGGTCTGGTTATAGCGGTTTTCCGGCAGCGTGACGTCGTACACATCGCCGCCCACCGAGGCAAAGCGGCCGTGGGCGGCGATCAGGTCGAGGGTCGGCAAGTGGCCGGCCTGTTCCTTGTCGATGTCCATTTCGGCCAGGCGCTGGGTGATCTGCGCGCGCTGCACGGCGAGGTTGCCTTGTTGCGCGGTAGTTGCCCATTCGCCGATGGCCGCAGGCACCGGGGCGCTGAATGGCGGCTCCTTGCCCGACCACGGCCGCGCTTGAGCGGCGGTCAACTGGGTGAGCGTTTCGGTGGCGATGTCCAGCGCGCCGCGTGCGGCAATCTGCTCGGCGAAGGCCTGGTCGTACTTGGCCTGCACCTGTTCGAGCGCATTGGCGGTAGCGGCGCCGTCGGCCAGTAAGCGCCGTGTGCGGTCCTGGCTCTCCTGCAAGGTTTGCAGTTGTTGTGTGCGGGTGTTCAACAGCTCCTGGTTGAGCAACACATCAAAATAGGCGCGGGCCACGCGCAGCATCAGGTCCTGACGTGCCTGTTCGGTCTGCACTTCGCTGGCGCTGATCAGCAGTTTGCTTTGGTCGTGGGCGATCACGTTCTGCCAGCGCAACAGCGGCTGAGTGAGCACCACGGCGTAGGCATTGGTGTTGTTGCGGTTGCGGTGGTAATCGTTGGAATCCTCGGCATCGACCCAGGCGGCGCCGCCCGTGACGGACAGGTCCGGCAGCAGGTTGGCGCGGCTTTGCGGTTCTTTTTCCGCCGTGGCCAGTTGCTGGGCCTGCGCGGCGGCGAACTTCATGTCGTGGCTCAGCGCTTTTTGATACAGCTGGTACAAGTCCTCTGCCGACACAGAGGCCGGGCAGCCGGCGAGGGCAAGCCCGCCCAGGCAGGTGAGCAGGGTGAGGTGTTTTAGATGCAGCCCTGGAATACGCAAGGGTAGGTGCTCCACAAAAAAATTATCGGCTGAGGGTGCTTCTGCGCATCATCAGCACCATGGGAATGCCGATGGCCATAACGGCGCCCAAGGTGCCGAACAGCATGCTGAAGGCCAGCATTTGCGCTTGTTCACGCGCTTGCAGGTAAGGCATCAGGGCCAGGGCCTGTTGATGGCTGGCAAGGTTGAGCGAGAGGAACAGCGGGTTGGATTCCACGCCGCCCCAGCCATTGGCGATCAGGCTGGACTCGGTCACGTGCTCGGAGAGCAGGCGATAGCGCTCCCACGAAAACCGCGTGAGCAGCGTTGCAGCGATGGCGATGCCGACGCTGCCGCCCAGTTGGCGCATCAGGTTCAATACGCCCGAGGCGCCGGAGATCAACGTCAGCGGCAGGCGTCGCATGGCCAGGTTGGTCAGCGGCACGAAGATCATGCCCAGGCCCAGCCCGCGGATCACCAGCGGCCAGTACAGCGTGTCCGGGTTGCTGTCGAGGGTGAACTGGGTGTGCAGGAACATCGCGTAGCAGTACATGACGATGCCCAAGGTCACGAACACGCGTTCGTCGATCTTGTTTTCCTGGGACAGCTTGCCGATCACCAAGGTACTGATGGCGCTGGCCACCGCCCCGGGGAAAATCACCAGCCCGCTCTGATACGCGCTTTGCGCCAGCAACGTCTGCAGAAACAGCGGCACCATAAACAAGGTGCTGTACAGCCCGAAGCCCACGCAAAATGCGCAGATGCAGCCCATCAGGAACTCGCGGTTCTGAAACAGCGCGACGTTGACGATCGGGTTGACCGCGCGCCGTTCCCACCAGAAAAAACCCACCAGGCTGAAGCTGCTGAGCAACAGGCAGGCCACCGTCCAGTTGGATTCCAGCCAGTCCCAATGCTCGCCGCGCTCGAGCAGGATCTGCAAACTGCCGACCCCCAGCGCCAACAGGCAGAAACCGCTGTAGTCGACACTGCTGGGTTTTTGCTCGTTGGCCGAATCGCCGATACACAGCCAGCACAGCAACAGGGCCACGGCACCGATGGGCACGTTGATCAGGAAGATCCAGTGCCATGACAAGGTGTCGATCAGGTAACCACCGACCGTCGGCCCAAGGGTCGGCCCCATCATTACGCCGACGCCGTACAGCGCCATGCCGCTGCTGACCTTTTCCTTGGGGAACACGTCGTAGATGATCGCCTGGGAAATCCCCAGCAAGCCGCCGCCCGCCAACCCCTGCAGCACGCGAAATGCCACCAGTTGCCACAGCTCAGCGGAGAACGCGCAGCCCACCGACGCCAGCACAAACACGGCGGTGGAGACCAGGTAATACCGGCGCCGCCCGAACCAGGCAGACAACCAGCCGCTGACCGGCAGAATCACCACGTTGGCCACCACGTAGCCGGTGGAGACCCACGAGATTTCATCGACCGACGCCCCATAGGTGCCCATCAGGCTGGGAATCGCGACGTTGACGATGGTGACGTCCAGCAACTCCATCATCGACACCAGCGTCACGGTGAACGCAATCAGGTACGGCGACCTCATAGCGTTTGGCTGGCGTTGTGTGGCGTGGCGACTTCGACGAAGGCGCTCATGCCGGGGCTCAACAAGCCCTTGTAGTCATCCGGCACGTCTTTGAGCGCAATCCGCACCTGGACGCGCTGCACCACCTTGGTGAAGTTGCCCGTGGCGTTTTCCTGGGGCAGCAGCGAGAACTTCGCCCCGGTCGCCGGTGCCAGGCTTTCGACCACGCCGTCGAAGGCGTGGCCGGGAAACGCGTCCACCGTGACCTTGGCGTGTTGGCCGACGCGCACGCGGCCAACTTGGGTTTCCTTGAAGTTGGCGGTGATCCACAGCGGGTCGGTGGCAATCAGGCTCAAGAGCTTCTGGCCGGCGACCACGAACTGGCCGGGTTCGACCTCTTTTTTCGAGACAATACTGCGCACCGGCGCAGTCTGGCGGGCGTCATGCAACTTGATGCGGGCTTGCTCGAGTTCGGCTTGCGCCGCCGCGATCCGATAGTCCTGCACCTTGAGCTCGGCCTTGTTGGCCAGCGTGCTTTGCGCGGCGGCCTGGGCATTGCTGCGGGCCGCTTCCTGGGCATGGCTCAACGCGTCGAAACGCGCTTTGGCCAGTTCCAGGTCCTGAGTGCTCAGCACACCCTGGGCGCCCAGGCGCCGGGCGCGCTGGTAGTCGTTGCGCGCCTGCTCAAGGTTGGCGCTGGACTGTGCCAGCGCCGCTTGTGCGGCCTGGCGCATGGCAACTGCGCCGAGAATCTGGCTGTCCAGCGCACCCGGGCTGCCGCTGCGTCCGGCAGCGGCGAGCAAGGCTTGCCACTGTGCTTCGCGCTGCTGCACCTGGTATTGATATTCGCTGTCGCGTATCTGAAACAGCAGGTCACCGCTTTGCACGGTGACGTTATCCATCACCGGCACGCTCATCACCACACCCGACAGCTTGGCCCGCACCGGGATGATCACGCCGTCGAGTTCCGCGTTGTCGGTGCTCACGTAGGCGCTGGAATACTGCCAGCGCTGCCAGCCGAGCAGCAGCAACCCACCCACCACGGCGACGCACAGTGTCATTTTTATAAGCTTGCCTTTGGTCATGTCCTACTCCCTGTGTTCATGCGAGGCTCAGACGCTGTGTTCAACCTGACGCACAGGGCGGTCCGTGGCGCGTTGCGCTTTTTCCTGGAGGAAGTGATGCACGCCATCCCACAGGTCGATGCGCGAGTTGATCGCGGTCTTGGCGCTTTCGATCATGTGCTGGTGTTGCGCGGGCGTGGTGACGATTTCGGCGATGATGCGCTTGGCCGCCGGGCCGTGATCGTCGCCGTCCATTTCGATGTGGCGCTTGAGGTAATACGTGAGCATCGGCACCTCGGTTTCACTCACCGACCATTGCGACAGCAGGCGGCCGAACATGTCGGGGATGATGTCTTCACGGCCAAAGAAGAAGTACGCCAGCACCGCTTCGGTCGAGCCGTGCTGCGCGACATCGAGGGTCTGGCACATGAACACTTTGGCTGCCAGCGGAATGTCGCGGTCGCTGAGCGCCTTGGCCAGCGGCACCTGGGCCTGGATGGCAGCGAGGAAACGCCGGAACACTGAACTGTCGGCGCCGATTTCATCCATGGCCGTGAGGTACAGGTCCAGGTGGCTGATAAAGCCGCCGTCCGGGTGTTCGTCGGTTTCTTCGCCCACCACGATTTCATTGATCAAGCGCGCGGCGGTGATGTGCACCGGCGGCACCCACGGCAACTCGACGCAGGTGAGGTCGCGCTGGATGCGCTTGAGCAAGGTCATGAAATCCCACACGGCGAATACGTGGAACTCCATCAGCGTGCGCACGTCTTCAACCGTGCGGATAGTGGCGAACAGCGGGTGGCTGAATAACTGCTCGCGTTCGGTTTCGATGTGGCTGTCGATATCAAAAGGCATACATGCTCCTGCAGCCTGAGTCTTCAGGCGGGAAAATCCATTCGGAATGTTTGGGTGAGTGTTCAGTCGTTTACCGTGTCTCCACGGTAGGGGTGGCGGCTGGTGGCGTACTTGAAGGACGCGACGAAGTGCTTTTCCAACAAGTACTGCCGGTCTGTGTACCAGCCCGCGTCCAGCAGTTGGCGGTGCACTTTTGGCAGTCGCCAGCACGGCACCGCGGGATAAAAGTGATGCTCCAGGTGAAAGTTCGCGCCGGCGTGCAGCCAGGTGCACAGCCGCGAGGTGCGCGAGCGCGCAGGCGGTGGTTCATCGCCTTCGCTGAACGCATGTTCCTGATAGGCATTGAAGGCCGACACCAGAAACGCCACCGCCAGGCTTCCGCAAAACCCCAGCAGCAACCCGTCGATCTGCCACAGCGCCACGGCGTACACGCACAACCAGCCCACTTGGCAGGCGATGTTGCAGCGCGCCAGCCGTTGCACCTGCGCCGCGCTCAGGGGCAGCGGCGAAGGGCTGCTCAGTGGGCCGAACGCCAGGCGCACGGTGGCGTGCAGGTAGTTCGAGGTTGCGAGCAAACGCGACAGCGCGATGCGGCTTACCAGCGTGCGATAGCGCGAAAAGTGCCGGTAGTCCGGGTCTTTTGCGCTGTTGCTGTAGCGATGATGTTGCCAATGGTCGACGAAGTACCCGGTCACGCAGAACCCCGGCAGCAGCGAACTGGTAAGAATGCCCAGGTAGCAGCTGTGCATCGGGTTACCGCTCAGGTTGAAGTGGAAGCCTTCATGCCCAAGGATCGCTTGCAGAAACAATCCGTACCCGGCCACCACCAGCAAGGGCGAACACAGCAGCACCCACACGGTGGGCGCCGTGTTTGCCACCCACACAAACAGGGCAAGGGGCAGCAGGTACAGGCACACCGCGTAAGCGATGATCAGCAGCGACTCGCCCGTGCGCGCCTTGAACAAGGCGCGGTCGAGACGGACCTGGGGCTTGGGGTGCAGTTGTCTGGCCATTGGCGAGGCGTTACTCGATCAGTTCAGGTTTGAGCGCCAGGTGCCCGCCGCGTGTGAGCGTGCGCAGGCGCAAGGCGATAAAGGCGTCGACCACACTTGGCGCGATGCGCGCGGTGTACATGGCCAGCGTGCCCATGAAGGTCAGCCCGCGATTGCGCAAGCCGTTTGTGCGGCAGGCGCGCACCAGGCCATCAGAGGCTGCATCGAGTTTTTCTTCCAGAGACAGCAGCGTCTTATCACCCCGCTTGAAGGTCACCAGGCGCTTGACCGACAGCCCCACCCGCTGGGCCGGCAAGTGAATCGCCGTGTCGATGAACCCCGGGTACACCGTGACCACATCCAACTGCCCGCGATACTGCATGCGCAGCACGTCCGAATAGGCGCTCAACGCGCGTTTGCTGGCGGCGTACGCGGCCACATAAGGCGCATTCACCAGAGCGAACAGCGAGGAAACGTTGACCACTTTGCCGCGTTTGCGCAGCAGCCCCGGCAAGAACCCGGCCACCAACTGCCACGGTGCAAACAGGTTGACATCCACTGCGCGGATGACTTCGTCGGTGACGCCGGTTTCACCGCGTTCCAGGGTCAGCGTGCCGGCGTTATTGACCAGAATGTCGATGTCGCCGAAATCGGTGGAGATGGCGCCGATCACCGACGCCAGCGCGCTGCGGTCGCACAGGTCGACCTGATAAAAACCGTCCAGCAGTTCCGCTTCCTGCGGCGCCAGAATGTCCAGGCCAATCACCGTGGCGCCTTGTTGCTTGAGTTTGCGGGCGGCGGCATGGCCCAGGCCACGCGCGCAGCCGCTGATGACGATGATTTTTCCGAGCAGGTTCATGGGTGCGCTCCGGCGATGCTGAAGGTTGAGTGGGACAAATAGGTGTCGAGGTTGCTCGCCATCGAGATCTTCGCCGGCGGGTGAAATTGCAGGCCGCGGCAGGCCATCAACCCATTCGAACTCTGGTTGCTGGTGATAAATGCCATGCCGCCGAGCATCGCGTGGGCCTGGTCCGACAGCTCGGTCAGCAGCTGCTCGATGCCGTAACGCACCAGCAGTAGACGGGCCAGCACGTTCGGCAGGTCTTGGGGGTTGCGCTCGATATCCAGCGCCGCGCCTTCCAGCGCGCTGATTGCCAATTGCAGGTTGGCCGCCAGGTCCACGCGGTGATGCGCGGTCCAGCGTCCTGCGTCGGTCACCGTCTCGATCAGGCCGGCGCAGGCACCCACGTAGGACGCGCAAATCAACAGTTCGAACCAGATGAAACCGACGGTTTGCACGTCGCCCAACAGGTGCTTGTAGCCGGCGGAAAACAGCATGCGTTCGGGCACCAGCACTTCATTGAGGCGTACCTCGATGCTTTCGGCAGCGGCCAGCGCGCTGTTCTGCCAGAACGGCGCGCGGCTGATGCCTGGCGCGTTGGCGGGAATCAACGCCACCATCAGCTCTTCGCCCTGTGGGGTCTGGCGGGTATAGCTGGCGGTGAGCAAGTCCATCGAGCGGCCGAGGCAGCAGGGCTTTTTGCTGCCACTGAGCAACACGCCCTCGGGGGTGTGCACGGCCTGCATGTTCGAGTCGAGGATGCCCGCGCCCGAGTTGCCCTCGGCAAACCCCGAGGACAGCAACAAACGATTCTGTGCAACGGCCGCCAGCAACAGGCCTTCGGCGCCGCCCCCGTTTTGGGTGAGCGCCAACAGGCTCGCCACCGAAAACTGGTGCATGGTGCTGGCCACCGCCAGCGAGGGCGAACGCGCGCCCAGGGCGATCTGCACATGCACGGCATCGAGGATGCCTGCACCCAGCCCACCGGCGGCGCGGTTGACCAGCAACCCGACCGGCCCGTGTTGCTTGAACAGGGCAATGACGCTGCTCTCGGGCGCCTCGCGTTCGGCGACGGCGAGGGCGGCCAGGCGCGCGTCAAATTCCGGGGCGTAGCGGTCAAGCAAGGCGCGCGAGCGGTTTAACAATGACAGTGACATGGCTCAGGCCTTCAGGTAGCTCGCCGGGAACAGGCCGGTGATGATCGAGTGGATGTTTTCGCGAATGGCCTTCTGCGCGACGGGGTCGAGCATGTCGGCGAGCATCGGCAGGCCCAGGTCAAAGCGCGAGGTGAAGGTGATAATCGCGTCCTTGCCATCGGGCAGGACTTGCCAGGTTCCGGAGAAGTGATCGACATCGCCGGCCATTTGCTCAAAGTGAATCTCGCGGGTCTGGGCGTTGAACGTGTCGCGCTCCTGCCACTTGAGAATGCCGCTGTGGAAGTTGACCTCCCAGGAGGTGAACGACACGTCGTCGCTGACCTTGTTGATGGTAATATTGCGCACCGAGTCGCACAGCTCGACGTAGTGGCTGAAGTCGCTGATCACGGCGAAGACTTCATCAGCGCAGGCATGGGGGATATGTGCCTGGACATTGACTTCTTGCATGGGGTAACTCCAAAGATCAAAGGGGTGAGACAGAGGTGGTGAGCGCCTGGGCGAATCCCTCGATCAACCAGTTGCAGTCCTGGGTGGTGAGCAACGGCGACGGTGTAAGCCGCACGACGCGGTGGTCATTGAGCGAGTGGCACACGATGATGTGCTGCTCGATCAGGGCCATGACCATGTTCGCGGCAATCGAGGCGTCGCTGAACTCAAAGCCCAGCAGCAAGCCGGCACTGCGCAGCGTGACGCGCTCGGCCAGGCCCATGCGCTGCAACAGCGCGCTGAAACGTGCGTGCAGGTCCTGGCCCAGCAGCCGTGCCCGCGCCACCAGGTCCTCTTGCACCATCACCTGCAGCGTGGCCTGCACGGCCGCCATGGCCAGCGGGTTGGCGCCAAAGGTGGAGGTGTGCACCGTGGGGTTGCGGTTGAACGGCGCATAAATGGCCGCGCTGGCGACCATGGCGCTGACCGGCACGCAGCCGCCGGACAGGCTTTTGCCGACCAGCATGATGTCGGGCACCACCTGTTCCTGGTCGCACGCCCACCAATGGCCGGTACGGCCCAGCCCGGACTGGATTTCGTCGATGATCAGCACGGCGCCGTACTGGTCACACAGCTCGCGTACCCGCGTCAGGTAACCCGGTGGCGGCAGGATCACGCCGGCTTCGGCCTGGATCGGCTCGAGAATCACGCAGGCTTTTTCCGGCGAGGCGAGCAGTTGCTGTTCCAGCGCGGCGCTGTCGCCGAACGGCACGAATGCGCTTTCGCTGAGCAGGCCACTGAACGGTTCGCGGTAGCTTTCGCGGCCGGTAACGGCCAGCGCGCCGAGGGTCTTGCCGTGGAAACCGCCGAGCGTCGACAGCGTGCGACGGCAGCCGTTAAGCCGGGCGAGTTTCAGGCCGGCTTCGGTGGCTTCGGCGCCCGAATTGCAAAAGAACACATAGTCCAGGTTACCCGGGCAGCGCGCTGCCAGCGCTTGCGCGGCCAAGGCTTGTTGCGGGTTGAGCAGCAGCTTGCTGGCCAGCGCGTTTTGCTGCAGTTGGCGGGTCACGGCATCCACGACAACCGGATGGCCGTGGCCGAGGAAAAACACCCCATAGCCGCCGGCATCCAGGTACTGACGGCCTTGGCTGTCATAGATGTAGACGCCCCGGCTTGAGTGTTCGATCGGCAAGTTCATCAAGGACGCGAGGCGTGCGTAGCCCGAGTTCACATGCTGGCGAAAATACTGGTCAATCTGTGCGGCGTCGGCGGCGGGTTCCAGTTCTGTCAGGTGCAAGTTCATGCCACGGATGCCTCTGCGACAGGTGGAACCGGCTGTTTGAGCATCCGCGTCAAGGCGCCGAGCTTGGGGGCCAAGTGATTGAGTGACAGCAGCAATTCGCGGCTGACGTCGCGTGCACCGAAGGCCGGCTCACCGAGCAACTCGGGCAACGAAGTGGGCAGCGGCGTGCGCAGGCAGGCATAGCGGCACAGTTGGTTGGCGCGGCCCAGTGCCGCCTGGACGGCACCGGTCAGTGCCGGCAGAAACACCGGGCGGATCAGGCGCTCATAGATGTCCGGCGCCATGCAGCGAGGCCGTGTGAACGGTTGCGCCTGGGCTTGCATGGACTCGCACATCAGGTCCAGCAGGCCGGTGAGGTCCAGCGCCTGTGGGCCGCTGGTGAGGAAGTAGTCCGCGCCGATCAAGCGCCGGTGCAAGGCGTTGGCAATTGCCTGCGCCGCCACGTCGCGGGCAATCAGGTCGATGTAGCCGGCAGGCGGGCAGGGCACGATAGGCAGCACGCCGGACATCATCAGCCCCATGGTCATGTGAAAACCCTGGAAGTTGGGCATGTGCCCGGTGTCGGAATTGCCAATGATGATTGACGGGCGAAAAATCGACACGTCGATACCGGAAGAACGCACCAGCGTTTCGGCCTGGCGCTTGGCGACTTCGTACGGCGTCTCGGCCTGCACGCCTTCATAGTAGTCACATGGGTGGGTGAAGGCGGTGCTGATGTGGTAGAGCGGCACCTTGGCTTGCTGCACAAAGCGCACGACGTTCTCGGTACCCAGGTAATTGACCGAAAAGATCTGGTCGATGTCGCCATCCATGCGGGTGACCGCTGCGGCGTGAATGACCCAGTCGACGCGCTGCAGCAGCGCTTCATAATCCTCGGCAGCCAGCCCCAGCCGGGGGCGGCAGATATCACCGCTGAGCACTTGCACCTGCGAGTGGCGGATGCGGCTTTTGCGCGCCAGGCAGACCAGGTTGAAATCCTCTGCCAGGCAGTCGATCAGTGACTCGCCGAGTACGCCCGAGCCTCCTGTGAGAAGGACGGTTAATTTTTGCTGTTCTGACATGTAGGACGCTTCCTGCGGACTCATCGAAAGAATTAACGGTGCGTTCCGCCGAATCCCAGGCACACGTGCCCCTGGCGAACACTCTTGTATTCACTTTCGGTGGCGCTGACGTGCGTTGGGGGAAGGCAGTCAGCGCTTAACGTTTTCGCGAATAAGATGCGATCGATATTGGCCTTTTGATATCACCGCGTCTTGAACGAAACGCTTGTCTTGCGCAAAACCTTGGCCGCCGTGAGCGGGGTCATGCCGATCATGCGGCGCATCATGCGCGCCAGGTGCGCCTGGTCGGAGAACCCGCCATCGGCGGCGGCGTCCGACAAGCTGGCGCCGCCGGCCAGGGATTTGGAGGCGCGCTCGAGTTTGTTCCAGATGATCCATTGGGACAGGGAAACGCCCATCTGGTGCGTCGCCACACACCGCAGGCGCGGGCTGGACAGGCCGACCGCATTGGCGGCGCGGCTGACGGAACCGGGACCGTCGCGGTCCAGGCGCAGGATGTTCAAGGCTTTATAGAGGCGTTGGTCGATGGGCGGCGTAATCGCCAGCAAACGCGCGAGCGCGTCGACAAACTGGGGCAGGGACGTGGTACCGCGAAAGCACTCCAGCAGTTCGTCACTGGCCAGGGCGATGCCATTGTCTTGCAGCAATGCGTTGAGTGCACGGCCCAGTGGTGTGTCCGGATTGACGTACACAAACGCCACCGGATGACTGTCGGCCACGGCGCGGTGTTCGACGTTGGGGCCGATGATCACCCCGGCCGCGCGGATCAACTGGCCGGGCAGCTCCAGGGTGACCGGTTGGTGCACGCCGATGCACAGCTGAATGGCGACATGGGAATGGGCAGAGTTCTGATCCGCGCGCCCGATGTAACCGGCCCATGAATCGCCAAAAGTAACGCTGCCGTCCCACATGTAAGGTCTTCCTGACTCGAAGGGTGAGTTTTCCGTGTGCAGGGTAGGCCTGCACAGGTCTTGATTCAAGCACCGGGCGCGCAGTCAGCGTTGCAGCGCCGCCCGCATGCCGGCCAGTTTGATGCAGGTTTCGTCGTATTCGCAGGCAGGGTCGGAGTGCTCCACGATCCCGCACCCCGCAAACAGGCGAGCCTGGTTGCCCTTCAACAGGGCGCTGCGCAGGCCGACGATGAATTCGCCATTGCCATGCGCGTCCAGCCAACCCAGCGGCGCCGCGTACCAGCCACGGTCAAAGCCCTCGAATTGGCGAATATGTTCCAGCGCCTGTTGGCGTTCGTGGCCGCCGACCGCGGGTGTCGGGTGCAGGAGCGCAACCATGTCCAGCAAACTGCGCTGCGGGTGCAGCGGCCCTTCAATCAGCGTGGCCAGGTGTTGCACGCGGCTGAGGCGCTTGATATGCGGCGCGGGCGGAACCTGCAACGGGGCCACCCACGGCGCGAGGTCGCGCTGGATGATCTGCACCACCACCGCGTGTTCGTGCTGGTTCTTTTCGCAGGCGAGCAGCGCGTGCGCCAGTTGCGCGTCGTGCTCAGGGTTGGGGTCGCGGCGGGTGGTGCCCGCCAGCGCCAGGGTTTGCAGGTGGCCATTGTGCAGCTTGACCAGGCGCTCGGGAGACGCGCCGATGAAGCACGCCTGGTGTCGGCGAAAGGCAAACAAATAAGCGCCGGGGTCGTTGCTGGCGAGGGTCGCCAGGGTGCGGCCGGCATTGATAGGCCGGGAAAACTCACTGAGCACTTCCCGCGCCAGCACCACCTTTTGCAATGGGGTGTCGCGCAACACGTCGAGGGCGTGGGCGATTTTGCTTTCCCAGCACGCGCGCGGCAGGCACTGGTCACGGGTGTGGTGGGGCGCCGCCGTGGGGCGTGGGCCGGACACGTAGCGGTCCATCAGCGCGTTCCATTGATTCAACACGTGCTCGCAGCAGCGCTGCGCCACATCGTCGGCCGCCACCCGTTGTTGGCACAGCAGCCAGCAGGCATCGCCGTCGCGCACCAGCAACAGCGTCATCAACAGCAGCGAGGCATCGCCAAAGCCCTGCCACGCAGGGCTGGCCTTGACCTGATGATCAAACCGAAAGCCGCCGCACACTGTCGGCGCCAATGGGCCGTGGACCACGGCGCCTTCGAGCCAGTCCCGCCATTGCGCATCCACCGTGGCAAAACGTTGAGCACCGGCGCCGATAAGTTCAGCCGCCACGCCCCAGCCGAACAGACTTTTGTCATCTTCCGGCGCGCGCCAGAACAGGCACTCGGCGTGCGGCTCGTCGACACGTTCGAACAGCGCCAGCAGGTCCAGCGCGGTGATGTTCAGCGCATAACTGGCCAGCACGGGTTTGCCGTGTTCGATAGCACGCTGGCGAGCGCATTCGAACACCTCGGTCAGGCCGGCGGCATGGCCCTCCAGCTGCGTAAAGGCGCTCATGCCGGTGTTCTCGTTGCGCGCCAATGCAGCACTTGCTGGCCGATGTACCAGTGGATGATCTGGGCGAACAGGGTTTCCATGAAGTGCGGGTCCAGCCCGGCTTGCTCGGCCCATTCACGGCGTTGCGGGAGCATCTGGGCCACGCGTTCAGGCGCGGCAATGCTGCTTTCGCTCGGTTTGAAACGTGCAGCGGCTTTGACGTAAGCCATGCGTTGACGCATGAGTTCGATGATCTGGTGGTCCAGTGAATCGATGGCGTGACGGATGTCCGGCAGGCCATCACAGGCGTCGGGTGTTTTCATCAACAGGTTTCCTTCAGGGCGGGCGATAGGGTCAGCAGCGTCGCGGCGATAGCGTCGATGAGTGCCTGGCATTGCTCGATCAGGTAAAAGTGGCCGCCGGGCCAGCGCTGCAGGTGCAGTGGCTGGTGACTGGCGGCTTGCCAGGCATGGGCTTCATCCAGCTCGATTTCCGGGTCTTGCTCGGGATAGAACACCGTGATGCGGCTGTTGAGTGGCCGCGGTTGCGCGCAGGTGTAGGTTTCAACCGCGCGGTAGTCACCGCGCAGGCCCGGCAGGAACAGTTCGCACAGGGCCGGGTCGTCCAGCAATGGGTTGGGCCGCTCGGACAAGCGCCGCACGTCGTCGAGCAACGCCGCATCCGGCCCCCGGTGCAGGTGCCCGCCGCGCTGGCGGTGTGGCGCCGGATGGGCGGACACGAACAGGTGGTCGACAGCGATTGCGCGTTGCTCCAGGCGTGCGGCCACTTCATACGCCACCACCGCACCCAGGCTGTGACCGAACAACGCCAGTGGCCGGTCGGCGTAACCCTGCAAGGCATGGGAGGCGCCGTCGGCCAGGCGCTGCATGTCAGTCAGGCACGGCTCGCTGAAACGGTCTTCGCGGCCCGGGTACTGGATGGCCAACAGGTCGATGTCGGCGGGCAGGGCGTTGACCCAGTCACGAAAGAAACTCGCACTGCCCCCGGCATGCGCAAAACACACCAGGCGCCAGCGCGGCATGGGTGTCAGGCGGTAGGCGCGGACCCAGCGGCTCACGACGCGGCGCTCTGCAACCAGGCCTGGCGCAGGCGTTCGCGCAGGTCCTTGCGGCTGACTTTGCCCACGCCGGTGTGCGGGAACTGCGCGATAAATTCGATGCGGTCCGGCACCTTGAACGCGGCCAGGCCCTGGCCACGCAAGTGCTGCTTGAGCGCAAACGCCGACGGCGCCGGGTCGCGGGCGACGATGAACGCACAGGTGGATTCGCCCAGCACCGCATCCGGCATCGCCACCAGCGCAGCGTCGTGCACCTGCGGATGACTGATCAGCAGGTTTTCGACTTCTTCGGCGGCGACCTTTTCGCCGCCACGGTTGATCTGGTCCTTGTCGCGACCTTCAACCACCAGATAACCCTCGGCGGTGCGCCGGACCCGATCACCGCTGCAATAAAAACCGTCGGCGGTAAACGCCTTGGCATTGTGCTCGGGCAGGCGGTAATAGCCACGAATGGTGTATGGCCCGCGCACCTGCAGCTCGCCGACCTCGCCGTCGGGCACCGCTTGGCCGTGTTCATCGACAATGCGAATTTCATCATCGGCGCTCAGCGGGCGGCCCTGGGTATGCAGCAGGTGATCGGGGTGATCGTCCAGGCGGGTAAAACACAGCAAGCCCTCGGCCATGCCCAGCACTTGTTGCAAGGTGCAGCCCAGAGTCGGCGTGACACGTGCCGCTGCGCTGCCGAGCAGCTTTGCGCCGCCGACTTGCAGCAGGCGCAGGCTCGACAGGTCGGCCTGGCGCTGGGCCTGGGCGTCCAGCCATAACATAGCCAGCGGCGGCACCAGCGCGGTGACGGTGACGCGTTGCTCGCTGATCAGCGCGAAGCAGCTTTCAGGGTCGCAGCGACGTGTACACACCACACGCCCACCGGCCAGCAGGGTGCCGATGACGCCCGGGCAACACAGCGTGAAGTTGTGCGCCATGGGCAGGGCGGTGAGGTACACCGTGTGCGCGTCCAGGCCGCACACCTCGCTGCTGGCGCGCACGTTATAGAGGTATTCGGCGTGGCGGCGCGGGATCAGCTTGGGCGTGCCGGTGGTGCCGCCCGACAGCTGGAAACACGCCACGGCGTCAGGGTGACCGGCGTCCTGCTCCAGCGGCTCGTGGTGATACAGCGCACTCAAGGCGATGAACGCCTGCGCGTCACCGTCGATCACCACGTGGCGCAGATGCATGCTCTCGGCGGCCAACTGGCGCGCCATTTCACGGCAGTCGAAGCCGTCCAGTTCGGCGCAGCCGATGTAGGCCGTGGCCTGGGCAAACCTGCAAAAACCGCCGATCTCGTGCTGACGGTGGGCGGGCAGGGCGAGGATCGGCCGGGCGCCGAGGCGGAACAGCGCAAAGCACACTTCGATAAACGCGCTGCCGTTGGGCAAGTGCACCACCACGTTATCGCCAGCTGCCACCCCCAGCGCACGCAATCCGCCGGCCAGGCGCCGGCAACGGTCCGCCAGGCTGCGGTAGTTCAGATGCAACGGGCCATCGGTGATGGCAATCGCCGATGGGGTGCGTGCAGCCACCGTCTCCAGTGCCTGGGCGAACGTCTGGTCTTGCCAGTAACCGGCCTGCCGGTAGCGTTCGGCGAACGCGGCGGGCCAGTCTGGCGCATCGTCAACGGTGTCTGAATCGCGTGTGCAGGTGTGCAATGACATGGAATCCCCTATTTGTAGAAATAATTGGCTACAAATGTCCAAATGAGATCTATTATCATTGTCTTTCGCCGGCAGCTTCTCAACGCCAAGGCTTTCGGACCTGTGACTTTTTCATTAGATGAAATACACAGCGGCTTTAAACAGGGAGGTTTACGGTTTAAAAGCCTCCTCCTCACTCAGGTCAGGCCCCGCGTAATGGCCTTAAAGGATCAAGGGAAAACCCAATGACTATTACGATCATCGCTCCCAGCCACCAAGAGACGCAGGCCGAACCCAAGGGCAACCAACCCGGCACGGTCTACCTGGAACCGCACATGACGTTGGTCACCGGCACGCTGTGGTCACAGAGCGAAAACTGGGTGGAAGACCCGTTGGAGCGCGGCCTCAAATTGATCCTGGTGCAGAGCGGTGAGTTGTCGTGCCGCATTCCCGGGCACAGCGAGCAATCGATCAAGGGGCCCAGCCTGTGCACCATCGTCAATGACGGCGAGTTCACCTCGTCGCAGATCTACGGCACCTCCACGCCGCTGCGCTACACCATCGTGCAACTGGACCTGGAATCCCTCGACCGCCACCTCGGCATGGCCCCGCGCAAGTTGTTGACCAGTGGTGGCGGCGACCCGTACATGATGGTGCGCCCGGCGCCACGCGCGATGCAGGCGCTTGCCACACAGATTGCGACGTGCCCGATGCAGGGCCCGAGCCGTTCGTTGTACCTGGGTGGCAAAGCGCTGGAGCTGACTGCCCTGAGCGCGCAATTTTTGCTCGGTGAACGGGGTCAGCCGGAACAAAAGCTGCGCATTACCTCCTCTGACGTGGAGCGTGTCCACGCCGCACGCGATCGCCTGGTGCGCTCGTTGCTGGAGCCGCCGAGCCTGAACGCCCTGGCCAGCCATGTGGGCATGAGCCCGCGCAAACTCACCGCGGGCTTTCGCAAGGTGTTTGGCACCAGTGTGTTCGGCTACCTGCACGAGCATCGCCTCAGCGAAGCCCACCGCATGCTCAGCGACGAGGAAAGCAACGTCTCCACCGTCGCTTACGGCGTGGGGTTCAGCCCGGCGCATTTCTCGATTGCCTTTCGTAAACGCTACGGCGTATCACCCAGCGAGATCCGTTGAGCGTGGGTCGGTGTCTCTGAATCGAATGAAAAGGCCCGTGCATCTAAAGCCCTGAGCGCTTTCTGAAAACCTGCTTGCGATAGAGTTCCAATTGAGAATGGCTTCCATCTTGGTGAGCCAGGGACTTTATCCAGACGGGTCACAGGAAGCTTTTCATGAGCGAGCTGACAACAGCAGACACCCCCTCACTGCGCACATGGCTGATCGAACACCTCGCCCAGTTGCTGGGCGCCACCACGGCAGACATCCACAACCTGGGCGATGAGGAAAACCTCCTCGGCTGCGGGCTCGATTCCATCCGCCTGATGTACCTGCAGGAACGTTTGCGCAGTCACGGCTTGCACATCGACTTTGCCCAACTCAGCGCACAACCCTGCCTGGCGGCGTGGCTGGAATTGTTGCAGGGCCAGGTGCCGCACCACCGGGTAACCGATGCTGCGCCGTTGGCAGCGCCGGATGACAGCTTTGAACTGAGCGCCGTGCAACAGGCGTACTGGCTGGGGCGCGGGCCGGACGAGGTACTGGGCAATATCAGTTGCCACGCGTGGCTGGAGTTCGATTGCCAGGGCATTGATCCGCAGCGCCTGGAAGCGGCGGTCAAGTGTGTGCAGGCGCGGCACCCGATGTTGCGGGCAAGTTTCAATGACGGTCGGCAGCGGATTCTGGCGGCGCCAGCGTTGCCGGTGTTCGATCACCAACCCTGGCGCGACCATGCGCCAGCCGCCGCACACCAGGCCTGGCAGGCGCTGCGTGATTGGCGCTCGCATGAGTGCCTGGCGGTGGAGGCGGGGCAGGTGATGCTGGTCGGCCTGGTGCAGTTGCCGGACGGCCGTGACCGCGTATGGCTGAGTGTCGACCTGTTGGCCGTGGACGTGGAAAGCCTGCGCTTGTTGATGGCGCAGCTGGGTGAGGCCTACCAGGCACCGGCCGCGCTGGCGCCGCCGCCCACACTGCACTTTGCCGATTACCTGAGCCGGCGCCGCCAGCGGCGCGCCGAGGCGTATGAGCGCGACCGCGAACATTGGTGCCAGCGCCTGGCACAGTTGCCCGATGGCCCGGCATTGCCATTGGCCCGTGCGCCGGAGTCGATCCGCGCACCACGCTTCAGCCGTCAGGCGTTTGTGCTCAGCCCGGCGGAAGCCGAACGTCTGCAACGCCAGGCGACCGCCCACGGCCTGACCTTGCCCAGCGTCTTCGCCACGGCGTTCAATGCGGTCTTGGCGCGCTGGAGCGAACAGCCGAATTTTTTGCTCAACGTGCCGTTGTTCGACCGCCACGATGACCAGCACGCCGTCGACCAGGTGATTGCCGACTTCACCACCTTGCTGCTGGTGGCCTGCGAAGACGCGCCGCAGTCAGCGTTTGCCGAAGGCGCCCGGCGGTTCCAGCGCGACCTGCACGCCACCATCGACCACGCAGCGTTTCCCGCGTTGGAAGTGCTGCGTGAGGCCCGTCGCCAAGGGCACCCCCGTTCGGCGCCGGTGGTGTTTTCCTGCAACCTGAGTGATTCGAGCTTTGTACCGCAGAGTTTTCGCGAGGTGTTCGGCGACCTGCACGACATGCTCTCGCAAACCCCACAGGTGTGGTTGGACCACCAGCTGTATCGGGTCGAAGACGGTGTGCTGCTGGCCTGGGACAGCCTCACCGAGCTTTTCCCCGATGGCGTGCTGGCGGCCATGTTCACCGCCTACATCGAACTGGTGCAGCGCCTCGCCGACAGCGACTGGAATCAGCCGCAGCCGGTGCTGTTGCCGCTGGCGCAACAGGCGCGGCGCGACCGGCAGAACAGCCTGCCGCCGCTGGCCCAGGGGCGTGGCTTGCTTGATGACTTTTTCCGCCAAAGCGCCGCGCAACCCGACGCGGTGGCGCTGATCTGTGGTGCACAACGCTGGACGTATCAGGAGCTGGCCGAGCACGCCCTGCGCGTGGCAGCCGGTTTGCTCGACGCGGGCATGCGCCAGGGCGAAGCCGTTGAAGTGTGCCTGCCGCGCGGACCTCGGCAGATTGCCGCCGTGTTTGGCGTGCTGGCGGCCGGCGGTTGCTACGTGCCGGTGGACACCGCGCAACCGCCCGCACGGCGTAGCCTGATCGAATCGGCGGCGGGGATTACCCGCGTGATTGCCGATCAACCGCCCGCGGGCAGTTCATTGCAGTGGCTTGACCCGGCTCGGCTGGCGCAATGCGCGCCCTTGGCCACCGCGAAAAAAACCGCGCCGCAGGCCAGCGCGTACGTGATCTACACCTCCGGCTCCACCGGCATTCCCAAGGGGGTTGAAGTCAGCCACGCGGCGGCGCTGAACACGATTGACGCGGTGCAGGCCGAGTTGCGCGTCACGCCGCACGACTGCCTGCTGGCCGTGTCGGCGCTGGATTTCGATCTTTCGGTCTATGACCTGTTTGGCGTGCTGGGGCAGGGCGCGCGCCTGGTGTTACTGCCGCCTGAGGAAACCCGCGATGCGCTGCGCTGGGCGCACCTGATCAGCGAGCACCGCGTAAGCCTGTGGAACTCGGCCCCGGCATTGCTGGAGATGGCCTTGAGCATCGGCACGCAACACTGTCACTACCAAAGCCTGCGGGCGGTCTTGCTGTCAGGCGACTGGATCGCCCTGGACCTTGCCGCACGCCTGCGCCGCCACGCCACACCGCAGTGCCGGGTGTACGGCCTGGGCGGCGCGACCGAGGCGGGTATCTGGTCGAACCTGCAACCCATCGATGAAGTGCCCGAGCATTGGCCGTCGATCCCTTATGGCAAGCCTTTGGCCGGCCAGGCCTACCGCGTAGTGGACGGCGCCGGGCGTGATGTGCCGGACCAGGTAATCGGGCAACTGCTGATTGGCGGCGCGAGCCTGGCCCGTGGTTATCGCAATGATCCGGTGCTCACCGCCCAGCGTTTTCGCAGTGATGCGCGCGGACGCTGGTATTACACCGGCGATCGCGGGCGCTTCTGGAGCGACGGCACCATTGAGTTTCTTGGGCGCATGGACCAGCAGGTCAAAGTGCGCGGGCAGCGTATCGAACTGGGCGAGATCGAAGCCGCGCTCACGGCGCATCCGCTGATCGACAGCGCCTGTGCCGCCGTGGTGCACGGCAGCCTTGGCGCGGCGGTGGTGATCAACGCCGGCTGTGTGCCGGTTCAGGCGCTGCCCGCGCAGTCGATGCTGGATGACAGCCTGGCAGCCGAACACCGCGTCACGGCTGAGCTGCTGCAACGCCTGCTGCAAGACCCGCCGCCCAGTGCGCTGCTCGACACCTGGCGCGCGTGGCTCGCTGGCTACGTCGAGTCCATCAGCCTGAGCGATGCAGTGGCGCAGCTGGGTTGGCGCGAAGCCGACCTGCCCCGCATGGTCGGCGCATTGCAGGTGCTGTTGCGCAGTGAAGACGGCGCCGCGCAGGTGCTGTTCGACCCGTTGCTGGCGCCTCAGGCCATGGCCTTGAACCTGCCAGCCGGTCGTCAGGTGCTGGACGCCATGAGCCGGGCCCTCCAGCAGCACGCCACACCGCTGAAGGTGGCGGTACTGGATGTGCGCGGTGGGCAATTGCTGGACCAATGGCTGAACCACGCACGCTCACGCGACCTGCAACTGACCGTGTTCGACACCAGCGCCGGCCTGCTGGCGGCCGCTGCCGGCCAGCGCCAGCGCGTGGCGAGCCAGCAGGTGGTGGACGGCGTATTGCCTGCTGAGCACTGGTCGCAGTACGACGTGGTGATCAGCTTCGCGGCGCTGCACAGCTACGCCCAGCCGGCCGATGGCTTGAACCTGGCGCAGGCATTGCTCAAACCGCACGGCCAGCTGCTATTGGCAGACCTGCTGCGCGACTCGCCATTGCGGCTGGTCAGTGCGGCATTGTTGGATACGCGTGAGCCGGTATTGCCGGGCGCTCAAGCGCTGACGCAACGGCTCGGCCAGAGCGGCTTCAGCCATTTGGCATGCCTGTGGCAAAACCCCGCGATGGTGCTGGTGAGTGCCCAGGCAGCAGGCGAGGGTTTGACCTGCGAAAGCCTCAACCACTGGCTGCAACAGCGTTTGCCCCAGGCGATGCGCCCGGAACACCTGTGGTGCGTGCCGCGTTTTGCCCTGAATGCCAACGGCAAAATCGACCGTACGCGCCTGCAGGCCAACCTCGGCGACGCGTGGCAACGCCGCCAGCCTGCCCACCACGAAGACGCCGCATTGAGCACCGACCTGTTGCCACTGGCGGCCTGTTGGGAAGCCATCCTGGGGCGGCCGGTGCACAGCGCCCACGCGAGTTTTTTCAGCCTTGGCGGCGACAGCCTGCTGGCAACTCGCTTGCTGGCCAGCGTGCGTGAACAGGTGGGCGTGAGCCTGCGCATGGGCGACTTTTATCTGCAACCGACCCTGGCCGGCATGGCCGCGCTGCTGCTGCGCAGTGACGACGTGGCCATCGAGGAGGGCGTGTTATGAGCCTGGATGATTTGCTGCACCTCTGCCGTGAGCGTCAGATTGAACTCTGGGCCACTGCGGGCAAACTGCATTTTCGCGCCCCCGAAGGCGCGCTGGACTCAGCCTTGGCCGAGCGTATTCGCGCCCAGCGTGAGGCCTTGATGGTGCATCTCTCGCCGCAGGACTGGCAGGCGCAGCCGGAACAGGCGCTGCAACCGTTCGCCCTGAGCGCGGTGCAGGGCGCCTACGTACTGGGGCGCAACCCGGCGTTCGACTACGGCGGCAATGCGTGCCACTTGTACGTCGAATACCCATGGCCGGCGAATGTCGATACCGAACAACTGACCCAGGCCTGGAACGCGCTGGTGCAACGCCACCCGATGCTGCGCGCGGTGGTGCAAGACAACAGCCGTCAATGCGTACAGGCCCAGGTCGCGTGGCAATCATTGCCGGTGCATGACCTGCGCCAGGCCACTCCAGAGGCCTTCGAAGCGCACCTGCAAGCGCTGCGTACACGCCTGGACCATGCCTGCCACGCGCTTGATCAATGGCCGATCCTGCTGCCCGAAGTGAGCCTGGGTCGCGAGCAGGCGATAGTGCATTGTTCGGTGGATTTCACCTTGCTTGATTACGCCAGCCTGCAACTGTTGCTGGTGGAATGGACCCAGCGTTACCTTGAACCGACGCGCCATTGGCCGGTGCTGGAGGCGACGTTTCGCGACTATTTGCAGCACGAACAACACGCGCGCACCAGCGCCGCCTGGCACGCCGACAAAGCCTGGTGGCTGGCACGCCTGGACAGCCTGCCCGGCCGCCCCGACCTGCCGCTGAGCGAGCATGCGGGCCTGGGCTCGACGCGCTTTATTCACCACCACGGCGTGCTCGGTACCGAGCAATGGAACACCCTGTGTTCCCTCGCCAGCGCCCAGGGCCTGAGTGCCGCGGGCGTGACCTTGGCCGCATTTGCCGAAGTGATCGGCCGCTGGAGCCAAAGCCCGGATTTTTGCCTGAACCTCACGGTGCTCAACCGCCCGAACCTGCACCCGCAACTGGGCCAGGTGATCGGTGATTTCACCGCCCTGAGCCTGCTCGCCGTGCACGGCGCCGAGGGCGCAAGTTTTGTGCAGCGCGCGCGGCGTATCGGTGCGCAGCTGTTTGATGACCTCGACCACAGCCGCTTCACCGGCGTTGACGTATTGCGCGAGCTGGCGCGGGTGCAGGGGCGTGGCGCCGACCTGATGTCGGTGGTGTTCACCAGTGGCATCGGCAGCGTCGAACGCTTGCTCGGCGATGCCGGGCGACTGTTGCAGCCGCCCAGCTACATGATCAGCCAGACCCCGCAGGTGTGGATCGACTGCCAGGTCAGCGACCAGTACGGCGGCTTGCAGATTGGCTGGGACGTGCGCGTCGGTGTGCTGCCGGACGGCATGGCCGCGCAGATGTTCGAGGCCTATGTCGACCTGCTGCAACGCCTGGCCGCGGACCCGCAGCTGTGGCAGGCGCGTGGCGACATCGTGTTGCCCGCGCAAGCGGCAAACCCGCAGATAGAGGCCAGCGCCCCGGCCCGCAACATCGCCGCCGGCTTCGCTCAACAGGCCGTGCGCACACCCGATGCCACGGTGATCAGCGATCGCGACGGCCGCTACAGCTATCGCCAGGTGGCCCAACACGCGGCGGCCGTGCGCGCGGCCCTGGAAGCGCTCGGCGTCGAGCGCGGTGCGCGGGTGGCGGTGATGCTGCCCAAAAGTGCCTGGCAACTGATGGCGGTCATGGGCATTACCCAGATGGGCGCGGCGTATGTGCCGGTGGACATTCGCCAGCCTGCCCTGCGCCGTGAAGCGATCCTGCGCGACGCTGGCATTGACGCCGTGATCACCCTGCACGCACAGGCATTGCCGGACACGCTTGAGCTGCCGCGCATTGCCATCGACAGCCTCCGGCCCGACCCGCGTTGGCCAACCCGCGAGCCGGTAGGGGTGGCGGCCGAGGCGTTGGCCTACATCATCTACACCTCTGGCTCCACGGGCACGCCCAAGGGCGTGATGCTCAGCCACGGCGCGGTGGTCAACACCCTTGAGGATATCAACCAACGCTACGCGGTGAACGCCGACGACTGCGTGCTGGGCCTGGCCGAGTTGAGTTTCGACCTGTCGGTGTACGACTTTTTCGGCGCCACGGCCGTCGGTGCGCACGTGGTCCTGCCTGATCCGGAACGCGGCGCCGACCCTTCGCACTGGGCGCAATTGATGCAGGAGCACGGCATCACCCTGTGGAACTCGGTGCCGGCGCAAGGGCAGATGCTGGTGGATTACCTGGAGACCGAGCCGGCAACAATTCCCGGGCCGCGGTGTGTCATGTGGTCGGGGGACTGGATTCCCACCACGTTGCCCACCCGTTGGTGGCAGCGCTGGCCCGACAGCCAACTGTTCAGCCTGGGCGGCGCCACCGAAGCGGCGATCTGGTCGGTGGAGCATCGCATTCGCCCGGCGGACACCGCCTTGCCAAGCATTCCTTACGGGCGCGCCCTGAAACACCAGACCCTGGAAGTGCTCGACACCCTCGGCCGCCAATGCCCGGTGGGCGTGCGCGGCGAGATCCATATCGGCGGCCTTGGCCTGGCCCTGGGCTACGCCGAAGACCCACAACGCAGCGCCGAACGTTTTATCACCCATGCCAGCGGGCGCCGCCTGTATCGCACCGGCGACCAGGGGCGCTACCTCAATGGCGATGGCCTGATCGAGTTTCTTGGCCGCCAGGACGATCAGGTGAAGATTCGCGGCCACCGCATCGAGCTGGCTGAAATCGATGCGGGCTGGCTGGCCCATCCGCAGATTGCCGCGAGTACCACGGTGTTGCTGGGCGAGCGTCACGAGCGGTCTTTATGCAGCTTCGTCACCCTGCACACCGGCGCGCCGGCGCCACAGCTGCGCGATGAGCTGCACGAGGTCCTGCGCCCGGCGCGCCACACCCTTGAGCAAGCCGATTTCGGCCCGCGTGCCGACATCGAGGCGGCATTGCTCGCGCTGGACCGCGCGGCGGACGCTTCGCTGCTGCACTGGCTGGCGGGCAGCGGTTTGCTGCTGCCAGGCCAGCACCTGGCATTTGCGTCGCTGTGCCAGGCGTTGAGGCTTCAACCCGGCCAGCATCGCCTGTTGCGACATTGGCTGACGCTGCTGGTCGAGAGCGGCTATCTGCAAACCGACGGTGATGGCTGGCGCTGTCAGGTCGCTGTTTTCGATCAAGCGCAGGCGTGGGCGCAGTTCGCCCGGCTGGCACCGGCCGCTCTGTGGCCGGCAGCCCTGGTGGATTACCTGCGCGGCAGCGCGACCCGCCTGGCCGAGCAACTCGACGGGCGCCTGAGCCCGGCAAGCCTGATGTTCCCGCAGGGTTCGGCGCACATTGCCGAGGCCATGTACAGCCGCGGTCAACACGCCCAGGTACTGCACCGGGCGATGGCCGAGGCGGTGAGCGCGATTGTCGCGCGTCAGGGCCAGCGGCGCTGGCGCATCCTCGAAGTGGGCGCCGGCACCGGTGCGGCGAGTGCGCTGATTATTCCGGCGCTGGCACCGTGGGTGGCGGCCGGGGTGCAGATCGACTACGTGTTTTCCGACGTGTCGAGCTACTTCCTCAACGCGGCCCGCGAGCGTTTTGCGGCGTATCCGTGGGTGCGTTTCATGCCGTTCGACATGAACAAACCCGCCTGTGAACAAGGGTTGCCGGCCGGGTCCCTGGACCTGCTGCTCAGTTCCGGTGCATTGAACAATGCCCTCGACACACAGCGCCTGTTGGCCGGTTTACGCCAACTGCTGCAGGCCGATGCATGGCTGGTGATTCAGGAACTGACGCGTGAACACCGCGAAATCAGCATCAGCCAAAGCCTGATGATGGAGACGCCCGTGGATGTGCGCGCGACCAATGGGCAACTGTTTGTGCACACCGCCCAGTGGCTGGCGTGGCTGAACAGCGAGGCCGGCGATCAGGCTGAGTCGCTGGCGCCCGCCGACAGCGTGTTGAAGCTGTTGGGCTACGACGTGCTGGTCGCCCGCGTGAAAACCGACCGCCCATTGCTCAGTGCAGACACCTTGCTGGCATTTATCGCCGAGCGGGTGCCGCGTTACATGGTGCCGGCGCAGGTGCGGGTGCTCGACCGGTTGCCGGTCACGGCCAATGGCAAGATCGACCGCCGCGCCCTCATCACCCAGGCCGAGCAACGGCAACTGCGCCCGGTGCAGCGCGCGAAGGTCGATGTCGCCGATGAACTGGTGCAGCGCTTGATCACGCACTGGGAGCGGGTGCTTGATTGCAGCGGTCTGTCTCCGGATCAGGATTTCTTTACGGCCGGCGGCGACTCGCTGCTCATCGCCCAGTTGATCGCGGGGCTGCGCGAACAGGAACCGTTGGCGCAGGCGCAACCCTTCGACCGTTTGTTGCGGTGGGCGCTGAGCCAGCCGACCCCGCAAGGCCTGGCCCAGCGTTTGCGCAGTGAATCGAGCAGTGAAGCGCCGACGGCGACGACGGCGGCGCCAGTGCCGGATACGCGCCGGGCGCCGCTGGGTGGGCGCCTGCGTGTGGACGCGTTGACGGAGTTGGTCGGCGGCGAAGGCACCGCACGTGTGCTGGTGCACGAAGGGCTCGGCACCTTGTTGCCGTACCGCGCGTTGATCGCTGAACTGGCCGGTAGCGGCCCGTTGCTGGGGCTGGCGGTGCACGACAGCGACGACTATCTGCGCCTGCCTGCCGAGCATGTCAACGCGACCTTGGGCAAGCGCTACGCCCAGGCGCTGTGGGACAGCGGCCGGCGCAGCTTCGATCTGCTCGGTTACTGCTCCGGCGGGCTGGTGACCCTGGAGCTGGCCAAGGCTTTGCTGCAACTGGGCGCTGAGGTGCGCCAAGTGGACATTGTGTCCAGCTACCGCATTCCGTATCTGGTCGACGATGAAGTGCTGATGCTCTACAGCTTCGCCGCCACCCTTGGGCTGGACGGTGCGGCGCTCGGCTTGCCGTCTGCCGAACAACTGCAAGCCTCGGCGGGCCTGAACCTGGATGTGGCCGTGCTCAAGGCCCGCGTGCTCGCGGCGGCGCAAGGCATTGCCGATGAGCAGCTGTATCGAGTGTTTGTGCATTCCGTTCACGCCAGTCACTACAGCGACGGCGCGCCGTATGTGGGCGCCATCCGCCTGTTTGTGCCCAGTGTTGCCAACCCGATGATCCCCGATCACCACGCCAGTTTGCAGGCCTGGTGGCAGGCGGCGTCGCTGGCACCGTTGACGGTACATACGCTGCGCGGCAATCACTTTGAATGCCTGAACGCCGGGCTGAGTCGTTATTTGCTGGAGGAACACCCATGACGTTCGCGTTGAAAACCCTGGTGGTGGGCTCGCGCTTCGGCCAGTTCTATGCGGCTGGGGTTGCCGCCGCCGAGCACTTGGAACTGGTCGGCGTGCTGGGGCAGGGCAGTCGGCGTTCCCAAGCGCTGGCGCGGTATCTGGAAGTGCCGAGTTTCGACGCCCTTGAGCAAGTGCCGACCGACACGCGCCTGGCGTGCGTCGCGGTGGGCGGTGCCGCACGGGGAGAGCAGGGCCCGGCCGTGGCACTAGCGCTGATGGAGCGCGGCATGCATGTGTTGATCGAGCATCCGCTGTTGCCCCAGGAACTGCACGAGTTGCTGCGCACGGCGAACCGCCTGCAACGGCGTTGCCTGCTCAACAGTTTTTACCCGCAGCTGCCGTGCGTGGCGCGCTT
Organism: Pseudomonas sp. TREG-RG-20F-10-E-6-01; assembly: GCF_022662455.1. Classification (NCBI taxonomy): domain Bacteria; kingdom Pseudomonadati; phylum Pseudomonadota; class Gammaproteobacteria; order Pseudomonadales; family Pseudomonadaceae; genus Pseudomonas; species Pseudomonas sp. TREG-RG-20F-10-E-6-01. The sequence continues at coordinate 284,304 of NZ_JAKNQP010000003.1, read as the reverse complement.
TATCGAACTGGCGCGGCAGCTGCATCGCCAGCAGGGCATTCGGCATATCGAGGCCAGCTGCGCAGTGCAAGTCAGCTACGCGACGCTGGACGTGTTGGCGGCGCTGCTGGAGTCGGTGGGGCCGTGGTCCGTGGACTGTGTGGCGCCGGCACTCTCGGCCTGGCGCGATATCAGCCTGGTGATGGCGCAGGTGCCGGTGTCGCTGCGCGTACTCAACGAACTGGCCGCCAATGATGACGGGCGCATGCAGATGTTGCTGCGCCTGAGCATCGCCACCGACAGCGGCACGCTGTTACTGGCGTCGCCCCACGGGCCGCTGCTGTGGATGCCCGCCGTGCGCGCGCCGCAGGAGGACGCCGAGGGCGTGTTCGACCTGTTCGGCCCGTTGGCCGGCCAGCCGTTGCCCTGCGCCGAGGTGCTGGAGGCCGCCGCGCCGGATTGGGCGCAGGTTTACCGCAGCATCTGGCCGGCCGCCGCCGCCAGCGCGCTGCAACCTTTGATTACCGGTGTTGGCCTGGCGCGTCTGCAACAGCGCAGCCTGGAAGTGGTCGGGCTGTGGCAGCAGGTGACGGCAACCATCGGTTTTCCGCAGCAGCCGGCGCAGACGTTGCCCGCGGCCAATTTGGCCCAGGCGCTGGAGTGCATTCGATGAGCCCTCTGCGCGAAATCCTGCGCCCGTTTCGTGGGCGCTTATACCTGGCGGTCGCGTTGCAGGCGGTCGCCGGGATCTGTTCGCTGCTGCCACTGATCGCGCTGGCGCACTTGGCCGACAGCCTGCGCCAGGCGCCGCCGCTGGCGGCGTCGGCCATGGCCTGGGTGGTGCTGGCGGTGCTGGCATCTGCCGTGTGGTTGTGTGGCCAGACCCTGGCGCTGCACCTGACTCATCAGGTGGATGCCGACCTCTGCGACCGCCTGCGCGTGCGCCTCGCCGAGCATCTGCAGCTGCTGCCGCTGGGCTGGTTCTCCCGGCTGGGACCGGAGGGCGTGATCCGTTATGCCGAGCAGGATGTGCGGGCGCTGCATCAGTTGGTTGGGCATGCGCCGACCGACTTGGTCAACCTGCTGCTGATCCCCCTGGCGACCTTCGGGTATCTGCTGTGGAGCAACAGCGGTCTGGCGCTCTGGTGCTTGCTGCCGCTGGCGTTGGGGGGGCTGGGTTATTGGCGCCTGGGCTCGGCGCATTACCGCGAAGCGGTGGCGCAGCGAAACGGCGCGATCCAGCGCCTGTTCAGCGACTACAGCCAGTTTGCAAGCAACCTCGGTCTGGTCCGGCAATTTCCGGATGCGGGTATTCATCGCCGTGTGCAGGAGGCGGTGCAGCAGTTTGATCAGCGCTTCAGCCACTGGGTGAGCCGTGCAGGACACTTGGCGGCGTTGATCCAGGTGCTGCTGAGCGCGCCGTGGCTGTTGGCCTGGGTGGTGCTTGGCGCATTGTTGATCGGTGTGGCTGACGTGGCGGCTGCTCAAGTCTGCGGCTTTTTATTGTTGGTGCGTGCCATGGCGGCGCCGGTGCTGGCGATGGGGCACGGTTTTGATGCGCTGAACTCGGCAGGCGAAAGTGCCCGGCGTTTGCAGGCCGTTTTGACCACGCCACCGCTGGCCGAGCCCGAAGCGCCGCAATCGCCCAGGGATGCCAGCGTGGAGATGCTTGAGGTGAATTTCTCCCACGGTGACGTGCCGGTCCTCAACTCGATTACGTTGCGCCTGGAACCCGGCACCACGACCGCGCTGGTGGGGCCGTCGGGTGCGGGTAAAAGCACCCTGGCCGGGTTGATCGCACGCTTTATGGACGTGGACAGCGGGCAAGTCCGCGTGGGCGGGGTGGATGTTCGGCAGATCGCCAGTCGGGCGCTGCAACAGCACCTGGCGCTGGTGTTTCAGCAGGCGGGTGCGTTGCGCCTGTCGCTGGCGCAGAACATCGCGCTGTATCAACCCGACGCCAGCCACGCGCAGGTTTGCCGCGTTGCCAAGGCCGCTTGCCTGGACGCCTGGATCATGGGGTTGCCCAAGGGCTACGCCAGCGTGGTGGACGAAGACGTGCGCTTGTCCGGTGGCGAGTTACAGCGCCTGGCGATTGCGCGGGCGCTGCTGTCGGCTGCGCCGATCATGTTGCTGGATGAACCCACGTCCGCCACCGACCCGCACACCGAGCGCGCACTGCGCGCCGCCCTGCACAACGACGCGGCCGGGCGTACGCGGCTGATCATCGCCCATCGCCTGGAAACGATCCGCCATGCCGAGCAGATTCTGGTGCTCAGTGACGGGCGCATCGTGCAACGCGGGCGCCATGCGGACCTGTTGGCCATGGACGGCCTCTACCGACAGCTCTGGAACGAGCAAACCTCGAACGCCGATCAACTGGAGCCTGTGTCATGAGTGTTGTTTCGCTGTTGCGTCATTTGCCCGACCTCGCCCGGCGCGCGCTGCGCGGCGCCTTGGTGTGGATGCTGCTGGCCGCCGTCCTCGATGGCTTGGCAGGCTTGGCGCTGGTGCCGTTGATATTGGCCTGGTTCGAGCACCAGAACCTGCAGTCGAGCGTGCTGGTGCTGCTGGGGTTGACGCTGCTGCAGGCGGGCGTCAGTTACGTCGCGCAGCGCCGTGGTTATCTGGCCGGTGCCGGGTTGGCTGCGGGCCTGGTCTGGCAGTTGGTGCAACATTTGCCGCGACTGCCGCTGACCCGTCGCGGCCAACTGGAAGGGCTGGTGAGCGGGCCGGTGTTCAACAGCATGGGCATTCCCGCGCACCTGCTGGCACCGTTGGTCACCGCGCTGGTGACGCCGACGGTGGTGGTGCTGGGACTGTTCTTCATCGAGCCGCGTCTGGCGCTGGTGTTGGCGCTGGCGTACCTGCCGCTGTTCGGCCTTTTACGTTGGGCCGGGCGGCGCAGCCTGGATCTTGAGCAACAGCGTCAGGCCGTGGACCGCCACGCCGCGCGGCTGCTGCAGGCGTTCGCGCAGCAACAGGCGTTGATCCGCAGTGCCGGCGACGCCAGCCTGGGCCAACGGGCCCTGCGCGAGGCGCTGCATGAGCAGCACCAGGCGACGCGCAAGCTCAATCGCCGGGGGTTGCCCGCCGGCCTCGGGTTTGCCGCCGCGGTGCAGATGGTGTTTGCGCTGGTGCTGGCAGGCGGCGTGCTGGCGGTGGCCGCGGGGCATTTATCCGGCGCGCTGCTGGTGGCGGTGCTGGTGCTGCTGGTGCGCTTTATCGAGCCGCTGTCGCAATTGGCGTATCTGGACCAGGCCCTGCGCATGGCCTGGCAGGCGCTCTCGCAAGTCTTGGCGGTGTTGGCGGCGCCGACGTTGCACAGCCCGCAACCCGGTGAGCAACCGCAGGATGCGAGCCTGGAAGGGCAGCGCCTGAACAGCTTCGGCGAGGCGGGCGAGCACCTGCTCAAGGACCTCGATGTGCATTGCGCCGCGGGCACGTTCACGGCAATCGTCGGGCCCTCGGGGGCGGGCAAAAGCACCTTGCTGGCCTTGCTGGGCCGCGGCATGGACCCGCAGACCGGGCAAGTGCACCTTGGCCAGGTGGACATCCGCCAGATAAGCGAACACACCCTGGCCCAGCACATGACCCAGGTGTTCCAGGACAGCGGCCTGTTCGCCGGCAGCCTGCTGTGGAACGTGAGCATGGCGCGGCCGCACGCCACGCCCGCGCAATTGCAGCAAGCCGCCCGGGACGCTGCACTGGACGACGTCCTTAGCCGCCTGCCGGAGGGTTGGCACAGTGAAGTGGGGCCGGGCGGGGCATTGCTGTCCGGCGGCCAACGGCAACGGGTTGGCCTGGCGCGTGCGTTGCTGTCACAGGCGCCGGTCCTGCTGCTGGATGAACCCACCGCCAGCCTCGATGCGCGCAGCGAGGCACGGGTCAATCGCAGCCTGCAGGCGCTGCACGGCAGGCGCACCTTGGTGTTGGTGTCGCACAACCCGACGCTGGTGCGCGATGCCGACCAGATCCTGGTGCTGGAAGGCGGCAGTGTCAGCGGCTGCGGCAGCCATGAGCATTTGCTCGCCACACACCCGTGGTATGCGCAGTTCGTCGAGCAGCACCGAGGTGAATGAGTGCCGGGCAGCCATTGAAAAAGTCCCTGAATCGAAAAGTCGGCCCGCTCGTTTAAACGATACTAATGCGAATTATTATCGAATGGGGCGCAGCAATGTCACACCGGGGAGCAACAAAGGTTGGGCGGGGCTTCAAGCGTAACGGGGCACACGTGGGGATCGCGCTGGTACTGGGCCTGAGCCCGCTGGCACTGGCGCGTGCCGCCGTGCAGTTGGACAGTATCGAGATTGCCGGCGACGACACCTCCGGCGATGTGACCCCGCCGGGCGTGACCACCCTGGGCAAGCTGCCACTCACGCTGCGGGAAACCCCGCAGTCGGTGAGCGTGATCGACCACGAGCGCATCGAGCAGCAGAACCTGTTCAGCCTCGACGAAGTGATGCAGCAAGCCACCGGTGTGACGGTGCAACCCTTCCAGCTGCTGACGACTGCCTATTACGTGCGCGGCTTCAAGATCAACGCGTTCGAGCTGGACGGTGTGCCGGCGATGCTCGGTGAAACCGCCGGTTCGCCCCAGGACATGGCGGTGTACGAGCGCGTCGAAATCCTGCGCGGCGCCAACGGTCTGCTCCACGGCAGCGGCAACCCGGCGGCCACGGTCAACCTGGTGCGCAAACGCCCGCAAAAGCAATTCACCGCCAGCAGCACCCTCAGTGCTGGCAGTTGGGACCGCTACCGCGGCGAAGTTGATGTGGGCGGGCCGTTGACGCAATCGGGCAACGTGCGTGGCCGAGTGGTGGCCGCTTATGAAGACCGCGACTACTTCTACGACGTCGGCAAACAAGACACGCAGTTGCTCTACGGTGTCACCGAGTTCGACCTGAGCCCCGACACGCTGCTGACCCTGGGCGCGCAGTATCAGACCATCGACCAGGTGACCAATATGGCCGGCGTGCCGATGGCCAAAGACGGTTCCAGCCTGCACCTGCCGCGCTCCACGTACCTGGACGTGGACTGGGACCGCTTCAAGTGGACCACGCGCCGGGTGTTCGGCGCCCTCGAGCAGCAACTTGATCACGACTGGAAAGCCAAAGTCGCCGCCGAATACCAGGACGCTGACTCCAGCCTGCGTTATGCCGGTGCGTACGGCGCCATCGACCCGCTCACCGGCGATGGCGGGCACTTGATGGGCGCGGCGTATACCTTCAACAGCACTCAGAAGAGCGTCGATGCGTCGGTCGATGGGCCTTACGCGTTGTTCGGCCGCAGCCATGAATTGCTGCTGGGCAGCAACTACAGCCAGGGCGAAACCGAACAGCACAGCGCTCAGTTCACCACGCCGTTGAATGTGCCGGTGAATGTCTATCGCTGGGACCCGAGCAGCGTGCCCAAGCCCGGGATCAGCGCCTACACCTCGCCGGGCTCGACCACCACCACCTCCAAAGGCGTTTACGCGCTGACCCGCTACAAACTGCTCGACCCGTTGACGCTGGTGATCGGCGGCCGTGCCAATTGGTGGGACCAGGACGCGCCGACCAGCCACTTCAAGCCCGGTCGGGAAATCACCCCGTATGGCGGCCTGATCTGGGACTTTGCGCAGAACTGGTCGTGGTACGCCAGCTACGCCGAGGTCTACCAGCCGCAAACCGGGCAAACCTGGAGCGGCGATCTGCTCAAGCCGGTCGAGGGCAAGACCTACGAAACCGGCGTCAAGGGCGAGTTGGCCGATGGCCGCTTGAATGTGTCATTGGCGGTGTTCCGCATCGATCTTGAAAACAACCCGCAGGTCGATCCCGAACACCCCGGCGCCGGGCCGAACACCTATTACATCAGCGGTGGCAAAGTGCGCAGCCAGGGCTTCGAGCTGGAAAGCACCGGCTACATCACGCCTGAGTGGAACGTCTCCGCTGGCTACACCTACACCACCACCGAATACCTCAAGGACACCAACAACGCCTCGGGCGAACGCTACGCCGAATTCACCCCGCGCCACATGGCGCGGGTCTGGACCGAATACCAACTGCCGTGGCAGGCACAGCGCTGGAGCGTCGGCGCCGGCGTGCAGGCGCAAAGTGATTACGCCACGCAATCCGGTGCAGTGACCCTGGAGCAGGGCGGCTATGCCTTGCTCAACGTGCGCGTCGCTTATCGCATCGACGAGCATTGGACGGCCGCGGTGAACGGCAACAACCTGGCCGATCGCAAGTACTACCAGAGCCTGTCCAACGTCAATTGGAACAACCGCTACGGCGAACCGCGCAGCCTCAACATGACCTTGCGAGGTACGTTCTGATGCTCGGCGCCTGGCCGTTGCGCATCGGCCTGGCGTTGGCCGGCAGTCTGCTCAGCAGCCTGCAACTGGCGGTGCTGCTGGCGCGGCATTATCCGTGGGGCGACGGCCTGGAACGGCTGTATGCCGGGGTGTTCCTGGGGCTGGGCTTTCTGGTGACGGTGCTGCTGTGGTCGCTGCTGGCGCCGGATCGGCCGCGTGTGGTGTATCGCTCCAGCGCCTGGCTGCTGCTGTTTACGCCCTGGCTGCTATGGGATGGAACCTGGTCATGAAACTGATGGGAGCCCCCAGGGCGCTGGTGCAGCGCGTACATGCCGGGATGGGCGCGGTGTTTGGCGTGGTGCTGTTTGGCATCTTGCTGACCGGCGCCTGGAGCATGGCCCATGAAGACTTGCGCGCCTGGTTTCGCGGGCCTTCCGCGTTAAGCCATAAACCGGCGATGGCGGTGGAACAATGGCTGGAGGTCGCGCGTGAAAAGGGCCTGGCGCTGGACGAATTGCGCATTCGTTTGCCCGATAGCCACCACTCGGTGGTCGAGCTGTGCGCTTCGCCCGGCGATTGCAGCGTCGCGCTGGACCCGGCCAACGGCCGTGCGGTCGCGTCGGGCAATGCGGCCGACATCCTGTTCAATCTGCACAAAAGCCTGTTCATCGGCTTCCCCGGACGGGTGCTGATCAGCCTGCTGGGCGTGGTGTTGCTGCTGATGATCTGGGCCGGCAGCGCCTTGCACAGCGGGCGTCTGCAAGACCTTAAACGCCTGCGCCGGGACCGTGGCGCGCGGGTGTTTGCCCATGACCTGCACAGCCTGGTCGGACGGTGGTGCGGGCCGTGGTTGCTGCTGTTCGGCGTGACCGGCGCGCTGTCGGGCCTTGGCGCGCTCGGCACGCTGGGCCTGGCCGGGCAGGCGTTTCCAGGCGCGCCGCAGCAGGCCTTCATGCACTTGCTGGGCGCGCCGCCGCAGGTCAGCGCGCAGGCAAGTGCGGCGCGGGTCGATCTCGATCAGCTGTTGCGCGAGGACGCCGCTGCTCATCCCGGGTTCTTGGCGCAAAACCTCGCCTTGCACCGCTGGGGCGAGCCGGGTGCCTGGGTTGAAGTCAGCGGCATCCAGCAAGGGTTGCCCAGCACCGCGGTGTTTGAACGCCATGCCTACGCAGGCGCTGACGGCGTGGCGGTGGGCACCCGCAGTGCCAGTGGGCGCGGCCTGTGGCTGCAGGCGTTCATCGCGGTGCAGCCGCTGCACTTTGCCGATTACCGCTGGGTGCCCTATGGCGGGCCGCTGCTGCGTGCCGTGCATTTCGCCATGGCGTTGGCGGCGGCGGTGCTGGTGCTCAGCGGCTTGTACCTGTGGCTGGAACGCAGGCGCCTCAAGGCGGGCGCCGGTTGGCAGGTGCTGTTGCGCCTGGTGGTCGGCGGTGGCGGCGGGTTGCTGACGGCCACCGCCGTGTTGCTGTGCGCGGGGGCGCTGGGCAGCGGCGCGCTGGCGGGGTGGTTCTGGGGCAGTTGGCTCGCCAGCCTGTTGCTGGCGTGCGTGATGCCGCCGCGCCGTCAACCGCTGCACCTTTTGTTGGCGGTGGCGGGCCTGGCCTTTGTCGCTGCGGGCGGGGTGCACATGGTGGGGAGTGTGAGGCAGGGCGGTCTGCCGCTGTGGCCCATCGACCTGGTGTTGTTGCTGTGCGGTGCGAGTGCCTTGTGGGCAGTGCGCCGGTTGATTTCTTTTACGCGTGCGGCACGGGCTGCCGCCGCCAACGTTGCCTGATGGGAGAGTTGTCATGCTGGAACTGTTGAAACACTGGCGCATGGTGCTGACCTTCGCACTGCTGTACCTGTCTCAGGGCATTTGCTTCGGCATTGCGATGGACGCTATGCCGACCCTGCTGCGCCATGACGGCGCTGCACTCCATGCGCTGGCCTTCCTGCCGTTGGTGGGCTTGCCGTGGGTGATCAAATTCATCTGGGCGCCCCAGGTGGATAACCACTGGAGCCCGCGACTGGGACGGCGGCGCAGCTGGATCATACCGATGCAGGTGCTGGTCTTGCTGTGCATCGTCACCCTGGCAAGCATCGGCCTGAGCGTGGCCACCGCAGGCGTGGCCGTGGGCCTGTTGATTGTCGCCTCGCTGGCCAGCGCCACGCAGGACATCGCCACCGACGGCATGGCCGCCGAGTACTTCACCGACAACATGCTGGCGCGGATCAACGCCATTCAAGTCGGCGGCACCATGGTCGGCTTTTTCGTTGGCGGCGCCGGCACCTTGTTGCTCAGCGGGGCTTTGGGGCAAACCACGGCGTTCAGCCTGCTGGCACTGGTGCCGTTACTGAGCCTGGTGTGCGTCGGCTGGCTGCACGTGGCCCCCGCCAAAGACACACAACCGGACGTGGCGCATGCTTCGCTGTGGCGGTTTATCAAGCGCCCGAAAGCGCTGGCGCTGGTGCTGCTGGCGCTGTTGTCAGCGATGACCTCGGTGTCCGGTTTCGGCTTGTCCAAACTGTTCTTGAACGACGCCGGCTGGTCGTTGCAGGCCATCGGCCAACTGGGCATGAGCGGCGGCATGGTCACTGTCGTCCTCGGTTGTGGCGGCGGCGCCTGGCTGATCCGTGTACTGGGGTTGTGGCCGACGTTCATGCTCGCGGTCGGCATGGCCGGTGTGGCTGCGTTGACCTGGCTGTTGCAAGCCACCGGCATGCTCGCCACGCAAACCGGGCTGATCTGGCTGGCGGTAGGCCTGGGCTCGTTTGCCACCGGTGCGACCTCGGTGGTGATCATGACCGCCTCCATGGCCTTCGCCGCCCAAAGCGATCAGGCGGGGACAGACATGACGGCCGTGCAAAGCACGCGGGATTTGGGCGAGATGCTGTCCTCGACCTTGCTGGTTGGCTTGACCGCGCAGGCGGGGTATAGCGGCGGGTTTCTTGCGGGAATGGTCATGGCCGTGCTGGCGCTGCTGGTGGCGTTGAACCTGTCGCGCCAGGGTCGGCGGGAGAGCGTTGCGGGTTGAGGCGCCAGGTTGAGCGTCTTTCCTTCTCTGACGGCCATCTCGACCCGTTCAAGGAGGGCGTGGACATTGCACTGCGCATTGGTGACGGCCACGCCTGGCCGCACACGGTGGAACATCGGCTGCTGACGCGTGAGTGGCACGTGTTTTGTGCATCGCCGGCGTACCTGGCTCGCCATGGCACGCCGTTGTCCGACCGCGACCTGGAGCAGCACCAGTGCATTGCCTATGGCTTTGCGGATGGCCACGAATGCGCGATTGGCTGACACAAGATTGATCCTGATCAGGTGACCTGCCTGGCAGTGCCTCTAACCTTATGCTTCCATCAAAGGCCAGGGAGGGCTCAATGAGTGCCTCGGGTCGCGTATTCTCAAGGAAGAGTCAGCTATGCGGTCATTGAAGATCCTGTTGTTATCGTCGGCGTTCAACGGTTTGACCCAACGCGCCTGGCTGGACTTGCGCCAGGCGGGTCACGCGCCCAGCGTGGTGCTGTTCACCGATGCCGCCACGGTGTGCGAGCAGGTTGAGGCGTCAGGCGCCGATGTGGTGATCTGCCCGTTTCTGAAGGACCGTGTGCCACAGCAGCTGTGGAGCAACCCGGAACGCCCGGTCGTGATCATCCATCCGGGGATCGTCGGCGACCGCGGCGCCAGTGCGCTGGACTGGGCCATCACCCGGCAGGTCAGCCGCTGGGGCGTGACCGCCCTGCAGGCGGTGGAGGAAATGGACGCCGGGCCGATCTGGTCGACGCGTGAATTCGACATGCCGGCCGACGTGCGCAAATCCGAGCTGTACAACGGCCTGGTGAGTGACGCAGCCATCGATTGCATCCGCGACGTGGTGGAAAAATTCGCCCGGGGCTTCGTCCCGGCACCGCTTGATTACACGCAGCCCAACGTCATCGGGCGATTGCAGCCCAACATGACCCAGGCTGACCGCAGCTTCAGTTGGTTCGATTGCGCACGCTTCATCAAACGCAACATCGACGCCGCTGATGGCCAGCCCGGTGTGTTGGCAAGCATCAGGGGCGGGCAGTATTACGTGTACGACGCGCACCTGGACTCACGCCACGGCACGCCGGGCGACATTCTTGCGGTACAGGACGACGCGGTGCTGGTGGCGGCCGGCGATCACAGCCTGTGGATCGGCTCGCTCAAACGCAAAGCCCAGCCCGGTGAGGAAACCTTCAAGTTGCCGGCCCGTCACGTGCTGGCCGAAAAACTCGCAGGCATTCCCGTGCTGGACAGCACCCTCGCCAGACAAACGTGGAATGAACAGGCCTATCAACCGATTCGCTACCGAGAGTCAGGGCCTGTCGGCGAACTGACGTTTGAGTTCTACAACGGCGCCATGAGCACCGAGCAATGCCAGCGTCTGGTGGCTGCACTGCGTTGGGCCAAGGCGCGAGACACCCAGGTGCTGTTGATCAAGGGCGGGCGTGGCAGCTTTTCCAACGGCGTGCACCTCAATGTGATTCAGGCCGCCACGGTGCCTGGGCTGCAAGCCTGGGCCAACATCCAGGCCATCGACGATGTTTGCAAGGAGCTGCTCACGGCCCGGCAGCTGGTGGTCAGCGGCCTGACCGGCAGTGCCGGAGCCGGCGGCGTCATGCTGGCGCTGGCGGCCGACATCGTTTTCGCCCGTGAGGGCGTGGTCCTCAACCCGCATTACAAAACCATGGGCTTGTATGGCTCCGAATACTGGACCTACAGCCTGCCACGTGCCGTCGGCAGTGAAGTGGCGCAGCGGCTCACGCAAGAATGCCTGCCGATCAGTGCCGACCAGGCCCAGCACTACGGCATGGTTCAGGCCATCGGCCCACGGTGCCCACAGGCATTTGGCCTATGGCTCATGCAGCAGGCCACCCGCGCGCTCGACGACGAGCACTATGTGCTGGCGCGCGCACGCAAGGCAACGATGGACCTGGATCAGGTGGAACACTGTCGCGAACACGAACTGGCACACATGCAGCAAGACATGGTGCACAACCGCCAACAGTTCGCCGAGAAGTGCCGCAACTTCGTGTTCAAACGCAAGACCTGCCAGACCCCGCAACGCCTGATAGCGCCATGGGCAGTGGCGCGCAAGGTGGCGTTGGTTGGTTGAGGGGGTTGCAGACGGCGATCAGAGGCTATCGGGATCGCCAAAAAACATCTGAATCCGCGAGCGCAACCAGCGCTCTCCCGGATCGTTGTCCTGCGAGCCGCGCCAGGCCATGTGCAATTCGAACGAGCGTACGGGCAACGGCGGGTCTTCTGCGCGCAATCCGCCCGCTGAGGTCAGCGCTTCGGCGGCGTAGTCCGGCACGGTGGCCAGGATATCGGTGCCGGCCAGCAATGTGCCCAGGCCGTTGAACTGCGGCACGGCTAGGACCACGTGGCGTTTGCGGTCGAGTTTTTCCAGCTCTTCATCAATAAACCCGCTCAGGTCGCCGGCGAATGACACCAGGGCGTGGGGGCGGGCGCAAAAGTCATCCAGGCTCAGCGAGCCGGGCACGCTGTCGGCGCGCAGCAGTTTCGGCAGGCTGCGGCGCAGGACCTTGCGCTTGGCATTGGCCGGCAGGTCGGCGGTGTAGCTTACGCCGATGGAAATTTCGCCGGAGGCCAGCAGACCCGGCATCAGGATGTAATTGACCCGGCGCACCACCAGCACGATGCCCGGCGCCTCGGCGCGCAGGCGTTTGAGCAACTGGGGGAGCAGGGCGAATTCGACATCGTCCGACAAACCGATGCGGAACACGGCCGTGCTGGTGGCCGGGTCGAACTCGGCGGCGCGGCTCACGGCGGTGGAAATCGAGTCCAGGGCCGGGGAGAGCAGGGCGAAAATCTCTACAGCCCGGGCGGACGGCTCCATGCTGCGCCCGGTGCGCACAAACAGCGGGTCATCGAACAGTCCACGCAGGCGCGACAACGCCGCACTGATGGCCGGCTGGCCAAGGAACAACTTCTCGGCGGCACGGGTCACACTGCGCTCATGCATCAAGGTTTCGAATACGATCAAGAGGTTAAGGTCGACACGACGCAGGTCGTTACGGTTCATCTTGTGTCCTGGAAGAGTCAGCGAGCTTGACGAGAGCGGCCACATGTAAACAATGACCGGCATGAATCTTACGGGGAAAGGCTGGTACTCTGCACCGGCTAATTGAGTTTTCCTACAAGATCTGGGGTCCATTCCTCAGTTGCGGAATCAATGGCAGGCATGTCGACTATTAACGGCGACCGGTGGTCTTACCTGGAAAGCCCAGATAGAGTTCATGGCATTAGAGGTTACTTTGACGAGGTTTGCGATGTCCCGCACGATCCGTTTTCACAAGTTTGGTCCGGCCGAGGTGCTCAAATGCGAAGAGCATGTAGCCGCGCTGCCCGCACCGGGCGAAGTGCAGGTGCGTGTCGACGCGATTGGCATCAGCTGGTATGACATTTTGTGGCGCCAGAACCTGGCGTCTTCCCATGCACGTCTGCCGTCCGGCCTTGGCCACGAGATGGCCGGGGTGGTTGTAGCCCTCGGCGACGGCGTGGATGACTTGGCTGTGGGCGATAAAGTGGCCAGTTTTCCGGCCGAGAGCCCCAATGATTACCCGGTGTATGGCGAACAGATCGTCCTGCCCCGTTCGGCTTTGACCCGTTATCCGGACGTGTTGAGCCCGATTGAAGCCAGCGTGCACTACACGCCGCTGCTGATTGCCTACTTTGCCTATGTGGACCTGGCGCGGGTCAAACCCGGCCAGTTCGCCCTGGTGACCGACGCCAGCCACTGCGCCGGCCCCTCGTTCGTACAACTGGGCAAAGCCTTGGGTGTGCGGGTGATTGCCGCGACCAAAGACAGCGCAGAGCGTGAGTACCTGCTGTCCCTCGGGGCAGAAAAGGTGATTGTCACCGAAGAACAGGACTTGCTCATGCAGGTCAACAAGTTCACCGACAACCGCGGCGTTGACGTGGTGTTCGATGGCTTGGGCGGCCCGCAGATGTCGTTGCTCGGTGACGTGCTGGCACCGCGTGGCAGCCTGGTGCTTTATGGCCTGCAAGGCGGCAACCAGACACCGTTTCCGGCGTGCGCAGCGTTCCAGAAGAACATTCAGTTCTTTGTGCATTGCATCGGCAACTTCACCGGCAAGCCGGAGCTGGGCATCATTCAGGATCAGGTGGCCTTGCAGCGTGCGCTGCGTGATATCAACCAACTGACGGCCGACCGTGTACTGGTGCCGCTGAAAACGACGGTGTTTCCATTCAATCAGTTCGTGGAAGCACACCGCTATATGGACGAATGCCCGTGTCGCGAACGCGTTGCGTTGCAGGTTGAAGCTGTTTGAGGTGTAGGAATATTCGCAAATGAGTCATACGGGCCCTGGGCGCATGAGACAAATGCGCCATTTAGCAGGGCTTAACCCGCGCGTTGGATGAAACGCGCGCGCGTCTTTCGGTCCTGTAAACGATACCTTTGCCCCTGCCGCCGCCCTGATTTTCAGCGCGGCGTCTTTGTGTGCGCGCTATTTACGCGGCAGCGGATAATTATCTGAACTGGTTTTCGACCGGCTTCTGTATCTGTTAATCATTATTCCAGTCCTGATAATTGAGTCTTCACGTTCAACTCAAGGACCGAGTAATGATTGATACTCTGATACCCCAGCAGGCAGTGCCTGCAACTACCCACGATAATGCAGCAACTGCCTGGACCCGAGGATGCGGGTACTTTCCAGGCGAACCTCAATCGATAAACCAGCGGAGGTCAAAGTTAGAAGATTTTTATGTGTCAGATTCATCTTCTAGTTCAAGGATAAATGAGTGTAGGGGGCCGTCGGAGCATTCCTAGGATTGCCGCATTGACGGCCTGGACGCCTCACGCACGGCCTGTTGGCGCAATGGATGCTCCAACGGTGCGCCGGTGCATATTCCATGTCGGTTAATTGCAGAGTGCTAGTGTTTATTTATCGCGAACACGGTAGCGCGGGCACCCCTTCTTACAGATGCAATAGACCGGGCAGTGCGTCTCGGTAGTTGCTTGAAACTGATATTTCAACTCAGGTAGTAGAGCTATGAGCGCTATTCACGAACAAGCTATGAATTATGTTTACCAGCAAGTACTGCAACGGCTCATCGGGCACTTCAATCGTGCAGAACGCACTGCACTTCAATTGTTGATACAGCGGATTGTCGTTGCCGCTGGCGGTATGGAGCAGGTGGGCGATTACAAGGTGCTGGTGGCCCATGGCGGCGGTGAAGTGAGCAGCTACACCCTGGCGCTGTTGCGTGCCGCGCAATTGAGCATTGCCGGCCGCGCCCCCAGGACGTTCCAACTGCGGGTGGCCACCTTGCGTCACAGCGGTATGACCCAAGGCACGCTCGACACGCTTCACCGCGGCTACAGCCAGTTGTTTTTTCACGACGACCCACGGGTTGAACTGCTGATGGTGGAAAATCACCAGGTGCTGCCTTTCAACCACCAGCGCCCGGCCTCCGCCACTGGGCGCGAGGCCAGCCAGCGCAACATGCTGATGATGGGGCATCTGTCCTCCGGTGACGTTCGCGCAACACTGTGCAACGAGACCTATCTGGCCCTGGGCGACTTCTACCAGCGCGTCACCGCCTGGGACGGTGGCGTGCATGCATTGGTCAGCGGCGATTGCGCGCGCAAGCAGGGCCAGTTGCTCGCCTGGCTGAAAAAGACCGCCCAGGCCGCGGGCGTTCAGGTTCCTGCGGGCAGGCCCGCGACGCTCAATGGGCTGTTCGCGCGCATGGATCAGTGGAGTGACGACATTTATCGCGACTTGTACGGTGAGCACTACGTGGCGAAGAGCGACACCAGCCCGGGTGGCCACCGCCACCTCGCGTACATCGGTATCGCCGACCTGCTGGATGGCATTGACCGCGGTTGCGCGCCGTTGCTCACCGAGTTCATGGCCTATAACCCGGACCCATTGGGCTTTCATCTGAGTCATCCGACCTTTGCCAACCCAATGCTGATGGCGCACCTGCGCGGCCTGCAAGCCGAGAGCCTGAGGGCGCTGGATTACGAAGCGGGCGTCGAAGGGTTCATGCTGCAGGCAGCGAATTACCTGCGTCGTCGACAGGTGTGCGAAGCATTGATCACCCAAACGGTCAGCCGCGAAGGACGCGCCGTGTCGGCCCAGCACGCCCAGCGGTTTTTTGGCCTGGATGAGGGCCAGTTGATCTGTCTGCTGTTTTCGCCCTTTATCCACCACGGTGAGCGGCTGGAAGGTTATTTGCGCCAGTGCCACTCGGGCATGCTGGTGGCGCTGCCGGAACTGCACAAAGTGCTGCAGGGCAAGCCCGCTGCCGAGATGCTGCAGCAATGGGTCACCGACGCCAGCGGACTGCCGCTGCCGTTGCTCCAGCATCTGTACCGCAAGCGGCCAATGCCTGGCGGCGCCGGCAGTACCGCTCGTGGTTGCCGTCAGGAACGGTCGACGGCCACTGCCGACATGGCCTTGCAGCTGTCCGGGCGATGACCCTGCGTGGCGTGCGGCAGGCGGATTTCGCCTATCAGGCGGTGTATCGCTACATGATCAACCTGATTGATGAGGTCAGCAGCGATAGCCGGGTGAAGCTGCCGTCTCTGCGCCAGTTATCCCAACGCCTGAACGTGTCCATCTCCACCATCCAGTACGCTTACTCGCTGCTGGAGAAAGAGGGAAGGGTGTACTCAGTGGCCAAGTCCGGCTATTACGCCTGGCCGCTTGCCGGCAGTGCCTCGACGTGGCCAAGCGGGGATTTGCTCGAGCGCCTCTACGTGGCCGCGCGACGCCCGGGCATGGTCGTGCTCAGTGGCGATGAGCCTGCCTTGTTGGCGTCGCTGGACAGCACACTGTTGCGCCTGGAGCGGGAGCTGGTGCGCCAGTACCCGCACCACTTGCAGCCCTGGTCCCAGCCATGTGGGGTGTGGGAGCTGCGCGCAGCGCTGGCGGCGCGTTACACCTCGTCGCCGACGCGCTGCTGGCACGCCGACGACGTGTATATCGGTGCCGACCTGCGCGGGGTGCTTGATATCCTCATCGAGGTGCTTGGCCTGCCCGGTTCTACGGTGATTATCGAGTCGCCCTGCGACTGGCTGATCCTGCGCCTGCTGCAGGATGCTGGTATCCGCCTGCTCGAATTGCCCTGGGCGCACGACGGCAGCCTCGACCTGGTGTCGCTTGAAGGCCTGCTGCGCGACGAGCGCGTGAGCCTGGTGCTGCTGTCATCGACGGTCAGCCAGCCCTCCGGCGTGGCGATGGCGTTGCGCGATCGCCTCAAGGTGGCGCAATTGCTCGACCAACATGGGTGCTGGCTGTTGGAGAACGACACGTGCGGGGAATTGAGTTTCAAACCACCCCACACGGCCTTGCGCGATCTGGTGAACCCGGAGCGGCTGATGGTGTTTTCCTCCTTCGAGAAAATTCTCGGCCCAGAAGCGCCGTATGGCTACGTGCTGTCCCGGCACATGAGCAGCCAGTTGCAGCGCCAGTTTCTGCTGCGTTCGTTCCGGTTGTCGTCAATTCGTCAACGCGCGATTGCCCGCCTGTATCAGAGCGGGCAGATTGATCAGCACCTGCGCACCCTGCGTCAGTTGCTGCGCGAGCAAGCCGGGGCAATGAGTCAGCTGCTCGAGCAGCATTTGGGCGATCAAGTGACTTATCGGATGCCTGCCGGCGGCGCGACCTTCTGGTTGGGTTCGACCCAAGCGGTGGATATGCGCCAGGTGTTCCAGTATTTGCTGGCCCGGCAGGTGGTGGTGGCACCCGGCGAGTTGTTCAGTGTCGGCGGACTGCACCATCAGCACATGCGTTTGAGCCATACCTTTCATGGGCAGCCCAACCTGGAAGTTGCGCTGGTGGCACTGGCTGATGCCCTGCGGCAGGCACAAACAGGCTAGATGCGTGAAATTTCTCTGAGTTTTGTAGGATCGATACCGTCGCGTAGTAGTCCAACTCTCAGTAAACTGTCGTTTTTTCCAAATCCTTCTTTTCGAGGTTCATGCATGACTATCAGTCCTTTTGCGGGCAAGCCGGCGCCAGCTCAGTTGCTGGTGGATATCCCGCGACTGGTCACGGCCTACTACACAGGCCAGCCTGATGCAGCGATCTCCACCCAGCGCGTGGCTTTTGGCACCTCCGGCCACCGCGGCAGCTCGTTTGAGTTGAGCTTCAACGAGTGGCACGTGCTCGCCATCAGCCAGGCCATCTGCCTGTATCGCGAAGCCCAAGGTATCAATGGTCCTTTGTTCGTCGGCCTGGATACTCATGCGCTGTCGACACCGGCCGGTGCCAGTGCGCTGGAAGTCCTGGCGGCCAATGGCGTGCACGTGATGCTGGCCGAGGGCGATGAATACACGCCGACCCCAGCAATTTCCCACGCCATCATCTGCTACAACCGCGGCCGCACCACGGGCCTGGCCGACGGCATCGTGATCACGCCGTCGCACAACCCGCCGCAAAGCGGCGGCTACAAGTACAACCCGCCCAATGGCGGCCCAGCCGATACTCACGTCACCAAGTGGATCGAAGCCAAGGCCAATGAGCTGCTGGCCAACAAACTCGCCGGGGTCAAGCGTATCACCCACGCCCAGGCGCTCAAGGCCGATACCACGCACCGCCACGATTACCTCAACAGCTACGTGGCCGATCTGGTCAACGTGATCGACATGGACGCCATCCGCAGCGCCGATTTGCGCCTGGGCGTCGATCCGCTGGGCGGCGCAGGGGTGCGCTACTGGTCGGCGATTGCCGAGCATTACCGCTTGAACCTGGACGTGGTGAACACTGAAGTCGATTCCACCTTCCGCTTCATGAGCGTCGACTGGGACGGCCAGATCCGTATGGACCCGTCCTCCAGCTATGCGATGCAAGGCTTGATCGGCCTCAAGGAGCGGTTCGACGTGGCCTTCGCGTGCGACCCGGACCACGATCGCCACGGCATCGTCACGCCGTCCGGCGGCCTGCTGGCGCCGAACAATTATCTGGCCGTCTCTATCGATTACCTGTTCCAGAACCGCCCGGACTGGCGCGCCGATGCCGCCGTGGGCAAGACCGTGGTCAGCAGTGGCTTGATCGACCGCGTGGCCGCGCGTATTGGCCGTCGTCTGTACGAAGTGCCCGTAGGCTTCAAATGGTTCGCCGATGGCCTGTTTGAAGGCTCCCTGGGTTTTGGCGGCGAAGAGAGCGCCGGTGCCTCGTTCCTGCGCAAGGACGGCACGGTGTGGAGCACCGACAAGGATGGCCTGATTCCGGCCCTGCTGGCGGCGGAAATGACCTCGCGCAAAGGCCAGGACCCAAGCCAGATCTACCGTGGCCTGACCGACGCACTGGGCGAGCCCTTCGCGATCCGCGTCGACGCCAAGGCCACCCCGGCGCAGAAAGCCTTGCTGGGCAAGCTGTCGCCGGAACAGGTCACGTCCACGCAATTGGCCGGGGAAAGCATCCAGCAGATCCTCAGCCATGCACCGGGCAACAACCAGGCGATTGGCGGTTTGAAGGTGATGACCGAAAACGGCTGGTTTGCCGCGCGCCCATCGGGCACCGAGGACATCTACAAGATCTACGCCGAGAGCTTTGTGGGCGAGGATCACCTCAAGCAACTGGTGGAAGAAGCGCAGGTGCTGGTCGACGGCGCAATCAGCCAGTAATCACGCCATACCCGATGTGGGAGGGGTTGTTCCCTCCCACATCTTCAGGTTAACGAACGTCACTTCAAGCCAGATCGACCAGTACGATCTCGCTGTCCTCAATCGCTGTCACCCGCAACAGTTGCTCATCCTCAACCGCCACGCCGTCTCGCGCTTGCGCACGCAAGCCATTGACTTCAATCACGCCCGTCGCCGGCACCAGGTACGCGCGGCGCCCGCTGTCCAGCCGATACTCGGCACTTTCGCCCGCTTTCAGGTTGGCCGCCACCAGGCGTGCATCAGCGCGGATGCGCAGGCTTTCGCTGTCACCGGCCTTGCCGCTGGCCAGGGTCACAAAGCCCTCGCGATCCCCTTGAGGAAAGGGCTTGGCGCCCCACGAAGGCGGCAAGCCGGCCTCGTTTGGAATATCCAGATCTGGAAAATCTTGGTCGGCGTGGCCTCCAGGTTGTATTCGCTGTGGGCGATCCCGGTGCCGGCACTCATCACCTGCACATCGCCGGCCTCGGTACGGCCCTTGTTGCCCAGGTTGTCGGCGTGGCTGATGGCGCCTTCGCGCACGTAGGTGATGATTTCCATGTCGCGGTGCGGGTGCTGCGGGAAACCCGTGCCCGGCGCGATAATGTCGTCGTTCCATACCCGCAGGTTGCCCCAGTGCATGCGCTTGGGGTCGTGGTATTGGGCGAATGAAAAGTGGTGATGGGCGTCAAGCCAGCCATGATGGGCGCCGCCCAGCGTGTTGAAAGGTCGAAGTTCGAGCATGAGAGTCTCCTGATGATGGAGGCCATGATCCGCCAGTGCATGATCGATAAAAAGCGTAAAAATTGCCGTATTCTCATCCAATTATTCGATTGGTTACAGGCGTTTCAACTTTCACTTCATCGCCTAACTGCATGACGTCAAAGCAATTGGCTGGAACTGAGCGCCGATTCCGGCGACCATGGCGCCTTCGCCAAAACCAACCTCATCGCTGGAGTCCGCGTGCCGCAACAAACGCCTGATTTGCCCCCTGAGCTTCGACCTCTGGCAGAAATGCCGCTGCTGAAACGGCTGGCCGCCCGCTTGTTTGGCCACGGCCTGACGCGTTTACGCGCGCAGCATCGGTTTTCCTGGCTGCACGGCCAGGCTGACGGATTTCGCAGCGGGCACGAAGCCGGTGTGGAATATGGCTATCGCGAAGGCAAGGCTGACGGAATAGAAGAGGGCCGTCAGGTATTGCTGATCCGTGACTTGCGTCCCGATGAGCACAAGGCGCCAGGTGTGGATGACAGCCTGTTCGACGACTGGCGGCTGCCGCTCAGCGCCGACGTGAAAAAGCGCATGAAAGCGGATGTGGCGCGTTTACTGCCGGCCCATGCACAGCCGAGCAGCGCGCAATGGAAAATGATCTTCAGCGACACGCCTTCGACGTCGGTGATCGCCGGTGCCGGTGCCGGTAAGTCCACCTCTCTGGTGCTGCGGATCCTGTTGCTCACCCATTACCTGGGCTTTGAACTGAGCTCGATGACCGTGGTGACGTTTACCCGCGAGTCGCGCAAGGACTTCATCAACAAGCTCATGGAAATTCTCAGCCTGTGGGGCCAACCCCTTGGCAGTAAAGAAGCCCAGGCCGTGGTGCGAACCTTCCACTCGCGCATCTTGCCGATGGTGCGCAGCTTGCCCGGCTTTGAACGGCTGCAGGCGTTCGAAAACCTCAGCAGCGGTGTCGAGGACGCGGACAGCAACCCATTCGACCTGCGCATCGGCGATGCCCAACGCCAACAGATGAATGCCTGTTACCACCGGCTGCACGGCCGGCACGAGCGTTTCCGTGAGCTGATTGCACCCTTGGCCCGTCATGGCCTGCAGCTCAAAGAACTGGAGCGCGACCATCCGGATGTGCAAAAGCGTATCGCCGTGACCGAGTTGGCCGCCAAGCGTGATGAAGAACTTTGCGATGTCATCGAAGACCTGTGGTTTCGTGCGGGCGCCTGGCCGATCAAGGGCATTGAGCCGAGCCGCCAGACCTTTGAGATCAATGGCGCGCAGTTTCACTGTCATGGCTATATTCCGCAGCTGGACGCCTGGGTGATGCTGGGCTTCGATTCACGCGAAAACGCTCAGATCAGTCGGCCGAATTCGAAGCTTTCGGTGCGCGCCGAGTGGGCAGTAAAGCGCACACTGTTTCAAGCTTTCTGTCGTAAGCCTATGATTTGGCTAGATAGTTATGAATCTTCCAAGCGTCTATTAAGCAGCTTGGCCGGCGATGCTACCGCAGGGCCGGGCTTCGATTACAAGGTCAAAGGTGAACTCGCCTCGTCGCCGCTGCTGGACAGCTTTGTGATGACTGCCGGGTTCATTGAGAACCTCGGCCTGGACGTGCCGACTGCCGTGGGCCAGATGAGCTTTGCCAAGGACGATCCCGACCGGTTGTTTTTTGAAGCCCTGAGCATCTTCTGGAAAGCCCTGGAAGATCACCTGCTCGATCAATCGCCGCCGATCATGACCTACAACCGGATGTTTTCGCTGTTCGGCGAAAATACCCCGGAAAATCTCAAGCTGCTCAGCGATCCGTTGCTACGGCCGATGTCGCACTTGATGATCGACGAGTTTCAGGACGTGTCACCGCAGATCGTGTCGTGGATTCGCGCCAGCCTGCGCGAAATCCGCGCTCGCGGCCCGGCGATGCACGTAGGCCGCGGCGCACAACGTTCATCCTTGCTGTGTGTGGGCGATGACTGGCAGTCGATTTATGGCTGGCGCGGCAGTTCACCCCAATACTTCATGGCGTTCAACACCGAATTCCCGTCGCCGAGCACCACCCGCGTGATGCTGAGTGAGAACTACCGCAGCCACCAGCACATCATCGACGCCGCCGAGCATATTGTGCGCGCCGCCCCGGCAATCCCCGGCAAAAAAGCCAAGGCCAGTGGCGAGCCAAAGGCATTGGTGCCCGTGACGGTGCTTGAGCGCGACGATGCTGCGTTGGCTCGGCAGTTGCTGACGCACTATCAAAGAGGCGAGTCGGTGTTAATGCTTTATCGAAAAAGTAGCGATAAGTTATTGATTAAAGAGCATATTCAGTCTGTAGTTAATGCTGATTCTAGCTTGCCGTTACCGGACCGCAGGCTGAGACAGCTGACTTATCACAGCGCCAAAGGGCTACAGGCCGATGCGGTATTTCTGCTGGGTGATTGTCAGCATGTGACCAGCTCGCCCTACAAGAATCAGGTCTACCGCATGGCTGGCCTGGGCAAGGACGGTGACAGCGAGCCGTATGACGCTGCCCAAAAAGACGAAGTGCTGCGCCTGGCCTATGTCGGTATCACCCGAGCGGTAAGCCATTGCTATTGGTACGTGGAAAAGCCGGAGGGCCAGGGCGTGAATGTGCCCAGGGCTTCGGAACGGGTAGATGGCAACAAAGCGTTTTTTGACGATCACCGTGGCCAGTGAGTGCAGCGTGATGTGGGAAGGCGCCAGCCGTTCCCACATGAGCTATACGTCCCCGGATAACCTGAGGTCAGGCCCGCAAGGACAGCGGCGGCACAAAACACTCCAGCTCAGCTTCGACGGCTTCGATGATGCGCTCTACATCGGCGGCATTCATCACGGTGGCACAGGGAATGCCGGCAATCGCGATCAACGTTTCGCCGCTGCTGCGATCAAACAGGCGGGCGACCATGCTGCCGGGGGCGTCCATGCTGCCCTCAAACCCCATCGGATGAAAATGCCAGCGCATCAGCTGGCAAGCGTTGGGAAATGTCACTTTATTCATGTTGCCCACCTTCTTCATTGAGCGCTTCCTTTAGCTCGCGGCAGGGGCCATGACCGTCACTGGTCAGGGCATCGAAGAAGTTCAAAATAGCACCCGTTCGCAAGCGCAAGGTGACTTTTTTGGGCCCGTTGGGCAGTTCTTTTTCAATACCTTGATGTGGGTCATCTCCTACTACAAGCTAGGCAAAAGGCCATTATTCAGAAGCGCCAATTGACCATTGAAGGCTGCCCTGAAATTCGGCACTCTTCAGGGTTTACCCGCAACCGAGCCGCCCATGCCGCAGACCGCTCCGGACGACGATTGCCAACACACCCAAGCCACGGGCGATCTGGTGCTGCGTCACCACCTGTGCTGGCGCCATCGCGATCTGGATGGCGTGATGTCCTATTACCATCCGGACATTCAGTACCACGACTTCTTCCAGAACCGCGTCATCGGCTACACCGAACTGCGTGACTACCTGCAAGCCAGCATGCCGCGTGGCGCCGATGAAGCCATTGAGCACACCGACCGCATTCGTGCCGACGGCGACACCGCGTTCATCCAGTACCGCATCACCTTGCGGGGCGGCCAGGGCCTGGTGTCGTTTCGCACCAGCGAGGCCATCACTGTGCGTGACGGGCTGATCTGGCGGGTCAACGAATACGCGTCACTGGTGCACGAACAGCCAACCCGGGCCATGCGCCCCACGGTCAGCCGCCTGGGTTTGTCGCCCCAGCAATTGGGGCACATGGCCAATGACCTGCAACACTATTTCGAACTCAAGCAGCCCTACCTGGACCCGGAACTTGACCTGCAACGGGTTGCCAAGGAATGCGGCTACAGTCGCAATCAGATTTCCTACCTGTTGAACCAGGTGCTGGGGCAGAGCTTCTACCGCTACGTCAACCAGGCCCGGCTTCAACACTTGCTGGCCGCGCTGGATAACGCCGTACCGCCGATAAAAGTCGATGACCTGGCGTTCGCCGCCGGTTTCAATTCACTGTCGGCGTTTTACAGTGCCTTTCGTCAGCACACCGGCCAGTCGCCCAAGGCCTACGTCAAACAAATTTCTCTGCGTGCACGCGCGCAAGACAGCCCATAACACCGCGCTCTAGGATCCAGCCTATCGAAACGAGGTAGGGGAGCTTGGCATGCCGGCATGGCGCAATATCAGTTTATGGATGGACCAGTTGGACGACCCGCTGCTGGCGCGGCCGGCCTTGGAGCATGACCTGGACGTCAACGTGGCCATCATCGGTGCCGGCTACACAGGCCTGTGGACGGCCTATTACCTGAAACGCCAGGCACCCGAGCTGAAAATTGCAATTATCGAAGCGCAAACCGCAGGTTTTGGCGCCTCTGGCCGCAACGGCGGCTGGCTGATGGGCAATTTGCTCGGCGAAGATCGCCTGCTCGCCGGGCTTGACCCGCAACAACGCCGCGCCTCCTTTGACCTGCTGCACGGCATTCCCGATGAAGTGGCACGGGTGCTGGCCCGTGAGGGCATCGACTGTGACTACCGCAAGGGCGGCGCGCTGTACTGCGCCGCGCGCTACCCCGAGCAGGAAGGCAGCCTGCGCCGCTACCTCGAAAAACTCTACGCCCAAGGCCTGACAGCAGACGATTACCGCTGGCTGAGCCCGCAACAGCTGGCCGAACAGATCCGTATCGCCAAACCCTATGGCGGCATCTACGCGCCGCATGTGGCGACGATCAACCCGGCCAAACTGGTGCGTGGCCTGGCGCGCGTCGTGGAGAGCATGGGCGTCACCCTCTACGAAAACAGCCCGGTCACCCATTGGCAGTCCGGCAGCCTGCGCACCGCCAAGGCGGGAGTGCGGGCCGCTTGGGTGGTGCCGGCGGTGGAGGGCTATGCCACCACGCTGCCGCCGCTGGGTCGCTATCAGTTGCCGGTACAGAGCCTGATTGTCGCCACCGAGCCGCTGCCCGCCAGCACCTGGGATGAAATTGGCTTGAGCCACGGCCAGGCCTTCGGCGAAAGCAGCCGCCAGGTCACGTACGGCCAGCGTTCTGCCGACAACCGCCTGGTGTTCGGCGCGCGGGGCGGCTACCAGTTCGCCGGTAAATTGCGCCACAACTTCGACCTGACCGACAGCGAAGTGGAACTGCGTCGCTACCTGTTTGGCGAACTTTTCCCACAGCTGAAGAAGGTTCGGATTACCCACTCGTGGGGCGGCAACCTCGGCATGTCACGTCACTTTCGACCGCACATGCTGTGTGACCACAAGACCGGCATCGCGCTGTCCGGGGGTTACGGCGGGGAGGGCGTAGGCGCCAGCAACCTGGGTGGCCGCACCCTGGCTGACTTGATCCTGGGCCTCGATACGCCGCTGACCACCCAGCCTTGGGTGATTCGCGAACGTGGCCTGGACGCGCTCAAGGCCTGGGAGCCCGAGCCGTGCCGCTGGCTGGGCTACAACGCGATCATTCGCAGTTTCGTCCATGAAGACCAGGTATTGGCCAACCCCAATACCGCGCCCTGGCGCCGCAAGCTGGCCACCGGCGTGGCCGGGTTCATGGAAGGCTTCATGCACTAAGACGTTTCACTCACACGGGAAAACCCATGAGCATCACTCAATTCAAAGACACGCTGAATGCCCACTTGCCGGACTCGTCACCGGTGGCCGTGCCCTTGGGCGAGCCCGTCGCCGTGGCCTCGACCTTAAGTGTGGAGCGCAACGACGGCGTCGAAACCGGCATCTGGGCGTGCACGCCAGGGCGCTGGCGTCGGCAGATCAAATCCCAGGAGTTTTGCCACTTTATCCAGGGCCGCTGCACCTTCACGCCCGATAACGGTGAAGTCGTCCACATACAAGCCGGTGATGCACTGATGTTGCCGGCCAACAGCACCGGAGTCTGGGATATCCAGGAAACCGTGCGCAAGACCTATGTATTGATTCTGTAACGCTTTGATCCTTGATCGCCTGCCATAAAAACAGCCCTAAAACCGCCAGGAAATCGAACCATGAAAGCCATTGCCCTGTTGCCCTTGATGTTGGTGGCCACTATCAGCCAGGCCGCCGAGACGGTGAAGATCTACAACTGGTCGGACTACATCGCGCCGGACACCACCAAGCACTTCCAGCAAGAGACCGGCATCGGTTTCACTTACGACGTGTACGACAGCAACGAAACCCTCGACGGCAAGTTGATGACCGGCAAATCCGGGTATGACGTGGTGTTTCCGTCCAACCACTTCATGGCCCGGCAAATCCAGGGCGGCGCCCTGAAAAAGCTCGACAAGAGCCAGTTGCCGAACTGGAAAAACCTCAACCCGGTGCTGCTCAAGGCCCTGGAAAACAACGACCCGGGCAACCAGCACGGCTTCCCGTACCTGTGGGGCAGCACGGGCATCGGCTACAACATCGACAAGGTCAAGGCCGTGCTGGGCGACAACGCCCCGGTGGATTCCTGGGACCTGATTTTCAAGCCGGAGAATATGGCCAAGCTGCAAAAATGCGGCGTGGCGATCCTCGACAACGGCCCGGAACTGCTGCCGGCGGCGCTTAACTACCTGGGCCTGCCGCACCACAGCAAAAAGCCCGAGGACTACAAGAAAGCTGAAGACCTGCTGATGAAAGTGCGGCCGTACGTGGCGTACTTCCACTCTTCGAAGTACACCGCTGACCTGGCCAATGGCGACATCTGCGTGGCCGTCGGCTTCTCCGGCGACATCCTGCAAGCCGAGAGCCGCGCCAAGGAAGCCAAGAACGGCGTGAACATCGGCTACAACATTCCCAAAGAAGGCGCCGCCATCTGGTTCGACATGGTCGCCATGCCGGCCGACGCGCCTGACGAAAAGGCCGGCTATGCGTTCATGAACTACCTGCTGCGCCCGGAAGTGATGGCCAGCATCACCAACTACGTGCACTACGCCAACGGCAACGCCGCCGCCGACAGCCTGGTGGACCCGGCGATCAAAGCCGACACCAAGGTGTACCCGAGCCCGGAAATGATGGGCAAGCTGTTTGCACTCGAAGCAATGCCGCTGAACATCGACCGGGTTCGTACACGGGTGTGGAACACCATTCGTACCGGGCGATAGGCTTAGCTGCTGTGGCGAGGGGTTGTTGTGAGAAGCGGGCTCCCTGTGTCGAGCGGGCTTGTTGTGGCGAGCGGGCTTGCCCCGCGTTGGGCTGCGAAGCGGCCCCAAAACCTGCCGCTGAGGACCGCCTGATACACCACATTCATCCCTACTGGGGCCGCTTCGCGCCCCAACGCGGGGCAAGCCCGCTCGCCACAACAAGCCTGCCCACCACAGTAACCCTGCTCACCACAGTAACCCTGCCAGCCACAACAACCCGGCTCATTACAACCGCGCATGCAGTCAGGGGTGTTCCAAATCATGCCCCAGCGACTGGATAAACAACGAAAACAGCTCCGGCTGTGACGAGATATCCAGCTTCGCGTACAGGTGTCGCCGGTGCACCTTCACGGTGTCCGGCGAGATCTTCAGGCGTTCGGCCATGGCCTTGGACGAGAACCCGCGCAGCACCAGGCGCGCCACTTCCAGCTCCCGCTCCGAGAGCACACCACTGCCGAAAAGGCTCAGCGCATCCCGGATCTGGCTGTCCATCGCCGGCGCGCGTTGGGTACTTTGCTGCCAATGCTGGTGCATCAACGGCAACACCCAGGCTGCCAGCATCGTCATCAACCCGGTTTCCTCAACGCTGAACCGCCGCTGCATGCCCAGCGATAACGACAAGGTCCCCGTACCCGGGACTTGCAGGATGAACTGCACCTCGTCCTCGAGCACGTTGTCGTGGAAGTAGTTGAGGAAGTATTCACTCTGGCGGAAATGATCCGGCGCGACTTCCTCCAGGCGATACACACCACTGGCATAACCCTCGCGGCAGGCCTGGTAAAACGGGTCGAGCAAGTACAGGCCATTGAGGTACACCAGCATCGACGCCGGTTTACTGCTGGGCTGGGCGTCGTATTCTTCCAGGGCCTGGGGCGGGCCGTCGGCAGGATAGAAAATCGCCAGCGCGTTATCGAACGGCAGGCATTGGTGTAGCAACAGCACCAGTTGCTTCCAGAACCGCTCGGTGCCGATATGCGCGACGGTGCGGCCCAGGCCTGCGTGCATGCCGACCTCTCTGAACAGGCTCATCTCACAGGCTCCCACCCTCAAAATATCGGCCAAGGGTTCGGCTTTTAGCGCGTACCGTCAAGGGGAGTACGCCAATAGGGGAATTGGCCTGCCTACACGCAGCGTTTACTTTCTCGACCATCCAGTGGGAAACATATCCCGCAAACGCCAGACCTTTCGTTTCTGCCTCACATCAAAAACAACGACAGAGGATAACGATATGAGTGCTTCCCCCGCGCCAGACGGCGTGCTCAAACCCACGCTGAGCGTGTTCGATGTGGTCACCATCACCGTTTCTGCGGTGACGCCGGCCAGTTCCGTGTTTGTGATTGCCCCGTTTGCTATCCAGCAAGCGGGCAGTGGTGTGTTCCTGGCGTTTGTGATGGCCGGCTTGCTCGCCTTGATGTTCGCCTTCTGCTACGCGGAGCTGGGCCGCGCGCGCAACAGTGCCGGTGGCGAATACGTCTACGCCAAGCGGGTGTTTGGCGGCATGGCCGGCTACGCGACCTTCCTGACCGTGCTGGTGATGCTGCTGTTTATCCCACCGGTGTTGGCCACTGGCGCGGCGACCTACCTGAACAATGCCCTGGGCACGCAGTTCGATTCGCAAACCGTCGCCCTGGTCATCGTGGTGTGCAGCTACGCGCTGGGCATCCTCAATATCAAGCTCAACGCCTGGATCACCGGCACCTGCCTGCTGCTGGAAATCGCCGCGTTGCTGGTGATTGTGTGCATCGGCTTCGGCAACCCGGTGCAGCCGGCCAGCGTGTTGTTCCAGCCGCAAATCGTCGAAAACGGCGTGCTGCACCTGGCGCCGTGGGGCTTGGTGATCGGCGCGGTCGGTATCGGCTTGTTTTCGTACAACGGTTACGGCCCCGCCGTGTTGTTGGCTGAAGACATGAAGTGTGGCGGCAAAGGCGTGCACAAGGCGGTGCTGTGGTCACTGGGGCTGGTGGTGGTGATCGAACTGGTGCCCATCACCGCGCTGTTGATCGGCGCGCCGTCGTTGAGTGCGATGATCAGCAGCCCGGACCCGATCGGCTACCTGCTGACCAGCCACGGCAATGAAACGCTGTCGCGGCTGGTCAGTGCGGGGATCTTCCTCTCAGTGTTCAACGCGATTGTCGCCATCGTCATCCAGATTGGCCGCGTGGTGTTCAGCAGCGGCCGCGATGCGCTGTGGACGCCGCGCATCAACACACTGTTCACGCGCATTCACCCGCGCTGGGATTCGCCGTGGCTGGCAACCTTGTTCCTGGCCATCCCGTCGGCGCTGTTGAGTTTCAGCTCCAACCTGGCGGACCTCACATCCTTCAGCGTGTTACTGATCATATTGGTGTACCTGGCGGTGGCCTTGTGCGCGCTGATGAGCCGGGTGCTGCTGCGTGATCGCGAGCATCCTTATCGCATGCCGTTATGGCCGCTGCCGGCGGTGTTGGCCGTGCTGGGCGCAGGTTACCTGCTGGTGACCTTGATCTACGCGGCGTCGGTGCGCGACATCATGATCATCATCGGCTTGCTCGCGCTGTCGGTCATTTTTTATTGCATCAGTGGCCGGTTGAGTCCGGCGTATCAAAAATTGTAAGGAGTGGGTATGCGTGCACGTCAATTGGGCATCACGTTGGGGCTGGGCACGCCCGGCGAATTGAATGCCATCACCGATGTGCCGGGCGTTCGGGTCGGCCACAGTACGCTCAAGGCGTGTATCGACGGCAAACAAGTGCGTACCGGTGTCACCGTGATCCAGCCGCGCGAAGGCGAGGCGCGGCACCAGCCGTGCTTCGCCGGGTATCACGTGCTCAACGGCAATGGCGATGCCACCGGCCTTGAATGGATCAGCGAAGCGGGATTGCTGACCACGCCCGTGGCCATCACCAACACTCACAGCATCGGCGTGGTGCGTGACACCTTGATCGCCCTGGAGCGTGAGCGCCTGGCGGACCCGGCGGTGTATTGGTGCATGCCGGTTGTGATGGAAACCTACGACGGGCTGCTCAATGACATCTGGGGCCAGCACGTCAAGCCCGAGCATGTGCGCGAGGCGCTGGATAGCGCCCAAGGCGGCCCGGTGCAGGAAGGCGCAGTGGGCGGCGGCACCGGGATGATCTGCCATGAGTTCAAGGGCGGCATCGGCACCGCCTCGCGGCGGTTGCCGGCCGAGCAGGGCGGCTGGACCGTCGGCGCGCTGGTGCAGGCCAACCACGGCAAGCGTCAGGAACTGCGGGTCGACGGTTACCCGGTGGGCCGCCACTTGATGGGCATTGCTTCGCCGTTTGCCGCGCGTGGCACGCCGGGCATGGGCTCAATTGTGGTGATCATCGCCACCGACGCGCCCTTGCTGCCGCACCAATGCCAGCGCCTGGCGCAACGCGCCTCGATTGGTATTGCGCGCACCGGCGGTGGCACCGAGGATTCCAGTGGCGACCTGTTCCTGGCATTCGCCACCGGCAACCACGAGCTGCCACCGGCCGATTACGGGCGCAAGAACCTGCCGCTGAGCAGCGCGTTGCAGATGCTCAACAACGACCATATTTCGCCGTTGTTCAGCGCAGCGGCGGAGGCGGTGGAGGAGGCGATCATCAACGCCATGCTGGCCGGCGAGGACATGACCACCGAGGACGGCGTCAGGGTGCCCGGCCTGGCGGATGAGACCTTATTGACCGCACTAAACAAGTGCGGTTGGAGCGTGTCCCCGTAATAGGGGACAACTCTAATTAATTATCTAAGTAGTGGCTCTTTAATGTCGCCAATGACACCGTGACAATATATTGGATCCATTATTCAAGTGCGCCGCTCAAGTTGAGCGGCTTTACTGCTATTTAATATTTAAATACCACTCGGGCCGGCGCTTTTGCGCAAACGCAGTTGTCCCCAATAAACACTGCCTGCGACTTCCTTAACTTGAATCCACGTCACATTTTCATCGCGGAAATATTTGTAGACGAAAGATTTCAAGTTGTGTCAGTTTCGATACGCCTTCAAAAGAGGCGAGTGATAGGACGATCTCGCCCGCGGGGTTCCTATCGACCAAAGACTGATGCACTTGCAAACAAGGAAGTACGTTTATGTCAAAAGTAAAAGACAAAGCTATTGTTTCTGCCGCGCAAGCCAGCACTGCTTACTCGCAAATCGATAGCTTCAGCCATCTGTACGACCGTGGCGGCAACCTCACGGTGAATGGCAAACCGTCCTTTTCCGTGGACCAGGCAGCGGACCACCTGCTGCGCGATGGCGCCTCGTACAAGGATGTGAATCACAACGGCAAGATCGATCTGACCTACACCTTCCTCACCTCGGCTTCCTCGGCCACCCTGAACAAACATGGGATCTCCGGGTTCAGCCAGTTCAACGCCCAGCAGAAAGCACAGGCCGTACTGGCCATGCAATCCTGGTCGGATGTCGCCAACGTGAGCTTTACCGAAAGCGCCTCGGGCGGTGACACGCACATGACCTTCGGCAACTACAGCGGTGGCCAGGATGGCGCGGCTGCCTTCGCTTACCTGCCCGGCACCGGCGCAGGCTACGACGGCACCTCGTGGTACCTGACCAACAGCAGCTACACGCCGAACAAGACCCCGGACGTGAACAACTACGGCCGGCAGACCCTGACCCACGAAATCGGCCATACCCTGGGCCTGGCTCACCCTGGCGACTACAACGCCGGGACCGGCAACCCTTCGTACAAAGACGCGGACTATGGACAGGACACGCGTGGCTACAGCGTCATGAGTTACTGGAGCGAAAGCAACACCAACCAGAACTTCACCAAAGGCGGCGTCGAAGCTTACGCTTCAGGCCCGCTGATCGACGACATTGCCGCGATCCAGAAGCTCTACGGTGCCAACTACAGCACCCGCGCCGGTGACACCACCTACGGTTTCAACTCCAACACCGGGCGTGATTTCTACAGCGCTACTTCCAATGCCGACAAGCTGGTGTTCTCGGTATGGGACGGTGGTGGCAACGACACCCTGGACTTCTCCGGTTTTACCCAGAACCAGAAGATCAACCTCAATGAGGCCTCGTTCTCCGACGTTGGCGGCCTGGTGGGCAACGTGTCCATCGCCAAGGGCGTCACGGTCGAGAACGCCTTCGGCGGTTCGGGCAACGACCTGATCATTGGTAACAACGCAGCCAACCTCATCAAGGGCGGTGCCGGCAACGACATCATCTACGGCGGTGGCGGTGCGGACCAACTGTGGGGCGGCGCCGGCAACGATACCTTCGTGTACGGTGCCAGTTCCGATTCCAAGCCGGGTGCTGCTGACAAGATCTTCGACTTCACCTCGGGTTCGGACAAGATCGACCTGTCCGGCATCACCAAAGGTGCGGGCTTGAGCTTCGTCAACGCATTTACCGGGCATGCCGGCGATGCTGTACTCAGCTATGCCTCGGGTACCAACCTGGGCACCTTGGCCGTGGACTTCTCCGGGCACGGTGTGGCGGATTTCCTCGTCACCACCGTTGGCCAGGCTGCGGTCAGCGACATCGTAGCGTGATGTAAAGCGCGCGGCGCTCCGGCGCCGCGCTCTATGATGGAGCAGCACATGCCGCGTTTTTCTCATTTGATCGCCTGTGCTTCACAGGTGTTGTTCGTGTCGGCAGGAGCCCACGCAATGGCTAGCAGTCTTGTTTTACCCACCACCGCCCAGTTGGCCGGCCACTGGCAGTTGCACCAGCAGGATCAAGTGTGCGCGTTGGACCTGTTGGACCAGCCTAACGCGCTGGCCGGTGACGTGGCGTGCGCCGCGCAATGGCTAGGCGATAAACCGCTGACCTGGTTGCCGACCCCGGACGGCATCTGGCTGATGAACGCCCAGGGCACGGGCATTATCCATTTGAACCGTGAAAAAGACGGCGAATATAAAGGGCAGACGCCTTCAATTCCCGAAGTTGTCCTGCAACGAACACCTTAATTAACAGTTATAAGCATATAACCCGATTTTAATAGTTGGCCGCCCTACTGTGGGGTCTGGGCAACTAGTGCGCGTAATTCGCTTCAGGGAAGATCAGAAGATATGGCGAAGTCCCATGCGGTTGCGCCCTTATTCAGGGCGTTGGGTGAATACAAGAGTATTTTGATCAGCATCGGCTGTTTTACCGCATTGATTAACCTGTTGATGCTGGTGCCGTCGATTTACATGCTGCAAGTGTACGACCGTGTGTTGTCCTCCCAGAATGAAACCACCCTGGTGATGTTGACGTTGATGGTCGTCGGCTTCTTTGCGTTTATCGGCACGCTGGAAGTCGTTCGCAGTTTTATCGTGATCCGGATCGGCAGCCAGTTGGAGCGGCGCTTCAACTTGCGCGTCTACAAAGCCGCCTTTGAACGCAACCTGCAGCGCGGTCAGGGGCACGCCGGGCAATCCCTTGGCGACCTGACCGTGATCCGCCAATTCATCACGGGGCCTGCGCTGTTCGCGTTCTTTGATGCACCGTGGTTTCCCATCTACCTGTTCGTGATTTTCCTCTTCAACGTGTGGCTTGGCGTGCTGGCAACGGCGGGCGCGGTACTGCTGATCGCGCTGGCGTGCCTGAATGAATACCTGACCAAAAAACCGCTGGGCGAGGCGGGCGCGTTTTCCCAGCAATCGACCCAGTTGGCCACCAGCCATTTGCACAACGCCGAGACGATCCAGGCCATGGGCATGCTCGGCGCGTTGCGCAAGCGCTGGTTCGCGGTGCATTCGCAATTTCTTGGCTATCAGAACAAGGCCAGCGACACCGGCTCGGTGATCACCTCGCTGAGCAAGTCCTTTCGTCTGTGTTTGCAATCACTGGTGCTGGGCTTGGGCGCCTTTCTGGTGATCAAGGGCGACATGACCGCCGGGATGATGATCGCCGGTTCCATCCTCATGGGCCGCGTGCTCAGCCCCATCGACCAACTGATTGCGGTGTGGAAGCAGTGGAGTTCGGCCAAGTTGGCTTACCAGCGACTTGACGAATTGCTGCGCGAATTTCCGCCGGAAGTCGAACACATGGCGCTGCCGGCGCCCAACGGCCAGGTCAGTTTCGAACAAGTCAGCGCCGGCCCGCCCGGGCGGCGCGTGCCGACCCTGCATCAGGTCAGTTTCAACCTCGGTGCGGGCGAAGTGCTTGGCGTGCTCGGCGCGTCGGGTTCGGGCAAATCCACCCTGGCCCGCGTGCTGGTGGGTGTGTGGCCAACCCTGGCCGGCACAGTGCGCCTGGACGGCGCCGATATCCATCGCTGGGACCGCGACGACCTAGGCCCCCATATCGGTTACTTGCCCCAGGACATCGAACTGTTCAGCGGCAGCATCGCCGACAACATTGCACGGTTTCGCGACGCCGACCCGGAACGGGTGGTGCAGGCCGCGCAACAAGCCGGTGTGCATGAGCTGATCCTGCGCCTGCCACAGGGTTACGACACGGTGCTGGGCGACAACGGCGGCGGCCTGTCCGGTGGCCAGAAGCAACGCGTGGCCCTGGCCCGCGCGCTCTACGGCGGGCCGCGCTTGATCGTACTGGATGAACCCAACTCCAACCTCGACACCGTCGGCGAAGCCGCGCTGGCCAGTGCCATCGTGCAGATGAAAGCCCAGGGCAGCAGCGTGGTGCTGGTGACGCACCGGTCCTCGGCGCTGGCCCAGGCCGATAAGTTGCTGG
The DNA here is from genome assembly GCF_022662455.1 of Pseudomonas sp. TREG-RG-20F-10-E-6-01. NCBI lineage: Bacteria > Pseudomonadati > Pseudomonadota > Gammaproteobacteria > Pseudomonadales > Pseudomonadaceae > Pseudomonas > Pseudomonas sp. TREG-RG-20F-10-E-6-01. Next base: position 249,928 of record NZ_JAKNQP010000003.1, on the reverse strand, counting down.
TGCTCAACGAAGGCCGTTTGCAGGCCTTCGGCCCCAGCCAGGAAGTGCTGCGCGCCTTGTCGGGCCAGCAGCAGGAAGCACCACGAGAAAAGGCCGGCGTGAGCCTCAGCCGTCAGTACCAAGCCGGAAGGAATCCAGGCGCATGAGCAGCCTTACATTTGAGCAACGTGATGCCGGTTTTTTCGTAAAAATGGGTTGGCTGCTGACCATCGTCGGCGCCGGCGGCTTCTTTCTCTGGGCCAGCCTGGCGCCTCTGGACCAAGGCATTCCGGTGCAAGGCACGGTGGTGGTGTCGGGCAAGCGCAAAGCCGTGCAAACCTTCAGCCCCGGCGTGGTCAGCCGGATTCTGGTGAAGGAGGGCGAGGTGGTCAAACAAGGCCAGCCGCTGTTTCGTCTCGACCAGACCCAGAACCAGGCCGACGTGCAATCCCTGCAAGCCCAGTACCGCATGGCCTGGGCCAGCGTGGCGCGCTGGCAGAGCGAGCGCGATAACCGCTCCAGCATCACCTTTCCGGCCGAGTTGAGCGCCAACCCCGATCCGGCGCTGGCCCTGGTGCTGGAAGGCCAACGCCAACTGTTCAGCAGCCGCCGCGAGGCGTTTTCCCGCGAGCAAGCCGGGATTCGCGCGAATATCGACGGTGCCACCTCGCAACTCAACGGCATGCGCCGTGCCCGCAGCGACTTGTCCGCCCAGGCCCAATCCCTGCGCGACCAACTGGCCAACCTGCAACCCTTGGCCGACAACGGCTATATCCCGCGCAATCGCTTGCTCGATTACCAGCGTCAACTGTCCCAGGTGCAACAGGACCTGGCGCAGAATGCCGGCGAAAGCGGCCGCGTGGAGCAGGGCATTCTTGAATCACGGCTCAAGTTGCAGCAGCACAGCGAGGAATATCAAAAGGAAGTGCGCAGCCAACTGGCCGACGCCCAACTGCGCAGCCTGACCCTGGAGCAGCAGCTCACCTCGGCCGGCTTCGACCTGCAGCACAGTGAAATCAACGCACCAGCCGATGGCATTGCGGTCAACCTCAGCGTGCACACCGAAGGCGCCGTGGTGCGTGCCGGTGAAACCCTGCTGGAAATCGTGCCCCAGGGCACACGTCTTGAAGTCGAAGGGCGTTTGCCGGTGAACCTGGTGGACAAGGTTGGCACGCACTTGCCGGTGGATATCCTGTTCACCGCCTTCAACCAGAGCCGCACCCCGCGCGTGCCGGGCGAAGTCAGCCTGATTTCTGCCGACCAGATGCTTGATGAAAAAACCGGCCAGCCGTACTACGTGCTGCGCACCACGGTGAGCGAGGCCGCACTGGAAAAACTCCATGGCCTGGTGATCAAGCCGGGCATGCCTGCCGAGATGTTCGTGCGCACCGGCGAGCGCTCGTTGCTCAATTACCTGTTCAAGCCGCTGCTGGATCGCGCCGGCTCCGCGTTGACCGAGGAATGAGCATGAAACCTGTGTTCATTTCACTGCTGTTGATGTGTGGCTCTGCCCAGGCTGCCATGGGCCCGTTTGATGTGTATGAGCAAGCCTTGCGTAACGATCCGGTGTTTCTCGGCGCTATCAAGGAGCGCGACGCCGGCCTGGAAAACCGCACCATCGGCCGCGCCGGGCTGCTGCCCAAGCTGTCGTACAACTACAACAAGGGCCGCAACAACTCTGAGGCGCACCTGCCGGACGGGCGCGGCGGCAACTACCGCGACGACCGCAACTACAACAGCTATGGCTCGACCTTCAGCCTGCAACAGCCGCTGTTCGACTACGAAGCCTATGCCAACTACCGCAAGGGCGTGGCCCAGTCGTTGTTCGCCGATGAAAGCTTTCGCGACAAGAGCCAGGCGCTGCTGGTGCGGGTGCTGAGCTATTACACCCAGGCCCTGTTTGCCCAGGACCAGATCGACATCGCCCGCGCCAAAAAGAAGGCCTTCGAGCAGCAGTTCCAGCAAAACCAGCACCTGTTCCAGCAGGGCGAAGGTACGCGTACCGACATCCTCGAAGCCGAATCGCGTTATGAACTGGCCACTGCCGAAGAGATCCAGGCGCTGGATGAGCAGGACGCGTCGCTGAGGGAGTTGGGCGCGTTGATCGGTGTGCAGAGCGTCAACATCCAGGATTTGGCGCCGCTGAACCAAAGTTTTGCCGCCTTCACCCTGACGCCGGCCAACTACGACACCTGGCATGAACTGGCGATCACCAATAATCCGACCCTCGCTTCCCAGCGCCAGGCCGTGGAAGTGGCGCGCTATGAAGTGGAGCGCAACCGCGCCGGGCACCTGCCCAAGATCACCGCGTATGCCAGCTCGCGCAAACAGGAGTCCGACAGCGGCAACACTTACAACCAGCGCTACGACACCAACACCATCGGCATCGAAGTCAGCGTGCCGCTGTACGCCGGTGGCGGTATTTCGGCCGCCACCCGCCAAGCCAGTCGCGGCATGGAGCAGGCCGAGTACGAGCTGGAAGGCAAGACGCGCGAAACCCTGATCGAGCTGCGCCGCCAGTTCAGCGCGTGCCTGTCCGGGGTAAGCAAATTGCGCGCGTATCAAAAGGCCCTGACCTCGGCCGAGGCGCTGGTGGTGTCGACCAAGCAGAGCATCCTCGGCGGCGAGCGGGTCAACCTCGACGCGTTGAACGCCGAGCAGCAGCTGTACAGCACCCGTCGCGACCTGGCCCAGGCGCGGTACGACTATTTGATGGCCTGGACCAAATTGCACTACTACGCGGGCAACTTGCGCGACACCGACCTGGCGAAAGTCGATGAGGCATTCGGCCCGGTGAAATGAGCAGTTATAAAAACAATAAGGATGGTTTAGATGATCACCGATTCATCACGCTTCAAACCCTTTACCGCAGGTTCCTTGCTCCTGTTGTCCGTTGCGGCACAGGCGCAATACACCGAGACCGGTTTACCGGGTAACCCCGCCAGCTGGCGTTCGGCCGAGTTCCAGAGTGACTGGGGCCTGGACCGCATGAAGGCGAATGAGGCCTACGCCGCCGGGATCAGCGGCAGCGGGGTAAAAATCGGCGCGCTGGACTCCGGGTTCGATACCGATCACCCGGAAGCCTCCAAAGACCGCTTCCACCCGGTCACGGCCACCGGCACTTACGTCAATGGCAGCGCGTTCAGTACCACCGGCGCGCTCAACCCCAACAACGACTCCCACGGCACCCACGTCACCGGCACCATGGGCGCGGCGCGTGATGGCGTGGGCATGCATGGCGTGGCGTACAACGCGCAAGTCTATGTGGGCAACACCAACGCCAACGACAGCTTCCTGTTTGGCCCCACCCCGGACCCCAAATACTTCAAGGCGGTGTACACCGCGCTGGTGGATTCCGGCGTGCGCGCCATCAATAACAGCTGGGGCAGCCAGCCGCCGGACGTCAGCTACCAGACCCTCGACGGTCTGCATGCCGCCTACGCCCAGCATTACAACCAGGGCACCTGGCTGGATGCGGCAGCGGATGTGGCCAAGGCCGGCGTGATCAATGTGTTCAGCGCCGGCAACAGTGGTTACGCGAATGCCAGCGTGCGTTCGGCGCTGCCGTACTTCCAGCCGGAACTGGAAGGCCACTGGCTGGCGGTGTCGGGCCTGGACAAGGCGAATAACCAGAAATACAACAAGTGCGGCATCGCCAAGTACTGGTGCATTTCCACCCCGGGCGCGCTGATCAACAGCACCGTTCCAGGCGGCGGTTATGGGGTGAAGTCCGGCACGTCGATGTCGGCGCCGCACGCCACCGGCGCCTTGGCGCTGGTGATGGAACGCTACCCGTACTTGAACAACGAGCAGGCGTTGCAGGTGCTGTTGACCACCGCCACGCAACTCGACGGCTCAATTACCCAGGCACCCAATACCACCGTGGGCTGGGGCGTGCCGGACCTGGGCCGGGCGATGCACGGGCCGGGGCAATTGCTCGGTTCGATGAACGTCAACCTGGCGGCCGGGCAGGGCGATGTGTGGAGCAACGGCATCACCGACCAGGCGTTGCTCCAGCGCCAGGCCGAAGACCGCGCCGAGCACACAGCCTGGCAGCAAACCCTGATCGACAAGGGCTGGCAAAACGGCGTGGGCGCAACTGCCAGTCAGCAGGACCAGACTGACTACGCGGTCGGCACCGCCCGTGATCAAGCCGCCGCGAACCGCGTATATGAAGGCAGCCTGATCAAATCCGGCGCCGGCAGTTTGCTGCTCAGCGGCGACAGCACCTACCGCGGCGCGACCAGCGTCAATGGCGGCCTGCTGGCGGTCAACGGCTCGCTGACCTCGGCCGTGACCGTGAACGACAGCGGCACCCTCGGCGGCTCCGGGCGCATCGGCGCGTTGGCGGTGAACAGCGGCGGCACCGTGGCACCGGGCAATTCGGTCGGCACCTTGCAGGTGGCGGGCGATGTGAACCTGGGCGCGGGCTCCACCTATGCGGTGGAACTGACCCCGACCAGCAGCGACCGCATTGTCGCCGGTGGCAACGCCGTACTGGGCGGCGGCACCGTCACCCTGGCGCTGGAAAACAGCCCGACGCTGCTGAGCCAGAGCCAGGTGCAAAGCCTGATCGGCCGCCAATACACCATCCTGCAGGCAGCGGGCGGCATCCAGGGGCAGTTTGGTCAAGTGCTGCCCAACTACCTGTTCCTTGGCGGCACCCTCGACTATGCGGCCAACGGCGTGCAACTGGACGTGGGGCGCAACGGAGCGACCTTTGCCAGCGTCGCCGCCAACCGTAACCAGCGCGCTGTCGCCGCCGCTGCCGAGCAACTGGGCGCGGGCAACCCGGTGTATGAAAGCCTGCTGCAGTCCGATTCGGTTGCAACCGCTCGGCAAGGCTTGCAGCAACTGTCCGGCGAGGTTTACCCGGCGATTGGCGCGATGCTGATCAACGACAGCCTGCAACTGCGTGAGGCTGTGGGTGAGCGGCTGCGCCATGTACCGGTGAACGGCGAAAGTAACCTGTGGCTCAAAGCGCTCGGGGCTTGGGGCAAGGCTGACAGCCGCAGCGAAACCGCAGGCTCGACCACCTCGATTGGTGGCTTGCTGGCCGGTGTGGACGGTGCGTTGGACGAGCAGACCCGTGTGGGTGTGGTGGCAGGCTACAGCGACAGCTCCTTGAACCTGGGCAGTGGCACACACTCATCGGCGTCCATCGACAGTTACCACTTCGGCGCGTATGCCGGGCGTGAACTGGGTGACTGGCGCGTGAGCGTCGGCGGCGCCTACAGCTGGCATCGCGGTGATGTGAAACGCGACCTGCAATACGGCGACGTCAGCGGCAAGCAAAAGACCAAGCTGGATGCGCGCACGGCGCAGTTGTTCACCGAGGCGGCGTACCGCATTCACTTGCAACCGCTGGCGCTGGAGCCGTTCGCCAACCTGGCGTACGTGCACCTGGACAGTGACTCATTCCACGAAAAAGGCGACGCCGCGGCCCTGGAGCGTGGCAGTGATCGGCGTGATGCGGTACTCAGCACCCTGGGCCTGCGCGCGTTGAAAACCTTGCCGTTGAATGACCATCAGCAACTGGAACTGTCCGGTTCGCTGGGCTGGCAGCACAGCCTCACGGCGGTGGAATCAGAAGAACATTTGGCGTTTGTTGCCGGCGGGCCGTCATTTGCCGTGCGCAGTTCGCCGTTGCTACGTGACGCGGCGCTGGTGGGCGTGCAGGCCAGCCTGGCGTTGAGCCCGACCACACGGGTCAACCTGGATTACAACGGCCAGTTGGGTGGCCGCGAGAAAACCCAGGGCGTGGGGCTGAGCCTCAACTGGCAGTTCTAGAGAACACCGCAGGTCAAAAACGGTGGGAGCTGGCACGCCAGCGCCCACATCAGATAGGCGGCGCTGAAGAAAAAGTGATTCACATACCGGCAATAAGAAAACTAAGGAAGGTCACCGTGAACAAACGCAAGTCAGGGTTAATCACCGCCACTCACACCGGCCCGGGCTACCCGCTCAAGGCCTTGAGCTGCGTGCCATACGGCGCGTTGCTGTGCTGCCTGGCAAGCCTGGGAACCGCCCAGGCCGCACCCTATGTGGAAGCGGGCAAGCTGGGCGACGCGGCCAGTTGGCGCAGCAATGAATTCAAGGCCGACTGGGGCCTGGGCGCGGTGCATGCAGATGCTGCCTACGCCGCGGGCTACACCGGCAAGGGCGTCAAGCTGGGGATCTTCGACCAGCCGGTGTACGCGCAGCACCCGGAATTCGACAGCCCCGGCAAGGTGGTGACCATTGTCACCGAGGGCATTCGCCAATACACCGACCCCTACATTCCGGTGAAGGCGGGCGATGCGTTCCGTTATGACGGCACGCCCTCCAAGGACTCCAACGGCAAGCTGGGCAACCACGGCACCCACGTCGGCGGCATTGCCGCGGGTAACCGCGATGGTGGGCCGATGCATGGCGTGGCGTTCAATGCGCAAATCCTCAGCGCCGAAAACGGCGACCCGGGCCCGGAAGACGGGATCATCCTCGGCAACGATGGCGCGGTGTACAAGGCCGGTTGGGATGGGCTGGTCGCCAATGGCGCGCGCATCATCAACAACAGCTGGGGCATCGGCATCGGTGACCAGTACGCCAAGGGCGGCCGCGATCCGGCATTCCCCAACTTCACGGTCAATGAAGCGCAGGCGCAGTTCAACGTTATCCGGCCGATCCTCGGCACGCTGGCCGGCGGTGCTTATCAAGGCGCAATCGACGCGGCCCGCAGCGGCGTGCTGACCATCTTTGCCGCCGGTAACGACTACAACCGCAACAACCCGGATGCGATGTCGGGCCTGGCCTACTTCGTGCCGGACATCGCGCCAAACTGGCTGTCGGTGGCGGCTTTGCAGCAGAACCCGGACACCGCCAGCGCTGATCCTTATGTGATCAGTACGTTCTCGTCGCGCTGCGGGTATGCGGCAAGCTTTTGCGTATCGGCGCCGGGCACCAAGATCTTCAGCTCGATCATCAACGGCACCGATCTTTCAAACCTCACCACCGACTGGGCCAATAAAAATGGCACTTCCATGGCCGCACCCCACGTGGCCGGCGCTGCGGCGGTGTTGATGGAGCGCTTCCCGTACATGAGCGGCGATCAGGTCTCCACCGTGCTGAAAACCACCGCCACCGACCTCGGCGCGCCGGGCATCGACGCGCTGTACGGCTGGGGCATGATCAACCTGGGCAAGGCGGTCAACGGCCCGGGGATGTTCATCACCGGCGAAGATATCCCGGCCGAGTTTCGCATTGACGGCGCGTACGGCAGCGGGCAGTTCGTGGCGGATTTGCCAGGGATCGGCGCCGTGGTGGATGCCGGCAAACCGACCCAGCGCCTGTGCACGGACGTGCACTGCGGGCTGGACGTGTGGAGCAACAACATCTCCGGCCACGGCGGCCTGACCAAGCAGGGCATCGGCGCGCTGGTGCTGACCGGCAACAACACCTACAGCGGCCCGACCCTGGTCAATCAGGGCTTGCTGGCGATCAATGGCTCGGTCACCTCCGACGTCACCGTCAGCCAGAGCGGCGTGGTCGGTGGCTCGGGGCATATCGGCTCGCTGTCCGCCAAAAGCGGCGGCACCGTGGCGCCGGGTAATTCCATCGGGACGCTGAATGTGGCTGGCAATGTCACCTTCGACGCGGGCTCGACCTACGCGGTCGAGTTGTCGCCGACCAGCAGCGATCGCATCGTCGCCGGTGGCACGGCCACGCTCAATGGCGGCACCGTGACCCTGGCCCTGGAAAACAGCCCGACACTGCTGACAAACGCACAGGCCCAGAGCCTGATCGGTCGCCAGTACACCATCCTGCAAGCCGCGGGTGGGGTTACCGGTAGCTTCGGTGCGGTACTGCCCAACTACCTGTTTATCGGTGGCACGTTGAACTATGCCGCCAACGGCGTGCAGTTGGATGTGGCGCGTACCAACAGCTTCGCCAGTGTGGCCGTTACGCCCAACCAGCGTGCTGTCGCCGCGGCGGCAGACCAGTTGGGCGCCGGCAACGCAGTGTATGAAAGCTTGTTGCTGGCGCCGACTGCGGCCTCGGCGCAAGGCGCGTTCCAGCAACTGTCCGGCGAAATCTACCCGGCGTTGCAGAGCGCGCTGGTCAACGACAGCCGCTACGTGCGTGAAGCGGTGGGCGAGCGCCTGCACAATGGCGAGATGGGCGCCACCAGCGAAACCCTCGACAGCCGTGGCAACGTGTGGGTCAAGGCCTTGGGCGCCTGGGGCAAAACCGACAGCCGCAGCGACACGGCGGGCTACACCACTTCGCTGGGCGGCATGCTCGTCGGCGTTGACGGTGCGTTGGACGAGGCGACCCGTATCGGTTTGGTCGCCGGTTACAGCGACACCTCGTTGAACATGGGCAACGACACCCACTCACGTGCCTCGGTCGACAGCTACCACTTTGGCGCCTATGCCGGGCATGAGATCGGTGCCTTGCGCCTGAGCGGGGGAGCGACCTACAGCTGGCATCGCGCCGATGTGAAGCGCGACCTGCAGTACGGCGATGTGGCCGGCAAGCAGAAAGTCAAAGTGGACGCGAGCAGCACGCAGGTGTTTGGCGAAGCGGCTTACCGCGTCAATCTGCAACCGTTGGCCCTGGAGCCGTTCGCCAACCTGGCTTACGTGCACCTGGACACCGATGGCTTTACCGAAAAAGGTGATGCCGCCGCGCTCAAAGGCCATGACGACCGCCGCGATGTGGTGTTGAGCACCCTGGGCATGCGTGCATTGAAGACCTTCAATGTGAACGATCACCAGCAACTGGAGGTGTCCGGCACCCTGGGCTGGCAGCACAACCTGAGCAGCACTGATTCCGAGCAGCACCTGGCGTTCGCGTCGGGCAGCCCGTCGTTCGCGGTGGAAAGCGCGCCGATGGTGCGCGATGCCGCGCTGGTGGGCGCGCGGGTGAGCCTGGCCTTGAGCAAAGAGGCGCGGGTGAACGTTGACTACAACGGCCTGCTGGCCAGCAAGGACAAAGTGCACGGGGTGGGCTTGAGCCTCGACTGGGCGTTCTAAAGGTTTCATCACCTTTGCATGCGGGCCAGGTGTCAGGTGGGAGCACGCCAGCTCCCACCTGACACCTGGCCCACCGCTGAAAAGTGTTTTCGCTTTCTCTACAAATCCAACAACAGAGAGGCACTACCATGGGTATCTTTGACTATAAAAACCTTGGCACCGAGGGTTCCAAAACGTTGTTCGCCGATGCCATGGCGATCACGTTGTATTCCTATCACAACCTGGATAACGGCTTTGCCGTGGGCTACCAGCACAACGGGTTAGGCTTGGGGCTACCGGCCACGCTGGTCGGTGCGCTGCTCGGCAGCACGGATTCCCAGGGCGTGATCCCTGGCATCCCGTGGAACCCGGATTCGGAAAAAGCCGCCCTTGAGGCGGTGCAGAAAGCCGGTTGGACACCGATCAGCGCCAGTGCCCTGGGCTACGCCGGCAAGGTCGATGCACGTGGCACCTTCTTTGGTGAAAAAGCCGGCTACACCACGGCCCAGGTCGAGGTACTCGGCAAATACGACGACGCCGGCGAACTGCTCGAAATCGGCATCGGTTTTCGTGGCACCTCGGGGCCACGGGAAACCTTGATCAGCGACTCGATCGGCGACTTGATCAGCGATCTGCTCGCGGCCCTGGGGCCCAAGGATTACGCGAAAAACTACGCCGGCGAAGCCTTCGGCGGCTTGCTCAAGAATGTTGCCGACTACGCCGGTGCCCATGGCCTGACCGGCAAGGACGTGGTGGTCAGCGGCCACAGCCTGGGCGGGCTGGCGGTCAACAGCATGGCGGACTTGAGCAACAACAAATGGGCGGGGTTCTACAAGGACGCCAACTATGTCGCCTATGCCTCGCCGACCCAGAGTGCCGGCGACAAGGTGCTCAATATTGGTTACGAAAACGACCCGGTGTTCCGCGCGCTGGACGGCTCGTCCTTCAACCTGTCGTCGCTGGGCGTGCACGACAAACCCCACGAGTCCACCACCGATAACATCGTCAGCTTCAACGACCACTACGCCTCGACACTGTGGAATGTGATGCCGTTTTCCATCGTCAACCTGCCCACCTGGGTCTCGCATTTGCCGACGGCCTACGGCGATGGCATGACGCGCATCCTCGAGTCCGGCTTCTACGACCAGATGACCCGTGACTCCACGGTAATTGTTGCCAACCTGTCCGACCCGGCGCGGGCCAATACCTGGGTGCAGGACCTCAACCGCAATGCCGAGCCGCACAAGGGCAATACGTTCATCATCGGCAGCAACGGCAACGACCTGATCCAGGGCGGCAAGGGGGCGGACTTTATCGAGGGTGGCAAAGGCAACGACACGATCCGCGACGACAGCGGGCACAACACCTTTTTGTTCAGCGGCCACTTTGGCAATGACCGCGTGATTGGCTACCAGCCCACCGACAAACTGGTGTTCAAGGACGTGGAAGGGAGCACCGACCTGCGTGACCACGCGAAGGTGGTCGGCGCCGATACGGTGCTCACGTTTGGGGCCGACTCGGTGACGCTGGTCGGCGTGGGGCATGGCGGGCTGTGGACGGATGGCGTAGTGATCGGCTGATCACTCACGCAACCGATCAGTGCCAGTGCTGCCCCCGCCAGCCACCGCCCCAATAGGGCCGGTGGGGGTAGCCACAGCCATAGCCGTAATAGTGATGCGGGTAGTAGTAGGGGCGTGGCGCATAGCCCCAATGCCCGTAATAGACCGGTGGAGGTGGTTGCACCACGATCACCCGCGGTGGCTGGCGAATGATGATGGTGTCGGCAAACGCTGGCGCGCAGGCCAAGGCCGCCAGGGTCAGGGGAATCAGCAAAAGAGCGCGTACCGTGCGGGACATGAGTGCCATGGCCGTCGTTCCTCCGTTGTGCCGCGTTTGAAAATAAAAGCGGCTTATCGGTTAAACGCCCAGGCGGGGAAAATCCTTCGGTAAATAAATCTTCATTGATCAGCGGCGCAGCCTTGCGACGGATTACGTGCGCCTGACGCGTTTAATCAGCACCTGCGAGATGTTTCGCGCGTCATATGAGGAGCTGAGCATGTCCCGACTTCGATTGCTGCTATGCGCCTTGGTACTGCTGGGGTTGGGCGGGTGTGCGGTGTACCCGGCCTATCCGGGCCCATGCTGCTACCGGCCGTACTACCACTCGTACTATTACCATCCCTACTATCACCCGTATTACCACCCGTACTACCGGTACTGAACCTGCAACAAAAAGCCCCGCATCAGCGGGGCTTTTTTTATCAGTTTTCCTTGCGTACCGTCGCTACGTCATCGGCCTTGACGCGCACATGCTTGCCAGCGATGTCGGTGAACTCGTAGAAGCCGTCGGCCGTCTTGGTTTTAGGACTGTCCTTGGTCAAATACTGCGTACCATTTTGCAATGTCACCACGGTTTGCGTTGAGCAACCGGCCAATAGTAGAAAAGTGAGTGCAACCAGCGGCAGACCCAAATTCTTCATGTTCATAACCCTTACCTTTAACCCTGAAAAGTCCCGCAGCCTATGGGTGCGGGCCGTAAATGTTACGCCATCAACTGAGCTATCTGATCCTTTTTATTAGAAAAGTTGCGTGCGCCATTTATCTATTACCGATTGCAACAACGGGTTCGCGACGGCACTCTGTATGCATAACCAGTATTTGATCAGCGCTCGACATGGCCAACCCCCTCGAAAATCCCTTGTATTACTTGCATAACTTCCGCCAAGTCCTGCAGTGGCTGGTGCAGCGCTATGCGGATTTGCTTGATGCGGACGAACAGCATTTCATTCAGCAATTTGACAGGTTGCCGCAAGCGTCACAGGCGCTGTTGGTGCGCATGGTCATGCGCAAGGGCGTGCATTTTCGCGCAAGCAAGCTCAATTACCTTGAGATTGGTTGCACACGCTCGGCCGCCCTGGCGTTGATTGAGCAGGGTTGGGTCGATGATCAAGGCGCGCTGTGCGTTGAAGAGCTGTTCGCCGTGCTGCAAAAAGGCGAAGTCCTCGCTGCGTTCAAACCCTGGATTGATCAACCCAAAGCCAAGAAAACCGACTGGCTGGCATCACTGACGCAGCATTTTACGCAGCAGCGCAGCTTTGCCCAGTGGTGCCCGGACCTGAGCGATGCACTGTACAGCCTCACCGTGATGGACCTGTGCGACCGCTTGCGCCTGATGTTCTTTGGCAATCTGCACCAGGACTGGTCAGAGTTCGTGCTGGCCGACCTTGGCATCTACACCTACGAAAAAGTCGAGTTTTGCACCGAGTCCCGCGGCCTGCGCACCCGTGACGACGTCGTCGGTTTTCTATTTCTGCATCAATGCCAGCAGGCCTTCGAAGCGGGGGAGGCACTGGACGGCGTACTCGCGCAAATCGCTACGCTGTGCACCGACAACCCGTGGCTGGAAAAGCGTCGCGCCAAGCTGTTGTTCCAGATCGGCCAGTACTGCGAACGCAGTGCCGAACTCGACCTGGCGCAACGCATTTACCGCCAATGCGCCTATCCCGGCGCCCGGTCACGCCTGATTCGCGTGCTGGAGCGCCAGGAGGATTACCCGCAAGCCATGGCCCTGGCGTGCGCCGCGCAACAGGCTCCGGAAAGCGCCGCCGAACAGCAACACCTGCTGCGCGTGCTGCCACGTCTGCGCCGCAAGCTGGGGGAGCCGGCGCTGCCCAAGGCCAAGCCGCGGCCCGTCACGCGTCTGGACCTGGCGCTGGAGATGCCGCAGCCGCTGATGTCAGTGGAGTACTGCGTGCAGGCGCACCTCAGCGAGCCCGATGCACCGGTGCATTACGTCGAGAATGGCCTGATCAACTCCCTGTTCGGCCTGTTGTGCTGGGAGGCGATTTTTGCACCGTTGCCCGGCTCGTTTTTCCACCCGTTCCAGCGCGGGCCGGTGGACTTGCACAGTGAAGATTTCCATCAGCGCCGCGCGCCGTTGTTCGCGGCGTGTTTCGAGCAGCTTGGCGATGAGCGTTACAAGGCCACTATCCGCCAGCGTTACGTCGACAAATGGGGCATCCAGTCGCCCTTCGTGTTCTGGAACCTGCTCAGTGAAGACCTGCTGCAGCAAGCACTGGACTGCTTGCCCGCCGAACACCTGCGCTACTGGTTTGAACGCTTGCTGCTGGACATCCGCGCCAACCGCGCCGGCATGCCGGACCTGATCCAGTTCTGGCCCGCCCAGAAGACTTACCGCATGATCGAGGTCAAGGGCCCCGGCGACCGCCTGCAGGATAACCAGCTGCGCTGGCTGGAGTTCTGTGGCGAGTATCAGATGCCGGTGACTGTCTGTTATGTGCGCTGGGCGCAGTCGGCTTGAGCTACAGCGTCGCGGTGCGCGCGCTGTGTGAATTCACGGCCAAGGTCGGCGACCTCGACCTGCGCTTCACGCCGTCGCCCAGCGCCCAGGAAGGTATCGTCGGCCACCGCACCGTGGCGTCGCGGCGCAGCGCGCACTACCAGAACGAAGTCGCGCTGGAAGGCGAATACCAACAGCTCAAAGTACGGGGCAGGGCGGACGGCTACGACCCGGACAGCAATCGCCTGGAAGAAGTGAAAACCTATCGCGGCGACCTCGACGCCCAGCCCGCCAACCACCGTCAATTGCATTGGGCGCAGGTCAAGGTGTACGGCTGGTTGATGTGCCAGAAGCTCGGCCTTGGTGAAATCGACCTGGCACTGGTGTACTTCGACATCGTCGGCGAGGGCGAGACCCTGTTCAACCAGCGCTTTGCAGCGGCCGACCTCGAACTGTTCTTCAACCAGCAGTGCACGTTGTTCCTGGGCTGGGCCCAACAGGAAATGCAGCACCGCGACGTGCGCAACGGCGCGGCCCAGCGCCTGGCGTTCCCCCACGCTGACTTTCGTCCCGGCCAGCGTGCCCTGGCAGAATCGGTCTACAAAGCCGTCAGTACCGGCCGTTGCCTGATGGCGCAGGCGCCCACTGGCATCGGCAAAACCGTCGGCACGATCTTTCCGCTGCTCAAGGCCCTGGCGCCGCAGCAGCTGGACAAGGTGTTCTTCCTCACCGCCAAGACGCCGGGCCGCAAGCTGGCCCTGGACGCCGCCCAAGTCCTCTACGACAGCAGCCCCGATTTGCCGCTGCGCGTGCTCGAACTGGTGGCCCGGGACAAGGCCTGCGAACACCTGGACAAAGCCTGCCATGGCGATTCCTGCCCCTTGGCCAAAGGCTTTTACGATCGCCTGCCGGCCGCGCGCACGGCCGCGTCCAAGGTGCGCCTGCTGGACCAGCGCAACCTGCGCGACGTGGCGCTGGCTCATGATGTTTGCCCGTATTACCTGAGCCAGGAAATGGCGCGCTGGACCGACCTGGTGGTGGCTGACTACAACTACTATTTCGACTTTGGCGCCATGCTGTTCGGCCTGGCCCAGTTGAACCAATGGCGCGCCGCCGTGCTGGTGGACGAAGCCCACAACCTGGTCGAGCGTGCGCGTTCGATGTACAGCGCCAGCCTCGACCAATACAGCCTCAAGACCCTGCGCGACAGCGCACCCGAGCCGCTGAAGAAACCCTTGCAACGCCTGAACCGCGAATGGAACGCCCTGCACAAGGACCAGCTCGCGCCATACCAGGCCTACGCCGGCAAACCCGAAAAACTGCTGCAGGCCCTGAGCCTCTGCGCCAGCGCCATGGGCGATTACTTCAATGATCACCCCGAAGCCCTCAGCGGCGAGCTGCAGGCGTTTTATTTCGAAGCGCTGCAATTTGCCAAAGTCGCCGAACTGTTCAACGAACACTTCATCTTTGATATCAGCAAACGTCAGTTCGGTGGCAAGCGCAGTGCTTCAACCCTGTGCCTGCGCAATGTGGTGCCGGCCGAATTCATTCGGCCCAGGCTGACCGCCGCGCGCAGCAGCGTGTTGTTTTCCGCGACCCTGAGCCCACGCCACTATTACGCCGACCTGCTCGGCCTGCCGGCCGATACTGCGTGGATCGACGTGGAATCGCCGTTCAAGGCCGAGCAATTGCAGGTGCGTATCGTCGATGCGATCTCCACGCGGTTTGTGCACCGCCAAGCCTCGCTGGCACCGATCGTGGAGCTCATCGCCGGGCAATTCGCGCAACGGCCCGGCAACTACCTGGCGTTTTTCTCAAGCTTCGATTACCTGCAACAGGTGGCGCAGTTAATGGCCGAGCGCCACCCGCAGGTGGCGTTGTGGTTGCAGTCACGCGGCATGGCCGAGGCCGAACGGCAGGGTTTTCTCAACCAGTTTACCCAGCACAGCCAGGGCATCGGCTTTGCCGTGCTGGGCGGTGCGTTTGGCGAAGGCATTGATTTGCCCGGCGCACGCTTGATTGGCGCCTTCATCGCCACTTTGGGTTTGCCGCAACTGAACCCGATCAACGAACAGATGAAAGCGCGCATGGCGTCGATTTTCGGCTCCGGTTACGACTACACCTACCTGTACCCCGGCATTCAGAAAGTGGTGCAGGCGGCGGGGCGCGTGATTCGCAGCCAGCAGGATGAGGGCGTGGTGATGTTGATTGACGACCGCTTTGGCGAAGCGCGCGTTCGCCAATTATTGCCGCGCTGGTGGGCGCCCGTCACTCAAGCGTGATGCCGCTCAGTTGTTCACTCAGCGCCCAGCGTTTTTCGGCTTGCTCCGAATCGATCGCTCTGGGGGGAATGCCGCTGCGCGGGGTGTGATCTTCAGTGGGGGTGGCAACTTCACAGTCCTCGCAGTACAGGCCGCCCATTCCTTCAAGTTGCGGGGGGACGCCACACCGCACCAGCGTGGCGGCGCCTTGTGCGGGGCTTTTGTAATGGCTGGCCGCGCGCACAGCGCCGTGTTCATCCAGCGCGCCGACGAACGCCAAGTCCTTTTTGTCCAGATGCCGAACCAGGTCAGTAAGGATTCGCCGGGGTGCACCGATTCAAGGCCTTGTATGCCGTGCAGACTGCGCTGCGCCTTTTGCGCGTCACGTGCAGGGACGATCACCCGTGCTCCGGCACTTGCAAGTGCGCGAGTGGCCTCCAGACCAATTCCGGAGTAACCGCCGGTGACGATGGCGGTCATACCGCGCAAGTTTTTAGCGGCCGACGCTTGCAGCGCGGTGGTACTGGCACCAAAACCACTGTTGAGGGGGGCTTGTTTGCGCGTCATAGCCGTTCTCCATTTGGGGTAGGGCTATGTTCTTCTTCGGCGGTCGGACGCGGAATGCCCTAAAGTCTGTGTTTCTATCGCGATCGTCCGGAGATTTTTATTATGGATACTCTCTCCGAGGTATTGGCCCGCTTGAAAAGCCACCGCACGTTGTTCGCGGGCTTGAAGGCCGGCGGCACGTGGGCGGTGAATTTTCCGGCGCCGCAGGGCATCAAGTTCAATCCGTGGTGGCGGGCAACTGTTGGCTGGAAGTGGAGGGCGAGCCGGTGCCCATCGCTTTGAGCGAGGGCGATTGTTTTTTACTGACACACAACCGTCCGTGGAGATTGTCCAGCAACCTTGCACGGGAGGGCGTTGACGCGCGCGACGTTTACCGCGAGGCGGTGGACGGCATCGCCCGCGTGGGCGACGCGCAGGATTTGTTTCTGATTGGTGGGCTGTTCACCTACGGCGATGATGCGCGTTTGTTGCTCGATGGGTTGCCGCCGGTGGTGCGTATCAGCGCCAGGTCCGAACAGGCCGGCGTGTTGCGCTGGTGCCTGGAGCGGCTGGCCCTGGAATATGCCGGGCCAAGACTCGGCGCGGCATTGATGACCGAGCATTTGGCGCAAATGATGCTGGTGCAAATCCTGCGGCTCTATCAATCTTCCCTGGGTGCCAGCACTCAAGGCTGGTTGGCGGCATTGACCGACCCTCGGCTGGCACCGGTACTTGCGCAAGTGCACGCCGAACCGGCGCGGCGTTGGACCTTGAGCGACATGGCCGGCATTGCCAATCAGTCCCGTTCGACGTTTGCCTTGCGCTTCAAACAGCAGGTCGGAATGGCCCCTCAGGAGTACCTGACCCGCTGGCGCATGCACTTGGCGATAAAGGCCTTGAACACCTCCGGCAGCAGTGTGTCCAGCATCGGCCAGGCGTTGGGCTACCAGTCGGACAGCGCCTTCAGCAGCGTATTCAAACGTCAGATGAAGTGCACCCCACGCGAATACCGCGAGCGCTCCCTTCATAACCTTCACACCATCGATCACAAGGAAGCCAGTGATGAGCGATATCCAGCATGACAAGGTTCAGGTCAACGGTATTGAGTTGAGCGTCCACATCGCCGGGCCCGAGCACGGCCAGCCGATCTGGCTGCTGCACGGGTTTCCGGAGTGCTGGCACTCCTGGCGAGAGCAGATTCGCGCGCTGGCCGGCGCCGGGTATCGGGTGTTCGCGCCCGACATGCGCGGCTACGGCGAATCGAGTTCGCCTGCCGAGGTCGCCGATTACGAGTTACTGACCTTGTGTGCCGATATTCAGCAGGCCATGGACCATTTCGGCCATCAACAGGTGGTGATGGTCGGCCACGACTGGGGCGCCGTGGTGGCCTGGCATCTGGCGTTACTGGAGCCTGCGCGGGTCGCCCGCTTGATCACAATGTCCGTGCCGTTTGCCGGACGCGCCCGGCGCCCGGTGATCGAGATCATGCGCGAGCTGTACGCCGAGCGCTTCAACTACATCCTGTATTTCCAGGCACCGGGCGTAGCCGAGCGGGAACTGGATGCCGACATCGAACGCACGTTGCGGCTGTTCATGCAGGATCAGGACGTGTTCCTGCAGAAAAAGCCAGCCAACGCCACCTTGTTCGACGGCGTCTCGGCCCCCGGCGCATTGCCGACGTGGTGTACTCAAGCGGACTTGGACGTTTACGTGCAAACCTTCAGCAAGCGCGGTTTTCGTGGCCCGCTGAACTGGTATCGCAACTTTGAGCGCAACTGGCAGCGCACCGAGTTCCTCGCCGGCCAGCCCGTGCTGCAACCCACATTATTCCTGATTGGCGACCGTGATCCGGTCGGCGTGTTTGAAGCCCACACCCTCAAGCGCATGCCCGACGCAGTGCCCAACCTGCACCAGCAGGTGTTGGCCAACTGCGGTCACTGGATCCAGAACGAACAGGCCGAGCGGGTCAACGCGCTGATGCTCGCGTTTCTAGGGAGAACCTGAAGGTCGCCCCATGGCCTGGGCGCTCCACCAGTTGGATGCTGCGCCCGTGCAATTGCAGGATACGGTGCACGATGCGCAGGCCCAGGCCGCCATCGCGGCGTGCGCCGCCGATGGTGAACGCGCGCAGGAACAAGCCTTCGCGCAACTGCGCGTCGATGCCCGGGCCGCTGTCGCTGACGGTCACTGCCACACAAGTAGCCTCGGGCGCCAGGATCACTTCGACTTCGCCGTTTACCGGCGTGTGCCGCAAGGCGTTGTCGAGCAGGTTGGTCAGCACACGTTCGATCAGGCCCAGGTCGGCCAGCACCGTTGGCACCTGTGGCGGCAGCGTGGCGGTGAGGGTAATGGAGCGGGCTTCGGCGGTGAGTGCGAATTTCTGGAAGATGTCTTGCACAAGGTCCGGCAGGGAAAAGCCTTCGATCACCGGCTGCACAAAACCATGTTCCAGGCGCACCAGCTCCAGCAGTGACTGGGCCAACCCGCCCACTTTGCGGCTTTGGTCGAGGGCGATGCCCAGGTAGCGGCGGCGCTCGTCGGGGCTGAGGCTGGCGTCCTTGAGGGACAGGGTTTCCAGATAGCCGTGCAGCGACGCCAACGGCGTGCGCAGGTCATGGGAGATGTTCGCGACCATTTCCCGGCGTTCCTGGTCCTGATGGGTGATGGCGCGCCATTGTTCGCCCAGGCGGTTTTCCATTTGCACGAAGGCATGGTCGAGTACTGCGATTTCATCGCCGCTGTCGAGTTCGGGGGTGTTGATTTGCGCAGGTTTAGGGGCGCCGTTGATGTCGAACCGGCCCACCTTGTCGGTGAGTTGGCGCAGCGGTCGGGTGATCCAGGCAAAGGCGATCAAGCCGGCCAACAGGCAGAGCAGGGCGACCAGGCCGATGGACCACAAGGCAATCTTCAGCGCCATGCCGGTCGCGTCTTTGGCGTCGTACACATCATGGGCCTCGCCCAACAGCACCACGTACAGAAAGCCGGTTTGCTGGCCGTTGGCCTTGAGGGGTGCCGCGCTGAATACCTTGCGCCCATCGACGCTGCGCGGGTCATCGCCGAGGATCGGCAGCATCGCGCCGCTGAGGAATCGGCGCACCGGTGCGAGGTCGACCTTGTCGCGCAGCAAATGCCCGCTGGGCGCGGCATTCCCGACCACACGCCCGTCATTATCGAGCAAGTACACCTCGACACTCGGGTTGACCAGCATCAACTGGCTGAACAGGTTGCGCACCGCCTCGGGATTGAGGCCGTCGGCGTCCATCAGTTGAGTGTCGCGGGCAATATGCGCCGCCAGGTC
The DNA here is from genome assembly GCF_022662455.1 of Pseudomonas sp. TREG-RG-20F-10-E-6-01. Classification (NCBI taxonomy): domain Bacteria; kingdom Pseudomonadati; phylum Pseudomonadota; class Gammaproteobacteria; order Pseudomonadales; family Pseudomonadaceae; genus Pseudomonas; species Pseudomonas sp. TREG-RG-20F-10-E-6-01. The sequence continues at coordinate 230,551 of NZ_JAKNQP010000003.1, read as the reverse complement.
GCGCGACAGGCCTTGCACCACTTCCAGTTCATGCATGCGGTTGGAGCGCACCTGCAGCCATGCCGAGGTGCCGCTGCAAATCACCAGCAGCACGGCGAACACCACCGACAGGCGCTGGGTCAGGGTCAGTTTCATGACGCGCTCTCGGCAAACTTGTAGCCCCGGCCCCACACCGTGAGGATGAGCGCCGGGTTGGCCGGGTCGGTTTCGACTTTGGCGCGCAGGCGGTTGATGTGCGTGTTCACGGTGTGTTCATAGCCTTCGTGGCTGTAGCCCCACACCGCGTTGAGCAGGTCCATGCGCGAAAACACCTTGCCCGGCTGTCGGGCGAAGAAATACAGCAGGTCGAACTCGCGCGGCGTCAGGTCCAGGCGCTGGCCTTGCAGGGTCGCATCGCGGGTCAGCGGGTTGATGAACAACTGGCCGAGGTCGAGGCTGCCGGCGTCCATCTTCAAGTTGCGCGCCATCGCGTCCACGCGGCGCAGCAGCGCCTTGACCCGCGCGACCAGCTCGGGCATCGAAAACGGCTTGGCCAGGTAATCGTCGGCGCCCAGCTCCAGCCCAAGGATGCGGTGCAACTCGCTGGAGCGCGCGCTGGTGATGATGATCGGGGTGTAGCGCGTCATGGCGCGGGCACGCCTGCAGATTTCCAGGCCGTCGACGCCGGGCAGCATCAAGTCGAGGATCAACGCATCCCAGCCGCCTTGCTCGAGCAGGCGCAAACCTTCGTTGCCATCGGCGCTGTGCACCACCTCAAACTGCTCGTCGCGCAGGTGCAGGCAGATCAAGTCGGCGATATGGGCGTCGTCCTCGACCACCAGGACACGTTTGGGCTGATCCATGCTGGAAACCTTCAGAAACCTTCACTTGTAGTCCGCGCATTGTGCGGGTTTTGCAACAGTGTAGTTATCACGAATTGTTTAACTCTGCGTGAGGATTTCGCGACCGCCCATGGCCCAGGATCACCTCAATACAAAGGCACCGGTTACGACAAGAAAGGCTTTTGGCTAGCCAGATCCCCGTGGCGAGCGGGCTTGCCCCGCGTCGGGCTGCGCAGCGGCCCCAAAAAAACCGGGAGCGCCACGCACGCCAACGCGGGACAAGCCCGCTCGCCACACCAACCCTGCAGCCACACGATCAGCGCCAGCCATCAATGAGGAAAATCCCATGTATTCACGCCGACAAATACTCCTCGCCACCGGCGGCCTGGGTGTCGCCGTCCTGGCCGGCGGCCTGCTCAAACAGCTCAACCTGGTCACCGACGCCGAAGCCGCCGAAACCTTCGAGGTCAACCACACCGAGGCTCAGTGGCGCAGCCTGCTCAGCGCCGAGCAATTCGACATTCTGCGCGAGGAGGGCACCGAACGGCCTTACACCAGCCCGCTCAACGACGAGCACCGCACGGGCACTTTCGCCTGCGCCGGCTGCGCGCTGCCGCTGTTCTCCTCGGCCACCAAATTCGACAGCCACACCGGCTGGCCAAGCTTCTGGCAGCCACTGGACAACGCGGTCGCCAGCCACGTCGACACCTCCTTCGGCGTGGTGCGCAAGGAAATTCACTGCCGCCGCTGTGGTGGCCACCAAGGGCACGTCTTCGACGATGGCCCTGCACCCACCGGCCTGCGCTATTGCATGAATGGCGCGGCCATGACGTTCACGGCGGCTTAAGCCGATGCTTATCAATACTTATAAGGGACGAACCCATGTGGCTTCTGGTTCTCGCGTATCTGGGCGGCGTGCTGACCATTGTCAGCCCGTGCATCCTGCCTGTTCTGCCTTTTGTCTTCGCTCGCACCGGGCAGCCGTTTATGCGCAGTGGCTTGCCGCTGTTAGCGGGGATGGCGGTGACGTTCGCCCTGGTGGCCTCGCTGGCGGCAGTGGGCGGCGGCTGGGTGGTGCAAGTCAATCAATACGGGCGCTGGCTCGCGTTGCTGTGCGTTGCCCTGTTCGGACTCACGTTGCTGTTGCCGCAACTGTCGGAACGCCTGACGCGGCCACTGGTAGCCGCCGGCAGTCGCCTGTCCGAAGCCGCTGGGGCCGACGCCAAACCGCGTCCGGGCGCCTCGTTCCTGATCGGCGTGGCCACCGGTTTGCTCTGGGCACCCTGCGCCGGGCCCATCCTCGGGTTGGTACTGACCGGCGCGGCGCTGCAGGGCGCCAGCATCGGCACCACCTTGCTGTTGCTGGCCTACGCCGCCGGTGCTGCGACGTCACTGGCGCTGGCGCTGCTGGTCGGCGGTAAAGTCTTTGGCTTGATGAAAAAGTCGCTCGGCGCCGGCGAATGGTTGCGCCGCGGCCTGGGAGCGCTGATGTTGGCCGGCGTGGCCGCCATCGCGCTGGGCTTGGACACCGGCGTGCTGTCGCGTTTGTCGACAGCCTCCACCGGCGGCCTGGAACAACGCCTGGTGGACACACTCAGCGCCAAGCCCGAACAGAAGAGCGGCGCGATGATGGCTGGCGGAGCCATGATGGCGGCGGCCAACCACAGCGATTCGCTGCCCATTGAAGGTGCATTGCCGGCGCTGGACGGCGCGGTGCAGTGGCTCAACAGCCCGCCACTGAGCGCCGAAGCGCTCAAAGGCAAAGTGGTGCTGGTGGATTTCTGGACTTACTCCTGCATCAACTGCCTGCGCAGCTTGCCCTACGTCAAAGCCTGGGCCGCGAAATACCACGACCAGGGCCTGGTGGTGATTGGCGTGCACGCCCCGGAATTCGCCTTTGAACGCGACGTGAGCAACGTCACCAAGGCCATGAAGGATCTGGGCATCACCTACCCGGTGGCGATCGACAACAACTATAAAGTCTGGCGCGCCTTCAACAACCAGTACTGGCCGGCGCACTACTTTGCCGATGCCAAGGGCCAGATTCGCTATCACCACTTTGGCGAAGGCGATTACGCCGAGTCCGAACGCGTCATTCAGCAACTGCTGCGTGAGGCCGGCGCGACCAACGTCGCCGGTGGCTTGATCGAAGCCGACGCCAAGGGCCTGCAGCAAGCGCCGGACATGAACGAGGTGCAATCGCCGGAAACCTACCTGGGCTTCCAGCGTGCGCAAAACTTCGTCACCACCGGCACCCTGGGCACCGACACAGTGGTGAATTACCCGGCAGCCGGCACCCTGGCGCTGAACAACTGGACCCTGGAAGGCCCATGGAATGTCGGCGGCCAGCAAGCCACCCTCGACCAGGCTGGCGGGCGCATCGTCTACCGCTTCCATGCCCGTGACCTGCACCTGGTTTTGGGCCCGGGTGCCGATGGCAAACCGGTGCGCTTCAAGGTGAGGATTGACGGCCAAGCGCCGGGCGATGCCCACGGCACGGATGTGGCGCCCGATGGCAGCGGCACGGTGACCGAGCAACGCCTGTATCAGCTAGTACGCCAGCCCGGCGCCGTTCAGGACCGCACCTTCAGCATCGAATTTCTCGACCCGCACGTGGCGGCATATGCCTTCACCTTCGGCTGACCCATCAATCTTCAAGTGAAAACCCAATCAATGTGGGAGCAGGCAAGCCAGCTCCCACACCCGACCGCGCTCTGGAGTGATTTTTTATGAGGCTTCTCAAAATTTTACCCGCACTGGCCTTCGCCACCTTCGTCGGCCAAAGCTCGGCCTTTTCTTTCGGCGCCGCCGATGACGCGGTGATGATCGCGCCGCCCACGCTCGACCTGCCGGCCGAGCCCGGCAACCTGCAAACCGCGGTGTTTGCCGGTGGCTGCTTCTGGGGCGTGCAAGGCGTGTTCCAGCACGTACAGGGCGTGAAAAACGCGGTGTCCGGCTATGACGGCGGTGCGGCCAACACGGCGCAATACGAGTCGGTCAGCGAGGGCGACACCGGCCACGCCGAGGCGGTGTCGGTGACCTACGATCCGAGCAAGGTCAGCTACGGCAAGCTGCTGCAGATCTACTTCTCGGTGGCCCACAACCCCACCGAACTCAACCGCCAGGGCCCGGACAGTGGCACCCAGTACCGCTCGGAGATTTTCGCGCAGAATGCCGAGCAGCAAAAAGTCGCCCAGGCCTACATCGCACAGCTCGACGCCGCCAAGGCCTTCGACAAGCCGATCGTGACCAAAGTGGAGATGGGCAAGGCGTTTTACCCGGCCGAGTCCTATCACCAGGACTTCCTCACCGAGAACCCGTCCTACCCCTACATCGTGATCAATGACCTGCCGAAAGTGGCGCAGCTGAAAAAGCTGTTCCCGGACCAATACCGCGCAGAACCCGTACTGGTAAAAAACCAATAACCAACACAAAACCCATGTGGGAGCGGGCTTGCCCGCGATGGCGTCCGCTCAGTCACCACCCATGCAACTGAACCACCGCCATCGCGGGCAGGCCCGCTCCCACAGTTTTAACCTTTGGTTTTTGCCAGATAAGGCGCCAACCGCCGCCCCATTTCCTCACCCAACGCCTGCAACCCGCTCAGCGGCCGCACCATCACTTCAAATTCAACGATCTGCCCCAACTCATTAAAACGAATCAGGTCAATCCCCTTGAGTTGCTTGTCGCCCACCCGCGCGCTGAACTCCAGCACCACACTGAGCCCGTCGGCCGTGGCCAGTTCACGGTGGTATTTAAAGTCTTCAAACACCGTGATCACAGTGTTGAGAATCATCGACACCACGGGCGCGCCAGGGTAGGGCGTGTGGGCCATCGGGGAGCGGAAGACGGCATCAGGCGCCAGCAGCTCGGGCAGCGATTGCAGATCGCGCCCGGCCAGCATCGCGTGCCAGCGTTGCAACGTCTGAGCGGCGGCGGGGGTCAGTGTCAGTTCGGACATGCGCGGTACCTGTTCTAGGGATGGGAGAGCCTTTCACCTGCCCAACATAAGAGCGGCACCTGAGCAGGGTCAATCACCCGAACTGACAGTTAAGTGACTGCAACTCACACCACTTCAAGGTACGAGCTATGAATCGCCCGTGCCAACTCGCGCACCGTGTCGATAAAGTCTGTCAGGCGGCTGTGCAAGCCGTCCTCCAGAATCTCGTCGATCCCGGTATAGCGCAGGCGCGCCTCGAATTCGGCCGCCAGGCGCTGCGCGGTGCGCCCATAACTGCCGGGCAAGTCGGCGAGGATATGGCTCAACTCCTCGATACACGCATGCAGCGAACGCGGCACATCACTGCGCAGCAGCAGCAACTCCGACACCGAGCGCGCATTCAACGCGTTCGGGTACAGCTCGGTGTAGGCCTCAAACGACGACAACGCCCGCAGCAGGGCGCTCCACTGGTAGTAGCCGCGCGCCGACAAGTCGCTGACTTCTTCCGACTCCTCGCCAAACATTTCATAGCGCGCGTCCAGCAAGCGCAAGGTGTTGTCCGCGCGCTCGACGAAGGTGCCCAGGCGAATAAATCGGTACGCGTCATTGCGCATGATGGTGCCGGACGTCGCGCCGCGGAACAGGTGCGAACGCTGCTTGACCCAGTCACAGAAGTGGCTGATGCCGTGCCGCGCCAGGCCACCGGCGGCGATGCTGCGCATTTCCAGCCAGGTGGCGTTGAGGTTTTCCCACATGTCGGCGGTAATGCGCCCGCGTACCGCGTGGGCGTTGCCCCGGGCGGCACGCAGGCAGTTGTAGATGCTCGCGGGGTTTTCTTCGTCGAGGGCGAAAAAGTGCAGCATAAGCGTCGCGTCCAGTTGTGTGTGACGCTCCAGGTAACTTTCCAGGGTGCCGCTGCTGAGCAACGCCATCGCCAGTTCGTCCAGCCCATCGCTGCGCCCGGCCTGGGGCATCAGCGACAGCGAGTAACTGACTTCGAGCATGCGCGCCAGGTTCTCGGCACGCTCCAGGTAACGCGACATCCAGTACAGATCTGCGGCGGTTCTACTCAACATACTCAGCCCTCCACCACCCAGGTGTCCTTGGTTCCGCCGCCTTGCGACGAGTTGACGATCAACGAGCCTTCCTTCAATGCCACGCGGGTCAGGCCGCCGGGCACCAGGCGGGTTTCCTTGCCCGAGAGCACGAACGGGCGCAGGTCGATATGCCGCGGCGCAATGCCGTTTTCGACGAAGGTGGGGCAGGTGGACAGGCTCAGGGTCGGTTGGGCGATGTAGGCGTGGGGACGTGCCTTGATGCGTTGGCGGAAATCCTCGATTTCGGCGGCGGTGGAGGCCGGGCCGACCAGCATGCCGTAGCCGCCCGAGCCCTGGGTTTCCTTGACCACCAGTTCCGGCAAGTGGGCGAGCACGTGGGACAGTTCATCCGGCTTGCGGCACTGGAAGGTCGGCACGTTTTGCAGGATCGGCTCTTCATCCAGATAAAAGCGGATCATCTCCGGCACGTACGGGTAAACCGACTTGTCATCGGCCACGCCGGTGCCAATCGCATTGGCCAGCACCACATTGCCGGCGCAATAGGCGGCGACCAGCCCCGGCACGCCGAGCATCGAATCGGGGTTGAAGGCCTTGGGGTCGAGGAAGGCGTCGTCGATACGCCGGTAAATCACATCCACCGGCTTGGGCCCGTCGGTGGTGCGCATGAACACCTTGAGGTCGTGCACGAACAGGTCGGCGCCTTCGACCAGTTCCACGCCCATTTCTCGGGCAAGGAAGGCGTGTTCGAAAAAGGCGCTGTTGAAGCGCCCAGGCGTCAATACCACCACGTTGGGGTTGTCGAGGCGGCTGGAGCTTTTCAGGGTCTTGAGCAGCAGGTTGGGGTAGTGGTCCACCGGCGCGATGCGCTGCTTGGCGAACACTTCCGGGAACAGGCGCATCATCATCTTGCGGTCTTCGAGCATGTAGCTCACGCCGCTGGGGGTGCGCAGGTTGTCTTCGAGCACGTAATAGGTGCCGTCGCCGTCGCGCACCAGGTCAACCCCGGAAATATGCGAATAGATGTCGCGGTGCAGGTCCAGCCCGACCATCGCCTTCTGATAACCCTCGTTGCCCAGCACCTGCTCGGCGGGAATGATCCCGGCCTTGATAATGCGTTGGTCGTGATAGATGTCGGCCAGGAACATGTTCAGCGCATTGACTCGCTGGATACAGCCGCGTTCGATCACGCTCCATTCAGTGGCGGGGATGCTGCGCGGAATGATATCGAAGGGGATCAGGCGCTCGGTGTCCTGCTCGTCGCCGTAGAGGGTGAAGGTGATGCCGGCGCGGTGGAACAGCAAATCGGCTTCGCGGCGCCTTTGCGCCAGCAGTTCCGGCGGCGTGTTGGCCAGCCAGCGGGAGAAATCCTGATAATGCGCACGGCACACGCCCTGTGCGTCATTCATTTCATCAAAGAAAGATCGAGCCATTCCAGTACCTTGTCAGTGCCCAGGGATGCTTGGGTGGCACTGCCGCTTTAAAAAACGCATTTTTTTATGAGCCCGTGGCTGATCGTGCCAACAGGCCTGGTCCTTACTTTCTTATGGGGTCGGCTCTGGGTCGGGGGGTAACGAATGCTCCTGAATCCGGGCAGATGAATGGATAAAGCAATGCGTGTGCCGGAACTGGGCCTTGTGTCGATTTAATCCTGCGACGAGCCGGCTGATGGTGTTAGCGGGGCATGTTGTGGCGAGCGGGCTTGCCCCGCGTCGGGCTGCGCAGCGGCCCCAGAAAAACGCAGCAACGCCGCGCACTCCAACGCGGGGCAAGCCCGCTCACTACAAGGGTGCAGGGCGTGTTCCACAATGGTGCATGAACAAACTTGAACTTCACTGCTCCCCGATTCTTCTAACGAGACTCGCAACCTTGTGGAGCACCGTCGTGCCCAGAATTATCTCCCCGAACACTCCCGAAGCAGCGCTGGACGATCACAGTGAACACAACGCCAAGATTTTTGGTTCGCCCAAGGACCGCCTTGACTTCTATCGCCGCGAAATCCAGTACGAAACCTCCATCCTGGCCAACCGCACCGACGCCTACCTGACGGCGCAGTCGTTCCTGGTCATCGCCTTTGTCTCCGGCATGGGCAACCTGAACCCGGAATGGGGCAAGTTTTTCACCTTGATCGTGCCGGTGTTCCTGGCCTCCCTGGGGGTGCTCAGTTCTCTGAATGCCTGGCCGGGGATCCGCGCCGCGTACGAAATCATCGACCACTGGCACTACAAACAAAGTGAATTGCTGCGCAGCGAGCCGGTGATGGGCTTGGCCTATGACGATTCGCCGCTGTTTTGTGAAACCGAGTCGTCGCACAAGGGCTATCGCAAGTCGCTGCTGTTCTCCATGCGCGCGCCGTGGCTGTTCATGGTGTTCTGGCTATTGCTGGGCGTCTACGCGTTCTACATCCAGATCGATAACCCTGTGTCTTGAGCACGCTGGTTAAATCGTCGGAACTTCATCGTCCTGCGCGGGACCTTACCTTTACGCAGGATGTGTTTTCCGAAACTGCGAAGAGGTGACCCCATGAACACAAGCAATGATCCGCAAGTCAGCAACCGCAACGACCCGGCCATCGATGGTGGAGAGCCGGCCCCCGGCACTGCCGCCGACGCGCCGAAAGACCCAAAACCTGCCAGCGACCCAAAAGCCAAGGAAAACGACTACAGCCCCGACTTCAAGCCTGAGCCCGAAGCCAAGCCTGAGACGGATGCCGATATCGATACCCAAGGCGGTTAGAGGAGACGGTCATGTCAGATCTAGACGACGAAGAACTCAATGACCCGGGCAACGAAGACCCGGGTTCATTGATGGATGATGCAGAAGTGCCGCTGAACGATCTGGATGACGCGGCCGATGTCGGTCATACCGAAAATCAGGACTGAGCTGCAATTTTTTGAGCTTTCACCTTGGCACGTCGTTCATACCAGACCAGCATCGGCTGGGTACTCAGGCCATGAACGACGATGCTCAAGGCGATCACCGACACCGTAAGGTTCACCGCCACCGCACTGCTGGTGCCGATCAACCCGTGGTTGAGCGCATAAAACAGGTAGTAGATGCTGCCGATCCCGCGGATACCGAACCAGCCCATCAAACCGCGCTGCCGATAGTCGATCAGGCTGCCCCAAGGCACCGCCAGCACACTCGCCGGCCGGATCACGCAAAACAACAGCGCCGCCACCGGCAGCGCGCGCCAGTCCCAATGACTGACCAGAATGATCCCCAGCAGCGTCACCAGGAAAACCTCCATCGAGCGCTCCACCAGGCTGCCGAATGACAACATGTCGCCCATCATCACACCGGCGGCGATCTGCGTGTCTTGCAGTTCACTGACATCACCTTGGAGCGCGCGCGCAGGTTCGACTTCCAGATGGCCCACCACCGGCAATGCCAAGTGCTCGGAGGGCGTCTGCGAATTGCCGGTGGACCTGAACTCTGCCTGGCGCAAGCCGAGCCCGGCGGCGAACACCGACAAAAAGCCGTAGCCGCCCACGGCCTCGGCTGCCACGTAGGCCAGGGCGATCAACGCCAGCGTCAGGTAATCGTTGGGTGACAAGGTGCTGTCTTCGTTGGTGATGCGCATCCACAAGGTCACGCGGCCGATGCCCCGGCCCATCCAGTATCCGATCAGCAACCCGGCCGGTACGGCCCACAGCAGGTTTTTCAGCGCCCAACCGCCCAGCCAGTCACCGTCAAAGCCGCCGTGCTGCATGAATAACAGCGCAAAGATCACAAACGGAAACGCCGTGCCATCGTTCAGGCCGGCCTCGCCCGACAGGCCAAAACGCAGCGCGTCATAGTCCTGCGCATTGTTGACCTGAACCAGGCCGGCCAGTACCGGGTCGGTCGGCGCAAGAATAGCGCCGACCAACAGCGAAACGCCCCAGGAAAGGTCGAACAGGTAATGCAGCGCGAGGCCGCTGCCCAAGATAGTCAGCAACATCACCGGGCCAGCCATGCCAAACGCAATGCGCCAGGTGCGATGCCGCAAGGGCAGGCGCAGCTTCAAGCCGCTGACGAACAGCGAAAACAGCACCGCCACTTCGGTTAAGTGCTCCATCCAGCGTGCGGAGGCCTTGATGTCCATCTGCAGCAGGTCCATGCCCAGCGGGCCGATGGCGATGCCCAGCAACAGGCAGACTGCCGAGGTTGTCACCGGCATCCAGCGCAGGTAGGAGGAGGTGAGGGCGAGGGTCAGCAATACCGCGCCGAGTACGGCCAACCAAAGAATAAAAGTCATCGAACGTGCACCGTGGCCGTGGTTTGTAGCCGTTGGAGGACCACGACCCGGTACTGGTTCAAAGTTGTTGGGTCAGGTGTTGATCCACGAGTGATCGGCGCCGATGCTGATGTGGAACCGGTAGCGCAGCGGGTAGTGGTGGTGTTTGATTTTTTGTATCTGCTCACGCAGGTGATCCGGTGGCGCAAGCCCTTTGCTGGCGTAGACGCGAAGCACGTCGTTTTCAATGTCGACGATAGGCCCGGACGAGACGAGGCTGCCGTCGACCAGCTTGGACTCTTTGGCTAATCCATCCAAACCCAGCTCGTACAGGTCGGGCCGGTTCGACTTGAGGATGTCATTGAATAGATTCGGGCCAGCGGTCTCGAATATCTTGCGTTCATACGCGGTGAATTCGGGCGTGTAGTGCACCCGGCCATCGGCGGTTTTCGTGGCAGTGGGGCGGTTGGCCGCGAAGTACGCCTTGTTGGCCTTAAAGCGTTGGTTCATCTGCGTGATCATCGCTTCGATGACCGGGTTGCCAGGGCGTGTCGCGAAGTTACTGGTGTTATAGAACGGCGTGTAGTCGGTCAGGCTATGCACGACCGGCGCGCCGAGCAGAACATCGTCAGGGCCGGCGAGCAATGCGTCGGTGCCGATGTTTTTTTGAATGACGTCATCGGTGTCCAGATACACGCCGCCGTGCTTGTTCATGATGGGATAACGCGCAACGTCCGAGGCGGCCGCCAGGTTTTTGCCTTGCCCCTGCCGAAAGTAGTCGTACATTTCGCCGCGCCTGAGCTGCTTGAAGACTTCGTCCTCATGCAGGTTCAGCACTTTCACGCCGGGAGCCTTGCTCTGCAGCGTGGTTTTTATGCGTTGAAACACCGCCGGGCTGTCGGCATCGACGTGAAGGATGGAGGTGTAGCCGGGCGCTTGAGTGGCGTTCCTGGCAATGTTGTCGGCCAGGTGCGACGGTATTGCCTGGCCGGCCCAAAAATAGTGCAGCGCCTTGGGCAGCGGTTTCACCTCGTTTGGTACCTTCAGCACCGACGGCGGTGAGACATCAATAAAGGTGTACTGATGCGCGTCGGCTTTTTTAGCTTTGCTGAACTCATCAAGCGTTCCCCGTTGCCACTTGCCCTTGCCACTTCGCCAGAAATACCTCGCGGGCGTGTCATCGATACCCGTGGCGAGCGTGGTCTCTTTCCACGCACCGGCCGAGCTGTCGAAGATGACGCTGTGTTCGGCGCCTTTGTGATTGAGCCTGAACGGCGTGGCTGCATGTTCGACGACTTGGATGTCATCCATCGGGACCACGTAAGTGCTGTCGCCAAACTTCCAGGGCGTGGGTGTGTCATGGGTGCCACCCAGCAGCCGGGCGGACCTGGAGGTGGGTTCCCAGCCGGACGCGCCGAGGTCCCTGATAGCGATCTCTGGCCGCGTGCCATTGGGGTGCCGGATGACTCGCTGGCCCTCCTTCAACCGTGACTCATAGAGTGTGCCGTCGACCCTTACATATTCTTTTTTACTGCGGCCTACGTACACGTTGCCCTGCAAGCCCTTGGTCGAAAGCGCGTCGGGGGCTATGTGTCTGGCTTCATAACCACGCAGGTTGGCATCCAGTGTGCGGGTCTCGCCACTGGCCGCCAGGCGCTTGGGCGTGAAGTCTTTGAGCGGGGGGCCAAAGGGGTATTTTTTCACCGCGTCGTATTGATGCCAGTGACCCTGGAACAGCACGGCCTGACCTTCGACGGTCTGTTGCCCGACCTTGAATGTGCCGTTTGCCGCCAGGCCCTGTTGCCGTTCGGCGATCTTCACCAGGTCATCGCCGCCGAGGGCGTGCAGGCTGCTGGCGTCGTTTGAGTTGGAGCTGTCGACGACAAAGTTGTCCAGCGCTTTGCCGTACGCCTGCTTCGTGCGCGGATCAAAGGCGTACCAGTTTTGGGTCGCCTCATCGAATGTGGCCAGCGCTGGGGGGCTCTGCGCACGGTGAGAGGCCCTGAAGGTGCCTTGCGCGATATCGGGCTTTTTCGCCAACTCGAGCAGGTTGACACTGCGGTAAGACCCGCGCAGGTGCTTGAGGCCCTTATAAGCGGCGCCGGTCCAGCTGCGTACGCCATTGGCGACGCCGCGAGCCAGGTCATCCACTCCGCTCAGGGGGTTGAGCGAGCCGACCGCCGCACGCCCGACGATCTTGAACGTCTGGCCGAGTTTGGAAATGGCCGAAGCGCCGGCCAGTGCGCCTTTCGCGCCCTTGGCCGCAGCCCCCAGGCCCACCGCGAAACCAAAGATATCGAAGGCCAGATCGACGATACCGTCCTTCACGTTGCCGTCGATGAAATGCTTGATGGCTGACCTGAACGGGATCAGATTCAGCGCTACTTCCTCAACCACCTTATAGGTCGGCACTTCAGTGTCGAAGGTCGTCACGCCTCTGGCGCTGCGGTGCACCGCAGGCAGGTTGATGTCTTCGATCAGCGCATCGGCGATGTACCGGGTTCGGTCACTGGCGAAGCTATCAGGCACGGTTTGCGCACCTTGGCGCTCATCCAGCAGCGCCGATGAGTATTCACCCGCAGGCTTTATGGCATCGTAGCGTTTGCCGGGTGACGGATACCAACCGCCGGCCGGTGGGTACTCTTTGTAAGTCTGGCCCGGCCGCCGGGTCACCGTGCCCTTGAGGCGGTCGACTGCATAGGTCATGGTCTTGCCATTGTGCTGGGTCTCGACCAGTAGCACTCCTTCTGCAACGCGGCGATCGTCTCGGCTGTATTCAATTTCCTTGCGCACGCTTATTTTGCCGAATTCCAGGTTTTGTCGGTCTTGCAGCGGCAGCGTGGCTATCAAGTGCTTGAGCTGCGCAGCGGTGGTCTTTTTTACGCGGTTGGCATAGGACGCAAACCCTTGATCAAAAGCATCCTGCGGACGTGGCAGGTCTTTAAGCGTTGCCAGAGCGGCGTTGATGTTGATTGCATTCGATGACGTTACCCAAGCCCCTGGCGCGCCATCGGTGGGCAAAGAGACGCTGCCCAACGTCACCGCGCTGAGCACAGCGCGACCGGCCCGGCCCCAATCGTCGGACGAGTCGGGAGCGCCGAGCAGGGCTCTGCCGTCGATAAACAGATCCAGCAGCGAGTAAGGTCCCGGATAGTGCCGGCTGGCGGGCTGCGAGGTGATGCATTTTTCTTCAAACAGGTTCGGGGCCATTGCCGGCAAGGCGAGTTTCAGTTGCGCCAGCGCCAGGGCTTTTGTGGTCGGCATCTCGCCGATTTGCGTCTCGGCGGCCTCTCTCAACTCACTGACCTGGGCACTGAATCGCTGACGCACTTCGGCCATGGCTGCATCGGTGGTCGGGTAATGCATGCCATTGCCAACGGCCCAGTCCTTGATCGCTTCATGCTGGGCGGCATATTCAATGCGGCGCTCGTCATCGGTCACGGGGGCAACGCTGGCCTCCAGCATGACGCGCGCATAGCTCATCGCCGCTGTTGCCCCTGGCGCTTTTGCCTCGATGCGCGCGACCGCCGTGGCAAAGCTGACCCAGCTGTGGGTGCCCACGGCCACCTGATCGGGGATGTCCTTGACCAAAAGCGCCGGCGCCCGGCTGGCAAGCAAAAGGTGAGTCAGCACTGCGGCGGTGGCCGGGGAGGACGCTCGGCCGGTGGTCACCAGGTGTTCTTCCAACTCCCTGACGATGGTAGACGCGGACTTGCCGGCGTTTTCGGCGCAGAACAGCGTGTAACCTTCAATGCTCAGTGGCGTGTCTGGCCGCGCAGCGCCAAAAGGATCGGTCACGCTGACACGCTCCACGTTCAATGCCGCCAGCAGCCAATCGGTGGCACTGCCCTTGATTGACCGTGCCTCGAAGCTGGCCTGGATGGCCTCGCCCAGTGCCTTGCCTCTGGGCGTATTGAGCAACTCGTCGAGTAAGCGTCGCGGCTGGCTCAGCGTTGAGGGCGTGAGGGGCCTGTTGTCGAGCAGGTACTCCAGAACATTGTTAAACGGGCGCACATCAATGTCGCCCAAGCCGCCTGCGTACAGGCCGGTACTCAACAGTCGCTGGTTGCGCTGATCCAGGGGTTGCGGCCAGCTCAGCGCACCGCCAAGGTTCCCGTGCGTCGGAGTAATGGGCGGTGGTGTGGTGATTGCGTGGGCAAGGTTGTCCATGTCCTCGCGGCAGGTCGGCAGATCCCAGCCGTTATCTTCCAGGAACTGCTTGAGGCTGACCTCGGCCCACGCCTGCGTGTGATCGCTGCGGTAAGTGCTGTCGGTGCCCAGTTGAAGGGTGTTTGCCTGTAACTCATCGGCGATGTCGGCATTTGATCGCGTGCCGTCTTTCAACTGCGCTGACAAGTACCGCAACGACGCTGCGGCCTGGTGCTGCGCATGCGTATCGTCGACTACGGATTTCTGGCTTTGCAGGGCACTTTCGCTGCGCGATTCGATTAAGCCGGGAAAGGCCACAGGGTCGAGCCCGGCGAAGCGGCGCTCGCGGCTGAGTGCGTCGGCACGCTGCTTTAGGGCTGTGCCCGAAAGGTGGGGCGGTTCTTGATAAAAATTGCCCACCAGTGCCAAGGGCGCGATGTGCTCGTTTGTAACGCCCGGCAGGGTGAAGGTTGCATCCGCCTGGCCGGCTGCAATGATACGTGCCGCCTGCAGAACCGGGCCGCTGATGGCGCCCCAGTGTCTGTCGTCGAGCCCCAGCGTGTGCAGCGTCTGCGCGGGATCCAGGCGACGCTTGAGTGTGAAGTAAATCCGCCCGGACGTCGGGTTCAGGCTGATCGAGTGGCTGTCTATGCCCTGGTCATGGACCCACTGGGCCACATCCGGTGATCGCAAGGCGTTGGCCAGCTGCGCCCACCATTGGCCGAAGGTTGAATGCGGGGGAATGGGCCAGATTTTCTGGTCAGCGTCGCGGGCGGCTACGCCGGTTATGCCGCGCAGTGCGGCGCCGTACTGAGCCGCCAGCTCGCGATCACCGTGGGCCCGGGTGCCTTCAATGGCTGGCTGAATGGGCGCGCCGGGCTCAGCGGTGAGCCTGGGCGGTGCAACGTTGCTGTCAGGAACCTGCGTTGGCTGCATGTGCGCAGCGTGGGGGGTGGAAATACGCGTCATAAAGTCTGTCACCTGGGCAGGGGAATACGCCACGGCACAGTGGCGTGGCATCCCCTTGTGGCAGTATTGCGTGCAGCGATTCCGGCGCCTGACGGCGATAATCTTTACCCCTCATTTCAACCTTCGTGCTCAGTTGTCAGGGGTGTCCGTTCGGCTACATCAACGGCTGACACCCCTTACAGGCTCAAGGGCGGCTGCGCGGCACCGTTACTGTTGTGCCCCAGGCGAATCCGTTCGGCATCGGCCAATTTCGTCAGGGCCGACTGCTGGGGCGCTTTCAAGACGCGACCGGGCTGAACTTCAACTGCGCTTTCGACCACTCACTGGCCATAGAGCGCCAGGCGAGCAACCTGGCGCAGTGGCAAAAGAGCCTGGTGCAGTCAGCCGCCGACGCCGGCCTGGTGCTGGACCCCTGAAATGCTGCCTGTACACACCCCCCCATGTGGGAGCGGGCTTGCCCGCGAAGAGGGCGTATCAGCCGACCTATTCGGTGAATGACACTGCGCATTCGCGGGCAAGCCCGCTCCCACAGTGGGATCGCAGCGCGTCAGGTGATTTCGATAGGCCTCACCAACCCACGGACTTGAACAGCTCAGGCACGCGGTCCAGGCGCGGGCTGGCGCAGATATGCGTGTGTTCGTGATGATCGTAGGCGCTGAGCAAGGTATCCCGGTCGACCTGATGATCACCTTTTTCGTCGAGGATTTTATCGATCGCGGCGCGCAGGGCTTCATCCCACTGGATCAGCGTGCCGTAGCAATCAAAGGTCAACCAGAGTGGGCGAGGGGTGTTCTCAAGGGGCATGCGGCACCTGTACGGAAAGTGAGTGACCCTCGCAGCATAGGAAACGTGGCCGTCAGTTGGAAATCAAATCAGCCTCTGCCACACAGTTGAATAGTCGATATGAAGGTCGCCGCCCTGTTTGATCTCGAACTCGCTGGTCAGTGGCGCGGGGCGATTGAGTTCGACACACCGCGGGCTGATCGAGTGTTTGCGCGACGAGATTTCAGATCCGCGGCATTCGCTCCAGTAGCAGGCGTTCCAGCGTGGCTGCGGGCAATGGCCGGCTGAACAAGTACCCTTGAATCTGATCACAGCCGGCGGCCTTCAAAAACGCCAGCTGATCCTGGGTTTCGACACCTTCGGCAACCACTTGCAGGCTCAGGCTATGGGCCAGTTCAATGATCGTGCGGGTGATGGCCGCGTCTTGCGGGTTGGTGGTGACCTCGCGAATAAACGCGATGTCGATCTTCAACGTGTCGATGGGAAACCGGCGCAGATACGCCAGGCTTGAATAACCGGTGCCGAAGTCATCGATGGAGATTTTCACGCCCATCGTGCGCAGCCGTTGCAGGCTGGCAATGGTGTGCTGGGTGTTTTCCATCAATGAGCCTTCGGTCAGTTCGACCTCCAGCCAGTGCGGCGCCACCCCGGTTTGCCTCAAGGTGCGTTCGATATCGGCAATCAGGTCGCCCTCGATCAATTGATGACCGGAAACGTTGACTGAAACCTCTACGGCGCCAATCAGACCGCGTTGCCACACGGCGATTTGCTGGCAAACCGTATCAATCACCCAGCGCCCGACCGGCACGATCAGGCCCAGGCTCTCGAGTATCGGCACAAATACCGCCGGTGAAACCGCGCCGTAGCCTGGCCGCTCCCAGCGCAGCAGCGCTTCGAGTGCGCATATCTGGCCACCGGCCAGCTCGACCTTGGGTTGGTAATGCACGCTGAATGCATTGGTTTCGACGGCCAGGCGCAGGGCGTTTTCCAGATCCTGGCGCGCCAGGTCGTGCACGCTCATGCCCGCCGGCTCTCCCGTTCGCTGCTGCAGTTGCTGCTCAAGCATCAGGTTGTGGACTTTCAAATGATCGCCGCGCGCCTTGAGCCGCAGCAGGTTGCGCACCCGCAGCCACAACTCGACACGCTCCACCGGTTTGCTGATGAACTCCTCGGCGCCGGTTTCCAGCCCGGTGACGCGCGCGCTGGGCTCACTGAGGGCCGACAACATGATGATCGGGATACTCGCCGTGGCTTCGTCGCCCTTCAAGTGGCTGGCGACCTCGTAGCCGTCCATACCCGGCATCATGATGTCCAGCAGGATCAGGTCGGGCGGTTGCTGCGCCACCAACTGCAAGGCTTCTTCACCGCTGCTGGCACTCAGGGTCTGGTAGCCCTCGTGCTGCAGCAGGGTTTCCAGCAGCTTGCGAACCTGGGGTTCATCATCAACGATCAGTAGCGTTGCGGGTTGGCTGGCCATGGAGAGGACTCATAGAAGTGGGCTGATATGTTGTTGCAGCAAGGTGTCGATGGTCTGGTAAAGCTCTTTGTAGCGCAGCGGCTTGATGATGTAGGCGTCGCAGCCGGCCAGTCGGGTCTTTTCGCGGTCTTCCTTCATGGCCATGGCGGTCAGGGCGATCACCGGAATGTGCGCGGTGCCGGGGTCTTGCTTGAGCAGGCGGGTGGCGGCGAGGCCGTCCATGCCCGGCAACTGGATATCCATCAGGATCAGCGCCGGCTGTTTTTCCCGCGCCAGCGTCAGCCCGGTTTCTGCATCCGCCGCCCACAACACGCTGTGGCCGGCATTGACCAGCAACAACCGAGCCAGGCGCATGTTCGCCTCGTTGTCTTCGACGATCAGGATTTCGGCCATGCGGCCTCCGAGGCGCGATGCAGAGGCAGCCACACCACAAAGCGGGTGCCCAGGCCCACGCGGCTGGCGACGGCGACGCTGCCGCCATGCAGGTCGGTCAATTGCTTGACCATCGCCAGCCCCAAACCCGTGCCTTCAAATTTACGCGCCAGGCTGCTGTCGATCTGGCTGAACGCCTTGAACAGCTTGCTCATGTCGTCCTTGGCAATGCCGATGCCGGTGTCGCTGACGCTCAGTTCCAGGAACTGCGCGTGGGGGCTGGGTTGCAGGGCGAAGCCATGGGTCGGCCAGTCGCCAGGGATCTGCCCGACCTGGGCGCGACTGACCTCGCGCACCGCCAGGGTCACGGAGGCGCCGTGTTCGCTGAACTTCACCGCATTGGCCAGCAGGTTGTAGATGATCTGCTTGGTTTTGCGCAGGTCCAGTTCCAGGGTGCCGAAATCGCCGTCGCTTTCCAGTTTCAACTGGATGCGTTGCAAGGCGGCTTTTTCGCGCACGATCAACAGACTGTTGGCCAGCAAGCCGGCGAGCTCCACGGCCTCAAGCTCCAGGTCCATCATCCCGGCCTCGACCTTGGACAGGTCGAGAATGTCGTTGATCAGTGACAGCAGGTGCTGGCCGCTGGTGAAAATATCGCCGATGTATTCACGCTGCACCTCACTCATGTCGCCGACCAGGCCATCCTTGAGCGCCTCGGAAAAGCCGATCACCGCGTTCAGCGGCGTGCGCAACTCGTGGGACATGGTGGCGAGGAACTCGGACTTCATGCGGTTGGCGTGTTCCAGTTCCAGGTTCTTTTCTTCCAGGGCGCGTTCGAAGCCTTTGCGCTCGGCTTCTTCCTGCTTGCGCGCGGTGTTGTCGGTGCCGATCAGCAAGTAGCCGATGATGGTGTCGTGGCGGTTGCGCAGGGCCGTCACCGAGACCATGGCCGACAGGCGACTGCCGTCCTTGCGGATGTAGGTCAGCTCGTAAATGTCTTCAATGCCGCGCGAGGCTTTGAACACCAGGGCTTCGAAGCCCGGCGTGATCGGTGTGTCGAGCTCCAGGCTGAGGGCGGCGGCGCGGGTGATGAGTTCGGCAGGGTCGGAAATGTCGGCGGGGGTGATGCGGTTCAGCACGTCGTCGGCGGCGTAGCCGAGCATGCGTTCGGCGCCGACGTTGAAGATCTGGATCACGCCTTTTTCGTCGGTGGCGATGCTTGAAAAATACGCGCTGTTGAAGATCGCGTCTTGCAGGGCGCCGGTCTTGAGCAGGGTTTTCTGGCGTTTGAATTCGACGATTTTTTCGGCCCGCGATTGCGGTTCGAGGGGTCGTTCGGTTGGGTTTTTATCCATCGCGGTGGCGTTCCATGAACTTCAGGCCCGCCAACGTTGATAGCCGATGGCGCAGAGCATGCTCACTGAGATCGCACGAGGGCGACGAGGAGGAGATGAGGTCTTTGGACGATAGCAGAGATTATGGCGTTTTGATGCTTGGCAGCTTTGACTTGGCGGGTTTTGGAGGGATTGGTGGGCGGGGGCATATCCGTTGCTGCGCTCAGGGCAGCTGGCGGTTGCGCTCTTACAGCGGGTCACCTTTGGCAAACGCCCGGTATGCCGGAGCACAGCAACACACGTCTATCTGATGCACAAAGCTCCAAATGTGGGAGCGGGCTTGCCCGCGAAAGCGGTGGGTCAGTGAGCTCATGTGTCACTGGCACACCGCCTTCGCGAGCAAGCGCGCTCCCACAAGTTGACCGAGTGCAGCCAGCCAGTACCGCAGTGCTTTGCCTTTCTGTGGGAGCTGGCTTGCCTGCGATGCAGGCACCTCGGTCTATCAGTGACACACAGTAGATGCCATCGCAGGCAAGCCAGCTCCCACCTTTAACCGAGTACAAACGAAGCCCATCTACCTGATGCACAGAGATCCAAATGTGGGAGCTGGCTTGCCTGCGAAGGCGGTGGGTCAGCCAACTCATGTATCACTGGCCCACCGCCTTCGCGGGCAAGCCAGCTCCCACAAGTTGACCGAGTTCAGCCGCCATTGGGAATACCAGATGTAAACGACAACGCCTGCGTTGGAGGTCATGACGCATCCTGATTTCTTCCAATGACTGCTGGCAGAACGCACGGGCGCAGGGTTTTATTCCGCTGGCGTATGAATTTCATTTCATGCACCCGGCGGCGTGCGGGTTTCGCGCTTGTGGGCTTGATGAAACGTTTAATCAATCGATAAACGGCGCACGCAAGCGCTTGCGTAAGGAAATGTAACTGGACTAGAGTCGGCAGCACTCGACTACAAAAATAATAATTCCAGGAGCTCATCCATGAGCCTTGAACCCTTGCTTGAGATGCAGGGCATCAGCAAAACCTTCAACGGTTTGCGCGTGCTCAAGAATGTCGGCCTGAAGGTCTACCCCGGTGAAATCCACGCGTTGATGGGGGAGAACGGGGCCGGCAAATCCACCCTGATGAAAATCCTCTCCGGCGCCTACCAGGCCGATCCCGGCGGTGAAATCCGCATCGACGGCCAGCCCGTTGCCACCTTCGACCCCGCCACCGCCAAGACCCTCGGCATCGCCGTGATTTACCAGGAACTGAGCCTGTGCCCCAACCTGAGCGTGGCCGAGAATATCTACCTGGGCCGCGAACTGCGGCGCGGCTGGACCATCGACCGCAAGGGCATGCAAGCCGGCTGCGTCGAGGTGCTGCAACGCCTGGGCGCCGAGTTCAAACCCACCACGCCGGTGAGCAGCCTGTCGATTGCCGAGCGCCAGCTGGTGGAAATCGCCCGTGCGCTGCATGCCCACGCCAGGATCCTGGTGATGGACGAGCCGACCACGCCGCTGTCATCGCGTGAGACCGACCGCCTGTTTGCCCTGATCAAACAGCTGCGCAGCCAGGGCCTGGCGATTATCTACATCAGCCACCGCATGGCCGAGATCTATGAGTTGTCGGACCGCGTCTCGGTGCTGCGCGACGGCCAGTACATCGGCGAGCTGACGCGCGAGGCGCTGTCGGCCGAGGTGTTGGTGAAAATGATGGTCGGCCGCGATCTTTCCGGGTTCTACAAGAAGGAACATGCCGCCTATAACCCCGGCAACGTGGTGATGCGCGTGCGTGACATGGCCGATGGCAAGCGTGTGCGCCAGTGCAGTTTCGACCTGCACGCCGGCGAGGTATTGGGCATTGCCGGGCTGGTCGGGGCAGGGCGCACGGAGCTGGCGCGGCTGATCTTTGCGGCCGACCCGCGCACCAGCGGCACACTTGAAGTGGTGGGCAAGACCGTCACCCAACTGCGTAACCCGGCTGACGCGATCCGCGCCGGCGTGGTGTACCTCACCGAGGACCGCAAGGCCCAGGGCCTGTTCCTCGACATGAGCGTGGCCGACAACATCAACGTCTGCGCCTGTGTGCCGGACGCGCATGCCGGTGGCGTGCTGGATCGCGGCCATGCCGCCCAGCGTTCAAATGACGCGATCAAGTCGCTGTCGATTCGCGTGGCGTCGGGCAAGGTCAATGTCGGCGCCTTGAGCGGCGGCAATCAGCAGAAAGTGCTGCTGGCGCGGCTGCTGGAGGTCAAGCCGCATGTGCTGATCCTCGACGAGCCGACACGGGGCGTGGACATCGGCTCCAAGTCCGAGATCTACCGCATCATCAATCAACTGGCGCTGGCCGGTGTTGGCATTGTGGTGATCTCCAGTGAGTTGCCGGAAATCATCGGCACGTGCGACCGCGTGTTGATCATGCGCGAAGGCCAGTTGGTGGCCGAAGTCGGCGGGGCATCCGGCCACGTCATTTCCCAGGAACGTATTATTGACCTCGCCACCGGTGGCGATCAGGTGGCTGCCCATGGCTGATTCAAACAACCACACACTTGCCCTTGCGCCCGTCGGTAAAGCGGAACGCGTTCGCGAGCTGATGCGCACGGTCGGCATGCTGCCGGTGCTGATACTGCTGTTGGTCGGGTTTGCCCTGGCCAGTGAAAACTTCCTCACCGTGCAGAACCTGTCGATCATCACCCAGCAGGCTTCGGTGAATGTGGTGCTGGCGGCAGGCATGACCTTTGTGATTCTGACGGCAGGCATCGACTTGTCCGTCGGCGCGATTCTCGCGGCGTCCGCCGTGGTCGCGTTGCAGGCCTCGATGTCGCCACAGTTCGGCATGTTCGGGATTGCTGCCGGCATCGGTTTCGGTCTGTTGCTGGGCCTGGTCAACGGCGGGCTGATCGCCTTCATGCGCCTGCCGCCGTTTATCGTCACCCTCGGCGCACTGACCGCCATGCGCGGCCTGGCGCGGTTGCTGGCAGATGACAAAACCGTGTTCAACCCCGACTTGCCGTTTGCGTTTATCGGCAATGACTCGGTGCTGGGCGTGCCGTGGCTGGTGATCATTGCCGTCGCGGTGGTGGCGCTGTCGTGGTTCATCCTGCGCCGCACCGTCATGGGCGTGCAGATCTACTCCGTCGGCGGCAACCCGGAAGCGGCGCGCTTGTCGGGGATCAAGGTGTGGAAAGTGCTGCTGTTCGTCTACGCCATGTCCGGTGCACTGGCCGGGCTGGGCGCGGTGATGAGCGCCTCGCGCCTGTTCGCCGCCAATGGCCTGCAACTGGGGCAATCCTATGAGCTGGACGCGATTGCTGCGGTGATTCTCGGCGGCACCAGTTTTACCGGCGGCGTCGGCACCATCGGCGGCACGCTGATCGGTGCGCTGATTATCGCGGTGCTCACCAACGGCCTGGTGCTGCTGGGTGTGTCGGATATCTGGCAGTACATCATCAAGGGCATTGTGATCATCGGCGCGGTGGCGCTGGATCGCTATCGCCAGTCCGGTGCACGGACCTGATTTCACTCCAACAACAATCACAAGAGAGTCCCGCATGAACTTCAAACGCCTCTTTCCTGTTATGGCCTTGGCTGCCCTGATCTCCCACACCGTAGAAGCCCGCGAACTCAAGGCCCTCGGCATCAGCATGGGCTCGCTCGGCAACCCGTATTTTGTGACCCTGGCCGATGGCGCCACGGCGCGGGCCAAAGAGCTGAACCCCAACGTCAAAGTGACGTCGGTGTCGGCCGACTACGACCTGAGCAAGCAGTTCTCGCAGATCGACAACTTCATTTCGTCCAAGGTCGACCTGATCCTGCTCAACGCCGTCGACCCATCGGCCATGGCCTCGGCCATCAAAAAAGCCCGGGATGCCGGCATTGTCGTGGTGGCGGTGGATGTGGACGCCAAGGGCGTAAACGCCACGGTGCAAACCGACAACGTCGAAGCCGGCAAACTGGCGTGCCAGTTCCTGGTGGACAAGCTTGCGGGCAAGGGCAATGTGATCATCCAGAATGGCCCGCAAGTCACCGCCGTGACCGACCGCGTCAAAGGCTGCAAGGCTGCATTGGCCGGTGCGCCGGACATCAAGGTGCTGTCCGATGACCAGGACGGCAAAGGCTCGCGCGAAGGTGGCCTGAACGTGATGCAGGGTTACCTCACGCGCTTCCCGAAAATCGACGGCCTGTTCGCGATCAACGACCCGCAAGCCATCGGCAGCGACCTGGCGGCCAAGCAGCTTAAACGCAGCGGCATCCTCATCACTTCGGTGGACGGTGCGCCAGACATCGAAAATGCGCTGAAGACCGACACGCAAATCCAGGCCTCGGCCAGCCAGGACCCTTGGGCCATGGCGCAAACAGCGGTGAATGTGGGCAACGACATTCTCAATGACAAGGCCCCGGCCGAAGCGGTTACCCTGCTCACGCCAAAACTGATCACCCGCGACAACGTGGCTACGTACAGCGGTTGGTCGAGTAAACATTGAGTCATTGAGCAAAGGGGAACGCGTCGTGGTCACCATGGATGACGTGGCAAGCAGGGCGGGGGTGTCAACGTCGACCGTGTCCCACGTGTTGAACGGCACCCGCAAAGTCAGCGAGGCCACGGTGCAAGCGGTGCAGCGCGCAATTCAGGACCTGGGCTACATCCCCAATACCCTGGCGCGCTCACTGGCCCGTTCCAGCACCAGCACGATTGGCGTGGCGATCTCGGCGCTGTCCAACCATTACTTCAGTGAAACCGTGCACGCGATTGAAACCGAGTGCGCCAAGCACGGCTACATGATGCTGTTTGTCGACCCCCACGACGACCCGGAGCAGGAGCTGCGGGTGGTCACGGCGTTGCATCATCGGCGGGTTGACGGGATTTTGCTGGCCCCGTCCACTGATTCCAGGGCCCTTAAGTATTTGCAGGCAAATGAAATGCCCACGGTGCTGGTGGACCGCATGATGAGTACGCAGTTTGACCAGATCGGGGTGGAGAATACCCAGTCCACCCAGGCCCTGGTCGCGCACTTGATTGAACACGGGCACCGCCGCATCGGCTTTATTGCCGGGCGCGCGGGGCTGGGCACTACCGATGAGCGCGTGGCGGGTTACCGGGCTGCGTTGCAGGCGGCAGGCGTGGCGTTTGATCCGCAGTTGCTGGTCAACGGTGGCTCGAACAGTCAGCCGGCGCGCGCCGCGACTGCGCAGTTGCTGGCGCTGAGCGCGCCGCCTACGGCGATCATGGCGGGCAATAACCTGATGACACTGGGCGCCATGCATGCCCTGCGTGACGCACAGATTGAGGTGCCGGGGCAGATCGCGCTGGTGGGTTTTGATGATTTTGACTGGGCGGATTTTTTCGTGCCGCGCCTGACCTTGATTGCCCAGCCGGTCAAGGAGCTGGGCGTACGCGCGGTGCAGATGCTGCTGCAACGCATGGCCTCGCCGGCCGCGCCGGTACAAAGCGTACGCCTGGCGCCGAGCCTGCAATACCGTAATTCATGTGGCTGTATTTGATTGGAATGACCCACGTATGAGCAGTCCTGTTTCCCTCGGTATTGATCTGGGCACCTCCGAACTCAAGGCGATCCTGATGGACGTCGACGGCGCTGTGCTGGCCCACGCCGGTGTGCGCTTGAGTGTTTCGCGACGTCACAGCGGCTGGTCCGAGCAGGCCCCGCAAGACTGGTGGCAGGCCTGTTTGCAGGCGCTTGAGCAGTTGCGTGCGCATGCGGGTTTCAGTCGCGTGGTGTGCATCGGGTTGTCGGGGCAGATGCACGGCGCCGTGTTGCTCGGGGATGACGACCGCGTGTTGTACCCGGCGATCCTGTGGGACGACTCGCGTGCTGTCGCCGAAGCTGAGCAACTCGGGCCCGGCTTCGCCGAAGTCACCGGCAGCCTGCCCATGGCCGGGCTGACCGCGCCGAAACTGCTGTGGCTGCAGCAGCATGAACCCGAGGTGTTCAAGGCCATTGACTGCGTGCTCTCGCCCAAGGATTACCTGCGTTTACGCCTGAGTGGCGAGCGCATCAGCGAGATGTCCGATGCGGCCGGCACACTTTGGCTGGACGTGGCGCAGCGCGAATGGTTTGCGCCGATGCTGCGTGCCACGGGGCTTGCGCCTGCGCAGATGCCCAGGTTGGTGGAAGGCGGTGCGCCGGCGGGTTACGTGACGGCAAGCGGGCTGGGTTTGTCGCCCGGCGTGGTGATTGCCGGTGGCGGCGGCGATAACCCGGTGGCGGCCGTCGGCATCGGCGCAATCAATGCCGGCGACGGTTTCATCACCCTGGGCACCAGCGCGGCCATCGTCGCCATCACCGATCACGCCGCCGGTAACCCGGCCAGCGCCGTGCACAGCTTCTGCCATGCGCTGCCTGATCGCTGGTACACCATGGGCGCCATGCTGGCCGGGGCCAGTTGCTTGCGCTGGGTGACGCGCCTGACCGGTATGCCGGACGAACAAACGCTACTGGACCAGGTGCAGGCGCAGTTGCCGATGGGGCAGCCGGTACCGTTGGACACACCCTTGTTTTTGCCCTATCTGGCCGGTGAACGCACGCCGCATAACGACCCGTTGCTGCGCGGCGGTTTCATGAACCTGGGCCACGATTGCACCCCGGCGATGCTCGGTTACGCCGTGATGGAAGGCGTGGGGTTTGGCTTGCTCGACGCCTTGCGCGCCGTGCAATCGGCCGGCGCCAGCGTCGGCGCCTGCGCCCTGGTGGGCGGCGGCGCGCGCAGCGAGTACTGGGCGCAGTTGTTGGCGAACATCCTGCAGCGCGAGATCTTTACCTTGCAGGGCAGCGAATTGAGCGCGTGTATTGGGGCGGCGAAGCTGGGGTTTGTGGCGATCGGGCAGGGCGCGTCGCTGTTGCAAGCGGGCCTGCCGGTCAAGGCGCGGTATTGGCCGGACGTGATGCAACAGCCGGTGTTGGAAGCGCGTTATCGCAAGTTCCAAGGGTTGCTGGTGGCGGCGAAGGCGCTGCACGATTGATCAGGCTTGTTGTGGATAGCGGGGCTGTTGTGGCGAGCGGGCTTGTTGTGGCGAGCGGGCTTGCCCCGCGTTGGGCTGCGCAGCAGCCCCAAACCCGTCACCGCGTTTTTCCAGATAGATTGAGTCGTCAGGTTTCGGGGCCGCTTCGCGCCCCAACGCGGGGCAAGCCCGCTCGCCACAACAAGCCCGCTCGCCACGGGAAGCCCGTCCACCACAGGAAACCCGCTTGCCAAGCGAATCTGCAGTGTCACAACCACGCCGCGTCCCACAACGGATAATCGCCAATATGCTCGACCAGCCCGGCACGTAGAGGGTTGGCGATCACGTAGCGGGCTATTTTCCTTACGTCTTCCTCGGCCCGAACAGCATGGTCGTGATAGCCGCGCTGCCAGAACCTTTCCCGGCTGCCTCGGGCTCGATTGATACTCAGCGTACTGCGCGACTTGGTCTGGCGCATCACATCGGGCAGGGTCGAGTTATGCAGGTCGAACAACCAATGAAAGTGATCCGGCATGATCACCCACGCCAGTGAGTTGACCTGGCCCGCGTCGTGGGTTCGTTTGAATTCTGCTACCAATAATCGTCCCAGCTCAAAACTGTTGAACAAGGGTTGGCGCTGATGCACCACGACGGTAACCAAATAAGCACGCCCTGATTCTGAGTAGCGACCGCGGCGTAACCGGTGAGAGTTGGGCTGACGAGACAATCCGTTGCTCCTTGCATGGATAAGAAGCTGTGACGCTAGCAGCGCCAGTGGATTGACCGTGTTGAGTTCGGTGTCCCCATATTTCCAGTGGGCACGGGCTTGTTGTGGATAGCGGGGCTGTTGTGGCGAGCGGGTTTACTGTGGCGAGCGGGCTTGCCCCGCGTTGGGCTGCGCAGCAGCCCCAAACCAGTCTCCGCGTTTTTCCAGATGGATTGAGTCGTCAGGTTTCGGGGCCGCTTCGCGCCCCAACGCGGGGCAAGCCCGCTCGCCACAGGAAGCCCTCTAACCACCACTAGCCCACTTGCCCACTAGCCACTCCATCGGCTTACAGCGCATCCCACTGCGGTGCAAACGGCGGCTGCACAAAGCGTTGGTCTTTGGGCAGGCGCGCGATGGCTTGCATATCCTGCTCATTGAGTGTGACGTGCAGCGAATCGAGGTTGGCTTGCTGGCTTTGCTGGCGCTGGGCTTTGGGAATCGCCGCCACGCCTTGTTGGCGTAACCAGGCCAGGGCGACTTGCGCCGCGCTGGCGCCGTGCTTGGCGCCGATCTGTGTCAATACCGGGTCAGTGGCCGCGCGACCCTGTGCCAACGGTGCATACGCAACCATCGGGATGCGTTTGCCGCGCAGGTAATTGAGCAGGCGGCTCTGGTCGAGGAACGGGTGGTATTCCACCTGTACCGCGGCAATCGGCGTGCCCAGCACATCGATCGCCTCGCGCAGCATCGGCATGTTGAAGTTGCACACACCGATGTGCTTCACGCGGCCACTGTCGCGCAGGGCCAACAAAGCGTTCATCACGCCGGGCAGGTCCATGTCGGCAGCCGGCCAATGCACCATGAACAGATCGACGTAGTCCACCGCCAGCCTGCCGAGGCTCAGCTCAAAGGCTTTTTGCAGCGCGGCAGGCGCCAACTGGTCATGCCAGACCTTGGTGGTCAGGAACACCTCGTCGCGGGGGATGCCCGAGTGTTTGATCGCCTGGCCCACAGCGGCTTCGTTGTCGTACATAGCGGCGGTGTCGATATGCCGGTAACCCAGCGCCAGGGCACTTTCGACCACTGCCCGGCAGTCATCGCCGGGCATACGGAAGGTACCGAAACCCAATTCAGGCAGGTTCATCAGGCATTCGCCTCCGCGGTTTTATCTGCCAGCTCGCGCAACACCGTGAGCAGGGAAGTTGTGCCCTTGAGCACCTGATCGTGCTCGAAACAGATCCAGCCTTCGTTGAAGCCATCGACCATGCGCATGCGCGGCAGTGGGTTGTGTGCGCCTTGGGCGCGCAGCAACGGTTCCCAGGTATCGCGCTCAACCACCTCGGCACGCACGTCACGGCCGAGCACTTGCGCCAGGGTCTGGGCGATGTCGTTCGGGCTGACCCACTGGCTTTCCAGTTCGACTACGCGGTGGCCGGCCCAGTCTTGCTGCAACAGTTGCGCGGCAAGTGTGCCGATGTCGGCCGTGGCAACCATCGGCACGCGTTTGTCGAGCGGTTGCAGGAAGCTGTGGATCACGCCGGTGTCACGCGCACTGCTGACGTCGTAGGCGGCGTTTTCCATGAACCAGCCTGGGCGCAGGAAGGTTACGGGGATGTCCAGGGCGCTCAACGCCTGCTCCATCAGCGTGCGCTGGGTCAGCAGGTTGAGCTCCTTGGCCTGCGCGCCGATGGTCGACAGGCACAAGACTTTTTGTGGCGCGGCGGCCTTGAGGGCCTGGCTGACAGCCGCTATCACGGCACGCGCTTCAGGAAACCCAGGCAGCGGGTCGAAGCCCGGTGGCGGCAGGATGAACATAGCGGTCGCGCCCTTGAACGCTTCGGTCAGCGCCTGTGCATCTTCCATCGCGGCAAACGCGATTTCGCAGCCCTGGTCGGCCCAATAGGCCGCTTTGCCGGCGTCGCGAATGACGGCGCGAACCGGCAGACCTGCCTTGAGGAGGTTATGCGCCAGGGCGCCGCCGACTTTGCCTGTGATGCCAGTGATTACGTACATGCGCTTTACTCCTGTGGGTTCCAATGTGTGGAGCCCAGCATAAAGTTCGGCCGGCGATGACAGAATAGCGATTACGTCACTGCGTTAGTGACGCGAAATCACGAATCGGCCAGTGGCGGCAAACGCCGTTTGACCGGGGTTTTCTTGACGATGGCGGTGTTGGTTTCGGCATAGGCGTTAAGCCGGTCGAGCAGGGTGTCGAGCTGGTCCATGGTGCGCACGTGCAGGCGCGCGATGAAGCAGTCCTCACCGGTGACTTTGTCGCACTCGGTGAACTCGGGAATCGCCTGGATCTGGCGCTCCACTTCCTGCAATTTGCCGGGCAACGGGCGGATACGCACGATGGCTTGTAGCAAATAGCCGAAGTGCTTGGGGTCGATGTCGACGGTGTAGTGGGTCAGCACGCCGCGCTCTTCCAGACGGCGCAGGCGTTCGCCCACGCTGGGCGAAGACAGCCCGGTAATACCCGCCAACGCCTTGAGCGACAGGCGCGAGTCGTCCATCAAGGCGGCGATCAGTTGCTGGTCGATAGAGTCAATCATGCTGTCTGCCTAATTTAAAAAGGTAATTGAGGGTTTTTGCCTACTTTAGTCGCTGGAGGTGCTGATCAGCAGATTGCCATAATTGAGCCTCACTTGAGGAGCGCCATCGTGGACACATCTATTCGTCGCGGGTCGTGGGAAATGGTCGCCGCCATGCTGATTTCGGGCACCATCGGCTGGTTTGTGCTGGTGTCTGGCGTGTCGGTGATCGAAGTGGTGTTCTGGCGCTGCGTGATTGGCGCGCTGACGCTGTTGCTGGTGTGCGCGTGGCTGGGTTACTTGCGCCGAGACCTGCTGACCTGGGCCAAGCTCGGCCTGGCGATGCTCAGCGGTGTGGCCATCGTCGGCAACTGGTTGCTGTTGTTCGAATCCTATTCACGTGCGTCGATTGCCATCAGCACCGCGGTGTACAACGTGCAGCCGTTCATGTTGGTGATGCTGGCGGCGCTGTTTCTGGGTGAGAAGATCACCGTGCAGAAGCTCGCGTGGTTGAGCGTGGCGTTCCTCGGCATGCTGGCGATTGTCACCGCCCATGGCGAACAGCAAAGCGCTGGCGGGGATTATCTGACCGGTATTGCCCTGGCGTTGGGCGCAGCGTTTTTGTATGCGATTGCCGCCTTGATCATCAAGCGCTTGAAGGACGTTCCACCCCACTTGATGGCGTTGATCCAGGTGATCACCGGCGCACTCTTGCTGGCGCCGTTAGTGCCTTGGCACAGCTTGCCTGCCGCGACCCAGGCCTGGGCTGCGCTGATCACGCTGGGCATGGTGCACACCGGTTTGATGTATGTGTTGCTGTACGGGGCGATCCAGAAACTGCCGACCGCGATTACCGGCGCGCTGTCGTTCATCTACCCGATTGCGGCGATCTTTGTTGATTGGATCGCCTTTGGGCATCGCCTGGGTTGGCTGCAATGGCTGGGGGTTGTTGCGATTCTGCTGGCGGCAGCGGGGTTGCAGCGGGGCTGGTGGTGGCCCCGCTCCCCAAGGATCAGTGCGTGCCCTGAAAGATGATGTTTTCCGGGTTGAAATGGCCCACGCCGCTGCCCGGCTGTGGCAAGCCAAGGATGTGGCCCTTGATCTTGCCCACCACGTGCATCTCGCACGGTTTGCAGTCGAACTTCAAGGTCAGTACCTCATCACCGTGGATCAGTTGCATCGGCGCCACTTTGGTCTTCACACCCGTCACGCCCTTGGCCTGTTTAGGGCACAGGTTGAACGAGAACCGCAGGCAGTGCTTGGTGATCATCACCGGCACTTCGCCGGTTTCTTCGTGGGCTTCGAAGGCGGCGTCGATCAGCTTCACGCCGTGACGGTGGTAGAAGTCCCGGGCTTTCTGGTTGTAGACGTTGGCCAGGAACGACAAATGCGCTTCCGGGTACACCGGCGCCGGCGACGTCTCAGCCTTGCGTCCACCCCGTGGGTGAGCGGCAACGCGGGCGGCGGTCAGCGCCTCGATCACTTCACGGCGCAAGGCCTTGAGCTGCGAGTTAGGGATGAAGAATGCCTGCGGCGCATCCAGTTCGATGTGCGTGGCGTGGTACTCGGTGGTGCCGAGTTGGCCAAGCAGGTCGCGCAGGGTGTCGAGCGCCTGTTCCGGCTTGTTGGCCACGCCGAACGGGCCGGGCAGGGTGACGCTGGCGCTGATGCCTTCTTCGCTGGTCGCGGTCACGTCCAACTGGTCTTCACGCAGGCGCGCGACCCACTGCAGGCCAATACGGCGCTCGGCCGAGGTCTTGAGCAGGGCTTGTTGCCAGTTGTGGTCGAGGTTGCGGTTCAGCGGATGGTTGGGCCGCAACTGGTGCAGGCCGGCCGGCATTTCATTGGGCTCGACGCGGTAGCGGTAGCGTTTCTCGCCGTCTTCTTCGAACTCGCCTTTGGGTTCGGCGATGTTGGCGCGAAAACCCACGACTTCGCGCTTGATCAGCACATTGAGGCCGTCGCCGTTGGACAACGGCTCATGGGTGACTACCTGCAAGTCGCGCTTGCCGGCTTTTTCCACCACACCCACCGGCAGGCCGGTGAAGGTGGGCGTGTCGAAGGCGCCGATGTCGATTTTGCGGTCGGTGACGAAGTAGTCGGTGCTGCCCCGGTGGAAGGTTTTTTCCGGGTCGGGCAGGAAGAAATGCGCAGTACGGCCGCTGGAAGCGCGCGCCAGGTCAGGGCGGTCTTCGAGGACGTCGTCGAGGCGTTGGCGGTAATAGGCGGTGATGTTTTTCACATAACCCATGTCCTTGTAACGGCCTTCGATCTTGAACGAACGCACACCGGCTTCGACCAGCGCGCGGATGTTGGCGCTCTGGTTGTTGTCTTTCATCGACAGCAGGTGTTTTTCAAAGGCCACCACGCGGCCTTGGTCATCTTTCAAGGTGTACGGCAGGCGGCAGGCCTGGGAGCAGTCGCCACGGTTGGCGCTGCGGCCATTCTGCGCGTGGGAGATATTGCATTGCCCGGAGAACGCCACGCACAGGGCGCCGTGGATGAAGAACTCGATGGCGGCATCGGTTTCATCGGCGATCGCGCGGATTTCCTGCAGGTTCAGCTCGCGGGCCAGCACCAGCTGCGAGAAACCGGCCTGGTCGAGAAACTTGGCGCGGCCCAGGGTGCGGATGTCGGTCTGGGTGCTGGCGTGCAGCTCGATGGGCGGAATATCCAGCTCCATCACGCCCAGGTCTTGCACGATCAACGCATCGACACCGGCGTCGTACAGCTGATGGATCAGCTTGCGCGCGGGTTCCAGTTCGTTGTCGTGCAGGATGGTGTTGATGGTGGTGAACACGCGGGCGTGGTAACGGCGGGCGAATTCGACCAGTTGAGCGATGTCGCTCACCTCGTTACACGCGTTATGGCGCGCGCCGAAGCTTGGTCCACCAATGTAGATGGCGTCGGCGCCATGCAAGATAGCCTCGCGCGCGATGGCGACATCGCGGGCCGGGCTGAGCAATTCCAGGTGATGCTTGGGCAAGGACATAGTTTTTTTAGTCAGGCTTGTCACGGTTGAGGCGGGCATTGTAGCTGTGAAATGCTGGGTGGGCACCTACCGCAGGGCTGGCTGGGCGAATGGGGTAGGTAGATTGGGAGCATATCCGTTGCTGCGGTAACGGCCACTGGTGGTTCCGCTCTTACAGCGGGTCACTTTTGGCAAACGCCCGGAATGCCGGCCCAGCCAAAAGTAACCAAAAGGTCTTTGCCCCACCACTCGGTGCCTCGCCTAGGTTCGGCCAGCGTGGTTGACGGGGCCTGTCAGATCAAAATCAAAAGCAAAGCACGGCGGCCTGACAGCCGACCTGAGTGGTAGAAGCAAAAGCACAGCAACACACTTCTATCTGATGCACAGAGATCCAAATGTGGGAGCGGGCTTGCCCGCGAATGCGGTGGTTCAGTCAGCTCATGAGTTACTGATCCACCGCCTTCGCGAGCAAGCCCGCTCCCACAAGTTGACCGCGTTCAGCCTCCAGCACCGCACTGCTTTGCTTTTCTGTGGGAGCTGGCTTGCCTGCGATGCAGGCACCTCGGTCTATCTGACGCTATCGCGGCAACCCTTGATGTGTATTGCCAGCGATAACTCAGGCCTTGGCCGCCATCGCGGTGACTTCCACGCGCATGCCTTCAACGGCCAATGCGGCCACGCCAACGGCAGCGCGAACCGGCCACGGTTTGGCGAAAAAGCGTTTGTAGACTTCATTGAACGCGGCGCGATCAGCCATGTCGGTGAGGTAGATGGTCAGGTGCATCACCCGGTCCATGGAACTGCCGGCTTTTTCCAGCGCGACTTTCAGCGCTTGCAGGGTGCACTCGCTTTGCAGGGTGATGTCGCCGAGTTCGAGGCTGCCATCGGCGCGGGTCGGGATCTGGGTGGAGACCAGGATGCCGTTGAAGCCGACGACGTCGGAGGAAATCGAGTCGGCATCCGGATCGGGGGTGTAGCTCAGGTCGTGGTTGGCCATGGGCGCCTCTGGTTGGCTGTAGCAGAAGGCGCACATGGTCCCCGAAAATCACAACAGGGGCAAACCGAGGGTTATGCCCAGCGGCGGAACAGCACGCTGGCATTCACGCCACCAAAGCCGAAGCCGTTGGACAGCGCATATTCAATCGGCATGTGCCGCGCTTCACCGCGCACCATGTCCAGGCCGTCGGCCAGCGCGTCCGGGTTGTCCAGGTTCAGCGTCACCGGGGCGACCTGGTCGCGCAGGGCAAGCACGCTGAAGATCGCTTCGATGCCGCCTGCGGCGCCCAGTAAGTGGCCGGTGGCAGACTTGGTTGAGCTGATGGCCGGGCCGCCATGGGCGCCGAACACGCTCTTGATGGCGGCCAGTTCGCCTTTGTCACCCACCGGCGTCGAGGTTGCATGGGCGTTCAAGTACTGGACCTGGGCCGCCTCAATGCCTGCCTGACGCAGTGCCTGGGTCATCGCCCGCCGCGCGCCATCACCGTCTTCCGGCCCGGCCGTCATGTGGTAGGCATCGGCACTGGTGCCATAACCCACCAGTTCGGCGATGGGCTGCGCGCCGCGTGCCAGGGCATGCTCCAGTTCTTCGATGACCAGGATGCCGGCACCTTCGCCCATCACGAAGCCGTCACGTGCCTGATCGAAGGGCCGCGAAGCCCGTTCTGGCGTGTCATTGAAGTCGCTGGATAACGCCCGCGCCGCTGCAAACCCGGCCAGGCTGACCCGGTGAATTGCCGCTTCCGCACCGCCACACACCGCCACATCGATTTCCCCGGCACGGATCATCCGCGCCGCGTCCCCAATTGCTTGCACACCGGCTGCGCAGGCCGTCACCGGCGCGCCCAGCGGGCCTTTCAAGCCGTAGTTGATCGACACATGCCCGGCCGCCATGTTGCTCAGGAACGAGGGAATGGTGAAGGGCGACAAACGTCGCGGGCCTTTGCTGTCGGTGGTGCGCACGGCATCGGCAATCGCCGGAAAGCCACCCACGCCAGAGGCAATGATGGTTGCCGTGCGTTCCTGTGCCTGCGGCGTTTGAGGCGCCCAGCCGGCTTGCTTCAAGGCTTCATCGGCCGCCGCCAGGGCGAAGAGGATAAAGCGGTCCATCTTGCGCTGTTCCTTGGCGGCCAGCAGCCGATCAGGGTCAAACCCGGCCTCAGGGTCTTGCAGCACGCTTTGCACTTGGCCACCGATGCTGATGGCGAGGTCACCGATCAATGCTTCAGGCAGACGGCGTATGCCCGACTGCCCGTTCAACAGGCGTTGCCAGGTGGATTCCACGCTGGCGCCCAGCGGCGTCAGTGCGCCCATGCCTGTCACGACGATACGTTTACTCATGATCAATCGACTCCGGTTGCGTTGAGGGTACAGACCCTATGGACGTCACTATCATGATGAAAGTAACATGGCGTCACACAACTTTGTACCGGCACCTGGGAACCCTTATGCAACGCAAGTCTCTTGTCAGCGACGAATGCCCGATCGCCCGCAGCCTTGAACGGATAGGGGAGTGGTGGAGCATGTTGATCATGCGCGATGCATTGCATGGCTTGCGTCGCTTCGATGAGTTTTCACGCAGCCTGGGCATCGCGCCGAACATGTTGACGCGCCGCTTGAATGGCCTGGTGGACGCCGGGATGCTTGAGCGCCGCGCCTACAGCGAGCGGCCGCCACGGTATGAATACGTGCCGACGGCCAAGGGCGAGGATTTGCGCATGGTGCTGATGGCACTGGTGGCGTGGGGCAATCGGCATTATGCCGAAGAGGGCACCAGTGTCGAGGTGGTGGAGCGCGAGACGGGCAAGCCGGTGCAACCGATGATGGCAACGGCCGAAGGCACACTCGTGCCGTTGGAGGCGTGCGTGGTACAGGCCGGTCCAGCCGCCAGCGCAGGCATGCGCCAACGGCTGGAGCCTGGGGTGGTTACAGCAGAGTGAACGGGTAGTCGACGATCACCCGCAGCTCGTTCAATTTGCCGTCGCGCTGATCCGCGTTTGACGAAACCATCGCATCGCGCACGCGCAGCGACAGGTTTTTCGCCGGGCCGCTTTGCAGCACGTATTTGGCCTCCACATCCGTCTCGTGATGGTCGCCGTCGGCACCGTAGTCGCCGACGTAGGCGCTGTTGGCCGGCGTGTGCGTGCCGTTGATGTCGGAGCCGTTGACGTAGCGGGTCATGAAGCTCAAGCCTGGCACGCCGTAGCTGGCCATGTTCAGGTCATAACGCACGCCCCAGGACTGCTCGCCCGGGCCGTTGAAGTCGCCCCACTGAATCGAGTTGGCCAGGAACACTGAATCGCCGCCTTCACCCGCGCCGTTGTTGCCGGTGCCGATGTAGTCGAACGGCGTGTCGCCGTGCACCTTCTGGAACGACAGCGTCAGCGTGTGGGCCGCCAGGAACGAGTAGGCCGCCGCCACCGAATACGTGGTGTTGTTGATGGCCCCGGCCTTGGCGCTGCCGGTGTCGAGGGTGCGGTACAGGTTGCCGTCCAGCGCCAGCGACTGGTCATGGCCCAACGGCAATACGTAGTTGAGGTTGGTGTAGTACTGGCGCCAGATATCTTCCAGTTCACCGGCGTACACGGTTGCACTCAGCGAGGGCGTGAAGGTGTATTTGCCGCCGACGAAACTCGCACTGTTGGCCGCGACGTTGGCGTAGGTGGCATAGATATCGTGGTCATGGTTGCTGGTCATGCCGCTGTTGGTGCTGGTGAAATGCCCGGCTTCCAGGTCCAGCCCGGCGATTTCGCTGCTGGTCAGGTCAAACCCGGTGGCGGTCTGCGGCAGAATCCGCGTGCCGCCGGTGGCAAAGACCGGCGCCGTGGGTTGCATGTCACCGAACTTCAGTTGGGTCTTGGACACCTTGATTTTCACCGCGGCGCCGACGGAGCCATAGCCGTTTTCCGGGTCGCCATGGCGGTCGGTCGGCAGCTCACCGGTGCCGGCATCCGCGTGGGTGGCGTCGAGCTTCATCGCGCCATAGGCGTAGGCGTCCACGCCAAAACCAATGGTGCCTTGGGTAAAGCCCGAGGCGTAGTTGAGCATTGCGCCCTGGGTCCAGTCGCGGTTGTCTGCCTTGCCACTTTGGCGATCGCGGTCGAAATAATAGTTGCGCAACAGGCCCGTGATGCTGCTGCCGTCAATAAAACCCTTGGAATCGGCCTGGTCGCTGACAGACTCGGCAAAGGCCACTTGGCTGACACTCGCGCACACTGCCAGTGTGAGCAGGCTGCACTGTCTAATCATGGGTTTGATCATGGTGTTTACTTCCCCGGAATAAGTAACGCGCGCGCAGAAACATCGCAATTTTTATGGCGCATACAGTGTTGTGGGCAGATGTTTTCAGGTGAGCGTAGTGACGGTTTTTATTGTGTTCGACAGGGTTGCCGAAGCCGATTTTTATCATATTTTTCGCGGCTTGCAGCGGTGTGGCGGATTAAACTCGATTAATTAAACTTCACGTCTTTTAATCACGAGCGGGTGTAGCGTTGATAGGGTCTTAGCCGCTCTGCTTCGACAAAAACCTTTGGTTTGCCGCCGCAGACTCTGCGGCGGATTTTTTAATGCTTAGTTATATAAAAGTTCATGTGCGCCGCCGCCGTTCAGTGGTGGCTATATGATTGCGCTTGATTCAATTTCGCCCATGTAACAAGACTGTTGCACTTGCCCTCTAATAATCCTTTCTCCCACGCCAGATCAGGAGACAGGCCATGCAAGTCAATCAGCTTCGTTAGGTTGATAGCACCCCCAACGCGGGCGACAACCCCAACTGGAATAAAGCGGTGTCGAAAGCGCTAGGCAATCAGCCCGACGACAACCGCCTCGGCCCCGATACAAAGCGGCCCCAAGGTGACTTTCGCACTGCGCAGCAGATCATCGACGACAACCCGCTGCTCAAGAATCTCGGCAACCAGAGTGGCGTGAAAGACAAATTACGTGAACGCGTTGGCGACTTTGAACACGATCCGGACGCCGCTTACCGCGCGAGCCGGGTGCTGGAGCACATCGAAAAACTCGACGAAAACGGCAAGCCCACCGTCAAGCGGCCAGAACTCAATGAAGCCGGCAACGGCAAGGTCGACGGCTTTACCAAAGGCGGTGACGCCCGGCACGGCACCGAAGCCGGGCGCCTGCAGGATTTCGGCAAGTACGGCTGGGAGACCCTTAAAGGCGAGCTACCGCAGAGCCCACCCAGCACGCCGCCCAAGGGCGATGCGCCGTCCAACCATCTGCCGTTGCCGGGTGAAGGCCGGCCGATGGGCGACAACCGCAGTGCCGAGCAAATCATCGAAGACAACCCGTTGCTGAAAAACCTCGGCAACCAGAGCGGGGTCAAGGACGCTCTGCGCGAGCGTGTCGGCGACTTTGAACACGACGCCGATGCGGCCTGGCGTGCCGCGCAGGTGCTCAACTATGTCGAGAACTACGACGAGACCGGCAAGCACATCGCAGGCGGCAACCTGGGCAATGGCCGCATCGACGGCTTCACCAAGGATGGCGAAGCGCGCCACGGCACGGAAGCGGGGCGCCTGCAGGACTTCGGCAAATACGGCTACGACAACCTCAAGGGCCTGGACGGCAACAGCGCGGATGACCAGATCAAGGACTTGAATGCCAAGGCCACCGAAGACGCCGTGAAGGCGGCCGGTGGTGACGCCTCCAAGGTGGGCGCTGACTATTTCGCCACGGGCAACACCAGCGCCAGCGGTGCGGACAAGACTGCAGCGATCATCCAGCTGTCCACGGGCCTGGCCAACTACAAGGCGGGTGCCGATGCGTTTGCGCACCAGGGGCCGGATGCGGCCAATGAGTGGTCAGGCGACGGCCCGTCACCGGGCCAGCAACGCGAAGACTTTATCAAGGATGTGCAAGGGCGCATCGACACGCTCAGCAAAGACCCGGACGTGCAGCAGTTCCTCAACACCCAGGGCACCGAACAGTTGCAGAAAATGGTCGCCGCCGACCCAGCCTTGAAAGCCGAGATGGAGCGGCGCCTGGACGCTTCATCCAGTTGCGACGCGCTGCAGAGCGCGTTTGCCGCCAAGGGCGCCAGCACCACCGATGCGCTGTCGAGTTTTATCAAGTACCCGGACTTCTACGCCCAGGCCCTGGGCAAACAGCCTGACTACAAGAAAGCCCTGGAAAACGCCCCGCAAGCCATCAAGGACAAAGTCAACGCCGAGTACGCAGACATCACCTCCGGCAAGCAGATCAACGACCTGATCGCCAGTGGTGTGCCGGCAGACAAGGCGGTGATTCAGTCCGGTGTGAACAAGGCAATCTTTGACGCGGTACTTGACGACAAGACCGTGCAGGCGGGCAGTTCGAGCTTCAACGACGTCGCCGCCAAGCTGGGGCGTGAAGACCTGCTTAAAGGCCAGTCGATTGACGACTTCTACCGCGGCCTGGGCGTTACCGGCGCCAATGACCCGCGCCTTGAGCAAGTGATCAACGACAACAACGCTGCATTCACGCCACCGGGCGAGGCCCCACCGAAAACCGCCGATATCATCAGTGGCATTCGGGCGGTGGACGACGCCATGCGCGGCGGCGCCAAGTTCGACGATGCGATCAAAAAAGTCCAAAGCACCTGGGGCGGCAAGCTGCCGGCCGGGGTCAGCGCGGCGTACAAGGCCGGGGTGATGCACGGCGTGTCGGGCGTGTTGTTGGCGGGCGCCATCGGTACGCGCATCGCCAGCGGCAAGGGCGGCAGCACCGCGCAGACAGTGGGTCAGTCGTTTCAGGCGGCCGGACTGTTCCTTGAAGGTGGCGCCAAGTTTGTCCAGGACCAGTTCGATCGCACCCAACAGGGCACTTACAAGTTCGACGCGCCCAAGTACGTGAAAGACGTGGAAAACGTCGGCAAGAGCCTGGGCGGCGTGGCGGGGAACGTACTGGGCTTGGTCACCGGGGCCATTTCCGCAAAAAACTCGGCCCAGAGCGGCGACAAGGTCGGCGCCGGCTTCCAGGGCATCTTCGCGGGGCTTAATGGCCTGTCGGCCGTGGCCGGCATGGTGGAGGTCGCCACCTATGTGGTGCCGCGCATAACCACGGTGGCAGCCGGCGTTGCAGAAGCGGCCGGCGTGATTGGCGGCGCGGCCGGTGCCCTGGCGGGTGCCGTGGGCGGCATCGCGGCGGTCGGTGGCTTGATCTACGCGATCATTGCCGACATCAAGGCCGACGATGCGCGCAAGAAACAGCAAGAAGAGTGGTACACCGGGCTCAAGCATCAGCTCGATGACTTCGGCGTTACGCCGCCGCCATTGGATGTGATCATTGCGCCCAAAAATGGCTACGTGGACGTGGGTAATCCCAACGCCAATTACTGACCGAAGTCGGCGGCCAGTCGGAACTGGCCGCCGATTGGCTGAGGCTTACTCTTTCACGTCCATGAATTCTTCCGCCCATGCCACGTAGCTTTCCGGCAGCGTGTAGGTATGCGTCAGTTCAGTCGCGCTGAGGTTCGAGGTGCTGCTGGTCAACTTGCGTTGCGCACGCAGGCTGTCGTAAGTCGCCTTGATCGACGCAAAGTAGGCGCCGTGGCCGGCCACCACAATGCGCACACCCAGCGCGGCCAGGCGTTCGCTGTCATTGAGCTGCGGGTTGCCGTAAGTCACCAGCATCAACGGCACGCTGAGGTTTTCTGCGATCTTCTCAAGGTGGTCGAAGTCTTTGACGCCCACCATGCAGATGCCGTCTGCGCCAGCTTTTTCATAAGCTTTGGTGCGGGCGATGACGTCTTCGGTCGGCAACACGCCAGCGTTGGTGCGGGCGACGATCGACAGCTGCGGATCGACCCGCGCTTCAAGCGCGGCCTTGACCTTGCCGATGCCTTCCTCAACCGAAATCAGGTCGGTGGATTTGCGCCCGAACTGCGCGGGCAACAGCGTGTCCTCAATCGTCAGTGCCGCAACCCCGGCGCGCTCGAGCTCTTCGACGGTGCGCATCACGTTCAGGGCATTGCCGTAACCGTGGTCGGCGTCGGCGATGAACGGCAGTTGGGCCACACGGCCAATGCGGGTGGCCTGTTCGACGAACTCACTCAGTGTGATCAACGCAAAATCGGGTGCCGCGAGGACCTGCAACGATGCGACCGAACCGCCGAGGATACCGACTTCGAAACCCAGGTCGGCGGCGATGCGCGCAGACATGGGGTCAAAGACGGAGGCGGTTTCAACGCAGATTTGTTTGGCAAGCAGTTCACGGAAGTTGCGGCGCAGTGCTGAGTGAGAAATCTTTGGCATGTTCTTTCCTGGCTCTGGTCATCGTCAAGTGACGATCAATGTCTATTCATGGTGGCGCCAGATTACCACGCAGACGAACGGGGGATTATGAC
Organism: Pseudomonas sp. TREG-RG-20F-10-E-6-01; assembly: GCF_022662455.1. Lineage (NCBI taxonomy): Bacteria > Pseudomonadati > Pseudomonadota > Gammaproteobacteria > Pseudomonadales > Pseudomonadaceae > Pseudomonas > Pseudomonas sp. TREG-RG-20F-10-E-6-01. The sequence goes on along the minus strand of NZ_JAKNQP010000003.1, from coordinate 189,935 downwards.
GTTTGAGCATGAGACAGATGCCTGACACATGGATCATCGGTTCACGCTTTGGCGATGGACAGGCCTTTCGCACCATCCAGGAGCATAGCCGCCCCATCTTGCACAACTGCTGTGCCAACCGAGTGCTTAATCGCGATGGGCGCAATGCCTATAGTTGTTTCAAACCAGCCCAAGACTGAGGTGAACCATGAACAGCGAATTCAAGCCCGACCTGAGCGTTGATGCCCCGCGCGAACAAGTGGATGCCGAGTACTTTGAATACAGCAAGGCAGCCAACCCGATCAGCGCCAATCTGATTACCCGAATTCCTTACCACAGCTTCCCGGCCTCGCTGTATGCCAGTGGCCCGTCGCGGGTGGTCGCGCTGGACCTCAGCGCTGCGCTGGGCTGTGAGGGCCCGGCAACCGGGCCTGGGCTGTGTGCCAACTTCATCCGCCTGAACGCCGACGACACCTTGGAGCTGCACCCCAATGCCACCTCTCAAGTGTTTTATGTGATCACCGGAGAGGGCAGCGTCGTTCAGGGCGAACACCAGATCGAATGGTCGGCCGGTTGTTTTATCGCGCTGCCAGGCTTGCTGCCAGCCCGGTTCCGCGCCTCGCAGGATGCGCGCCTGTACTACGTGCACGATGAGCCGCTGTTGCGCTACCTGGGGGTTACGCGCAGCACCGACCGTTTCGCGCCGACGCTGTATCCCGCCGCACTGGCCAACCTGAAGCTGCGTGAAGCCGCCGATGATCCACGTGCCCAGGACCGCAGCCGTATCAGCATTCTGCTGGGTAACCGCAACTTTCCACAGACCCGAACCGTCACGCATGTGCTGTGGGCCATGTACGGCATCCTGCCGCCCGGCTCGATCCAGAAGCCGCACCGGCACCAGTCGATTGCACTGGACTTCATCATCGACTGCCCCACGGGCTGCTACTCGCTGGTAGGCACCGAACTGGACGCCGACGGGCAGATTCGCAACCCGGTACGCGTTGACTGGTCGCCGGGGTTGGCGTTTGTCACACCGCCGGGGTACTGGCACGCGCACTTCAATGAGTCCGACCAGGAAGCATTCCTGATCCCTATCCAGGACGCCGGGTTGCAAACGTACTTGCGCGCGCTGGATATTCGCTTTAGCTGATGTGATGAGACCCTAATGTGGGAGCGAGTTTAACAGCCACCCTTTAGGTCGGCTGGGCACGGACAGCCCTGGCGCTTCCAATCAGGTGTGTCGCCCAACTGCTCAACGATGAAGTCGATAAAGCACCTGACCTTCGACGACACAATCTTCTTGGGTGGATAGACGAACCACACAGAAAATGCCTGCTCGGCACCGAGGATGTTCCATTCTGGCAGCCACACCTGTAACGCGCCCGCTTCAATACTGGTCGCCACCAACCAGTCGGGTAACAGGGCAAACCCCAGGCCCTGGCGCACCGCGATCAGCTGCGCATCCAGGTCGTTGATACGGATACAGTCGTGAGGCACCAGCGGCACGACTTCATCAGCAGATGCAAACGCAAAATCATGCTGACTCAGTACCGCCGGCAGGCGGGCCAGCTCTGCCGGCGTTGAAGGGGCAGGGTGCGCAGCGCAAAAGCCCGGACTGGCCACCAGCAGGTAGTTGCCCGCGCAGATCTTGCGCGCCTTGAGCGTGGAATCAGCCAGCACGCCAATGCGAATCGCCAGGTCGACGCCGGTATGAATCAGGTTGACTTGGGCATTATCCAATACCAGTTCCAGCTTGATCTGCGGGTAGCGAACCACAAATGTATTCAACAGCGGCAGGATATGGTGACGGGCAAACGCTGGCGGCAAGTTGAGCTTGAGCAGCCCACGAGGCTCCTGGTTCAGCGCCGACGTCGCCGCCTTGGCCTGTTCAAGCTCATCCAGCACCCTGCGCGCATGCAGCAGAAACGTCTGGCCGCCCTCGGTCAGGTGCAGCGTGCGCGTCGAGCGGTTGAACAGGGCGATGCCCAGGTCCTGTTCAAGGTCCTTCACGTAGCGAGAAACGGTTGACGCCTTGATACCGAGCCGCTCGGCGGCGCGCGAGAAGTTGTTGCCTTCGGCGGCTTCGACGAAGGCGGTCAGCGCGGTGAAATAATCCAAGTGTGACCTGCCGGGCTTGGGTTTATGTTGTCCTCAAGTCTGAGCCTGGGAGTGTCTGCGGTGTTTGCTGATGGTGCGTTTCCCCAATAAACATATACATCGCCGGCACCATGAACAACGTCAGCAGCGTACCAATCGACAACCCGGCGAAGATCACCAGCCCCATGTCGTGCCGCCCCGCAGCACCGGCACCGGAGGCCCACACCAGCGGCACCACGCCCAGCACCATCGCGGCCGTGGTCATCAGGATCGGGCGCAGACGCACGCCGGCGGCCTCTTCTATGGCTTCGCGCTTGCTGTGACCTGCACGTTGCAGTTCGTTGGCGAACTGCACGATCAGGATCCCGTGCTTGGTAATCAAGCCCAGCAGCGTCACCAGGCCCACTTGGGTGTACACGTTGATCGACGCGTAGCCCATGGTGATGAAGGCCAGCGCGCCAAACAGTGCCGGCGGCACCGAGAACAGGATCACCACCGGGTCGCGAAAGCTCTCGAACTGGAAGGCCAGGGCGAGGTAGACGATCAGAATCGAGAACATCAGCAAACCAAAGAACCCACCAGACTCCTGCATGAATTGGCGCGACTCGCCGGCAAAGTCCGAGGTGTAACCCGAGGGCGCCACGTTGGTCAGGATCGTGTTGAGTTTGCCCAGCAGCTCACCTTGGGCCACGCCGCTGACGCCTGACAGGGTGGCCGAGTTGAGTTGCTGGAAGTGGTTGATCGATTCGGGCTGTGTCGAGGTCTCGATATGCGCGACGGTGCGTGCCTGGATCATCGAGCCGGACGGGGTGCGAATGTAGTAATCGAGAATCTGCTCCGGGTTGAGGCGGTTGACCTGCAGCACTTGGGGAATGACTTTGTAGGAGCGGCCGGCGGTCGAGAAGTAGTTCACGTAGTTACCGCCCAACGCCGCCGACAGCGCCGCGCCGACGTCGGCCTGAGTCAGGCCCAATGCGGCGATCTTCTCCCGGTCCACCACCAGCCGGGCTTGCGGCTTGTCGAGTTTCAAGTCCATGTCGGCAAACCAGAACAACTGCTGTTTCTGCGCCTCGGCCATCACGGCCTGCGCGACCTCATTGAGGTTTTCCACGGAGTCGGTGGTGGTGATCACAAATTGCACCGGCAAACCCTGGGCGCCCGGCAGCGACGGCAGCGGAAAGGCCGCGATGGTGGCGCCCGGCACCTGATTCCACTTTTGCTGCAGGTCGAGTATCAGCTGGGCCTGGGAGCGCGTGCGGTCGCCCCAGGTTTTCAGCAGCACGCCGCCCAGGCCTTGATTGAGGATGGGCAGCCCGGTCAGCTGGAACATCTGCGCGTATTCCGTCTCTTTACTGGCGATCTGGAAGGCCTGGTCGGCAATACGTTCCATCTGCTGGGGCGAGGCCGTCGGCGTGCCTTTGATCTGCATGAACACCAGCCCCTGGTCTTCGGTGGGCGACAGTTCACTTTTGGCGGTCATGCCACTGGCGGCCACCAGCAGGAACAGCACAAACCCAAAGGTCACCAGCACCGGCCAGATGTTCAGCCCGCCAGACAACACACGGTGGTAACGCCCGCGCAGCCAGTCAAAATACTGGTCGAGCTTACGCGCAAAACGACCTTCTTCCTGCCCGGACTTGAACAGCTTGGACGTCATCATTGGCGAGAGGGTCAACGCCACCACGGCCGACACGGTCACGGCGCCCGCCAGCGAGAAACAGAACTCCTTGAACAGCGCGCCAGTGAGCCCGCTGCGCAGGCCGATGGGCACGTACGCGGCGATCAACACCACGGTCATCGCGACGATCGGGCCACCCAGTTCCCGCGCCGCGATCAGCGCGGCCTCCAGCACGCCTTTGCCTTCTTCCTTGATGTGCCGGTCGACGTTTTCCACCACGATGATCGCGTCGTCCACCACCAGACCAATCGCCAGAACCAGCGCGAGCAGGGTCAGCAGGTTAATCGAGTACCCCAGCAAGTACATGATGAAGAAGGTCCCGACCAGCGACAGCGGGATCGCCACCAGCGGCACGATCACTGCGCGGAACGAGCCGAGGAACAGGTAGATGACCACCGAGACAATGATCATCGCCTCGACCAGGGTCTTCACCACCTCGTAAATCGAGGTATTGATGAACTCGGTTGAGTCGTACACGATCTCGCCGCGCACGCCAGTGGGCAGTTGCGATTGCAGCTCGGGGAAGGCCTCACGCACGCTGTCGGCGACGGTCAGGATATTCGCGGTCGGCGCCGCCTTGATGCCGATGAACACCGAGCGCTTGCCGGAAAACGCCACGCTGCTGTCGTAGCTTTCGGCGCCAAGGGTGACGGTGGCCACGTCCTCCAGATACACCAAGGCGTCGCCTTTCTGCTTGATCACCAGTCGTTTGAATTCATCCACCGTGTGCAGATCGGTGCCGGCCGTGAGGTCGACCGTTACCGTTTGCCCGCGCGTCGAGCCCACGGCAGACAAGTAGTTGTTGTTGGCCAGGGCCGTGGAGACGTCCTGCGCCGTGACGTTATGCGCGGCCAGCTTGTCCGGGTCCAGCCAGGCGCGCAGGGCGAATTGGCGCCCGCCGAGAATCTCTGCGGTCTGCACGCCCTGGATCGAATCCAGTTTGGGCTTGACCACCCGCACCAGGTAATCGGTGATGTTGTTGGTGGGCAGCGTGTCGCTGTAGAACCCCAGGTACATGGCATCGGTGGTCTGCCCGACGGCAATGGTGAGCACCGGCTCCTGGGACTGCGCGGGCAGTTGGTTCTTCACCGAATTGACCTGGGTATTGATCTCGGTGAGGGCCTTGCTGGCGTCGTAGTTCAAACGCAATGTCGCGGTAATGGTGGAGACACCGGTGATGCTGGTCGAGGACAAATAGTCGATGCCCTGGGCTTGGGCGATGGCCGACTCAAGTGGCTGGGTGATAAAGCCGGCGACTGTGGACGCATCCGCGCCGTAGTAGGCGGTGGTAATGGTAACCACGGTGTTTTCGGTGCGCGGCCATTGGTTCACCGGCAACTCGAAGATCGAGCGCAGGCCCAGGATCAGAATGAACAGCGAAACCACCACTGCCCACACCGGTCGCTGAATAAAGGTATCGGTAAGCTTCATGGGACACCTTTACTGTTCTTGGGGCGTGGGCGCCGGGTCGTTCAGCGGCGCGGCACTGCTATCGACCTTCACCGGCGAGCCATTCTTGAGCTTCATCTGGCCGCTGGTGATCAACAGATCGCCTTCCTTCACGCCCGACAGGATCGCGACCTGATCGCCGCGGGTCGGCCCGGTCTTGATGAAGGTTTGTTGCGCGGTGAGTACTTCATCGCCCTTGTCGTTTTTGCTCGACGTGGCGATGAACACCGTGGTGCCGTAAGGGTTGTAGGTCACTGACGTCTGCGGCACGGTGAGGTAGCGCTGGGTGGTCCCCGAGTTGACTACCGCACGGGCGAACATGCCGGGCACCAGGCTTTGCTTGGGGTTCTCAACGGTCGCCTCGACGGTGACGTTGCGCGTGGTTGAGTCGAACTGGGTGTCGATGGTGCTGATCCGGCCGGTGAAGGTCTGCTTTGACAGGCCGTCAGCCGTCACCGAAACCACCTGGCCGATGGCAATGGCCTCCAGTTGGGTCTGCGGCACCGAGAAATCGATGTAGATGGGATCAAAGGTCTGCAACGTGGCGATCTTGTCGCCGGGGTTGAGGTATTGGCCGGGGTTGACGCTGGTAATGCCGATGCGCCCGGCAAAGGGAGCGCGAATGGTTTTTTTCGCCACCAGCGCGCGCTGTTGTTCGGCAGCCGCGAGTTTGGCCTTGAGGTCGGCGGTGTCGGTGTCCACCTGGGCTTGGGAAATGGCGTTGACCGCCAGTTGCGCCTTGTCGCGCTTGAGCACGATACCGGCCAGGTCCGCAGTTGCCTCCAGGGAGTGCAATTGGGCGATGTCCGAGTCGGCGTTCAACTGCACCAGCAGCGCCTGGGCCGCCACCTCTTGCCCGGGCGTGAAGCCCAGGGTGCGCACGATGCCGCCGACTTCAGTGGTCACATCCACACCGCGCACCGCCTTCATCGAGCCCACGGCGGAGACGCTCGGTTGCCAGTCACTGAACGGCACCCGCAGGGCCGTCACCACGGCGGCCGGCAAGGGCGTTTTGGATTGGGCGATCAGCGCTGAAATCTGCACGAATTTCACCCCGGCAATGATCGCGACAATCACCAGCACCACCACGATCATGATCAGCATCGGCCGCCACAGGCGACGCTTGCGCGGTACTCCGGGCTCGGGGGGCAGGGCAGAGGCAGTCTGAACGTCAGCCATGGGGGTTCTCACTGTTTCAATGATTCAAGTCGGGAGCGGCTTTACTGTGAGCCGGCATGATCTCTTGCCACGACGGCAGGCCGAAGCGGTCCGGCGCGCCCTGGGTGGCGGGGGCCACATCCGTGCGGTTCCACCAGCCGCCGCCCAATGCCTGGAACAGCGCCGTGGTGTCGCTGTAGCGCGCGGCCTGGGCTTTGACGCGGGCGAGCACAGTGTTTTGGTAGGTTTGCTGGGCCGTGAGCAAGTTGATGTACGCCACCGCGCCTAGGCGGAACTGGGCCTGCACCAGGTCCAGGTTGGCTTGTGCGGAGTGTTCGGCCACGACCTGCTGATTCAGCGCATCGGCATCCGCCTCCAGCGCCCGCAGCGCGTTGGCCACGTCCTGGAATGCGGTAATCACGGTGCCGCGATAGCGCGCCGCCGACTCGTCGTAAGCGGCCACGGCCGCACGTTTGCGGTGTTCGAGTGCGCCGGCGTCAAAGATCGGCTGGGTAATCGAACCCGCCAGGCTCCAGACACCGCTGCCCGCCGAAAACAGCTTGGTGCCGCTTGCCACCGTGGAACCCAACGACCCGGTAATGCTGAATTGCGGCAACTGATTGGCGACGGCCACGCCAATGTTGGCGCTGGCTTGATGCAGTTGCGCCTGCGCCGAACGCACATCCGGCCTCTGGCCGACAATGGCCGAGGGCAGGCTGACCGGCAGCGCTTCTGGCAGATGCAACGAGGCCAGATTGAAGCGTTCGCCTTGATCCTGGTTTGGAAAGCGCCCCAGGTACGCCATCAATTGGTTGCGGGTCTGTGCCAATTGCTTTTGCAGTGGCGGCAAGGTCGCGCGGGTTTGCGCCAGTGCGGTTTGCTGCGTGAGCACGTCGCTGTCGCCGATGGCGCCCAGTCGGCGCTGAGCTTGCAGCAGGTCGAGCTGACCGCCCTGCAGTGTGATGATTTCTTCGGCGGCGGCCACCTGATCGCGCAACGACGCCAGGCTGACCGCGGTGTTGACCACATTGGAGGTCAGGGTCAGGTAAGTCGCCTCCAGCTGAAAGCGCTCATACTCGGCTTGCGCGGTGGTGGATTCGATTTGCCGGCGCGTGCCGCCAAACACGTCCGGCGCATAGGAAACGCTCAGCGACGCCGAACTCACTGTGAGAATCGGCGACTCCGGGATGCCCGAGGTGACGCCGGAGACTTTCTCGCGGGCTTTTTGCACATTGGCGCTCACCGACGGAAACAGCGACGCCTGGTCGGCGTACACCAGCTCGTTGGCCTGGCGCAGTGCCGCTTGCGCGGCGCTGACGTCCGGGTTGGCGCGCAGGGCTTCTTCGACCAGCGCATTGAGGGAAGGCGAGCGGAACAGCGTCCACCACTGCCCGGGAATATCCATCCCGGCGATCAGCCGCTGCGCCGAGCCACCGGCGTCAATGTCCGCCTGGGCAGTGGTCGTGAGAGGGTCCTTTGCAAAGCCGGCATTGGCCGGTACATCGGGCCGTGCAAAGTCGGGCCCCACGGTACAGCCGGCGAGGGCGAGGCACAGCAGGCTCAGCGGCGCCAGCAAACAGGCATGTCGAAACGGGGTGCGGATTGGCACCACTGCGGGTGCACGCTGGCGAAGCTGCTCTTTCATATTTACTCGGATTAATCAGTTGGCCAACGGCTGTAATGGTTGAGCGATGCGTGCGGGTACGTCCGGCCGGGCGGCTTGAAAAGGCCGCGGGGTGTCGGGGTTTCAACCAGTGTAGGTGGCGTAGGGCACTGTGCAATGTGCGGGTGCAACGCGTGCGGCCTGAAAATGCCTAAGTTGCATTATTTGTGAATTAGGTTATGCGTTATCAGTATTTTACAAGCGGTATTTATAACCGCATCGTATGAACCCCTACGAACACTGCCGAGACCGCACGCGCGGATCGACTTGCATGCCTGACCAGGCATCTGGAGACGAACGTGCGTTACCTGACAACACTGGCGGCCGGGTTGGCCGCCACCTTGCTGTGCCTGACCGCGAACGCGCAAACGCTGGTGGTGGGCGACCAAAGCTACAACGCCCAAGCCGTGATGGAGGCGGCGGGCGTGCTGGAAAACCTGCCGTACACGCTTGAGTGGAAGCAGTTCACCGCAGGCTCGCCGGTCGCCGAAGCGCTGAATGCCAACAGCCTGGATATCGGCTTGCTGGGGGACGCGCCGGTGCTGTTCCTGGGCGCATTAGGTGCGCCGATCAAGGTGATTGCCGTCAGCCGGCAAAACCTCGACGGCGTGGCCATCCTGGTCAGAAAGGATTCGTCGATCCACACACTGGCCGACCTTGCCGGCAAACGTGCGGCGCTCTGGAAGGGCTCCTGGAGCCAGCAATTGCTGCTCACCGCGCTGGACAACGCCGGCGTCCCGCGCGACTCACTCGAGCTGCGCTACCTCAGCGCACTCGACGCTTCCCATGCGCTGGAAGGAGGCTCGGTTGACGTCATCGCCACCTGGGAACCCTACGTCACGCAACAGGAACGCCAAGGGGCGCGGGTACTCGCAACCGCGGAGGGCTTGATCCCGGCCCAGAGCTTTATCGCCGCCAACGCCAAGGCTGTCGAGGCCAAACGCGCGCAAATCAGTGACTTCCTCCAGCGCCTGAAAAAAGCCCGCGACTGGACGCGCCAAAGCCCGGCCAACGCTGACGCGTATGCCGATGCGTGGGCCAAGCGCACCCGCGCCGACGCCGACATCGCCCGCGCCTGGTTTGCGCGTGCGCGCACCACGGTCGAACCGCTTACGGCCCAGTCGCCGGTCGAAGCGCAAAAGACCGTGGACTTTTTCGCCAGCCTTGGCCTGGTCAAGTCTTACTCCGCAACGAGCCTGTTCGATGATTCCTTCTCGGCCTCGCTGCAGCCCGCCGTCGCCCAGACCCAGCCGTGAACGTTTCAAGGAACTCTTCTGATATGACCCAACGACAGCTCAAACTCGGCGCCCTGACCATGGGTTGCGGCGGGCCGGGCCGCCACAATCTATGGCTGGACCCGCACTTGCCGGCCGACGCCAGCGTCAACGTCGACTGGTACATCGACATTGCCCGCCAGGCCGAGGCGGCGCTGTTCGACCTGATGTTTATCGTCGACAGCCAATTCATCACACCGGGCTCGCCCTCCCACTACCTGAACCGCCTGGAGCCGCTGACGCTGCTCTCTGCGCTGGCTGTCAGCACGCGGCATCTGGACTTGGTCGGTACGCTGACTACCTCTTACAACTCGCCCTATAACGTCGCCCGGCGCCTGGCCTCACTCGACCTGATCAGCAAAGGCCGCGCCGGCTGGAACGTGGTCACCAGCGGCGACGCCGGCACGGCCGGCAATTACAGCCGCGACGAACATTACGATTACGACACGCGCTACAGCCGCGCCGCCGAGCACGTCCACGTGGTGCAAGGCCTGTGGAACTCCTACGAGGAAGACGCTTTCGTGCGTGACCGTGCCACCGGCCAGTTTCTCGACCCCAGCAAACTGCACAGCCTGAACCACAAGGGCGAGCACTTTTCGGTGGTCGGCCCGCTGAATATCCAACGCTCACCGCAAGGCCAGCCGGTGATCTTCCAGGCCGGCGACTCTGAGCAAGGCCGCGACCTGGGCGCCGCCACGGCGGACGTGATCTTCACCCACGCGGCCAGCATCGAGCAGGGCCAGGCGTTTTACCGCGATATAAAGGGCAGGGCGGCGCAACACGGTCGCGACCCGGAGCAACTGCTGGTCATGCCCGGCGCCGAGATCTATGTGGGCGACACCGATGAGCACGCCCGTGAAATCGAGCAGCACTACCATCACGCCGATCACAGTTTCGAGCTCGCGCTGAAGGAGTTCGGGCGTAATTTCGGCTGGCATGATTTCAGCCAGTACGACCTCGATGCGCCGTTTCCACAGGAGAGCCTGGAAGCGGCGCGCAGCAGCTTTTTCACCAATGCCAAACGCATTGCTGATCAAGCGCGGGACAAAGGTTTCACGCTGCGCCAGGCAGTGGAGTTTGGTCGCCAACTGCGGCCGGGCGCGTTTGTGGGCACGGCGGACACGGTTGCGCGCAAGATGGAGGCGTGGCTCCAGGCGCGCGCGGTGGATGGGTTCAATATCTATATTGGCCATCCGCAGCAGTTCGCGCGGTTTACGCAGGAAGTCATACCGTTGCTGCAGGCGCGTGGGGTGTATCGCACGGCGTATGAAGGGACGACGTTGCGGGAGAGTTTGGGGCTGGGGATTTCCCGGTTCAAGCACCACGGTTAGTTGCCCTGGCTGGGAGCAAAGGTGGGAGCCGGCCTGCTCGCGAAGGCGCCGGCCAAGCCAGCATTGGTGCTGACTGACACGTCGATTTCGCGGGCAAGCCCCTTCCCAGAGGGCATCTGCGCTTAAATGAGGGTTGAGGGACCGGACTATTCGCCCTCGACCTGCTCTTGATAGCCCTTGCGCAATTTCTCCGCAATCAGCTTTTGCGCTTCACGCACTGCGCGCTCAGGGCTTTCAAGTGACTTGATCAACGTCTGGCCCTTAGTGCCGATACGCCCAAAGTTCACCACAACCTCCGATTCCGTCACGCCGATCCGCCAGAACTTGTTGGAGTTACCTTCACCAAACGTGAACTCACGCATTGGGGTGGTTGCTTCAGTGGCTGGCGGCGGTTCGACCTCAACCGTTTCCAGCGCCACGGCCTGTTGCGGCTCTGGCAGCGCGGGCGCTTCTTCGCCACGCAGCAGCGCTTCGATGCGATTCAGCACGTCTTGCGGGTCGCGCAGCCAGTCATGGCTGAGTACGTCGATGATCTTCCAGCCGAAACTGCGCAACACGGTCGGGCGGAAGATATAGCGCTCACGCACGTCAGCCGCCGCCGCGCTATCGCTGTCCAGCAAAACGCCGAGGCTGAAGTGTTCACCGCTGGCATCACTGATCGCCAGGTCGCAGCGAAACTGTGAACGCCCGACATATTCCTGCACCGTATGCCCGCGTTTGCGCAAGGCGGCGGCGAGAGCGCTGCGCAGGCTGTCCTTGGGCAGGCTGACGGCAAAGGATTGTTTGGCGCCGGGGTTGAGGTTGGCGAGAATGCCCTGGGAGCGCGGCGCGTCCCCGCTGGCGCTGGCTTGAGCAAACTGCAGGAACGCGCGCAGCGCGGCGGCACCGTCGTTGTGGGTATTGGTGATGGCATCTGCCTCAATGCTGGAGACGATCGCCATGCGTTTCCGCGCGCGGCTGAAGATCACATTCAGGCGTTTTTCCCCGCCGCGCTGGTTGATCGGGCCGAAGTTCATCAGCATCTTGCCGTTCGGGCCTGGCGCGTAGCAGATGCTCAGGATAATCACATCGCGTTCATCGCCCTGGACGTTCTCCAGGTTCTTGACGAACAGACCATTGAACTGCCCGGCGTCTTCACGCACGTACTCACGCTCAAGGCGGGTGGCGAAGGCTGAGTCGCTGGCCGCCAAGTCCTCCAAGGCTTGCTCGATGGCACCTTGTTGGGCTTCGGAGAAGGCCACGATGCCAAGGCTCAGGCCGGTCTCGCGGTGCAGCAGTTCACGCACCAGGTTGGCGATGTACCGCGCTTCGGCCAGGTTACTGCGGCTGAGGTAGACGCCATCGCTCATCTTCAAGAAGCTGATCGGGCTGTCGAGCAGGGTGTCGGCGCCTTGCATCGCTGCCTGCGCGTCCTTGGAGTCCAGGGCAGCCTGGGCCGGGGCAGGGCGCTCGATACGACGGTCGGGAATGGTGATCAACCGGCCTTCATAGAACGCCGCGTTGGAGAAACTGATCAACGCTTCATGGCGGCTGCGGTAGTGCCAGGCCAGCAGGGTCGCCGGCAAATTACGCGCGGCCTGGCTGAGCAAGCTGTCGGCGTCGAGGTTGATTGCAATCTGTTCGCCGTCTTCCATGGCGACCAGCTCGTTATCGTCCTGGTCGCCTGCGCTGGAGAAGAAGTTGGTGGGTGGCAATTGCATCTCGTCACCCACCACAATCACCTGTTGCGCACGGCTCAAGGCCGGCACGGCTTCCTCGCTGGGAATCTGGCTGGCTTCGTCGAAAATTACCACGTCGAACAAGTCCGGGGTCAGTGGCAGGGTGTCGGACACCGACAGCGGGCTCATTAGCCAGATAGGCTTGAGGTCGTTGATCACCCGGCCGCTGTCGCCACTCGCCATTTCACGGATGGAGCGATAGCGCATGGTCTTGCCCAGCTCATGTTCCAGTTCGCGTCGGCCCTTGGCATAGGCCTTTTTGAACTCACGGGCCTGGGCGTCAAGCTGGGTCACCGACATCGCCGATTGCTTCACATGCTCCAGGAAGCGCTGATGCAGCGTGGCGCTGAGCACATGGGCGTTGTGCTTGAGCAGGCTGCTTTCAGCCTGGCTGACCTGACGAGCCGCCAGGCCCAAGGCCGGGCCGTCGAAGCGCGACAGCTGAGGGTTGGCGCGATACAGACGGGTGAGGTTTTCCTCGGCAATCAAACCATCCAGCACCGGTTGCGCCAAGGCGTGCTGCTGCACGGCCAACAGGCAAGCGGGGTCGGCTTGATGCAGCTCGTTGAGCAGCGGCAGGGTGTCGGGCAGTTCGTCGAGTTCTTCACGCAGGTCGCGCAGGTATTCGGCCAACGCGCCCAGGCTCGGCGCCGGTTCGAATACACAGTGTTGCGCAACCAATTGGGCGAGGCGCGCCAATGGCTGGCGCAGGTTAGCTTCCTGGCGCACACCGGGCAGGGCGTCCGGGTTACCGCGCAGGCTTTCGAGCCACTGGCGCTATAACGGTGATGCACTCAGTTGCGCCAGCAGGGCTTGCAGGTTGTGCACGAACAGGTCGATGTCCTGAATGCCGTAGCGGCTTTGCAGGCGCTGCTGTTCGGCTTGCAACTCGGCGGTGGCGCGGTGCTCATCGGCCAGGTTGTCGAGCACGCTGCGGTAATGTGGGCGGATGGCATGCTGACTGAAGTCGTAGCGCCGTTGTAGCTCGCCACGCAGCCGCCACCACGACGGTTGCAGCCAACGCAGCAGCGAGCCTTCCAGGCGCTGCACCAGATCCTGGGCGGCCTGGGTGTCCTGGGGGCCGAGTTTGTCGCGCCAATGGCGGGTGTTTTCGCCGGCATTGTGTTGCCGCACGGTGAGCGTCTGCAACGTCGCCTGTTCGGCATGCAGCGCCTGGGAGCCGGGTGAGCCCGGCTCCAGCAGGTCGAGGTGCGAGGTCAGGTTGGCGCTGGTCAGTTGCTCGGCCGCGTGGGTCAGCACGCACGCATCCGCCAGGGGTGTGTCACTCGAAAGCAGGCTTGAGGGTGACTCCATCAGTTGCTCGACACTGTCCATCAGCTCGCCGGCTTCATCCAGGAATGCCTTGAGCTGGCCATACGCGTGTTCGTGGCTGATGAGATTAGAGGCCAAGCGGCTGAAAGGATGGCGCGCAAAGCTGTCGAGGCCGAAGCGTTCGTTGATCGCCTCATACACGCGGCTAATCAGCTCACCGTGGGCCTGCCAGTGACGCCAGTCGGGCAGGCGTTCAAGTACCTCGGGCGGCAGTTTTGCAGACGCCGCAGGCAGTTCGATCAGGTGGCGCACCAGCTCGCGCACCGAGCACGCCAAGGTTTGCGGAACCGCGGCCATGGCCTGTTCGAAGCGCTCGATCAAACTCAGCTGCTGGCTCAAGGTGGCCAGTGTGGCACTGCGTCGAGCTTGCAGTTGCGCTGATTGGGCGTCGCCGGCAATCCAGCGCTCATAACACTCGCGCAAGTTACCCACGAACGCTTTCTTGTCAGTTTGGGAGTCGTGAATCAGGCAGCACAATTCGCCCAGTTCACTTTGCTGCAGGCGGTGGAATACCACGTCCAGCGCCGCGCGCTTTTCGCACACGAACAGCACCCGCAGGCCGCGACCGGCATAGTCGGCGATAAGGTTGGTGATGGTCTGGGACTTGCCAGTGCCCGGCGGCCCCTGAATGATAAAATTGCGCCCGGTGCGGGCCAGGCTGACGGCGGCATTTTGCGTTGCGTCGCCGGCCACCACGTTCCATTGTTCGGGCAACGGAATCGGGTCCGGGGCTTGCACTTCAACGTCTCGCGGCTCAATGGAGAACATCCGGTCAAACGCTTCGTTTTGCGCCGGTTCGTCGATCAACTGCGCGTAGTCGCGTACCAGCGACATCTTGCGGTAGTTGAAGTTGGCCAGTGTCACTTGGGTCAGGTCGATATCCCAGGCGTAGCGGTGCCCCTGATTCTCGGGCAGGGCGAAGGTGCTGTTTTCAGTGCTGCTGGCGACCATTTGCGGATGCTGGTCGCGCAGCGAAGGTTTGCCGCCTACTGCCAGGCGCAGCGGCAACTGGCTTGGCAGCACTTTTTGCTGGAACAGTTGCAGGCCCAGCGGGCGGTAGTCTTCGCGGTCGTAGCTGAAATCCGGTCTTACCAACGGCATACTCGAGCGCTGACGAGCGCGGCGGCGCTGGAAGTGGTGCAGGTGCTGCACGGCCTTCTGGTGGATCAGTTCGATTTGCGGCTTGCTCTGCAAGCGCAGCTCGACGCCGGGCTCGGTCAGTTTGATCTGACGGGCAATATCGGCGTGAATGTCTTCCAGCGAGGTCTTTTGCAGGTCGACGGTTTCCGGCAACTGGATATCGTAAAGCTGACGCAACTGATGACGCAGTACCGGGTTGAATTCGGCCTCGGTTTCGTCGCACTGCAACATGAACTGGTCGCGCACGCCTTTTTTACGGCTCAGCTCCACCGGCAACCACAGCAACGGGGTGACAATGCGTTCTTCCGGGGTGTCCTTGAGGTTGTGCCAGCGCATGAAGGCGACAACAAGGCGCAGGTTGCTGAAGCCGAACTCGGCGCGGTCGCGGCGGGTTTCCTGGATGAGGCGTTCCAGCGATGCCTGCAACCAGGTCTGGTCTTCAAACCGCAGCCATTGCTGCAGGCCAACGGGTTTGCCGCTCAGTACCTGCTCGGAAAAGCCACCGAAGGTAGGCTGCCAGGTACACAACGCTTCGGGGCGGATGCTTTCGATGCGCATCACCAGTGGCACGCTGGCCACGGTCAAATTGACGTTCGCCTGGGTCGGCCGAAAGTGCAGCAGGCGGTTGCGTCGCGACAGATCGAACAGCCGGTTGCGCAGATGCTCAAGCACCACGGTGCGCCGCGAAGCCGGGCCTTCAGCCTCGGCCAGCACACGCTCGACATCCAGGCTCGCCGGCTGTTCGCGCCAGGACTCCAGGCGCTTGGCCAGCGAGCCGACATCGGTGGCGCGCTCATGGCGGTTAAGCTCAGTCATCTCGACGATTACATTGGCCAGCACCGGGTTGAGCCGGCCATTGAGCTGGAACAGGTTGCGCCGGTGCCGGGCAAACGTCTTGAGGTCGTTGATATCGGCAAAATCCAACCCGCAAGCCAAGCATGCCAGCAACTGGCCGAGTTGGAAAATATCGGTGATTTCGTCGTGATGCCCAAGCTGATGTTCCCAACTGCGCAAGTCCGTCAGGAACACCGGGTGGTCGATGGCCTGGTGCGGATCTTCCTGGACTTGCAGGTCGGTAATTGCCACACCGGTTTGCGAATCGCGGGTCAGGCGGACCTTGCCGACGATATTCAGCGCCGACTCAGGGTTGGGCTGCACCTGCTTGATCGCCTCCAGCGCCAGGCGCGGCGGCACGCCCTCGGGGTTGCGCAGTTGCAGGGTACGCTCTGGCCCTTGCAGTACATCGAGGTAACTGAGCTGGGCAACACGCCCCAACTCATGCAGTTGCGCCACCTGACGCAGCAGCGGCAGCGCCAGGAACAATACATCGTCGATAGGCACGGCGGCGCCGTCGTGGCTCGCCAGTAATTGCGTGAACGTGACGGGTTGGGTTATTGGGTCCATGTGTCGACCTCCGCTTTTAGTGCGCGAACGATCGGGTCGAGCTCACGTTTGGGTAATTTGATATCGCGTTTGAGCACGTTGATAAAGTCGTCGGCGCTGCCGAGTTTCTTCGCCGTGCGCGCGGCATGCAGCAAGGCTTCATCACGCAGGTCACGGTCGACCAGGCTCAGGTCGAGCATGATGAAGTGCAGGTATTCATGGATGCTCGCGTCGATACGCTCGGCATTCAGCGTGGCCAGGTCCAGCGGCGTCTGCGTGGTCTTCCAGTCGGGGAAGAAACCCCGTACCTGATTGAGTACCGCCTCGGACTGCAACACCGCTGCGCCGATAAAGGTGGTTATAAAGCCACGGGTGAGGGCGGTCAGCTCGACCTGGTCGGTCACGTCCAGGCGCGTCAGCGACAACGGCCCACGCAGCCGGCGGTGCAGCCAGGCGTCGGTTTCCGGAACTTGCCGCCACCAACTGTCTACCGCTTGGGAACGCAGGAAAGTCTCCGGGTGCGAGACGCCCTGGGACAGTTGCGCATCCTTGCCATCCAGCTCGCGCGCCTGTTGCAAGTAGCTCGCGGCATCGACGCTGACAATCCCGGTGTGAATCTTTACCAGCGAGGTGATGGACGCTTCGGGTCCGCCGGCCACCAGGGCCGCGCCGCGGTCGGCGTAGATTTCGGTGTGCAGGCTATATAAACGTGCGGTCTGTTCCAGGCTGGGCGGCGTATACACATCGGCCATCGCGTGGTTGAGAATGCGCTCGGCAGTGAGGTAGTCGCCGTCGTGCTCCGACCATAAACGGTAATGGGCCAGCTCGTGCCCCAGCAACGCCAGCAACTCCTGGGCGTCGAGCCGTTCAAGGATCGGCCCGTAAAACACCACATGCACCTCACCGGCAAGGTAATACAGGCTCGCATTCATCGCGCCGTCGCCCGCCTGGTAGAGCGTGGCGGGCGCCTGGACCTGCAAGCTTTGCAACGCTGCCTCACAGGCCCGGTAAGCCTGCGAGTGAGTCTCGGGGCTCAGGCGGTAGGTGTCGCGCAGCAATTGCGCGCGTACATCCTGGGCATGTTCCTGCTGCACGCCCAGGGACGAGGCCCAGCTCCACACGGCGGGCTCACTGGTTTTCAGGTAGTCGACCACCTGCTGGTGATAAGGCAGTGGCGTGAGGCTGCTGATGTCCAGCGCGGGGGTACTCATCGTTCAAACGTCCTTGAGGATACGGCTCCATAAGCTGCGCCTGGGCAGCAGAGGCTTGGGCTGGCATCCCGGTGTCAGTGATCGGCAATAAACGCGGAGCATACCTAGTGGTTGGGAAAAATACTTGTGAAAGTACACAGCCCTCGGGTTTGGCAATCAGGTTATTTAGCGCGCATGGATTGCGTAAGCTGGTTGTCGAACACTCTCGCGTCGAACGCCTTTAAAACGCCTTTCAGCGTTTTCATTGCCTGAACCCTTGCTAAAGAACCTCCTGGCCCAACCCCAAGTCATCCGCGCCACAAAACACCCACTTTCACGCTTACGGAACGAGGTTATCGTCGAAGTCTTCACGTTCGATGGTTGTGTATGCTTGCGCGCGAATGCCGCCTTCGGAATAGGTGCAGAGTCGAGTTGTCGCTTTCTTTCCCTGCGGCCGCACGACTATTCCCTCGCTCATGTCAGGGTCGTTAGGTTCCCCTGGAGTAAAGTTTGTGCGCACCATACGGTCGAAAACGGCGTAGGTTACCCCGTGATTGATGAAGCGCAGATGTGCTTCGCCTCCACCTGAGTAGCCGGTAGAACTGAACCAGAAATGACCATTGGGTGGACTCAGCTTCTCGGGATAGCTCAACTCAATGTTGCCGGGCGTACCAAATCGGTATTGCACATAGCCTGTTGTCGCCGAGAAATCCTGCGACGCGCACACCGAGATCATCTTCCGGCCGGAGTCGCATCCGAACAATAGCGTTTCTTGCGCCTTACACAGATAGCGCTGTTCCGAAGCCTCCGCGAACGCGTCGAGCGCTATAGCCCCCATCGTCAGGATGCAAACGCCCTTTAGTATCGTGACTTGAATTCCCATGATGGCTCCCGAATTTTCACTCTAAAACTTATCAGTATTCAGGCTGTACTATCGGAAAACAAAGGGTTTTAGCCTTAGATCTTGGCGAGCCAACAGCGCTACAACACCTGTCTACCTCATAGACGCGTGCACGTGAGGCAGCCAAGGATTTCGGCGCCTACCTTTGTTCGCGAGCATAAAAAAAGATTGAATATTCACATCAATTGTTATTTAAATAACACCACAATAGCGTCACGACCGCCCTGGACGTGCTCGCAATAAGATGGGATGACCCTGTGCATGACAATTGAAGAGCGTTTGATGGAACAGGCAAAGCGTGCCGCCCAGAGCACGTACTCGCCTTATTCCCATTTCCCCGTGGGCGCGGCATTGCTGACCGCCGACGGTGAGGTGGTACAGGGTTGCAACGTGGAGAATATCTCCTACGGGCTGACCAACTGTGCCGAGCGCAGCGCGTTGTTCAGCGCCATCAGCCAGGGCTATGCCCCACGCAGTTTCAAAGCCATGGCTGTTTATGCACCCAATGTTTCACTGATAAGCCCTTGCGGTGCCTGCCGCCAGGTGATGCTGGAGTTGATGGCCAAGGATGCAGTGGTGATTTGTCAGGGCAGTGACCCGGCCGCCACGCGCACCTGGACCCTGGAGCAATTGCTGCCGGGCGCCTTCGACGCTTTCTAATCCTGGGCAGGCCTTCGGGTCTGCATTCGCGTGGTCCATTGTTGAGACGCCTGCATGATCAGTCTTGTCGGAATAGCGACCCTTATTCTCATTGCCATTGCTTTATCTCATCAACGACGCTCGATCAACTGGCGCACCGTTTCGGTGGCGTTTTTGATCCAGGTCTTGATCGGCGCCTTTGCGCTTTACGTGCCGTGGGGCCAGACGGTGCTCGCCTCGCTGTCAGGCGCGGTGGCATCGCTGCAGCTTTACGCTAACAAAGGCATCGAGTTTCTGTTCGGCGGCCTGAGTTCACCGCACATGTTTGAAGTGTTCGGCAGTGGCGGGTTTGTGTTCGCCATCCGGGTTTTGCCGATGATCGTGTTCTTCGGCAGCTTTATCTCTGTGTTGTATTACATCGGTGTGATGGGCTGGATCATTCGGCTGGTGGGCGGCACCTTGCGCCTGTTGCTGGGCACCAGCCGCATCGAGTCGATGGTGGTGACCTCGGCGATTTTCATCGGCCAGTCGGAAGTGCCGCTGGTGGTACGGCCCTTCATCGCCAAGCTGACGCGCTCTGAGTTGTTTGCGGTGATGGTTGGTGGCTTCGCCGCAGTGGCCGGCTCGGTGCTGCTGGGCTATGCCGGGCTGGGCGTGGAGCTCAAGTACCTGATCGCGGCGTGCTTCATGTCGGCGCCGGGTGCCTTGCTGATGGCCAAACTCATGGAGCCGGAAACCGAAGCCGCCTGCACCGAACAGGTGATCGAGGAGCTGGGCCAGGCCGAGAATCGCCCCACCAATATCATCGACGCCGCCGCCGATGGCGCCCAGGTTGGCTTGCGCCTGGCCTTGGCGGTGGGTGCCATGCTGCTGGCGTTTATCGCGTTGATTGCGCTGCTCAACGGGCTACTGGGCTGGGCGGGCAACTGGTTTGGCTACCCGCAATTGACCTTGCAACTGGTTCTCGGGTACGTGCTGGCGCCCATCGCGTTTCTGCTCGGGGTGCCGTGGCATGAAGCAGTGATGGCCGGCGGTTTTATCGGCGAAAAACTGGTGCTCAACGAGTTTGTCGCCTACGCCGACCTGGCTAACTACCTGACCCCGGCCAAGGCTGCCGAAGCCGGCGTGCCGCTGCTGTCGGTGCACACCCAGGTGATCGTGACTTTCGCCCTGTGCGGCTTCGCCAATCTGTCTTCGATTGCCATTCAGCTGGGCGGCCTCACGGGTATCGCCCCGCAACGCCGTGAGGAACTCGCGCGGCTGGGCTTGCGGGCCATGATCGGCGGCACGCTTTCCAACCTGATGAGCGCGGCGATTGTCGGCTTTTTCATTTCGTTGTAAGGAGCACAGTATGTGGTTGCCACAAGAAGTGATTCGGCGCAAACGCGACGGGCACGCCCTGGCTGCGATGGACATTCAACGCTTTGTCGCCGGCATTGCCGACGCCAGCCTCAGCGATGGGCAGGTGGCGGCGTTCGCCATGGCGGTATTCATCAAGGGCATGGACGTGAGCGAACGCCTGGCCTTGACCGAGGCGATGCGCGACTCCGGCCAAGTGCTGAAGTGGGACCTGCCAGGGCCGGTCGTGGACAAGCATTCCACCGGCGGCGTCGGCGACATGATCAGCTTGCTGCTCGCGCCGTTACTGGCGGCCTGCGGTTGTTACGTGCCGATGATTTCCGGGCGCGGGCTGGGGCATACCGGCGGCACCCTGGACAAGCTCGAGAGCATTCCCGGCTACGACTGCCAACCCAGCCCCGAACGCCTGCACGCGGTGGTGGCCGACGTCGGTTGCGCGATCATCGGCCAGACCGCCAACCTGGCGCCGGCGGACAAGCGCTTGTATGTGATCCGCGACGTGACCGGGTCGGTGGAGTCGATTGACCTGATTACCGCGTCGATCCTCGGCAAAAAACTCGCCGCCGGCCTCGACGTACTGATCATGGATGTGAAAACCGGCAACGGCGCTTTCATGGCCGAGCCGCAACAGGCGCGCGAGCTGGCCGCCAGCATCGTCGCGGTGGCCAATGGTGCCGGGGTCAACACCCGCGCGCTGATCACCGACATGAACCAACCGCTGGCCCGCAGTGCCGGCAACGCCCTGGAGGTTGGCGAAGCAGTCGCTTTGCTCAAGGGCGAGGTGCGCAGTGAGCGCTTGTGGGCGGTGACCTTGGCGCTGGCCACCCAAGCATTGACGATGGCCGGTTTGGCGCGGGATGACGCCCAGGCCCGTGATCAATTACTCCAGGCCTGGCAGAGCGGGGCAGCCTTGCAGCGCTTCGAGCAAATGGTCGTCGCTCTGGGCGGCCCGCCGGGCTTTACGGCAGACCCTGAAGCGTATTTACCCAAGGCCGCCGTGTCGGTGCCGGTGTGGGCCGAGGAAGAGGGCTGCGTTACCGACATCGATACCCGGGCGGTGGGCTTGGCGGTGGTGGCATTGGGCGGCGGACGCAGTCATCCCGACGATGTGCTGGACTTGTCCGTGGGCTTCAGCGAGTTGGCCTTTGTGGGTGAACAGGTGAACGCGCAACGGCCTCTGGGCTGGGTGCACGCACGCAACCCAGAGCAGGCCGGGCAGGGCGCATCCGCTTTGCGCGCAGCCTATCGATTAGGCGGTTCGAGCCTGGCCGCACGTGATTTGATCCAGGACATCCTATGAGCAAAGCCATCGTATTGGTGCTGGACTCGTTGGGCATCGGCGCCAGTGCCGACGCTGCTGTTTTTGGCGATGCCGGCGCCGACACCTTGCGCCATATCGCCGAGGCGTGTGCCCGCGGTGAGGCCGATGGGCCATTGCGCCGGGGGCCTCTGTGGCTGCCAAATCTGGGTCGTCTGGGCCTGGGCGCCGCTGCGGCAGCCAGCGGTGACGGACCGTTGCCGGGCCACTGGGGCGACGCTGCACCGGTCGGCGCCTACGGCCATGCGCGCGAACAATCCTCAGGCAAGGACACACCGTCCGGGCATTGGGAAATGATGGGCGTGCCGGTGTTGTTCGACTGGGGTTATTTCGAGCGGCCGGTTGAGTCCTTTCCGCCCAGGTTGCTGGCCGACCTGATTGAGCGGGCAGGGTTGTCGGGTGTCCTGGGCAACTGCCATGCCTCTGGCACTACGGTGCTGGACGAGTTGGGCGAAGCACACATCCGCAGCCAGCAGCCGATTTGCTACACCTCGGCCGACAGTGTGATGCAGATCGCCGCCCATGAAAGCCATTTTGGGCTTGATGAGCTGTACCGGGTGTGTGAAATCGCGCGCGATTTGTGTGATGAATACACGGTCGGCAGGGTCATTGCCCGGCCGTTCACCGGCGAGCACGCGGGCGAGTTTCGCCGCACCGGCAATCGCCGCGACTACACCGTGCCACCGCCGTCGCCGACGCTGCTGGATCATCTGTGCGAAGCCGGCGGCAGCGTGCATGCGGTGGGCAAGATCGGCGATATCTTCGCGCACCGCGGCATCAGCCGGTTGTACAAGGCCGACGGCAACGACGCGCTGTTCGATGCCACGCTCAAGGCCTACCAGCAAGCGCCAGACAACAGCCTGGTGTTCGCCAATTTCGTCGACTTCGACATGCTTTACGGACACCGCCGAGACCTGGCCGGCTACGCTGCCGCGTTGGAAGCCTTCGACCGCAGGCTGCCGGAATTATTGGCGTTGATGGACCCGCAGACGTTGCTGATCATCAGCGCCGACCACGGTTGCGACCCATCGCGTCCGGGCAGCGATCATACCCGTGAGCATGTGCCGGTCCTGGCTTACGGGGCAGGCATTGCGCCCGGCTGGCTGGGCGAGCGCGGCAGCTTTGCCGATATCGGCCAGACACTGGCGGCGCATTTGGGCGTGGCGCCGTTGGCGTGGGGAAGTTCTTTTCTGCTCAGGGAGCATCATTGATCGACGCCTTCAGTAATGTCTGTTCCTATGGGCGCTGCACTCGATTCGCATCGTCGCGCCAGGCGACTCCAGCGAAGAGCAACGCCCAATGAACCGCTACCAATCATGATGTGAAGTATGAGTCGTCCACTCTTTGTATCTCTCGATGGCCCCAAGGGAACGGGTAAAACCACGCTTTTGGAGGCCGTGACCCAAGTGCTGAGGGTAGACAAGCAAAAGGTGATCCGGCTCAGCGAGCAAAAAAGCGATCCCCATAGGGCTGAAACAATGGCCCTCGTTAACACTCTCGTCAGAAACCCCAGCCGGGAGTTGGAGTTGAGGGTGTGTGAGCGCTTTGCTGATAGCCGTGCCTGGATTTCCCGGCACGTACTGGCCAAACAGCCAGCCGGTAGCATCATCTTGATTGATCGCTGGTACCCCTCTGATGCAGCGTTTCGCCGGATCGTCGGGTTTGCAGACATCCTGCAGTTAAACATTGATCGAAACGTGCAAATGCCCGACCTGCATGTCGGCGTGGTCACCGCCCCTGATATTTCATGGGCCAGAGCAGCCGAACGACGGCGTGGGCTGAGCAGTACGGTGATGCATAAGCTGGAAGAACATGTCGCGTGTACTCAGGCGTTCGAGCGCGCGATTAGCGATCACGGCTGGGTTTTATGCCGCAATGAAACAACGATCGAGGACGCCACGGCGCAAGTGGTTTCTGAGATCTACAGCGTCCTTCGATGTGCGTAGCTTTGTACGATCAGGGCTGCAAACGCCGCACCCTCCAGCACGTATCGCCGCGGTCATAGCGCAACCGCTCATGCAGCCGCTCGTGCCCATTCCCCCAGAACTCCAGCGATTCAAGGCGCAACTCAAACACACAATAGCCCTCGGGACGCGGCAGCGGACCTTGGCCTTCGGCCAGTTCGCGAGCGGCGTTGCGCATGGCCTGAACATCCTGCAGTTCTTCGCTCTGGCGAGACACCGACGACATCGGATGCGTGGCATACGGGCGCTTGAGCCACGCCTCATCCGCCTTGGCGTCCGGCAAGCGCACGGCCTGGCCATTGAGGATGATCTGCTGACTGGTTTCGCGCCAATACAGCACGCCTGAGGCCCACGGGTTTTGGCTCAGCTCACGGCCTTTCTGACTGCCGGCATGGGTGCTGAACAACAGTCCGGCGTCGCTGATCTCACTGATCACCACGATGCGCGTCGAGGGCCGGCCCCGGCCGTCGGCGGTGGCCAGCGCCAGCGCCCTGGGTTCGCGGATGCCCACGCGCCGTGCACGCTCCAGCCAGTTGCGCAGCACGCTCATGGGGTCGGCGGGCAGTGTCTGGTACTCGGGGAACGGTGCATCCAGTGTGCCGGTGAGCGATTCGGACATGCCTTTACCCAGCAGCGGCTTGCCTTGTACTGAAAGGTTCATAGCACGATGGTCCCCCGCCCGAAGGTGACGCCATTACCGGAGACTTCTACGCGCGTCAGTTGATCGGCGCGGCCCTCAGCCCTGGCGAACATCAGTGAAGGGCGGCCGATTTCCACGCCCTGCAAAATCTCCACCTGCTGGCCGAACTCGATTTGGCCATGGCGCGCCAGATGAATCGCCAACGGCCCGGCAGCCGAGCCGGTGGCCGCATCCTCGACCACGCCGTAGGCCGGTGAGAACATGCGGCTGCGCCAGCGCCGCCCGGCGCCGGCGAAACAGTTGATCGCCATGTCGTGGAAGTTCGACAGCGCACGGTGGTCAGGGTGCAGGGCCGACAAGGCGGCGATGTTCGGCAGGCCGACAAACACATGGCGTGGGCCGTTGTGATAGATCTCGATGGGAAAGGTCGAATCGCTGATGCCCAGGGCCTTAAGCAATTCGGCATCCCGGCCCAGGGCCGTCCAGGTCGGTATCGGCTGGTCCATGCTGGCGGCGATCACGCTGCCGTTCTGGCGTTCCAGTTCAAAGGCGATGGTGCCCATCTGAGTTTCCAGGTACAGCCGGTGATTGTCGGTGTGCGCCCCCAGCGCGATGGCCGTCCCCAGCAACGGGTGGCCGGCAAAGGGCAGTTCGTTGACCGGGGTGAAAATCCGGATCAGCGCATCACCGCCGTTGCGTGGTTTGAGCACGAAGGTGGTTTCCGACAGGTTCATCTCGCGGGCGATGCGTTGCATTTGCGGCGCCGGCAAATCATCGGCGTCGAAGAACACCGCAACCGGGTTGCCTTCCAGCGGGACGCTGGCGAAGGCGTCGATGATCACGTAGTTGTGCATGGTTATCTCCCCGCCGCCGACACGTTGCTGTCGACCGGTGTGTGGATGAGGGCGTGGCGCAGCAGGTCGGCGATGATGCGCGGGCCTTCCTGGGTGAGCAGCGACTCGGCATGAAACTGCATCGAGGCGAACGACGGCCCACGCAGGGCATGCACCTCGCCGGTCTCGCTGTCGCGACTGATCTCGACGGTGCCGATGCCGTTGATGTCCAGGCGGTCACTGGCACTCTGGGCGGCGAAGGTGTTGTAGAAACCCACCCGCTCAGCGTTGCCGAACAGGTCGATCTGTTTTTGCACACCCTGGTTGGGAATGGCCTTGCGTTGCAGCTCCAGGCCCAGGCACAGGCTCAACACCTGATGGCTCAGGCACACCGCGAGGAATGGCCGTTGCTGGCTGAGCAAGGAACGGATGGCCACGTGCAGATGGTCGATTTTCGGCAGCTGGACATCGCTCGGGTTGCCAGGGCCAGGGCCCATGATCACCAAGTCGTAACCGTCGAAACTGTATTCATCGCTGAAGCTGCACACCGTGACTATCAGGCCCAGGGCCCGCAGCTGCTTGGCGATCATCGAGGTGAAGGTGTCTTCGGCATCGACGATCAGCACCTGGCGCCCGCTGAAATCGGCCTGGGTCTGTTGGCGTTGCTGGCTGTCCATCAACCAGAAGTCCGAGACGTAGGCGTTGCGGCTGGCCAGCGCTGCGCGTACCTGCAGGTGGCTGCCAAAGCGCGAGGGCGCCTGGTTTTTCAAGGCAGCAATCAGGCCGGCGGCCTTGGCGCGGCTTTCGGCGGCTTCGGTCATGGGCTCGGAATGACGCACGATGGTCGAGCCCACGCTGATGCGTACCTGGCCGCTGTTATCGATGTCGGCGGTGCGAATCAGGATGGCCGAGTCCAGGGAGCGTCCACCTTTGCCATCGCTGCCGATCAGCGCCGCCATGCCGCTGTAGTACGCGCGGCCTTGCGGCTCATAGCGCTGGATGACCCGGCAGGCGCTTTCCAGCGGGCTGCCGGTGACGGTCGGGGCGAACAGGGTTTCGCGCAGGATGTCGCGCACGTCGCGACGGGTCTTGCCCTCAATGAAGTACTCGGTGTGGGCCAGATGCGTCATTTCCTTGAGGTAAGGGCCGAGGACGTGGCCGCCGTCTTCACAAATGCGCGCCATCATTTTCAGCTCTTCATCAACCACCATGTACAGCTCATCGGCTTCCTTGCGGTCGGCCAAAAAGGCCATGACGTCCGTCAGACAGGGGCCAGCCGGCGGGTAGCGGTAAGTGCCGCTGATGGGGTTCATCACCGCGAGCCCATCCTTGACGCTGATGTGCCGCTCGGGCGAGGCACCCACGAAGGTGCGGCTGCCGGTGTGAATGATGAAGGTCCAGTAAACACCTTTCTCGCGCTCCAGCAGATGACGAAAGAACGACAGCGCGCTGGCGGGGCCGTACTCGCTGATTTCCGCCATAAAGGTGCGTTTGATCACGAAGTTGGCGCCTTCCCCAGAGCCGATTTCGTTGGCGATCACCTGGCTGACGATCTCGGCATAGCGGGCGTCGCTGAGGTCGAAGCGTTCGCCGTTCAGCTGGATGGGCACGTTTGGCAGCAACCCCAGCAACTGTTCAATGCCGATGGATTGTTGCTCGGTAATGTTCATCGCCAGCAGCGGCGACTCATCGTCCACCGCCTCGAAGCCGCGTTCGGAGATCTGGCGGTAGGGAATCAGCGTGAGTACATCCAGGCGCGGGGCACCGATTGAGGGGGCAGGCAAGTCGATATCGGCCAGGACCTGCGGCTGCGACATCTGGCCAATCAGCACATCCAGCAGCCCCGGGCCGCTGGATTCCGGACGATACAACAGGGCAAACGGCTCGGGCACCGGTTGCAGAATGCGTTCCATAAGGCGGGCGGCAGCTTGGCTCATAGCACCACCTCGTCGGTGGTGACCACCATGGCGCAACGGCTGGCGGCGTATTCGATCGCCATCCAGTGGTGCGCCTTGCTGAAGTCAGCAATCGCGTCGGCAACCAGGAAGGGCTGGATATCGTTGGAGTAGGCATCCACGGTAGAAATCAGTACCCCGACATGGGCATACACCCCGCACAGGATCAACTGATCGCGCCCGTTGGCGTGCATGCGCTCCAGCAGGTCGGAGTTGAAGAACGCGCTGTAGCGCCATTTGGTCAACAGCCAGTCACCCGGCTTGGGCGTCAGCGCGTCGACCACCTCGCGGTCGGCGGGGCTGGCCTTCATGCCAGGGCCCCAGAAGTCCTTGAGCAGCCCGCGCTGTGCCTCGCTCATGCTGCCTGGCTGGGCGGTGTAAGCCACCGGCACGTCGTGGTCGACAGCCCACTGGCGAATGCGCGCGGAATTAGCCACGACGGCTTCACGCAGGGCATCGGGCAAGGGCCGCAGGAAGTAGCGCTGCATGTCATGCACCAACAGCACGGCGCGCTCGGGGTCGACGCGCCACTGCGCGAGGTTGACGGGCAGGTCGCGGGCTGTAGGCAGGGCGTACGGGGCAATCGATGGAATGCCAGTCATGGCGACAAACTCCAGTCAAAGGTAAGCAAGGGTGGAGGAGGGCAGGTTTTTCCAGGCCATCACTGCAGTGATGGCTTGCCAAGGGGTCAGGCGCGGGTCGCACAGGCTTTTGTAGTGGCTGGCCACCTGGCTCAGGCCGGCGGCATCGGAGGCGCACTCGCTGACGTCATCGGGGGTGGTTTCCAGGTGCAGGCCGGCAGCCACGCCACCGGCCGAGGTCACGGCATGTTTGAACGCGGTGATTTCCTCGGTGATGGTCTGCACCATGCGGGTCTTGTTGCCGCAGGGCGCGATGATGGTGTTGCCGTGCATCGGGTCGCTGAGCCAGATGATCTTGTGGCCGGCATGGCGCACCGCTTCAACCAGCGGTGGCAGGCGATCAGCGACTTTGTGGGCGCCCATGCGCGCAATCAGGGTCAGTCGGCCGGGCTCGCGTCGTGGGTCCAGGCGCTCGCACAGGCTCAATAACTGGTCTTGGGTGATGTCCGGGCCGACCTTGCAGGCCACCGGGTTGAGCACTTCGCTGAGCAGTGCCACGTGAGCGCCCGTCAACTGACGGGTACGTTCGCCGATCCACGGCCAGTGGGTTGAGCCGAGAAACACCCGGCCCTGTTCGTCCTTGCGCACTTGCGGCAGTTCGTAATCGAGCACCAGCATTTCGTGGCTGGTCCAGGCGGGAGAGCCGCTGAGCTGTTCCTTGCTGGCCGGTTCCTTCCAGCCCAGGTGGTGCATGATGTCCTGCGCGGCGCGATAGCCTCGTACCAGGCGTTGTGCGTCATGCTGGCGATGGTTGCAGACCGCTTCGCGGCCGTTGACCATGTCTCCGCGGTACACCGGCAACTCGACATCGCCGATGCGTTCGCTGTTGTTGGAACGCGGCTTGGCGAACTGCCCGGCAATCCGCCCGACGCGCACCACCGGTTGCTGGGTCACCAGCCGGAACGCACCGGCCAGGATGTCCAGCACCGCGGCCTTGCGGGCCACGTGGCTGGGAGCACTTTCATCCATGTCCTCGGCGCAGTCACCGGACTGGATGATCATCGCTTCGCCGGCCGCCACCCTGGCCAAGGTGGCACGCAGCACCAGGATGTCTTCGACGCGAATCAGTGATGCGCTGTCCCTGAGGTAGGCCTGCGCGTCATGCAATTGTGAGGTCTCGCTCCATTGAGGCTGCTGGAACGCTTCACAACTTAGAACCCGTTTCAGTAAGTCTTCCATGATGCGATTACTCTCCCAAAAGGATTAAGTAGGAATGCCTTCACGCTTGATCTGCGGCACGGGAATGCCCAGGGCGCGCAGTTGTTGAAAGACGTTCATGAACTCGCGATTGCGTTTTACTTTGCCGTCTTGCAGCTCGAAGGAGTGCAGGAAGTGGTTCTCGTAATACCCTTCCGGGTAACCTGGAAAGAGGATCTTGCCGTGGCCATCGCACTCGACCCAAAAATGGTTGGGGTCGTCGGTTTCAAATACGTTGACGTTGTACCATTCCCAATCCGGGAAGCACTTGAGTGACCAAACAGCATGTTCGGCCAACTTGGCTTTGCCACTGATTACAATGGGTGCGCCGGTGTCTGTGGTCCACAAGCCACCCGACCCGTCCTCGGTAAACAGTTCATGGCGGCGCAGGCGATCCTGACCTTTGGTGCGCATATATTGCTCGACCGTGGCGCGGTTTTTGCGGCGAAGTTCGCTGCTGTCGTCAGCGGTTAGTTGTCGGGCTGCATGAGTAGGCATGTTCACTCTCCAATAATGAAAGGGCTTATGAGGCGGGAATACCTTCACGCTTGATGCGTGGCACCGGAATGCCCAAGGCGCGCAGTTGTTCGAAGGGGTTCATGAATTCACGGTTTTGCTTGATCTTGCCGTTGTCCAATTCGAAGGAATGGATGTAATGGTTTTCGCAATACCCTTCCGGGTAACCGGGGACCAGGGTCTTGCCACGGCCATCACTTTCGACCCAGAAGTGGTTGGGGTTGTCGGTTTCAAACACCCGCACGTTGTGAAACTGCCAGTCTGGAAAGCACTGCTCCAGCCACACGCCAAGGGCGGCAAGTTTCGCGTGGCCCTTGAATACCAGGGGTTCACCGGTTTCGGTGTTCCACGAACCGCCGCTGCCATCCGGGGTGAACAGTTCATGCCGACGCAGGCGATCTTGGCCATGGGTGCGCATGTACTGTTCGACGGTGGCGCGGTTTTTACGGCGAAGTTCAAGCTGATCATTAAAGCCGCTGGCGCAAAGCGAAACCGACATAAGCCGTATCCTCCTTAGTTGAATTAAGGTTTTTCGAAAATCAAGTAAATATTTAGTTAATTGGGCGCACCAGCACTTACAGGTTTAACTTTGTATATTGAGAGCGTGCTGAGGCGTGTTGTTTATACACCTGCACTTCTCGCGGCAGGAACTACCAGATCTTGTAGCGGTTCCGCCATGGAGGGGGCGGATACGGTCCATCGGGTAGTGTGTTGCACTATTATGAATCAGCAGGTTCATTCGTCGGCCAAGCCGCAACGATGGCCCGCTAACATCGCCTGGCTATCAATGGCCTATGGCTAGTTAGTTGGTTAGGCACAATAAACCCTTCGCTATTGCGAAGTGGTCTATAACCGTTGAATTTTGTGTATTGACATGAGTTCAGGTTGGTCTAGTCTCACGACTCGTTTCCAACTCTAGTGGTGTTCAAATGGAATTAGGACAGCTGTTGGGATGGGATGCTTATTTTTACAGTATCTTTGCGCAAACTATGAACATGCAGGAGTTTACTGCTGTTGCATTGAGGGCTTTACGTGAACTGCAGTTTGATTTTTTCGCCTACGGCATGTGCAGTGCGACGCCGTTCATGCGACCGAAAACCTATATGTACAGCAATTATCCCAAGGACTGGATAGCGCGATATCAGGCAGCGAACTACGCGGCGATCGACCCCACGGTGAAACACAGCAAAGTCTCGTCCGCCCCCATTTTGTGGAGCAATGAGCTGTTCAAGGGGTGCCCGGCCCTGTGGTCCGAGGCCAACGATTCGAATCTGTGCCATGGCCTGGCGCAGCCTTCATTCAACGTCCAGGGCCGGGTAGGGGTGTTGAGCATCGCACGCAAGGACAAGGTCATTAGCCTTCAGGAGTTCGAAGCCTTGAAGCCGGTGACCAAAGCGTTTGCCGCGGCGGCCCACCAGAAAATTTCTGAGCTGGAGAGTGACGCGCGTGTGTTCAATACGGATGTCGAGTTCAGCGAACGGGAGTGTGATGTGCTGCGCTGGACCGCAGACGGCAAAACCTCCGAGGAAATTGGCGTGATCATGGGCGTGTGCACCGACACGGTGAATTACCATCACCGCAACATCCAACGCAAAATCGGCGCCAGCAACCGTGTGCAGGCGGTGTCTTACGCGGTTGCGCTGGGGTATATCTGAGGTTCATCGACTGCCGCCGAGCCCTCCCAAAAGGATGACTCGGCCGGTATCAAGCGGTGTCTTTCAACAATGCGGCGGGCATGAAGGCTGAAGGCGGGCGGGCGCCTCGATGGTGTTCACGGTGAGCCGAGAGCTTGATCGCAAGGATTTTTTCGTCCTGGTGCACGGTGACCGGTCCCAATCGCTCGTAGTTGACCCCGTTGATTTTGTAATAGCGCTCCATCGTGCTGTTGACGATGCCGACAATGAAATCGGCGCCTGCCAGGCTGGCGGTCTTCAGGCTTTTCCAGAACAACGGCATGGCCAATTGCGGTTCACGGGTGGTGAAGCGTGTCATTTCCCAGATGGCAGGATCCTTGGGCGGCGTGCCAGCGCAGGTATGGCTGAAAACACCTTCCAGCAGGTTTGGCAATGTGGTGGGTATCAGACGCGCGCAGCCAACGATGTCGCAGTACTCGTTGAACGCCAAGAGGTAGCGCGCATGCTCGGTGTCGTATTGATCCCATTCACAACCCGCCGGGTGCGGATGGCCAGGCAGCCGCCAGCCGAGTTTCTCGACAAATTGCTCGTGCCGAAAGCGGCCTAGCCTGAGTTTGAGCTCGTCGCTCATTGCGCTCAGCGTGTGCTCTTCCATGTGCATGGCTGGGAGTTCCTGGGGGATGGGGGAAGTGCGGGGTTTTATAGAGGACTTGTTCAGGCTTGGCACCTACAAGATCTTGTAGGCCGCGTTGGCACGCGGTTCGCTGGTTTGATTCCTCGGTCAGTTTTTTGTAACAGCTTGTTTGCGGCTGACGCATAAACCTATAAAGTTAACCTTTCGGTCAGCTTTGCACTGCCACACACAGCCTTTTGTTCCGGCAAAAGCGCTTCTGCCAGACCCGAGATCCCCAGAACATAACCATAAGGGCGGACCTATAACCGCCCAGAGGATGATCCATGTCCAACCGTGATATCTCCCGGCGCTCGTTCCTTCAGGGCGGGCTGGTGGCGGGTGTGAGCGTGACGCTTACACCGCTCAGCACCCAGGCGCTGGCTGCGTTGATGGAAAACAGCGTGACCGTGCCGTCCGAGCAATGGCTCGGCAGCAATGGCAAGGCGCGCTCGCGTAACGATGCCTTGTCCAAGGTCTGCGGCAGCAAAGTCTTTGCCCGCGACATCCGTTCCAAAGACATGCCGGGCTGGCCGCAGCAACAGGGTCACGCCATGTTGCTGAAAATCACCAAGGCCGACCGCATCTACGCCGGCTACGATCTGTCGTGGCTTGGCGCCGACCTGCAACCTGACCGCATCGTGACGGCCGCCGACCTGGACAAAGACGGCATCGTCTTCCCGGAAGAGCACGCGCCGGATCCGCTGTTGCCGCAAGGCCAGGTGCCGATGTTCATCGGTCACCCCGTGGCGATCCTGATCTGGAATGACTTCGAGCGTTTCCGCCAGGCCAAGGCCAAACTCAAATTCAATGACAAAGCGATCCGTTACGGTGCCCCAGCGCCGTACTACGAGCGTGATCCATATGGCAGCTTCCGCTATGTACGCGTCGGCGGTGCGACCTCGGCGGACGAAGATGAATTCGCCAGCCTCAAGGATTCGATTCTGTTTCCGATGCTGAAAAACCGTCGCCCGGTGTGGCACTCCCAGCCGGACCTGCACGGCAATCTCACCGAGCGCGGGCTGTTTTACGCCGACCGGATGAAGCAGCAGATCGACGCGCCACCCGACCATTGGCTGGTGTTCGACGAGCGCTACAAAACCCCGTCGATTGAGCCGGCCGCGATGGAACCGGACAACGGCAACGGCTGGTACGACCCGGCCACCAAGACCTTGCACTTTGTCGTCGCCACCCAGTGCCCGCTGGAAGCCGCCACCGAAACCGCGAAGATGATCGCGCCATCGCGCTTTGGTCTGGCGAATCTGAACATGCACCCGGGCTACACCGTCGGTTACGGCTCCAAGGACCACAACATTTTTGTCTACTACGCAGCCCTCGCCGCGTTGTACGGCGCGGGTGTGCCAGTGCGCCTGGCCAACGACCGCTACGAGCAGTTTCAAAGCGGCATCAAGCGTCACCCGTTCGATATCCGCTACCAATTGGCGGTGGACAAAAACGATCACAGCTTCCAGATTTTTCGCGCCGAGATGAACGTCGATGGCGGTGGGCGCATCAACTACAGCCCTTCGGTGGCCGCGGTTGGCGCCACGGCAGCGCAGTCGATCTACTACATGCCGCAGAACGATCTGCAGGTCACGGCCTACCATTCGCGCGCGGTGGAAGCGGGCTCGATGCGCGGTTACGGCACCCTGCAAAGCATGGCGTCGACCGAGATGATGGTCGACGAAATTGCTGATCGTCTGGGTATCGACGCTATCGACCTGCGCAAGAAAAACGCGATGCTGTCGGGCATGAAAAACACCCAGGGCGCGGTGCCGGCCGGTGCGTTGCGCTTACACGAAATTCTCGACAAAGCGGCTGCCCACGACGTCTGGAAAAACCGCGACCAGATCAAAAAGACGCGCGAAGCCGCTGACCCGGATAACTGGTATGGCGTCGGTTTTGCCATCTGCCAAAAAGACTTCGGCACCGGTTCCGAAGCGCCGATGGCCAGCATCGAATTCACCGCCGAAGGGCACGTGACGTTGCGCCATATCGGCATTGAAATCGGCACCGGCATGTCCACCTCGCAAGCGCTGGTGGTGGCGGATTTCATCGGCATACCGGCCACGCAAGTGAAGACCGGCGAAACCGAATGGAAAGAGTTGCAACTGATCACGGGCGGCAACCCGTACACCATGAGCCAGGCCGAACAGGATGGTTTTCTGCGCAACCCGCGTTGGGTCGGCAAACTGGCGTCGGCCTCGTCGGCGACCAACTCCGCGTACTACTTCAGCCACGCCACCCGTGAAGCCTCCCGAGTGCTGTTCAACCACGGCTTGTGGCCGGCGGCGTTGCAGATCTGGGGCCAGGGCCCTTACGGCGGCCAGGCCAACCCGTACGTGGTGCGTCGCGAAGATGCGCACTGGGTCGACGGCAAACTCACCGCCAACGGCATGCAGCCGCTGAGTTTTGAGCAATTGGCCAGGCACGCGCACGAAAAGGGCCTGGTGACCGGTGCTACCGTGCACGGCTTCAACCGCTGGAGCTGGGCCGAGGCCGAGTACAGCATCGACGGCGTGCGCGAGCGTCTGCCCCTGGATGGTCTGGCGGTGAAGTACGGTGACGGCGCGCCGCAGGCGAAACGGGCACAGATGACCAGCAACGGTTTCCACTTGCTGGATCGCCAGAACGTCCACTACCCGGACACCCAGCTGAACAACGCGGCGGTGACTTACTACAGCCCGGTTGCGACGCTGGTGGAGTTGAAAGTGAACAAGGGCTCCGCCCAAGTGCAAGTGCTTAACCACCATTCGTGGGTCGAGTGCGGTCGGGTGCTGGTGGAAAAGCTGGTCAAGGGGCAGCTCGAAGGCGGGATCGCCATGGGCATCGGCCATGCGTTGATGGAAGAGATGCCGCTGTACGAAGGCGGGCCGGGGGAGGGTGACTGGAATTTCAACCGTTACCGCTTGCCGATGGCCCGACACGTTGCCGTGTGGAACCAGACGGCTGAAATCCTGCCGCCGTTGTCGCCGAGCGACCCGTCCAAGGGCATCGCAGAAGTGGTGATGATCCCGATCGTCGGCGCTATCGGTAACGCCGTGGCCCACGCCATCGGCGAACGTGTCCGCGACCTGCCTATCACTTCTGCGCGCATCAAGGAGGCCCTCAATGGCTAACCGTCCGTTTCAACTGACCCTCAACGGTCAATCCGTCGGCCCGGTGGACATCCCTGATGACCTGCCGATGATCGACTACCTGCACGAATACAAAAACCTCACCGGCTCGCGGCTCGGCTGCGGCCAGGGCATTTGCCACGCCTGCGTGGTGATCGTCGACAACCCGGACGGCACCAGCGAAGAAGTGCGCACCTGCATCACCGGCGCCCACTATTTTGGAGGCAAAAAAGTGCGGACCATCGAAGGCCACGCGACCCGCGACGAGCAGGGCAACGTCACTGAACTGAACCCGATCCAGCAGCGTTTCGTCGATGAATTCGCCTTCCAGTGCAGCTATTGCGCGCCGGGTTTCGTCAATGCCGCGACCTTACTGGTCGAGAAGCTGCAGCGTCAGCCCATCGTCAACAGTCAGCTGGAAAAAGTCATCGAGGACAGCCTCGGTCACCACATCTGCCGTTGCACCGGCTACGTGCGTTACTACAACGCGACCCGTAACGTGCTCACCGATCTCGGCCTGGTCAAGGAGGGTTAAGCATGAAGCCTCTACTGTCCCGCCTGGCATTGGCGGCTGGTCTGGCTGCGCCGGTGTTGTTGGCGCACGCGGATGATCAAGTCAAGCGCGGCGAATACCTCGCCCGCGCCGCTGACTGCATGGCCTGCCACACCGCACCGGGCGGCGCGCCGTTTGCGGGCGGCCTGCCGATTGTGTCGCCGTTCGGCACCATCTATGGCACCAACATTACCCCGAGCAAAGCGCACGGCATTGGTTTGTACAACGATGACGAATTCTTCGCCGCGCTGACCGAAGGCAAACGCCGCGATGGTGCGAACCTGTACCCGGCGATGCCGTACACCTCCTATCACCTGATGCCGCGCGCAGATTCGGACGCGATCCATGCGTACCTGAAAACCATCGAGCCGATTGAACGTGCAGCGCCGGTCACTCGCCTGAGTTTCCCGTTCAACGTGCGCCTGGGCCTGATGGGCTGGAACCTGCTCTACGCCAAAGACGTGAAACTCGCGCCGGCCGAGGGCAAAAGCGAAACCTTCAAGCGTGGTGAATACATGGTCGAAGTGCTCGGGCACTGCGGCGAATGCCACACCCCACGCGGCTTGCCTGGCGCCATGCAGCAGGATAAACGCCTGACCGGCGGCCTGCTCAACGGCTATTTGGCGCCGAGCCTGTTGGCCACTGACCTGGCCGCTCGCGGCTGGAATCAACAAGACCTGAGCACCTTCCTCAAGCACGGCATGAGCGCTCAGGGCACGATGTTCAACGAGATGTTCCCGGTGTTCCACAACAGCACCCAGGGCCTGAGTGACCCGGACCTGGCGGCGATGGCCACCTACCTGCTCGGCGATCCAGCCCCAGCCGCCAATGTGTTGACCGAAGTGCCGCTCGACAAAATGAGCCCAAGCGCCCAACGCGGTCGTCAGGATTACCTGAACGTGTGCGCCGGTTGCCACGCGCCGAACGGCGAGGGCAAACCGCACATCGCCGTGGCCATGCGCGGCAACACCACGCTGCGCCTGGACGATCCGCGCAACCTGTTGCGGGTGATCGAGGACGGCATCGGCGAGCAGACATTCACCGGGTTCGAACGCATGCAACAGATGCCGGGCTTTGCCGACAAGCTCAATCAGGCACAGCTGACCGATCTGCTCAACTATCTGCGCCAGGGTTGGGGCGGTCAGTCGAGTGAGCTGGCGGTCAGCGACGTGCAGAAGCTACAGGCCGATGCACCACCAGCCGAGCACAAGGCGCACTGACATGCAGCATCTGGATCTGCAAGTCATTCGCCGTGCGCTGGAATGGTCGACGGCCGGCCAGCCGGTTTGGCTGTGCACGGTGCTCGCCACCTACGGCTCGGCGCCCCGTGCGCCGGGTTCGTTGCTGGCAGTGAACGCGAGCGGGCAATGGATCGGCTCGCTGTCGGGCGGCTGCGTTGAGGAAGACTTCCTTGAGCGGGTAGCCGAAGGCGCGTTTGAACAGGCGGTCAACGTCGTTCGTTACGGCGAAGGCGAGGACCCGCGCTCGCGAGTCAGCCTGCCCTGTGGCGGCGTGCTTGATGTGCTGGTGGAAAAGCTTGCGCCGGACTGCGAGGTTCAGGCCCATCTGCGCGAGCTGGAGTGCGCGTTGCTGGGCCAGCGCCGATTGATCCGCGAAGTCGAGCTGGCCAGCGGTGCGCGCCGCGTGTGTGCAGACAGCGAGCAGGGCGCGCGCATCGAGCGCGAGATTGACCGGGTCCGTGTGCGGGTCGGCGCGGCGCAGCGTTTGTTGCTGGCGGGCTATTCCAGTGTCGCCCAGGCCTGCGCCGAGTTTGCCGTGGGCCTGGGGTTTGAGGTGATTTTGTGCGATCCCCGCGACGAGGTACTCGAGGGCGTGGTGCTGCACAACGTCGAGATCCGACGCCAGCTGCCGTCGGTGTTCATCGCTGACGGCGGCTGCCACAGCGACACGGCGGTGGTCGCGTTGACTCATGATCCGCGTATTGATGATCTGGCAATGATGGAGGCGGTGCGCACCGACGCGTTTTACATCGGCGTAATGGGTTCGATGCGCACCTCACAAAAGCGCTTCGAACGCCTGCGAAGGATTGGCGGGTTGGGCGAGACCGAATTGGCGCGCATCCATGCGCCTATCGGTTTGAACCTGGGCAGCAAAACCCCGGCGGAAATCGCGTTGGCGGTGCTGGCCGATATTCTTCGCACGCGTAGCGGCATCGCGCGGGATCGACTCTGACCCGCCTGTGACCGGCGCTTCCAAGGGTATCGGCGCGGCGATTGCCGAGCAATTGGCCCAGGACGGCGCCGGCGTGATCGTCAACTACGCCAGCAGCCGTGAGGGTGCCTTGCCCTATGACAGCCCATGCGATTGATCCAGTTGAGCTTTCAAGCTGGCGACTTGCGCTTCAAGTTCGCGCACGCGTTCGCTAGCCGCAACTTCGACGCTGACATCCTTCTGGATGCCGATGTAATAGGTGAGCTGATCCGCCTTGTTAAACATGGGAGTAATCGATAGCTCATTCCAGAAGGCACTGCCGTCCTTACGGTAGTTGCGAATGATCTGCCGGCAGGGCTGATGCGACTTGATCGCCTCGCGGATCGCGACCAAGCCCGCCTGGTCTCGGTCGTCACCCTGCAGGAAGCGGCAGTCCTGGTACAGCGTTTCGTCAGTGCTGTAGCCGGTAAGGCGCATAAAGGCGGGGTTAGCGTAGATCAGGATATGCTCATCGCCTTCCTGCTCCGCAATGACAATGCCATCGTCCGAGGTTTCAATCATCAGTTTCAGCAGTTCTGCATCGATCATTTTCAGCGCCTCGGCGAAATTCAGATCATTCTAGGACAACTTGGCGGTTGAGCGCGTTCGGGGCGTCACTGACGAGCGGTGGTCATTAAAAGTGGAACTCCGACTCTTCACCACCGGTCAACTTTTCTGTCCACATCCCTTGGCTGCGATGGTGTTTAACGTGGCGCCATCGCAGTGGGTTTTTTTGAGCGTCCCACTGACACGAAGGTTTATGAATATGAAGAGTGAACAGGTTGAAGGTGTTGCAGAGAAGCTGGCCGGCAAGGCGCAGAGCGCGGTCGGAAAACTGATGGGTGATTCGAAGCTGCAAGCTGAAGGCGCTGGACGTCAAGCTTCTGGCCAGCTGACCCAAACCTATGGCGATGCACTCGACAGCGTGTCTACGTTCGTTAAGGAAAAACCGGTTGCTGCACTGGCCATCGGCGCAATAGCCCTGCTTGTACTTGACCGTCTCTTGCGCCGCTAAGCCGC
This sequence comes from Pseudomonas sp. TREG-RG-20F-10-E-6-01, assembly GCF_022662455.1. Lineage (NCBI taxonomy): Bacteria > Pseudomonadati > Pseudomonadota > Gammaproteobacteria > Pseudomonadales > Pseudomonadaceae > Pseudomonas > Pseudomonas sp. TREG-RG-20F-10-E-6-01. Next base: position 151,376 of record NZ_JAKNQP010000003.1, on the reverse strand, counting down.
AAGGAGAGGGCTTCTACAGCTTTCCCTCGCACTGCCCAGGGCATCTACTTTGGCAGTGCGAGGACCTGATATTCCCAAGTGCTTATAGGCCTGCAAGCCTACCCATATCTATTTATTGGTAAGGCGCAGCGCAATGGATAAGACAATCACTCGGATCAACTGGCCACCGACCTTAGGTCAATCACCGAGGTATGGCTCGGCGGGACGCATACCCGGCTCGCCAAGGCGTTGAACGTGCCTACAAAAGCATTGGCGTGAATCGATCGAGGAACAGATCTGTTTATGCGCATTAATGCTGGGTCAAACAAATGCAATGATGCCGCCATTGCCTCCACCGCATCCAGGAATGCCCATGTTCGAACATCTCGACCTCAACGCGCTTATTGCCGTCTACGGCTACTGGGTCATCTTCGTGGGCTGCCTGCTGGAAGGCGAAACAGTTTTGCTTCTCGGCGGTATGGCTGCACACCAGGGCACTCTGCAATGGCTGCATGTGATCGGCTGGGCCACCCTGGGCGGCATACTCGGCGATCAGTTACTGTTCTGGACCGGACGTTATTCCGGGAGTCGCCTGCTGCCCAAACTGAAGCGTCACCAGTCTGCCATTCAACGGGTGGAGCGCCTTATCCATCGCTACCCCATGACGTCTGTATTCGCTGTGCGCTTTCTCTACGGAATGCGCTTGGTGGGGCCTATGGTGATCGGTGCAAGCGGTCTGGCACCCTGGCGTTTCGCGCTGATCAATGTGCTGAGTGCGGCGATCTGGGCCACCCTGTTCGTCAGCGCCGGCTATTGGGCTGGCGAAGCACTGCAGCATTTTTTTGGCGACCTGAGACCGTATCGCCTGCCAATCTTTATCGGGGTGGTAGCACTTGTAGCCCTTGCGGCGCTGGTGCGGTATTTGCGCCGCCGGACCAAGGCGTTGCACCGCTGAGGGAGTGGTCATCCAGGCTCTTCGTCGGCCCATGACCAAGCAAAGCGTTCCAGGTGTGCTTTTTTTTCGATGTGGGCTGCTCGTCTGAGCCGGGGTTGGAAGCAGGCACCGCGCAACGGCTATCGACACAGCGGCGGCCACTGTCTGGGCGAGGTAACTTTTTTGCTGTGCTGCGTACGGTCATGCCTGCTGTCATGAACGGATCGCCTGCGCCTTCGATATCAAGGTGGGTGGTGATGCAAAATAATCAAAAAGAAAGGCCGCCCATGAGATCAGGGGCGGCCTTGTTGCTCTGTCGGGTCGACGCTCAATTGCCTCTGTAGGTAGAGAAACCGTAGGGGCTGAGCAGTAATGGGATGTGGTAGTGCGAAAGTGTCCCGTCTACCTCAAAAATGACCGGTACCTCCGGAAAGAAACTTGCAACTTGGTGCGCTTTGAACCACTCCCCGGTTTTGAAGGTGACACGGTAGGTGCCTTTCTCCAGCGCCTGACCATCGGGGTACAACCCGGGAATACGCCCTTGCTCATTTGTCGCGGCGCTGTTGAGCATTTTCCAGCTTTCGCCGTCCTGTTTTTCCAGCGTGACATTGACGCCAGGGGAGGGCAGACCATCTTGTAAGTTGAGTACATGCACGCTGAGCGGGTTTCCTGCCGCTAACGCCAGTGACGATACGACACTCAATACAAGGCCCGCGAAGAACGTTTTTAATCCAGTCATGATGATGTCCTTAGTTTTTGACGGTAGGTAAGATTTTGTTGATAGCGGCCAATGCGCAACCTTCATCGTTTGCTGCACCACCGGCACCGGCCACGCCGATCGCGCCAATGACTTGCCCTTCAAACAGCAACGGCACGCCGCCGCCCAGCAGCAATAGCTCATGCAGGGTGTTGAGGTTTTCCGCATCGGGGGTGCTGCGGGCACGCTCTGCCAATAGTCGTGTTGGCGTCTTGGTCGATAGGGCGGTATAGGCCTTGCGTTGGGCGGCTAATGTGTTGTGTGGGCCCACGTTATCGTCACGCTGCAAGGCGACCAGATTGCCCCCACGGTCGACAATGGCAGCAACACCTGTACGGCCATCGGCATGACAGGCTGTCAGCGCGGCGTTCAGCAAATCATTGGCCATTGCCAGTGAGACATCGCTGCGCTGCAGCACTTGATCCGGGGCTGCAATGGCGAGCGCTGAGTTCATTGCGAGTGACATCAGCAATGAGGTCGATAGGCGTATACGCATGCTTTGTCCTTTGATTGGTCTGGCTGAGTCATAGCCAGGCATGATGCCCCGTGCACTCCGTCAGAATGATTGCCTGATGATTACCAAGATGTAATGTGCCAAAACGCGCGGGCGCGCTAGCCTATGCGCCAGTTCCGGAGGAAAAGATGCGTATCCTGGTTGTAGAAGATGAAGCGAAAACAGCGGATTACCTGCACAAAGCCCTGACTGAATCGGGTTACGTGGTGGAAGTCGCCCTGGATGGCCTGGAGGGCCAGTATCTGGCGCAGGAAAGTGAGTTCGACCTGATCATCCTGGACGTCATGCTGCCGGGCCTGGACGGATGGCAATTGCTGCAGATTATTCGGCGCAAGTGGCAAACCCCGGTGCTTTTTCTGACTGCCAGGGACTCTGTGGAGGATCGGGTCAAGGGGCTTGAGTCAGGGGCCGATGATTACCTGGTCAAACCTTTTTCCTATGCCGAGTTGTTGGCGCGCGTACGTACTCTGCTGCGCAGGGGGCCGCCACGTGAGGTCGAGCAGTTCCTGGCTGCAGACCTGAGCCTGGATCTGTTGCGGCGTAAAGTTACGCGCGGGGGAGAGCGCCTCACCTTGACCAACAAGGAGTTTGCCCTGTTGCACCTGCTGGTCAGCCGTGAAGGGGAGGTGCTATCGCGCTCGTTGATTGCTTCGCAGATCTGGCAGATGAACTTTGACAGTGATACCAATGTGGTCGACGTCGCAATCCGGCGACTGCGCGCCAAGGTTGACGATCCTTACCCGCTCAAGTTGATACAGACAGTGCGTGGCATCGGCTACATGCTTGAGGTGCAATCCTGAAACTGTTTCCGCGCGCCCTGAGCTTGCGCCTGGCGGTCATGTTCGCGTTGGTCAGCGCGCTGCTGCTGGGCTCCATTGGTTTTTATCTTTATCAGTCGTTACAGCGAGAAATCGCCTGGCGCGATGACCAGGCCCTGCTCGGGCGCCTGGAGCGCATGCAGGTGTTGATCAACGACAGTGTCAGCGTCGAGCAACTCAGAAATCGGCCCAAGCTATACGAAAACATGCTGGGCAATCGCGACAACCTGCTGTGGATTGTCGATGACACAGGCCAGGTGCTGATCGAAATCAACCCCGTCAGCATGAGCTTGCCCAGGTTACCGGCTGCAGCCCAGGCTCAGGTGGGTGACGGTGACACTTCGGTGCCGGTGCGGCTTGCCTGGCAGCATGTCATGCAGGGTGATCGCGGCTTGACCCTGATTGCTGGCAAGTTGTTGAGCGAGCGCGAGCAAATGCTGGGGGCTTACCGACTCAAGCTCTGGCTCGCGATGTCGGTCGGCGCATTGCTGGCTTTTGTACTCGGCGGGTGGGTCAGTCAGCGAGGCTTACGACCTGTGCGCCTGCTGGCCAAGCGCGCTGCCGCCATTGATGCACACCATCTGCATCTGCGGCTGGATGAGTTCAACGAATTCAGTGAACTGCAAATGCTCAGCCAGGCGCTTAATCAAATGCTTGCGCGCCTCGAAGAGGGCTTCGCCCAGCTCTCACGATTCTCAGAGGATCTCGCCCATGAGATGCGTACCCCGCTCACCAACCTGATGGGGCATACCCAACAATCGCTCAGGCATGGTCGTTCAATTGAGGACTACCAGAACCTGCTGGTTTCCAATCAGGAAGAATATGAGCGTCTGGCGCGAATGATCGACAGCATGCTGTTTCTCGCTCGTAACGAGCAGTCGCATGCATCGGTGAGTGATGAGCTCATCAACCTGCACGATCTAGTCGAGCAACTGTGTGAGTATTTTGAAGGCGTGGCGCAAGAGCGTGACGTCACGCTGATCAATCAGGCCCATGACCACGTGCGTGCTGATCCGGCCTTGGTCCGTCGAGCATTGGCTAACCTGCTGTCCAACGCGCTGCGTTATGGCGCTACTGCTAGCGCAGTGACGATTAGCAGTGTGGTGTGGGAGGACAGGATCGAAGTCACTGTGCACAACCAAGGCCCGCCGATTTCGGCGCAACATCTACCTCGGTTGTTTGAGCGCTTCTACCGGTGCGACCCGTCACGCAATCAGCCGGACGATTCTGGTGGCTTGGGATTAGCAATCGTCCGTTCAATTATGCAATTGCATGGCGGGCGGGTAACCGTTGAGAGCACTGGAGCAGGTACACGCTTTTGCTTGGTGTTTGTGCTACAGAAGGCTTAAGCGAATGCCCTTAAGCCTATCCGTTGTGGCACGACCTAGGGGATCAAGCGCATCTCGCGGAGTTTGTCGAACACATCGAAAAATGCTTGATCGCTCGCCTGGTAGGCGGTGAAGCCCATTGCACGGCTTTTCGACATATCAGTCACGACTTCGATGGGTCTACCAAGGTCTGCATCGGTATGCCATGGGGATATCAGGCGACCAATATCAGCTTCCTTCAAGCCGTGCTCCGCGACTATTTGCGTCCACACCGCTTGGTCGTCAGCCATTTGCTGCTCGAGCGGTGAGAGTGAGGCAGGATAATCGGCAGCAGGCACGTCGAAGTATTCGGCAATTCGGCCCCACATCCATTTCCAGCGAAACACATCGCCATTAGTGACATTGAATGCCTGGTTGGCTGCCGCCGGCGTGGTGGCCGCCCACAGTTGTTGTTTCGCCAACTGCCGTGCATCCGTCATGTCGGTGAGGCTGTCCCACTGCACTCTTGATCCCGGAAATACAAAAGGGCGATTCGTCTGTTTGCAAACCGAGGCGTAGACGGCGAGGGTGGTCGCCATATTCATCGCGTTGCCTACGGCAACCCCGGTGACGGTATGCGGGCGATGAACGCTCCAGGTGAAGCCGTCCTTTTCAGCCGCGGCGAAAAGTTCGTCCTCCTGGGCGTAATAGAAATTCTCGACATTCAGACGATCCTGCTCTTCGCGAAACGGTGTTTGCGGAAGGCTGCCTTTACCATAGGCTTCGAACGGGCCGAGGTAGTGTTTCAGGCCAGTAACCAGTGCTACGTGCTCAACGCTCTTGGCGGGTCGAACGGCGGCCAGCACGTTGCGAACCATGGCGGCATTAACGCGAATGTTTTCCGCCTCCGTGGCTTGCCGCGACCATGTGGTGATGAACACATGAGTAGGTTTCAGATCCGCAAGCGCATGTTCCAGCGAGGCAGGATCCTGAAGGTCTGCCGCGATGGGGATCACGCCTTGCGATTGCGACGGGTGCCTTGATAGCGCGGCGACCTGCCACTTGTTGTCGATCAGTAATTGAGTGATGGCGCTGCCAACGATGCCGCTGGCGCCGACGACTAAAGCTGTTTGGCTCATGAGTTCCTCCTAGATTTAGAGTTGGGAGTCCACCTGAGCAACGGAGGTTCAATCTAAACTGGAGTGCACGCAAGTAATCGTCGAATGGCGGCAAGCTCAACACCAATATATAAGCCCTTTGCGGGTCGCCTCCGTTAATGGTGGTCCCTGGGGCTCAGTGTTTGGGGCTCGCGACGCCCTCTGAGGCCCGTGCCAGCGCCTGCGTGTCAACATATTCCCGGATGTTGGTCAGCTTTTGAAGAGCGTGCCGGGTTCTCGCATTATCGCGGCGGTCCGCAATCCTGCGAAGGCACAAGATCTGGCTGAACGCGGAGTGGTTGTACGCGAGGCAGACTACGCAAGGCCTGAAACATTAGCCCGCGCGTTTGAGGGAGTGGAAAAGCTTATTTTGATTTCCTCTAGCGAAGTAAACGGGCGGCTGCCTTTACACCGCGCCGTCATTGATGCGGCGAAACAGGCGGGCGTTTCACTGCTGGCTTACACCAGTATGTTACACGCCGATTCATCGACCGCTCAGCTCGCGATAGAACACCGACAAACTGAAGAAGCGATCGCTGCGTCCGTCATCCTGCGCAACGGTTGGTACACTGAAAACCACTTATACGCGTTGCCTGCTGCACTTGAGCATGGTGCGTTCGTAGGCTCTGCAAAGTACGGACGCTTTTCCTCGGCGGCGCGTAAAGATTACGCAGCGGCGGCAGCGGCGGTCCTGACTAAAGGCAGCCATGCAGGCGAAATATATGAGCTGGCAGCCGATCAGGCCTTCACCCTGGCCGAACTGGCGGCTGAGGTCTCCCGCCAGTCCGGCAAGCCTGTGGTCTACAACGATCTTCCTGAGCAGGACTACGCAAAATTGCTGGTTGATTTTGGGCTTCCTGCTGATCTTGCCGCCTTGCTGGCTGACGCAGATGCCGCGGCGTCCCGCGGAGCGCTGTTTGATGACGGAGGTGTTTTATCAACGTTGATTGGCCGTCCATCGATACCGATGAAGGAATTGGTCGCGTTGGCTCTTCGCGCCTAATTATCAATAGATCCTTCGCGCCGCCACCACATTTTAAGGGGGGGGCGCTTGTTGAAGGTTGGCTCACAGAGCCATGGTCCTGTCGTGGATGGGCATGGCCTGGTTGCCGTAATGAGCTGCTCAATGGAGGTGGTTGTTGCAGGAGCTCTCAGTCGGTTAGCAGGGTAAGGGGCTCGTGAGGAAGCTGCTCGGGCGAAGCGGACTGTTCGATAGCAAAGAGGGTTCCATTCCCTTGAAGACAAGCGCGCTTGGTTGACCAGCTCTGCACGCAGAACTCCTCCTTCAGCAGTATCATCACTGAGTACTGCATCAAGCATTCCAGCCACATTCTGCACTTTTATTGTTGTTCAAAGCGATTGTCGTCGCTCGAACTGTGCGCGTAATAGCTTGGCGCTCAAATCCTCCCAATGCTCGACAAACGCTGTGCGGGCTGTTTCGAAGTCGCGACTGCGAAGGCAGGCTATCAAGTGCTCATGGTCCTCGACGATTTGCTTGGGGTCCTCATAACAGGGCTGTTGCAGTACTAGCAGCAGCTCAATCTCGCTCTCCAGCATGGCATAGCTGCGCTGCAGGCGTGCGCTGCCACTGGCGCGGATGATGGCTCGGTGGAAGTCACCATCGGCGGTGACAATGTCTGAGCGTGGAGTGTCGGGTGCGGCATTGCGCAATCTTTCAACGGCGTCCAGCGCGTCAGCTGGAACCGTGCCATTGAGGATAATCATGCGCACCGCTTCAGTTTCCAGTACCCCGCGCAGCCGAGCAATATCGACGATGTCATCCGGGCCGAACTCGGGTATGCAGAACCCGCGATGAGGTACTTTCAGCAACAAGCCGAATGACACCAGCAGCTGTGCTGCGCTGCGAAACGTGTTGCGCGCCACTTCGTACTCATCCGCCATCTTGACGTCTCGCAGGAATTCGCCTGGCTCGAAGTCACCGTTCAGGATCCTGGCCTTGAGCTTTGCAGCCAGTGCTTCGACCGCTGAGAGCTTGACTGGGGATGTTTCAATGTTCGTGCTGGAAAAAATCATGTTAACCACGACGAGGGTTGGGGCTCGGTAGAGCGAGCGATTCTAATACGCCCGCGGTGACGCTCGCCAGCGAGGTCGCTGGTCTTCTTGTAAATTGTGCAACAACTATATTTTTTTTGAGTTTTTTTTGATTTTTTAAATCATTATAAGCTTTTGATTATTATTGATTTTGTTAAATGTCTTATCTGAAAGCCAGCTAGAAGCTCGAAATATTTCCTTCCAATTAAAATAATTGTAGCACAATATATTTGCATCGATGTCGTGCCATGCATGGCTTTCCACGCCCAGGAGTCCGGCAATGCAAGTAATTGGGAAAGATGAGTCCAGCGAAAGCCTTGTCGCCTTACAGGGAGATTTGGCGGCGCCTTTCACGCCAGTGTCGCTTGAGGAAGGTCGGCGTATTGTGCTGGAGCAGTTTGGTATCAGCGCGCAGTTGACGCGATTTGCCACGGAAAAAGACGATACGTTTCGCTGCGATTGTTCAAGCGGCCAATCCTACGTGCTCAAGATCGCCAACCCGCAGGAAGCGCCCGTTGAGCTCTCGCTGCAAATCGAAGTGATGCAGCATATTGGGCGCAGGGCGCCTCAGTTACCGATCCCCAGGGTTTACCCCGCACTGGACGACAGGTACCTGACCACCGTAGTAACTGAAAGTGGTGAGTCAAGGCAGGTGAGGCTTCTGAGCTTTATGCCAGGCACACCATTGGATAAAACCACCCTCAACTCCCTGGGGCGCGAGCAGATCGGCCAATTGCTTGCGCACCTGAGGCTGGCCACTGCCGACTTTACCCACCCGGCAGAATCGCGCAAGGTCTGCTGGGATGTGCAGCACCTGCGGATGCTTGAGCCGATGCTCAACGGTGTCGTCGAGCCCGCGCGCCGGCACTCGCTGGAGCGGGCACTCGAACGCTTTGGCGAGGTAGAGGGCTTGATCGCTGGGTGCCGACAACAAGTGCTGCATAACGACTTCAATACCTCGAACATCGTCATCGATGCGCATCGCCCGCAATGTGTCGGAGCGATCATCGATTTCGGCGACACGGTCAAGACCGCTATTGCCATCGATGTGTCTACAGCCATGATGAACCAGTTGCTCGCGGTGCAACCCGGCCAGGACCTCGATATTTTTGCCCCCGCCAAGGATCTGCTCAGAGGTTACCTGCGGGTCGCCGACCTGACGCCAGAGGAGCTGGCCCTTATCCCGCACCTGGCCATGGCACGCCTGGTTGCCAGAGCGTTGATTACCACCTGGCGCTCGCAGCTTTTCCCGCAGAACAGCGCCTACATCTTAAGGAATGCCGCGCCGGGATGGGGCCAGTTGGATTGGATGCTTAACCGGTCACCGTCACAGATGTCAGCGCTTTTGATGCACTTCGCCGACTGATTCATCCATAGCTTAGGGGGGGTTTAAATGAGCAACTCAAATATCCGGGCTGTCCGTGGTGACATGCCTAACGGCTTCAACCCTGCCAACGCCGATCGCCTGGACCCTGCTGCACGTGAACATATTCAGCGTCGGATCGATTTGCTGGGGCCCGCCTATCGGTTGTTCTACAACGAGCCGGTGGGGGTTGTGCGTGGCGAAGGGGCTTACCTGTACGATAAGGACGGCAACGAGTACCTGGACGCCTACAACAACGTGGTGTCGTTGGGGCATTGCCATCCGCGCGTTATCGCTGCGGTCACTGAACAGATGAATAAGCTGTGCAGCCACACTCGGTACATGCAGGACGGCATTCTTGACTACGCCGAACAGCTGCGCGCCACGGCGGACGGAGAGATGGCCGCCGAAGGGCACTTGATGTTCACCTGCAGTGGTTCGGAAGCCAACGATCTTGCCATCCGCATTGCACGGCATCACACCGGCAATACGGGCGTCATCGTCACCGCCGAGGCCTACCACGGCAACTCGGCGACCGTGGCAGCCTTTTCGCCGTCGCTGGGTATCAATGCCAAGCTCGACCCGTTCGTGCGCCGGGTGCCTGCTCCGGACTCCTATCGCATCCCACGTGAAGCACTGGGCCGCTATATGGCCGACCAAGTGGCGGCGCAGATCCGCGATATCCAACGCCATGGGGGGGGAGTCGCGGCGTTCATTGCCGACTGCCTGTTTTCGTCCGATGGCCTGTTCTGTGATCCGGTCGATGTATTCGGGCCGATCGCCGAGGTGGTGCGCAAGGCGGGAGGCCTGTTCATCGCCGATGAGGTCCAGTCGGGGTTTGGTCGCAGCGGCACGCATTTCTGGGGGCATCAACGCCACGCGGTGGTGCCGGACATCATCACCATGGGCAAACCCATGGGCAACGGCTACCCAGTGGCGGGATTGATGGTGCGTCCGGAAGTGGTCGCAAGTTTCGGTCGCGACATGCGCTATTTCAATACGTTTGGCGGCAACAGCGTCGCGATCGCGGCCGCTCAGGCGACGCTGGATGTCATTACCGAAGAGCAGTTGATGGCCAACGCCAACCGTGTGGGCAGCCTGATCATGGCGGGTCTCAACGACCTGGCTGCCCGGTACGAGCAGATTGGCGACGTGCGAGGCACCGGCATGTACTTCGCGGTCGAGCTGGTAAAGGACCGGGCCAACAAAACGCCGGACATGCAGACCGCTTTGCGCCTGGTCAACCATCTGCGGGACAAACGCGTGCTCATTTCTGCGACCGGACCCGATGCGAGCATTCTGAAAATTCGCCCGCCCTTGATCTGGACAGCAAGGGAGGCGGGTCGGCTGCTGGACGCCTTGGAAAGCGCTTTTGCCGAGTTGTAAAGCCCACCCCGGTGTCTCGATAAAGCTGCTGGGGCGTGCCTTTAAAACGGTAGTTTGTACCAAGTAACCCAGCGTTTAAGCGCTTATGCACGGCCTCATGGTGATGTAATAAATTCATGAGGGCCGGATGCTCGGCACCCCACAGCGGCTTGCGCCGTAATGACCTCAGCACTGATTAAGGACCGCATTCATGAGCGTTCTTCGCCCCAAGTACATTACCTTCGACTGCTACGGCACATTGACCAACTTCAAAACCGCAGCCCTGACGCGCGATCTGTTTGCCGATCGCATCCCGGCTGAGCGAATGGACCAGTTCATCAAGGACTACGCGGCCTATCGCTTGGACCAGGTCATGGGTGACTGGCTGCCTTATGACCAGATTCTCAAGATAGCCTTGGCGCGCACGTGCAAGCGTTGGGGCATCGAATACCGCGACGAAGGCCAGGTGTACTACGACGCCGTGCCGACCTGGGGACCGCATCCCGACGTGCCGGCGGGTCTGGCGAAAATCGCCGGCAAGATTCCCCTGGTGATTTTTTCCAACGCCATGGACGAACAAATCATGTCCAACGTCGACAAGCTCGGCGCACCGTTTCACAAGGTCTTCACCGCCCAGCAGGCCCAGGCCTACAAACCACGTCTGGCGGCTTTCGAGTTCATGCTCGATAACCTGGGCTGCAGGCCGGAGGACGTGCTGCATGTTTCATCGAGCTTTCGCTATGACCTGATGTCGGCCCACGACATGAAGATCAAGCACAAAGCCTTCGTGGCCCGGGGGCATGAACAGCCGGCCAATGCAGCCTTCGGCTACCACCAGATCCCGGATATCGGCGGGCTGGCCGGACTGGTCGGGCTTTAGCAACAGGTCACTCTTCTGATCCCATTTGGATAACTAGAACATGCCAGCACCCTTAATTCCCGTGCATACCTCTGCCGATCTGCCGGCAGAGGCTGATGTGGTCGTGATCGGCGGCGGTATCATCGGCGCCTTTACCGCCTATTATCTTGCCAGACGCGGCATGAAGGTCGCCCTGGTCGAAAAGGGCCGCATAGGCGCCGAGCAATCAAGCCGTAACTGGGGCTGGTGCCGTCAGCAGAATCGCGATGCGCGTGAGTTGCCGATGGCCACCAAAAGCCTTGAACTGTGGGAGCAATTCGCCGCGCAAACCGGTGAGCAGACCGGTTTTACGCGGTGCGGCTTACTTTACCTAAGCAACAACGACGAGGAGCTGGAAGGGTGGGCGCGCTGGGGCGAGTTTGCGCGTACGGTCAACGTGCAAACCCAGATGCTCACCGCCGAGCAGGCCGCAGAGCGTGGCAGGGCGACTGGCACGTCTTGGAGGGGTGGGGTGTTTGCGCCCACCGATGGCATAGCCGACCCTTCCCGCGCAGCCCCCGCGGTCGCATGCGCGATCATGGCACTGGGCAGTAGCGTGCACCAGGATTGCGCCGTGCGGGGCGTCGAGACCGAAGGCGGTCGATTGTCGGCGGTGATCACCGAAAAAGGCACCATACGCACCCGGCTCGCGGTGCTTGCCGCCGGCGCCTGGGCTTCGTCGTTCTGCCGCCAATACGGTATTCGGTTCCCGCAAGCGACGATTCGTCAGACCGTTCTTTCGGTCACCGCTCCGAGCCAGGAAATTCCCAGTGCGCTGCATACCGCTGGCGCGTCCATGACCCGCCGCTTCGATGGCGGTTACACGCTGGCGATCAGCGGACGAGGTCGAGTCGACATCACTCCGCAGTTGTTGGGGGTCTCTACGCAATTCTTGCCGATGTTTCAGCGCCGCTGGCGCAACCTTGCGCTTGGGGGGCTGGAAGGCTGGCACGCAGGCCACGAAAGCTTGAAGCGCTGGCGCCTGGACCAGCCCACGCCGATGGAGAGAATGCGAATTCTCGATCCAAGCGCTGATGCCTCGACAGTTGCGTTGACTTACAAGCGCGCGGTGCAATTGGTGCCGGCTTTGCAAGGAACGTCGATCAAGGCGTCCTGGGCCGGCTATGTGGACAGTACGCCGGACGGTGTTCCCGGTATCGGCGAAATGGCCAGCCTGCCAGGGTTGGTGATCGCGGCAGGGTTCAGCGGGCATGGTTTTGGTATTGGTCCGGGCGCGGGTCATCTGATTGCCGATATCGTCAGCGGTATGACCCCCATTGTTGATCCGCGTCCTTATCACCCAGACCGTTTTCAGACGTCCGCCTGGGGTAAGGTGGCGGACTTCTGAGTTGAAGCCGTTTTGTTGAAAAGTATTGAGAACGCGCCTTCGCGTTTCAAGTATCCGCTGGAACCGTTTCTTGTGCGAAATGAACACCACCCGTCGACCGCCATTGACCGCGTTCTTTTTTATTGCAGGCTGAATTCGGCTTGTTGGCCAGGCTGTTCAGCCCGTGATTAGCGTCCGTCGCTATCGAAGAAACTGGCTCGAATTTTGTCAGCCAGCGCCATCAATGGTTTGGCATATTGAGCGATCACTGCTTCAATCGACTTAGGGGTCGATACGCTGATATTCAATATGTGGTCCTGATAATTACGTATGCCAAGTGGCGTGGAAATGGCCACAACTTCGGCCTGCCAGGAAGCAGCGCAATACCCTCGGAGTCGCACGCTTTCGCAGGCGTAAGCAATCTCCGTTTCCTCGTACACCAGCATGCCGCTGCGGATAAGCGTCTGGGTCAGGCGACTGGTCGTGGACTTGGACAAACCTGTACGTTCGCTAATCTCGCCATTCCCCAAGTACTCCGGGCTTTCAACAATGACGTCGGCATGAGCGGTGAGGTGCAACAAGCCTAATCGGAGTTGGTCGGTTTCGGCCCCTATGCGATCACTGCGTGCGAAGCACAGGAATTTGGCAACCTGGGCCGCGCCAAGGATCTCAACTCTTAGAGTATCGCCGCCTTGGCCAGGTGCATATCTGCCTACGCCATGTATGGGGTGCCAGGGGTCGAGTGTTCGAATCACTCCGTCCCAACCATATAGCTCAATGACTTAGCCCAAACGGTAACGCTTGGGCTTTTCCATGCCTGCAAAATTAAGCCCTCGCCACAGGCCCATGACTCATTCACCAAATCCAATAATAGCCTTGGTTTCCAAATACTCCTCAAACCCCTGCACGCCATACTCCCGACCATTCCCTGAGCGCTTGTAGCCACCAAACGGCGCCATCGGATTCCACGCGGGGTAGTTCAGGTGCACTTGGCCCGCACGAATACGCGACGCCACGGCACGTGCCTGCGTCAAGTCGTGGCCCTGAACGTGGGCGCCCAAACCGTATACCGTGTCGTTGGCGATGGCGACGGCTTCATCCACCGTCTCATACGCAATGATGCACAGCACCGGGCCGAAGATTTCTTCCTGGGCAATGCGCATGGCGCTGTTCACGTCGGAGAAAACCGTGGGGCGGGTATAAAAACCCTTGTCAAAACCCAGCACACGCCCAGGCCCACCGCACACCAGTTTCGCACCCTCGTCGAGGCCTGCCTGGATCATCGCCTGGACGCGATTGAACTGGGCTTCGTTGGCGATGGGCCCCAATTGCGTGTCTTCCGATTGCGGGTCGCCAACGATGAGCGCATTTGCAGTCGCCGCCGCCAGGGCTTCGACCTCGGCCAAACGGTTTTTTGGCACGATCATGCGGGTCGGAGCGCTGCACGATTGCCCGACGTTGCGAAACGCGGACATCACCCCCAGCGGTACGGCCTTGGCGAAGTCGGCGTCGGGCAGCAACACATTCGGCGACTTGCCCCCCAGTTCCTGGGTGACGCGTTTCACCGTAGGGGCTGCCGCTTGGGCAACCAGCGCGCCTGCGCGGTTGGAGCCGGTGATTGAGATCATATCGATATCCGGATGTGCCGCCATGGCTGCGCCAACCTGGGCACCGCTTCCATTGACGAGGTTGAACACCCCGGGCGGCAGGCCTGCGTCATGCACCAGTTGTGCAAACAGCAGGGCACTCAGCGGCGACAGTTCGCTGGGTTTCAAGACCACGGTGCAGCCTGCGGCGATGGCCGGGGCGACTTTGGCGGTGATCTGATACAACGGCCAGTTCCACGGCGTGATAAGACCGCAGACGCCTATGGGCTCGCGCTGGATGGCGGTACCGCCTTCCACCGTCTGGAAGCGATAGCTGGACAGCAAATCACGAGCGACCCGAACGTGTTCGGCCGCCAACGGCACTTGCATTGCCCGAGCGAAGCCGATGGCGGCGCCCATTTCCAAGGAGAGCGCCTGTGCAAGCTGCTCTTTGCGCTCAAGGATAAGCTCGTGGATTTTCCCAAGCACCAACGCCCTGGACGCCGCGGGCGTTGCAGACCAACCGGCGAACGCCGCACGTGCTGCCGCAACGGCACGATCCACATCCTCGGCAGACCCGCTTGCGACCTGTGCAACCACCTCCTCATTGGCCGGGTTGACCACCGGCAAACTGGTGGCAATGGTCGGGGAAACCCAGCAGCCGTCGATATAAAGCTGCTGAGACGTTTTGTTCGAAGCGTGTATGGTCATCCAACTGGCTCCCTGGAGCGGCAATAGGCGCTGCGAACAGCAAGGCCCGGTGTCTCGCTAAGCTAGCAAAAGGTTTCAGCCCGAAGATGCCGTTATTCAACGCTGCAAGGGATAATCTGCTGAATCTGGCAGGCTGGCTTTGCGACCTAGCCGATTGCTTGCGTCACCAGCGCAAACTGGTTGATGCCGCCGCTTGATTGCGGGGGCACACCCCGTACCATTCGCGGCGCTTTGTCGACGCATGGCAGCCCCAGGCTCTCCAGCCAGTCGGCCAATCCGCAGGCGGTGGGAATGTCGAAGCGCACGAACTGACCCGGGATCAACCGCAGCAGGTGAGTGATCAACTGTTGGGCCTGTTCCTGATTGTGTGCAACGACAGGACCCACGATATGGCCCCGACCAAATCGGCGGAGCAGGGCGCAACCATTGAGTTGCCCTTCGACCTCAATGCCGACCACGTGCTCGGCCGTAGACAGCAGGTCGTTGAGTACCTGGGTGCGGTCCAGGCCGCTGCCGGCATTGGCCAGTTCGATCACCGTGGGGTAATCAGCCAGGCTCAATACGCGACAGTGCGCATGCCGGGTCAACGGCATTGGTGCCGGAGCGTGCGGTACGCCCTGATGTTGCTGAATGTGCGCAAAGTCGACGAAGCCCAGGCTGGTGTACAGCGGCGCCCCTGATTCGGTTGCGTTGAGGATCGGCGTACGCGGGCCCGTAGCGTCCAGGCACAGGTTCATCAGCTGGCGCCCGATGCCTTTGCCTTGGTGTTGATCACTCACAATCACCAGACCGATGGAGGAATAAGCCCCCTGATGGCAGGCGAACGCCACGCCCACCAGCTTACCCTCATGTTCGGCGACAAAGCCTTCGGACGTGCGCTGCACCATCGCCCAGTCTTCCTCGCGGTGAGGCCATTTCAGGTGCACGGACAGTGCGTGGGCGGCGGGCATGTCGGCGGCGGTGACTGTGCGATAAACGTAGGAGTGGCTCATATCAGTTTTCCTGTAGTGGGGGCGTTTGCAGGCACCGTAGAAGGTTGGGTAAACCGCCGGATATCGAAGGGGCTGATCAAGGTGCTGGTGCTGCCGGTGCTGATCAGCTCGGCCATTACATCCCCCACGCCCGGGCCGAGCTGGAAGCCGTGCCCACAGAAGCCGAAGGCATAAAACAACCCGTCCACGCTGCCGCTCGGGCCCATCACCGGTAGGGAGTCCGGGGTGTAGCTCTCGATACCGCTCCACACACGAATGATGTTCAGCTTCTCGGCCCCCGGTAACAGTCGCCGCATTTGGCGCATCTGGTTGAGCAGGCTTTCGGGTTTGAAAAACGCCCGTCGGTTGATCATGTCCGGCGTACAGCGGTTGCCGCCGCCGATGATGATGTTGCCGCGCGGGATCTGGCGGAAGTAGATCACCTCTTCCTTGATTTTGGTGAACACACCGATCACGGTCGGCAAGGCGTAGGGCACCGGTTCCGTGACCGACATCTGCGGGCCGTTGGGCTCCAGCGGTACCGGCTCACCAAAGCGCTCGGACAAGCGGGCAGCCCAGGCACCGGCTGTAATCAACAGCTGCTCGGCGACGAACAACTGCCCGTCGGTGGTGGTGACCTGGAATAAACCATTGACCTTTTCCACGTCGGCGACTTCGGTCTTTTCCTCGATTCGTGCCCCGAGACGCCGGGCTGCACGGGCAAACGCCGGCGCTGCGAGGCGCGGGTTGGCGTGACCATCGTGAGGCGCATAGGAGCCGCCTTTCACCTCTGGGCCGAGGAAACCAAAGCGCCGGTGCAGCTCGGCGCCGCGATAGATTTTCAAGTCCAGTTGCGCGGCTTCCGACGCGGCGGCGTAGGCCTCAAGTTCAGCGATTTCATCTTCGCGATAGCACACGCGCATGTGGCCACTGGGGATGAACTCCAGGTCGTCATCGATCAGCTCGGGCAGGCGTTTCCACAGCGCCCAAGAACGATTGGCCAGCTCCAGTTGCCCCAGGTAGCGGCCCTGGCGGCGCACGTTGCCGAAGTTCACACCGCTGGCGTACTGACCGATCTGGTCGCGTTCCAGCAGCGTGACCGAGCAGCCGCGCCGCCGCAGGAAAAACGCCGACGAGGCGCCCATGATGCCGCCACCGATAATCAGCACCTGGCTTTTCGAACCTGATTGATTACCAGCCATGGAGGCGGCTCCAGATGTGTACGCCGCCTTTGGCGTCCACGGCGTGATAGTCCGGGAACTGCGCGCCGGTGGCGCAGGCATGGTTGGGGAGGATGCGCAGCCGGCTGCCGATGGGGAAGCGCGTAACAAGGTCGTCAATGGCGGCGGTGCCCAGGGTGACGATGCCATGTTCCTGGTTGGCGCCCGTGACCAGCGAACCGTCGATCCAGTCGCCGGCTTCGGTACACACTTGGCCATAACCGAAGTCCTGGCGCTGGCGCTGTGTGCCACGGTCACGGCTCATGGCCATCCAGCCGGCGTCAGTAATGATCCAGCCTTTGTCCGGCTGATGGCCGATCACCGTGGTCAGTACGCTGAGTGCCAACTCGTCGGCCTGACACACGCCAATGTTACGCATCACCAGGTCAAAGAACACATACACGCCCGCCCTCACTTCGGTGACACCGTCCAGGTTCAGGGCCGAGAGGGCCGTGGGGGTTGAGCCGATACTGACCTCGGCGCACGCCAGCCCGGCTTCGCGGATGGTGCGGGCGGCGCTGACGCAGAGGGCACGTTCCTGTTCGGCCAGCGCCTGCAGGGCTTCGAGGGTGTCCAACTCGTAACTGGAGCCCGCGTGGGTCATCACCCCCCGCAGGCGCATACCGCCGTCGTTGAGCAGGTGCGCCACCTCAATCAGCACAGGGTCTTGCGCGGCCAGGCCTGAGCGATGGCCGTCGCAATCGATCTCGATCCATACGTCGAAGCGTTCGTCATGTTGCTGTGCGAACGCGACGATGGCGCGAGCGCCTGAGACGCTGTCGGTGAGCAGACTCAAGTTGCAGCCTCTGCGCCGCAGGGCCAGGGCCTGAGGCAGTTTGCCCGGCGCTATGGCAACGGCGTAGAACACATCGCTGATGCCTGCGGCGAAACAACGCTCGGCCTCTTTGAGGGTGGAAACCGTGACGCCGCTGGCGCCTGCGTCAATCTGTGCCTGGATCACCGGCAAGCACTTGCTGGTTTTGATGTGCGGGCGCAAACGTACGCCAAGGGTGCCCATGCGCTCTTGCATACGCTGGATGTTGTGCTGCATTCGCGTAAGGTCGATGAGTGCGACAGGTGTGTCTAGGGAGGCAATCTGCATGGACATGGCGGAACTCGAGTGACTGGGTACAGGCGGCACTCTACTCAGCTGTCCTTAAGTTGTGGTTCAATCATGACTAATCAATCATTAAGTAAAACTGAATGATTTCTATCGAAGACCTGCGTCTGGCCGTCACCCTTGCGCGCTCTGAATCACTGAGCGCTGCGGCCCGAGCCCTGAACGTCACTCCGCCGGCGCTCTCCATGCGCCTGCGTAAACTGGAGACCTTCCTGGGGCTGACCCTGGCCAATCGCGACGCCCGACGCCTCAGCCTTACGGCAGATGGCGAGCGGTTCTCGCGAGAAAGTGCGCTGCTGCTGGAGCAGCTCGAAGCGCTGCCGGAGTCCTTCAGGCAAAAGGACGAAACGCTGGTGGGCACCTTGAGGTTGGCGGCGCCATTTGGCTATGGTCGGCAGCGAATCGCACCGCTGTTGGCGCGTTTTGCCAGGATGCACCCCCAGTTGTGCCTGCACCTGGATCTGCGCGAGACCCCCTGGCCTGATCGTCATGACAGCGATGCGGTGATTCACATCGGCCATCTCAACGACAGCCTGTGGACGGCGCGGTCGCTCACGCCAAACGAGCGTTGGCTATGCGCGAGCCCAGCCTACCTGCAAGCCCACGGTGTACCGTCATCACCGGACGAACTGGCGTCCCATCGCTGCATTTGCATTCGTGAAAATGATGAGGACGTTACGCTCTGGCACCTGCGCAAGGGGCAGGGCCGCAAGACGCTGCGCGTGGAGCCGGCGTTGCTGAGCAATGATGGAAGCGTTGCCCGGCGATGGGCCGAGCAAGGCTTGGGGTTGGTGTTGCGTTCGCAGTGGGATGTCAGCGACGCCGTTGCCAGCGGCAGCCTGGTGCGCGTGCTGGCGGACTGGAGTTTTGACAGTGCGCCGATCATCCTCCTGGTGCCGTCGCGAAAGCTTCGCAGCCCGCGCGTCCAGGCATTGGTGGCGTTTATGGAGGAGGCGCTGAAAGCCTGATTTGCGCCTTATTTCACGGCGTAGACCTTGCGTACATACACCGTGCTGTTCCAGGCACACGGCGCACCTTTGGCCACGAATACCGTGTCGCCACGGTTGACCGTCACCGCAACTCCCTCGTCGTCTTGCAGCGTGACGCTGCCTTCGAGCAGGTGCATCAATTCATGCAGTTTGTGCGGGCGGCCGTGGCGGGCGTAGGGCGTCGAGTCCCAGATGCCGATGCGCAGCTCAGTGACCTCATCATCGAACAGGTTGAACGCGCGGCACTGCGGGGTAGGGCCGATCAGGATCTGTGGTTCGGGCGCGGCGGAGGGATTGAGCAGGGTATGCGGGGCAAGCAAGGTCAGGCCCGGACGCGCCGGAGCATCGGCTTGGTCGACGGCGCAGAACGCCCATTGGCTGCCTGCGCTCGCCTGCACTGTAAGGCGTGTGCCACGACCGATCACGGCGCTGCTGCCGACCCCCAGCTCCAGTGTCTGGTCTGCGCTGCCGAGCAGCACATGGCCTGCGTGTACCACCAGTGTTTCGCTGTGGGGGAAGCCTTCGATCACGGCTTCGCCGCTGAATGTCACCAGCCCTGCGGACACGCCATCATCGCCCAGCCAGGCGAGTTGGCGGGTGTCGCCGAAGGGGTCCAGCGCGCTCAAGGCGCCGGTATTGAAAGACGTGGCAACGCGGCTGCCGTCGGCGCGAGCCAACAGCAGGATACGGGGAGATGACATGGGGAATGCTCCGGGAGGAAAGTCAGCCGATCGCCTGAGTGATCAGGGCAAAGGGGTGTACGCCGTGGCTGGCCCGGGGCGGCGTGCCCAGAGCCATCTGCGCGACGGTGTCGATGTTCTTCAGCCCGGCGTATTCGAGCCAGTCGCTGAGGCCGCAGGCGACGGGAATGTCGATGCGGACAAAGGCATCCGGCACCTGGGCCAGCAGTACCGTGATCAAGTGCTTGGCCTGATCGATGTTTTCGGCAACCACCGGGCCAATGCAGCGCCCACGACCAAACGGCCGCAGCAGGGCGAAGCCGCGTAGCTGGCCATCGCGCTCGATGCCCACCGCGTGCTCCACCTGCAGGTCGCGCAGTACTTCGCGGCGGTCCAGGCCACTGGCGGCTTTGGCCAGCGCGAGCAGGCCGGGGTGGTCGTCGGCGTGCAGGGCGCGGCAGGTTTCGCCATCGGCCAGTCCCGGCAGGGCGGGCACCAACGCCTGGCCCTGATGCTGTTGCACTCGCCCAAATTCGACGAACCCCTGGCTGGTATACAGCGGGGCGCCGGCGAGGGTGGCGTTGAGGACCGGCGTGCGCGCATCGCAGGCGGCGAGGGCTTTTTCCATCAAACGACGGCCGATGCCCTGGCCCTGGTAGTCATTGCTCACGATCACCAAACCGATGGTGGCGTAGTCGCCCTGGGGGCAGGTGAAGGCGCTGCCGATCAGGCGCTCGCCATCCATCACCACGAAACCGTCGCTGACACGTTGCAACATGGCCCAGTCTTCCAGGCGGTGCGGCCATTTGAGTTGCACCGACAAGGTATGGGCGGCCGGCAGGTCGGCCGCGGTCATGGGGCGGTATACATAAGCAGGGTGTGGCAGGGCGGACATGGCGAGCCTCCATAGAGCGTATTGTTCAGCACGAGGATGCTTGTATCCCACCTGTTTTAGAGGCTGGCAAGTGGGTCGGGAATATTCGGCAGATTCCTTGGGCTGTGTGTTGCGCGGCCACAGTTACTACTTAATTGGGGTAGGGGGGCAGCAGCAAATGCCAAGGGTGTTTTCCGGGTACATCTCCATAGCGCGGTCACGGCCACGCAAGCAATCCCGGCCAGCCACACTTTCTGCCGCCCCCACCCCCGTCCTTAAGCCTTTCTGCCCCTCAAAGCCCCCAAAAAGCGCACAAACACAGGCCCTGCCCAAGCCTGGCGCGCACCGCAAAGTCTGCTGAGCCCGGCCACCAAAACGGTGGTTTGTATTGAGCGAAGGTCTTTTTAGACGGCATATGCTGATTTCACAGTGGTGTAATGAACCTGTGCTGCAACGAGGCGGAGCCGCCGCCAGGGCAGTGAACGCTTGTCACACTCAACGAACTTCAGGACTGCACTCCATGAGCTTTCTTCGTCCCAAATTCATTACGTTCGACTGCTACGGTACGCTGACCAACTTTCATATGGGCACCATGACCCGCGAGCTCTTCGCCGATCGTGTCACCCCTGAGCAGATGGACCAATTCGTCAAGGACTTCTCGGCCTACCGCCTCGACCAGGTTATGGGCGACTGGCGCCCCTACGACGAAATTCTCAAGACCGCCCTGGCCCGTACCTGCAAGCGCTGGGGTATCGAGTATCGCGAGGAAGGCCAGCTGTATTACGACGCCGTGCCGACCTGGGGCCCCCACGCGGACGTGCCGGCCGGCCTGTCGAAGATTGCCGACAAGATTCCCCTGGTTATCTTCTCCAATGCCAGCGACAGCCAGATCATGTCCAACGTCGACAAGCTCGGCGCGCCATTCCACAAAGTATTCACTGCCGAACAGGCCCAGGCCTACAAGCCGCGCCTGGCCGCCTTCGAATTCATGCTCGATAACCTGGGTTGCGGCCCGGACGACATCTTGCATGTGTCTTCCAGCTTCCGTTATGACCTGATGCCGGCCCATGACATGAAGATCAAAAACAAAGCGTTCGTTGCCCGTGGCCACGAAGTGCCAGGCAATGCGTTTTACGGTTACCAGCAGATCACCGATATCGGTGGGCTGCCAGCGTTGGTCGGTCTGTAACAGCACACCAAGGGGTAAAGCATGG
Source organism: Pseudomonas sp. TREG-RG-20F-10-E-6-01 (assembly GCF_022662455.1). NCBI lineage: Bacteria > Pseudomonadati > Pseudomonadota > Gammaproteobacteria > Pseudomonadales > Pseudomonadaceae > Pseudomonas > Pseudomonas sp. TREG-RG-20F-10-E-6-01. Next base: position 129,540 of record NZ_JAKNQP010000003.1, on the reverse strand, counting down.
GCAGTGAATCCTATTGGCTCGACACCGCACCGGCGTTCACCGGTGCCCAACTGGGCAGCTTGCCCGGGCAGGTCGATGTGGCTGTGGTAGGTGGTGGCTTCACTGGCCTGGCGGCGGCGCGTGCGTTGGCGAGCAAAGGGGCGAGTGTGGTGGTGCTCGACGCCGGCCGTTTGATCGGCGAGGCCTCTGGGCGCAACGGTGGCCAATGCAACACCGGCGTGGCCCAGGATTATGCCGGGCTGCACGCCAGCCTCGGTGCCGCCAAGGCGCGCGCCTATTACCAGGCCTATGAAAGCGCGGTGCAGACCGTCGTTTCGTTGGTCGAGCAGGAAGGGATTGCCTGCGACCTGGTGCGCAACGGCAAGCTCAAGCTGGCGGCCAAGCCCCTGCATTACGAAGGCCTGGCCCGCACCTGTGAGCTGATCCGCCAGGAGGTGGATGCCGATGTCGCGTTGCTCAGCGCCGAACAGACCCGTGCAGAAGTCAACTCGACCCAGTTCCACGGCGGCTTGCTGCAGCGCAACGGCGTGCAGATGCATGTCGGTCGCTTCGGGGTTGGCCTGGCCGAGGCGGCCGCGCGGCGCGGCGCGATGATCTACGAGCACACTACCGTCAAGGATTGGAAGGCCCAGGCCGGTGGCTATCAGGTCAATACCGCCAAAGGCTCGCTGCACGCCGGGCAAGTGCTGCTGGCCACCGGCGCCTGCCAGCATGGCGACCTCGGTTGGTACCGTCGGCGCATTGTGCCGGTGGGCAGTTTTGTCATCGTCACCGAAGTCTTGCCCCAAGCGTTGATCGATCAGTTGCTGCCGCTGCGCCGCGCCTACGTGACCAGCCGCATGATCGGCAACTATTTTCGCTTGACCCCGGACAACCGCCTGCTGTTTGGCGGGCGTGCCCGGTTTGCCATGTCTGACAGCGTCTCCGACGCCAAGAGCGGCAAGGTGCTGCAGGCGGCGATGCTGAACATGTTCCCGCAGTTGGCGCACGTGAAGATCGACTACTGCTGGGGCGGCCTGGTGGACATGACGTCCGACCGCCTGCCCCGCGCCGGCCAGCACGGCGGCGTGTTCCATTCCATGGGCTATAGCGGCCATGGCGTGCAGATGTCCGTGCACATGGGCCAGGTCATGGCTGACGTCATGGCGGGCAACGCGGCGGCCAACCCGTGGGGTGAACTGGAATGGCCGGCGATTCCCGGGCATTTCGGCAAACCCTGGTTCCTGCCGTTCGTGGGCGCCTATTACCGTTTCCAGGACTATTTGCACTGAGTTGCCGTTGTTGCGTGACCGTCGTTTGCGTTTCCAGGACGCTCCGGACATCCGTGAGCACTCGATTCTTCCGATTATCGACAGGTAGCCTTGCTATGACTGACAACAAAAACACACCCGAGCTCATCTCCGGCCAGGAAAGCCTGCGGGTGTTCGAAAGTCTCAACCGTGGCATGTCGCGCCGCAATGCCCTGCAAATGCTCGGCGTTGCGGGCGTCGCCGCCGCTTGTGCGGGCAGCCTGTTCGGTGCCGCCGGCAAATTGTTCGCCGATGAAGCGGCCACCGAGGGCAAAGGCAAGCCGGGCGGCAAGATCCGCGTGGCCGGCATGTCCAGCTCCACCGCCGACACCCTCGACCCGGCCAAGGGCGCGCTGTCCACCGACTATGCACGCCAGTACATGTTCTACAACGGCCTGACCCGTTTCGATAAGCACCTGGTGCCGCAACTGGAACTGGCTGAGCGCATCGACAATACCGACGCCACGGTGTGGACCATCACCCTGCGCAAAGACGTGACCTTTCACAATGGCAAGGCCCTGACCGCCGCCGACGTGGTGTTCTCCCTGAACCGCCACAAAGACCCGCTTACCGGCTCCAAAGTCATGCCGCTGATGGAGCAGTTCGCCGAGATCAAGGCCAGCGGGCCGAACGAGGTGCAAATTCGCCTTAGCGCGCCCAACGCCGAGTTGCCTTCGATCCTCGCCGTGTCGCACTTGTTGATCGTTCCCGAGGGCACCACCGACTTCAACAAAGGCATCGGCACCGGCCCGTTCACTGTCGGTGAGTTCAAGCCGGGTGTGCGCTCGATTGCCGTGCGCAACAAGAACTACTGGAAACCGGGCTTGCCGTACCTCGACGAGATCGAGTTCATTGCCATCGCCGACGAGCCATCGCGGGTCAACGCGTTGCTGTCGGGCGACGTGCACATGATCAACGAGGTCAACCCGCGTTCCACCACGCGCATCGCCGCGAGTACCAAGCACCGAGTCGTGGATGCGCCGTCGGGCAACTACACTGACTTGATCATTCGCCAGGACCAGTTACCCGGCAAAAGCCCGGAATTCACCCAGGCCATGAAGCTGCTGCTCGACCGTGAGCAGGTCAAGTCTGCGGTGTTCCGTGGGTTTGCCGTGGTGGGCAACGACCACCCGATCGCGCCGGGTTCGCGTTACTTCAACGCCGATCTGCCGCAGACGGTCTACGACCCGGAAAAAGCCAGGTTCCTGCTGAAGAAAGCCGGCATGGAAAGCATCACCATGCCGGTCATGGCATCGCCTGCCGCCACCGGTTCGGTGGACATCGCCGTGCTGTTGCAGCAATCGGCGAAACAGGCCGGGCTCAAGCTGGACGTGAACCGCCTGCCGAGCGACGGCTACTGGTCCAACCACTGGATGAAGCACCCGTTGAGCTTCGGCAACATCAACCCTCGGCCGAATGCCGACGTGATGTTCTCGCAGTTCTTCCAGTCCAAGGCGCCGTGGAACGAATCCGGCTGGCAGAACGATCAGTTCGACCAGCTGTTGATGCTGGCCCGTGGCGAAAACGATGACGCCAAGCGCGCCAAAATGTATGGCGACATGCAGACCCTGGTGCACGACCACTGCGGTATCGGCGTGCCGGTGTTCATCAGCAACATTGACGGCGTGGACCAGCGCGTCAAGGGATACGGCACCAACCCGCTGGGCGGTTTCATGGGCTACATGTTTGCCGAGCAGGTGTGGTTGGACGCGTGAGGAGGGCAGTGCGATGAATGGCAATACACTGTGGTTGATCGCCCGGCGTTTCGGCGCCGGGGCCGTGACCTTGTTGATTGTGTCCATGGTCGTGTTTGCGATCACGGCGGTGCTGCCGGGGGACGCGGCGCAGCAATCCCTCGGCCAGTTCGCGACCCCTGAGCAGGTGGCGGCACTGCGCCTGAAGCTGGGGCTGGACCAGCCCGGTGTATTGCGTTATTTGCACTGGTTGATGAGCCTGCTCACCGGCGACCTGGGCGTGTCAGTGTCCAACGCCATGCCGGTGGGTGAACTGATGGCGGGCCGGGTGCCCAACACCCTGATGCTGGCGGGCGCCACGGCGCTGGTCTCGGTGCCGGTGGCACTGGTACTGGGTATCGGCTCGGCGATGGGCCGTGGCGGGCGCATCGACAGCTGCCTGAGCTTTATTACCCTGGCGATGGTCGCGGTGCCGGAGTTTCTGGTGGCAACCCTGGCGGTGCTGATTTTCGCGGTCAACCTCGGCTGGTTGTCGGCACTGTCTTACGCCAGCGACATCACCTCACCGCTGCAATTCATGCGTACCTATGCCTTGCCGGTGATGACGCTGTGCTGCGTGATCGTCGCGCAAATGGCCCGCATGACCCGCGCCGCGGTGATCGACCAGCTCGACAGCGCCTACGTGGAAATGGCCCGACTCAAAGGCGTCAGCCCCATTCGCATTGTGCTGCGCCATGCCCTGCCCAATGCGATCGGGCCGATCGCAAATGCCATCGCCCTCAGCCTGTCCTACCTGCTGGGCGGGGTGGTGATCGTCGAAACCATCTTCAATTATCCCGGCATTGCCAGCTTGATGGTCGATGCCGTGACCAACCGTGACATGGCGCTGGTACAAGCGTGCACCATGTTGTTCTGCGCGGCCTACCTGGGGTTGGTGCTGATCGCCGACCTGTGCGCAATCCTGTCCAATCCGAGGCTGAGAAACCAATGAACCCGGTCATTGCGAAATCCAAGCCTGTGTCTTCCGCGCTGGCCCTTGCCAAGGTTTCCAGCGGCCCGTCGTGGTTGGGGCTGGTGGGCGCCGTTGTGTGCGTCGTCTGGTTGCTGGTGGCGCTGTTCGGCCCCTGGCTGGCACCCCACCCGGTGGGTGAAGTGGTGTCCGATAACATCTTCGAAGGCTTCAGCCTCACTCATCCGTTCGGCACCGACTACCTGGGGCGTGACATGCTCAGCCGGGTATTGGTAGGCGCGCGATTCACCGTCGGGCTGGCGCTGGTGGCGGCGCTGTTGGCCAGCACCTTCGGCACCGGGTGTGCGCTGCTGTCAGTGGTCTCGCCCAAGTGGCTGGACGAGATCATCAGCCGCATCATGGATGCCTTTATCTCGATCCCAAGCAAAATGCTTGCGCTGATCATGGTCTCGGCGTTTGGCTCGTCAGTGACGCTGCTGATCTGCACGGCGGTTATCAGTTATATCCCAGGCTCGTTCCGCGTCGCCCGCAGCATGGCGGTCAATATCGAGGCCCTGGAGTACGTGCAGGTTGCGCGCACTCGCGGCGAAGGCCGTTTGTACGTGGCGTGCATGGAAATCCTGCCGAATATACTCAACCCGGTATTGACCGACCTGGGCCTGCGGTTCGGCTACATCGTGCTGTTGCTCAGCGGCATGAGTTTTCTCGGCCTCGGCGTACAACCGCCAGACGCCGACCTCGGCTCGCTGGTGCGCGAAAACATCGGCGGCCTCAATCAGGGTGCGCTGGCCATCATCATTCCGGCGTTGGCCATTGGCACGCTGACCATCGGTGTGAATCTGCTGATTGATTACTTGTCATCACGACGCAGTCGACGCACGGGAGGCCATTGAAATGACCCAATTGATTCGCGTCGAAGACCTGCGTGTCGTTGCTGGAGACGAGCGCGGCGAGGTGGAAATCGTCAAAGGCGTGAGCTTTTCCCTTGAAAAAGGTGAAGTGCTGGCGCTGATTGGCGAGTCCGGCTCGGGCAAGACCACCATCGCCCTGGCGTTGCTCGGCTATGCACGGCGCGGCTGTCGCCTGTCCGGCGGGGTGGTGCAGGTCGGTGAACACGACATGCTCGCCTTGAGCGAAAAACAGCTGCAGGGCCTGCGCGGCAATCGCGTGTCCTATATCGCCCAAAGCGCCGCAGCGGCTTTCAACCCGGCCAAGAAACTCATCGACCAAGTGGTGGAAGGCGCGTTGATTCATGGCCTGGGCACCCGGGTCGAGCTGGAAGCCAAGGCCATCGGCTTGTTTCGCGACCTGGCCCTGCCCAATCCCGAACGCATTGGCCGGCGTTACCCGCATCAAGTCTCCGGCGGGCAACTGCAGCGGGTGATGGCGGCGATGGCGCTGATCAGCGACCCGGTGCTGGTCGTACTCGACGAGCCGACCACGGCCCTGGACGTGACCACCCAGATCGATGTGTTGCGCGCGTTCAAACGCGTGGTGCGCGAGCGTGGCGCCACGGCGGTGTATGTGTCCCACGACCTGGCGGTGGTTGCGCAAATGGCCGACCAGATCGTGGTGCTCAACGCTGGGCAAATCCTCGAACAGAGCGCCACCGCGCCGCTGCTCAAGACCCCTGCCCACGAATACACCCGCAGTTTGCTGGCCGCCGCACGGCCCGACACGACCATCCGCCCGCCCAGCGGGATTGCCGAAGACGTGCCGCTGCTGACCATCAGCGGCCTCACCGCCGGCTACGGCAACAAGAACATGCAAGGCATGCCGGCGATTCGGGTGCTGGAAGATATCGACCTGACCGTGCGTCGTGGCCAGGCCATCGGTGTGATCGGTGAGTCGGGCTCCGGCAAGTCCACCTTGGCGCGTGTGGTCGCGGGGCTGTTGACCCCGGCCCTGGGGGGGCTGACGTTCGATGGCCAGCCGCTGGGCGGCCACCTGTCTGAGCGCACGCCGGAGCAGTTCCGGCGGATCCAGATGGTGTTCCAGAACGCCGACACCGCGCTTAACCCGATGCACAGCGTGGCGACCATCCTCAGCCGCCCGCTGAAGATGTATTTCGGTCTCAAGGGCGCTGCCTTGAAGGCGCGCGTCGGTGAGTTGCTGGACCTGGTGCGCCTGCCGCGCACCCTGGCTGAACGTCGTCCCAACGAGCTGTCCGGCGGGCAAAAGCAGCGGGTCAATCTGGCCCGCGCGCTGGCGGCCAAGCCCGACCTGATCCTGTGTGATGAAGTGACCTCGGCCCTCGACACGGTGGTGGGCGCGGCGATCCTCGAACTGCTGCGGGACCTGCGCCAGCAACTGGGGGTGTCGTACCTGTTTATCAGCCATGACATCTCCACCGTGCGTGCGTTGTGCGATGACATTGTGGTGATGTACAGCGGCCACAAGGTGCAGGCCGGCAACCGCCAGTCGTTTGCCGAGCCACCGTTCCACCCCTACACCGACCTGCTGATTCACTCGGTGCCCGAGTTGCGCCAGGGCTGGCTGGAAACCTGCGGCACCACGTGCGAAACGCTGCCAGCGATTGGCGAGCGGGCCAATGTGCCGGAGCTGTGCACCTTCCTCAATCGCTGCCCGGTACGCGTCGACGGCCTGTGCAACCGCACTGCGCCGAGTCGCCGAGCCCTCGACAACGGCGGTGAAATCCTTTGCCATCACGACAGCGCCCAGTTGCTGAATACCCAGCGGGGCGTCACCACCACCAGCTTGGGAGCCTAGGCATGAAGGGGCGTTTTGTGAGGTTGGCCGAACAGGGCCGGCCGACGGTCAGCCTGACCGTGGATGGTGCAGCCATCGAGGCCTTGCACGGCGACACCTTGATGGTGGCGCTGCTGACCCAGGGCAATGCGCTGCGCCAGTCGGAATTCGACAGCGGGCGCCGCGCCGGTTTCTGCCTGATGGGCGCGTGCCAGGACTGCTGGGTATGGACCCGCAGCGGTGAACGCCTGCGTGCCTGCTCCAATGAAGTCCGTGACGGGCTGGACATCGTTACCACACAACCGGAGGCGACATGGCCACTGCACGGGTAGTTATTGTGGGCGCCGGACCTGCCGGGGTGCGCTGCGCCGAAACCCTGTTGGCGGCGGGTATAAAGCCGATCCTGATTGATGAAAATCGCCGTGACGGTGGCCAGATCTACCGCCGCCAGCCAGACGGGTTCACCCGCGACTACACCACCTTGTACGGCAGCGAGGCCGCCAAGGCCCAGGACCTGCACCAGAGTTTCGATCGCCTGCGCGGCGCCATTGACTACCGCCCCGACACCCTGGTGTGGAACCTCACGCCGGGGCAACTGTGCTGCGTGAGCCAGGGCCGCCATACCACCGTGGAGTATGACGCGCTGATCCTGTGCACCGGCGCCACCGACCGCTTGATGCCTGTCGAGGGTTGGCAACTGGCGGGCACCTATAGCTTGGGCGGGGCGCAGATCGCCTTGAAAAACCAGGCCGTGTCCATCGGTCATCGCGTGGTGTTCATGGGCAGCGGGCCGTTGCTGTACCTGGTTGCCAGCCAATACGTGAAGGCCGGCGCCGAGGTGGCGGCCGTGCTTGATACCTCGCCACTGAGCCTGCGCCTGAAAGCCATGCCCAAACTGTTGGCGCGGCCTGGCGTGCTGTTCACCGGGATCAAGCTGCTGGCGCAACTGTACCGTGCCAAGGTGGCGGTGCACCTGGGGATCAAGCCGCTGCAAGTCATGGGCGACGCCGCCAAGGGTGTAATGGGCGTGCGGTTCACCACGGGCAGTGGGCGGGTGGTCACGGTGCAGGCGGACGCCGTTGCGCTGGGTTATCACCTGCGCCCCGAGACGCAATTGGGTGATCTGGCCGGGTGCGCCATGGCGTTTGATCAAGCCTCCAGCCAATGGTGGCTGGCCACCGATGACGCCGGACGCACCTCGGTGAAGGGCGTGTATGCAGCCGGTGACGGTTCGAAGATTCGCGGCGCGGATGCCGCCGAGCACGCCGGGCGCCTGGTGGCGTTGGCACTGCTGGAAGACCAGCAACAACCGGTGGACACCGGCTTGCGTGATGAACAACAACAGGCCTTGGCAGTGATGGACCAGTTCCGCCTCGGCCTGGCCCAGGCGTTCCCTTGGCCCAGTGAACAGGCCAGGGCCCTGCCAGACAGCGCCATCGTGTGCCGCTGCGAGATGATCAGTGCCGGCGAGTTGCGCCGCACGGTGAAGGAGAAGGGCGCCTGCGAGGTCAATCGCGCCAAGGCGTTCAGCCGCGTGGGCATGGGCCGTTGCCAGGGGCGTTATTGCTCCCAAGCCGGGGCTGAAGTGATCGCCGCCGCTGCCGGCGTGCAGGTCCAGGAGGTGGGGCGCCAGCGCGGCCAGGCGCCGGTCAAACCCTTGTCGATGCTGATCACCGAGGAGGTGCCTTCATGAGTGTACAAAAAGCCGATGTAGTGATTGTCGGTGGCGGCGTGATGGGCTCGGCCACCGCGTTTTTTCTGCGGCGTCGCGGGCTGTCGGTGATCCTGCTGGAGCGCGACCAGATCGGCCAGTACGCCAGTGGCGTCAACTTCGGCAACGTGCGCCGGCAAGGGCGCTTCCTTGGTCAACTGGCCCTGGCCAACCGCTCCTGGGCGCTGTGGAAGCGCCTGCCGGAGCTGATCGATGATGACCTGGAGTTCATTCCCAGTGGCCACATGCGCGTGTGTTATCGCGAAGATGAAATCGCCGAGCTGGAAGCCTACGCGGCCGCGCCGGAAGCTGAACAGCTGGACCTGAAAATTTATCGTGGCGCCGAGCTGCATCAACGCTTCGGCTTCCTCGGCCCGGACGTCAAGGGCGGCTCCTATGCGCCCCACGATGGCCACGCCAACCCGCGCCTGGCCGCACCAGCCTTTGCCCGGGCTGCACGACGCCTGGGGGCGCAAATTGAAGAACGCACTGAAGTCGCTGAGGTGCAGAAGGTCGGCGCTGACTTTCATGTCTCCACCACCGACGGTCGCCAGTTCCACGCCGCGCAACTGTTGATCACCGCCGGCGCCTGGGGTCAGAAACTCTCGGCGCAGTTCGGTGAACCGGTACCGCTGGACACCCACGGCCCGCAAATGGCGGTGACCGAGCCGGTGCCCTACGCATTGCCGACAGTGATCGGCGTCTACACCAAGATCCCGGAAGAAGTGATCTACTTCCGTCAGATTCCCCGGGGCAATATCGTCATCGGCGGCGGTTACCGTAGCAAGCCCGACATGCTCAACCGCCGTGCCTATGTGGAACCGCGCAGCATCCTCAACCAAGTCAGCCAGATGCGCCGCCTGCTGCCGGGCGTGGGTAACCTGAATATCATCCGCGTGTGGAGCGGCATCGAGGGCTACCTGCCGGACTCGCTGCCGGTGATGGGCGCCAGCGGCACCGTCGACGGCCTGTTTTATGCCTTCGGTTTTTGCGGCCACGGCTTCCAGCTCGGCCCGGGCGTCGGCGATGTGATGGCCGAACTGCTTGGCACCGGGAGCACCAGTACCCCGATCGAACCGTTCTCCATCTCCCGGTTCGCCCCACCTGTCGAGCAACGGAGCCAAGCCTCATGAAACCCCGGGTTCTCGAGATTCTCAAACAGCTGATGGCTTTCGACACCGTGTCGTCGGAATCCAACCTGGCCCTGATCGACTACGTGCGCGACCTGCTGCTGACCAAAGGCATCGAGTCGCTGATCGTCAAAGACCAGAGCGGCAAGAAGGCCAACCTGTTCGCCAGCACCGGGCCCAAGGAGCAGCCAGGAGTGTTGCTGTCCGGGCACACCGACGTGGTACCGGCAGCGGGGCAGGCCTGGACCTTTCCCGCCTTCGCCGCCACCGTGCAGAACGGGCGCATCTATGGGCGCGGCAGTTGCGACATGAAGGGCTTTATCGCCCTGGCCATCGACGCCATGCTGGATGCCGCCGACCACCGCCTGAACCGCCCGCTGCAACTGGCCCTTTCCCATGACGAAGAGATCGGTTGCGTCGGCGTACGGCGCCTGCTCGACGTGCTGCACCTGGCGCCGGTGCGGCCGTTTCTGTGCGTGATCGGAGAACCCACCAACATGCAGTTTGTGCTGGGCCACAAGGGCAAGGGCTCTTACCGCACGTATTGCCGGGGCCAGGAAGCCCATTCGTCCCTGGCGCCACGCTCGGTCAATGCGATTCATGTGGCGTGCGACTTTATCGCTGCCCTGCGCGAGAGCCAGCAGCAACTGCAACGCCATGGCGCACAGGACAGCGACTACGACGTGCCCTACAGCACCGTGCATGTGGGGCAGATCATCGGCGGCAAGGCGCTGAATATCGTGCCTAACCTGTGCACCCTGGATTTCGAAGTGCGCAACCTGCCGGCCGACGATCTGGAGCAATTCCTGGAGCAGATGCGCGAGCGCGCTGAAGTGATCGTGCGCGAGGCACAGAAGTTGTCCAGCGTGGCGGCCATCGAGATCGAAACCGTTAACGTGTATCCCGGCCTCGACACCCACCCCAGTGTAGAAGCCGTGCGTTTTCTCAAGCAATTCGCCGCGCCAGGCACCGGCACTTCCAAGGTCTCGTTCGGTACCGAGGGCGGCCTGTTCAAGCAGCGCCTGGATGTGCCGGTGGTGGTGTGCGGGCCGGGTTCGATCGAGCAGGCGCACAAGCCCGACGAGTTTATCGAGATCAGCCAAATGGACGCCGGTGAGCGCTTTTTGCAAGGTTTGCTGGGTTCGCTTACGGCCTAGCAGAGCCTGCCGTCCTGGGGCCAATTTCAGCACGGGACGCTGCTTAATCTGCGCTTTCGGCATCCTGATTCGCGGCACCTCCCTAGACTGGAGCGTGTCTCGGATCAGGACTCGACCATGCTCAATAATCGCTTGCAAGACCCCAGCCTCCTGGCTGAACTCGCCTATGTGGATGGCCAGTGGATCGCTGCCGACAGCGGCGCCACCCTGGACATCCGCGACCCTGCCACCGGCCACCTGCTGGCGCGGGTGCCGGCCATGGACGCCGTGGATACCCACCGCGCCATCGCCGCCGCCGAAAGGGCCTGGCCCGCCTGGCGCGCACGCCCGGCAGCAGAGCGTGCGGCACTGCTGGAACGTTGGTTCCAGGCCATGCTCGACAACCTCGATGACCTGGCGCTGATCATGACCTGGGAACAGGGCAAGCCGCTCGCTGAAGCCAAGGGCGAGATTCGCTACGGTGCCGGTTTCGTCAAATGGTTCGCCGAGGAAGCGCGCCGGGTCTATGGCGAAACCATGCCGGCGCCCAGCGGCGACCGACGCCTGCTGACCCTCAAACAGCCGGTGGGCGTGTGCGCTGCCATTACGCCGTGGAACTTCCCCAACGCGATGATCACCCGCAAATGCGCACCGGCGTTAGCCGCTGGTTGCCCGATCATCGTCAAGCCGTCGGATCTTACCCCGTTGTCGGCATTGGCCCTGGCGGTGCTGGCTGAGCGAGTCGGCATTCCGGCCGGGGTGTTCAACGTGATCACCGGGTTGCCTGCCGGCATCGGCGAGGCGCTGACCGGCAACCCGGCGGTGCGCAAGATCTCCTTTACCGGTTCCACCGCCGTTGGCCGCTTGCTGATGCGCCAGAGCGCCGAGCACATCAAGCGCCTGAGCCTGGAGCTGGGCGGCAATGCGCCGTTTGTCGTATTTGACGACGCCGACCTGGAGAAGGCCGTGGCCGGGGTGATGCTCAGCAAGTTCCGCAATGCCGGGCAAACCTGCGTGTGCGCCAACCGCATCTTGGTACAGGCCGGTATCTACGCGCGTTTCGCCGCGCGCCTGGTGGAGGAGGTGAGCAAGCTCAAGGTCGGTAACGGTCTGGAGGAGGGCGTGAGCATCGGCCCGCTGATCAACCTGGCGGCGGTGAACAAGGTCGCACGGCATATCGACGATGCCCTGAGCCAGGGCGCGAAGCTGTTGTGTGGCGCGATCCCCACGGGTGACAGCCAGTTTGTGCAGCCCACGGTGCTGAGTGACACCCACGCCGGCATGTTGCTGGCCAATGAAGAAACCTTCGGCCCGGTGGCCCCGCTGATGCGCTTTACGGATGAGGCCGAGGCGCTGGCCCTGGCCAATGCCACGCCGTATGGCCTGGGCGCCTACTATTTCACCCAGGACCTGCAGCGCTCGTGGCGTTTTGGCGAGGCGTTGGAGTTCGGCATGGTCGGGCTCAACACCGGGATCATCTCCATGGAAGTGGCGCCGTTTGGCGGTATCAAACAATCGGGCCTGGGCCGTGAAGGCAGCAAATATGGCCTGGATGAGTACCTTGAAGTCAAAGCCTTCCACATCGGCGGGCTCAACTGAATTCCCACGAGGCATGCACCATGAGCAAGGCATTCAGAATCGCCGCGATTGCCGGCGATGGCATTGGCAAGGAAGTGCTGCCCGAAGGGCTGCGGGTACTGGAACGGGCGGCCAGTCTCTGGAACTTGAACCTGAGCATCGAGGTGCTCGACTGGGCTCACTGCGATTACTACCTGGAGCAAGGGCAGATGATGCCTGAGGACTGGTTTGAGCAGCTCAAGGGCTTTGACGCGATTTACTTCGGCGCCGTGGGCTGGCCGGACAAGGTGCCCGACCATATTTCCCTGTGGGGCTCGTTGCTCAAGTTCCGCCGCGACTTCGACCAGTATGTGAACATCCGCCCGGTGCGGCTGTTCCCTGGGGTGCCGTGCCCCTTGGCCGGGCGCGAGCCGGGGGACATCGATTTTGTGGTGATCCGCGAAAACACCGAGGGCGAATATTCGTCAGTGGGCGGCAAGATGTTCGAGGGCACCGAGCATGAATTCGTGCTGCAGGAGTCGGTATTCACCCGGCGCGGCGTCGACCGCATCCTCAAGTTTGCCTTCGACCTGGCCCAGTCCCGCCCGCGCAAAAAGCTCACGGCGGCGACCAAGTCCAATGGCATTTCCATCAGCATGCCCTACTGGGATGAGCGCACCGCATTGATGGCCACCAACTACCCCGAAGTGAGCTGGGACAAGCAGCACATCGACATCCTGTGTGCGCGGTTTGTGCTGCAACCGGACCGGTTTGATGTGGTGGTGGCGTCGAACCTGTTCGGTGACATCCTCTCCGACCTCGGGCCGGCGTGCGCCGGGACGATCGGTATTGCGCCTTCGGCCAACCTCGACCCCGAGCGGCGCTTTCCGTCGTTGTTCGAGCCGGTGCACGGTTCGGCGCCGGATATTTATGGGCAGAACATTGCAAATCCCATAGCGATGATCTGGTCGGGGGCGTTGATGCTGGATTTCCTTGGCAATGGGGAGGCGCGGTATCGGGCGGCCCATGACGGGATCTTGCGGGCGATTGAGGCGGTCATTGCCGAGGGCGTGGTGACGCCAGATCTGGGCGGGAAGGGCTCTACTCAGGATGTCGGGCTGGCGATTGCCCAAAGGCTTCAGATCTAAAGCGAGCAAGCTCGAAAATGTGGGAGCGGGCTTGCTCGCGAATGCAGGGGGCAGTTGAAATATCTTTGGCTGACCCCCCGCATTCGGTTGATCTGGCGCCGGTGCAAGGCGTCGCCGAGTTTGAACAGTTTTGTGCGGTTGCTGGAGGAGCGCGGCCTGGCACTAACACCGTAGCAGCTGCCGAGCCCCAGCGAAGCTGCGATGACGTCGGCACAATCGACATCGATGTTGCGTGACCCACCGCTATCGCGGCCTCGCTAAAGCTCGACGGCTCCCACATCAAGACAGGTGCTCCCGCATTTGGACCTCCACGCGTCAATAACCCTTGCGCCGATCCACCTCACCCACCATCTGTTCCCCACGTTCATAACGCCGGATATTCTCCAGCAACACCCCAAACGCACTCGCCGGCTGGGTCATCGCTGCGATATGGGGCGTCAGCACAATCTGCGGGTGATCCCAGAATCGATGATCCGCTGGCGCAGGTTCCTCCTGCAGCACATCCAGCACTGCACCGCTCAGTTGCCCACTGCCCAATGCCTCCAGCAAGTCTTCCTCCACCAGGTGCCCGCCACGGCCCATGTTGATCAGCGCCGCCCCACGCGGTAACTGTGCAAACAGCTGCCGGTCGAGAATGCCTTGGGTCTGCTCGGTCAACGGCAGCACACACAACAGAATATCGCACTGGCTGAGAAACGACGGCAATTGGTGTTCACCGGCGTAGCAGTCCACACCTGGCAACTGATGAGCGCTGCGCGCCCAGCCCGACAGCGCAAACCCCAACGGCGCCAACGTTGCCAGAATCTGCTGGGCCTGGGTGCCCAAGCCCATCACGCCGACCCTGCGATTCACGGCCGGTTGCAACAGGTGTGCCTGCCAGCAGCGCGCTGCTTGCTGCTGGCGGTAGCGCAACATATCGCGGTGCAGGCTGAGCACCGCCCAACTGGCGTATTCGCACATGCCGCGGGTGATGCCCGGGTCGAGCAGGCGCACCACGGGCAGGCCGGGCGGGAGGCGGGAGAGGTCCAGTTGGTCGACCCCGGCCGACAAAGCAAACAGCACTTTCAGGTTGGGCAGTAATTGCATGAGGTTGTCGGGCGCCTGCCAGGCGGCCAGGTAGTCCACGTCTTCGGCATTACCGATGTCGGGCCAGGCGCGCCATTCAATCTGCGGCGCGTGTGCGGCGAACAGTGCCTGCCAATGTTGGCCGCGCACCGGGTCAGCTTTGTAGAGCAAGGCCATGGGCATTTCCTGCAGGGTTTGGGTAGCCCTCATCATCCCCCAAGCCCGGCGCAGGATCTGTTGAAAGGTGGGGGCAAAACAGTCGATCCGAATTTCTCACGGGCCAAGTTCGGCGTAGTTGGTTGCCTGCAAGCCTTACTCTGAACCACATCGCAACCACTTTCCGGGTTGCTGCATTCACGATGGGAACTGCCATGAATAGCAAGGTCGACGAAACCCCTCATTTGCTCCGTCAGCGCGATCAATTCGTTCCCCGTGGCCTGGTGACCGCTCACCCGCTGGTGATCGACCGTGCCCAGGGCGCCGAGTTGTGGGACGTGGATGGCAAGCGTTACCTGGACTTCGTCGGCGGGATCGGCGTGCTGAACATCGGGCATAACCATCCCAAGGTGGTGGCTGCGGTGCAGGCCCAGTTGCAGAAGGTCTCCCACGCCTGCTTCCAGGTGGTGGCCTACCAGCCATACCTCGACCTGGCACAGCGGCTGTGCGAAATGGTCGGCGGGCAGGAAGCCTATAAGGCCGCGTTTTTCACCTCCGGCGCCGAGGCTGTGGAAAATGCGGTGAAGATCGCCCGCGCCCACACCAATCGCTCGGCGGTGATCGCCTTTCGGGGCGGCTTCCATGGTCGTACGCTGCTTGGCACCACGCTCACCGGTATGAGCCAACCCTACAAACAGAACTTCGGGCCGTTTGCACCGGAGGTGTTCCACACGCCGTATCCGAATGCTTATCGCGGGGTGACCAGCGAGCTGGCACTCAAAGCCCTGGATGAACTGCTGGCGACCCAGGTGGCGCCAGAGAGGATCGCGGCAATCATCATCGAACCGGTGCAGGGTGACGGCGGCTTCCTTGCCGCGCCTGTGGAGTTTCTCCAGGCACTGCGTGGGTTGGCGGACAAGCACGGCATCGTGTTGATCCTGGATGAGATTCAGACCGGTTTCGGCCGTACCGGGACCTGGTTCGGCTACCAGCATGCGGGCATCCAGCCTGACCTGGTCACCGTGGCCAAGAGCCTGGCCGGTGGCTTGCCGTTGTCCGGTGTAGTCGGCAAGGCGCACATCATGGATGCACCGCTGCCTGGCGGCCTGGGCGGAACCTACGGCGGTAATGCGTTGGCGTGCGCGGCGGCACTGGCGGTGATCAGCGCGTTCGAGCAGGAGCAACTGCTCGAACGCGGCCAACGGCTGGGCGAACGCCTGCGCCGAGGCCTGCTTGGTTTGCAGGCGCGCTACCCGCGTATCGGTGATGTGCGCGGCACCGGCTTCATGTTGGCGATCGAGCTGATCCAGGATGACCCGGCGCGCACGCCGGATGCCGACCTCAACCAACGGCTGATCGATGAAGTCCGCGCTGGCGGGTTGCTGGTGATCAAATGCGGCGTGCATCGCAACGTGCTGCGCTTTCTCGCGCCGTTGGTGGCCAGCGAGGCCCAGGTCGACGAAGCCTTGCAGATACTCGACGGCGCCTTGGCACGGGTCTTGAACTGAGCCTTTGCTTGTTCAGGGTGGACTGCATCATTGGAGACTTGACCCCACATGGGACTGACAGATTATCGAGCGCTGCTGATCGATTGCGATGAAGTGCTGGTGGACCGCGACTCGGGTGTGTTGGCCGCCTTGCAACCGCTGCTCGACAGCCGTAGCGGGCAGCCGCCCAGGGAGCAGGTGCTGGCCGAGTACAACACGGTGGTCGCGAATCTCTACCCGCGCTTCGCCGAGTTGGGCTTCAGTGGCCTGCTGTGTTTTGCCCACCGCCAACTCGCCGAACGCTGGGGGCTCCACGCCAGTTGGGAGGAGGGCATGAGCTTTGCCCGCAGCGCCGGCAGTTGGGCGCTGTTCGAGGATGCACCGGGGGCTATGCTGTATTTGCGCAAGTTCTATCGGCTACTGGTGCGTGGCGACCGTGACGCAGAGGATCGTGGTGTGTTGTGTGAGCGGCTGGGTATTGCACCGGAAGATTTCATTTCCCTGGCCGATGACCTGCAATGGCTCAGCGAGCAAGCGGAGGATGTGCATCCCGTGCTGCATGTGACACGACCGTCGGTCGCGGCGCACGGGAGGCTGGACCGCTGTTTGATCGGCCGCCAGCGGCCCCGGCAGCCTTCGCGGTGCGCGGCGGATTACTGCATCAGCAGCATGGCGGATCTGGTGGCTCAGCATCAGCTGTCTTTACGGCGCTGATTTTGCTAGAAGATTGTCTTACAAACGGCAGTCAAGAGGTACGCAATGGAAGGGCAAGTGAAACTGGACCGGATCGATATCAGTATTCTGGTTGAACTGCAAAAGGACGGCCGGATGACCAATGTCAGTCTCGCCGACGCCGTGGGCTTGTCTGCCAGCCCGTGTTTGCAACGGGTCAAGCGGTTGGAGTCGGCGGGGTATATTTCCAGCTACAAGGCGCACTTGAACCTGGCCAAGATTACCGATTCGGTCACGGTGTTCACCGAGATCACCCTCAGCGACCATAAGCGCGAAGACTTCGCCAAGTTCGAATCCAATATCCGTCTGGTAGACGAAGTGCTCGAATGCCACCTGATCAGTGGTGGCTACGACTACCTGGTGCGCTTCATGACCCGCAGCATCCAGCATTACCAGGAAGTGGTGGAGAGCCTGCTGGACAAGAACATTGGTATCTCCAAGTATTTCAGCTATATCGTCATCAAGTCGCCCGTGCTCAAGGACGGCGTGCCCCTGCGCAAACTGCTGCGCCACTGAAGCCACCTCCAGCTTGCCAAGTTACCTGCACTGCCGATGAGGAGGCGGTGTGGGGATTGGCGTTGCACCTGACAGTCCACTAAAGCTGGGTGGTCTTGGGTTTCTAAATCAGGTGGTTTGAAGGTTTTCGCAAAACCGATCGACTGCATTTCGACTGAAGCCAATGAGCCGAAGCGCAACGCAGGCTTTCCAACTCATGAAGGGCTCGACCCTCGTTACGCATATTGTCCGCGGCCTTATCAAAGTCACAAGCTAACTAGCGTCGGACTGCGGCATAGGGGGTACGCCGACGCAGAGACTCACAAGGCATGACATATAATTTAACATAATATACATTATGCGTAATATCATGTTACATAATCATGGGCAGTGCCCGTCAGATTTCAACGGGCAAAACCCCTATTGGTTTCAAACCTGAGCAAACCCTCCATCCACGAACATTTCACTGCCGGTCATGAAGTTGCTTTCATCCGATGCCAGAAATAACGCTGCAGCCGCAACTTCTTCTGCCTGGCCGATGCGCCCCAGGGGAACCTGTGCAGTCATGCCGTCAATGATCGCATCCTTCTGACCAGTGCCTGACAACGCCAGGTCCAGGCCAGGCGTCGCGATCGGTCCGGGCGAAAGTACGTTGACGCGAATGCCGGTGCCTTTGAGGTCCAGCGCCCAGCTTCTGGCGAAATTACGCAGCGCGGCCTTAGTGGCGCTATACACGCTGAACGCTGGTGTGCCCATGGTGCCTGTGGTTGAACCCGTCAAGATTACCGAGCCTCCGGCGCCCATCAATGCCAAGGCCTTTTGCACGGTGAACAAGGTGCCTTTGACGTTGATGCCGAACGTACGGTCAAACGATTCCTCCGTGATCGATCCAATCGGCTGGAAATCCCCCAGGCCCGCATTGGCGAACAACACGTCAATTCGGCCTTTTGCAGCTTTGACTTATGTGAAGATGCGATCCAGGTCGTCCAGGTTTGAAATATCGCCCTGAATGGCAATGGCTTCAGGGCCGATTGCGGCCCTGGCGGTGATTGGCGGGAAATGGAAGCCGTTGGTTCTTTATCATCTGGCAAAGAACGTTCACCGCTATGGTGAGCTACGGCGTGCGATCGGTGGCGTGACTGATAAGGTACTTATCCAGCAACTCAAGGAGCTGGAGCGTGATGAGATCATCGCGCGCGTCGACTATCAGGAAATCCCGCCGAAGGTTGAATACTCGCTGACGCCGTTCGGGCGCTCGCTGGCCACGGCACTGGGGGCGCTGTGTGTGTGGGGAACAGAACACATGGACGCGGTTGAACGCATCAGCGAGCGTCGAATGGCTGCCCTCGCCCGTCTTGAAAGTCGCCCCTAAATATAATTAAAGAGCATAACTCAACTAAATATCTATTTAGTTGAGTTATATTAAAAGCATTCAATAACCGCTCGCCGCCGTCGTTGCCCCACCGACTATCGCAATGCCCGAACTGCTGCCCAGGCGTGTAGCCCCGGCCTCAATCATCTTCACCGCCGTCGGATAATCACGCACGCCACCGGATGCTTTTACGCCAACGCCGGCGCCCACGGTTTTGCGCATCAGCGCCACGTCTTCTGCTGTCGCGCCGCTACGGCTGAACCCGGTGGACGTTTTGACAAAGGCCACACCCAGGTCCCGGCAGATTTCACACGCCTGGACTTTCTGTTCGTCGTTCAACAGGCAGGTTTCCAGGATGACCTTTAACGGCACGGCGCCGCAGGCCCTATGGACCGCGGCGATGTCTTCACGCACTGCCTCGAGCAGCCCTTCTTTCAGCCAGCCAATATTGAGCACCATGTCGATCTCCCCTGCCCCGGCGGCAATCGCCCGTTCAGCTTCAAAGGCCTTGGTGTCGCTCAAGCCGGCGCCCAGTGGAAAGCCCACCACCGCACAGATCACCACGTTCTTGTCAGTCAGCCATGAGGCGGCGTAAGGCACTTGCGCGGAGTTCAGGCACACTGAATAAAAACCGTGCTCCATGGCCTCCTCGCACAAGGTGCGGATTTGCTCACGGGAGGCGTCGGGCGCCAGTAAGGTGTGATCGATGTACTTGGCCAATGCTGCGGGTTGAAGAGAGTTCATTTAACGTGCCCTTGCCTGTATGTTGCCAATGATCGTGGGACGCGGTTGTCACAATGCCCACATTAATACGTTACAATAATATCATTAAATGTTACTTATCTAACACCAACAATCAAGCCCTGGAATACGCGTGGACAGTAAAAAAGCCGAGCGACTCAAGCTTATCCAACAAGCTTTGCAGGACCAGAACGCCATCCACCTGCGGGAAATGGCTGCGCTGCTGGAAGTGTCCGAGATGACCCTGCGCCGCGACCTCAACCACTTCTCCGAGCATGTGCGCCTGTTGGGCGGCTACATCACCCGGGTCAGCAGCGAGGCCAGCGATTACCGCGTAGCCGACCAGGACACGCGCCACGTCGAAGAGAAACGCCGTATCGGCAAACTCGCCGCGCGGCTGATACAGCCCGGCGACACGGTGTTTTTCGACTGCGGCACCACCTCGCCCTTTGTCATTGATTTCATCCCCGATGAGTTGGAGTTCACCGCCGTGTGCAGTTCGTTGAACGTGCTGCTCAGGCTGCAGAACAAAGCCAACTGCCACATCGTGCTGTGCGGCGGTACTTTTCACCGCAAGAACCAGGTCTTTGAAAGCAGCGCCGAGAGCAGCATCCTCGACAGCGTGCGCCTGACCTGGGCCTTCGTGACTGCCGCCGGCGTCAGCCAGGCGTTCGGCGTGACGTGCTTCAACTTCAATGAAGTCGAGGTCAAACAAAAGGTTCTGCGCCAGGCCCAGCAACGCGTGTTGCTGGCCGACTTCAGCAAGTTCGACACGGTGCGCACCGCTCACTTCGCCAACCTGGAAGACTTCCAGTACGTGGTCAGCGACAAGAAAATCCCGCGCGCCTATAAAGAAGTCATCCAGGCCAGCGGCGCGCAGCTGCTGATCTAACCCAATAATGTCTGGCGTTCCTGCGCATTCAAGAAGCCGGTGGTCACGCTGAACGAGGCGCTGGCCCCGGCCGCCAGGCAGCGCACGTGGCCTTTGGCTTTCTCGGCGTTATAGCCCTCGGGTTCGCAGGTCGATGGCAGCACGAACGCCGCCACTTGCTGATCCGGCGTGTACAGAATCCAGCGTGCCGCGTGCGCGAATTGTTCGGGGCGGTAACGGGTGTAGAACGCCGTGCCCGCCGGATGGTCCAGCAAAAAATGCGCATAGCCCGTGGCGTCTGTGCCCACGTCGTCGAAGAAAAACACGACCTCAGGGTCGTACAGCGCAGGCGTGTCGAGGCTGGCCAACTGGGTTGGATGCTCGGCCAGTTGCGCCATGTAGGCGCTCCAGTCCGGCGTCGGCTTGACGTGGTCCGGCACACTGGTGCGCAGGCGCAGGCGCTGCATGCCCAGTGGCTCGACGAATCGCGCGCCGTCCACGTATGCGTAGTTCATGTGGGCCATGTACATCAGGTCCATCGGCTTGCCGGCCAGGTTCGTCACGTCCATGTCGATATCGAACAAGGCTGAGTCGGCGCGCAGCGTCACACTGGGGCTCGCCCGGTAGCGATCGCCGAATCCCTTGGCGTATTGATACGAGCCGCCCAGGCGCATAAAGCCCTCGCCGAGTTCCAGCCAGGCCGTGTCCATGGGCGCGCAGGGCATTTCGCCGTGCAAGGCATGCGTGTCATCCGGCGCTGGGCATCCGTTGCGCAACAGGCCACTGTGAAACATGAAGCAGCCGTAAGTGTCGATGACCGTCGGGCTTGGCCGGGGCTCGTCGAACAGGTTGCGCATGGTCAGGTCGCAGCCGTCAAATACGGCCGACCAGATCATCTGCCCTTGATACGGCAACACGACCAGACGTCCACGGCTGTTCTCCATGCTCACCGCCAGCACGCCGGACGGATAAGTCCAGGCGCTGACCTTGAAATCCTCAGACTGCAAAAGCACCCTTTCCTGCTCGGCAAACACCGCCCGGTACAACGGGATACGCGTATTCATGAGGCCACCGCCGCGGCTGCATTTGAGGGCAACGCGCCCGGCTGGCGCAGGCATTTGACCGCGTACATCACAATCACGATAAAGCACAGCAGCGGTACGCTGTAGGCCAATTGCATGTTGCCACCGCTGGCGTCGGACAACAGGCCCTGGAAGATCGGAATCACCCCGCCGCCAACAATGCTCATCACCAGCAATGAACCGCCGACACCGGTGTCTTCACCCAGGCCATCGATGGTCAGGCCGTAAATGGTCGGCCAGCACGGACCGAGAAAAATACTCACGCCGACGGCGGCGTACACCGCGGAAATATTCGGCACCAGAATGGTGTAGGCCAGCAGCACAATGCACAGCACCCCGTAGATCGCCAAGACCTTGGCCGGGTGCAGGCGCCGCATCAATAGATTGGCGATCAACTTGCCGACAAAGTAGGCGGCAAAGGTGGTCAGCAGAAACCATGAAGCGCTGCGCTCATTCATGCCGCCCATTTGCATGGCCAGGCGAATGGTGAAACTCCACACGCCCACCTGGGCACCCACATACAGAAATTGCGCCAGCACGCCAAAGGTAAACCGCGGGTTACGCCACAGCCGCCCCAGGCTTTTGCGCAAGCTGCCCGAGGTGTTGTCGACGGGTGCGTTGCCTTTGCAGGCCGGGAAACGGGTAATGGCGATCAGGATGAACATCAACACCAGCACGGCGATCATCCACTTGTAAGGCAACAGCGTGGACTGGATCATTTGCAACTGCTGCACCGCCGCATCGGTGGCACTCATCTGATTGAGCTGTGCAGTGGTGGCATCGGTGTCCTTGAACATCACAAAGCTGCCCACGTAAACCCCGGCCATGGCGCCGAACGGGTGAAATGTCTGCGAGATGTTCAAGCGCCGCGTCCCGGTTTCCCGTGGGCCCATCAACGTCGAGTAGGTGTTGCACGCGGTTTCCAGGAACGACAGCCCGGCCGCGATCACAAACAGAGCCAGCAAGAACATGCCGTACTTGGCCGTCGACGCCGCCGGGAAAAACAGCAAACAGCCGAGCATGTACAGCGACAGGCCGATCAGGATCGTACTTTTGTAGCTCAGGCGGCGCACCACCATCGCTGCCGGAATCGCCACAAAAAAGTAGCCCAGGTAAAACGCCGATTGCACAAAGGCGGTCTGGAAATCGCTGAGCAAAAACGCTTTCTTGAAGTGTGCGATCAGCACGTCGTTCATGCTCGCCGCCGCGGCCCACAACGCGAAGATGCTGCACAGCAGAATAAACGCGAACCAGGGCGTGCGGTTCAGGTAGAACCCATCGGGTGTCTGTTGCAGCGCAGGTTTGTTCATTATTGTTCTCCGGGCTGGATTAAGGAGCCGAGTTAGACGGCTTAGCGCTGTTGCTGGAAGCGCGTGAACGCTTCGCTGTCGGGATAGGAGGTCTGCGTACCCAGCGCCGTCACCGAGCACGCGGAATACGCCACAGCCTGCTCCATGGCATGACGAATATCGCCGTCAAGGGTCCAGTGCTGAATGAAACACCCGATAAAGGCGTCGCCGGCACCGGTGGTGTCACGGGCGACAACCCGCTGGCCCGGCACCTGGAACGTGCCCTCCTCGCCTACGTACAACGCCCCCTGCTCGCCGAGGGTGACGATGACGTGGCGAATGCCGCTGGCCACCAGGGTTTGCGCGGCGACGCGGGCCGAGTCCGGTGAGTCCACGGTCAGGCCGGTGATCAGCGCAAGCTCCGACTCGTTAGGGATCAGAAAATCCAGTTTTGCCAAGTAGTCGGCCTCCAGACCAGGCAGCGCCGGCGCTGGATTGAGCAGCACGGCAATGCCATGTCGGTGGGCGAATTCGATGGCGTAGTAGACCGTCTGCAGGTTGATCTCCAACTGCAACACAATCAGCGTGCAGTCACGCAAATCAGCCGCCGCCGCCTCGATGTCCGCCGGCGACAAATACGCATTGGCGCCTTTGACGATCAAGATGCTGTTGTGGGAGTCGGCCCGCACAAAAATCGGCGCCACACCACTGGAAACGCCAGGCACCCGTTGCACATAACGCGTGTCGATGCCAAAGCGCTGGAAGTTGGCCAGGGTGTTGTCGGCAAACATGTCGTCGCCGACCTTGCTCAGCATCAATACATCGGCCCCAAGCTTGGCTGCCGCCACCGCCTGATTGGCGCCCTTGCCGCCACACCCGAGGGCAAATCCCGGCGCCTCGAGGGTTTCGCCCTGGGCCGGCATGCGGTCGATGTAGGTAATCAGATCCACCATATTGCTGCCGATGACTGCGATCTTGCTCATTGCTATCCCACCTTGTTGCAGCACGACCAGGCAGGTCGTGGCGCTTTTGTTTTGTTATTTAAATAACATTAAGTGTGAATATTCAATCTATTTTTCAGCGCAAAGATCAATGGTCAGCTCGAATGGGCCGTCGCGACAGGTTCACTGCCAAAAAATGTAGCGCCTGTGTAAACGCCACCTTGTAACCCCTCGGGCGGCTCTCTAAGCTGGCCGGTCTTTCGCCGTCACCCGGAACACCCCATGTCTCGAAGCATCGCCCACCTCGCCCTGTTGCTGGGGTTGATCACCGCCATCGGCCCTTTCGCCATCGACAGTTACCTGCCCGCCTTGCCCACCCTGGGCGCGAGCCTGCAGGCTTCGCCGGCGGCGGTGCAGATGAGCCTGACAGTGTTTTTCATGATCATCGGCGTGTGCCAGCTGTTCTACGGTCCGCTCAGCGATGTGTACGGGCGCAAGCCGCCGATCTATGCCGGCCTGGTGATTTTCGCCGTGGCCAGTGTCGGCTGTGCCCTGGCACCGAGCATCGAAGTGCTGATTGGCTTTCGCGCCCTGCAAGCCTTCGGCGCGTGCGCCGGCATGGTCATCCCGCGGGCGATTGTGCGTGACCTGTACACAGGCCACGAAGCCGCGCGCCTGATGGCCTTGCTGATGCTGGTGATGAGCGTGTCGCCGATCCTGGCGCCGTTGGCCGGCAGCGTGGTGATTTCACTCTGGAGTTGGCGCGAAGTGTTTGCCGTACTGGCTGTGGTGTCCGTGCTGTGCCTGGTGATGACCATTGTGCAGTTGCCGGAAACCCACCCGGCCGAACGCCGATTGGGCAAGACCCTGGGCGACGCCATCGGCAGCTACGGCGCACTGCTGCGCGACCCGGTGTTTATCGGTTTGGCGGTGGTCAGCGGCTTTGGACTGGCGACCTTCTTTGTGTTCATCGGCAGCGCGCCGTTTGTGTACATCGAATATTTCGGCCTGACGCCGACGCAATTCAGCCTGTGCTTTGCGCTCAATGCCGCGTCGTTCTTCGCCATGAGCCAAATGACCGCACGCCTGAGCGCGCGCTTTGGTCTGGCGCCGGTGATTCGCTGGTCGGTCATGGCGGTGGCGGCGATCATGGTGCTGCTGGCCGCCACCACGCTGTGGGGCAATCACCTGGCGGTGATGATGACGCTGCTGTTTATCGGCTTCGGCTTTCTCGGCCTGCTGTTGCCAGCGGCCGGCGTATTGTCCCTGGAGGACCACGGCGCCGTCGCGGGCTCCGCGTCAGCCCTGCTGGGCGCCATCCAGATGATCACCGCTGCCGTGTCCATGACCCTGATCGGGCTGTACGCCGACCACACGCCGGCACCGATGCTGATCGGCATCGCCCTCTGCGCAGTCGCGGCAATGCTGACCACCTGGTGGACACTGCGCCGTTTGCCCGCACATCTACAGCCTTCTCCACGGCGCTGATACGCCTCGTCATCCCAGCAGCCAACGCCCTGAATGCACGATTCCCATCAGGGCCACGGCCAGCAGCACCAGGCATGCCACGCGATTGATACCCACGCGGTATTTGAGCGCGAATGCCTGGCGCGCGAGGGCGATGTACCCCGCCAGCACCATAAAGTCGATAAGCACCTACAGCCCGGTCAACCACGCCACGCTGGCGCTGAACGAGTCAGCCACGTGGATGAATTGAGGGAAGAAGGCGACGAAGAAAATGATGTCCTTGGGGTTGGAAATCCCCACCACAAACCCCGTGCTGATACCGCTTCGCGCGCGGCGGGCCTGGGGAACTTGCCCAGGTGGATAACGCAGCCCCTGGACCGCCAGGTACAAAATGAACAGGCAGCCCAGAAAGCTGATCGCGCTCAGCACACCTGGACTGACGGAAAAACTCCCCGACAAAATCAGTACCGCCACCAGGGCCAGCATCAGCGATGCCAGGTTGGTGCCCGCTGCCGTCAACAGCGCGCACCGGCTTCCGGATTGCAGGCTGGTATTGATGATCAGCGCCACCACCGGCCCGGGCGTGACGATCAGAGCCAACACACTGAAGACGTAAATCAGAAGTAACGAGCTA
Organism: Pseudomonas sp. TREG-RG-20F-10-E-6-01; assembly: GCF_022662455.1. NCBI lineage: Bacteria > Pseudomonadati > Pseudomonadota > Gammaproteobacteria > Pseudomonadales > Pseudomonadaceae > Pseudomonas > Pseudomonas sp. TREG-RG-20F-10-E-6-01. The sequence continues at coordinate 103,864 of NZ_JAKNQP010000003.1, read as the reverse complement.
TTCATCGCGCTAAAACGCCTCGTGAGGTAAGGCGTGCGAGCTTGCGCCAGGCCGCGCGCGTTGAAAAATGTAAAAGCCTGTGCCCTACTATGAGTATTAATCACAATGAATGACGCCCATGGCCGAACGCCTTCCACCGCTGTATGCCCTGCGCGCCTTTGAAGTGGCGGCTCGCACGTCTTCGTTTACACGCGCGGCGCAAGCCCTGTCATTGACTCAAAGTGCGGTTAGCCGCCATATCAAAACCCTCGAGAGCCTCCTCGATTGCCGCTTGTTCGAACGCCATGGGCCTCGGCTGAAACTCACCGTTGCGGGCGAACGGCTCGCGCAGGAACTCAAGGTCGGCTTTCGCATCATCGAGCAAGCGTGCGCGCCCTTCCGCGCAGGCACTGGCGATTTACGTTTAAAGGCCCCATCGACGCTGACCATGCGCTGGCTGCTGCACACGCTGGACCTCCTTAAGCTCAGCGCGCCTGAACTGACGATACAGCTGGCCAGTGTCTGGATGGATTTCGACAGTGTGGATTTTTACGCAGAGCCTTACGACTGCGCGATTTTGCTCGGCAACGGTCAGTTCGGCGCCGATGTGCACGCACACAAATTGTTTGATGAATGGTTGATCCCTATTTGCGCGCCCGGCTGGGTTGGCACTGACCTGGCCGAGGCCGAACTGATCCACCCCACTGCCGATCGCCGGGACTGGCGACGCTGGCTGGCCGCCCAGCCGTCTGACGCGCGTATCGACCTGGACCGTGGCAAGGTCTTCGATACGCTCGACCAGGCGATCTCGGCGGCCATGCGCGGCCATGGTGTCTCGATCGGCGACCTGCACCTGGTGGCCAACGATGTGCGCGACGGCCTGATCAGGCTGCCCTGTGCAGCGGCCGTCGCCTCGGGCGATGGCTACTATCTGGTCTGGCCCAGAGAGAGCCGCCACTCACCCAAGTTGCGTGAACTGTACGAGTGCCTGACCGCGCTCGTTCCAACCCTGGATTTGCCAGGCCTTGAGTTCTTGCCTGCGGCTGGCTGAAACCATTCGTCGGGCTCGGCCGACATTCACTACAACTATCGCCGCCGGCAAAACTACTAACTCCATAGCACCCTTAAAGACCTATGGAGACTGAGATGACTGACTACCCTCGCCCACCCTTCGCCCCACAAGCCCAATCCGTACCCGGCTCCCAGAAAAAAATGGACCCGTACCCCGACTGCGGCGAGAAGAGCTACAAGGGCGCGGGCCGGCTGGCCAACAAAATCGCGCTGATCACCGGTGCCGACAGCGGCATTGGCCGCGCAGTCGCCATTGCGTTTGCCCGTGAAGGCGCCGATGTGGCCATCGCTTACCTGGACGAGCATGAGGACGCCAGGGAGACCGCACGCTGGGTTGAAGAAGCGGGCCGCCAATGCCTGCTGCTGCCCGGCGATATTGCGCAAAAGGCCACGTGCCAGGCGCTGGTCGACAAGACTGTCGAGCAGTTCGGGCGCATTGACGTCCTGGTGAATAACGCCGCGTTCCAGATGACTCACGAAACCCTGGAAGAGATCGAAGACGAGGAATGGGTACGCACCTTCGATATCAACATCACCGCGATGTTTCGCATCTGCAAGGCCGCCCTGCCCCACATGAAAGCCGGCAGTTCGATCATCAATACCAGTTCGGTCAATTCCGACATGCCCAAGCCGACGCTGCTGGCCTATGCCGCCACCAAGGGCGCCATCGCCAATTTCACCGGCGGCCTGGCGCAATTGCTGGGTGACAAAGGCATCCGCGTCAACAGCGTGGCGCCGGGCCCGATCTGGACACCGCTGATCGTGTCGACCATGACTGACAAAGACGTGCAGAGCTTTGGCAGCGAAACCCCGCTGGGTCGCCCCGGCCAGCCGGTAGAGGTGGCGCCGATCTATGTGTTGCTGGCCTCGGATGAAGCCAGCTATATCTCCGGTTCGCGCTACGCGGTCACCGGCGGTAAGCCAATCCTTTAAACCCGGTACACAACCAAGTAAAGAAGGGGGCTTGCTCCCGATAGCGGAGGGTCAGTCAGTGAGTCGCTGACCCTGCGTCTTCGGGAGCAAGCACCCTCTCGCATTTTTGGCTGAAGTTATAAATCAAACCGGTCCACGGCCCGCCGCCGTTCATTGTCGTCGCGTACGTCATAGCTGGCGGTAGTCTGGATATTGCTGTGATGCGCCAGTTTCTGCGCAATTGACAGGTCATGTTCTTCAATCACCCGGGTGATGAATGAACGCCTGAAGTCATGCGGCATGATTTTCACGCCAACCTGTTCGCCGCGTTGACGGGCGATGTAATAAATCGCGTGTTTGGTAATGCGCTCACGGGTGATATGGCTGCCCCGGCGAATGCGGTTGAACAGGAACGTGTCGTCCTGCTCGCCGTCCTTGAGCTGCTCGCGACGAAAGTCCAGCCAGGCTGTCAGCTTTTCAAATGCCCAAGCGGGCGCGTACTTGATCAACGCCTTGTTGCCTTTGCCGGTCACGCGCAGGCTGCGTTCTTGGAAGTTGATCTGCGTCAGGTCGAGGTTCACCGACTCCGACTTGCGCATGCCCGACCCATACAAAATGCCGATCACCGCCGCATCCCGCAGGCCCTGTGGGCGTGGGTCGGCGGCGCAGACTTCCATCAGTTCGCGGATCAGGCTGCGGCGCAAATTGCGCCCCTGGCCCAGTCGGGTACCGGGTGCCGCCTTGACCGAGCGCATCTTGAGCAGGTGATCCTGGCTGATCAGGCTCATGCGCCAGGCCTCGTTCATCACCCCACGCACGGCATTCACATACAGCGAAGAGGTGTTGGGCGCGTAGCCGTCCTCGCGCAGTGCGGCGACCAGGGCAATCACGTGTTCAGGCTGCAGCAGGTGCCAGTCAATGTCTTCGAGGTTGATGTCTTCGAAGCCCAGGCGGTCAGCGGCGTCCTGCAACACATAACGCATGGTCAGCTGGCTGGAGGGCGCCAGGCGGGTGAGATAAAGGGTCAGCGGGTTGCGGATAGACTCAGTCAAGGGAGATCAGCCTTTGGATTAAATACCTCGATCAAGCCATTGTTTAATAGAGGTATTTAGTGAATTGGCGAGGGCCGAGTCTAGCGCAGGACCGGCGCTGGCACAAAATCACGGGGCCGTTTCGTCATCCCCGGTAGGGTCGTCGGGCTGAGGCTGGGTCTGGGATTGACTCCACTCGGTGTCTTGCTTCTGCATGAGCGCGAACCAATGCTGGCGCATGAACGCCAGGTAGCTGTCCGGCGCCTTGGCAAAGTCCTTTTCATCGCCATAGCAGCCCGGCAGAGGTAACTCGGTGCCCTGCTCCTTGTACTGACTGACCAGCGCCTGTTGCGCCGCCACGCTGCAATCCTTGGGCAGCGGCATGCCCCGCAAGGCGCCGGCTTCCTCGTCCCACCAGCTCGCGCCAACGCGATCGACGCCGCGCAGGCGGTACTTCTGGGATTTACCGACGTGCATGATCAGCTTGAATTCGTTCGGGCTGACATCGCTGGTGCAGGTACGCGAATAGCCCACAGTGGCCTGGGTGATGCCGTCGCCGGTGAGGTCGGTGACTTTGGTGGCGGCCATGTCAAAGCGCAGCGCGGCGTCGAACTGGCAATGCTGCACATCGTCGTAGAGCATCCACACGCGCTTGGGATGGTCGCCAGCGAGCAGGTATTGCGCCGCGTAGACGAACGCCGACTGGGTGCCATCGTCATCGCGTTCGCTGACCTGCTCGGCGAGCACCAGCAGGTTCTTGCCCTGGCTGTCGTCCCAGGTGTAGGCCGCGACCTGTTTGCCGCGCACTTCGACGCCTTCGGGCACCTGATCGACCGAGGTGAGCGCCACGCCATCGTCGGCGCGTACGGTTGTGACGCAGGCCACAGCCATCAACAATCCCATCAACGCGGGCCGCAATTGGCCGCGTAAAAGCTGCACGCTATTCATCCGAGTACCCTGGCAAGAGATGGCTTACTTTACCGGCACTTGAGGGGCAATGCAGAGCAGTTTGTTGAATAAAACAGGCCGCACACTGCAAGCTGCAAAAAACGCCGCGGTTTTACCTGTTCAAGGTATCCCCTGACGCCTCAGTTAGTTAGCTGAACCCTAGCTGTCTACCTGTCAAATAAACGAGTTTTTCATCCGCCTTTCATATTCGTTCAACATTTTTCCGCTTAATCTTGGCCCCAGGACTTGAGAACGAGGCGCGTGTTATCGAACTAACTTGTTGATTACGCTTTACCTTTGAGACATTTCGTCTTTACTACGCTTGCCCATGGAAGAAATTATTGCCAGTCTCAGGAAGGTCGAATGAACACCGCAAACCCACGCTATGTTTAATCAGTTTTCTGAACCTTCAGCCGCTGATGACTGCTGTTTTCACGCGCCAACCTGCTCTAGCCCCGAGGTCATGAATCTTTGAAACCCTACCCTATTCATTGCGTGTCGATCGTCATCCCGGTCTACAACGAACAAGAGAGCCTGCCTGAATTGCTGCGTCGCACAAGCGCAGCCTGCAAGCAACTGGCCTACGAATACGAAATCATCCTGGTGGATGATGGTAGTCGCGACAACTCGGCCCAATTGCTGGAAGACGCTGCCGCGCAAGAAGGCAGCCATGTAGTGGCGGTGATCCTCAACCGTAACTACGGCCAGCATGCGGCGATCATGGCCGGCTTCGAGCAGTGCCGTGGCGAGGTGGTGATTACCCTCGACGCCGACCTGCAAAACCCGCCGGAAGAAATCCCGCGTCTCGTCGAGCAAGCCGCTCTGGGCTACGACGTGGTCGCCACCGTACGCAACAACCGCCAGGACTCGGCCTTCCGTCGCTGGCCCTCGCGCCTGATCAACCTGGCCGTGCAACGTTCCACCGGCGTGGCCATGACCGACTACGGCTGCATGCTGCGCGCTTACCGGCGCACCATCGTCGACGCCATGCTTGCCTGCCGCGAGCGCAGCACCTTTATCCCGATCCTGGCCAACGGTTTTGCCCGCCACACCACGGAAATCCTGGTGCATCACGCTGAGCGTGAGCACGGCGAATCCAAATACAGCGCCATGCGCCTGATCAGCCTGATGTTCGACCTGCTGACGTGCATGACCACCACGCCGCTGCGCCTGCTGTCGATTGTCGGTTTCAGCCTGGCCGCCCTGGGCGTGCTGTTCGCCTTTGCACTGGTCGTCCTGCGCCTGGCCTTTGGTGCTCAGTGGGCCGGCGATGGCATGTTCGTGCTGTTCGCGGTGCTGTTCGTGTTCACCGGTGGCCAGTTCATCGGCATGGGCCTGCTGGGTGAATACCTGGGTCGCATGTACAGTGATGTGCGCGCCCGTCCCCGTTTCTTCATTGAAAAAGTGCTGCGCAACCAACCGGCAGCACCGGCACCCGTGGTCGTTGTTGACGGCCTGGTGTCCTCCCATACCTCCACTTCTACTTCTCCTTCCGATCAGGTTTCGTCATGAATTCAAAAGCTGTTGTCTTCGCTTACCACGATATTGGCTGTGCAGGCATTGAAGCCCTGCTGACCGCCGGCTACGACATTGCTGCCGTGTTCACCCATGCCGACGACCCCAAGGAAAACAATTTCTACGGTTCCGTCGCCCAACTCTGCGCCCGCAACGGCATCCCGGTGCACGCACCGGAAGACGCCAACCACCCGCTGTGGATCGAGCGCATCGCCAAGCTGAACCCGGATTTCATCTTCTCGTTCTACTACCGCAACCTGCTCAGCGAAGCCTTGCTGGCCACCGCCAAAAAAGGCGCGTTCAACCTGCACGGCTCCCTGCTGCCGCAATACCGTGGCCGTGCGCCGGCCAACTGGGTGCTGGTCAACGGCGAAACCGAAACCGGCGTGACCCTGCACCGTATGGTCAAGCGCGCCGATGCCGGCCCGATCCTGGCCCAGCAGAAAGTCGTCATCGACCGTACCGACACCGGCCTGACCCTGCACGCCAAGCTGCGTGACGCCGCCACCAGCCTGCTGCGCGACGCGCTGCCGCAACTGGCCCAGGGCAAACTGGCTGAAACCGCACAGGACGAGACCAAGGCCACCTACTTCGGCCGTCGCACCGCCGCCGATGGCAAGCTGGAGTGGAAAAAACCGGCTGAAGAGCTGTTCAACCTGGTTCGCGCCGTCACCCAACCGTACCCGGGCGCCTTCTGCGCTGTGGGCGAGCACAAACTGATCGTTTGGCACGCTGAAGTGGTCAAGGGCAACGAAGGCCTGGCACCAGGCCGCGTGATCAGCGTCAACCCGCTGCGTATTGCCTGCGGCGAAGACTCGCTGGTGGTCAAGTTCGGCCAGCGCAACGAAAACGGCCTGTACCTGGCCGGCCCTTCCCTGGCCGATGAATTGGGCCTGGTGGACGGTTCCGTGCTGCGCGGCGCCGAGTCCGGCCGCAAGCCACGCCGTACCCGTGTACTGATCCTGGGTGTGAACGGCTTTATCGGTAACCACCTGTCCGAGCGCCTGCTGCGTGACGACCGTTACGAAATCTACGGCCTGGACATCGGCTCCGACGCCATCGAGCGCCTGCGCAGCCACCCGAACTTCCATTACGTGGAAGGCGACATCAGCATTCACTCCGAGTGGATCGAGTACCACATCAAGAAGTGCGACGTGGTCCTGCCGCTGGTGGCCATCGCCACGCCGATCGAATACACCCGCAACCCGCTGCGCGTGTTCGAACTGGACTTCGAAGAGAACCTGAAACTGGTTCGCTACTGCGTCAAGTACAACAAGCGCGTGATCTTCCCGTCGACCTCCGAAGTCTATGGCATGTGCCAGGACCAGTACTTCGACGAAGACACCTCCAACCTGGTCGTCGGTCCGGTCAACAAGCAACGCTGGATCTACTCGGTCTCCAAGCAACTGCTGGACCGCGTGATCTGGGCTTACGGCGACAAAGGCCTGAAGTTCACCCTATTCCGTCCGTTCAACTGGATGGGCCCGCGCCTTGACCGTCTGGACTCTGCGCGTATCGGCAGCTCCCGCGCCATCACCCAGTTGATCCTCAACCTGGTGGAAGGCACGCCGATCCGTCTGTTCGACGGTGGCGAGCAGAAGCGCTGCTTCACTGACATCGCCGACGGCATCGAAGCCCTGGCGCGCATCATTGATAACGACAATGACAACTGCAACGGCCAGATCATCAACATCGGTAACCCGGAAAACGAAGCCAGCATCCGTCAGTTGGGCGAAGAACTGCTGCGTCAGTTCGAAGCTCACCCGCTGCGCAGCAACTTCCCGCCGTTTGCCGGTTTCCGCGACGTAGAGAGCAAGGCGTTCTACGGCACCGGTTACCAGGACGTGGCACACCGCAAGCCAAGCATCGAAAACGCCAAGCGTCTGCTGAACTGGGAGCCTACCGTTGAGATGAGCGAAACCATCGGCAACACCCTGGACTTCTTCCTCAAAGAAGCCATGCTCGAAATCGCGGACAAGAAGTAATGAAGGCAGGCTTGCGCATTGACGTCGACACCTACCGTGGCACCCGTGAAGGTGTGCCGCGGTTGCTCGAATCCCTGGATGAAGCCGGGGTTAAAGCGACGTTCTTCTTCAGCGTTGGGCCGGACAACATGGGGCGCCACTTGTGGCGCCTGATCCGCCCGCAATTTCTGTGGAAGATGCTGCGTTCCAATGCCGCCGGGCTGTATGGCTGGGATATTTTGCTGGCCGGCACCGCCTGGCCGGGCAAACCGATTGGCCGTGACCTGGGGCACTTGATGCGCCAGGCCAAGGCTGCCGGCCATGAAGTCGGCCTGCACGCGTGGGATCACCACGGCTGGCAGGCCAACACCGGGCGCTGGAGCGAGGCACAACTCATCGAGCAGATCCGTCGTGGCGTTGACACCCTGAGCGACATCCTGGGTGAACGCATCGACTGTTCAGCTGCCGCCGGTTGGCGTGCCGATGAGCGCGTGGTGCAAGCCAAACAAGCGTTCAATTTTCGCTACAACAGCGATTGCCGGGGCACCAGCCTGTTTCGTCCGACTTTGGCCGATGGCAGTGCGGGCACCCCACAAATTCCGGTAGACCTGCCGACCTTCGACGAAGTCGTCGGGCCGGTAGTGGCTGCCAAAGACTTCAACAGCTTCATTCTTGACCGGTTTAGCGCGTCGAAGCTGAACGTCTACACGATCCACGCAGAAGTAGAAGGGATTCTGATGGCTGATGATTTTCGCCAGTTGCTTGCCCAGGCCGGGCAGCGCGGCATCGACTTCCAACCCCTGGGCGAGCTGCTGCCTGCGGATGTGACCACCCTGCCCCAGCAACACCTGGTGCGCGGCGCGTTGAGCGGCCGCGAGGGTTGGCTCGGAGTGCAGCAGGCATGATCCGGCGCTGGGCATTGCCCCTGCTCCTGTTGGCGTTTGGTGTGTTTTACCTGTTACCGCTGGCCAGCCACGGCCTGTGGATTCCCGATGAGACCCGTTATGCGCAGATCAGCCAGGAAATGCTGCTGACCGGCAAATGGGCCTCGCCGCATTTCATGGGCATCCGCTACTTCGAGAAACCCGCTGCCGGCTACTGGATGATCGCGCTGGGCCAGGCGATCTTCGGTCAGAACCTGTTCGGCGTGCGCTTTGCCTCGGCCTTGAGCACCGGGCTGAGCATTGTGCTGGTTTACCTGGTGTCGCGCCGCTTGTGGAATGACCCGCAAAAAAGCCTGGTCAGCACCGTGCTGTACATGAGCTTTGTCAGCGTGGCCTTGCTGGGTGGCTACGCCAACCTGGACCCGCAATTCACCTTCTGGGTCAACCTGACCGGCGTTGCGCTGTGGTTCTGCTTTGACAGCCACACCCGCCAGGGCCGCCTGTGGTCCTGGGCGTTGCTGGGTTTTGCCTGCGGCATGGGGTTCATGACCAAGGGGTTTCTGGCCTGGTTGCTGCCGGTGTTGATCGCCCTGCCCTATGCGATCTGGCAGAAGCGTTTTCGTGAGCTGCTCGGGTACGGCGTGGTTGCCGTGGTCGTCGCCATTATCGTCAGCCTGCCCTGGGCACTGGCCGTGCACCTGCAAGAGCCGGATTACTGGAACTTCTTCTTCTGGCACGAACATATCCAGCGCTTTGCCGGTGACGACGCCCAGCACGCCGAGCCGTTCTGGTTCTACCTGCCGCTGATGGTCGCGTTCTCGCTGCCGTGGATTGCCCTGTTACCGTCCACAATCAAACAGGCGTGGCTGCAAAAGCGCCTGCCGCAGACCGCCTACCTGTTGCTGTGGCTGCTGATGCCCCTGGCATTTTTCAGCCTGGCCAAAGGCAAGCTGCCGTCTTACATCATGCCGTGCCTGCTGCCGTTGGCCTTGTTGATGGGCTCGACCCTGAGCGACAAGCTTGCCCTGGGCCACGGCCGCGCCTTGCGCATCAACGGCGGGTTGAACCTGGCGCTGGGTGTGCTGGCGTTGCTGGCGCTCAGCTGGTTCCAACTGAAAAAGCCCGTGTATGAACACGGCGAAGAAACCTTCAGCCTGGTGCTGCTGTTCACCTTCCTGTTCGGCTGGATCGTGGTCAACCTGCTCCAGGCGGCGCGACCGCTGAAGCTGTGGGCCGCGCCGGTAATCGGCAGCTGGTTGCTGGTGGCATTGGTGCCCGCCGCGTTGCCGCATTCGGTGGTTTACAACAAGACCCCGGACCAGTTCATCATCGATCACCTGGACGAACTGCAACCCACTGCCTCCCTGCTCAGCAATGACCTTGGCGCAGCATCGGCGCTGTCGTGGCGCATGGGGCGTCCGGACGTCAGCCTCTACAACACGGTCGGCGAAGTGAAATACGGCATCGCCTACCCGGACACTGCGCACCGCAGGATCGACACCAACGAAGTCCAGCAATGGATGAGCGAGGCGCGCAAGAAAGGTTCTGTCGGTGTGGTGATGCGGGTCAAGGGTGACGATGAAGTCGCCGAAGTCAACCTGCTGCCCAAGGACGGTAAACGCTATGAGCAAGGCAACATTGTGATCCTGATTTTCCCACAGGCCGCGCAATGATCACCCTGCTTCTATTGCTGGGCGCATGCCTGCTGACGTGCATGGGCCAGGTCTCGCAAAAGTTTGCCGTGGAAAGCTGGCGCGACCAGCCGGACGGTTGGGCGCACAAATTGCGCTCGCCGTGGCTGTGGTCGGCGCTGGTGTGCCTGGGCCTGGGCCTGTTGGTCTGGCTGCTGGTGCTGCAGCGCCTGGAAGTGGGCATCGCCTACCCGATGCTCAGCCTGAATTTTGTACTGGTCACGCTGATGGCGCGCTTTGTTTTTCATGAACACATCGACGGCCGGCACTGGCTGGGCGTGGCGCTGGTGATCGGCGGTGTGGTGTTGCTGGGGCGTCACGTATGAGCCGGGCTCAAGGCTTTGCCCTGGCCCTTGGCAGTGTCGGCCTGGTCAGCGCCGCCCAATTGGGCATGCGCTGGAGCATGACGCGCCTGCCGCTGCCAGCCGACTGGCTGAACGCGTTCAACAGCAATGCCATCGACCTTGGCGCCTTGGGCGTGGTGATCCTGGCGATCATCGCCTATGCGCTGTCGATGCTCTGCTGGCTCGGCGCACTCAAGCACTTGCCGCTGGGCCGCGCCTATTCGCTGCTCAGCATCAGCTACGCGTTGGTCTACCTGCTGGCTGCCAGCCTGCCGGTGTTCAACGAAGCTTTTTCGCTTTCAAAAACCCTGGGGGTGGCGTTGGTCATCCTCGGTGTTCTGGTTATTAACTCTCGTCGTGCTAGCGTTGCAAGCCCCAGGAATGCCCCATGAAAATCAGTGTATTTGGTAGCGGTTACGTCGGTCTGGTGCAGGCCACCGTATTGGCCGAAGTCGGTCACGATGTGATCTGCATGGACGTGGACAAGAGCAAGGTCGAGTCGCTCCAGAAAGGCCATGTGACCATCTTCGAGCCGGGGCTTGCGGCCATGGTCAAGGAAAACCTGGAAAGCGGGCGCCTGCACTTTACCTTCGATGAAAAGCTCGCGGTCGAACACGGTGAAGTGCTGTTTATTGCTGTGGGCACGCCGTCGGACGAGGACGGCTCGGCCGACCTCAAATACGTGCTGTCGGTGGGTGATGCCGTGTCCCGCCACCGCGTGGAGCCGGTGATCCTGGTGGAAAAATCCACCGTTCCCGTCGGCACCGGCGACACCCTGCGTGCGCACATCGAAAAGAACCTGCGCACCGCCGGCCGGCACCTGGAGTTCGATATCGTCTCCAACCCGGAATTTCTCAAGGAAGGCTCGGCTGTTGCCGACTGCCGCCGTCCGGACCGCATCATCATCGGCTGTGAGCGCGAGGAAGTGCGTGAAGTGATGCGCGACCTCTACGCGCCGTTCAACCGCAACCATGACCGCATCATCTTCATGGACCTGCGCAGCGCCGAACTGACCAAATACGCCGCCAACTGCATGCTGGCGACCAAGATCAGCTTTATCAACCAGATCGCCGAGCTGGCCGAACACCTGGGCGCGGACATCGAAGCCGTGCGCCTGGGCATCGGTGCCGACTCGCGGATCGGTTACCACTTCATCTACCCCGGTTGCGGCTACGGCGGCTCCTGCTTCCCCAAGGACATGCGCGCCTTGATCCACAGCGCCAAGCAAGCCAACTGCTCCAGTGACTTGCTGGAAGCCGTGGAAGCCATCAACCAGCGCCAGAAGAGCAAGCTGTTCGAGCGCATCAACGCTTACTTCAAGGGCAACCTGCAGGGCAAGACCTTTGCCCTGTGGGGCCTGGCATTCAAGCCCAACACCGATGACATGCGCGATGCACCGAGCCGCGTGCTGATGGAAGTCTTGTGGGCCGCCGGCGCCAATGTCCGTGCATTTGACCCGGAAGCCATGCAGGAAACCCAGCGCATCTACGGCGACGAGTCACGCCTGACGCTGCTGGGCACACCGGAATCGGCCTTGAGCGGCGCCGATGCGCTGATCGTCTGCACCGAATGGCAGCAGTTCAAGGCGCCGGATTTCGACCTGATCCACGCTCGCCTGAAAAACCCGGTGATCTTCGACGGTCGCAACCTGTATGACGGCGAACGCCTGGCACGCAAAGGCTTCAAGTACTTCCCGATGGGCCGTGGCGACTCGTGTGAACTGCCGATCCCTCAGCAAAACTGGGTAGAGCAGGTCAAGGAAGCCTGATACGTGAACAAAGCTTATCCGCCCCTGCTCACTGCAACGATCCGTCACCAGTCGCTGGGGCTTGGGCTCCTGGCGCTGGTGCTGTTTATTGCCGGCAACTGGCACCAGGCGATTATCGGGTTTGACTCGCGCTTCGTGGTGTTTGCCCAGGAAATGCTGCGTCATGGGCCGAGTTTTTTCCCCACGACCTACGGGCAGCCCTACGCCGATTACCTGGCCACCTCGACCGTGTTGACGTGGCTGTTCTCGTTGCCCCTGGGCCAGGTCACCAGCTTGACCGCCTGGTTGCCCACGGCCATCGCTTCGGCGCTGATCGTGGTGCTGGTGTATCGGCTGACGGCGCCCTACTCCGTGCGTTGGGGCCTGCTGAGTATTGCGATGTTGCTGCTCAGCAGCACGTTCATCAGTGAAACCCGGGCGGTGTCCCTCGACCAGATGCTCGCGGCGGTAGCCTTGGCGGTGTTTTACCTGGGTTATGCGCATGATCATTTCGCCAGCCCGAAACGCCTGCACTGGTTGTTCCTGTTGCTGATCATCGGCTTCGCCATCCGTGGGCCGATCGGCCTGGTAATTCCAACGGGCGTGCTGTGCAGCTATTACTTGCTCAACCGGCAGTGGCGCCAACTGTTCACCTTCGGCCTGATTGCCCTGGCGCTGCTGGCGGCCTGTGTGGGCCTGTTGCTGCTGCTGGCCAAGCTCAGCGGTGGCGAGGACTTCATGCAGGACGTGATCCGCATGCAGTTCCTGGGGCGCATGGATGGCACCGAAGGTTCCAGCGGCGCGCTGTATTACTTCACCAGCTCCCTGGGCAATTACGCCCTGGCCTATCCACTGGCACTGTTGGTGCTGGTGGCGGTGGCCATCGGCGGGCGCCGCACGCCAGACCCGGCCTTGCAGCTGGTGTTGTATTGCGCAGCGGCCGGGTTGCTGGTGATGCTGGGCTTGTCGGTGCCTCAGGCAAAAAAGGCGCGCTACATCCTGCCGATGTTGCCGATGGCGGCGATCCTGGCGGCCTACCCGTTCCAGGTCACCCAGGGGCGGCTGTTTGCAGGGCTGCGCGCCTTGATGCTGGGCATCTGGACGCTGATGCCGGCACTGCTGGCCGTCGGGCTGGTGGTAGCGCGCCGACGTTACGCAGAGCAACTGGGCAGCCTGGGGTTGGTCTTTAGCGTACTGGGCGTGCTTCAGGTAGTGGCGCTGCTGGCGGTCTTCAACGTGCGGTTACGCGCGACGGGGCCGGCCTTCGCTGCGGTGCTGGCGCTCTGGACGACTTACATCGTGGTGGTTGAACCCTTGGAGCGTGCGCTTTACGACACGCGCACCTTCACCCTTGCGGTCAAAGACCAGATCACGCAGCAGCCGGCGCCTGTGGTACTGCACGGGTTGGGCAAGGATGCGAAAGCCATCAAGTTCATGGTCAACTTCAACTGTGACAAGGTGCCGTTGTTTACCCATTCCTCAGCGGACCTGGCGCCGCTGCAAGGGCCTGCCTGGCTGGTGATGAGCGCGCAGGATTTCGAAAACCTGCAGGATCCGCGCTTGAAATCGGTTACGCCGACGCTCACCGGGGAGTTCGACAAAGACCCTTATGTGTTGCTGCATCTGGAGAAAACCCCGGCGCCCTGATCGCAGTATTGGCCCCGTGTACAAGACGACGCCCACTTCAACAAGAGTGGGCGTTTTCGTTGCTGCAACCGAGAAAGCACCTACACAGCTATGCGTAATGGCTGGTGCACTTTGTCTTCCGGCGCCTGGAACCCAAATGTAGACTCGTTTGCCAGGTGCGGTAACCCATTACAGCCCCAACGTGTGGCTTATCTCGCCAGCTCGAGGCTGGCGCACCCTGGATAACAAGGACGCAGTAGGCTGCCCATACACACGGCGGCGTACGCATACGAGGGCAATGCCGTGGCGGAAGATCCGATGTCAATTCCCGTGCCGAGGCTGGATCGGTTGATGGCACTGCGCGACGCCCTGGTGGCGTTGAAGGGGCCACTGGCCAGCGACCTGACACTGCAGCAAAACCTGCAAAAACAGCTGTTCAATGAAGAGATCGACAGGCGCGTACTGGGCCATATCAGCCCACCCTTTGCGCAGATGACGCGCCTGATTCCTTTCGGCGAAGTCATTTAAGCTCACGCAAAGCGATTTGAGTTCAATAAGCTTGCACTCAACCCTCATTAATATGCAGTGGAGCCCATCAGCAAAGGTCGGCACACTGTGCAGGTTCCTCCCCCAAACGTTGGAAAGGGCTTTTCCGGGCAACCAGGCAAGCCTTTTTTTTCGCCCGCACGTTCAGGACCCTTTGAATGCTTACCCGTTGGTTACCTGCTGCAATCAATACCCGCCCTGCTGAATGGAGCCGTGCCGCGATCGGCATGGCCTTGGGCACGCTGTTCAGTGTCTGGCTGTGCGCCCAAGTGTTTGGCATGCAGGTCGCGCTGCACCTGCTCGGCCCGCTGGGTGCCTCGGCTGTGTTGCTGTTTGCGGTGTCTTCCGGTGCGCTGGCTCAACCCTGGTCGATCATCGGCAGCTATTTGTGCGCGGGCGTGGTGGCACTGCTGGTCGCCCGTGTATTGGGGCGTACGCTGGGCAGCGCGTGCCTGGCGGCGGGCATGACCGTTATCCTGATTTGCTGGCTGCGTTGCCTGCACCCGCCGGCCGGTGGCCTGGCGATGACGCTGGTACTGGCAGACCCGGCCTCCATGGCCCTTGGATGGCAGGAACTGGCGCCGGTCATGCTCGGCGCGGGTGCGCTGCTGACGTGTGCATTGGCGTATAACAACGCCACGCGCACGCGCTATCCCAGAGGCGCGGTCGAGTCGCCTGCGGCGGTCATTGGCAGTGCGGCGGCCGCAACAGACCCGGCAATCACGGCGGCCGACTTGAAGCTGGCGCTGGCCGAGATGGAGCAGTTTTACGATGTGCAACCGAGCGAACTCGAACAGTTGATCCATGCCGCAGAAGGCCATGCACGACGCCGCAGCATCGGCGAAGTACTGGCCCGTCGCGCCGCCTGAGCCTGCGTGCATAAATGCAAAAACGACCTGCATGATTCCGGGTTGTACTGGGCAAATTTGCACTGGTACGATCGCGAGATGGTTCCTCCGCGAACATCTTGATAAAGAACAATAAAAGCAGGGAGTTACAGATGACTGCTCAGGTTTCATCCGAAGCAAGCCGCGCCGAAATTCTTCAGGACGAAGTGCTGGCCGACGTTCGCAACCACATTGGCCACCTTACCCTCAATCGCCCCGCTGGCTTGAATGCCATCACTCTGGACATGGTTCGCAGCCTGACGGCGCAGTTACAGGCCTGGGCGGATGACCCGCAGGTCTACGCCGTGGTGCTGCGCGGGGCTGGCGAAAAAGCCTTTTGCGCCGGTGGCGACATCCGTTCGCTGTACGACAGCTTCAAGAACGGCGACAGCCTGCACGCCGACTTCTTCGTCGAGGAGTACGCCCTCGACCTGGCCCTCCACCATTACCGCAAACCCGTCCTGGCGCTGATGGACGGGTTTGTGCTCGGCGGCGGCATGGGCCTGGTGCAAGGCGCTGATCTGCGCGTGGTCACCGAGCGCAGCCGCCTGGCGATGCCGGAAACGGCCATTGGATATTTTCCGGATGTGGGCGGTAGCTACTTCCTGCCGCGCATACCCGGCGAGGTGGGGATTTACCTGGGCGTCACCGGCGTACAGATCCGCGCGGCCGACGCGTTGTATTGCGGGTTGGCGGACTGGTATCTGGAGAGCACCCGGCTCACTGACCTGGACCAGAAACTCGACCACCTGCAATGGCAGGACTCGCCGCTCAAGGACTTGCAAGGCGTGCTCGCCAAACTGGCCGTCCAGCAATTGCCCGACGCGCCGCTGGCAGCATTGCGCCCGGCTATCGACCATTTCTTCGCCCTGCCGGACGTGCCAAGCATCGTCGAGCAGTTGCAGCAAGTCACCGTCGCCGACACCCATGAGTGGGCGCTGAACACCGTCGCCCTGATGCAGACCCGCTCACCGCTGGCGATGGCCGTTACCCTGGAAATGTTGCGCCGTGGCCGCCGCCTGCCGCTGGAGCAGTGCTTCGCGCTGGAATTGCACCTGGATCGCCAGTGGTTCGAGCGCGGCGACCTGATCGAAGGGGTGCGCGCGTTGATCATCGACAAGGACAAAACGCCGCGCTGGCGGCCAGCCACGATCCACGACCTGGACGCCAGCCATGTGGAGAGCTTCTTCCACGACTTCAAGCAGTTTGGGAGATAAGCCATGCAAGATATTGAATACACTGAAGAACAAGTGATGATTCGCGACATGGCGCGCGACTTTGCCCGCGGTGAAATCGCGCCCCATGCCCAAGCGTGGGAGAAAGCCGGTTGGATCGATGATGCCCTGGTCGCCAAGATGGGCGAACTGGGCCTGCTGGGGATGGTGGTGCCCGAAGAATGGGGCGGCACCTATGTCGATTACGTCGCCTACGCCCTGGCGGTTGAAGAAATCTCGGCCGGCGACGGCGCCACCGGTGCGCTGATGAGTATCCATAATTCAGTCGGTTGCGGGCCAATCCTCAACTACGGCACACAAGCGCAGAAAGAAGCCTGGCTGCCCGACCTTGCCAGTGGCCAGGCCATCGGCTGCTTTTGCCTGACCGAACCCCAGGCGGGGTCCGAAGCCCATAACCTGCGCACACGCGCCGAACTGCGCGATGGCCAGTGGGTGATCAATGGCGCCAAGCAGTTTGTCAGCAACGGCAAACGCGCCAAGCTGGCCATTGTGTTTGCGGTGACGGATCCGGATTTGGGCAAACGCGGCATTTCCGCGTTCCTGGTGCCCACCAGTACGCCAGGGTTCGTGGTTGACCGCACAGAACACAAGATGGGCATTCGCGCGTCGGATACCTGCGCCGTCACCCTCAACCAGTGCACGGTGCCCGAAGCCAATTTGCTCGGTGAGCGTGGCAAAGGCTTGGCCATTGCCCTGTCCAACCTGGAGGGCGGGCGCATCGGCATTGCCGCCCAGGCCCTGGGCATCGCCCGCGCGGCCTTTGAGGCGGCGCTGGGGTATGCGCGCGATCGCGTGCAGTTCAACCAGGCAATTATCGAGCACCAGAGTGTCGCCAACCTGCTGGCCGACATGCAAACCCGCCTGAATGCCGCACGGTTGCTGATCATGCACGCCGCGCGCCTGCGCAGTGCCGGCAAGCCGTGCCTGTCGGAGGCGTCCCAGGCCAAGCTGTTCGCCTCGGAAATGGCCGAAAAGGTCTGCTCCTCCGCGATGCAGATTCACGGTGGGTATGGGTATCTGGAGGATTATCCGGTGGAGCGTTACTACCGGGACGCGCGGATCACGCAGATTTACGAGGGCACCAGCGAGATTCAGCGGATGGTGATCGCGCGCGAGCTGAAAAACTACCAGCTCTAAGCCAATACCGGCTGTGTAGGCGCTGGCCTGCCGGCGATGCAGGCACCTCGGTTCACCTGCGGGACCGAGGTGAGGCTATCGCAGGCAAGCCAGCTCCCACATCAAGCGCTCACCAGGCTAATCAACACGCCGCAAACCAAAGTGGGAGCGGGCTTGCCCGCGAATACGGCGTATCAGTCAGCGAATGGATCGACTGATCCAGCGCATTCGCGAGCAAGCCCGCTCCCACAAGTTGCGTTTCAGTAGTCCTGAAGCCGGTTACTTATCTTTGAACTCCGGCGCGCGCTTGGCCACAAACGCTGCCATCCCTTCCTTCTGATCCTGCGTTGCAAACGCCGCATGGAACACCCGGCGCTCAAAGCGCACGCCTTCGGAAAGGCTCACTTCAAACGCGCGGTTCACGCTTTCCTTGACCATCATGCTGATCGGCACGGATTTGCCGGCGATCAGCGTCGCCACCTTCAGCGCCTCTTCGAGCAGCTCATCCGCCGGCACGATACGCGCCACAATCCCGCAACGCTCGGCTTCCACCGCATCGATAAAGCGCCCGGTCAGGCACATTTCCATGGCCTTGGCCTTGCCCACCGCGCGGGTCAGGCGCTGGGTGCCGCCCATGCCCGGCAGCACGCCGAGGTTGATTTCCGGCTGGCCGAACTTGGCGCCGTCGCCCGCGAGGATGAAGTCGCACATCAACGCCAGCTCACAGCCGCCGCCCAAGGCAAAGCCGTTGACGGCGGCAATGATCGGCTTGCGGCGGTTGGCCACGCGGTCGCTGTCGCTGAACAGGTCATCCAGGTAAATCTGAGGGTAGGTCAGCTCGGCCATTTCCTTGATGTCGGCCCCGGCGGCGAAGGCTTTTTTCGAGCCGGTCAGCACAATGCAGCCGATTTGCGGGTTGGCTTCCAGGCTGTCCAGCGCCTGGTTCAACTCGCTGACCAGTTGCGCATTCAAGGCGTTCAGGGCTTGCGGGCGATTAAGGGTAATCAGCCCGACGCGGTCCTGGACCTCGAGCAAAATGGTTTCGTAACTCATGTAATGGCTCCTTAAAGATTGCGTGAGATGACCATGCGCTGGATATCGCTGGTGCCTTCGTAAATCTGGCAGACCCGCACATCGCGGTAGATCCGCTCCAAGGGAAAGTCGCTCAGGTAACCGTAACCGCCCAAGGTTTGCAAGGCGGCCGAGCAGACTTTTTCGGCCATTTCCGAGGCGAACAGCTTGGCCATCGAGGCCTCGACCAAGGCAGGCTTGCCGCTGTCACGCAGGGCGGCGGCGTAATGCACCATCTGCCGGGCGACGGCAATTTGCGTGGCCATGTCCGCCAGGCGAAACGCCACGGCCTGGTGTTCGATCAAGGTTTTGCCGAAGCTTTCGCGCTCGCGTGCATAGTCACGCGCGGCTTCAAATGCCGCGCGCGCCATGCCCACCGATTGCGAAGCGATGCCGACGCGGCCGCCTTCAAGGTTGGCCAGGGCGATCTTGTAGCCTTCGCCCTCCTCGCCCAATCGGTTGGCAACCGGCACCTTCACGTCTTCAAACAGAATCTGGCAGGTGTCGGACGCATGCTGGCCGAGTTTGTCTTCGACCCGCGCCACGGTGTAACCGGGGGAATCGGTGGGCACGATAAACGCGCTGATCCCGCGCTTGCCGGCGGCCGGGTCGGTGACCGCAAACACAATCACGATCCCGGCGTTCTGCCCGGAGGTGATGAACTGTTTGCAGCCATTGAGCACGTAGTGATCGCCGTCCAGGCGCGCGCGGGTTTTCAGGCTGCTGGCATCGGAACCGGCCTGCGGTTCGGTCAGCGCAAAGGCGCCGAGCATGGCACCGCTGGCCAGCGGCTTGAGGAACTGTTCTTTCTGCTGATCGTTGCCGAATTTCAGAATCGGCACGCAGCCCACCGAGTTGTGCACGCTCATGATGGTCGAGCAGGCGCCGTCACCGGCGGCGATTTCTTCCAGCGCCATCGCATAGGCCAGGTAGCCGGTGTCGCAGCCGCCCCACTGTTCCGGCACCAGCATGCCGAAAAAGCCCAGCTCGGCCATTTCGCCGATGGCTTGCTTGGGAAAGCGGTGCTCGCGGTCCCACTCGGCAGCGAAAGGTTTCAAGCGCTCCTGGGCAAATTGCCGGGCCGCGTCGCTGATTTGCAGTTGTTCGTCATTGGGCAGCATAAAAAATCCTTAATACACGCATTCGACGGCCATGGCCGTGGCTTCACCGCCGCCGATACAAATGGCCGCAACGCCGCGCTTGAGGCCTTTCTGGCGCAGCGCCGAGAGCAAGGTCACCAGGATGCGCGCGCCCGAAGCGCCGATCGGATGCCCCAGCGCGCAGGCGCCG
The DNA here is from genome assembly GCF_022662455.1 of Pseudomonas sp. TREG-RG-20F-10-E-6-01. NCBI lineage: Bacteria > Pseudomonadati > Pseudomonadota > Gammaproteobacteria > Pseudomonadales > Pseudomonadaceae > Pseudomonas > Pseudomonas sp. TREG-RG-20F-10-E-6-01. Next base: position 84,007 of record NZ_JAKNQP010000003.1, on the reverse strand, counting down.
CCGTGGATGTTGACCTTGCTGTGGGGGATTTCCAGCTTGCTCATGGTCACCAGGCTAACCACCGCAAAGGCTTCGTTGATCTCGAACAAATCCACGTCGCCAAGGTGCCAGCCGGTCTTGCTCATCAGCTTGCGAATCGCCCCCACCGGCGCCACCGGGAACAGTCCCGGCTCGTCGGCGAACGCCGCGTGCCCATGGATGATTGCCAGCGGCTTGAGCCCACGCTTTTGCGCTTCAGACTGACGCATCAGCAGCAGCGCCGCCGCGCCGTCGGAGATCGAACTGGAGTTGGCCGCCGTCACCGTACCGCCTTCGCGGAAAGCCGGTTTCAGACTGGAGATCTTGTCCAGCTTGGCTTTGGGGGGCTGTTCGTCATGCAGGATGGTTTTTTGCTCTTTACCGACGGTGACCTGCACCGGGACGATTTCGGCGGCGAAGCTGCCGTGGGTGATTGCCTCTTGGGCACGGGTCAGCGAGGCGATGGCGAAGGCGTCCTGGGCTTCACGGGTAAAGCCGTTGTGCTCGGCACAGTCTTCGGCAAAGGTGCCCATCAGGCGGCCCTTGTCGTAGGCGTCTTCGAGGCCGTCGAGGAACATGTGGTCGAGCACCTTGCCGTGGCCCATGCGGTAGCCGCTGCGCGCGCGGTCCAGCAGGTACGGCGCGTTGGACATGCTTTCCATGCCACCGGCCACCACTACCTCGACGCTGCCGGCCAGCAGTGAGTCGTGGGCGAGAATGGTCGCCTCCATGCCCGAACCGCACATTTTGTTCAGCGTGGTGCAGCGCGTGGCCTTGTCCAGCCCGGCGCCCAATGCTGCCTGACGCGCAGGCGCCTGGCCGAGGCCTGCGGGCAATACGCAGCCAAACAGCACTTCATCCACCGCGTCCGGGGCGATGCCGGCGCGTTCGACGGCGGCGCGAATCGCGGCGGCCCCCAGTTGCGGCGCAGTCAGGCCCTTGAGGTCGCCCTGGAAACCGCCCATGGGCGTGCGGACGGCGCTGACGATAACAATCGGATCGTGCATGAAAAATTCTCCTTACTTGGCGGCCATGCGCAAGGCGCCGTCGAGACGGATGACCTCGCCATTGAGCATGCTGTTTTCAATGATGTGTCGCACCAGCGCGGCGTACTCGGCCGGTTTGCCCAGGCGTGGCGGGAATGGCACACCGGCGGCCAGGGAATCGCGCACCTCTGGGGTCATGCCGGCCATCATCGGCGTTTCGAAAATGCCCGGGGCGATGGTCATGACCCGGATGCCGAAACGCGCCAGTTCGCGAGCGGCAGGCAGCGTCAGGCTGGCGATGGCGCCTTTGGACGCGGCATACGCCGCCTGGCCGATCTGCCCGTCAAAGGCGGCCACCGACGCGGTATTGATGATCACGCCACGCTCGCCGTCGGCATTCGCCTCGGTTTCAGCGATGGCGGCGGCGGCCAGGCGCAGCAGGTTGAAGCTGCCGATCAGGTTGACGTTGATCACTTGGGCAAAGCTTGCCAGCGCGTGCGGGCCGTTCTTGCCGAGAATTTTTTCGCCACGCACCACACCGGCGCAGTTCACCAACCCATGCAAACCGCCGAACGCGGCGACGGCGGCTTGCACGGCCGCTTCGGCAGCGGCTTCCTGGCTGATGTCCGCCACCGCGCTGCGGGCGTTATCGCCCAACTGCCGGGCCTTGGCCGCGACGGCTTCGGCGTTGAGGTCCACCAGCATCACCTTGGCGCCGGCGGCTACCAGCATGTCAGCGGTGGCCGCGCCGAGGCCCGAAGCGCCGCCGCTGACCAGGAATACCTTGTTTTCAATCTGCATCTTGATTTCCTTTGAAAGGGATCACGCCAAGGCTGCTTGAGCCTTGGCGATTTCCTGATTACGCAAAATAAAACGTTGCAGCTTGCCGCTCGGGGTTTTCGGCAAGTCGCTGACAAATTCGATTTCTCGCGGGTAGGCATGCGCGGCGAGGCGCTTGCGCACGTGCAGGCGCAGCTCTTCGGCCAGCTCAGGCGTGGCGCGGTATTGCTCGTTGATCACCACAAAGGCTTTCACCAGCTCGGTGCGTTCCGGGCACGGCTTGCCGACCACCGCGGCTTCGACCACGGCCGGGTGCTCGACCAACGCGCTTTCCACGTCGAAGGGCCCGACGCGGTAGCCAGAGGTGGTGATCACGTCATCACTGCGCCCGACAAAACTGATGCTGCCGTCCGGGTTCAGCTCCACGGTGTCGCCGCTGAGGTAGTACTTGCCGACAAAGGCCTTGGTCTTCACGCCGTCGTAACCGGCAAACCAGCACATCGGCGACTGTTCGCGGTCAATGGCGAGAATGCCCGGCTGGCCGGCGGGCAGTTCCTGATGGTTGTCATCGAGCACCACGATGCGGTGCCCCGGCGAGGCAAACCCGGCTGAGCCGACATGCACCGGATGCGCCAGGCCGTGGTGGTTGCACAGCACCATGCCCAGTTCGGTCTGGCCATAGTGGTCGTGGATGGTCACGCCCAGGTTATCGGCGAACCAGCGGATCACTTCCGGGTTCAGGGGTTCGCCGGCGCTGCTGACAATGCGCAGCTTGCCCTTGATCGCGCGGGCGAACTGCTCGCCGCCGGCAATCAGCAGGCGGTACGCGGTCGGCGAGCCCGTCAGGTTGGTGATGCCGTACTTGTTGATCACCCGGCAGGTGCTCTCCAGGGTGAACGGCCCATCGTAAAAGGTGATCGGGTGGCCCATGGACAACGGCCCGGTCACGCCAAAATAGATGCCGTAAGCCCAACCCGGGTCGGCAACGTTCCAGAACGCGTCTTCGGGGCGAAGGTCTACTGCGTCGCGGGTGTAGCGCTGAAAGGCAACGATGGCCTTGAGCGGCACCGCCAGGGCTTTCGACGGGCCGGTGGTGCCCGAGGTGAACATCAGCAGAAACGGCGCGTCACCGTCCAGCATCACCGGCTCGCAGGCGTTGGAGTAATTCGGCAATTCAGCCCAGAAGCTGTAGTCGCCGCGCACGATGCCTTCGCCTTTGGGCCCGGCGACGGTGACGATAGTCGGGCAACCTTCCACTTCGACAAGCTTGGGCCGGTTCACCGCGTCGGTGACCACCAGCGCGGCGCCGGAACTGCTCAAGCGATGTTCAATGGCCTTGGGCCCGAAAGCGGTAAACAGCGGCTGATAGACCGCGCCGATGCGCCAGGTGGCGAACACCACCACCAGCAATTCTGCGGTGCGCGGCAGCAGGCCGGCCACCTTGTCGCCGGGTTTGACGCCCTGGGCCAGGAGGAAATTGGCGAAGCGGGTGGCCTGGTCCTGCAAGTCGGTGAAGGTGGACGTGGCGCTGCGCCCGTCCTTGCCTTCCCAGAACAGCGCGATGCGGCCCGGCAGTGCGTGCCGGTCGCAGCATTCCACGCAGGCATTGAGCGCCTGCAGGTTGCCGGCCAGTGCGGCGTCGACGGTGTGCTGGTAATCAAACTCGGTAGTGGCAGCCAAATACTCACGCATCGCTTCAAATCCTTGTGGTTTTTATTTTCAGGACGTTTTTGAGCACGTAAACCGTGGAAATAGTCGCTCTGCAGCGTTACAGCAGCAATGGTCAAAGCCTTCAACTTGGCTGACTGGTTTGGCCAATCATTGATCGCGCTGATCAGCCGGTCAGTTCAAGTGATTGGACGCTCGCCGGGGTTGCTTCTAACCTTGGGGCCTGCGCCACCGAAGAAGCTTGCCTGCAATGATCGTTCGTCCCAAACCCAACCTCCTGGGTATCCTGTTTTCCCTCAAGGGCTCGATTGCCAAGCGCATCGCGCTGCGCAGCCTGCTGGTGACCTTGCTGGCCTCGGTGATCGTGCTGATTGAAACCCTGCACCCGGCGTACTTTTCCAAGGTCAACGCCACGCCGTTCACCTTGCTGGGCTTGTCGTTGTCGATCTTCATGAGCTTTCGCAACAACGCCTGCTATGACCGCTGGTGGGAAGGCCGCAAGCAGCTGGGGCAAATGATCATCGATGTGCGCTCGCTGATCCGCGAAACCCAGGTGCTGACTGACCCGGTTGAGCGCAGTGGGTTACTGCGCGGCTTGTGCGGTTTTGCCCATGGCCTGATTGCCCGCCTTCGCCATGAAGACGAGGCCTGCGCCATAACGCCGTGGATCGGCGTTGATCGCGCGCACCCGAACCTGCCTGACGCTGTGCTGCAACAACTGGGCGCGCGCTTTTGCGGGCTGGCCGAGCAAGGCGTCATCAGCGAATGGCGCTACACCCAGCTGGAAACCCGACTGGTCAGCCTCAGCCAGGTGCAGGCTTCGTGCGAGCGGATCAAGCACACGCCGCTGCCCTTCCCTTACACGCTGCTGCTGCACCGCACCATCTACCTGTTCTGCATTCTGTTGCCGTTTGCCATGGCCGAGCCGTTGGGCTGGCTGACGCCGGTGTTCACCGCCATCGTCAGCTACACCTTCTTTGGCCTGGACGAAATCGGCGACGACCTGGAAGACCCGTTCGGCTTTGATGAAAACGACCTGCCGTGCAATGCCATCGTGCGCACATTGGAGCGCGAGATCCTTGCCGCTCTGGGCGAAAGCGACTTGCCGCCAGCCCTGGAACCCATTGATTACGTGCTGAGCTGATGCGGGTTTGACACTCGCCGTGGTCTGACCGAAGCTGATGGCTTTGCACTAGCTGCCACCAGCTTTTGGACGCCTGCATGTCAAAGTCACGCCGTTACTCCATCATCGGCCTGTGCGCCTTGTTGTTGATTGTGTTGCTCACCTGGTTTTTCTCCCGCTCAACCCCGGTGGCCGTGCCGCCGGCGATTGCCCATGGTTACGCCAAAGCCTTGAAGCAGGCGCATAACGGCGAACCCGGCGCCGCGCGCGTGCTGTACCAACAGCTTGGCCGGCCGGACCTGTCGCCTGAACGTCGCGCGGCCTTGCACGCCGAATTGCCCAACTACCCAAGCCCGCAGGCGCTGAAGCTCGCCGACAAAGACCTGGCCAATGATTCGCCAGTGGTGCGCGAGGCGGCGATCCACAGCATTGTCGGCCTGGTGCCCAGCGGCCAGCGCGTCTTGTTGCTGGGGCCGGTGCTCGACGATCCCGAACAGGCGGTGCGCTTTGCTGCCGCCAATGCCTTGCTCGGTCTGTCGCCGGACACCCTGGGGCTGTACTTCGGGCCGTTGCAGCAAGTGCTCGATGAGTTTGTGAAAACCCTCAAGGGTCAGCCGGAAACGGCCGAAGGCTGGATTCAACTGGCGCGCCTCTATATACACAGTGCGCTGCTGCCAGACGCACAAAATGCCCTCGAACAGGCCATGCGCTTGCAACCGGACAACCTGCAGGCGGTGGTCGCGCAAATCGAACTGCTGGACAAACAAGGCAAGACCGATGAATCGCGACAACTGCTGGCACGTCAGTTGGCGGCCCATCCCGACTCGGCTTACCTGCAGCATGCGCTGGGCATGTGGCTGTTGCACCATGGCGAGCGCCCGTACGCCCTGCTTGGTTTGTCCAAAGCGGTAGAGCTTGAGCCGGACAATCAGGATTACCGTTACGACCTCGCCACGACCCTGCACGCCCAGGAAGAGTTGGAAGCCGCCCAGCGTCAGCTCGAAGACATCATTCAGCGCCACCCGGCCAACCGCAAGGCGCGGGTGCTGCTGGTCAATTACTGGAAAGAAAGCGGCCAGCTGCAAAACGTGCAGGTATTGCTTGCGCAACTTGAGCAACAGAACCCGGATGACCCGGCGTTGCAGCAAGGCCTGTAGGGCGTTGCAAAAAGTTGTAATCGATACTGGGGCTTGTACAATTTTCGCGAAACGTTGAACCGCTACGGGCCTCCACGGTCAAGTGAATATGGCGCGTCCGAGGCGGCGCGTTCCTCTATTTGTACGTGACCTGAGGGCACTTCTTGTCTACATCCAACGAGCTGTTCAGTGAAAAGGCGGCCACCGGCATTGAAGGTCTTGATGACATTCTTTCCGGGGGGTTATCGCGCAGCCACCTGTTCCTGCTGGAAGGCGAACCCGGCACGGGCAAAACCACCGTTGCGCTGCATTTTCTGCAGGCCGGCGCGAAAAACGGTGAGCGATCCCTGTACATCACCCTCTCCGAAACCGAGCGCGAATTGCGCCAGGGTGCGAAGTCCCATGGTTGGGACCTGGATGACAATATCCACATCTTCGAGCTGACCCCGCCAGAGAGCCTGCTCGACGCCAATCATCAGCAAAGCCTGCTGTACTCCTCCGACCTGGAGCTGGGCGAAGCCACGCGGCAGATTTTTGAAGTGGTGGAGCGGGTCAAGCCAACCCGAGTGGTCATCGACAGCCTTTCGGAGATCCGTCTGCTCGCGCAAAGCTCACTGCGTTATCGTCGGCAGATCCTGGCAATCAAGCATTACTTCGTGCGCTACGACGCCACCGTGCTGCTGCTGGATGACCTGACCACCGAATCCCTGGATAAAACCGTACACAGCGTGGCGCACGGCGTGATCCGCCTGGAAGAACTGACCCCCAACTACGGCGCCGAACGCCGCCGCGTGCGGGTGGTGAAATACCGCGGCCAAAAATACCGCGGCGGCTTTCACGACTTCACCATCATGGGCGACGGCGTGCATGTATTCCCGCGCTTGGTCGCGGCCGAGCATCGCGGCGGGTATGTCCGCCAGACCCTGAGCAGCGGCATTGTAGAACTGGACAGGCTGATGGGCGGCGGCGTCGAAACCGGCTCCAGCAGCTTGATTCTTGGCCCAGCGGGCACCGGTAAATCCCTGATTTCCATGATTTTTGCCGCAGCGGCTGTGGCCCGTGGTGAGAAAGCGGCGCTGTTTATCTTCGACGAAGAACTGGGGTTGTTGTTCGAGCGCATGAAAAACATGGGCATCGACCTCGCCGCCCTGCAGGACACCGGCAACCTGCTGATCGAGCAGGTGGACGCGGCCGAGTTGTCGCCCGGCGAGTTCTCGCACCGAGTGCGCCGTTGTGTTGACGAGCGCGGGATCAAAACCGTGGTCATCGACAGCATCAACGGCTACCAGGCGGCCATGCCGGAAGAAAACGCGCTGATCCTGCACATGCACGAACTGCTGCTGTACCTCAATCGCCGGGGCGCCGCCACCTTCATGACCGTCGCCCAGCATGGGCTGGTCGGTGACATGCAAGCGCCCGTCGACATTACCTACCTGGCCGATACCGTGATTTTGCTGCGTTACTTCGAAGCACTGGGCAAAGTGCGCCGGGCCATTTCGATCATCAAAAAACGCACCGGCACCCATGAGTCGACGATTCGCGAGTACCGCATTGGCAGCCGTGGCATGACGGTGGGCGAGCCGCTCGACAACTTCCAGGGCGTGCTGCGCGGCATTCCGACATTCAACGGCAGCGGCTCACCTTTGCTCAAGGAAGAGGGATCGTGATCAGCGTTTCCTCTGCCTCCGAGCGCGCGATTATCCTGGCGCCAATGGGTCGCGACGGCTCACTGGCGCTGATGATGCTGAACGAAGCTGGCTACAGCGGCATTGTTGCCAGCAACCTGGCAAACCTGTGCGAATTGCTGGAAGAAGGCGCCGGCTTGTTGGTGATCGCGGCGGAAGCGTTGCGCGGCGTGGATCTGGAGCCGTTGCTGGAGCACCTGCATCAGCAGCCCGCGTGGTCCGACTTGCCGATCGTGCTGATGACCCATCACGGCGGCAGCGAGCAGAACGGTTCGTCGCACCTGAGCGAGCTGCTGGGCAACGTGACCTTTCTGGAGCGCCCCTTCCATCCCGTCACCTTGATCAGCCTGGTGAGCGCGGCCCTGCGCGGCCGACGCCGGCAGTACGACGCCCGCGACCGCTTGATTGACTTGAGCGAGAGTGAACTGCGCCTGCAACGCACCATGGAAACCCTTGAGCAACAAGTCGAGGAGCGCACCGCGCAACTGCGCAGCAATGAAGAAGCCTTGCGCCAATCGCAGAAGATGGAGGCCGTAGGTCAATTGACCGGCGGCATCGCGCATGACTTCAACAACATGCTCACCGGGATTATTGGCAGCCTGGAGCTGCTGCGACGACGCATTGCGCGCGGCAAACTCGATGATCTGGACGGCCTTATCGACCTGGGCGTGACCTCGGCCAACCGCGCGGCCGGGTTGACCCATCGCCTGTTGGCGTTCTCCCGTCGCCAATCGCTGGATTCCAAGCCCGTGGGGATCAACCAACTGGTGACCTCCATGGGTGAGCTGCTGCAACGCAGCATCAACGAAAGCATTGCCCTCGACATGCGCCTGGACGCTCAGCTCTGGACCGCCGAAGCTGACCCCAATCAACTCGAAAGCGCCCTGCTCAACCTGGTGATCAACGCGCGCGACGCCATGCCGGGCGGCGGCAAGTTGGTGGTTGAAACCTCCAACCGCCACCTGGACAACGTGTTTACTGCGGCCTACGGCACTTTAAAGCCCGGCGACTATGTAGAGCTGAGCGTCAGCGATACCGGCTGCGGCATTCCAGAACACCTGATGGGACGCGTGTTCGATCCGTTTTTTACCACCAAGCCCATCGGCCAGGGCACAGGCCTGGGGTTATCGATGATCTATGGCTTTGCCCGCCAGTCCCATGGCCACGTCACCATCCACAGCGAAGTGGGCAAAGGCACCACGGTAAGCCTGTTCCTGCCGCGTTTTGTCGGTGAAATGCAGGCGCCGGAATACCTCAATCCTGCGTTGACGCCCTATGCCAATGCGGGTGAAACGGTATTGATCGTCGAGGATGACCCGGCGGTACGCGTGCTGGTCAGCGCCGTGCTCAAAGAGTTGGGTTACGCCTTTGTCGAGGCCGGTGATGCGGACACAGCGCTGCCGATCATCGAGTCCGACCAGCGTATCGACTTGCTCATCAGCGACGTTGGCCTGCCGGGCATGAACGGCCGGCAAATGGCGGAAATTGGTCGGCAGATCCGCCCTCAGCTCAAGGTACTGTTCATCACCGGTTATGCCGAACACGCGGCGGTGCGCGGTGGCTTCCTTGATCCTGGGATGCAGCTGATCACCAAGCCATTTACCTTTGATTTGTTGACAGCGAAGGTGCGGGAAATGATTCAGGCGTAAGCCAGTGACTGCACGTTTCCGCAATATCTGGTGGCTGACAGGCCGGAACCGGTACTGAGGGATTCGACACGAAGTTTCAAATCGCGACGCATGAAAGCTGCCCGTGGTTAACCTGAAACTTACCTCACGAGTCCCATCATGATCGCTTCGCGCAATGTTAATCCCCTGCATCAATGGCCGCTGACTGCTGCACCCGAGCCCCCCACAATACGCCGGCCACGCTTGGCGGATCGGCAGAGCAACCCGGCGGCCCCGCACGCAGCCGACCGTACGCAAGTCGAAGGCGACAGTGAGCTGGCAGGGTATCTGGCGCAAACGCTGCGCACCGCGGCAAGTACCGGACGACTGGGCGACATCGACCACCTTCCGCCCGCCTCTGCCTTCGGCCAATGGTGGTCACACCTGCACGATTTGATGAAGAGCCCGCACTTTGTCAGTTGGGCAAAGCGTCAGCAGATTGATCTTTCAAAGCCTATCGAGATCAATCCCCGAGACAACCTCATCAGCGCATTCGTTAGCGGTCAGCGCAAACCCTTTTCAGGCTTTGAGCATGGCCATCTCTGGACCTCGATGATGGCGCCGATCATGCGGGCGGCAAAAGCCCTGACGTCAGACTCTGGCTATATTCTCAGCCCCTCAAGTAGCACATCGGCGCCTTACCGGGCAGTCGCGGACTTTTATGGCGAAGCCATCACTGGGCAAACCCGGGAATCCGCTGAAGCCCGTGCAGCACAGCTCGAAGCGGCTAAAGCGTTCACCCCTTCCCGGTCCAGGCCAGAACGCTCTGCGCAGGTGTTGCGACAAGAACGCGTCAAGCTGGCCAATGTCGATGACCACAGCAACGTGGCCTTGAAACTGATCGCTATCATTCAGGAAATCGACGACTTATCCGAACAGTTGTTATACCGCACCACCAAAGATCCCCTGGACAGCTTGTACCTGCCACCCGCGTATGTTCAAAGCCGGATTGAGCAACTTATCCGCGACAAAATGAGCAGCACCCACATCACGTTGCATGCCGATTCGCCCATCAGGTTGTTGCAGGCGGCCCCCACGGTCAGCCTGGACACACACCTCAGCGACAACGGCTGGGACAGGCCCCGCAGCCGTGACGAACTGTTCAACCTGGGACGGTTACTGACAACACCAGCCCTTTCCCAGCTTCCAGACGGCAATCTCGGCGGAGCCTTGTCCTGGCCAACGCCATTGAGTGATGACGATTGCCACAATTTGAGAAATTCCCTGCGCCAGAACACGCTGGGGCTCAGTGGTCTGCAAGATTATGACGAGGGTACCGGTGCACTCGGTTACCTGACGCGCAACCAGCGTTTTGCCCCGTCCGAACTGCATGACCCGCGGTGGTTTATTCAAAATCTTCTCGCTACGCCTGATGCCCAGGCACTGGGGCTGGCGCTGCAGGAAAAATTCAATGGCGTCTCGACCCCGCAGAGCCTTAACGACTGGACGCTGGCAGCCCTTGGCGCGACCCTGGATAAAGAATCCGAGGCAGCAAACACCGGGGCGCCAGCCAGAACCGGCATTGCCGGTTTTGATATCGCCGGTCATCAACATTGGGGCCAGCATCCTTCAACGGTGGTTGCGGGGCTGGTGACGCACTTGGTTTCCACGGGCCGTGCCAGCGCCGAGTTAGCACCCGTTGCGGCCCATCTGTTGCTGTCACGCCGAGCCCCTGCTTTTTTGGTCAACGACATTCCCGACAAGGTGACGTGTGGCTCACACACCTGGGTCAGCTTCAGCACGGCGGTAGCGCGCCTTGAGCGCCAGGCGCCCGGTTCAACGGCGCGTATGACCTTTGCGCAGGTCATGCAGCGAGCCGATCTGGCACCTGTTACCGACCAGGACCGGCAGGTTGAACGCAGGGCGCAGCGCGATGCACTCAAAGATTGGGGGGTTGCCCAAGGCTTGATCGCGCTGAACACCCTGGATGACTACACCGACGAGCAGATCAACCGCGTCTCTGTCGCCTACAGCGCGCGAATTTCAGCATTGGGCCAAGCCTCACAAGCCCACTCGACCGCAATGCCCGAGCGCAGGGAGATGGCGCTGAAGGAACTCGAGCGTGTGTATGGTGACCTGCCCTTCGAGAAAAAATGCATCACCCCACTTGATCAGAGTCGCGACTTCCCCGGCCCGTACTCGGTGCTGGACCTTTACCTGCACGGGCAACTCGAGGCAACGGCATGGACGTCATCGTCCGGTGAGGTCGACACACGCACGATTGCGGGCCATGTGAACAAGCTTTCCGACATCAATGCTCTGTTCAACGCTGAACTTCAGCGCTACTTCCACGCGGCAGAACAGGCGACGAGCACGCACGTCAAACACCTGATCGCCACACTGCCTCTGGAAGATAGAAAAGCCATCGAGTACGGGAAAGTGACCCTGCTCACCGAGCACAGCATCACTCATACCGCCTTCAGCCAGAGCCGTGTCGAAACCAAAGTGCCCAATAGCGTGCTGCTCAAAACAGAGCTCGACGGCGCCGTCACTGTTTATGAAGTCAATGTAAGAGACAACAGCATCCGCCGGCGCGAGGAGCTCAAAGACCACCCGATCGGGCGTCAGACCGATGAAGCTGATAAGTGGCGCTATTCGAAAATGCTGCTGGAGGTTAAACCTTCCGGCCGTTACTCGGCGCATGTCGCTGAGGAAAACCATCGAGCGGGCACGCCCGACAGCTTTGCCAGCGAAAGGACCCGCTACATTGCCGACGCCCTGGTGCAAGACCTGAACATTCGGGCGCTGGAGACTGAGGCGCGGGGTGTGACGACGTTTGAAACAGAGGTGCCGTTCTACAAAAAAGCCCGCGAATTCATGCTGAACCTGATTCCCCTGCGCTCGGCAGTCCAGAATTTTCGAGCCGGCGCGGTGGGTGACGGCATCCTTGATTTGGCGTTCGACGCCTTCGGGTTCGTCGTGGGCCTAGGCGTTGCAGCCAAAGGCGCCAAGGCCCTGCAAGCAGGTACCAGCGCTGCGGCCAGGCTGGCCCAGGGCGTGAAGATCGTGGGCCGTGCTGCACTGGGCGCACTCAACCCGCTGGATGGCGTGGGCAGCCTGGTTTCCCGCACCGCGCGTGGGGTGCAAAAAGGCGGGCTGCATGCCTACAACACACTGCGCGGCAGTGCCGACAGTTACAGCCTGATCCATGCAAGTCGACATTTTGAGGCCAGCGCAGTGGGCACCTTCAAACTGGGTGGCGCCATCGCTGAAGGGCCGGCAGTGCTTCAACGTGGCAAGTGGTTTGCCTTCGATACGCTGAGTGGCCAGCCGTACGGCAAGGCTCTGGAGGATTTTCAACCCTCGATCAGGGCCAGCGGGGAATTACACGAGGCTCAGCAGATGGCCGGTGCAAGCGCCTGGCCCGCCTGGGTTGAACAACAGAAAAACGGTGCAGACAGCGTGCAGTTCAACCATGGGTATACCCAGGTCGACCCGCTGACGATCAGCGGCTATCACGCCGGGATGAAATCCGCCGAAGTGATGGCGCTTGCGCGCGCGCCTGGCCGCACACCGGCCGAGGTCGGCGCCCTGGTACGCCAGCGCGAGCGTTTGGCGGTGCAGCACAGCTTCAGCGGGGTCAATGCGTTTTACCAGCACATCAGCGTGGGCGGCGGCACGTTCACCCCTGTTCCTCAACTGTTCTATCTCAGCCAGACCACCCCGCTCAGCAAAGGCCAGTGTGCGGCAATGTCGCGCGTCATGGCGACGGCCATGGAGCAAGGCAAGCACACCCGTTTCGCCGCCAATTTGTTCAGCGCTGCGGCCAACCCCACCGCCGCCGAGTCCAGGCAGTTCGTGGCGAACCTGACGCACATTCAAAAGCAACTGGATACACCCACGCAGTTTCATGCCGGTGCGCCCGTTCGCAAAATGGGCTATGCCCAACTGATGGATGAAATCGCTGACGCCAGCGCCCCCAAAATCATGATGATCGGCACCGCCGACCACGCGATGATGATCGGCACGCAGGGCGAAGGCGTCGCGAAGCGGTTTTTTTATTACGACCCCAACTACGGCCTCGCCGAGTTTGCGAGCGCTGGCGCCATGAAGAAGAGCCTGGGCAAGCTATTTACCGACAAACACCTGCCGTTGCCCTACAAAACCGCGGGCAGCGACCCGACCAGGCTGGAGTTCAACGTCAGCACTCACAGTGATGCGTGGAAGAAAACCAACCATATTGCTGACACACATGTTCAGTCGCTGCTCGACGACGCCCTGGGCGCGAAGCCTTCAGTCGCTGATGCGCCTGTGCAGCCACCGCTCAAACCCAATAGCGCCAGTAAGCCCGCCGTGCAAAACGTTGAAGTGTTCATGGCCGAGGCGAAAACCCTCAATGACCCCACCAGCATCCTCAGCACCCATGGACTCGGTGACTGTTCGGCACTGGTGGTGCTGAGCGATCTGCACAATGGGGTTTACCGCAAACGCACCTTGGTGCACTTGAACGGCAGCAATCTGGAGGCGCCAGTGGGGTCTGAGGACAATGCCTTCGCCCTGCTCCAGCAGTTGAACAGCGCATTGGAGAATGGCGGCAAGGTCATTTTTGTCGGCGGCACGGCAACCCGCTCACCGCTGATGGTCGGCAGGGTCATAGGCCAAGTCGATAGCAACGGTAACAAGCCGTTGTTATCGATCCTGCAAAAGAACGATGTGTCCGTGACCTATGCCAGCTCCGTCGGGGTAGAAGTCTATCCCGATGGCAATTTCAAGCTGCGCGATGATGACGGTGCGGGCGTCTTTGACCGCGCAAAGATCAACGAAATTCTGGACTGGGCGCGCGACTGAAGCCGGTGAATGCTGCCGGGGACGGTGATACGCGTCCCTGGCACAACCCGTACTCAAGCCAACAATCGCTGGATATGCTCCTGCAGCGTATCCAGATCAAACGGCTTGGCCAGGATCGGCGCGTTGCGCGTGATCGGGCTGTTGCAGTCGAGGATTTCCTGCGGATAACCGCTGATAAAGATAACTTTCAATTCCGGTCGCAACTTGATCGCCGGTTCAGCGATCTGCACCCCGGAAATCCCGCCCGGCAGGCGGTAGTCCGTGACCATCAGGTCCAGGTGCGGCTTGGTCGCGAGGATTTCGAAGGCTTGCTCCCCATCAATTGCCTTCAGTACTCGATACCCCAGCCCGGCCAGGTATTCACCCAGCACGAACATAATCGATTCGTCGTCCTCGACGATCAGAACAACATCTTGTGCATCTTCACTCATGGGAAGCCTTTGTCCGGTCAATTGCTGCAGTTACGACCATCGGGTCACGCAGAGGTTGCGTCGAGCTGACGATAGATTTCACGCCGGTGTCTCAAGGGGCAGGCACACCCGAAACAAGGCGCCCTCGCCTATCTGGCTTTCCACCTCGATGGTGCCCCCGTGGGCCGCCACGATCTGCTCGGAAATAAACAGCCCCAAGCCCAGGCCAGCCGCCACATGGCTGGCCGAAACGCGCTCGAACTGCTGGAAAATTCGCTTCTGGTTGTCTGCGCTGATGCCGATCCCGTGATCACGCACCTCAACCCTTGCCTCACTATGCTCGGTATACACCCGTACTTCCACCGGGCTTTTGGCCCCGTAGCGCAGCGCATTGGTCAGCAGGTTGGAAATCACCTGCTCGATGCGGAACTCGTCCCAGTTGCCTTCTACCGGCCCTTGAACCTCCAGGTGCATCGACGACTCGGCGGCGGCCACTTGCGGCGCGAAGTTTTCCACCAGGTTGTGCACCAACTGGGTCAGGTCAAAGCGCGCCGGGCGAATCGACAGCTTGCCGGTGCGGATGCGTGACACATCGAGCATGTCTTCGATCAGCCGAATCAGGCTTTTGATCTGCCGCTCATCGCGATCGACCATGGCGTGCATCTTGTCCAGGGTGAACGCGGCGGCGTTGTCCCGGGCCAGGTGCATTTTTCGCAGTTGAGTCTCCAGGATCAGCCCGTTGAGCGGCGTACGCACCTCATGGGCGACGATCGACATGAAGTCGTCACGCATGCGCACCGCCTGCTCCAGCTCGGCCTGGGTGGCCTGCAGGCGGGTCAGCAAGAGTTCCTGCTCACGGCGGCTGCGTTCCAGCGCTTCGACCTGCAGCTTCATCGCCTTGCTCTGGCGGTACAGGTCGACGAACACGTTGACCTTGCTCTTGACCGCATGGATGTCCAGCGGCTTGTGCAGGAAGTCGACGGCGCCGCTTTCATAGCCCTTGAAGGCATAGTTGAGTTCACGGCCGGCGGCACTGACGAACACAATCGGGATATTTTTGGTCTTTTCGGTGCCGCGCATCAGTTCGGCCAGCTCGAAACCATTCATGCCGGGCATCTGCACGTCGAGAATCGCCATGGCGAACTCGTGCTCCAGCAACAGTGACAAGGCCTCGTCGGCGCTCAATGCCTTGTAGACCTGGCGGTCCTCGCGCTTGATCAGCGCTTCGAGGGCCAGCAGGTTTTCCGGCAGATCGTCGACGATCAGCAGTTTGGCCTGGACGGTACTTAACATGGGGAAGATTCCAGCAAAGCCAGCAACGAGCCAATTTGGCTCAGAGTCAGAATATAGTCAGGTGTGTGCAGGGCCAGGGCCGCCAGCGGCATCACGGCGATGCGTGCATCCTTGGGGTCTTGTACAACGGTCGTCCCGCCAGAGCGCTTGACGTGCGCCAGCCCGCGGGCACCGTCCTGGTTGGCGCCGGTCAGCAAAATGGCCAGCAGACTTTCGCCGTAGGCATCGGCGGCCGACGCAAACAGATAATCAATCGAGGGCCGCGAATGGTGTACGCGGTCTTCCTGGCTCAGGGACAGGCTGCGGTCATGCTCCACCGAGAGGTGATAACCGGGCCCGGCGAAATACAAGGTGCCCGCCTCGATCACTTCTTTGTCACGCGCTTCACGCACCGGGATTCGCAGGCGCCGGGCAAAGACTTCCGCCAACTGGCTGCGGCGTTCGTCCGGCAGGTGCAGCACGGCGACGATCGGCAAGCCAAAGCCCTGGGGCAATCCGCCAAAAATAGTCAGCAACGCCTCGACGCCGCCAGCAGAAGCGCCGACGACGATGGCTTCAATCCCGACAATCGGGTTGGCTGCAACGTCGGTCATGATTTGCGGTAGATCCGTTCCTGCTTGACCAGGGGGTCGAACTGTTTGCTGTAGGCGGAAAAATCCAGGGTTTCCTTGCTGCCCAGCACCAGGAAGCCGCGATGACACAGCGACTCGTGGAACAGTCCAAACGCTCGATCCTGCAATTTTTTATTGAAGTAAATCAGTACGTTACGGCACGAAATTAATTGAGTTTCTGAGAATACACTATCGGTCGCCAGGCTGTGGTCGGCGAAGGTCACGTTCTCACGCAGGGATTTGTCGAAGATCGCGTAATCGTAGGCCGCGGTGTAGTAGTCGGCAAATGAACGCTGTCCGCCGGCCTGCTGATAATTGGCGGTGTAGGCGCGCACGTTCTCCAGGGAAAAAATACCTTGCTTGGCTTTGTCCAGCGACGCCGGGTTGATGTCCGTGGCGTAAATGATCGTGCGCTCCAGCAACCCCTCCTCACGCAGCAGGATCGCCATGGAGTACACCTCCTCGCCCGTGCTGCAGCCGGCAATCCAGACCTTGATCGACGGGTAGGTTTTGAGCAGCGGCACCACTTCGCGGCGGATCGCCAGGAAGTGCGACGGGTCGCGAAACATCTCGCTCACCGGGATCGTCAGGAACTGCAGCAACTGCATGAACGCTGACGGGTCGTGCAGTACGCGCTCCTGCAACGCCGAGATCGTGGCGCAATCGAACTGGCGCAAAGCATGGGCCACGCGCCGTTTGACCGACGCACCGGAATAGTCGCGAAAGTCGTAGCTGTACTTGAGGTAAATCGCCTCAATCAACAGGCGCAGCTCAATATCGCTGCTTTTATCCAAAAAACGTTGCTCCACTTAAATACGTTCCATCTTCGGTAGCCAGACGCGAATCAGCGAGAACAGGCGGTCCAGGTCAATCGGCTTGGCCAGGTAATCGTTGGAGCCCGCCGCGAGGCAGCGTTCCTGATCGTCCTTCATGGCCTTGGCCGTGACCGCAATGATCGGCAGCTTTTTCCAGCGCGGATCCTGGCGAATCAAGGCGGTTGCCTCGTAACCGTCCATCTCCGGCATCATCACGTCCATCAGCACCAGGTCGATGTCGTCAACTTCATTGAGTTTGTCGATGGCTTCACGGCCATTACGCCCGATCACCACCACCGCACCTTTGTGCTCCAGGGCGCTGGTCAGGGCGAAGATGTTACGCACATCGTCGTCCACCAACAGGATTTTGCGGCCCTCGAAGACCTTGTCGCGGCTGCGGGCGGTCTTGAGCATCTTCTGGCGGTCATGGGACAGCTGGGATTCGACTTTGTGCAGAAAGAGTGTCACTTCATCCAGAAGGCGCTCGGGTGAGCGCGCGCCCTTGATGATGATCGAGCGCGAATACTTGCGCAGCTCGGCCTCTTCATCGCGGGTCAGGTTGCGTCCGGTGTAGACAATCACCGGCGGGAACGAGCAGATGTCCTCGGTGGCCATGCGCTTGAGCAGCTCGTTGCCGAGCATGTCCGGCAGCTTGAGGTCGATGATCATGCAGTCGTAGACATTGGTGCGCAGCAGGTCCAGGGCGGCCTGGGCGTAACCGACGTCGGTGATTTCAATGTCATCGTCGCCGATCAGGCGGGCAATGCTGTCACGCTGTAAATCGTCGTCTTCCACCAGCAGCACGCGCTTGACCTTTTGCGTCAGCTTGGCCTCCAGGCGTGCAAACACGTCCTTAAGCTCTTCGCGGGTGGTGGGCTTGACGGCATAACCGATCGCGCCCATGTGCATGGCGGCTTCGACGCGGTCTTCGACGGAGATCACGTGCACCGGAATGTGGCGGGTACTGGCGTGTTCTTTCAGGCGTTGCAGCACGGTCAGCCCGGAATGGTCAGGCAGGCGCATGTCGAGCAGGATCGCGTCGGGGATGAATTCCTCGGCCAGGCTGTAACCTTCGTCCGCACCGTGCGCCACCAGGCAGTTGTAGCCCAGCTCGTGGGCCAGGTCGAACAGGATGCGCGCGAAATTCGGTTCGTCTTCCACCACCAGAATGCATCGGGTGGTGAACGGCGCTTTGTCACGGTCATCGGCAAACCGCGGGATCTGTTTGACGTCAGCCACCGGCAGCGGCGAGACCGCCACGGGCTTGGGCGCAGGGGCGGCCACGGCCTGGCGCGGGTGCTCGACAGGCGCAGCGCCCTCCTCGCGTTCGACGTACTGCTCTGGCAACACCAGGGTGAACACACTGCCCTTGCCCGGCTCACTGCTCACGCTGATATAGCCGCCGAGCAGCGTTGCCAGGTCGCGGGAGATCGACAAGCCCAGCCCGGTGCCGCCGTAACGGCGGTTGGTGGTGCCATCTGCCTGGCGGAACGCTTCGAAAATGCTTTCCTGCTGATCCGGGGCGATGCCGATGCCGGAGTCGCGCACCGTAAAGGCAATGCCCTCGCCCGGCGCGCGGGACACCGACAGGCTGACTTCGCCCTGCTCGGTGAACTTGACCGCGTTGGACAGCAGGTTCTTGAGGATCTGCTCCAAACGCTGGCGGTCGGTGAACATCAGGGTCGGCGCATCGGCCTGAACCTCCACCTGGAAACCCAGCTTGCGGTCGGCAGCCAGCGGCTCGAACATGCCGCGCAGGCCGTCCACCAGGCGTACAACGCTGGAGTTTTCCGGGCGCACTTCGAGTTTGCCGGCTTCCACCTTGGAAATATCCAGGATGTCGTTGATCAGGTTGAGCAAGTCATTGCCCGCCGAATAGATCGACTCGGCAAACTTGACCTGCTCGGCGCTGAGGTTGTCCTGCGGGTTTTCCGCCAACAGTTTGGCCAGAATCAACGAACTGTTCAGCGGCGTGCGCAGCTCGTGGGACATGTTGGCGAGGAACTCGGATTTGTACTTGCTGGAGCGCTGCAGTTCGTCGGCGCGGTCTTCGAGTTCAAGCTGGGCCTGGTTCAGCTCGACGTTCTTGCGGTCCATGGCGTCGCGCTGCTCGGCCAGGGTTTGCGTCTGCTCGGCCAACTGCTCGTTGGTCTGCTCAAGTTCGGCCTGCTGGGTTTCCAGGTGGGCCTGGGACTCCTTGAGAATGCGCGACTGCTCTTCGAGTTCTTCGTTGGCGGTCTTGAGCTCTTCCTGCTGCACCTGCAGCTCTTCGTTGAGCTGCTGGGTTTCGGCCAGCACTTCCTGCAGGCGCTGGCGATAGCGCGCAGCTTCGATGGAGGTGCCGATATTGCCGGCAATCAGCTCCAGCAGTTCGACGTCACGCTCTTCCAGTGGGCGCAGGAAACCCAGTTCGATCACGCCGTTGACACGGTCATCGTCGCTGGTCGGCATCACCAGCACGCTGCGGGTGGCCCCTTCGCCCAGGCCGGAACTGACCTTGAAGTAGTCCACCGGCACATCGTCCAGGCGAATCAGACGATCGAGCTGGGCGGCCTGCCCAACGATGCCTTCGTCGCTGTAGATCGACTGCTCCTGCTGTTCCTGTTCGCGGGAAAAACCATACGTGGCCACACGCTTGAGACCACCGTGTTCTTCACGCACATACAGCGCGGCGACCGCGGAGCCCATGTACTGGGCAAAAAACTGCAGGATGTTACGGCCCAGCATGTTCAGGCTGAGTTGCCCCAGCACTTGTTCGGCCAATTCGGTCTGGCCGTTGCGCAGCCAGGCTTGTTGTTCCAGGCGTCGCGCAATCGTCTGCTGTGACGCGAGGTTTGCGCTGTAACTGTCTGATAGAGCGATTAAATTCTTGCGACCCACATAGGCAAGGAAGCCGCTCAGACCGAGCACAAAGACCAGGTACAACGTGACGCTGACAATCGTAGTACGGGTGACATCCTGGTTGCGGGTCACACGGAACTGCTGCTCCATGTCCACCGCGTTCGCGTATTCCTGGCGAATCGCGTCGGTCAGGCTCTTGCCACGGCCGGCCTTGACCGCGGCGCGGTAGTCACCGCTCTGGCGCTGCAGGTCAACCATCGATTGGGCGTATTTGTTCCATTCGACCTGCATGGCCTCAAGACGCTTGAGGCGATCCACCTGTTGCGGGTTATCCGCCACCAGCTCCTGCAAATTGCGCAAATCGCCAATGATCCGCGGCTTTGCGACTTCATACGGGTCCAGAAAATGCTCGTCGCCGGTGATCAGGAAGCCGCGCAGCCCGGTTTCCAGATCGACCGTCAGCTTCGAAGACTCATTGAGGTTATTGATGACCCGGTCGGTGTGCTCTACCCACTGGATCACCGACAACAAGTAGCTGATCAGCACGACGAAAAACACCGCGCTGACCACGCCCACGCTCAAAGGTAGGGCCACGTTGCGGCTCAGGAGGTTACGAAAGCTCTTTTCATCGACAGACGACGCGGGAGTCATGGGCATGCCTTGGCCAGGAACGGAAAAACTGGGAGTTTGCCCGAATATCGACGGCCAAGGCTATGTTTCTGCATTGATTTGAGGTGACTTCCTACGCTCTAGACGTGAATTTCCAACGGATTCTGTCCGAATTCATCATTTCATTTACACAAATAAATACAGGTGCGTGGCGCCGTTCTGGAACGAAATTTCCTCGTTTCAGCACTCAGGTGTGCGCCTCAGGAACACGGAAGATCTTTTGGGAAGGCGTCTTTTTAACCCAGCAAGGTAAACCAGATGACCAACACGAATGCAGTACAGCAAACCTTCAGGCCACAGTTGGCGCCGATGGCCAAAGCGCCTATACCGGCTGCGCTGAACGCCGCGCACGGCGCCGCGAACGATGACGTCACGCTGCTCGCCGAATATATCGCTGGCCTGCAAAACAAGTTGAAAGGCGTCGATGAAAAGATCGAGGTGCCAAAAAACACGCTGTTGGGGCAGTGGTTGACCCTCTATCACACCCAGCTTGAGCGTCCGGTTGTACAGGAGTGGATGCGCCAGCAGCACATCGATCCCGCCACCGTCAGCATCGTTGCCAGCACAGGCGTGTTGCATGCCACGGTCGATGGCGTAGCCAGAAGATTTACCCTGAGCGACACCCCGGGCTGGAAAGCTATCGCCGAGCCAATATTGGCAGCGGCGCGCGTTATAACGCCCACGCCGGAAACCCCGTTGCACCTGTCGTTCGAGAATGGCGTCCTGAAGGTGCCTCTGGCGGTGGTCGGCGATTTTTATGGCCAACCGCGCATCGACGATGACGAGGTTCAGACAGAACGTGAAATCAAGATATTGATCGCCACCAAGCGCTTGCGCCCTATCTCTGCAGGCGACCCGTTGCGACCTGCCGCGACCCGCTCTGCGCAGGCCCTTGCAGATCAACGTTTAAGTGCTGAAACGTTTTATGCCGACAAACCCCAGGACAGCAGCGCCACAGCCACCAGGGTACAGACCAAAACGGTAAAACACCTCATAGCAGACAAGGCAGACCTTTACGATTTGGCCGTCAAGCTCCGGTACGCGGCCACCCAGGGTGATGGCCAGCCTGCTACCCCCGCCCAGATCGAATACAGCTTGAACAACGAACGGTTAGTCCCTTTCGTAGGGTCGTCATATGCCATGGCGCAAGGCCCGGCGCCAACATTGGCAGTAGCGCTGAACGACCTCGGCATTGCTCTTCCGCGGACCATGGAAGAGCTCAATGCGTTGGCGAACACATTGGAGCAGCGGTCGCTATTGAGCCCGCTGGGCAATCTGGGTGGCGCACTGTCCTGGCCAATCCCGATGTCGCAAGCCGATCAACAAAAAATGTTGGATTTCCTCTACAGCGCCGAGCCCGGTGCGCCGGGCGGGGCATTGTCACCTGACAGCCAGGCGACGCTCGGTTACTTGATCAGAGGCAGTGCATTGACGGCGAGCGATCTGCAGGACCCGGAAAAGGCCCTGCAAAAACTGCTCGACACGCCCAGGGCCCAGGCGCTGGGTGAAACTCTGCAAACGCAGATGAAAGGCGCCTCCTCGGACACCAGTATCTACGACTATCTATTGACCGCGCTCAACCTTGGAATGGATCCCAAGTCGTCTGTTTCGCGCGAACGCAACGTCGTGGGCGAATTTGACCTGGCGGACTCACAGCATTGAGGTCATTCACCCTCCTCGGTCATTGAAAGCCTTGGCGAGCATCTTGTCGCCACCCAAAAAGCAACGGTAGATACCGCAAAGCTCGCCACTCACCTGTTGCTAGGCCATACGGCACCGCAGTTTCTGATTAAAGATATTCCCGAGAACCTGACCGTCGGCAGCCAGGCGTGGGCTTTCCTGTCGATTGCAGCGGCAACTATAGAAGCCGAGCGACCTGGCGCTGTGAGGCACATGACGTTCGCCGAGGTCATGCTGGAGTACAACGCCTCCAAAGGCCGATCACCCGCTACTGAATACGCCCAAAGTACCGCGCTGGTCGATTGGGCTGTCGCCAACGGCGTGATCGCAAAAAGTGCTGACGACAACTACACCCCGGCCCAACTTGACAGCATAAAAGCCAGCTTCAACCAACAACTGGAAGAACGACTCTCCGGTTCCCAAATGCTCTACGAAGCAATCCCTACACGAAAAGAAATTGCGCTGGCCCAATTAAAGGAACGCTTCGGGGACCTTGGCCCAGTATTCGAAAAGAAAGTACTGGGTACTGATAGTTATCGAGGCACCGCGGACCAAACTGGGCTGGTCGGCCGACATTCGATGTTGGATATCGCCATGATGGACATGCCCAATCCACGACCTTTCAAGTCAGACGACCCCAGCATCCCATTGGAGCAGCTGAATGCCACCCCGATAGTGGGTGTGCAGGAAGCCTTCGAGGAGCAGTTCACCAAAGCCATCTGGAATAAAAAGACCGGGATTAACGCGACGATCAGGCACATGATCGCGCAGCTTCCACTCGAAGACAGACAAAACCTGGAGTTTGGAAAAGTCACTGTATTTGAAGAGAGTTCACATCGGCTGGGCACGGGTTTTTTACCCAATAACACAGAGCACCAAAAACAACCGGGGCTGTTACTCCGAACAGAACTGAATGGTAAGTCTCAAGCCTACGAAATCAATTTAAATGACAGCACGATCAAGCAGATCAATCTGAGCCGGGCAAAAACCAAGGTGTCGAGAGCAGCCAACCTGGTGTCTGAGACTAAGGAAATCACGTTCAACCACCACGTGCATGACTTGGGCACCGAACGTGGCGTGCTGGCGGCACCTATGGATAGCTTTAACAGCATTCGATCCAACCTGATTGCCAGCGCATTTGTCGAGCACCTCGAACTTGATGACCCCAGCATCAAAGAAGAAGCCCGCGGGCAAACCACCCTGGATGAGTTACAAGGCGGTCCCAAGCCACTTGACGAATTTTTATTAAATCTGATCCCGTTCAGATCAGCCATTGTCAATTTCAATAGCGGCAACTACGGTGAGGCAGCCCAAGACCTCACAATGGATATATTCGGCTTTCTCACTGCCGGCGCTGCAGTCGCAGGCAAGCTGATCAAGATCGGTCGCTCAGCGCTGTCCATTGGTTCCAAGGTACTGAACGGCACCCGAGTCATCGGCGCCGAAGCCATTTCCCTACTTAACCCTTTCAGTGGCTTGAATGAACTGGCGGCGCAGGGAGGCAAACTGCTGCTGAAAGGCGGACGTTACGCACTGGACAAAAGTCTTGAAGCCGTTAACAAACTCAAAGGGGCTACCGGCAACTATGACTTGCTTAAAGCCGCGAGTAAAAGTCAGGGTATAACAGCAACGGGCACCTACAAGTTTTTAGAGCAAAGGGTGGACGTGGGTGCGACCCTGCAAAACAATAAATGGTATGCACTTGACCCCATCAGCCAGAAGCCCTTTGGGCAACCGCTGCTTGACTTCAAACCCGTCACTGTTGCTGGGAATGGTGAGATAAACCACAACTTTCTTAACTGGTTGTCCACGTGGGTGGCGCCAACCCCCCGGACCCCTAATCTTCGCGAAGCGTTTAAGAGGACCATAGAGGACGTCAAGCTTAACGATATCGCTGGTTACAACCGTGGCTACGCAAACCCAAAGGGCCAAACCATAGACGGCTACGACCCCTCCATGAACGTGCTTGACCTTAAAGAGTTGGCCATCCTCCCCCGCCGAACCCCCGAAGAGACAGGCGCACTGGCCAAACTGATAGAAGATCTGCAGACCAAAAACAGTCTTGAGTACGCCAGGATATTTAGCGAAGAAATAACAAAGGCAGGCGGTAAAGCCACCGGTATGCCGCAAAACTTCTACCTGGCTTCAAACGACCTTACGTCATCAGGAGAATGTGCTGCGTTGGCTAACACCATGGCGTTGGCTATTCAGTATGGTAAAGAGCGTGTACTGATCGATAATTTCTTCAAAGCCAGCTTAAATTCCATCGACCCCACCATTGCTGGTTTCCGCCGACAACTGAACAGCATGCACCAAGTGCTTAGCGTGAACTTTCACGGCACCAAACCGGTTTCCCGACTAGCGTACACCGACATTATTACTGACCTCAGTAATAGACCGACATCAACCACCTTCAAGATC
This sequence comes from Pseudomonas sp. TREG-RG-20F-10-E-6-01, assembly GCF_022662455.1. NCBI lineage: Bacteria > Pseudomonadati > Pseudomonadota > Gammaproteobacteria > Pseudomonadales > Pseudomonadaceae > Pseudomonas > Pseudomonas sp. TREG-RG-20F-10-E-6-01. The sequence continues at coordinate 59,416 of NZ_JAKNQP010000003.1, read as the reverse complement.
AGCACCCAAAATCACGGGCTTCTGGCGGGCGTCATTGTCAATAACAACCAGAAGGAATGGTTTTTCTTTGATCCCAACTTTGGCCTGGCGAAGTTCCCGGACGAAGCTTCAATGCGTCGGGGTCTGGACGCTACCTTGAATAGCGGCTGGAGCGCCGGCACGCTTCAACCGGTCGCCATTAACCGCGGCATTCCGGAGTACGACGTCAGCACCTTCAATGACTTCGACTTTCTGGCGACGGTTCCTTACAACAACCCGTTCGCACTGTTCAATACAGCGCTCTGACCCACCTGTGACGCCCTTGCGTGAATGGCACTGTTGAACGGTGCCATTCACGCATCACGTCATCCCCCGTGCCACGGACTTGCACGCGACATTTGCGCCCATTCCCTTCACAATGCCTGCACCTACGGAACTTGCCGAGATTGACGCGACTCATTAGAGAATGGTCTTTCAACCGCCAAAGACCTGCCCATTTCATTTTTTCGGGAATTTTGATTATGTCCGCCACCCCCTCCACCCTCCTTGTAGTCGAAGACGACGCCATCGTGCGCATGCTGATCGTCGATGTACTCGAAGAATTGGAGTTCACAGTAATCGAAGCGGCGGACGCTGAAGAAGCTTTGAAGGTGGTCGAAAACACCGCTCAGGTGATCGACCTGATGATGACCGATGTTGGCCTGCCCGATATGGACGGTAAACAACTGGCCGCCAAGGTGCGTGAGCTACGCCCTGACCTGCCAATCCTGTTCGCCAGCGGCTATGCCGAAAGCATTGATGTGCCGTCCGGCATGCAGGTGATTGGCAAACCCTTCTCGATCGATCAATTGCGCGACAAAGTCAAATCAATGCTGCCCCACGCCTAGTCCCTTATCTGCCTCAGGCCGCCTGAAGCGGGCGGCCCTTGAGGCCTCAGCGTCTTTCGTCTTCCCTTGGCACTCCAGCGCTCATTTGACTGAGCCACTCGCGCGTCAGGGATTTGCTGCTAGCTTCAATCGATATCATCCGTGAAGGCCCGAGCGCGTCATCGTCAACACCTGTGTCGAACCGCAACAGACAGGGGCGTGCCAAGGCGATGATTGGCCTCAGTTGACCTGGTTTGCAGGGATTAACGTGACGTTCGGGAAATAAAACTGGAAACTCGTCGCCTTCAACTCCCGTCAGTCAAAAGAACTCTGGAAGGACGCAACAACATGATTGGAAAACCGACGCGCCTGCTGTTGGCGAGCCTCTCGATATTCATGAGCACCGGCGCCTGGGCTGACTTCACGGCAACCCCCGCCGAAGCGCGGGCGATTGCCAAGGAAGCCTACCTGTATGGCTACCCGGTCGTGGCAATGTACAAGACGCTCTACACCCAGGCCGTCGATAAAGGCGGGGCCAATTTCAAGGCGCCGTTCAACCATATCGGCAACACCGCGCAGGTGTTCACCCCCAAGGACACGGCTTTCGCCACACCGAATTCGGACACGCCCTACTCTTTCGTATGGATGGACCTGCGCAAAGAGCCGTTGGTGTTGACCCTGCCCAAGATCGAAGACAACCGTTACTACTCGGTGCAGTTGATCGACCTCTATACGCAGAACATCGCCTACCTGGGCACCCGCAGCACCGGCAACAACGGCGGCCACTACATGATCGCCGGCCCGGACTGGAAAGGTCAGCAGCCGGTTGACGTGGACCGCGTGGTGTACAGCGAAAGCAATATCGCCTACGCCCTGTACCGCACGCAGCTGTTTGATGAAAAGGACTTGAACAAGGTCAAGCAGATCCAGAGCGGCTACAAAGTGCAGCCCCTGAGCAGCTACGTGAAACAGCCTGCGCCGGCTGCGGTGCCGAAGATTGAATGGCCCAAGCCGATGGCCACAATGACCGAAGGCCCGCAGCTGTTTCGTTACCTGAATTTCATGTTGGCCTTCGCTGCCCCTCAGGACAGCGAAAAAGACCTGCTGGCGCGCTTCGCCAAGATCGGCATCGCCCCGGGTGCGCCGTTCAAGGTCAAGGACTTGACCGCAGAACAACGCAAAGCCCTGGAAGACGGGATTGCCGACGGCCGCGCAGAATTCGCCGCCTTCAAGAAAGACAAAATCGACACCCACCAAGTGACCAGCGGCGACCTGTTCGGCAGCCGCGACCGCCTGAAAAACAACTATCTGTACCGCTACGCCGGTGCGGACCTGGGAATTTTCGGCAACTCCTCCGATGAGGCCATTTACCTGAGCTACTTCGTCGACAGCGAAGGCAAACCGGCCAATGGCGCACGTCACAGCTACACCGTGCACTTTGACAAGGACCAACTGCCGCCCGCCGAAGCGTTCTGGTCGCTGACCATGTACGACGCCAAGACCAAGCTGCTGGCGCCCAACCTCAAGAAGCGCTACCTGATCAATTCGCGGATGTTGCCCAACCTCAAACTGGACGCCGACGGCGGCCTGACCCTGGCGTTGCAGCACCACGAGCCACCGAAAGCCGAACAGAACAACTGGCTACCGGCACCGCCCGGCCCGTTTTACGCAGTCCTGCGCATTTACCTGCCCAAGCCTGAAGCGAGTAACGGCCAATGGAAATTGCCACCGCTGACGCCGCTCAAATAATCCTCGGCTAACAGCAACGTGCCCGTTCGCCCCCGGTTTGCGACCGGGCACGCACCTTCCGGGTCTTCCAAGCGCTTGCGCCAAGCACTCCAGCAAGACCGCGACCTCCCTCACTCCCACTGGTTCAGCGGACACGAAACCGGGTAAGGTGCGCGCGTTATTTATGGAGTTGTACCGCACATGACTTGCTGGGATGTCCTCGGCCTATCCCCGAATGCCGATAGCCGCACGATCAAACGCCAATACGCCACCCTGCTGAAGAAAACCCGACCGGATGATGATCCGCAAGGCTTTCAACGCCTGCGTGAAGCGTACGAACACGCGTTGAGTTGGCAACAATGGGCGCAGGAAGACAACAGCGCCGAGCTGGCAGTGGTAACCGTGCCGACGGCCTTGGCCGCTGACACCTTGCAGGCGCACTACAGGCTGGCAAACCGCCTTCGACACCTTGCCGCTGTTGCACGCGATTGTGCTGGGCTGCCTCGTCGGAGCGCTGTTCCAGTCGCCCTGGCAAGCGGGCGCATTAGTGGACGCTGCGGGCGACGCATTGGCCTGGTCGATGGCCTACATGGCCGTTGGCGCACTGGCCTGGCAGGTGTGGCGCCCGTTGGCGCATTGGCTGCGCGTGCTGGATGAACGTCTTGGTGCGAAACTGCCGCGCGGGTTGAGCCCCACCCGCCTGCCATTATTGCCGGTGCGCGACCTGATTCCGGGTGCGGCCATGAGCATTGCCATCAGCGCTCGGTTCGGGCCCGTCGCCGGCCTGACACTGGTGGCGGTCCTGGCTGCCGTCGGCGCGTACAAGCGCCAGGCACGCGTGCGTTGACCGAGACACGCGGCTTGCCTACCAGCGTCAGCTCAACTGAGCAACGGGCTGTGCTGCAAGCGCGTTTGGGCAGGATTGCGCCGGGGCACCCGACGCTGAACGAGCCCGCTCAAGCGCGATCGCGCGGGATCAGGCTCTGCAACTGCGACGCCAGGAAATTAGCGTCGAAGGCGAACGTGTCCGGGTCCTTCAGGCCGTTGGTTTTTTTCCACAGCCAGTCGTTTTTATCAGCCGGCAGCACCAGCGATACGCTGCCGTGCCGGGCGGCGGTCAAGCCCATCACCGACACGGCAATCGAGCCGCCCGCCCCCATCACGTCCGGCACGAACTCCACGGTTTTGCCGGTGATGTGCACCGTCAGTTTCTCTGTTTTGAAGGTCGACGTTTCAATCGGCAGGCTCGGGCTACTGGCGACATAGGCCTCACGATGGACTTCCAGCAGGCCAGTGGTCTTGACGGGTTCCAGCCATTGCTCGATCTGCCCGAACAGCTCACCGAGCTTCTGCGCCCAGCGCGCGGACTGCAGGTCGAATTGCTGTTTTTTGTGCGCTTCGCTGTCGGCGTAATGACGAAGCATCTCGCCCAATTGCTGTACATCGTCCATTGCTGATTTCCTTGGGTGGGCCAGGTTGCGGACGGTGATCATGGCAGATGCGGCGGTTCAGCGTGCGGCTTAAAACTGCACCGGTCATTTGGCCGGCAACTGCGTATGACTAATGCGCAGCCGATGGGTAAGGTGAGTCGACATCCCCTGTCAGGAGCATCGCATGCGCACCATCGGCCTTATCGGCGGCATGAGCTGGGAGTCCAGCGCCGAGTATTACCGCATTATCAATCAGCGCGTGCGTGACCAGCTGGGCCCGCTGCGCTCGGCGCAACTGTTGATGTACAGCGTGGATTTCGGCCCGGTCGAACAGGCCCAGCATGCCGGCCGCTGGGATGACGCCGCGCTGATCCTCGAGGATGCGGCGCGCCGCTTGCAGGCCGGCGGTGCGGACTGCGTGGTGCTGTGTACCAACACCATGCATCGGGTGGCGCCGCGTATCGAGGCGGCCGTGTCGATTCCGTTCCTGCATATCGCCGATGCGGCCGGTGCCGCTGCGGTAGCGGCCGGTACGCTGACGGTCGGTTTGCTGGGCACGGCATTCACCATGGAGCAGGACTTTCTCACCTCGCGCCTGACCGCCCAGGGCTTGACCGTGTTGGTGCCCGACGCAGACGAGCGCCAGGCCGTGCACCGAATCATCTATGAGGAGTTGTGTGTCGGCGTGATCAGCGCCGCGTCACGCCAGGTCTATCAGCGGGTGATCGAGTCGCTGGCCGCACGTGGCGCCCAGGCGATCATTCTGGGCTGCACGGAAATCGGTCTGCTGATCAAACCGCAGCACAGCAACCTGCCATTGCTGGACACCACCGAGCTGCATGCGCAGGCTGCGGTGGCGTTTGCGCTGCAGGGTTAAGCCGACTGACGCAGGCGCGCCATGCTCAGGGTGTCGACGAAGACGCCGTCACGCAGGGCGTAATCGCGCATCCGGCCTTCGACCTCGAAGCCGAACTTGCGATAGAGGTTATGCGCCGCTTCGTTGTCGGCGTACACCGTCAGTTCGACGCGGCGCAAGTTCATCCAGTTGTCGGCCACGTCCAGCGCGGCCGCCAACAGCCTGGAGCCGACGCCCTTGCCTTGCCAGGCGCTGGCGACGCCCATGCCGAACGAACCGACATGGCTGCGGCGCACACGCAGGGTTTGCTCCAGGCCAAGCTGGCCGATCACTTCCCCTGCATGCATCGCCACCAGCTGCAGCCGCCGCTCGTCATCCAGCGCCAGTTTGTTACGCCAAGCCTGCACCGATTGGAAAGGCATTTGCAGCACCTGACGGCACACAGCCGGTTCGTTGTAGAGCGCAGCGACGCCTTCAAGGTGGGCCTCGGTGAAGCGCTGGATCACGACAGGGGATTCAGGTGTGTGCATTGCGTTTCTTCCTTGGAAAAACAAGTGGCCGCCCAGTGTAGAGGCCAAGCCCGCAGGCTGGCTAGGGTGCTGGCACTGTCGTCCACAGCGACGGCCAATCGCCGTAACCCACCCCATTGCAGCGCGGCATCTGATGCAACTCGCGCAGCTGGAAAGCCTTGCCGTCGAACACCCAGACACCGCCCTCACCGCAATCACCCACGCCACGCAGTTTGTAGAAATAGCTCAAGGTGCCGGTGGTTGGGTCGTAGTCCACCGACCCTTGCAGGGCAGCGCCGTCCAAGGGCAACGGTTGAATGCTCAAGGTGGTTTCGGAGTACGGCGCCTTGCGCTCGCGGCTGCTGACTTCGTACTCGCAGGTGTAGGCCGCGCAGTCATAGCGAACCACTGTCAGGGCTTGAGCCTCGCTCAGGGCGCCGACTTCGGCCTCGGGTTTCATCGCGGTGTCGGTGCTGTTGATCGCCTTCACCGCTGCGGCGGCCAGTGCGGCCTGTTCCTGGTAGTTGAGCGCTGGCGCCGACGTGAACGGGCGCAGCACCGGTGGCGGCAAGCGTGCCGGCACGCCGCTGGCCGCGCCCTTGCCAGGCCGCGCGAGTGCGGTGACGTTATCCACCCGCCCTTGCACCGCGTCCATCAATAGCAGCGAGGCACTTAGCCCGCTCAGGGACACATGCGCGGTGTCATCGCCAGGTAACTGCAAACGCTGGCCGTTGCGCAAGCGCTGCAGCCAGAGCCGCGCCGGCGCGTCCTCGATCACGCCGTAGGATTGCATTTGGGGATCAACACGCTGATCGTCCAACTGCACCTGCAGGCTGCGCATCAGTGCCTGGCCCAGGGGCTTTCCATCCAATTGCAGGGTCGAAAGGTCCAGCGCCTCACCGCGATGATCAACGCGCAAACGCAGGTAGCCTTCGGGGCCGGCTTGATGCCAGATATGCAAGGTCAGGGAACTGGCGTCTTGCTCGTCAACGCCGCTGGGCGCGCTGAGGGCGTGACAATTGCGCAGGTTGTCGCAGCCGATGACCCAATTCTTGATTTCCCGCAGCAGCGGGACGGTTTCAGTCGCGGGTTGAGCGAGGGCCGGGGCGCTGATGCCAGTCAGCAACAGGGCCAGGAATGCGGTGCGCAGCATGGGACTCTCCGTGTCGAAAAACGGCGCGGATTGTCCCACGTTCACGGCGTTGCGTCAGCGCCCGGTCGCGGTGCGCCACAGTCGCGCAATATCTGCCGCACGCTCGCGCAGCAGGCGCGGCGCATCGCTGCACGCCTGTTCGAGGCTCATCGGCCCGGACGGCAAGGCGAATGCGGCGTTCACGCCGTGGCTGTACATGTGCTCGTAGCCCTCGCCCAGGGTGCCGGCAATCACGATGACGGGCACGTTGTGCTGCTGGGCGATGCGCGCCACGCCGAAAGGGGTTTTGCCGCGCAGGGTCTGGGCGTCGAAACGGCCTTCGCCGGTGACCACCAAATCAGCCCCCTGCACCGCTGCGTCCAAACCAACCAGTTCGGCCACCACCTCCACACCCGCGCGAAATTGCGCGCCAAGGAACGCTTTGGCGGCAAAACCCAAGCCACCGGCGGCGCCGCTGCCGGGTTCATCGCGCACGTCTTTGGGCAGGACCTTGGTGCAGTGATCGGCAAAGTGACCAAGGGCTGCGTCCAGTTGTTGGACCTGCTGCGCGCTGGCACCTTTTTGCGGGCCGAAAATGGCAGACGCGCCGTGCGGGCCACACAGCGGGTTGTTCACATCGGCAGCAATGTCAAAACGCACCTGAGCCAAACGTGGGTCCAGTTGTTCAAGGCTGATCCGCGCAAGCCGCGCCAGCGCCAGGCCACCCGGGGCAAGTGCCTGACCTTGCGCATCGAACAGTTGCACACCCAGCGCCTGCATCGCCCCGGCACCGGCATCGTTGGTCGCACTGCCGCCAATCGCCAGAATGATGCGCCGGGCACCGGCGTCCAGGGCTGCACGGATCAGTTCGCCCGTGCCGTAAGTGCTGCTCGAACAGGCGTCGCGCTTGCCCGGCGCCAGCAGTTGCAAACCACTGGCTTCGGCCATTTCGATAATCGCGGTATGGCTGTCGGCCAACCAGCCCCAGCGAGCCTCAACCGACGCGCCCAAGGGGCCTCTAACCGTCTGGCTGCGCAACTCGCCATTGCAGGCGGCAAGCACCGAATCCACCGTGCCCTCGCCACCGTCCGCCATCGGGCACTGCACCAGATGTGCCTGCGGCCAGACCTCGGCCAAGCCTTCGGCGATGGCCTGGGCGACGCCTTCGGCGCTCAGGCTGTCTTTGAACGAGTCGGGGGCGATGATGATTTTCATGGGCGTTCTCCGGTTTTTATAACGCCCATGCTGCCAGTTGGCTGCGGCAATGACGCCGGTCCGATGCACAAGTGTGGCGCAGCTTTGTTGTTCATTCCGACAAAGCCTGGGGCAAAAGCTGGACGCCAAGGTACAGGGCCAGCATGCCGTCGAGGGTCAACGGGTCGACGCCGCTGAGCTCGGCAATGCGTTCCATTCGGTAGCGCAAGCTGTTGCGGTGGATGCCCAGCGCGTCGGCGCAGGCCTGGCTCTGGCCGTCGTGGTCGCACCAACTGCGCAGCGTGGCAAGCAGTTGGCCATTGGTGTCCTTGGCCAGGACTTTGCGCAACGGGTTCAGCAGTTCATCCAGCGCATCATCGTTGCGGTGGCGCCAGAGCATCACCGGCAGGCGATAGCGGTTGAGCGTCAACAAGCGTGAGTGAGGCAAGATGTCACGACCGTAGGCCAGCAGATCGCCGACCCGGCGATAACACCGGCGCAAGCCCGCCAGGCCATCGGCTTGCCCACCGACGGCAACCCGCAGGATGTTCCAGCCCAGGCCCTGAAGTTTTTCCAGCAACCGTGGGTTGTCCACCTGCACGGCCGCCGGCCGGCACCACAACAGAGAGAATTGCGCAGAGCTGACACACCAACTGTCCGGGTAACGGCTGGTCAGCCACGCGCTCAGCGCCTCGGCCGACTGACCCACGCCCAGTTCAAACAGGTACGGCGTGCGCGGCATGTGCGGCTTGAGCCCCAGTTGCTGGGCCTCGTCCACCAGGCGCGGCGATTCACCGCGTTCGGCCAGCAATAACGCGAGCAGGTCATCGCACCGCTGGCGTCGCCATTGCTGCTCGGCTTGCTGATGACGGTGGCTGACCAACATCTCGGCGGTCATGCGCACCAGTTCAGCGTAGGTGCGCAACAGCTCGGGTTCACCGGTAATGCCCAGCACGCCGATCAGGCGTTGGTCGTGCATTAAGGGCAGGTTGATGCCCGGCTGCACGCCCTTGAGGTGCTTGGCAGTCTGGCCGTCGATCTCGACTACCCGGCCGTTGGCCAGCACCAGCTGCGCGCCCTCATGGCGGGTATTGATGCGCTCCGGCTCGCCGCTGCCCAGAATCAGGCCCTGGCTGTCCATGACGTTGACGTTGTAGGGCAGGATCGCCATGGTGCGATTGACGATATCCTGCGCCAGGTCATGATCCAGCTCGAACATGGGGCTAAATTCCTGAAAAAAGCGAGTTGGTCATAGGCACAGCGCAAAGCGTGCTTGACTGTGCGCAAGCACAAAGACAGCACCCCGCAAGGTGGCCGAGACTCATTGGGCGATCAACGTTACCTTCGCATCGCGAAAAATCATAATAAAGAGAGACTGACATGTCACAGAGCGCCGCTGCCACACTGGCCACCGATGACGATAAAAACGCCATCTACAAGCGCATTACCCTGCGCCTGATCCCCTTCATTTTCATCTGCTACCTGTTTAATTACCTTGACCGGGTAAACGTTGGTTTTGCCAAGTTGCAGATGCTCGATGCGTTGAAATTCAGTGAAACGGTGTACGGCCTGGGGGCCGGGATTTTCTTTATCGGTTACGTACTGTGCGGCGTGCCGAGCAACCTGGCGCTGACCAAGTTCGGCCCGCGGCGCTGGATTGCGCTGATGATGATCGTGTGGGGCACGCTCTCCACATGCTTGCTGTTCGTGACCACGCCAACACACTTCTATGGCCTGCGCCTGTTGACCGGTGCCGCTGAAGCCGGGTTCTTCCCAGGCGTGGTGCTGTACCTCTCGCAGTGGTTCCCGACCTTTCGCCGTGGGCGGATCATGGCGTTGTTCATGTCGGCAATCCCGGTGTCCGGCCTGCTCGGCAGCCCGTTTTCCGGCTGGATCCTCAACCACTTTGCCGCCGGCCAGGGTGGCCTGGCCGGCTGGCAGTGGATGTTTGTGTTGCAAGGCATCCCGACGGTGATCCTGGGCGCGCTCGCCTATTTCCTGCTCAGCGACAGCTTTGCCAATGCCAAGTGGCTTACGCCGCATGAGCGTGCAGTGCTGGAGGCCGACCAGGCAACGGATCTGGCGAACAAGCCGAAAACCACCACAGATTCGCTCGGCGAGGTGTTCAAGAACCCTGCCATCTGGGCGTTCGGCCTGATCTACTTCTGCATCCAGAGCGGCGTGTACGCGATCAACTTCTGGCTGCCGTCGATCATCAAGAGCCTGGGCTTCAGCGATAACCTGGTGATTGGCTGGCTCAGCGCGATTCCGTACCTGCTGGCCGCGGTGTTCATGTTGCTGGTGGGCCGCTCCGCCGACTTGCGTAAGGAGCGTCGCTGGCATTTGGTGGTGCCGATGTTGATGGGGGCTATCGGTTTGGTGATCGCCGTGAATTTCGCCACCACCCCGGCGATTGCGATTCTTGGCCTGACCATTGCCACCATGGGCGCCCTCACCGGCCTGCCGATGTTCTGGCCGGTGCCGACCGCCATGCTCAGTGCCGGCGCTGCGGCCGGTGGTTTGGCGCTGATCAACTCCATGGGCCAGATGGCCGGCTTCCTCAGCCCGTATATCGTAGGGTTTGTGAAGGATGCCACCGGGTCCACGGATGTGGCGTTGTACTTGCTGGCGGCGGTGATCGTTGCCGGCAGTGTGCTGGCGCTGCGCATGACGCGCACATTGAAGGTATAACGCGCGCCCGGCAGCAATCAGTTCAATGTGGGAGCGGGCTTGCTCGCGAATGCGGTGGTTCAGTCGATACATTCGGTGACTGACGCACTGCTTTCGCGAGCAAGCCCGCTCCCACTTTTGTTGCCGGGTTTACAACAGGCCACCGCCGTCGATGTCGATCACGGCGCCAGTGACAAAGCCATTCTCCATGGCCAGCACGTACCCCGCTGCCACTTCGTCAGCCTGCCCCACGCGCCCCACCGGCAACGCGCCACCGGTCTTGGCAAACATCGCCTGGCGCTGTTCTTCTGCCAAGCCTGCATAAGCAGGCGTGTCGATCACGCCCGGGCTGATCACATTGACCCGCCGTGGCGCCAGTTCCTTCGCCAGTTGTTTACCCAGCGCCTCGGTCGCGGCATTGATGCCGGTCTTGATGAACTGGCCGGGCGCCAATTTACGGCCCAGTTGGCCAGAGGTCAGCGTGATGCTGCCGTGCTCGTCGAGAAATGGCAGCGCCTGTTGAATCGCGCGCAGCGAGCCCCAGAGCTTCACGTCGAAATTGTCCTGGGCCTCATCCAGGTCGGTGTCGAGCAAGGGTTTGGCGCGCACCGACGGCCCAGAGGTGTAGACCAGATGGTCAAAGCGCCCCACCGCCTCGAACAAGCGTTGCAAGGATGCAGTGTCGGTCACATCCACCGGCTCGCTGCGTACGCCGCCGGCGACACCGGACGTCAACCGTCGCCCGGCCAGCACCACCTGTGCGCCTCGCGCCGTGGCCGCTTTGGCCACGGCGGCGCCGATACCGCTGCTGCCGCCGATGACGATGACGGTTTTACCGCTGAGGGAAGATGCCATGGGTTAACTACCTGACTAAGAAAGTGAGCGTTGATCTTCTCAGCTTGGCAATCAGCGAAAAATCCCGGTAAAACGACAAGATCTTTAAAGGATTTTTACAAATGAGCTCAACCCTCGACCTTGAAGTGTTTGTGCGCACCGCCGACACCGGCAGCCTGTCAGCGGCTGCGCGCAGCCTCAACCTCACACCGGCTGCGGCGAGCATTGCGCTCAAGCGCCTGGAAACGCGGCTGGGCATCCGCCTGCTGGCCCGCTCCACGCGCAGCATGCGCCTGACCGAAGAAGGCCGGCGCTACCTGGACAGCGTTCGGGTCGCCCTGGAAGCTTTGTCGGAAGGTGAGCAGGCGATCAAGCAACAAGGCCAGAGCCTCAGCGGTTTATTGCAATTGGCGGCGCCCTCGGATTTTGGCCGCAATGTGCTGCTGGGCTGGCTGGACGAATTCAAGCTCGAACACCCGAACATCCGCTTGCAGTTGTTGCTCAACGACAGCAACGCCGACTTATTCCGCGACACCGTCGACATTGCCCTGCGCTTTGGCGTGCCACGCGACTCCAGCCTGGTCGCGCTGCCGGTGGTGCCTGGCCACCACCGCATTCCCTGTGCCAGCCCCGACTACCTCGCACGCCATGGCACACCGCGCACGCCGGCAGACCTGGCCCAGCACAGCACGCTGCGCTACATGCGCCGTGGGCAGGCCAACAACACCTGGTACTTCCGCCAGGGCGCACTGCTGCAGGAAGTCGAGGTGACGGGCGATTACCTCAGCGACGACGGCGAAATTGTGCGGCGCTGGGCGCTGGCCGGCCATGGCATTGCCTACAAGGCCAACCTGGACATCGCCAGTGATATCAAGGCCGGGCGCCTGGTGCCGCTGTTGCCCGACTGGCAAGGCGAACCCACGCCGTTCAACCTGATGTGCCCGCACCGCCTGCAAGTGTCGGAACGGGTGAAAGTGCTGCACCGATTTCTGCAGACACGCTGTCAGGCCTTGCTCAGTGCATGAAGAAACACGCGCCGGGCTTGTTCCAGAGCCCTCGAGTCTGGTATTGCAGGGTTCACGTTTCCCTGCCATGAGGAGCTTTGTATGATTTACCGCACATTGGGCCAGTCCGGGTTGAAGGTCAGCGCACTGACACTGGGCACCATGATGTTTGGCGAACAGACCAACACCGAAGACTCGCTGCGCATCATCGACAAGGCCTGGGACCAGGGCATCAATTTTATCGACACCGCCGACGTCTACACCGGCGGGCGTTCCGAAGAAATCGTCGGCGAGGCCATCGTTCGTCATCGCCAGGACTGGGTGGTGGCGTCCAAGGTCGGCATCGGCCCGGCCGACGGCGTGCCGAATCGCAGAGGGTTGAGCCGCAAGCGCATTTTCAACGCGCTGGAAGCCAGCTTGACGCGCCTGGACACCGACTACCTGGACATCTATTACCTGCACCGCGAAGACCATGACACGCAGCTGGACGTCACGGTGTCGGCGATTGGCGATTTGATCCGCCAGGGCAAGATCCGCTATTGGGGCCTGTCCAACTACCGGGGCTGGCGCATCGCCGAAGTGATGCGCGTGGCCGAGCGTTTGGGCGTGGACCAGCCGATCATCAGCCAACCGCTGTACAACATCGTCAATCGCCAGGCCGAGGTCGAGCAGCTCACCGCCGCAGCCGCCTACGGCCTGGGCGTGGTGCCTTACAGCCCGCTGGCGCGCGGCGTGCTCAGCGGCAAGTACGCACCCGACGTCACGCCCCAAGCTGGCAGCCGTGCAGCGCGTCAGGACAAGCGCATTCTGGAAACCGAATGGCGCGTGGAGTCACTGCGCATCGCCCAACAGATTCAGCAGTACACCCAAGGGCGCGGCGTCGGCATGGTCGAGTTTGCGATTGCCTGGGTGCTGAACAACGCGGCCGTGAGTTCGGCAATTGTCGGGCCGCGCACCGAAGCGCAGTGGGACGCGTACACCGGCGCGCTGGAAGTGAAGATCAGCGCTGAAGATGAGGCCTTTATTGATTCGCTGGTGACGCCGGGGCATTCGTCCACACCGGGGTTTAATGATGTGGGCCATTTTGTCTCGGGCCGCGTGGCGCGCGCCTAGCGCCTGCAACGTGTAGGTGTGTGGCGAGCGGGCTTGCCCCGCTACGCCCGCTTGCCTTAGGCGATTTGGCTGAACCTGGTGTGGCGAGAAAATTTCCTGCAAAACGCCCCAAAACAGCGCAACCGTCTGCCGCCAAAAGCACCATAATCCCCTCCTGAAATATCCCCCCTCTTTTGTAGCTATTCGTTTTCGCGAGGACAGTGTGTCTAAAGGTGTTGTGTTGTCGGTATTGGCCTCGGTGTTGTTTGCCGTGATGTATTACTTCACCTCGCTGCTCACGCCATTGAGCGGCCTGGAAATTTTCGGCTGGCGCATGTTGCTGACCGTGCCGTGCATGACCGTGTTCATGATCGTCAGCGGCGAATGGCGGCGGGTATGGGAGCTGGTACGGATGCTGGCGGCCAAGCCGCGGCTGATCGGCGGTGTGCTGTTGTCGTCGGCGTTGCTCGGCGTGCAACTGTGGCTATTTATGTGGGCACCGCTCAATGGGCGCAGCCTGGATGTGTCGGTCGGCTACTTTCTGCTGCCGCTGACCATGGTGTTGACCGGGCGCCTGGTGTACGGCGAGCGCTTGTCGCGCCTGCAGCAGATCGCGGTATTTTTTGCCGCGCTCGGCGTGCTCAACGAGTTGTATCAGGCCGGTGGTTTTTCCTGGGCAACCCTGGTGGTGATCATTGGTTACCCGATCTATTTTGTGGTGCGCAAATACCTCACCACAGATCACCTGGGCGGGTTGTGGCTGGACATGGCGCTGATGCTGCCCCTGGCCTGGTGGTTTGTGCAGCACGGCGAACAAGGCTTTGCCGTGATGGACAGTCATCCCAAGCTGTATGCATTGATTCCGATGCTGGGCGTGATCAGTGCCTCGGCGCTGGTCAGCTATATCGTGGCCAGCCGGCAGCTGCCTTTCAGCCTGTTCGGGCTGCTCAGCTATGTGGAGCCGGTGTTGCTGCTGGCGGTGGCGCTGATATTGGGCGAAGGCATCAAGGGCGGCCAGTGGCTGACCTATATCCCGATCTGGCTGGCGGTGATGGTGCTGGTGTACGAAGGCTTCAAGCACTTGGTGCGTCAGCGCAAAGCGTGATGCGCAGGCCATAAAAAGCCCGGCCGAGGGTTACCTCGGCCGGGCTTTTTTACGCTTAGTCGGCGGTCAGTACACCACGACGCACCTGGTCACGCTCGATCGACTCGAACAGCGCCTTGAAGTTGCCCTCGCCAAACCCATCATCGCCCTTGCGCTGGATGAATTCGAAGAACACCGGGCCCATCAGGGTTTCCGAGAAGATTTGCAGCAGCAGGCGCTTGTCACCGGCAATCGACGAACCGTCGAGCAGAATGCCGCGCGCTTGCAGTTGGTCCACCGGCTCGCCGTGGTTAGGCAGGCGGCCCTCGAGCATTTCATAGTAGGTGTCTGGCGGCGCGGTCATGAAGCGCATGCCGATGTTCTTCAGCGCGTCCCAGGTCTTGACCAGGTCGTCGGTGAGGAACGCCACGTGCTGGATGCCTTCGCCGTTGAACTGCATCAGGAACTCTTCGATCTGGCCCGCGCCCTTGGACGATTCTTCGTTCAGCGGGATGCGGATCATGCCGTCCGGAGCGCTCATGGCCTTGGACGTCAGGCCGGTGTATTCGCCCTTGATATCGAAGTAGCGCGCTTCACGGAAGTTGAACAGCTTCTCGTAGAAGTTGGCCCAATAGACCATGCGCCCGCGATACACGTTGTGGGTCAGGTGGTCGATGACCTTGAGGCCGGCGCCCACCGGGTTGCGGTCCACACCGTCTAGGTACACGAAGTCGATGTCATAGATCGAGTTGCCTTCGCCGAAACGGTCGATCAGGTACAGCGGCGCGCCGCCGATGCCCTTGATGGCTGGCAGGTTCAGCTCCATCGGGCCGGTTTCGATATGAATCGGTTGGGCGCCGAGTTCGAGTGCGCGGTTGTAGGCCTGCTGCGAATCCTTGACGCGGAACGCCATGCCGCACACCGACGGGCCGTGTTCGGCCGCAAAGTAGGAGGCCAGGCTGTCGGGCTGGTTGTTGAGGATCAGGTTGATTTCGCCCTGGCGATACAGGTGCACGTTCTTGGAGCGGTGGGAGGCGACTTTGGTGAAGCCCATGATCTCGAAGATCGGCTCCAGGGTGCCCGGCGTTGGCGATGCGAATTCGATAAATTCAAAGCCCATCAGGCCCATTGGGTTTTCGTATTGGTCTGCCATGGTGGCACCTCATCATTCTTGTCGTTAACACAGGTTTATTTGCGAGCAAGGATGAGGTTGCAGGGTGGCGCACAGGACAGGCCTCGCACGCTGCGCGCGAGGAAATCACCAAAGATGAGGGGGGAGCCGAGTAGCTTCATGGTTACATCAGTCTCTGACGGCCGAGGCTTGCGTGAGCGCAAGTCCATATTCTTGTATGCGTAAATCGATTCTACACAGCGTAACAGGGTTTGTCCGCACTCTTATCAAATCCCCAATGGCTTGGGCTGCGCAAGGGGTTTGTTGCACAGATGGATGCCCAGCAGGATCACCGCCCCGCCCACCAGCATCGGCGCGCTCAGGTGCTCATCCAGCAGCACGGCGCCGCAGATCACCGCTGTCAGCGGGTTGAGTGCGATGAACACGCCGGCGCGGGTCGCGCCGATGCGGCGAATGCCGTCATACCAGGCGATGTAGGCCAGCGCCGAGCCGAACACGCCCAGGTACAGCAGGCTGAGCAGTTGCGGTAAGTGGATCGCGCTCAGCGCATTTACGGTGAGCTTGCCACCGATCAGCGTGGTGAGCGTCAACATCGCCGTGCCCAGCAAGATCGACCAGGTCACCGTCTGCAATGGCCCCAGGCTCTGGTTGAGGCTGCGGGAACACAGCGAGTAGGCGCCCCACCCCAACACGCAGCCAAAAATCAGCAGATCGCCCACCCAGGTGTTGGTCGCACCCTGCAGCGCATGCGGATTGCGGCTGAGGATGACCGCACCCGCGCCGCCCAGGCACAAGGCAATGCCCAGGCATTTGGCCGTGCCTAGCCGCTCCTTGAACAGCCACCATGAACCCAGGCCGATCACGGCCGGGTTCAAGGCCACGATCAGCGACGCCCGCGACGCATTGATGTAATGCAGGCCGTAGAAGAAACACAGGTTGTAGAAAAAGATCCCGCAGAACCCCAGCATTGCCAACTGCGCAAGTTGCGTGACGCTGGGCCGAGCCAGGCGCACGCGTGCCAGGGCCATGAAGCCCAGCAGCGCCGCGCTGGCCAACACAAAACGCAGCGTGGCAGCCAGCATTGGCTCCACGTCGGCTGCCAGGTAGCGGCCGGCCACAAAGGTCGCGCCCCAGATCATGGTGACAGCGGCAAGTTTGAGGTAAGTCATGCGATCGGGAGAGGACGTCATTGGTGAGGCTCTGTGAATGTCAGGATTGGGATATCCTGTAGCTAATGACCGATCATCGTAAAATGAGTAATTGCTCATGACCCTTACGCAACTGCAAATCTTCTCGCGGGTGGCCGAGCTGCAAAGCTTCACCCACACCGCCCACCGCCTGGGCATCAGCCAGTCAGCCGTGTCGCATGCCATCAAGGCCTTGGAGCAGGAATTGGGCGTTGAGCTGTTTCGGCGCCATCAGTCCCAGGTCGAACTCAGTGATATCGGCCAGCAATTGCTGATGCGTGCGCGCACCCTGCTGGGCGTGGCCGACACCCTGCAACAGGAAGCCTCGGATGCGCGAGGCATGAAGCGCGGCACGCTGCGTATCGGCTCTTTTGGCCCGACGTCATCCAACCGCCTGCTGCCGCGCATTCTCGAGCCATTCAGGCGTCAGCACCCGGGCATTGAGGTGCACGTGGACGAAGGCCCGGACCGCCAAGTGATCCAGTGGCTGGACGAGCGGCGCATCGACGTGGGGTTTGTGGTGCTCGAACAGGAGCGCTTCGATACGTTTGCGCTGTTCAATGACCAGATGGTCGCCCTGCTGCCCGCTGCGCACCCGCTGGCTGCGCAACCTTGCGTGACCTTGAAGGCGCTGTGTGACGACCCGTTCATTCTCACCGACGCCGGCTCGCAGGAGCTGGTCTCGCGGTTGTTCAGCAGCGCGCGTCTGACCCCGAATGTGCGTTATCGCTGCTCGCAACTGCTCAGTACGCTTGAGGCAGTGAGCCGCGGCGACGGCGTGAGTGTAGTGGCGCAGGCGTCCTTGCCGCAGACGCCGGACGCACGTTACCAGGTGCGCCCGCTGTCGCCACGGGTGGGCCGTGATATTGGCCTGGCGGTGCTGGACCAACGCCAGTCGACACCTGCGACCCTGGCGTTCATCCAACTGGCGCAGACGCTGAATTTCCAGCGGTCCGGACTCATCTGACCGCGAGGTACAGCGAGCTTATTTCGCACGCGCCATCTATCATTTGATCTATCTGATCAGCCCTTCGGGGCTTTTCCCATCCTGCGACAGGCCGTCTCTCCATGCCCCTGACCGTAAACGGCCCGCGAAAACGCGCCACCCGCTATTTGATTACCACCCTCAGTGGCCTGCTGCCCATCGCGTTGGGGCTGGTCATCCTGCACTGGCAAGCCGAACGCACCCTGCAACAAAGCACTGCGCAAACCGCCCGTGAAGCCGTGCGCCAGTTTGACCTGATGCTCGATAACACCACCCTCGCCGCCCAGGCCTTGCTGCCACTGGCCGGTCAGCCGTGCGACAACGGCGCGCAGCTGGCGCTGCGTGAACAGGTCACGCGCCGGCCCTTTGTGCGCGCGACAACGTTGTCCTGGCAGAAGAACATCTATTGCAGCTCGCTGTTTGGCGATCACTACCAGTCGGCGGTCAACCCGGATGACTACGTGGACGGGAATCTGTGGTTGATGAATGGCAACCCGGTCACACCGGATACCGCGCTGCTGGTTAACCGGCTGGTCGAAGGCGACAAGGCCGCGTTCGCCTCGATTGATGGCTTTCACCTGGCCAACGTCTTGCGCCTGATCAGCCGTTACGCACACTTGGTGCTGCAAGTGGGCCCCAACTGGCTGGATGCCGACGGCAAGGTGCACAACACGCCCGTGCCGGTGTTCGAGGTGGCCCATCACCACCTAGCCTCAGAGCGCTATCACTACAGTGTTGACGCCGGCATGCCGGCCGGTGAAGTGTGGCGGTATATGGAAGCGCGCTATCCGGCACTGTTCAGCCTGCTGGTGTTTTTTGGCGTGCTGTCGGGCGTGCTTGCGCACTGGCTGCAAAAGCGCTCGTCTGCGCCCACCCATGAACTGCAACGCGCCTTGGGTGCCAACGAGTTCATTCCATACTTTCAACCAGTGGTGCGCGGCGACACGCGTGAATGGGCCGGCTGTGAAGTGCTGATGCGTTGGCAGCACCCAAAAGAAGGCCTGGTGCGTCCCGACCTGTTTATCCCGTTGGCGGAGCATTCCGGCCTGATCGTGCCGATGACCCGCGCCTTGCTGCGCCAGACCGCCGCGCAGTTGGCCCCGCATGCCGCGCGTTTCAGTCCGGGCTTTCATGTTGGCGTGAATATCACGGCACGCCACTGTGAGGATCTGGACCTGGTGGAAGATTGTCGAACGTTTCTCGCCGCGTTCACCCCAGGCCAAGTGACGCTAGTGCTGGAGTTAACCGAGCGTGAACTGATCAAGCCTACGGATATCACGCGGCGGCTGTTCGACGCGTTGCATCAATTGGGGGTGATGATTGCCATCGATGACTTTGGTACCGGGCACTCCAGCCTGGGTTACTTGCGCAACTTCAATGTCGATTACTTGAAAATCGATCAAAGCTTTGTGGCGATGATTGGCGCTGATGCACTTTCACGGCATATCCTCGACAGCATCATCGAACTGTCCGGCAAGCTGGACCTGGGCATCGTGGCCGAGGGCGTGGAAACAGCAGAGCAATGTGAATATCTGGCGGCGCACGGTGTGGATTTTCTGCAGGGTTACCTGTTTGGCCGACCACTCCCCGGTGAAGAGTTCATTAAGTCGCTGGCCAGCCGTTGAATAGCCACTCATTACCCTTGATGAAATAATCTTATTTAGGTAAACGACGTGATTTACTCGTGGGGCATTAACTACTACAATTTTTCCTGCCTGTGCTGAACTCGCAGAAAGGCCTCTTTCTTTGAGTCACTTTATAAGCGCTTGGCTTATAGCTTTGTCTGCAGTTGATATCAGCAAACTACATTATTGGAGTACAGATTTTGTCCAGACTCGCCGAATTTCGCGCAGCAGAAAAAGCCCTTCAAGAGCAGCTTGCACAGCTGGAATCCCTGAAGAACGACGCCGGCCTGAAGAAAGAAATCGAATTCGAAGAAAAGCTGCAAGGCTTGATGAAACACTACGGCAAAGGCCTGCGCGACATCATCGCGATCCTTGATCCACACCCTGCCAAGGCCGGTGCTGCAACGTCCGCCGCCCCTAAACAGCGCCGCGCACGTGTGGTCAAGGTCTACCACAACCCGCACACCGGCGAGCTGATCGAGACCAAAGGCGGCAACCACCGCGGCCTCAAAGCCTGGAAAGAACAGTATGGCGCCGCCACTGTAGATTCCTGGCTTCGCGGCTGATCGCATTGCACTAACAAAAAGCCCCGCTGATGCGGGGCTTTTTTTGTTTAAGGATTCGAAAACGAACTTAACTAACATTTCATTTTGTTCAAATCCGATCAATCTGACACCTTCAAAGTTTCAGGCTGTCGCGTACCGATCCGACTTCGTTCTGGCTGGCCTCATAGGCTTGGGCTTGGCCGGCGTATGAAAAAACATAGGCTGTGTCGGTATCTACCGCACCGACTAATGTTTGCGACAACACGTGTCGGCCATTCTCGGTAATCACGCAAGTTGTTTCCAACGCATCAAGACGGCTCAATGTGGTTGGGTGCATCTTGGTGCACACGCTTTGATAACCGCTGCCGGCAAAATCTTTCTGGATGGATTTACGCATTTCCAGCAACACGCCTTGAAGATTAACTTTATGACCCGCCTCGATCGGCGTGCCGGTCAACTCCATGACCATCAAGGTATTGCCATTTTCGTCGTTCTTGATCGCGCGCTGACGAGACACGGCCTGGGGTTTTACCGGTGCTTCGCCGTCCGGCTCCACTTCCTCGACTTGCCAGCCACTGGGCCAGTGAATTTCCGGATCGGCCGCCAGTACGAACGGGCTAACCAGCAGTAAACACAACGAGCTCAACAGCGATTTACGAAATTCGATCATTGCAAAAAACGCCCAAGGTTCAAGCGTCAAAGTTTGAGCCCGGCACCCGCTGGTCGCAAGCGCTGCGTGACCTTTTTCATTTGGCGCACCGGGCGGCCCTTGCGTATCATGGCTCGGCTGCATGGACGCTTGCCGCAAGCCAACGGACCGCGCCTATCATTTCAAGTCGCGTTTGCCCCATTTTTTTCTGGAGGGCCCATGAGCCTGCACGAACTGAACACTTTCCCGGGCGTCACTGCCCAGCCTGACACCGCCACCACGAACTTCGTGTTCAACCACACCATGCTGCGGGTCAAAGACATCACCAAGTCGCTGGATTTCTACACCCGCGTCCTGGGGTTTTCCCTGGTTGAAAAGCGCGACTTCCCGGAAGCCGAATTCAGCCTGTACTTCCTGGCCCTGGTGGACAAGGCTCAGATCCCGGCCGACGCCGCTGAACGCACCCAGTGGATGAAGTCGATCCCGGGCATCCTGGAACTGACCCACAACCACGGCACCGAAAACGATGCCGACTTCGCGTACCACAACGGCAACACCGACCCGCGTGGCTTTGGCCACATCTGCATTTCGGTGCCGGATATCGTCGCTGCGTGCGAACGCTTCGAAGCCCTGGGCTGTGACTTCCAGAAGCGCCTGACCGACGGCCGCATGAAAAGCCTGGCTTTCATCAAGGACCCGGATGCGTACTGGGTCGAGATTATTCAACCAGCACCGATGTAAAAGCCTCGCGCCATAAAAAAACCCCATGATCACTCATGGGGTTTTTCATTTCCGGGTCCGACTTTACGCAGGTGCGGACGTGCGGATCAGGTGATCGAACGCGCTCAGGGAAGCCTTGGCGCCCTCGCCTACCGCAATCACGATTTGCTTGTACGGTACGGTCGTTACGTCACCGGCGGCGAATACACCTGGCAGCGAGGTTTCACCACGCGCATCGACAATGATCTCGCCACGCGGGGTCAGCTCCACCGTGCCTTTGAGCCAGTCAGTGTTGGGCAACAAGCCGATCTGGACAAAGATGCCTTCCAGGTCGATGGTCTTGAACTCGCCACTGTCGCGGTCCTTGTACGCCAGGCCAGTGACTTTCTGACCATCACCTTTGACTTCACTGGTCAGCGCACTGGTGATCACGTCAACGTTCGGCAGGCTGTAGAGCTTGCGCTGCAACACGGCGTCGGCGCGCAGCTTGCTGTCGAACTCGAGCAAGGTCACATGGCTGACGATACCCGCCAGGTCGATAGCCGCTTCAACGCCGGAGTTACCCCCGCCGATCACTGCCACGCGCTTGCCTTTGAACAGCGGACCATCGCAGTGCGGGCAGAAGCACACGCCCTTGGCTTTGTATTCCTGCTCGCCCGGCACACCCATTTCGCGCCAGCGGGCGCCCGTGGCCAGAATCACGGTCTTGGACTTGAGGGTCGCACCGCTTTCGAAGCGAATCTCGTGCAGGTCACCGGCGTTTTTTGCAGGGATCAAGCTGCTGGCACGCTGCAGGTTCATGATGTCCACGTCGTACTGACGCACGTGGGCTTCAAGCGCGCTGGCCAGCTTCGGCCCTTCGGTCTCTTGCACCGAGATGAAGTTCTCGATGGACATGGTGTCCAGCACTTGCCCGCCGAAGCGTTCAGCCGCCACACCGGTGCGGATGCCCTTACGTGCGGCGTAGATAGCGGCCGCCGAACCGGCTGGGCCACCGCCGACTACCAGGACATCAAAGGCGTCTTTGGCGCTGATTTTTTCTGCGGCTTTTTCGATGCCGCTGGTGTCGAGCTTGGCGAGGATTTCTTCCAGGCCCATGCGGCCCTGACCGAAGTTCACGCCATTGAGGTACACGCTCGGTACCGCCATGATCTGGCGCTCATCGACTTCAGCCTGGAACAGCGCGCCGTCGATGGCGACGTGGCGGATGTTCGGGTTGAGCACGGCCATCAGGTTCAGTGCCTGGACCACGTCGGGGCAGTTCTGGCAGGACAGCGAGAAGTACGTCTCGAAGCTGAACTCGCCTTTGAGGGCGCGGATTTGTTCAATCACTTCGACACTGGCCTTCGAGGGGTGGCCGCCGACTTGCAGCAATGCCAACACCAAGGAGGTGAATTCATGGCCCATGGGGATGCCGGCGAAACGCAGGCTGATATCGGCACCCGGGCGGTTGATGGAGAACGACGGCTTGCGCGCATCATCGCCATCGGTTTTCAGAGTAATCAGCGTGGTGAGGCTGGTTACGTCTTGCAAAAGGGCAAGCATTTCCTGGGATTTCGCACCGTCGTCGAGGGAGGCGACGATCTCGATCGGCTGGGTGACCCGTTCCAGGTATGACTTCAACTGAGCTTTAAGATTGGCGTCCAACATACGGGCGATTTCCTATTAATTCGGTTTATTGCAGACAAAAAAACGCCCGAGCGAATCTCGCCCGGGCGTTTTGAGGGCGGATGCAGCTTACTTAAGTGCGGAGTTCCGCCCTTGATACTTCACAGACTTAGATCTTGCCGACCAGGTCCAGGGACGGAGCCAACGTCGCTTCGCCTTCTTTCCACTTGGCTGGGCACACTTCGCCTGGGTGGGCAGCTACGTATTGAGCGGCCTTGATTTTGCGCAGCAGCTCGGAAGCGTCACGGCCAACACCACCGTCGTTCAGTTCAACGATCTTGATCTTGCCTTCTGGGTCGATCACGAAGGTACCGCGGTCTGCCAGGCCAGCTTCTTCGATCAGTACGTCGAAGTTGCGGGAGATGGTCAGGGTTGGGTCGCCGATCATGGTGTACTGGATTTTGCCGATGGCTGGCGAAGTGTTGTGCCAGGCAGCGTGGGCAAAGTGGGTGTCGGTGGAAACGCTGTAGATTTCGACGCCCAGTTTCTGAAATTCGGCGTAGTTGTCAGCCAGGTCTTCCAGCTCGGTTGGGCAAACGAAGGTGAAGTCGGCTGGGTAGAAGAACACGACGGACCATTTGCCTTTCAGGTCAGCGTCCGACACGTCTACGAAGTTGCCGTTTTTGTAAGCAGTTGCTTTGAACGGTTTTACTTGGCTGTTGATGATAGGCATCGTTGACTCTCCGTCAGGGGTTAAGAAGTTGATGGGGTGAATCCTACCCACTCTCTTGACCGTTGGCTCATTGGCAAACCTGATGCTGACGATTGGTTTTGTCTATCAGGTAACCGTATTAATAGAAGAAATCTCAAATCAACGGTTGGGTGGCCAAGGTCATGCCAAGAAAGGGCGTCGCTTCAACATAGCGCATGGCAGATTTCATGTCGTTCCAACCGACATAACTCATCAGTGACTTCAAGTCCCAGCCACTGCGATGAGCCCAGGTGGCGAAACCTCGACGCAGGGAGTGGCTGGTGTATTGATCGGCCGGAATGCCCGCGCGCTCCAGCGCCTGGCGCAGCAGCGGGATCACGCTGTTGGGGTGCAAGCCCTCCTCGCCCAGGTTGCCCCAGCGATCAATCCCGCGGAACACCTGGCCACGCACCAACGCCGAAGCACTGAGCCAGTCGCTGTAGGCCTGTACCGGGCACAGCCGCAGTAACGCCGGGGTCTGGTAGGTCTTGCCGAGGTTGTCGCGATCACTTTTGCTGCGTGGCAGGTACAGGCTGATGCCAGCGCCAGGCACTGCTTGCACGTGTTCGATGTGCAGGCGGCACAACTCGTCGCTGCGAAACCCTCTCCAGAAGCCCAGCAAAATCAGCGCGGTGTCGCGCTTGGCGCGCAGCAAGCGAGGCGCGTCCTGGTCGCTGCTCGCCTGTCGCGCTTCTGCCTCCAGCGATGCAACCACCTGCTCGAGGTGCTTGAGCTGCAGCGGCTCGGCCTGCTTCTCCTGCGCTGGGTGCACCGCGCGAATGCCCTTGAGCACCTTGCGCACCACCGGCGCCTTGGTCGGGTCGGGAAACCCCTGGCTGCTGTGCCATTGCGCCAACGCCGAGAGCCGCAGCTTCAAGGTGTTTACCGCCAGCACGCCGGCATGCGCCACCAGGTAGCGCGCAATGCTGTCGCTGGTCGCCGGCAGGAAACCGCCCCAACTCACCTCGAAGTGCTCAATGGCCGCCCGGTAACTACGGCGAGTGTTATCGCGTGTGGCGGCGTTGAGGTATCGATCCAGTTCGCTCATGAAAGGCCTATTCGTACTGCTGCAAGGTGAATCCGCGCTAAAAACCGCTATGACACGGGATAATACGCCAATATCCCATCCGTTAAATCATGAATTTAAACGCATTTTTATTTATGTTACAGTATGTATATACATACTCTGTACCACAGTACGAAATCGACGGAGACTCCATGGCTCGCGGCGGCATAAACAAAGCAGTAGTTCAAACGGCACGCTTGGCGATCCTTGCCCGCGGCGAAAACCCCAGCATCGACGCGGTGCGCATCGAGATGGGCAATACCGGCTCGAAAACCACGATTCATCGCTATTTGAAGGAATTGGACGATAGCGAAAGCCGGCTGACGATCACCGAAGCGCCAATCGATGACGAGCTCGGCGAGCTGGTTGCACGGCTGGCTTTACGTTTGAAAGAGAAGGCTCAAGAACCTATCGACCTGGCCTTGGCGCAGTTCGAACAGCACAAAGCCGCCCTGCTCGCCCAGGTAGAGGCGCTGGAGGCGGCTCACGCCGAGCTCAAGCAACAATTTGATATCCAGGCCGCCGCCTTGGCAGAAGAAAGCGCCGCCCTGCAAACCGCCAGTACCAGCCTGCAGACCGAGCAAACCCGCAACGCCGGGCTCAGCCAGGCGTGCAGCGATTACGAGTTGAGGATTGCGGACAAGGACGAACAGATTCGATCACTGGAAGAAAAACACCTGCACGCCCGGGAGGCGCTGGAGCATTACCGCACTGCAATCAAAGAGCAGCGCGAGCAGGAACAGCGACGCCACGAAGGCCAACTGCAACAAGTGCAGGCGGAACTGCGCCAGGCTCAGCAAAGCGCCATGGTGCGCCAGGACGAAATCACGCAGCTGCATCGCGACAACGAGCGGTTATTGATTGAACACCGCGTGACCATGAAGGAACTGACCGCGCTGCAAGCGCAAACCCGCAAAGACCAGGCCCTGCAGCAAAAGCTTGGCGAACAGGTAAACCTGATTGAAAGCGAACGCACCCTGCTTCAGGAACGCCTGCGGGTGGCGGTACTGGAGAGTCAATCGCGCCAGGAATCGCTGACCGAACACCAGCTTGCCAACAAAACCCTGGAACTGGACCTTATCAAGGCCCAGGCCAGTATCGAGGCATTGCGCCTGGCGGCCGCCGTTGCAACGGCGCCAGAGGCAACACCGCAAGCCTGATCAGTCAGCCACAGGCGTGCGCATGGTGACGAACTCTTCCGCCGCCGTAGGGTGCACGCCGATGGTTTCATCGAAATGCTGCTTGGTCGCGCCCGCCTTGAGCGCGATCGCCAGGCCTTGCACGATCTCGCCGGCATCCGGGCCGACCATATGGCAACCCAACACCTTGTCGGTGTCGGCGTCGACCACCAGCTTCATCATGGTTTTTTCCTGGCAATCGGTCAGCGTCAGCTTCATAGGCCGGAAGCGGCTTTCGAAAATCTGCACCTTGTGGCCGTTCTTTTTCGCTTCTTCTTCAGTCAGGCCGACAGTGCCGATGTTTGGCAGGCTGAACACCGCTGTCGGGATCATCGCGTAATCCACCGGGCGGTACTGCTCGGGCTTGAACAGACGACGCGCCACCGCCATGCCTTCAGCCAGGGCCACTGGCGTCAACTGCACGCGACCAATCACATCGCCGATCGCCAGGATCGACGACTCAGCGGTCTGGTACAGGTCATCCACCTCAACGAAGCCGCGCTCGTCCAGCTTGACGCCAGTATTTTCCAGGCCCAGGTTGTCCAGCATCGGGCGGCGGCCAGTGGCGTAGAACACGCAATCGGCCTCGAGCACGCGGCCGTCTTTCAAGGTGGCCTTGAGGCTTCCATCGGCTTGCTTGTCGATACGCTCGATGTCGGCGTTGAACTGCAGGTCGAGGCCGCGCTTGGTCAGCTCTTCCTTCAGATGGGTGCGCACTGAACCGTCGAAACCGCGCAGGAACAGATCGCCGCGATACAGCAGCGTGGTCTGAGCGCCCAGGCCATGGAAAATGCCCGCGAACTCAACGGCAATGTAGCCACCGCCGACCACCAGCACACGTTTGGGGAGCGCCTTGAGGAAGAATGCCTCATTCGAACCAATAGCGTGTTCGCGCCCTGGAATCTCTGGAATCTGTGGCCAGCCACCTGTAGCGATCAGGATGTGCTTGGCGGTAAAGCGTTCGCCATTAATCTCTATCTGGTGCGGATCCACCAGACGCGCATGCCCTTCATGCAAGGTCACGCCACTGTTGACCAGCAGGTTGCGATAGATGCCATTGAGGCGGTTGATTTCGCGATCCTTGTTGGCGATCAGGGTCGCCCAATCAAAGTCAGCTTCACCCAACGACCAGCCGAAACCGCTCGCTTGTTCGAAGTCTTCGGCGAAATGCGCCCCGTACACCAACAGTTTTTTCGGTACGCAACCGACGTTAACGCACGTGCCGCCCAGGTAGCGGCTTTCCGCCACGGCCACCTTGGCGCCAAAGCCAGCGGCAAAACGCGCCGCGCGAACACCGCCAGAACCGGCGCCAATTACATACAGGTCAAAATCGTAGGCCATTTCACTCTCCTCGGCAGGTCATCAGCATACCGATTTAGATGGGGCTGAAAAACGAAAAAGCCACCCGAGGGTGGCTTTCTCTTAAAACACTCAGCAAGCGTGAATCAGTAAGCCTTGCCAGTCTTGTAGAAGTGCTCGTAGCAGAAGTTGGTCGCCTCGATGTAGCCTTCAGCGCCACCGCAGTCGAAACGCTGACCTTTGAACTTGTAGGCAATCACGCAACCGTCTTTGGCTTGCTTCAACAGGGCGTCGGTGATCTGGATCTCGCCACCCTTGCCTGGCTCGGTTTCTTCGATCAGCTTGAAGATGTCCGGGGTGAGGATGTAACGGCCGATGATCGCGAGGTTCGACGGCGCGTCTTCTGGCGCTGGCTTCTCGACCATGTCGCGTACGCGGATCAGGCCATCACCAATGTCGTCACCGGCGATCACGCCGTACTTGTTGGTTTCTGCCGGATTGACTTCCATCACCGCAACGATGGTGCAACGGTATTTCTGGTACAGCTTGACCATTTGGGTCAGTACGCCGTCGCCTTCCAGGTTGACGCACAGGTCGTCCGCCAGTACCACGGCAAACGGTTCGTCACCGATCAGCGGGCGGCCGGTGAGGATCGCGTGGCCGAGGCCTTTCATCTGGGTTTGACGGGTGTAGGAGAACGAGCACTCGTCGAGCAATTTACGGATACCGACCAGGTATTTTTCCTTGTCGGTGCCCTTGATCTGGTTTTCCAGCTCGTAGCTGATGTCGAAGTGGTCTTCGAGTGCGCGCTTACCACGGCCGGTGACGATGGAGATTTCGTTCAGACCGGCATCCAATGCCTCTTCGACGCCGTACTGAATCAGTGGCTTGTTCACCACCGGCAGCATCTCTTTGGGCATGGCTTTGGTCGCTGGCAAGAAGCGAGTGCCGTAACCGGCTGCTGGGAACAAGCATTTCTTGATCATATGAGTCCTTACAAAGGGCTGTGCGTACGGAATTCGGCGCAGTCTAATGAGGCCGCAGTCACCTTACAATGGGTCCTGCTGGCGTTGCGATGTCATCATAGAGAAAAAATGTCGGCGTAAGTTCCGCTGATCCTGCCAAGAGCTTGCCCAGCGGTTCGGCAAAACATGCCATCCCCCAATGATTAAAAGGGGTATAACTGTTTTAGCACGCTTTGCCGCGCGTCACACTGACCTGCAACAACTTGCGCTTTCCCCCGGCATTTGGCGCTATCATGACGGGCTTGAACCAGACCACGAGATTGTTAATAGATGTCAGAACCAAAAGGCGTAAACGGCTACCTGATCACACAGCGAGCAGACGGCTGGCACTTGATCAACTTTCACGGTGACAGCGTTGCCGGGGTATTTCCGACTGAAAGCCAGGCTATCGCGGTAGCCGAAGTGTTTGTGGACGAAGCCGGCCACGCATCGAGCAAAAGACCCAAAGGCAAGTAAGCCACGGCGACTTGCGCAAAAAGCCCCGATTAACGGGGCTTTTTTGTGTTTGTCTGTACCTAGGTGGCAGTTCGCTATAATCTGCTGCGAACGCCCCACGACAGTGTCAGCGCTCCCTCCAACACCCTCGACGACGACTCAACTCATGAACAAGATTCTGGCACTGACTGCAACCCTGGCGCTGATGACCGGCTGCACCACCACCTCCGACACCTTCCTGAAAAATGGCGAGCAAGGCCTGACCATCGACTGCTCGGGCGAAGCCAACTCGTGGGCCAGCTGCTACGAGAAAGCCGACGCCTCCTGCGCAGGCACCGGCTACCGTATCGTCGGTACCGAAGGCACGCCCTCGCTCAAGGAAGACGACAAGACCCTGGGCAAAGACGTAGGCAACTTCAAGAGCCGAAGCGTAGTGGTCGTGTGCAAATAGCCAGACGGCTACAGGTGTATTTCGGCGAACTTGATGCCCAGCCCGCGCAGAAGCTCGATAAGGTCATCCAGGCGCGCGAATGATTCGACTTCATCCTGCTCGTCCACCAGAAAAAAACTGCGCCCGCCGCTTTTTTTGAAAAACACGATCCACTCGCCAAGATCGGCAGGGTTCTGAATGACATGGGTGGCCGAAATCTGACCCTCGGCCTGGTGGGCTTTGACGTGTTCACGCTTCATGACGGTTTTCCAGAAAAAGACAAATGCCACGCAATCGTTGAGGTTGCGCGGCATTTTTTGCATTGAATACCCGACAGTTTAACGGATGCCTTGCCTGATCAACACGCTCATCACCGCTCCATTTTTATAGGCTTAGATCACAAGCGCATAAGTTTACAAATGGCAGGGAAATAGACCTCTAGCGACAACACCCAAACGCATTGCAAAAAAAAGCCTGACGCTGCACTGCAGCCTCAGGCTTTTTTATCGGATTCAAGCGCCCAATGAGCCTGGGGCTCAGCCGGAGATGCAATCCTCTGCGGCTTTCTTCACATCACCAGGTCGAATGGGCACGTTCGACATGCTTTCATAAAGTTTGATACTGCTGCCGCTGGAGCGTTCTTCAATCTCGAAGATCGCCGACGGATCAGCCGAGAATTTCTGCGGCACAATCACCTGTACACCGTCCTTGTGCGGTTCGATCTGCGGCGGTCTGCGGGTGGCGGCGAGCTTGCGCACGACACACGCGGCATATTCCGGCGGTTTTTTACCTGAAATAACCACCAATGTTGGCGGGGTCTGCTTGATATCTGCAACCGAAGCACACCCACCTAAGGCCAGGGCCAGAACCAACACACTCCACTTCATACTTAAACCTCCGATAAAGATCCTACGACAGCGTAGAGAGTAGATTTCTCCCGCCAATGTAGGATTTATCTCTAAAAACTCGGGAAATAACTGTTTTAAATTGTCGAAGTCGTCGACGACGACCCGATAATAAACGCGCTGGGGCTGATAAACTCTATCTTAACCTACGTATCATTCTGATTTTTCAGAAAAAGCCCTTCTGGAGACACCCCATGAAATTCATCCACCAGCGCGAGCACCTCAACGAGGGCGACATCGTTGTCATCGAATGCTCACAAACGTGCAACATTCGCCTGATGAGCGACGCCAATTTTCGCAGCTTCAAGAACGGTGGCCGCCACACTTATCACGGCGGCGCGTTCGACAAATTTCCGGCAAAAATCACCGCACCCAGCACCGGTTTCTGGAACATCACCCTGGATGTAGTGACACGCCGCGCCATCAGCGTCACGCGTAAGCCAGCGTTGTCTCACAAGATTCGCATCGTTCGTCGCACCAGTACCAAACTGAGCTGACCCGAACACTCGACAGGAAAACACTGTGACTACCACTACCAAATACGTCATCAAGTACAAACTCAACGGCGAACGTCGCTTTGAGTTCGCGCAATTGCACACCAACAGTGTCGAAGAAGCCCAGCAGGCGCTGGCGAAAATCCACGATGCCAGTGACGAAATCACCGACATCACCGTGAGCAAGGCGCTGTAAGCGATGTCCGGCCCTACGGCGGATCTGTTCGCCGACGATGCGCTGCAACAACCGGCCGGGCGCGAGCAGATCGGCGAAGAGTCTTACGTGCTGAGGGGGTATGCCCTGCCCTGGATTGATCGCTTGCTACCTGAACTGCGGCGCGTATTGGCTCAATCACCGTTCCGGCAGATGGTCACACCCGGCGGATTTACCATGTCGGCGGCCCTGAGCAGTTGCGGCGCACTGGGCTGGACCACCGACAGCTCCGGCTATCGATACAGCCCGGTTGATCCGCGCAGCCGGCAACCCTGGCCGGCGATGCCGGAGGCTTTGCGCGAGCTCGCCAAGCTGGCGGCCACAGAAGCCGGCTTCAATGACTTTTCCCCGGATGCCTGCCTGATCAACCGTTATGTGCCCGGGGCTAAAATGTCGCTGCACCAGGATAAAAACGAACGTTGCTATAGCGCCCCGGTGGTTTCCGTGTCCCTCGGGCTGCCCGCCATTTTTCTGTTCGGCGGGCATGAGCGTGGTAACCGCACGCAGAAAATCTCGTTGTTTCACGGCGATGTCGTGGTCTGGGGTGGCGTCGATCGTTTACGTTTTCATGGGGTGATGCCGATCAAGGACGGCGTGCATCCGGTGATGGGCCCGCAACGAATCAACCTGACGTTTCGCACGGCCGGTTGATTTGACCGCAAGCTTCGGAGTGTCGAGCGCAACCTGCGCGGTTAATCTGCCCGTGACCCGTCAAGAGTGCAGGCCATGAACAACCAACAAGACCCTCGCTGGGCCGCCATCGTCGCCCGCGACGCCAAGGCTGACGCGCTGTTTGTCTACGGCGTAAAAACCACCGGCGTTTATTGCCGCCCCAGCAGCGCCTCGCGCTTGCCACGGCCAGAGAACGTCGAATTTTTTGACAGCCCTGCGCAGGCCGAGGCGGCGGGTTATAGGCCGAGTAAACGCGCCGCGGGCGACCAGACCCAATTGGCCGCGCACCACGCGCAGATAGTCGCCGACGCGTGCCGGCATATAGAACAGGCCGAAACGCCGCCCAGCCTGGACGTACTTGCGCGCCTGGCCGGGTTGAGCTCGTTCCATTTTCATCGCGTTTTCAAAGCCATCACCGGCCTGACGCCCAAGGGCTACGCCAGCGCCCTTCGCTCGCGCAAAGTGCGTGCTGGCCTCAAGGGCGAGCATTCCGTGACGGACGCGGTGTACGACGCAGGCTTTAACTCAAACAGCCGCTTTTATGAGTCCGCCGATCAGTTACTCGGCATGAAACCCAGCGATTACAAGGCCGGTGGCACTAACAGCGAGATCCATTTCGCCGTGGGCCAGTGCTCGCTGGGGGCCATTCTGGTGGCGCAGAGCCAACGGGGCGTGTGTGCGATTTTGCTGGGGGACGATCCGGACACGCTGGTGCGCGACCTGCAGGATCAATTTCCCAAGGCCGAGTTGGTGGGTGCGGATCGGCATTTCGAACAATTGATCGCCCAGGTCGTGGGCTTCGTCGAAGCACCGGCGCTGGGCCTGGATTTGCCCCTGGACTTGCGCGGAACCGCCTTTCAGGAGCGCGTGTGGCGGGCACTGCGCGACATTCCGGTGGGCGGCACGGCCAGCTACGCGCAGATCGCCCAGCGCATCGGCGCGCCCACATCCTTTCGTGCGGTGGCCCAGGCCTGTGGCGCCAATCACCTGGCTGTGGCGATCCCCTGCCATCGCGTCGTACGCAGCAATGGCGAACTCTCCGGGTACCGTTGGGGGGTTGAGCGCAAGCGGCAGTTGCTGGAACGGGAAACTCAGTAAAGACTCAGCGCACAAATCAGCGCCACACCGGTCCGATTTTTTACGCTGCAGGCTAGGCCTCATCCGCATTACGTGTGCGCACGTTGAGCCCGGCCACCCGAAATTGCTTGCACTGCCCTCTTCTTTTAAAGCGTCAGTGTGCGCTTACAAGGCTTTGCGTTTACGGAACTGCGCAACCTTATGCCGGTTGCCACACAGCGCCATGCTGCACCAACGGCGCTTGTGCGCTTTGGTCCGGTCATAAAACCACAGAACACATTCCGGATGCTCGCAGCGGCGAATCAAGCTGAAATCGCCGGCCACCAATAACTGAGCCGCTGCTTCGGCAATCGGCGACAAAAACTGCTCCGCCGTCTGTTGCTTGCGCTGGCGCTCCAGTTGAGGCTGCCCGGACGCAGGCCAGACCAACTGCGGATAGCTGACCGCCTTGCGTAAAAAACTGTTGAGCGCCGCCGGATTGCCCGTCTCACCGCTCTTGCGCGCGGCCACCAGTTCACGGATCACCTCGCGCAGTTGGCGTGCAGCCCCCAGCAAAGCACCTTCTTCGAACGTGGGAATGCTCGCTTGCGCTACCCACTCCAGGCGCACCAGCCAATGCGCAACGTCGGCGTCGGTGTGCCAAAAATCCACCGGCTGGCCGTCGACATTCGCCAGGGTATTGAGCATGTCCAGCACCGGCTCGTCGGCCAGTACATAGGGTTGTGATGGTGTGGCATGGGGCGTAAGGGTGGCCATGGCTTGTCCTCTTGAGCACCGCGCAATCGTAACCGCTATTTTTGGATCTGGATAGTTACACCCCCAAAAACAGATAACCTCAATAACTGGTTTGACAGGTTACATATTTGGGCGCAGCCTCTAAATCAGTAACCCGTATTACCGACCAATCCAGTTACACAGGTGTCCTCATCATGTCTATCGCAACCCCCGTCGTTCGCTACCACCACGTTGATGTCGATGGTGTGCGCATGTTCTACCGTGAAGCCGGCGATCCTTCGGCTCCGGTCATGTTGCTGCTGCACGGGTTCCCCAGCTCGTCGCATATGTACCGCAACCTCATCCCGCTGCTCGCCACGCGCTTTCGAGTCATCGCGCCCGATTTGCCAGGGTTCGGCTTCACCGAGGTGCCCGTCGAGCGCGATTACCAGTACAGCTTCGATAACCTGGCGATCAGCATCGGGCATTTCGTCGATGCGCTGAAACTGAGCCGCTACGCCCTGTACGTTTTCGATTACGGTGCACCCGTGGGCCTGCGCCTGGCGGTGGCGCATCCAGAACGGGTCAGCGCGCTGGTCTCGCAAAACGGCAACGCGTATCTGGAAGGGCTGGGCGATGCCTGGGCGCCGATTCGCGCCTACTGGGCCGACGCGAGCGCAGCCAATCGCGAGGTGATCCGCAACGCGGTCATCAGCCTGGAAGGCACGCGCTACCAGTATTTGCATGGAGTGAGTCAGCCGGAGTTGGTCGCACCGGAGTCCTACATGCTGGACGTGCTGTTGATGCAACGCCCGGGCAACGACGAAATCCAGCTGGACCTGTTTCTCGACTACCGCAATAACCTCACGCTGTACCCGGCGTTCCAGGCATTTTTCAAAGCCAGCCAGGTGCCGACGCTGGTGATCTGGGGTCAGAACGATCCGTTTTTCATCCCGCCTGGCGCCCATGCCTACAAGGGCGACAACGCCAACGCGGTGGTTGAACTGCTGGACACCGGCCACTTCGCTCTGGAAACTCATGCGGCCCATATTGCCGGGCGTATTCACGCGGTGCTGGGGCATGCCATCAACTGATGGCGCTGCACGAAACCCTGCTCTCGTCCAGTGAATAATACGCACTGGCCGGGTGCTAATGGCCCTGTTAAAACAGCGCAAAGTCCTACTCACGCTGGAGACGCATCCCATGAGCACCTGGCCAGACTCGCGAATCATCGACCTGCTGGGCATTCAACTGCCCATCATCCAAGCCCCCATGGCCGGTGCCACGACCACCGCCATGGTGATTGCCGCCAATCAAGCGGGTGCGCTGGGCTCGATGCCCGCCGCAGCGCTGACCATCGAGCAACTGCGCGAAGCCTTGAGCACGATCCGCCAGGCAAGTACGCGTCCCATCAACGTGAATTTCTTCTGCCATCAACCGCCCGACGCCGATGAGGCCGGCGACCGGCGCTGGAAGGACCTGTTGCAACCCTACTACCGCGAACTGGGCGCCGATTTTGATGCGCCAACACCCGTTTCCAACCGCGCGCCGTTTAACGAGGCCGCCTGCCAGGTGGTCGAGGCGTTCCGCCCCGAGGTGGTGAGTTTTCACTTTGGCCTGCCGGAAAAAACCTTGCTCGACCGGGTAAAAGCCACCGGCGCCAAAGTGCTGTCATCCGCCACCACCGTGGAAGAAGCGGTCTGGCTGGAACAGCATGGCTGCGACGCAATCATTGCGATGGGCATTGAGGCCGGCGGGCATCGTGGCATGTTTCTCAGCGACGATCTCAATACCCAGATCGGCTTGATGGCGCTGTTACCGCAGATCGTCGACGCCGTCAGCGTGCCCGTGATTGCGGCCGGCGGTATTGCTGATGCGCGCGGCATCGTCGCGGCCTTTGCTCTGGGCGCATCAGCCGTACAAATCGGCACCGCCTACCTGTTTACGCCCGAAGCCAACGTCAGCGCCTCCCACGCCGCTGCGCTGCGTCGTGCCCAGGCCAGCGAAACCGCGCTGACCAACCTGTTCACCGGCCGGCCGGCGCGAGGCATCGTCAACCGCGTGATGCGTGAACTGGGCGCGATCAATCCGGCGGCGCCTGCCTTCCCCACGTCCGGCGGTGCCCTGATGCCACTCAAGGCCAAGGACGAGGCGGGTTTCAGCAACCTGTGGTCGGGCCAGGCACTGCGCCTGTGCAAAGATGCATCCACTTATGACCTGACTCGCGAGCTGGCCGCGCAGGCGCTGGCAAAGCTCAAGCAGAACTGACGTCAAGGGCAACTTTGCGCTGTACCGGCGACGGCCAACCGCTATATATTCCCCTACATAGCGGTAAAACCTTCTATCTATAACGAGCCGTACAGCCTCAAAGGAGCTGCTTCATGATGATCCGCGCCTCACGCCTGGCCCCCACAGCCCTCGCCACCCTGATCGCCGCCTTTGCCCTGGGCTCGGCGCAGGCCGACGAAGTGCAGGTGGCCGTGGCCGCCAACTTCACCGCGCCGATCCAGGCAATCGCTGCCGACTTCGAGAAAGACACCGGCCACAAACTCGTTGCAGCCTATGGCGCCACCGGCCAGTTCTATACGCAGATCAAGAACGGCGCGCCGTTCGAAGTGTTCCTCAGCGCAGACGACACCACCCCCAAAAAGCTCGATGACGAAGGCGCTACCGTCAAAGGTTCGCGCTTTACCTACGCGGTCGGCACCCTGGCGCTGTGGTCGGCCAAGCCGGGCTACGTCGATGCCAAAGGCGAGGTGCTGAAGAAAAACCAGTACCAGCACTTGTCCATCGCCGACCCCAAAACTGCACCTTACGGCCTCGCCGCCACCCAAGTGCTGGCCAAGGAAGGTCTGAGCGAGCAGGTCGCAGACAAGCTGGTCACCGGGCAGAACATCACCCAAGCCTTCCAGTTCGTCTCCACCGGCAACGCTGAACTGGGCTTCGTCGCCCTGTCGCAGATCTACAAGGACGGCAAAGTCACCCGCGGTTCGGCGTGGATTGTGCCGGCCTCGCTGCACGATCCGATCAAGCAAGACGCGGTGATCCTCACCAAAGGCAAAGACAGTGCCGCAGCCAAAGCCCTGGTCGACTACCTCAAAGGCCCGAAAGCCGCTGCGGTGATCAAGTCCTACGGTTACGAGCTGGGCCAGTAAATGCCGCTGTCGAGTGCCGATTTTTCCGCGATCTGGTTGACCCTCAAACTGGCGTCACTGACCACCGTGATCCTGCTGGTCATCGGCACTCCGATTGCGCTGTGGCTGTCGCGCACCCGTTCCTGGTGGCGCGGCCCCATCGGCGCAATCGTCGCCCTGCCGTTGGTATTGCCGCCGACGGTCATCGGGTTTTACCTGCTGTTGACCATGGGCCCCAATGGCTATTTCGGCCAATTCACCCAATGGCTGGGCCTGGGCACCCTGACCTTCAGCTTCACCGGGCTGGTACTGGGTTCGGTGATCTACTCCATGCCGTTTGTGGTGCAGCCGTTGCAAAACGCCTTCGGCGCCATCGGTACTCGCCCCCTGGAAGTGGCCGCAACCTTGCGCGCCAATCCGTGGGACACCTTTTTCACGGTGATCCTGCCCCTGGCCCGCCCGGGGTTTATCACCGCATCGATTCTCGGCTTTGCGCACACCGTCGGTGAATTCGGCGTGGTGCTGATGATCGGCGGCAATATCCCCAACAAAACCCGCGTGGTCTCGGTGCAGATCTACGACCACGTCGAAGCCATGGAATACGCCCAGGCGCACTGGCTGGCCGGCTCCATGGTGGTGTTCGCCTTCCTCGTATTGCTGGCGCTTTACTCCAGCCGTAAAACCAAGATGGGCTGGAGCTGATCGCGATGATTGAGGTACGCCTGCAACTGAACTACCCAGGCTTTGCGCTGAAGGTGGACTTGAAATTGCCCGGCCGTGGCGTCACCGCTTTGTACGGGCATTCCGGCTCGGGCAAGACCACTTGCCTGCGCTGTATCGCCGGGCTGGAGCGTGCCGAAGACGGCTTTGTGCAGATCAACGATCAAGTCTGGCAAGACAGCCGCAACGGGCTCTTTGTGCCACCGCACAAACGCGCATTGGGCTATGTGTTTCAGGAAGCGAGCCTGTTTCCCCACCTGTCGGTGCGGGCCAACCTGGAATTCGGCTTCAAGCGTATTGCTCGTCAGCAGCGGCGCGTGGACATGGCTCACGCCACCGAACTGCTGGGTATCGCCCATTTGCTCGACCGCCACCCGCAGCATCTGTCCGGCGGTGAACGCCAACGCATCGGCATCGCCCGCGCGCTGCTCACCAGCCCCCAATTGCTGTTGATGGATGAACCCCTGGCGGCGCTGGACAGCAAACGCAAAAGTGAAATTTTGCCGTACCTCGAACGCCTGCACGACGAGCTCGATATCCCCGTGCTGTACGTCAGCCATGCCCAGGACGAAGTGGCGCGGCTGGCCGATCACATCGTGTTACTCAGTGACGGCCAGGCGCTGGCCAGCGGCCCCATCGGTGAAACCCTGGCGCGGCTCGATTTGCCCATGGCCCTGGGTGACGATGCCGGGGTAGTGATCAATGGCAGCGTCAGTGCCTACGACGCGCACTATCACCTGCTGACGCTGCAATTGCCCGACAGTGCGTTATCGATGCGCGTTGCCCATGCGCCGTTGGCGCTGGGCAAACAGCTGCGCATCAAAGTGCAGGCACGCGATGTCAGCCTCAGCCTGCAGGCGCAGGAACCCAGCAGTATCCTCAATCGCTTGCCGGTGACGGTGACCGGGGAGATCTGTGCCGACAACAACGCCCATGTGCTGGTGCGCCTCGACGCCGGCGGCACGCCCTTGCTGGCGCGCATCACACGGTTTTCCCGCGACCAGTTGCAGCTGCATCCCGGCCAGGCGCTGTGGGCGCAAATCAAGGCGGTGGCAGTGCTGGCTTAAGAATTTGGCACGAGCGCAAAACCCTGCGGTCAATCAGACATACCGGCCTGATTACTGCCAAGGAATTTGCACCATGCCCGACTCCGCGTTGCTTGCCGACCTGCCCCGCGACCTGCATTACGTTGACGACACCCAACCGGGTATCCGCCGCAAGAAGCTGCGCGGCAAGTTTCAGTATTTCGACGTCAACGGTGAGCGCATCACCGATGCCGACGAAATCAAACGCCTGAACTCATTGGCTGTGCCACCCGCCTACACCGACGTGTGGATCTGCGCCGACCCGCGCGGCCATTTGCAAGCCACCGGCCGCGATGCCCGTGGCCGCAAGCAATACCGCTACCACCCGCGTTGGCGTGAGGTGCGCGACACCGACAAATATTCGCGCCTGCAACAGTTCGGCAATGCTCTGCCGAAACTGCGCGCGCAACTGGAAGCACAAATCGCCGCGCCCGGTTTCACCCGCGAAAAAGTCCTGGCCACCGTGGTGATGCTGCTCGATGCCACGCTGATTCGCGTGGGCAACACCCAGTACGCGCGGGACAACAAATCCTACGGCCTGACCACGCTGCGCACCCGCCATGTCGACATCAAGGGAAGCGAGATACTGTTCCAGTTTCGTGGCAAGAGTGGCGTGGAGCATCAGGTCAGCGTCAAGGACCGGCGCCTGGCCACGGTGGTCAAGCGTTGCCTGGAATTGCCAGGGCAAAACCTGTTTCAGTACCTGGATGAGGACGGTGAACGGCATACCGTCAGCTCCCATGACGTCAACGCCTACCTGCACAGCCTCACCGGCGCCGACTTCACTGCCAAGGACTACCGCACCTGGGCCGGCACCGCCCTGGCCTTGGCTGTATTGCGCGAACTGGAGTGGCAACCGGAATCGGATGCCAAGCGGCATGTGGTCGCCATGGTCAAGGACGTTGCCAAGCAACTGGGCAATACCCCGGCGGTGTGCCGCAAGTGCTATATCCACCCCGCCGTGCTGGAGCATTTCAGCCTGGGCGAATTGTCCAAGCTGCCCAAACCCCGAGTGCGCAAGGGCCTGAAAGCCGAAGAAGTTGCGCTGGCAATGTTCCTTGAGCAATTGGCCGCGGACTTGCCGAAAAACGCCAAGGTGGGTTAGCCTTTGCGCCTCTTCTGACTCACGGGATGCACGCCGACGTGAACAACTAAGCCTTCCAAAATGTACCTGCAACGAGCCGCTTGGCGCGCTTGTTGGCCTGTCCGACATTTTTTTGGAGGTGCTGATGACTGACGTCAAACGGCCGCCCGTACTCGTTTCACTGCAACACCTGTCCTTGCAGTTCGCCGATGGCGAAACCCTGCTGAACAACCTCAACCTGTCGATTGATCACGCGCCCACCGGGATTGTCGGGCGTAATGGCCGGGGCAAAAGCCTGCTCGCCAAGCTGCTTGCCGGGCTGCTGGCGCCCACTGGCGGCACGTTGAAAAGCGCGGCCAGCGTGGCATATGTGCCGCAGGCGCTGGCCGTCCAACCGGGCGAAACCGTCGCCGACATCACCGGCACCGCCCAGGTGTTGGCCGCCCTTGAGCGGCTGGCCCGCGGTGAGGCGCGCGCGGATGATCTCGCGCTGATCGATGATCGTTGGGACCTTGCCGAACGCCTGCGCACCGCGCTGGGTGCAGCCGGGTTGCAGCAACTCGACGCTGCCACGCCAGCCGATCAACTCAGTGGCGGCCAACTGGCCA
Organism: Pseudomonas sp. TREG-RG-20F-10-E-6-01; assembly: GCF_022662455.1. NCBI lineage: Bacteria > Pseudomonadati > Pseudomonadota > Gammaproteobacteria > Pseudomonadales > Pseudomonadaceae > Pseudomonas > Pseudomonas sp. TREG-RG-20F-10-E-6-01. Next base: position 19,696 of record NZ_JAKNQP010000003.1, on the reverse strand, counting down.
GGGTTGCAGTGATCGGCGCGCTTTTGGCCACGCCGCAGTTGCTGATTCTCGATGAGCCAACCAACCACCTCGACAGCGCCGGCCGTGACTGGCTGTTGCGCACGCTGGCAGCCTGGCCCGGCGGCCTGGTGGTGGTGAGCCATGACCGGCAACTGCTCAATGCGATGGCGCGCATCATTGAGCTGTCGCCGCTTGGCGCGCAGGTGTATGGCGGCAACTACGATGCCTATCGCTTGCAACGCGACAGCGAACAGCACGCGGCCATGGCCGCCCTGGAACACGCCCGCCTGGCGCGCAGCCGCGAACGCAAACGTCTGCAGAAGGATCATGACAACCTGCAGCGCAACGCCGCCCGCGCACGTAAACACGCAGAAACCGCCAACGTCACCGGGTTTACCAAAGCCCGCTGGAAAGGCGCCGCCAAGGAAATCGTCAGCAGCGTGCGCAGCGCGCATCACGCATACAAACACGAGCTCGATGCGCAGGTACGCCAAGCCCATGAGCGTGTGGAGGATCACTCGCCCACGCTGTTGGCCCTGCCTGGCTCAGTAGTGCCCAATGGCCGACAGGTTTTGAGCGCGGAAAACGCTCAACTGCCCTGGCTTGATCCGCACCACACCTGCAGCTACGTCACGCTCAACCTGGCGGGCCCGATGCGCATGGCCGTACGCGGGCCGAACGGTTGCGGCAAATCCACGTTGCTCAAGGTGCTTGCGGGCCAATGGCCGGTGGTCAGTGGTGAATGCGCCGTGCATGTGGCCAGTGCCTATCTCGACCAGCACCTGACACTCCTGGATGGCAACCGTAGCATTGTCGAACAGCTCAACCTGCTTGACACCCCGCTGGCCGAAGCCGAGCTGCGCACGCGTTTGGCGTTGCTGCAACTGGATGCCCTGCGGGTGACTCAACCCACCCGCCAGCTGAGCGGCGGCGAACGCCTGAAGGCCGCGATGGCGATTGCCTTGTGGCGCGAGGTACCGGCGCAACTGCTGTTGCTGGACGAGCCGACTAACCACCTGGACCTTGAATCCGTGCTGGCCTTTGAACAGGCGTTGCAGGGTTTTACCGGAGCGATGGTGGTGGTCTCCCATGACGAAACGTTCGTGCAGGCCGTCAGGCCGACGCATTTTTTGACCTGGCAGCGTCAGGGCTGGCGGCTGGAGTGTGTCTGAGGTCATTGCGCGCGCAACCAAAGCGTCCTACGGTAGTGGCCGAATAATCTCACCGAGGAACCTGGGGCCATGCTGCCTTCATCGCGCAAACCCTACGCCAACGCCGCACTCGCCCACCGTCAACGTTGGCGCGGGCGGGTTGGCTTGATGCTGGTGGCCAGCCTTTCCGTGCTGGCCGGCATGACCGATGCGATAGGCTTTATGGCCAGCGGCGATTTTGTTTCGTTCATGAGCGGTAACACCACGCGCCTGGCCGTGGCGATCAGCGCAGGTGACTTGGGCCTTACCGGGCGCTTGTTGTTGCTGGTCGCAACCTTTGTCGTCGGCAACGCCCTGGGCGTGGTGATCAGCCGCCTCAGCCGCCGGCACGCGCTGCCCTTGCTGCTGTGCATTGCGGCCTTGCTGTGCGGCGCCGCCGTGTGGCCCTTCGACGACACCTTGCCCGCGCTGCTGGCAGCGATTGTGGCGATGGGTATGCTCAACGCCGCAGTGGAAGAGGTAAACGGTTTGCCGGTGGGCCTGACTTATGTGACAGGCGCCCTCTCACGCTTCGGGCGCGGGCTGGGCCGCTGGGTGCTGGGAGAACGGCGCAATGGCTGGAGGGTGCAACTGATTCCGTGGGGCGGCATGTTTGTGGGCGCGGTGATCGGCGCGGTGCTGGAGCACCAGCTCGGCCTGAAGGCGCTGCTGGTCAGTGGCGCGTTCGCCGCGTTGCTGGGCTTGGTGTCGCTGAAGATTCCGCGGCGCTGGCACTTGGGTTACATGCCACGCTAAGAGAAAAGAGGCCCGCTCGACGTTGCGGCCTCGACGTCCATGTACTGGTAAAGAGCCATCACGTCGAGCGAGCGGGGGAATGATAAGCCAATGTCCGTCGGCTGTCCCGCCGGGCTTTTCCGAATATCACTTAGGCAAAGGATTACAGGCAGGTCGCGAGCGCGGCCAGTCGGCGCTTGGCGGGCATCGTGTCGGCGACGGCAAAGTAATTGACGGTAGAGCCGGCGCCGGCACTGCGCACGTCGACAAAATAATCGCCGCCGGTGGTGTAGACGGTAAAACCGCCTGCTTCGATCGGCTCCTTGAAGCCTCCGGCGTCAACGCCAAATACCGCCTCGTCCTGCCAGCCGAACTGAATGCATTGGGCAACCACCAACGGCGTCTTGTCCGAAGCCAGCGATTTGTACGGCACGCCGGTGCGCGCATTGTTCATTTTCGAGCCCGCGCAACCGGACAGTACTGCCAGTGCCAATGCGCCAATTACCAGCTTTCGCATGCCATCGCCTCCTTGGAAAAAAACGCGACTCTACCATTAGCAGGCGACACTCAAGGATTATTACGTCACGCTGTCGCCTACTTATGCCCCCGCTTGCCCCTGGAAACCCGATGACGCCCAACGCCGAACGCTATAACCCTTCCACCGACTACGCCGACAAGCTGATCAGCCGCATCGGCCAGACGCCGACGTGGATCGCCAAGCGCATCGGCGTCACCGACAAGCGCATCCGCTACATCCTCGATGGCGAACGCACGGTAAAGGGTGAAAGCACGCCAATCCAGATGACCTACACCGAGCAGTTCGCCCTGGAATGCCTGGCGGCGGAGGCCAAAGCCAAGAAGCCGTCTAAACCTGCGGCCGGATGAATTTAGTTTCACTGTGAAGGGTGCTCACGCTGCCTATAGTTGGCAGGCTCATTTTTAAGAAGTCTCACTTCTGCCCGCCCTCCCGCGGGCTTTTTTTTGCCTGGGTGTTGGTGGATGACCTCCAGCTACTTACCCGCGCATCAAAACCACCAACGAAACAAATAAAACAGCCCCATGCTCAGCAGCACCGTGATCAACACGCTGCGCGTCCAGAACATCAACGCCACCGCGCAGATCCCCGCCAGCAGGTAAGGATTGGCCGGACTCACGTTGAGCTTATGCTCAGCGAGAAAAATGATCGGCCCGCAAATCGCCGTCAGCATTCCCGGCACGGCAAACCCGAGAAACTCGCGCGCGCCGCGATTGAGGCGCACCGGCAGACGCGGCTCGATGAACAAGTAGCGGTTGAGAAACACCACCAAACCCATGGCCACAATCATGATGTAGATCATCGCTGCCCTACTCCCAGCCGCTTGCAGGCAAACCCTGCGCCCATCCCCAGCACGCCCGACACCACCACCGCCGACTCCCAGTGCAAGTAACTCAGCCATACCGAACACAACAGCGAGACCGCCACGCAGACCACCGTGGGCACGTCGCGCACCACCGGCGTAATCAAGGCGATAAAGGTTGCGGCAATGGAAAATTCCAGCCCCAGTTGATCAAGCCCCGGAATGCTCTTGCCGAGCACGATGCCCGCCAGGGTGAAGAGGTTCCAGATGATGTAGAACGTCAGGCCGACGCCCAGCGCATACCAGCGATTGAAGGTTTGACGGTCATAGTGGTTGACCAGCGCGAAAAACTCGTCCGTCAGCAAAAAGCCCAGGCTCATGCGCCAGCGCACATTGAGCGACGAGAGCGTCGGGCGCATGTGCATGCCGTAAAGCAGATGCTGGGATGTGAGCAGCAAGGTGGTCAGCACAATCGAGATCAGGCTGGCACCGCTCTTGACCATGCCGATCGCCACCAGCTGCGCGGCGCCGGCGAACACAATGGCGGACAAACCCTGAGCTTGCAGCGGAGTAAATTGCGCATCAATCGCCATGGAGCCGGCCAACAAACCCCAGGGCGCACAGGCCAGAGACAGTGGAATAACGGCAAGGGCGCCGCGACCGAAGGCGTAATGAGGTAAGGCTGTAGGCATGGAGACGGCTCATCGACAGACAGTCGACAAGCATGCCAGCGTGATACGAGGCGTGTCTTGAACGATCGTGCTCAGGCGAGCCTGACCGAGACCTGCTCCACCGAGTCACGCGCTTCGCGCAACTCATGGGCATCCTGGTTGAGCCGGTGAATGGTATTGAGCAGGCGTTGGCGCAGCACTTCATCGCCGAGTTTTTCGACGGCGCGCATCAGGTCAAACGCCGCGGTTTCGTTATTGTCCGCGACAGAATCGAGGGTTTTGCGCAGGTTGCGAGTGGCACGGGTCACGCGAGTTCTTCCTTCATCAGCAATGGGCAGGCACTTTAGGACATTCGTGTTTCATTTTAATTTCAGACACTTGTGGCTGATTGTCGGGCATTTGATCCACATCAACGGAATTCAGGATTTGACCTACATATATGGCAAACCATATATTCGCAACGCTATCCATACCAAGACCTTGATCATGTCCGCCCCCCTCTCTCCGCCCGAGCTGTTCAAATGCCTGGCCGATGCCACGCGCGTACGGTTGATGTTATTGATCCTGCGCGAGGGCGAACTTTGCGTGTGCGAACTGATCCATGCTCTGTGCGACAGTCAACCCAAGATCTCCCGCCACCTGGCGCAACTGCGCAGTGGTGGGCTTTTGCTGGATCGTCGCCAGGGTCAATGGATCTACTACCGCATCAATCTGGCACTGCCCGACTGGGTCATCCAAGTGCTGGACACCACCTTGCAAGCTAACCAGCCATGGTTGCAAAACGACGCGCAGCGTCTTGATGCAATGGGCAACAGACCACAACGGGCCGGCACCTGCTGCTGAGCCATCGGAGCGTTTATTCATGCTTGTCGCAATTGCGATTTTTATCTTCACCATCGTTCTGGTCATCTGGCAGCCCAAAGGCCTTGGGGTCGGCTGGAGCGCAACCATGGGCGCGATTCTGGCCCTGGCGTGCGGGGTCATCAGCCTGTCTGACATCCCGGTGGTGTGGCACATCATCTGGAACGCCACCGGCACCTTTGTCGCGCTGATTATCATCAGCCTGTTGCTCGATGAAGCCGGGTTCTTTGCCTGGACCGCGTTGCATGTAGCACGCTGGGGCCGGGGGCGTGGCCGGCGCCTGTTTGCCTATATGGTGCTGCTCGGCGCCTTGGTGTCGGCATTGTTTGCCAACGACGGCGCGGCGTTGATCCTCACACCGATCGTGATGTCGATGCTGCTGGCGTTGCGCTTTTCCCCGGCGGCCACCCTGGCCTTCGTGATGGGCGCCGGGTTTATCGCCGACACGGCGAGCTTGCCGTTGGTGGTGTCGAACCTGGTGAACATCGTCTCGGCGGATTATTTCAAGATCGGCTTCAACGAATACGCAGCGGTCATGGTGCCGGTCAACTTCGTCAGCGTTGCTGCGACGCTGGCGGTGCTGCTGTGGTTTTTCCGCCGCGATATTCCGCAGGCCTACGACCCCGCCGACCTTGATGACCCGGCCAGCGCCGTCCACGACCGTGCGACCTTTCGTGCCGGGTGGTGGGTACTCGGGATTTTGTTGGTCGGCTGTTTCGCCCTGGAGCCGCTGGGCATTCCGATCAGTGCGATCTCCGCCGTGTGCGCCGTTTTGCTGCTGGTGATCGCCGCCAAAGGCCACAAGATTTCCACGCGCAAAGTGCTGAAGGACGCCCCGTGGCAGATCGTGGTGTTTTCTCTGGGCATGTACCTGGTGGTCTACGGCTTGCGTAACGCGGGTTTGACCACCTACCTGGCAACCTGGCTCGACACCTTCGCCACCTACGGCGTGTGGGGCGCGGCGATGGGCACCGGGGTGCTGACGGCGCTGCTGTCGTCGGCGATGAACAACCTGCCGACGGTGTTGATCGGCGCGCTGTCCATCGAATCCAGCCATGCCGTGGGCGTGGTCAAGGACGCGATGATCTACGCCAACGTGATCGGCAGCGACCTGGGCCCGAAAATCACTCCCATCGGCAGCCTGGCCACGCTGCTGTGGCTGCATATTCTTGCGCGCAAAGGCATCAGCATCACGTGGGGCTACTACTTCAAGGTCGGAATTGTGCTGACGTTGCCGGTGCTGTTGATCACCCTGGCGGCGCTCGCCTTGCGCCTGAGTCTGTGAAGACATGTGCGGTGAACCGACTCTGGATGAGCTGGGCAACCGATGTCAGCATCCAGCATTACAAAAAAGGTAATCGCGACCTTGATCGTCCCGGCGTCATTGTCGTCGCCAGCAACCCTGACTACCTGGGCAGTTACCGATATCGATAGTGATGACGAGCGTATTTATAAAAAACACGCGTCCTCGTTTGCATCAATGAAATATTTAAAACCCTGAACCTCTTTTTGGAAGGTGCAGAGCTTACTGAACAGTCATCCTGCCCAGTAAGCTCGCCCCCCAAATAGCCACCGGTCCACGGTGTGTATCCTCAGGCGCACGTTGCAGCCAGTGGTCGATCTGAACACCCTCGTCAGCGTATGCTCACGGCTGATTTTCTATCGAGCCGACCCTATGAGCGCCATGCAACATGCCTGGCTGGGCAACTACGAAGTCACCCATACACGCTGCACGGGCCTGACCTTTGCCCGCCATAGCCATGATGAATGCGTGATCGGCGTAAACCTGGTCGGCGAGGAAAGCGTCTGGCTCGACCGCCGCGAGTTCCAGGCCGGGCCTGGCAGCATCACCTTGTACAACCCCGGGCAGATTCAAGGCGGCGGCGCGGCTGATGGCGCACCCTGGCATTTTGTCAGCCTGTACGTCGCGGCCGACGCGTTGGCGGCTGACCTGGGGCTGGCCCAGGTGGAATTTGATCGCTCGCTCTGCTTGCAGCCCGACCTGGCACAGCGCCTGGCTGCGGCGGTCAAAGGTGCCTTGAACGACGACCCATTGCTCCGCGAGATTAACGAAGACGCCTTGGTTTTGCTGCTGGGTGAAGTGGTGGGTGTTAGCGGCGTGCGCCTGCCCGGTGTTGCCACGGGCGGCAAAGGCATGATCCGCCGCGCCCAGGAGCTGCTCGCCGAGCAACTGAGCCAAGCGCTGCCGCTGGACCAGTTGGGCGATGAGCTGGGCCTGTCCAAATTCCATCTGTTGCGCACCTTCCAGAAAGAAACCGGGCTGAGCCCCAGGCAGTGGGCGATGCAATTGCGTACGTGTCGTGCCAAGGGACTCTTGCGCCGCGGCGCCTCGGCCAGCGACGTCGCGCATGAGCTGGGGTTTGCTGACCAAAGCCATCTCAACCGACACTTTCGCGCCGCCTATGGCATCACCCCAGGCCGCTATCAAAGCCTGTTGAAACGCTGAAAGCGCAATCTGGTTCAAGACACCTGCGCCACACAGCCGCACACTGCGCGCCTCTGTTGAAGGAAAGCGGCATGGTCACGATCTTTTTTTACGCGCTGGTATTCGGTTTTGTGTTTTGCCTCTCACCCGGCGCGGTGCTGGCAGAAACCTTGCGCCGTGGCTTGCTCCATGGGTTCACCGCTGCCTTGCTGGTACAGATCGGTTCGCTGGTGGGCGACGCCGCCTGGGCGGTGATCGGCCTCACTGGCATCGCCCTGCTGATTGAGCATGAAACCGTGCGTGTTCCACTGACGATTGTGTGCGCGGTGTACCTGGCCTGGCTCGGTGTGCGCAGCCTGATCGACGCCTGGCACCTGCCCGCGGCGGACAGCGGGCCGGTCCGCTCCGGACAGAATGCGCTGGCAGTGGGCGCGGCCATTTCCCTGGCTAACCCGAAGAACATTGTGTACTGGGGCGCGTTGGGCAGCGCCTTGTCCGGGATCGTCGGCGCCACGCCCAGCCCTGGGCAAACCCTGATGTTTTTTGCAGGTTTCATGCTGGCGTCGGTGCTGTCGTGTTTTCTGATTGCGGCGCTGGTCAATCTGTTACGCAAAAACGCCTCGCCGCTGTGGCAGCGCGTCAGTTACGGCGCGTGTGGTTTAGTGTTGATCTATCTGGCAGTTCTGGCTGCACAGGGCGTATGAAGTTATATATCCCATAACTAACCGTGCCCCTTGTCTGAATAAACTCTGAACGCGGACTGATTTAATTAATCATGCGTTGACATTTTGTAACCGCCTGAGTAGATTGCCCGTGCCCGCAACTGGGGCCTTTTTTAAACCTCACAAAAGAAGCCAATGGACACAGTATCTAGTCGCTGTCCGAGCACCGCTTTAGCGGGCATCGGGCGCCAAACCCAGAATATGACAGGACTCGCCTTCCAGGTCCGGTAAGCTGCGCTAGAGCTTGATGCTCCACCGTAACTGCCTCACCGGTCGCCCGTCCGGTCCCGAGGTGTGTTATGACCTTCCAACTCATTGCTTTGCCCGATGTACGTACGCTGGCCGCCGCCCTGCGCGCCAAGCTGTGCCGCGAGCCCGCAGGCTTTTCGCCTACCCGCGCCACGTTTGCTGCACCCTCCCCTCAAGCCAGTAAAGACCAAGCGCGTCCGGCCCCGGTGTTGGCGCACTGGCACCTGTGCCCTGCCAGCGGCCAACTGCTGCAGCACTGGGACCATGCCGACCCTCAAGACCCGCAGAGACCCCAGGTTTCCATGCTGGCTCAAGCGAGCCTGATGTTCGGACTTTACCTGAGCACTCGCAGCGCTTAACCCGGCTGGAAACAGCAACTTTCTAATTGATGTTCTGGAGTTCTTTATGAACACGTCCAGTAGTAGCCCGCTGCGCGTTAGTTAACTAACGCGCGCGTGGCGGGCGCTGTAGAAGTTATGTGAACACCTTATTTAAACCGATCGCGAAGTTTGCGGCTCGGCATGCTTTCGCTCGCCTGTCTTCAGGTAAGTACCGGGTATGTTTTGTCGAGAATTGGCGACAGGAGTACAGACAATGAGCGCCGTAAAAAACACGCCTCTGCACAAGAAAAATGGCACCGACACCGACACCAAACTGTCGATGCGCGCCGCCCGCGAAGCCCAGAACGGCCTGCAGGCCACCCTCGCCAACGTGCGAGCCACCCAGGATGGCCTGACCGAACTGGACGCCTCGGCGCGTCTGCAACGCGAAGGCTACAACGAAGTGGCCCACGACAAGCCGCCTCACGCCATCGTACAGTTCCTGCAGGCGCTGAACAATCCCTTCATTTACGTGTTGCTGACCCTGGCGGGCATCAGCTTTGTCACCGACTATTGGCTGCCGTTGCAGGCCGGTGAAGAAGTCGACCTGACCAAAGTCATCATCATCATGACCATGGTGCTGCTCAGCAGCCTGCTGCGCTTCTGGCAGGAACACCGCTCGGCCAAATCCGCCGAAGCACTCAAAGCCATGGTGCGCACCACCGCCACTGTGCTGCGGCGTGAGCAAGTCGGCGCTCAGCCGACCCTGCGCGAAGTGCCGATGCGCGACCTGGTCGCCGGCGATATCGTGCAACTGTCGGCCGGCGACATGATCCCTGCCGATGTGCGGCTGATCGAATCCCGCGACCTGTTTATCAGCCAGGCCGTACTGACCGGCGAAGCCTTGCCGGTCGAAAAATACGACACGCTCGGCGATGTCACGCAAAAATCCGCCTCTTCGCTGGCGGCCGACCAGGGCAACCTGCTGGACCTGCCCAACATCTGCTTTATGGGCACCAACGTGGTCAGTGGCCGCGCCAAGGCCGTGGTGGTCGCCACCGGGCCGCGCACTTACTTTGGCTCGCTGGCCAAGGCGATTGTCGGCTCGCGGGTGCAGACCGCGTTCGACCGTGGGGTCAACAGCGTCAGCTGGCTGTTGATTCGCTTCATGCTGGTGATGGTGCCGATCGTGTTCCTGCTCAATGGCTTTTCCAAAGGCGACTGGGGCGATGCATTCCTGTTCGCTCTGGCCGTGGCGGTGGGCCTGACCCCGGAAATGCTGCCGATGATCGTCAGCGCCAACCTGGCCAAGGGCGCTACCGCCATGGCCAAGCGCAAAGTGGTGGTCAAGCGCCTGAATGCGATCCAGAACTTCGGCTCGATGGACGTGCTGTGCACCGACAAGACCGGCACCCTGACCCAGGACAAGATCATCCTCGAACACCACGTCAACGCCTTTGGCCAACGTGATGATGCGGTGCTGTCCCTGGCCTGGCTGAACAGCTACCACCAAAGCGGCATGAAAAACCTGATGGACCAGGCCGTGGTGCAGTTCTCGGAACACAACCCCAAGTTCCAGCGGCCATTTGCCTACAGCAAGGTCGATGAATTGCCGTTCGACTTCGTGCGCCGTCGCCTGTCGATCGTGGTCAAGGACGCCGCCGGTGACCAGTTGCTGGTGTGCAAAGGCGCGGTGGAAGAGATGCTGAGCATTTCCACCCACGTCATGGAAGATGGCGCTGCAGTGCCGCTGGATGATCGTCGCCGTGACGAGCTGCTGGCACTGGCCAATGACTACAACGAGGATGGCTTTCGTGTACTGGTGGTCGCCACCCGCAACATCCCCAAATCCCTGGCTCGCCAGCAGTACACCACCGCCGATGAGCGCAACCTGATCATCCAGGGCTTCCTGACCTTCCTGGATCCACCGAAGGAAACCGCAGGCCCGGCGATTGCGGCGCTGCAACAAATTGGCGTGGCAGTAAAGGTACTGACCGGCGACAACGCGGTGGTCACCAGCAAAATCTGCCGCCAGGTCGGCCTGGAGCCTGGTCAACCACTGCTGGGCGTAGAAATCGAAGCGATGGACGACGCGACGCTGCTGCGCCGCGTGGAAGAACGCACCGTGTTTGCCAAGCTGACGCCGCTGCAGAAATCCCGGGTGCTCAAAGCGCTGCAAGCCAACGGTCACACCGTCGGTTTCCTCGGCGACGGCATCAACGATGCGCCAGCGCTGCGCGATGCCGACGTGGGCATCTCGGTGGACAGCGGCACCGACATCGCCAAGGAATCGGCCGACATCATCCTGTTGGAAAAGAGCCTGATGGTGCTGGAAGAAGGCGTGCTCAAGGGCCGCGAAACCTTCGGCAACATCATGAAGTACCTGAACATGACCGCCAGTTCCAACTTCGGCAACGTGTTCTCGGTGCTGGTGGCCAGTGCGTTCATTCCGTTCATGCCGATGCTGGCGATCCACCTGCTGCTGCAAAACCTGATGTACGACATCTCCCAGCTGGCCCTGCCGTGGGACAAGATGGACAAGGAATACCTGGCCAAACCGCGCAAGTGGGATGCGAAAAACATCGGCCGCTTCATGATCTGGATCGGGCCGACCTCGTCGATCTTCGACATCACCACCTTTGCGCTGATGTGGTACGTGTTCAGCGCCAACAGTGTGGAAATGCAGACCCTGTTCCAGTCCGGCTGGTTTATCGAGGGGCTGCTCTCGCAAACCCTGGTGGTGCACATGTTGCGGACCCGCAAGATCCCGTTCTTCCAGAGCACGGCCGCCTGGCCGGTGTTGATGATGACCGCCCTCGTCATCGGCCTGGGGATCTACGTGCCGTTCTCGCCCCTGGGCACCCTGGTCGGCCTGCAGCCGCTGCCGCTGGCGTACTTCCCATGGCTGGTCGGCACGCTGTTCGCCTACTGCTGCGTGGCCCAACTGATGAAAACGATCTACATCCGCCGCTTCAAGCAGTGGTACTGATCACCCGCCTCTGAAACGGTGGCCGTCGCCCGGCGGCCACCGTGCAACACAAGGATTCTGACTATGCGCGTGTTGATCTGTGCAGGTCGTCATTACGCCGACACCAAAAAGTCCCGCCAAGTGCTGGACGCTTACCACCGCCTGCGCCCGGTGCAGGTATTGATTCACGGCGGCAACCAATTTCTGGGCAGTGACGTTGAGGAATGGGCGCGGGAAATCGGCATCGACGTGGTGCGCTACCCGCCCAACTGGCAACGCCATGGCAAGCAGGCGGAACGCCAGCGCAACCATTTCATGCTGACCGACAGCCGCCCCGACGTGGTCATCGCCCTGCCGGGTGGTGACGACACCTCGGAACTGGTCTGCCAGGCCAAAGCCAGCGGCATTTCGGTGCTGACCGTAGAAAGCTGAATTCAAGCGAGGTGCATCATGCACAAAAAACACACCCCTCATCGCCAAGACGGGTTTGCCAAATATCGCGCACGTCACTATCGCGGCGCTCGCCATACCCTGTTGCTGCTGCCGCCGGCCAAGCGGCGTGCACTGCAACGCAACCTTACGTTTATCGGCGTGACCCTGGGCCTTGTCCTGCTCATCGCGCTGCTTTCCAAAGCTCACGCAGCCGGTGGCGCCTATGTGGTTGATGACGGCGCGGTCAACGCCCCAGGCGAATGCAATGTGGACGCCTGGTACACCGCCAATCGGCACCAAGGCAACAGCCACAGTGAAACCTTGAACCCGGCCTGTACCTTCAAGGCACTGCCCTCGGTGCAATGGAGCGCCGCATTGTCGCGCGCCAGCCAGGCCGGCGATGCCCAAACGCAGGTCAGCCCGCAAGTGAAGGCCCAGGTGTGGTCACGCGAAGCCCTGGGGCTACAGCTGGCAGTTTCGGCAACGTCACATGTTGCCTTGGATCGCCAACACGCGTTCGACGGCGCGGACCTGAATGTGCCATTGACCTGGCAACCTGTCCAAGCGCTGCGCCTGAACCTGAATGGCGGCTGGACGCATGCCTACAACGGCGGCGAGCAAAACCACCGCCTGACCTGGGGCACGGGGTTCGAATATCAGCTTGCGCATGCTTTGACGCTGATCGGTGAGCGCTACGGCCAGGAAGGCGGCGACCAGGCGTGGCAGGTCGGGCCCCGCTTCCATCTAGGCGCGTTGCTGGACGTGGATGTCGTCCTCGGGCAGAGCCTGAGCGGCGAGCGCGACCAGTGGTTGACGACCGGCGCCACCCTACGTTTCTAAGCCTTGGCTTGCTGTTCCAGGTGCAGTTGCAGATCAGGATCGAGCTGCAACTGCCCTGCCAATTCATCCAGGTAGCTACGCTCGCCTTCCTGTTGATCATTGACCAGCATCACGCTGGCCAGGTAGATCTCCGACGCCACCGCCGGGTCACGCGCATACTCTGCAAAATCGGCAGCATTGAGCGGCTTGGCCACTTCGGCGTCGAGCCATTGCTGCAATTGTGGGTCATCGGTGTGGCGGCCGATTTCGGCGCTAATCATCTGCTGCTCCTGCGCGTCGATCTTGCCATCCGCCTTGGCGGCCGCAATCAATGCACGCAACAGTGCATGGCTGTGGGCCTCGGCCTCAGGGCCGTCGAGCTGGTCAACCGTCTGAATGGCTTGCTGGGGTGCAGACGCCTGCTGTCGTTGCCAGGCCTGATACGCCTGAAACGCGGCCATCCCGAGGGACGCCAGTGCCGCGTAATTCATCCCGCCGGAACGCGCCTGCGTCGTACCGCCGGCGGGCGCGCCGCGCAGCAGCCCACCGAGACCACCCAACAAACCACCCAGCCCACCGCCGGCCGAGGCAGTGCCGGTGCTGGTGCCTTTGAGCAAACCGCCCAACAGGCCGCCCAGGCCACCGCCCGAGGTGGCGCTGCCTGACTGCCCGCGCAGCAATTGTTCCAATAGATCGCTGGTATTCATGGTCTTGCCCTCCCAGGGCGCAGTGTTGGCGTTCAACAACCATAGCCCGCCGCAGCTGGAACACCATGACCGCCGGGCAGGCACGCTCTATGATGACGCCATTGCGCCGTTGAGAGAGAGAACACCCGTGAACCGTATCGAGCACATCGCATTGATGGCCCACTACAACCAGTGGATGAACCGCAAACTCTACGACGCCGCCGGCACGCTGACGGACGCGGAGCTGGCGGCGGATCGACAGGCGTTTTTTGGCTCAATCCTCGGCACGCTGAATCACCTAGCGCTGGGGGATACCGTCTGGCTCAAACGCTTTGCCGAGCATCCAGCGGGCTTTTCGGCGCTGGCCCCCTTGAGTGCGATTGCCACACCCACCGACCTCAAGCAGCTGGCCTTTGCCGATATCCGCGCGCTGTCAGCCCATCGCGCGTGGCTGGATCAGCTCATCATCGAGTGGGCGCATAGCCTGCGCGAGTCCGATCTGGACCAGCACCTGAGTTATCACAACATGCGCGGCGCAGCGAACCGCAAGCCGTTCTTTGGCTTGCTGGTGCATTTTTTCAATCACCAGACCCACCACCGAGGCCAGACAACCACGCTGCTGACCCAGGCGGGCGTGGATGTAGGCGACACCGACCTGCTGGCACTGATTGACTGAACTCAGCGTGCGCTGAACGCTGCGTAGGCCTGCATCAAGCGTGGAAAGTCTTGCGGCTCAGGCAATTGCGCAAAGCTTTCGACAGCAGGCGTGGAAACCCAGGGCAGCTTTTCGCTGGTCCAGGTTTCCATGAACGGCACGTAATCGTGGGCGTCATCCAACAACGTCGCGCGCACATTGACGAATTCGTCGATGCCATGGGGTCGGGTAAACAGCCAGCTCATGCAATGCGGGCAGCAATAGTGACGGTCCACACCGTGCAAGCCGCCGATGACCGGGCAACCCTGGGTCACGGTAAAGCCACTGGCGGGGATCAAGGCGCTGAGGGAGAAAGCGCTTGAGGTCATTTTCCGGCAGCCGCTGCAATGGCAAGCCATGGTAATCACCGGCGGCAGGCTCACGCTGAAACGCACCCGGTTACAACGGCAGCTGCCTTCCAAGGGCAACACGTCGACAGTCATCATTCATTCCTTTTTATGATTTTTGGCCCCGCAGGGTAACGTAAAGCCGTCGCGAAACAAACCGAACGCCACGCCGCGCCCGGGGTCCAAACCCTGAGGCAGCGGGGTTAATTGCCCCGCCCTGCTCACGTGCACCTGCTGGTCTGGGATGCGCGTACCCCCATAAGAAGGAGACGCTTACATGGTCACTCACTTCAAGGTCGCCGGGCATCTAGCCTGCGGCCACCACGGCAGCAACCTCACGTCCAGCACCGAGCTGAACCGAGTCAAATGCCGCACCTGCCGCAATACCGAAGCCTACAAAGAAGCGCGCCGCACACAACGCAATGCCGCCCGCCGCTCCGCGCGCAAAACCCAGACCCACACTGCCAGCGACTGGCGCAGTGCGTGGACACAACGCCTGACCGACCTGCCCGGGTTGCAGCGCTTGCCACGCGGGTTCAGTGGGCAGCGCTTTGTCTGATCTGTTCGGGTATTGAGAAAATATTCACCAGGTTCCCGTCGGGGTCCTGCAGCAGTGCGCAAGTATTGCCCCATGGCATGATCGTCACAGGCATTACCACTTGCGTGCTGCTGACCCGCAGCAGGATAGCTTCGACCTCCTCCACCTGAAACTCCAGGATCGCCGAGCGGTTGCTCGCAGCGACGGCCAACCCGTTGTTATGCAAGCGGACCAAACGCTCGTCGCTTATCGCCAGAACCACACCCTCGAAATCAATCTCGGCAAAACCATCAGCCCGATGCCGCGGCTCGATAGTCGACAGGTTTTGATAGAACCGTATGAGTTGCTCAAACTGTTGAGTCACGATGCGAACAGATGCAAATTTCATGAGCTGACCTGACTGGAATACGCAGGCGTACTCTAATTCGGGGCTGTGTCAGATAGTGACAGGAGCATGTCGTGGCGTGTCAAAACCCTCGCCTCGACGCCAGGTTCCTCGTGTAGATCACTGATCTGGCAAGCTTTTTCAACTTTACGCGAATGCAACAAACACAACGTTCGACCTTGCATCCCAGCGCCTGGGTCTATATATTCCCAACCCTGCTGCACCGCGCTACCGCCCGAATGGCGAAACTGGTAGACGCATGGGACTTAAAATCCCCCGCTCGTAAGGGCGTCCCGGTTCGATTCCGGGTTCGGGCACCATGGATATCAAGGGCTTGCATGATGAATTTCATGCAGGCCTTTTCATTTTTTGTTCCGCAATTTCCACACTGTTCCGCAATTCCCCTCCTCCGGCGTCCTGCCGAATGCAATTACCCTCCTGTAACCTCAATCGAACTACCCATACCTTCCCATGCTCTATCGGGAGTCGCCTGGGCCCTCCAGGCCAACCCGCAGGGAGTGGAATATGTCTGATGATCTGAACAACCGTGGGCCTCAAGATCGTGCTCGAGTGAACACATCAGAACCTTGGGAGCTAAAGCACTGGACGAAGGAGTTTGGCGTAACAGAGCAACAGCTCAAAGACGCCGTTAAAGCTGTTGGTCCGATGGTTACTGACGTTCGTGAGAAGCTCGGCAAATAGTGTCAGACGCGCCCTGCGCTTGACGGGGCGTGTTCAATTTCTTCGCGGTGTCTGCGGCAACCTGCAGCGCCTCACCGAAGAAGCTCCCTGCTACGCTGTTCGTCTCAGGGAGGAACGCCGATGCCACATTCAGATTTGATCCCTTCCCCGCTCTCAAAATGCTATGAAAACCAACTCGCTCTTGAGGAAACCTGATGCGCGCTTGATCTGTCGCCCCTTCATCTACTCGTAGTAGACCTTGGCGGAATATTTGTAGTCTCGTCCCAGTTTCGCGCACCATTCGGGGAAGCCGCCTATGGGATTTTCCGAATAGGCTTTCCAGTCCGCGATGAGGCGATCGAAATGCTGCACTTCAGATGTCAGATAAGCCAGCGCTTCGGGATCAGGAGCTTCTGCTATGAGTCTTCTGGCACGCTCCAGCGCTGAGGTCGCCTCGTCAACACTGCCTAAGAAGAAAGACTCGTCAAGATGATGGGTGGCATAGTCAATCCCTCCAAGCGCGAAGTCGATCAGCATCCTGCGGACAGGCATATCTTCGGGGAACCCAGAAAGTGCTCTGGTAAGCAGTTCAGGGTCACGGTTGAGCATCCCGAGCCATCGCACGGGTAAGGTTGTGACTGCATCTTCCTCCATCCATGCCTTCAACGTAGGCACCAGAAACCGGGCGGTGAGCGGCTGCGTCAGAAACTGATGGGTTTTTGAGGATCGCGAATTGGCTTCGAGAATTTCGATTGCTGCGCGACGTGCGGCGGCGCTATCAAACGAACTGGATGCGACGAGAAACCGTTCAAGTGCAGAAAATGCTTCGCGACGTAGCCCTTGTTCTCGATATCGACAATAGCTCGCAAGTGGCTTCAGGTCAGAATGTGCATCAAGGCTCTCCGCAAGCGCCAGAAGCCCTTCGAAATTATCATTGTTCCAATAATACATGGCAGTAAGGCCTAAGAAATGCGGCTCCGAGAGTATGCTCGGCGAGCGGCGCGAGCAAGATGAAAGCCATGCCTCATTGAATTGATGTCGTTGCCAAATGTTTAAACTCCCGCAGCGAGCAAAATTGCTGAGCTGTGCCCGCACAACTGGATGCCATTACGCAACCAGTAACCCCCGCTCGCTACGGTCCAAAGACGTGATCACCCACCCTTTGCGCAAGCCGGGCACGAACAAGTGCTCGAAGGTCTTGCTGTTGGCGCTGGCGTCGCTCCTCGCTGATCCCCGGGTGAACTAACATCGGCTGCCCTGATTGCAAAATTGAGCCTTCTTTTCCATGGCCATTTTTTGGGCAGTTTGCACACTGTTCGACCATGCAAAGCCGCCTCTACAGCCTGTCACACCCCGAAAATAGCCTCAATTTCGATATTCAGTTCCGGGGAAAACAACTTTGAAACCTCGACCAGGGAGCTGGCAGGCAAATGCCCTTCATAGTGCTGCATCAGCACCTTGCGCAGTTCGCCGAGTTGACTGAAGTCGGTGATGAATAGAGTCACCTTCAAGAGTGCAGACATATCGGTGCCCTCTTCGGCGGCAACCGCTTTAATCTGCTCCAAAATAGCATTGGCCTGTTTTTCTAGGCTCTGCCCTTGAGCATCAGTTCCGAACGCTGTGAAGCCTGACAGGTACAGGGTATTGCCATGTTTCACCGAATGCGAATAGGGCCCCACGGCAGGAGGAAGTGCTGCGTAAGTTTTACGTTCGATATTATTGCTTGGCATATTGGCGTGTCCGACATGTCAGTAGAACGGCTGTGGGAAACGTGAGGACTAAGGGGCCTGAATTGATTCGGCCTTTAGATTAATTGTCGTAGAAATACCACATGACAGTCGCCACTGTGGCGACCCAGCCGAGGGTCAGCAGTATTGAAAGACCCGCAAGCCGCTTGTCCATCGTGCCCTTTCAGTTACCAAAATGATCGAAGTCATGGCGTTCCCGGCAGCGTAGTTCACTGCGCGAAGCCTGCAACGGTGCGCACGTCGTTGCGGCACGCCCCCGCTTGGATTAATCGAAAATTCCCCTCCGACCCTCTTACGGTATGAGCGCCTGCAACTCATGAGCGCGCAATTATTTAGCGCGCCTATTATCCCGATGCATTCTTTTGTATTCCTGGATTTACGTCTGCCGCCCAAGCTGCAGCCGAGAGTCACTGTGCCGCATGAACAGTCTGTCTTGTTCGCGCTCAACAAAATGACGTGGGTTGCCACGCCAATAAATCCCGGCCCTCGGAGGCCTATATGAAATTAAGATCCTTGAATATCGCGCGCAGGGCTTTCGTCTGCTTTGGGCTAATTACACTCCTGCTCATAAGCCTGGCGGGCTTCTCGTATTTGCAGATAGATCACCTACGTAATGCAGAGCAGGACATCGAGCAAAACTCCCTGCCCAGCGTCCAGGTCATTGACGACATTCAAATCGCCCTGCTCCATGCTCGCCTTGAAAGTATTCGCATGCTGTCGAGCACGACCAAGGATGTGCATGATAAATCGCTGTCGTTGGTCGAAGGCGCCATACAGACGCTCCAGTCGAAGACAGCGTTTTACCGTGATCATCTGATTTCTGGCGAGCAGGATGAAATCCAGTTTTCGAAGACAAACCAAGCTATGAATGTCTACATCGACGGTCTCAAGAATGTACTTGCCCTCGATATTTCTGATCATGACCAAGCTGTCCTTTTTGCGAACACAGAGCAGGCACAGCGAGCAAGCGCCTATCAGGAGCAGCTAACAACGCTTCGTGAGCAAAATGCGCGTCAGGCGGTGGTGTCGGGGCAAGACGCGACAGATGTATATACGCATAGCGTTAAAGTCTTGATCTTGGTTCTGGTAGTCGCATTTATCTTAACCATCGTCCTGGCGACCCTGTTCACTAAAAGCATTGTCAGCCCCATCAGCGCCTCGCTGAAGTTGGCCGAAGATATCGCGTCTGGCGACCTCACCCACGACCTTGAAGTTACAGGTTCAGACGAAGCCTCACGCTTGATGCATGCGCTCAATCGGATGCAGAAAAATCTCAGAAACACGATCTTGGAAATCTCGGGAGCGTCTGCCCAACTGAGTACCGCAGCGGTTGAAATGACCTCGATCACCGAAAGTGCCGATCGCACCCTTCAGCAGCAAAACAGCGAAATCGAGCAAGCAGCCACAGCAGTGACCGAAATGAGCGCCGCCGTCGAAGAGGTCGCCCGCAATGCCAACTCCACATCTGAAGCGGCCACGCAGTCCAGCTTGGCGGCTGATCTGGGCAATCAAAAAGTGACTGAAACGTTAACGGCCATGCGCGGACTGACGGAACTGGTCGAAGTCTCCTCAACCCAGGTGAAAGAACTCGCAGGCCAGGCTCAAGACATCACCAAAGTTCTGAGTGTGATCAGGGCGATTGCCGAGCAAACGAATCTCCTGGCGTTGAATGCAGCAATTGAAGCGGCACGGGCGGGTGAACAGGGCCGTGGTTTTGCAGTGGTGGCCGATGAGGTTCGGGCTTTGGCGCACCGCACCCAAACGTCGACCCAAGAAATCGAACAGATGATATCCACCATCCAAGCCGGTTCTTCAGCCGCAGTCGAGTTGATGCACAAGAGCACCTCTGAGGTCTACACCACGCGAG